>NZ_JAAHGO010000119.1 GCF_010672455.1 Okeania sp. SIO2C9 | reverse complement strand
GCTCAACTACTCCCCTCCCAATAATGATTATCATTATTTAGGCAGAAAAATCTTGATTTTTTACAAAGGTTTAATTCTTGCAACCCTTATCCAACAATAGTTTTGAGGCGCTCGTCACCCCGTGAGCATCGTTGGTTAATTGAACGTTATCATTATGTTTTAAAAAGTGGTTGTGGCATGGAGAAGTTACAATTAGAGACAGCACAAAGATTAGAGATGGCTTTGGCTACCTATAGTATTGTTGCTTGGCGTTTGTTATGGTTAACTTATTTAGCTCGTGGTTCTCCAACGAGCAGTTGTGAACAAGTTTTAGAACCATCATAGTGGCAGGTTTTGTATGCCACCATACACCACCAACTTTATCCTCATTCAGCACCACCAACTCTAGCTGAAGTTGTGAATTGGATTGCTCAGTTGGGCGGATTTTTAGGTCGAAAAGGTGATGGTTCTCCTGGTGTTAAAGTTATCTGGCGTGGACTCTCGCTATTGCATGATCTTGTTAAAGGCTGGGTTGTTTGTCAGTCTCTTGTAGTTAATTAAACGTGAGTTCAAAAGAATTTTCATCGCCGAACTTCAGACTCAGCCAGCTTTCAGCTTTATAGCTTATGTTACCTCAAAATCTAATTATCAACAAACAGAACTTAAAGACGATTTTCGGAGAGTCAGTTTGGCGATCGCCCTGACAAAATAGTTAATTTTTAGTAAGCTTTGTAGCTTATGTTACCTCAAAATCTAATTATCAACAAGCAGAACTTAACGACAATTTTCGGAGAGTCAGTTTGGCGATCGCTACTCCATACATAAATGCTTTTTTTTGTCAAACCTTATGTTAAGAAAGATGTGGGTAATGGATAGCCCTAAAAGGAAGAGGATTCAATAAAAGGAAAATTTGTTCTCTCTTGGTCGATTGGATATGGTTAGGAAACCCATCCATCCCTCGACCGCTTGTTTCTCCACGGCGAGTGAGAGGCTTTAAACCTTAATTATTCGGTAAAGTAGAGACACAATTAGGTCTAAACCTAGTCAAGGTCTGTAGGCGAGTTTTGATCCTCGCTACCAGGTTTCGGATCTGGGAAACCAAAACTAAAAAAGCTACCAGATTTGGCTTTAGCCCCTAATCGTAGCAAAAGTTGAGAATCCCCGCGCTTAAAAGCGCGGGGAGAGGTCAAGAGTGAATATTAAATTATTTTAAGAAATGCCAAAACAGAAAATAAAGTATGTTTGTGGAGAATGTGGGTATGAGTCTACTCAATTTTTGGGCAAATGTCCTAGCTGTAATACTTGGAATTCTCTGACAGAAGAGATAGAAAAATCAACTACTACTGCTCTACAAAGATTGGGACTGACTGATATTGGCATTGGCAGTCAAGCATCTGAATCAGATAAGTCTTCTGGTCAACCAAGGGCATCTTTTCTATTATCCCAGATTTCTGACCAAAGTTTGTCCAGAATGCCTTCTGGATTTGAAGAGTTAGACCGAGTGCTTGGTGGTGGAATTGTTCCTGGTTCCTTAGTTTTGATTGGTGGAGAACCTGGTATTGGTAAATCTACTCTTTTATTACAGGTGGCTAATCAGTTGTCTAGTAGATGTCGAGTTTTATATGTGTCGGCAGAAGAGTCTGGACAACAGGTTAAATTACGTTCGCAACGTTTAATTGTTAATCTCAATGAAGTAGAAGTAGAGGAAGAGGATAAGAATAATGTTTCAAATGTTGAGATGGATGAAGATTTATCCTCAAATGAAAATAAAGAAGGCAATGACAATCCTGAATCTATAAAAGATTCCACTATAGATTCTCAGGAAAATTTATTTTTATTGCCAGAAACAGATTTGGAAGTAATTTTAAGAGAGTTGGAATCTCTCAAACCATATCTTGCTGTAATTGACAGTATTCAAACAATTTATTTTGCTTCGCTGACTTCTGCCCCTGGTTCGGTTGCTCAGGTGAGGGAATGTACTTCGGCTTTGATGCAAGTAGCAAAGCGGGAAAATATTACTTTATTAATAGTCGGTCATGTAACTAAAGATGGTGCTTTAGCAGGTCCTCGTGTTTTAGAACATTTGGTAGATACGGTTCTATATTTTGAGGGCGATCGCTTTGCCTCCCACCGTCTGTTGCGCTCTATGAAAAATCGTTTCGGCGCTACTCACGAAATTGGAGTGTTTGAAATGGTGGCGAATGGTTTAAAGGAGATATTGAATCCCTCAGAGTTATTTTTAGGAAGTCGCGATGAATATGCTTCGGGAACTTCCACAGTTGTTTCTATGGAGGGTACTCGCCCAATAGTTGTAGAGATTCAGGCATTGGTTAGCCCGGCGAGTCATGGTGCGCCTCGGCGTTCTACTACTGGTATTGATAGTAGTAGGTTGCAACAGATTTTGGCAGTTTTGGAAAAACGGGTAGGCATTCCTTTATCTAAGTTAGATACTTATGTGGCGACAGTGGGTGGGTTGAGTGTGGAAGAACCTGCCGCAGACTTGGGAGTTGCTATTGCAGTAGTGGCTAGTTTTCGCGACCGAGTAGTTGACCCCAGGATTATTTTGCTGGGAGAGGTTGGTTTAGGTGGCCAGGTGCGACCTGTATCTCAGTTGGAATTAAGGTTGAGAGAGGCTGCGAAGTTAGGTTTTAAGAGGGCAATTATTCCCAAAGGTCAACAAACGCCAGATTTAGGAATGCAAATATTGCCTATTGCTAAGGTGATTGATGCGATTATTGCTGCGATTCCAGCGCAACCTCCAACTATGGAGAATTGAGGATTTTGTTGTTAAAAGGAAGAAGGAAGAAGGAGTAAATAGGGTTTGCTGATTAACTATCAAAGTATTGACAGATAAAGTTTTTAGCCTTATGATTTTCCAAAAAAGTGCCCTTGTTTTAGTCTAAAACGTTCAAAAAATTAGCATTTTGGGGAAATCAAGGACAGAAAAATTGAGGGATAATTCTTACTTTTCTTTTACCTCCTCTAAATTCCCCGTTTCTTCTGACTCGGTTCTCGGTCCTTCTCCTCCTGAGGGCAGGGCTGTTTCAAAGTATTGTAGATTAACGATGAGCGGGAGAACGGGGGATGAGGGGATACTGGAACAGTGAAATTTACCAAAATTTGCCGATTTTTCAGCTAATAAGCGTCGTTATGTTCATTAAAGAAAACCCCCGCGTCCATATATCTGCGCGTCTTCCTCTATCCACGTCTGGTGTGTCTCCCCCTCCCCGCGTCCTCTCCACTCAAAAATGAAACAGCCCTGGGGGTTAGGGGTGGGTTGACTCCTACCCCTAGCAAAAGATTTTATTCAGCAAACTCTAACCCTATTTAGGGCTTGCTGATTCAATCTAAAAGCATTGATAGATAAAGACTTTGGCATTTTTTTTGTAGAAAAAAGTGCCTGGTTTTCAGCTGTTCATGCTCAAAAAGTTAGTATTTTAGGCTCATAGTTGGGCAGAACAATCTAGGGACAAAACTTAGCTCCTACCTCCTCGCTCCCAAGCCATTTCTCCTGTCTCCTGTCTCCTGTCTCCTACTAAAAGACTTTTGAGCGCAAACTCTATTTAGAGGACTTATACCATTTCTCCATGAAGTTGCACTTAATAAAAGATAACAGCTATGAGTAAAATTCAGGTTTTGGTAAGAATTATTAAGCGCATTGTTACAGAGAAATAGTATTACCTTCTTGAGTCTTGCTATGAATATTCTTTAGCTTGAAAAATAGACTAGCGAAAATTTTTTTATCTGAAGCACCTCAAATGTATGACTTTGTAACCTTTGTATTATTTAGTATTATTCTGCTATACGCAATAGTTAAATCTTATGTTTGTTGGTACTACTGAAGCAGCTTCTCTATTAAGTATTTCTGCTCAACGAGTCCGAGTTTTGCTCAAAGAAGGTCGGATTCAAGGCGCTCGGAAAATTAATGGTCGGATTTGGGGGATTCCTCTGTACAAAGGAAAACCTAGAGTCTCTAGTAGAAAACGTGGCCCCAAACCTAATTGGTCTCCTCATCGGCACTGTGGCAAAAATACAATTCATTTCAATCGACCTAATATAGAGAAAAATCGAAAGCTCAAAAAGGTCGATCCTCAAGCCAAATGTGAATATGTACTTTCTGCTCAACGTGGCTCTAAGATTTTAAGTAAAGGTCACGAAGTGGAGATTAATGGTCCTTGTCGGATTGTTTATCGACCAGAAAAACCTCATAGTTGTGGAGCTACCGTCTGGATTGAGACTTTGGCAACGGCAACAGTGTTTAACTTTGATGGTACAGTAAAGCGAGTTGATAGTAGATGGATTTGGGAAGAAGAGGAGATGTGGAAAATTAACAAGAAAAATATTGAGGAATTGATATAGCCATCCATTTGGCATACTCCCGAATTTGTCAAGCTAATTGACCGAAAAAATGGGTCTCAAGCCTCGCCCATAAGCGATGGTCGCGATTTCAGAGTAATTAGTCGTTGGGAACCTACTTCTCAAAAATGGTGCCATTCGTTCAGTCGAAACCGAGAAATAGGGGGATGATTGGCTTGTGTTTAGTAACCGATAAGGTAGAGTTCGCACTTTAATCCTCAACAGATGACAACTAAATAACCATATTGGTGCGAGCAAGTATTCTAGAACACTCAAGTCCAATCCTCCAGACACAGGAGCGAAAGCACTTCCCTCAAAGTAGAGACTAGCCATCAATCTTTGAAGCAGGGATGAAAGGGTAAAGGTAACTCAACCTAAAATCAATACCACCTCAGCAAGTTCCCATGGATAGAAATACAAAGATACGTCCGAACCATCTTGAGAGAAAACCAGTGAAATAGGTTGATACACGCTTGAGTCCCAAAAGGGCAAAGACTAAGGGAATCAGAAAGGTCATGTCTTAATCTGATAAGTGTCTCCCGAACAAAGGCGGAGAGTATCGTCCTAAAGGAACAAACCAATGGTTATTTGGAACGAAGTAACCCACTTATTACTCTTAATCAAGGTCGATTGATTAAGTAGTCAGCTAAGACGAAAACTCTATCACAAGCGTAGGTAATAGGTGGGAAAGATTGAGTCAGAAGCAAAAGCCTTGCTGTAATGACAAGGATAGGCTGACGGACTCACGGTAATACGGAATGTATTGCTACAAGTAGCAATAAAAGTTATGAACACGGAACCAAGACCGATGTATGAATGGAGGGACATCAACTGGCGAAAAGCCGAAAGATGTGTCTTTAAGTTGCATTCATCGGATTTACAAAGCGTCACATCGTGGATATGTCAGAACAGTTCGTAGACTCCAAAAATTACTAACTACATCATGGTTCGCAAAATGTTTAGCGGTGCGTCGAGTAACCCAAGATAATCAAGGTAAGAAGACGGCAGGTGTGGACGGTATTAAGTCGCTGACCCCAAAGCAACGTCTCATTTTGGTAAATCAACTAAGAATAGACTCAAAGGCAAAACCCAATCGGAGAGTATGGATTCCGAAACCAGGTAAGGATGAAAAAAGACCTTTGGGAATACCGACCATGTACGACCGCGCATTGCAAGGGCTAGTAAAAATGGCCTTAGAACCAGAATGGGAAGCCCGATTTGAACCATCCTCATATGGTTTCAGGCCAGGGGTGCGATTCGTTCTTAGTAAAGTTGGGATAAAACCCATATAAACTAAGGCTTCCAGACAATCTTAGATGATAACTATCCTAGAGATCAGGGTGAAAGTCCCTTCCTTGAAACTCACAAGTGACTCCCAATCTATCCACGCTGACCAGACTCGGAATTCTGGAGGGCGAAGCTGGAAATAGGGCGCAATCAGACACTAATTGCAAGTGACACTGGTGCTAATGGGGAGTTCCCAAGGTGAAACAGAACCTAGAAAAGCAACCTACTGAAAAAGAAGGCGCAATCCTAAGCCTTACTTCGCTTGAGTTATGTACCCCGCCAAATTTTTCCTGGGATATTGGCATGAGTATGGGGTTCAAGCGGTTGAAGTGGTTACACCTAAAGGAACTTAACAATCAAAAGGATGGAACGAATAAAAACGAACCTAGGGTCTGTAGATAGGTCGTATCTATGGTAGGTCAGACGAGGGGATTAACTCCCTAGATTCGGGTAGGACAGACCGTAATTGGTCGGAGGAACTCAGAACACATAAACTAGAGTAGAGTATGTTTAGACACATCGGAAAATACGATAGTGAAACTTGGAGAAATCTTCCCTGGAAGAAATTTCGTAAAGATTTATTCCGCCTACAAAAGCGAGTGTGGAAAGCGGTTCGAGCAGGAGATATGCAAAAAGCAAGGTCGTTGCAGAAGCTAATACTCCGTTCTGTGGCAGCTAGATTCTTAGCTATACGTCAAGTAACATAGCTAAATACTGGTAAGAAAACTGCTGGAATTGACGACAAACTTGCCCTCAAATTCGAGGAAAGGTTTGAACTCGAAGAACAACTTTCTCGGATTCAACATCCGAGAGTTTAAAGCAGGAAAATATACATCTGGAAAAGATTCACAAAAACGAATACTAGGTTTCTCGACAATCATCACCCCATCAAAAGAAAGCCAAAAGGAACATTACACCAAAATCACAGAAGTTATTGACAAGCACAAAGCTAAACCACAAGCTGCACTTATCAAAAACCTCAATCCCATAATCAGAGGATGGTGTAACTATTTTTCCATAGGATGTCCAACAAAGGTATTTTACCGAATGGATTACCTAATATACTGGAAACTCCGAAGATGGGCTAAGAGAAGACACCCCAACAAAGGCGAATACTGGATTAATAAGTATTGGCAAAAAATAGGGAATAGAAATTGGGTCTTTTCTACCTCACGGGAAAATAACCCTTTAACTTTAGTGGAACATGGCTCATTTAAGAGCCAACAATATATAAAAGTTAAAGGCGATGCCAGTCCTGATGATGGGAACCTAACTTATTGGAGTACAAGAATCGGTAAACACCCTCAGATGCCGAAGCGAACAGCATCGCTGCTGAAAAAGCAAAAAGGGAAGTGTCGCAGGTGCGGATTGTTCTTTAAGGATGGAGACGTAATAGAGTTAGACCATATCATCCCTAAGTCAAAAGGCGGAAAGGATGAATACAAAAACTGGCAACTACTCCATCGGCATTGCCATGATGAAAAGACCAGAACAGACGGAAGTTTGGAAAGGTCTGGCAGCAAAACTGGCTGTAATAGTGCCATGCCCAAACAACTATCAAATATTCCATCAAATTACAGATGGAAGTAATCCTGATACAACCCCGAGGAATTGGGAAAAGTAGAGGCGATATAACACCAAATAATGCGTCAATGAGCATGTTTGCCCAGGACATCAAAGCAGTTTTAGATTACCTGCACATTAAAAATTTATATGTTGTTGGACATGCATTTGGTAACAGGTTAGCCCCTACTTTTGCAACGTTGTACCCGAGTTATGTTGATGATCTGGCTGTACTGGCTGTTGATGGCGATAATGAAAAGAACTTAAAGCAAAAGGCGTGTCTTTCTAATTCATTTAATCTCGAACTAGATGACAGAATTCGCGAAAAAGCACTACAATGCGCCTTTTTTGCCAAGGGCAATGATCCCAGTATATGGCTTGCGGGTTGGTATCCTGAATTGGCTGATGCCCAAATATTGGCAGCCAACATGATTAATGGGGACTTTTACAAAAAAGCAGGCGGTAAGCCATTCTTAATCGTCCAGGCGACAGAAGACTTTATTTCACCGCCAGAGACAACAGGTAAGCCACTTGCAGAGGAACTAGCCGATCAGGTGAAATATGTTGAAGTAGAACATGCTGGCCATGCACTCTCATCAGAACAACCCGATCAAATTTCAGAATACTTAATCGATTACTTCTCCAATTAGGCTGTATTACCCTACGATTTTCAGATTGATGAACCACATTGTCATAACCAAAACCCTATAGGGGATTACTGACCATTTTCCCCTACTGTGGTCTAACTGTGGTCTACCGAAATGAAAACCGCTCTAACTCTGTTGAATCATGTTTTATATCAAATCCGGTTAAATATATAGTTGTCGCCCCTACTCCCCTACTCCCTACAACCTTCAATATATGTACCTCATAGCTTCGGAAACTGCTGTATTAGGCATTCAAAAAAATGACAAAAAGTGATATTGCTAATGTAAGTAGGCTCAATGCCTACTTAATTAGCAAGCGATTCAACTAACTTCTAGCTCCAAATTAAACAAAAGTTGTAAAGTCTCCATAGCATGACGCCTCGCCTCAATATCCTGTTGTGCTCGTAACTGTACCATTGGGTCGTGCAAAATTTTATTCACAATACCCCTAGTCAAAGCCTCAATTACCTCTTGATGTTTTTCCGCAAATTCCGACCCCAACCTAGACAAAGCTTTTTCCAATTCCTGTTCCCGAATAGTCTCTATTTTTTGTCGTAAAGAATTAATAGTCGGAACCGTCTCTAAACTTCTCCACCAAACATCAAAAGCTTCTACCTCTTCCTCCAATAAAACCTCAGCCTCCATCGCCATCTGCCGACGACTTTCTTGATTTTGAGCAACAACAGCCTTCAAATCATCCACATTAAAACAACTAACATTTGCCAATTCACTCACATCAGTAGCAATATTACGAGGCACAGAAATATCCACCAACATTAAAGATTGATTAGGAGTTAAAATTCCTTCTAATTTAGCCTTATCTAAAATTGGTTCAGTTGCCCCAGTACTAGTAAATATCAAATCAGAATTACTAATAACCTGACCCATTTCTGAGATAGAATCAACATTTATATTTGCATCTTTAAAACTATTCGCTAAATCCTTAGCGCGTCCGATAGAACGATTAATAATTGATATATTATTTGCACCTTTAGCTAATAAATGTTGCACCAATAATTTTGACATTTTACCAGCACCAACAATAGCCACTCGATAATTAGATAAATCCTCTAATTTCATCTGAGCTAATTCCACTGCAGCAGAACTAATAGAAACAGCACCAGTACCAATACTTGTTTCCGTCCGCACCCTTTTTCCAGCAGTTACGGCTTGCTTAAATAAACGATTAAGAATCCGCCCAATACCTTTATATTGTTGTCCGAGTTTATGAGTTTGTTTAACCTGAGCTAAAATCTGTCCTTCACCTAATACCAAACTATCTAATCCAGCCGCAACTCGCATTAAGTGCATAATAGAATCTTCATGGAGCAACATAAATAGGTGAGGACGGAGTAAATTTAAAGGTATTTTACTAGAGTCAGAAAGAAACTGAATTACCTCCCGAATACCAGGCTGCATTTCATTAGTAACTACATAAATTTCTAAACGATTACAGGTACTAAGAATGCCAACTTCTTGAGTATAAGTTCCACCACATAATTGAGTAATGGCATTTTCAATTTGTGTTTCTGGAATACTTAATTTTTCTCGAACTTCAACCGGTGCTGTTTTGTGGCTAAGTCCTACAACTGCGATATTCATGTAATTTTTATTTTGTTAATTTGTTGTTATTTTTAATTAAATTAAAGGATGATGTCGGAGGAATGTCTATTGTTTCGGAGGAGAGTTAGAATTGTGAAAAAACAGGGGGAGGTTTGATAGATGGTTAGTTCTCTTCCACCTACATATTTAATTTAAAACCTACCCCAAAAATTTTAATAATTCCCTAGTCATTCTGATTGATATCAGGAATTAATTTTGACTGTTTAGCAGCAATTTTTCAAAGGTCATTTTTCAACAGAGATATTTTGTAATGCCCCATTTACCTAATACTATTTATCTAAGCATTCAGCCATTAGACATTAGCCATAAACTGTACGATAAAATACATCAACTAGCTTGATTAATGAAAAAGCTGAATGTTAACTACTAATAGCTGAATGCTTATCAATTTCTATCTCAGTTGTAGTGATTTTGGTTGTTTAAACATATGAACAGTATCTACAAACCGAACAGTGCTTGACTGAGAAGAAATAATTAAACTTTGGGTACGAGCACCATGAGGAAAGAAGCGAACTCCTTCCATTAGAGTACCTGGAGTAATACCACAAGCTGCAAATAGCACTGTTTCTCCAGAGGCTAAATCTTCAGCATTATAAACTTTGTCTGGATCTTCGACACCCATTTCTTTGAGTCGAGCTATGTTATCTTCTTTGCTTTCTCCAATTAAACCTGTTTTGACAATAGCTGGGTCATAAATCAGTTGTCCTTGGAAATGGCCTCCTAAAGCACGCATAGCTGCTGCTGAAATTACTCCTTCTGGTGCTGCACCAATACCCATCAAAGCATGGATATTTGTACCTGTAAATGCACAGGAAATAGCTGCCGAGACATCACCATCGCTAATCAGACGGACTCTGGCACCAGCTTGACGAATTTCATTAATTAGCTCTTTGTGACGGGGACGATCCATCACTACAACAACTAACTCTTCAACGGTACGTTCCATGCAGTCTGAAAGAATCTTGAGATTTTCAGTGGCAGATTTATTAATATCTACATGATTTTTGGCTACTGCTGGTGCAGCTAATTTTTTCATATAGACATCTGGTGCTGCCAATAGACCTCCTTTCTCAGAAATAGCTAATACTGCCATTGAACCATTTTGACCGTAGGCAACTAGGTTTGTACCTTCGCAAGGGTCAACTGCAATGTCAATCTCAACTAATTCTTCTGGGTTACAGAAGTTTGTAGCATCAGGTTGAGTACAAATTCCTACTTCTTCGCCAATGTAGAGCATGGGGGCTTCATCTCGCTCTCCTTCTCCAATAACGATGCGACCCCGCATATGAATTTTGTTCATCCGCTCCCGCATAGCTTCTACAGCTACTTCGTCTGCGGTATTTTTCTCACCTTTTCCCATCCAACGAGCAGAGGCGATCGCTGCTTGCTCTACTACTTCGATAATTTCTAAACCAATTACATTATCCACGAATTTTTATCCTCCCAAATTCTTAGGAAAACTTTTTTATTTAGCTCTCCCAGTGTTAAAGTCTATCAGAGCCAGGGATCAGCTTAGGGCTTTGTGCGGAATGTGGGATGTAAAGTTTTATTACAGATAGTCAAAAGTCAAAAGTCAAAAGTCAAAAGTTTAAAACTAAAGATTGATAGATGGAAAGCTACGGTTTGGGAAATTTAATTGCTTCAGTTATCTTAAAATATTTAGTTTGACCTACTCAAATTCTGATAAAATTAAGTAGCCACAATATTTGTGAGAAAATGTCAGCAAATTATGGAACGGAAAAAACGTGAGTAGTAACGTTATTGTCATTAATGATTCTCAGTTTGAAACTGAAGTCCTCAACTCAGAAAAACTTGTATTAGCTTATTTTTGGGCCACTTGGTGTGGCCCATGTAGGTTGATGTCTCCTTCAGTGGAAAAAGTGGCCACTGAATATAGCGATCGCCTCAAAGTAGTGAAAATGGAAGTAGATCCTAAGTCTGAAATTGTGAAGCAATATCAAGTTGAAGGAGTCCCTGCCTTTAGACTATTTCAGAATCAAGAATTATTACTGTCCGATGAAGGAGCTATGACAAAACAACAGCTAATCGATAAATTAGAACCTTATTTAACCTGAATTAAATATTTGTTATCTTTAGGAGTTCACCAAAAAAGTGGGTCTGAAGCCTCGTCCTTTTAGGACGACTTTTTATTTGATTTAAGACCCATAATTGTTAGTTGAAAACGATAATAATGAAAGCTAGATACAAATATAGAATTTATCCAACAGTTGGACAAAAACACCGAAAGGTATGCTGATAATTTGTCAAACTACTCATAAACCTATGACCAACAAATAAGGTCTCAAGCCTCCTCTTTTCAGGGGATAAAAAAAGAAAATTCCGTATTTTCGTAGCCTTCCTATTAAAGGAGCTACTGTTATGCTAGCGCACAACTCTGTTAAAGCGACGCGACAGGTCAAGCGGAGCATGACATAGGAAAAAGCGTAGCTCCGACCTTATGAGGCTAACTGATAACTGATAACTGATAACTGAAGTGACACAATCCTCTTTATTTGAGAAACTAAAACACCCTAACCCTCACTTGCGCGACCGAGCAATGTGGGAAATAGTCGAAACTTCTGATGAAACTACCATTCCTAACTTGATGGAAGTTTTGGCAGAAGAAGATACCGTCTATCGACGGGCAGCAGTTAAGGCACTCGGAGCGATCGGGACAGATACTGTGCCATTTTTAGTTGATTCGTTGCTCAACAGTGATAATTCAACAATTAGGGGCAGTTGTGCTAAAGCTCTAGCTCAGGTAGCTATTAATTATAAAGATGTTCCCTTCCCATCTGAAGGAATTGAAGGGTTAAAAAAAGGACTCAGCGATACCAATCCCGTTGTTCATATTGCCTCAGCAATGGCTTTAGGAGTCATTGGTGTGCCTGCCTTAGATAGCTTGTTGGAAGTCCTAGATGGAACTGAGAACTTAGGCTTGGCAGTGGCAATTCTTAATGCTGTTAGCTCTATTAATGACGAACGCTCTAAAGCAGTCTTAACCAAATTAGCCAATGATGCCTCTGCTGAAACCTATGTACGGGAGACGGCCATCAGTGCTTTATCCCGCTTGGATATGTTGAATTTCAAATCTAACCAAAGTTGAGAAGGGTGACATCTCCCACACTAAGCTGGCGCTATAGTGTCGGCTTCTCGTTTCGTAGCCCTGCTATTGCATCGGGTTCTACGAGCTTTTTTAAAGACGGAATGCCCTGCAGCCCTATTTTTTATATTTATCGCTGCATTTGCGTTTGTCATGCTTCCCTACGGGATGCTGCGCAAACGCAAACAAGTCGCGGTCTATTACAATACCGTACGAAAAAAACTGTAGAAAAATGAAACAGCTTTTATCTTGATATTGGATTAACCAATACTGGCTGTACGGCACAGCTCACTATTCCCTCGGCAGTAAATGCCCCTGGGAATTTCTTTCTAATTATCTGAAGACTACCATTAATATCGGCATTAATGACTATACCAGTTCCACTCCTGAATAAACCACGTCTGACTCGTTTACCCCTATAAGTTTCATGTTTTATTGGTTGCTCAAGGTCAAGGGCAGATGTTTTGCTTGTATAGCTTTCCTCTGTTTCAATCACCTTGATTCCTGCTAGCTGACATTTGTAAGTAATTTGCTTGAGTAACTTATCATGTGGTATTTGGGTGAAATTTTGGTTGTTTTTTTTGCCTATATTTGCACTTTGTTTCCAGTTATCATTTTTTCCTATGACTACAGTACCAATATTATTAGTTACTAAATAATTGACAACTAACTTACTGGTGTTATGCAGATAATTATCGACAAAACGATTTCGGTTATAACTTAATGCTTCAATTTTACGGCTGCTTTTTCTGTTCCCTTTGAGATGACTTTGGTACTTGGCTTTACGCTTGTTATATAGTTGATTGACGCTTTTTAGTGGCTTCCCGTTAATCAGCAGTGGTTTGACACCAGGCTTATTTGTAGATAGAGCAACTAATCTGTCAATTCCTAAGTCTATTCCGGCTACATATGTTGAGTGTATTTGTGGCTGAAGTGTTTTTTCATAGACTACTTCAATTATATAGCAGTTGGTAGCAGGTACTATCCTGACTTCGATTACAGTTTCCACAACTACAGGTATTTTGATTTCACTCATTGATAAGTGACAAATACCATCTTTTAGAGGGGCTTTGTAGACTGATTCTTTTGAGTATATAACTACATTCCTACCTTGAGTTTTATTTTTATACTTTGGTATTTTGGGTTTGCCTAGAAACTTCCCTGGATGTGCGCGACCATTCTTTTATAGCTTGAAAATAGCCACGCCAAGTTGCAACCAAGCATTTTATTATTTGTTTTGATACTTTAGTTGGTAATGCTCTCTCCGGCATCGCTATCTTTGGTGGCGTGGTACAGTTTAGTTAAATCTAGACTTTTTCCGTACTTGAAAAAATGAAACGCGACAATAATAGTTAGCCAGGTTGTACAAGTTTTTTGATTTAAAGGCTAACTCATCACACACCCGCCAAAAGTTATGTGTTCGGTTAATAATATGTCTGTCAACAAGTCGCATTCACTCACTATAATTCATCTTAAGTTTTGTACCTGCTTAATATTACAACACTTTTCTACTTTTAGCAACTACTTTCTACATTTTTAGTTCAACAGTTAATAACCCCAATGTTGGCAACCATGGGTTCGTATATTTAATCCTTTGGGAACTTTTTCGCCACAATTTGAGCAGTCTTGGCTAGTATTTTGAGGGTTTACTCCTATGGTTTTCACCTCCAGCATTTCCGGCTTTGACAGTTAAAATAGTTAGGAATTGACTCCATCCAGCATCGTTAATTGATTTACTCCAACTGGTCTAAGTATCAAAAAGTTCGAGGTTTTAAGTGGTAATTGTTCAATTAGGAGCGGATTTTGGTCAAGATTTGGGCAGAAAAATTAAGGGACAAAACGCCCGCTCCTACCTCCTGTAAATTCCCATTTCTCCTTTCTTCCCCTCCTGGGAGGGGTTAGGGGTGGGTTGTCTCCTGTCTCCTACCTCTACTAAAAGACTTCCATAAGCAAACCCTAATTAATAATTAATAATTAAATAATTCGCGCCTTGAAGCCTCCCCTTTTAAAGGGAAAAAAAAGAAATAATATTTCCTTATATTCAATTCCGTAACGGTTTTAACTAGAGGTAATTATCCATTATCCATTAATGAACGCATCAATGCTGAGGAGCTTAAATGAAATTCTGCAAGAATTATTAATTAAATGGGAGTGTAAATTAATAGAATTTAATGGGGAAGAAAATCATGTTCACCTAAAAGTTTCAGTATCATACCAACCTCATGTTAAGTAAGCTAGTTAATAACGTCAACACAGTCACAAGCAGACGGTTAAGAAAAGAATTTGCATAAGCACAACCATGCTATTTACTGGAAAGATGTTTTATGTATGGGGCTCTTATTTTATTGCCAATTGTGGCGGGGTGACAATTTCTACTTTGAAAAAGTATATTGAACATCAGAAAACTCCAGAGTAATATTGAAAATTGAAGTAGGCATGGAACCTACTTAATTAACCGCTGATTCATCTGACACAAATCGCAGATTATGGTGTGAGGCTTCTCAGCGACTGCTAAAGCTCTGGAGTTTAAATTCACAAGTCCTAGTAATTTCCGATTTGTCGGTAAAATCACAGAAGGTAGCTAGGTGAGTACAGCACTGGACAGTAAAAACGGCGGTGGGTCTCATCGTTGCTGCCTGTGAAGGCGTAGACATTAGTTAGCCTGGGAAGGAGGAAGCTCCATCCGTGAGGAGGAGAAGCTCCCGTTAAATCGCCCGATTATAGCGGGAGAGAACGTCACTCGTTTTCTGATGATTGTCTCTCTAGTTGAGTAATTGCCAATTTAATAATCCGCTTAATATCTGCTTCTGATTCCTGTTCCCATGCTGTTTGTAACGGAACTAATGCACTATCGGAACGAATTTTCATCAAAGATAGAGCTGCTGCCTTGCGAGTTTCACCGCTAGTAGGATGATTCAGTAAATCTATCAAATAGGGAACTGCGGGTTTGTAAGCCAAATTTCCCAGAACTGCTGCTGCTTCAGTCCGTACTATTTCAGACGAATCCCCTAGAGCAGTCAGTAAAATATTCAGAGCCTCTTCCTCCCCTGAATCTTGGGCAATTTTGGCGATCGCCCCTACCACAGCAGCCCTAACTGCGACTTTTTCAGAATGAATTTCCCGATATAGATACTCTTTTGCTTCAGGTCCAATAAATGCCAAAGCCCAAGCTGCATGACCTTTGGTACTTTCTGGATACTCTGTTGACCCTAAAATGTCCAATAATGGAGGTACAGCAGCTTTTCCTATCCTGGCTAGGGCACCAACTGACGATCCTTTAACCACTGTATCTTCATCATTGAGGAGAGCATGGACTAAGGGAGAAACTGTTTCTGGGTCAGCAATCAGGGTGAGGGTTTTGGCACTAGCTCTGCGTACTACAGGATCGGGGTGATTTCCGAGAGCCTCTATCAAGAAAGGAGTAGCTGGTTTGCCAATTTGTCCGAGGGTCTCAGCAAAGCCTAAGCGCACCATTCCCCGTGAATCTCCCAGACACTCTACCATAAGTTTTAGGCGTTGACTGTCGTTGGGGTCAAAGGTTTGTTGGACTACTTCTTTTCTGGCCTCTGCTAGAAAAGCATCTGTTTCTTCTGGAGACATAAAAAAACGGCGTTGATAAATTAGTGTATGATATTAATCTTAATTCTTTAGGAGTCAGGAGTCATATCATGTCCGGTTGAATACTTATTCTTTGGTGGAAGGAAGGCAGAAGGTTTTCTTTCAATAGAGGAGGTAGTCGGATATATTTATCCCTTTATTTTTTTGCCATAGTTACCCCAAAATACTAACTTTTTGGTCGCTCAAGCTTAAAAAGCTGCACTTTTTTTCTTCCTAAAAAGGCACTTACCTTTATCTGTAAATGCTCTTAGATTTAATCAGCAAACCCTAATAAAAATACACTAAAAAAACCCGCGCTGTAATACTTACGCAGTACACAGCCGGGATTAAGTTAAAAAAACGAAAGGCATTAAGCAACTTCGCTAATACTGATAATTTTTCCGCCTGTTTTCTGGATGTTTTGAAGCATCTTAGACATTTGGCTGTAGTTGACTACGCATTCTTGACGACTGAGCTTGCCTAATCTAGCAGCAGCTTGAGAGGTAGAAAATGCTATTGTGAAGCGCTTTTCTGTATTACCATAAGAAGCTCCATTGCCGATTGCCAGTGGCTTTATAGGAGTTGGTAAATTAGCAGCCACCGAAGAAATTAATTGAGCACGTTTATCGCTATCGTTAGTTGCAGAGCCGCGTAATAGAGAAAACATCCGGTTGAATGCTTCGTTTTTCAGTCCAACAACTGAACGAATACTGCGTGGATAGGGTACAATATTATCGCCAAAACTCTGGATATACTCGTCACTATCAATGTACGAGTTAATCTCAGCTTCGTATCCTTGTTCGTTATAAATCTGAACGTGTTCAGAAATTTCCTCCTGGGCTTGAGGAGGACGACCTAATAGATGCTTAAAGTTTAATTCAATAAAGCGGTACTGAGACGAAGAATGAAAAAAGAGTGATTGATAAAGACTTGATTGAGCCACACTCCGAACAAATTCACGAACTGTAATATCGCCATTACGGAGTAGAGACTCAGCACTAGAGAGGCGATCGCCTTCCATGAGATACTGATTTCCTAGCACCTGCTTATAAACTGCCGTAATGATCTGTTCTAGCTCTCCTTCTGTGGTATTAGGACGGAGTTCTAGCGGATCAACTTCAAAGGTATCCAAACCTAGAGTCGCTGATGTGCTTAATTTTCCCATTACTTTATTTCCTGAAGACCTGATGTTGATATTCTTAAAAATTATGTTCGCTCTTAAGGAAGCGTAATTAGCCTGCAGTAGGAGTAGTTAGCTAATGAGTAATACCAATTCCCAAAAATAATGCGATACTTAATTAAGATTTCAGTTATTAACAGGACTTACGCAAAGACACTATATATAGCGTATAATAAGTAGAGTGATCGCACTAAATCTGTTAAGCGATTGCTGACGCAAAGCTCCGCTAACGCCTCAACACAAGTATCATTATGAAAACAAGAGTCAAAAAATACCTATCAAATAAAAACAGCTCTGAATTTGATTGTGGGT
>NZ_JAAHGO010000118.1 GCF_010672455.1 Okeania sp. SIO2C9 | reverse complement strand
AGTGTGTTAGGATGCAAGCCAAGTATTTCTACGGCTTTCCTTAGTGGAACATAACCCATAATGCTATATTAACATATAGGAGCTTATGTGAGCAAATATTAGCAAATTATCAATAGTTAGTCAACCTCATCAGTAACTAAACTTGAGAAAATTACTAATACTAATTTAACTTCTTTTCAAGGGTGTTATCGAGGAACAAATTTTACAATTAAATAGGGTTTGCTGAAAAAGTCTTTTAGTAGGGGGTAGGAGACAGGAGACAGGAGACAGGAGACAGGAGAAATGGGAATGAGCGAGGAGGTAGGAGTAAGAATTGTCCCCAGATTGTTCTGCCCAACTATGAGCCTAAAATACGCTCAAATTTGAGCGTTTTAGACGTGATACCAGGCACTGCAATTCGACCCCAAAAAGGCACTTGTCTTTATATGTCCATGCTTTTAGATTAGATCGGTAAGCCCTAAATAAAACAATACAGAAGTAGCCAATAAAAACAAAGAAAGGTAAACAAAAAAATTAAATTCCCAGACTTACATTAATATCTGGGAAGTTACAACAATTATAGGTGCAAACATATTACTAAAATTACAAAATATTATCTGATAACTGTTTATTTTCCTGTACAACCCCATCTTCAAGATAAACTACTCTATCAGCAGAACTTACTATTCTAGGATCGTGAGTTACCATTAACACTGTACAACCACCTTCTTTCGCAAGACGACGCAGTAACTCAATAACTGTATGACCACTGTGAGAATCTAACGCTGCTGTGGGTTCATCGGCCATGATGACTCTAGGATTTCCACATAGTGCGCGGGCGATCGCCACTCTTTGTTTTTGGCCACCAGATAAATCTCTTGGATGTAGTTTGGCCTGGGGCGCTAGTCCAACTTGCTCTAAAAGTACCTGAGCTTCATGTTTTGCTGCCTTACCCTTGATACCCTTCATATTAAGAGCCACTTCTATATTTTCTCTCGCCGTCAATGCAGGGAACAAGTTAAACCCCTGAAAAATAAAGCCGATATTCTTAAGTCTAAACTTGGCTAGTTGGCTTCTGGACATTTTAGTGATTTCTTGTCCCAGGAGACATACTCTACCAGATGTGGGTGTTAACAATCCTGCTAAGATTGACAGTAAAGTAGTTTTACCAGAACCAGATGGTCCCATCAATAGCTGGACATCACCTTTGTTTACTGTCAAGTCAATATTCTTCAGTACCTGGTATGACTGTTTTCCAGATTGGTAGGTCATTGTCAACCCACAAGCCATAATTGCTGATGTGTTCAATTGAGCAATATCTCTAGGAGTACAGACATAAGGGCTTTTAGTTTTGGTTGCGGCAGCCATGTACATATTGAAAGTGGTCATAATTTGACTTTTTAGTAAGCTAGAGTGTTTCAGGGGTAGAGGAATATACCTCTGGTAATGTTTGCTTATGCAAGCATTATTATACGAATGTCTTTGGTTAACCAATTTTTGGCTTTGGACATAATCATAATTGAATTTCTTTGACACTCTCACGGTTAAATCTCGTGATTATAACGGGAGTTCTCTTTCTAACATTTATGATAGGAAAATTTAAGTTACAAGTCTGTGAGTTATTCAAATATCATGGCCTCTCACCTGAAGAACAACTTTATATATTTTCATCAAATTCTATTTTAGCCTAATCAGCCCTAAAGTAAGAGATAAAATTGAATGGGTAGATAATATTTGCTGAGAATTGAATGAGAATAAATATTTTAAATAGGTAGAAGTTACATATTTTAGTGCTTGAGTATCTTCTTCATTTTTGCCTGACTCAATTTCGGATTGTTCAGTGTTTGGCTTCAAACATAATAGTTATGAATATTGATGGCTCAAGTGCAAGTTATTGGCATAATTTTAGTCTACATCTTTAACCATAATTATAACCCCGATCTTATGCTTATGGTTCACAAAATTTTTTTGTCTCCAGGATGTAATTATTAGTACCCAGGTACGATTATGATTTTGTATTGAAACTATTAACTAAGTAAAAGGGAAGTGATTCGTATCTATATATATAACAGGGAATAAAAGCGATCGCTAAATAAATTGTCTTGCTTACGAAGTCTGTCTCTTCAGGCACAAAATAGTTAAACTTCTTACAAGAGTTGCTGAATAGGTAATGGAAGATCGGAAAGATAAATATTTAGAAAGAAAAAAGATTTAATTTTGATTTTTGCTATAGGTATGTGCTGGATTAAGAATTTACTTATTATTGGCTTAACTAACTTCAATGTCATATATTTACCGAAAAATTGTGGGTATGCGCCTCCCCTTTTAAGGGGATAACAAAGAAAAATTTTCATTATTATTCAATCCTCTTCTTTTCAAGGAGAGATAATTATTCATTATTCATTATTAATTGTTGAATAGCTTATAGTAGAAGATTAATATGGTATAAAAAATAGCAGATTTTAATTAAAATTTATGCTTTTTTATAAAGATGAAAAATATTTATTCCAGATAGTTATAGAATATTTAAAAATACAAATAATAGTTATAGAATAGTTAATTGAAAACTTATAACTTATACCAATTTTATTTAAGGCTGCACAGAATTAGGTGTTAGGTGGTAGGTCTTAGGTCTTATACCATTTCTCAAAAACTTTCTACATTTTCTTGAGTAGAGGAGTAGGGGAGTAGGGGAGTGTAGGAGAAGTCATTTCAGTTATCAGTTATCAGTTATCAGTTATCAGTGAACCTCCAACTAAAGTCGGAGGCTTGAAATACTGAGTTAAATATTTTTTCATCCCCTTAAAAGGGGAGGCACATACCCTCATTTTTTGGTAAACATAAGAATAATTAACATTAACTTGACTCAAATTAACAAAAAAATTATTTTACCTGTGTTAATTACTTAATGGCTGAAGTTTTACCTAAGTAAAGCATTACTTTTAGGAATTGGTATTATACCAATTAACTTAAAAAATGTCACAAATAGTTAGTAACTGATGAAGTAAAATAATAAGCTGAAATTACTGTATAGTATAGCTTTGGGCGTTGCATAAATGTGCTTGGGATTTTAATAGTTTTGTGGAATGGGCATCTTGCCCGTTCCTTATATTTTCCCGTTCCTTATATTTTCACCGCAGGTAGGAACCCACCCCACTTATATTCATCCCGCCCCTCAGCAATGCCTAGCTTTGAAGTACCTAAAGTATCACTTCTGAGTTCTGACTTTTGACTTCTGACTTTAGTGAAACGGTCTTAGGTCTGATAGTCCTCATAAGTATAATAGTATACAGCAAAAAGAAATACCAGTGACGGGAGTAAGATGCTCCTACTGCCGTACTTCCTAACAAACATTGCCGGACAATACACCACCACTTATGCAATGTCCCTACTATTGTCTGCTTTCAACAAGACGTAGCAAAAATGTGTGATATTTGGTTTTATACCAAGCATGAAAAAAGAATGCTTAACTTACTTAACTTAAGTGACACTTAAATTATTAAGTAATTAACACGCTAACTGAATAACTTTTTTGATAATTAGCACTCCAGTTATTGTTAATTATTCTTATGTTTACTTCCCCTCCCAGGAGGGGTTAGGGGTGGGTTCACTCCCTGTAGGGACGTTGCATGTAACGTCCCTACCCACTCCCCTACTCCCCCGCTGAAGAAGATGTAGCAAAAATGCGTGAGATTTGATATTAGAAGGGGAAAGCTTTAAACTCAATTTTTCGGTAAACTGTTGTAATTAACAAATACCATTTCACTTAAAAAATGTGACAAATAGTTGGTAAATGATGAAGTCAAATAATAAGCTGAGATTACTGTATAGTAGAAGTTTTAAGTACTTAAAATATCACTTTTAAATTTTGACTTTTGAATTTTGACTTTTGACTTTAGTGAAACGGTATAATAATATCCAAATCTGTCAATATTTTACTATGCCAACATTTTTATTAGAAATTGGTACAGAAGAATTACCTGCAACTTTTGTCTCTGAAGCAATATCACAGTGGGAAAAACTTATCCCTACTGCTTTGAATGAGGTATACTTAACAAATGATGGGGTAAAAATATATGCCACACCCAGACGTTTAGCTGTTGTCATTAACAATTTACCTACTCAACAACCAGACCGAGAAGAAGAAATTAAGGGTCCTCCGGCAAAGGCAGCTTTTAAAGATGGTAAACCTACAAAAGCAGCAGAAGGTTTTGCTAAAAAACAAGAAATAGAATTAAAAGACCTAGAAATACGCCCGACTGAAAAAGGTGATTTTGTCTTCGTAAATAAAAAAATTCAGGGTAAACAAACAGCAGAAATTCTTATCAAATTAGTACCTGAATGGATTAATAAACTTGAAGGTAAAAGATTTATGCGTTGGGCAGATGGAGATATTAAATTTCCTCGCCCTATTCGATGGTTAGTAAC
Organism: Okeania sp. SIO2C9; assembly: GCF_010672455.1. Taxonomy (GTDB): domain Bacteria; phylum Cyanobacteriota; class Cyanobacteriia; order Cyanobacteriales; family Microcoleaceae; genus Okeania. Next base: position 13,358 of record NZ_JAAHGO010000118.1, on the reverse strand, counting down.
ATTATTAGATGGGGAAATATTGCCGATAAATTTAGAAAATGGTTCTGAGATAGTTACCTCTGGTCGTATATCCTACGGACATCGAGTTTTGCATCCTGAATCTATAGAAATTGACCGGGCAAAAGATTATGCAGAAGTTTTGAAAAAAGCTTGTGTAGAAGTAGATTTTCAACAAAGAAAGAGTCAAATTGAACAACAAATACAAACTGTAGTAAAAAAAGTTCAAGGCACAGCAGAAGTTCCGAAAGAATTATTAGCAGAAGTTACAAATTTAGTGGAATGGCCGACCGCAGTAGTTGGTAAAATTGATGAAGAATTTTTGATTTTGCCCTCGGAAGTAACAACAACGGTTATGGTGACACATCAACGTTACTTTCCTGTTTTGAAATCCACAACAACTCCTAAAGCAAAAGTTGAATTATTGCCATATTTTATTACTATTTCTAATGGCGACCCGGAAAAGTCAGAGATTATTGCTAAAGGAAACGAACGAGTAATTAGAGCTAGATTAGCTGATGGGCAATTTTTCTATAAGGCAGATTTAGCTAAACCATTAGAAAGTTATTTACCTGAATTGGAAGCTGTAACTTTTCAAGCTAAACTAGGTTCGGTGCGGAAAAAAGTCGAACGTATTGTTAAGATAGCTAAGTTAATAGCTGAACAGTTAAAAGTCAGTCAAGAAGAAAGCAAAAATATAGAAAGGGCAGCTCTACTTTGCAAAGCTGACTTAGTAACTCAAATGGTTTATGAATTTCCCGAACTACAGGGAATAATGGGAGAAAAATATGCTCGTGCTTGTGGGGAAAATGAAGCTGTAGCAATGGCAATTTTTGAACATTATTTACCTAGAGGTGCTGGAGATATTTTACCGGAAAGTATTAGCGGTCAAGTTGTGAGTTTGGCAGATAAACTTGATACTTTGGTAAGTATTTTTGGATTGGGAATGTTACCCACAGGTTCCTCGGACCCCTTCGCTTTACGCCGGGCAGCAAATGCGGTGGTAAATATTACTTGGTCAGCGGATTTGTCGATAAATTTACATCAATTATTAGAACAGATTGCTGTAGATTTTACTAACTTTTATCCCCAAGCAGAGTCAGAGTTATTGCCACAATTATATGACTTCTTTTTGCAGCGAATTAAAACAATTTTACAAGAGGAAAAAAATATTGATTATGATTTGGTAAATGCCGTATTAGGCAATAATGATTCTGAATATACCGAACGAGCATTAAAAGATTTATTAGATGTACGAAATCGGGCAGTTTTCTTACAAAATATTCGGCAAAATGGTCTGCTTGACCAAATCTATGAAACTGTAAACCGTTCAACTCGTTTGGCAGCTCAAGGTGAGTTGGATAAAATACAACTCGCACCTGAAAAAAATGTGGATTTAAACTTATTTAAAAGTGAATCAGAATTAGCATTTTATAATGCTTTAGTTGACTTAGTTCCCCAAACAAAAGTATCTCAACAAACCAGAAATTATCAACAGTTAGTAGATGCTTTGGCACAAATTGCCCCAACAGTAAGTAATTTCTTTGATGGGCCGGAAAGTGTATTAGTAATGGACCCAGACCCGAAAATTAAACAGAATCGATTAAATTTATTAGGGTTACTCCGTAATAATGCACGGGTATTGGCAGATTTTGGAGAAATAGTTAAAAGCTAGTGCCACTACGCGGAAGTTAAAAGTCAAAAGTTAAAAATAAAAAGTCAAAAGTATTGATTGGTAAGGCTTTTAGGATTTTTCATAGCAATGTGCGCTGGCATATTTACAAATTACAAGAACTGTTCAATAGCTAAAAGTCTTATATTATTGGTTTTTTTATTCCCTCTGTTGCCTTCCGGAACTGTTGCCTGTTGCCTTCGCACAGCGCTATAACTGGTTAGTTATTTCTACCATCCTACACTAGGGCGGCACAGATAGAATTTTTTGTGACAGTAGGTGAATTATTCCTAGACCCATAGTTCATAGTTCATAGCAAAAGTCAAAACTCAAAAGTCAAAAAAGTGCCATTACGGCTAAAATACAAGCTCTCAAAGGTATTTAACAATCCATAACACAGCACTAGCATTATGTTAGATATTTAGGTCTAGTATTATTACCGAAAAATTGTGGGTATGCGCCTCCCCTTGGATAGGGGATAATAAGCGGTCGTTTGCGGAGCAGTCCGTTAGGATGGGATGGCGAGGTCTCGGAACTGTCCGACCATCGACTCCTGTGAAGAAAAATTTTCATGAATTTGTCAATCCTCTTCAATTCATGGAGAGGTAATTATTCATTATTCATTATTAATTGTTGAACCACATTCCGCACCACAAAATGTAGTATCGAAGAAGGAGTCAGGAGACAACCCACCCCTCGCCCCTCCCCCTCCTTGGAGGGGAGGGGAAGACAGGAGACAGAATTTTAGAATAAAATCATAGCTACCGTGATTGAGTAATCAATACTGCAAGTATTTATGCTTAATATTTAACTGAGAATTTGACTCCTGATCGAAGTAAATGAAGATAATTTATATAGTATAAATACCTAAGCAAGCTACGGATTTTATGCTAATTTTTATGTGACAAATTGAAGTGCGGAATGTGGGTTATTAGTTGAGGAAATACTAATTTGATGCGTTACATTTCATTAACTCACCCTACTGGAGCAACACACCTTGAGTGGTTCATTAGAAAGTAGGGGAGTAGGGGAGTAGGGGAGTGGGGGAGAAAGATTGCTGTTGGGTTTATCCTAACGGATAAGCTGCGAAGATAGTCCCTCAACCCAAGCTACACTTATTGCACAGTTTTAGGTGTGTCAGTCTACTACTGCTGATTAAGCGATAATTTGGCACAATTATTTTGAGTTTTTTTTCAGGAAATACCTCTATAGTTGCCCCTATAAATAATGCTTTTTTTGAAGTTATGAAAGTTAAAATTGTCAGTTTTTAATTGTGAGAAAAGCCATCCCGACAAAAGCTTTCTAGCACACTCTGTTGTAAAATTCAAATGACTATCATTTGGTAAATTTACAAATTACCCAGATATCTACCAAAAAATATTTATTATGCCAAAAACTCATATTATTGGTTTAGGAAAATCAGGTGTTGCTGCTGCGCGACTGCTCAAAAAAAATGGTTGGGAAGTGGAATTGAGCGATCGAAACACATCCGACTCTCTTGAACAACAACAGCAAAAATTAACTCAAGAAGGTATTACTGTTAAGTTAGGTTATTCATTTGAACCAGAAACATCTTTAGATTTAGTCGTTGTTAGTCCCGGTGTACCTTGGGATATACCCCCACTCCAACGTGCTAGAGAAAGTGGAATTGAAACTATTGGAGAAATGGAATTAGCATGGCGATATCTCAAATCTTCCCCTTGGGTAGGGATAACTGGTACTAATGGCAAAACTACTACCACTGCTTTAGTTGCTGCAATTTTTCAGACCGCAGGATTAAACGCTCCTGCCTGTGGTAACATTGGATATGCTGCCTGTGAATTAGCTTTATTAGAAACTCCACCAGATTGGGTAATTGCAGAAATTAGCAGCTATCAAATAGAATCATCAAGCACCCTTACGCCTCAGATTGGTGTTTGGACAACTTTGACTCCCGATCATCTTAGTCGTCACCATACAATAGAAAATTATTTTAATATTAAAGCATCTTTATTAAATCGCTCTCAAATACAAGTTTTCAATAGTGACGACTCGTATATACGTCAAAATGCAACTAACCTTGGAAATAATGCTCACTGGACAAGTATCAAAGGTAAAGCTAACTTAATGGGAGATACTGCCAAAGGAATTTACATTGAGAATGGATGGGTAGTAGCGTTAGGGGAAAAAATAGTTTCTGTAGAGTCCCTGCGAATGTTGGGAAGTCATAATCAACAGAATTTATTGATGGCAGTCGCAGTAGCGAAATTAGCAGGAATAGAAAAAGAGGCGATCGCTGAAGCAGTGAAAACATTTCCTGGTGTACCTCATCGCTTAGAATATATTTGCACTTGGAATGGAGTAGATTTTCTCAATGATAGTAAAGCAACAAATTATGATGCTGCAGCAATGGGTTTAAGTGCTGTACCAGGACCTGTATTATTAATTGCTGGTGGGGAAGCTAAACAGGGTAATGATAATGACTGGTTGCGACGAATTAAGGAAAAAGTTGCTGCTGTTTTATTAATAGGTGATGCTGCTGAGACTTTTGCCAAGAGACTACAAAAAATTAACTTTCATAATTATGAAATAGTAGGAGAAATGGAGCGAGCAGTAATTAGAGGTGCAGCATTAGCAAAAAAATATGATGCAAACGTTGTATTATTGTCTCCTGCTTGTGCAAGTTTCGACCAATATCAAAATTTTGAACAACGAGGAGAACATTTTCGGGAGTTGTGTTTAAAACTTATTAGTGAAGGAAGAAGAAATAGATAAGAAAAATAAAAATTGTGGGTCTTAGGTTTAGGATTTTAAAAATTAATAATTACTTCTTCTTAAAATCAAAGGATTGACGAAAAGAATTTGTTAGATTTATTTTTTCTTTAACTCAGAGACTTCCACTTTAATTATTCGGTGAGGGAGGAATATTTTAACATTTAATTAAGCACAAAAAAAGGAGAGATAACTATGTCAGGTTTAACGGTTAAAGACTTAGAAAAGTTGCAAGTAGACTATGGAGATTATCGGATGGAATTAGTAAGTGGAGAAATTATTGTTATGAGTCCTTCTGGTTTAGAATCTGATGAAGTAGCTGCAGAAATAGTTGCTCAGTTACGCAACTGGGTACGATCTCGGAAATTAGGTAGAGTTATTGCTTCTAGTGGAGGTTTTCGCTTACCGAATGCAGATGGAGATATTCGCACTCCAGATGCTTCTTTTATTAGTGCGAAAAAATTACCCCGTCCCACAGAAGATTATGTTAAGTTAGTTCCCGATCTAATTTTTGAAGTTAAATCTAAGAGGGATAAATTACCAAAATTGCGTCAAAAAATACAAGATTTTCTAGAGTTAGGAACTATTGTCGGTGTGTTAGTAGACCCCCGCAGTCGAACAATGGAAGTTTATCGGTTTATGAGAGAGAAAATTGTCCTGAGAGATGGGGATGTTTTAGAAGTAGCAGAAATATTGCCTGGATGGAAATTACCTGTAGCAGAAGTGTGGGCACCAGAGTTTGAATAGAAATTTAAATAGTGCTGCTACGCGGAATTCAAAAGTCAAAAGTTAAAAGTCAAAAGTATTGAAATGAGAATATGAATATATTTATTTAAGGGCAAAATTTGATTAAGTCCCACAGAAAAATAAACAAGTAACTCAAGGAGTTAGTCATTTCAGTTATCAGTTATCAGTTATCAGTTATCAGTACCTCCAGCTTTAGTCGGAGGCTTGAAAATACGAAAGATTATTTTTTTATCCTCTTGAAAGAGGAGGCTTGAAACCAAAATTTTTCGGTCAAAAAAAAACAATTTGATAAAGACTGAAAAAATTAGCTTCAGCACAACAGCAGAAAGTTTTATATTTTCGGATTTTTAACTTTACTAAAAAACATATACAGGTCAAATTTAATGGAAGAAAAACAACTATCTTTATTTCCTGATTTAGAGAATCAAAAGGATAAAAATCATCATAAAAAAGCAAAACTAGGGCGTTATGAAAAAATTCAATATGAATTAAACAATAATGACAGCGACCCATATAAAAAATTAATTAAAACTGAAGAGAAACCCATATTGAAATCTGATTATAAATTTATCGATTTGTTCTGCGGTGCTGGAGGAATGACACAAGGTTTAGTTCAAGCAGGGTTTAAACCAATAGTAAGTGTTGAATAAAATTTAATAGCATCAGCAACCCATAGAATAAATTTTCCTACATCTCATCATTTTTCTGGGGATATCAAAGAATTTAATTCTACAGAATGGCTCAATCAAATTGGTTCACCAGAAATACATTTAGTAGTAGGAAGTCCTCCATGTCAGGGTTTTTCAGTTGCCGGAAAACGTAATCCTGATGACCCTAGAAATAATTTATTTCGAGAATTTGTGAGAGTAGTTGATGAAATTCGTCCTTGGTATATTGTTATGGAAAATGTGCCTGGAATTATTACTATGAAAAAAGGTGCTGTTAAAAAATAAATTTGTCAAGCATTTATCGATATTGGTTATTCTAATGTATCTGTAGCAATTCTAGAATCTGCTGCTTATGGAATTCCACAAATTCGCCCTAGAACTATTTTTATTGCCAATAAATTTGGCACGATAAATCCTTATCCAAAGCCTCAACTATTACCCCATCAATATAAACCAATTGAATCAGCAATTTCTGACCTTCCAGAATTAACTCCGATTCCAGAAATTAATCATCAATGGACTCGACATTCACAAGAATACATGAAAAGACTTGCTAAAGTGCCTCCTGGTTGTTCTTTATATAAAACTTATGCTGATGCTTTTAAGCGACAATATTTGGATAAACCAAGTATGACTATCAAAGAAAATCATGGTGGTACTCATATTCATCCTTACCTTAACCGGGTAATTTCAGCAAGAAAAATGGCAAGATTACAAAGTTTTCCTGACTCTTTTATTTTTGAGGGTTCTATGAAAAAAAGCGATGTGGCAAATTGGTAATGCTGTACCTCCTCGTTTAGCAGAATGTATAGGTTATGCGTTGATTCCTTTTTTAAATAAAATTACCCTAGAAAATCAAAGTAAATAATAGTTAATTATCTTATTTAAACTCAGTTAGTTTTTGATTAAGAGTATTTCGCCAAATCTCAAAATTATACCAACCATATCCGATACACCCAGTCTCAGCATCTTTTCCAACTTAAGGTATATTACGAGGCCAATTTTCATTACCGAGAAGCAGAAAAATTGAGAGACAATTCTTACTCCTACCTCCTCGCTCATTCCCATTTCTCCTGTCTTCCCCTCCTGGGAGGGGCAGGGGCGAGGGGTCGGTTGTCTCCTGTCTCCTGTCTCCTACCTCAGCAAAAAGACTTTCCATGCGCAAACCCTATTTAAGTTATGAGTTTCTTCAACATTTCCCCATCTTTCCATTGGAAAGCGATGGTCAATAACAATTTCATGTCGCGGTCGTTGTCTTTGTTCAATCACATCTACATACGAATAGACAGATAATATTTTTTAGACTAATTCTGAGGGAATATTAGCAGGAGCATTTGCTGCTTTAACTTGTCCTGTCCAACAATCCCATGTTGTTTGTTTTTGACAAGTATTGCAGAAATTTATTTCAGTTTTAATGTCTAAACCAGGGCGACTTTTTGTACCTCTTTGTAATCCTTGAAGACCACCTCCACCTGCATATTTTTCTGATGCTACGTTTTTACCTTCACAACTACGGCAATGCCATTCTCTATCTGATAAAAGATTAAATACTTTTAATTGAGTTTAGTTTTTTCTAAATGTAGATTTTAACTTTTCTACTAAGTCTTGATTGCTCACTCTATATTATTAGTTTCTGCCTCTAAATTATCAAGAAGTTCTGATACACTTATACCCATTCCGCCAGCTAAACTAACAAGAGCAGTTAGAGAAGGATTTCTCACACCACGTTCTAGTCCAGATATATAGGTATATATAACTTAGATCGAAATCCAAGCTCTTCTTGAGAAATTCCCAATTTAATCCGGTGTTGTTTAATTAGACGACCAAGGGCAGTCATAATCTGACTTTTTGGTTTATCCAGACCCTAGATTTTGATAATTTGTAGATTATTAGTCTACGGACTATGTGTCACAATAAAAATCTGTTAAGATGTCAATAAATTTGTTTAACTTAACAGGGAAATAAACAAATGACTCAAGCAATTAGTTACGAAAAAATAATTTTAGAAAACGTGAAAAATTTAACTCCTCAACAACAGCAGGAAGTTTTATATTTTATTGAATTATTGCATAGTAAAAACCAAAAGATAGAAACTCCTACCCCTGAAAAAGAACCAATATCTGCTTATGAAGCTGCTAAACAATGGGTTGGTTGTGTTGATAGTGGAATTGGGGATTTATCCTATAATAAAAAGTACCTAGAGAGACCTTCAATAAAATGAAATTGAAAGTAATTTGATAATCTTGGTAATTTTAATATCGAAAATCTGCTAAAATCTAAATAAATCTATTAAATGTAGTAGAGAAATAAACAAATGACTCAAGCAATTAGTTACGAACAAATAATTTTAGAAAACGTGAAAAATTTAACTCCTCAACAACAGCAGGAGGTTTTAGATTTTATTGGATTTTTGCATAGTAAAAGCCAAAAGAGAGAAACTCCTACCCCTGAAAAAAAAACCAATATTTGCTTATGAAGCTGCTAAACAATGGGTTGGTTGTGTTGATAGTGGCATTGGGGATTTATCTTATAATAAAAAGTACCTAGAGAGACCTTCAGCTAAATGAAATTGAAAGTAATTTGTTGAAGAAGGAAGAAGGAAAAAGCGGTGCGACCCCGCGACGACGCCAGTCGCAAGGGAATGCGCACCAAGAGAGGAAGAAGGAAGAAGTAAAAAGTGGATGGGGACTCAAACTCCAACCAATTGTTTGTCAACAGCGTGTAGACGGTGGGGTATTAAACCCAAAAGAAAAAGATAACATTGGTAATTTTAATATCGAAAATTTGCTAAAATTTCAAAAAAAATCTATTAAATGTAGTAGGCAAATAAACAAATGACTCAAGCAATTAGTTACGAACAAATAATTTTAGAAAGCCTGAAAATATTAACTCCTAAACAACAGCAGGATGTTTTAGATTTTATTGAATTTTTAAAGTTTAAAGGGCAAAAACAAGAGATTTCAGAAAAAGAGGAAAAAGTTATTTCAATGTTGGAAGTGGCCAAAGAATTTGTTGGCTGTTTGGAAAGTGGAGTAGGCGATCTATCTTTGAAAAAACTAAAGTAGAGAATATAAGTTAATTATGAGAACAAATATTTTTGGAGCGAAGCTCAAATCCCCGTTACAAAATAACTTCTGAGCTCTGAGTTCTGAGTTCTGAGTTCTGAGTTCATTTATTTGGGTACTATCCCTGAAAAAAACGTGCTATTAGACCTATTACTATTAACAACTTTAGGATTTCTTGGCAGTTTCGGTCACTGCGTCGGAATGTGCGGACCATTGACTGCAACTTTCTCTCTTTCTGCGCGTTCGCGGAGCGGAACGGATGTTCTATCGCGTAGCGGAACGGATGTTCTATCGCGGAGCGGAACAGATTTTTTATCTTCAACTCCTCCTAACAAATGGCATCAATTTCAATTTCATACCCTGCTTAACCTCGGCCGCCTCTGTAGCTATACCTTAACTGGTGCTGGTATTGGTGCATTAGGTTCAGTATTAGTCGCAAGCGGTCATTTAGCTGGCATCGACAGTGACTTGCGACGGTGGTTAGCAATACTCACAGGTTTAATGCTAATTTGGTTTGGTCTGGCAAAAGTGCAACCACAACTATTACCCAAACTACCAATATTCCATCCCTTGAAAGAAAACAACCTACATAACCGCCTCAGTACAGTCATGGTTAACCTCTCCATGGAAAACAAATGGTGGACTCCCGCTTTTCTCGGTTTAGTCTGGGGTTTGATGCCATGCGGTTTTCTCTATGCGGCTCAAATTAAAGCGGCAGAAACTAGCAATATCTGGTTAGGTGGAGCGACTATGTTGGCGTTTGGGTTGGGAACATTACCCTCAATGTTAGGGGTAGGAATGTTGACATCTTTTTTGAGCGCAGACAAACGTAGTCAACTATTCCAGATGGCAGGATGGGTGAGTATTTTTACTGGCATCATGGTAGTCATGCGAAATGGTGAGATGGTGGACTACAGTGGTTCTGCTGCAATATTATGTTTAATGTTAGCCTTGGTAGCGCGACCTCTGAGTCGGTTTTGGAGTCAACCTCTACGTTATCGACGAGCAATAGGAATGGGAGCATTTGTTTTGTCGGTGGCGCATACAGGAAAAATGTTAGACCACAGTTTAAATTGGAATATGCAGGCAGTATCGTTTATGTTACCTCTGCATCAGGTAGGAATATGGGCAGGTATTTTTGGTTTGGGGTTAATGTTACCGCTAGCGCTGACGAGTTTTGATGGAGCGGTGAAATATTTGGGTAAGTGGTGGCGAAGGTTGCATTTGTTGAGTGTTCCGGCATTTTTGTTATGTGGAGTTCATGTGGTGGCGGTGGGTTCCCACTATTTGGGTGCATTGGAATGGAGTTTCGGAAATCAGTTGCGTGCTGTTTTTTTGGGTATGACAATATTAGTTGTTTTGATTATACGTTCACATCAGTTTTGGTCTTTATTTTCTATAGGCAAATATTATGTAGCACCACAAAGGAGTCAGTCCTCAGTCCTCAGGAGTCAGGAGGAAAGAAAGAAGAAAAAAGAGAAAGTTGTTTAAGCACTAATTATCAGGATATGTAGCACCACAAAGGAGTCAGTCCTCAGTCCTCAGGAGTCAGGAGGAAAGAAAGAAGAAGAAAGAGAAAGTTTTTTGAGCGCTAATTATCAGGACATGATATAAGTACATAATTCGTAAGCATTCAGCTATTAGCTGTCAGCTATCAGCAATAAGACTCTCTCAATATAGGACAGTGTTTAAATTAAAATAGATTTTAAAGGCAAGGGAGCCAACTTTTTTAGTAAGAGAATTAAATATTGCTTTTATCTTAAACTAAAAGCAATAGCTGATAGCTGATGGCTGACAGCTGAATGCTTACCATAATTCTGAGGTAATCTGAGAATTTAAAATAAGCTAAATATAGCCAAAATGCTCTTTTATAATAAATTTTGGAGAAGGTAAAAAATGTTTTTTTTATGGAAAATTAGTCTAAATATTGCTTTGTTTATTTTGGCGTTTTCTTTGGGGGGAGAAACGACAAAACTTAAGAACGATTTTTCGTCAGAATTATTTTCTAGTAATCAAAAAAAATATGATTTAGAGCCGATATTTTTATCTACAGACAGTCAAAAAATAAATTACTTCCAGTTTGCTTATGCCAAAAATAAAGAGTCTATTTTAGAAGTTCAAAAACTGACTAACCCAGTTCATTCTTTTGTCAAATTTAAAGCTCATAATGTTGAAGTTTCTGAAGATGTTGCTTGTACTTTTCACATTACTCCTAATCATAATCCCAAGGTAGGTAAACCTTCTTTAGCTTGGTTTGCTCTCACTCGCAAGGGTGGAAAAAGTCTTCCTTTTAGTGAATGTGATTGTCAATTAAATGTTTATTCTCAACCTCGTAATGCTGAAAGTAAACCGATAATGAATCCAGAATTAAAAGGTATTGATACTGAACAATATCAAGATATACCAGGAGCAGAAATTACTTTTCCCCAAGCTGGTGTTTATGATTTAGAAATTATTGGGAGTGCCAAAGATGGAAAAAGTTTTCAGCCTTTTAAATTTAATTATTCCGTGACAGTTACTGGTGGTTGAATGAAAAAAATATAGGAGTTTAGAGAAACTGAATAAATTCGTTTAATCTGGATATAACTTAGTAGTATTAGTATTGAAAACTTTTAAAAGATACTCTAAACCATCCATGATATTGGATATTGGAAAAGCTAAGTAAAATAAACGCGATCGCTCTTCTAGTATTCCTTTTTATCTTGATTCAAAGAAGTTGATATTAGTTGGCGATCGCAAATTGCTAATCAGCTTAATTTTCTATATCATTAAAGTTCATTATTAAGGTCTTGTCCTGTATCTGGATCGAACACCCATTCCCAAACAGGGAATAAGATTATTCTCTATAAAGCGCTTGTTACCTAAGACTGCATAATAAGCAAATCTAATGCCGAAAAATACCCCTACAAACAATGTCAAAATCATGATAAATATTGAGGCAATAATCCCGAAAGGAAATCTAATACTAACAATCAAAATCTTCATAATATTATCGGCGTTGCTGAAAAGTAATGATAAATATTATAGAATTAAGAACATGAAATATCCAAAATGTAATATTATGTCCAGATAATTAGCGATAAAAAAACTTCTCTCTTTTAACCTTTCTTTCCCTTCTGCCTTCTGCCTTCTGCCTTCCTTATTTCTATATTGCCACTATTACTGACGAATTATTCTGAATAAATATACAGCAGTTATTAGCCACACTGGTATGAAAAACTTTGGCATCACATTTATCATTAAAGAACTACTGCTCATACCTAAGATTGTTGTTAATATAGACAGTTGGAGAGATTTTTTTGATTGAATTGAGTTGTTTGGTACTTTTGCTGGAGAAAGTTGAAGAGAATTCCCACTATCAAAAAACTAGCAGTTCCAAGAAAGTAGAATAATGTTTTAGCTAAAAATCCTCCATATTGAATTGTTAAGAATCTGACAATTTTATCTAATAATGATGCTTCTCCTAAATAAGCAGGCAATGAATATGCAGATAGAATACCTATTAAATTTATCGCCATCCAAGGGAATAATAATGAAACCAATATACCGATAATACTACCCCTAATAATTTGCCAATTTTTACCGATGTTCATGCCGATATTTAACCAAAAAATTATCCACATCCAAGGGAATAATAATGAAACAAATATGATAATACTACCCTTAATAATTTGCCAATTTTTGCCGATGTTCATGCCGATATTTAACCAAAAAATTATCCATATAAGCGAAAATGAAACCAAAAAATTATCCACTATTATTTGTGGAGTTGGCGAGGGGGTTAATTGTGGAGTGCGTAAAGTTAACAATATTGCTAGAGAATAATTAGCAGGAATGGATAAAATAGCTGCTAATACTAAACCGAAGAGCAAGATAATATATCTTTTTTCATACTTTAAAACTCTTGAAATTACCCAAAAATCTAGCAGAAGGAAGAAGGGAAAATATTGCGTTATATCATGTTCGGTTGAATACTTATAAATAACTGTTGTGAGTCCTCAGGAGTCAGGAGTCAGGAGTCAGGAGGGAAGAAAGGAGAAAAAGAGGAAATATTGGAGAAAAGTCAAGATAATTTCAGTATTTATTTGGCACTATCGGTATTGTCAGTCCTTAATTTTATTTATAACTGATTATCCGAACATGATATTATTAGACATCTCCAAAAATCAAAAATGAAATCAATTATCGTACAGTAATTATCAGTTATATCATGTCCGGATAATTAGTGATAAAAAAACTTTCTCCTTCTTTTATTTTTTCTTCCCTTCTGAATTGCAGAATTGCTGAATTCTGAGTAGTTTATTTATAACTGTTCAACCGGAGATGATATAATATCATGTCCGGTAGCATCGGTCTTGTATAGTAAATAGGCAACAGGCAACAGGCAACAGGCAACAGGCAAGAAAAAAACTTAAATTTCCTGCAAATATCCACGCCAACTTTTACACAAACGATACC
>NZ_JAAHGO010000117.1 GCF_010672455.1 Okeania sp. SIO2C9 | reverse complement strand
AGATGGGGAGAAGGGGAGATGGGGAGATGGGGAGATGGGGAGATGGGGAGATGGGGAGATGGGGAGATGGGGAGATGGGGAGATGGGGAGTGAGAGAAATATTTGGTAATGGTTGAAGATGGAACATTTTTTACCGAAAAATTGTGGGTATGCGCCTCCCCTTTTAAGGGGATAATAAAAAAAATTTTCATGAATTTGTCAATCCTCTTCTTTTCATGGAGAGGTAATTATTCATTATTCATTATTCATTATTCATTGTTGAACTACGAAGTGAACAACCACAAGGAATTAGTCACTATCAACAAAAGTTAGATCGTATTGTCGCCGAACAAATTTCTTTAGGACTGTACAACCTCAAACTTAGAGAAAAATTAAAAAACGACAGTATTCGTGATTCCCTAACAGGTTTATTTAATCGAAGCTATTTAGATGAATCTCTCAAGCAAGAAATTATCAAAGCGAAACGTTATCAACAGCCCTTAAGTCTGATCATGTTATATCATGTCCGAAGGCAATCGTTTGTGTAAAAGTTGGCGTGGATATTTGCAGGAAATTTAAGTTTTTTTCTTGCCTGTTGCCTGTTGCCTGTTGCCTGTTGCCTGTTGCCTATTTACTATACAAGACCGATGCTACCGGACATGATATTAGATGTCGATCACTTTAAACAGTTTAACGATACTTATGGTCACGATGTAGGAGATATTGTTCTCCAAAAAGTAGCGCAATTTTTACAGAAACAAGTTAGAAAATATGATATTGTTTGTCGTTACGGTGGAGAATAAATGACTTTGTTCTTAACTAATACTCCTCTAGAAATTGCTCAAAAAAGAGCAGAAATGATTTGTTCGGGAGTGAGTAAATTATCATTACAAAATCAAGGAGTAAATTTGCCATATATTACTGTTTCTCTAGGATTGGCTTGTTTTCCTCTACATGCAACTACAGGGGAACAGATTATTCAACGGGCTGATGAAGCTTTGTATCAGGCAAAGAAAACAGGACGTAACCGAGTTGTTTTTTATCAATTCAAACAGTAAATAAAAATTTGATTTGATGATTTTTTTTAAATTAAGAAATATTAAAAAAAACTGAATTAAGCATAAAGAAATCAGTCATATATAAAAATGTAGGGTCATAACAGAAATAAGCAACTTTATTTAGTGAACTACGAGCAAATTAAGCCCAATGAAAATAGGTCATTTCAGCGAACAGTTAGCTTCCTACGGAGGAACTAAACTAACAGTTATCAGTCAAATTATTGTAGCAGTTAATTCATTATTATTTGTAACAATTGCTCAGGAATTATATAGCGGGTTGTTTGATCAAATCAAGCAGTTGAAAATAGAAAATCCTAGCTGTCTGGAGTGTGATATCAAAATAGCTGAGTGGAAAAAGAAGGAATAATTCATAATACTTTAGCTAGAATTTGACAGGCGATCGCTAGTGGCAGTAAAAATTTACAGCACTTTTTAGGAAGCATGAGGTACACTTTTAAGGCTAATCTTTTTTTCCCTAGTCCCTACTCCCTATTCCCTACTCCCTACTCCCTACTCCCTACTCCCTAAAGTCCTAAAATTTTGTACCCCATCAACTCCAAAACTGCTGTAACTATAAAATTTGTTGGCACTAGCGAGCAATTCTCCTATACCAAATATTTCATGAATTTGCATTTGGATATCTGTTAAAAACAGACTCCTTTAATGATTTAAGATGTTCTAATTTGTGTTCTAATTCAAATATAAGATTATCACTTTTTTCATTATTACAACGCCAACAAATTGCTTCTAAGTTATCATAATCAAACATTTTTTCTGGGAAACGTGCTTTATTCAATTTGTGGTCAATGGTAACGTAATGTTTGTGATAGTAAGATGAACCCGCTTGATTTATGTATGGTTTCCCATCAACTGTTTTGTACTCATAACCTCGTTTTTTAGCTTCTTCTTTGGACTGAGTAGAATATTGTCTACCATGCACCATTTTTTTTCCACAATAGGGACATGGTTTGAAGCTTTTATGAGTTCGATATTTATATGGACTGATAAAATCTCCTTTTGGGTCTTTGATACAGGGTTCTCTTTGAGCTGCATCCCAAATATCTTGGATTTCAGAAGCGTCATATAGTGTATCAAGTCGTACTTTGCTCATTGTATCTATACTCCATTGCTGTTTCGTATGTGGCAAACCGTTTTTTAGTTTTGTTAAATATATCTGTTGCTTTCTGCAAAAGTTGGTCCATTTTGTCAACTTGCTGGTCTAAAACTTCTTCAATATGTTCTGCTTCACGGAGCGATCGATCGATGGCGTTAATCAGATCCCCTTTGTTAAGTTTATGGTCGAACATAGTGACAACATTGTTATTCACTATATTGACAAAAGACATCAGTATGTCCCATGATTTTTGAACTCTATCCCATCCTCGATTGAAAAATCCTTGTGTTCGAGCTTCCTTTTGTTGTGCAACTGTCAGAGTTTTGAACTTATCTGTATTTCTTTGTTGCCATTGCCGGTAATTTAAACCTTGAACTATTTTCATTGAAACTACCTTTTTTAAACTACTTTTTTATCAAAATAATATTCAATTTTCTGCCATACATCCATACCGTAGTGCTTGATAATATATTTCTTGGTCATATTTTGTTGGTGTCTTAATACATCAAGCTTAGTATTAACTTCTTTTTTGAGTTGATGACCTCCCAACAAAGCTTCCTCTGCAATTTGTTGATGTTCTTCCATAGCATCTTTTATATCTTCTACATCATTTTCATAGTCAGTCTTATGCACTAAGTCTTTTTCTTTTAATAATTCAGCACGTTCTTTACCTACTTTAGATAGTGCATTTTTCAACCATCGACCTATTTGTAAAAGCTCAGAATTTTCCGGATTTAAAAATTGCTGTAGTTGACTCTCCGCTCTATCTGCTCTTTCTTTTTCTGCATTAGCTTTCGTTTCTGCCATCTTTGCCTTTTTATTTGCTTTACCTGTATTTTGACTTAACATATATCTGTTGTAAGTATTGGCAGGTTTGACAATTTGCAAAGGACGTAGGTTTTCATACACTTCCAAGATGTCGTCATCTGTCAGTTTTAAATCCAGGTACTCTTGTCTTATACCTGAATTTTTGGCGATTATACGAATCTTATCTTTTCTTTCTTTTTTACTTAATGTCATTGTTTTTTACTATTATAATTATTGCATCATATCATGTCCACTTGGATACTTATACTTTGGTGGAAGAGTTTCTTCCAATTGTGACTTTATTCTATACAAGCTCCGATGCTACCGGAAATGATATAAAGCTATTAACTCTTAGAACACATTTTAACTATACTAAAAACTTATTAAGTTACCAGGAAGAAAATACTAAAACTTTTGCTTTAAAGAAGCAGAATCATAAATTTATAGATTATAGTTTCAAGGTTGATTTTTAACTTCCTCAAATTAGGCGAGCAAATCTGGTAAATTTACTTTCTTACTATTTCAGGACTTACGCAAACCACTAAATATAGCGGGGGTTAACGACCGTAAAACCATACAAATGCTGTATAATTTTATCTTTTGCGTAAGTCCTATATTTGTTTTGTAGTATCTGAAAAATAATATTTGTCTAAGTTTTTTTCATTGAAAATAACTTCCAAGCGGATTTACTAATTCTGTTATTGAATTCTCTCTAGCTGCATTAATGATTTCAATATTTAATCTCCCCCACTCCCAATTATACAATAACTATTCAACCGGATATGATATTACTGTCCTTGCAATGCAGGAGTAGATTTTTTTTCCCACTCAAAGGCAGTATATTTCCCACCTAAAGCTTCCACTATTGTTCGAGTATTAGACACTAACATTTTAACGTAACTATCTCCCTCACTTCCTGGAGCGCCAATAGAATCAGAATATAACTCTCTTGGCGCTAATTTTACTCCTGCTTCCTGAGCTACAGTTGCGATCAACTGAGGATTAATTGTTGTCTCAGCAAAAATTGCAGGTACTCCAGTTTTCTTAATTTCCTCTGCCAAATTTTTCACTGTCTTTGCACTGGGTTGCTCTTCAGTACTCATCCCAATTAAAGTTCCAGTCATCTCTAAACCATAAGCTCTGACATAATATTCAAAAGCATCATGGGTTGTCACCAATCGGCGCTTACTTTCTGGAATAGTTACTATTTGTTCGCTAATCCAAGTATCAACTGCCAGTAACTCTTCAGTTAATCTCGCTGCATTCTCCGTAAACAACTCTCGATCTTCCGGCGACAACTTAATCAAAGCATCCCGAATCCCATTTACCATCAAAATCCCATTTTTCGCATCACCCCAAACATGGGGGTCTGGCACTAAGGAGCCCTTATCTGGATTTTGCAATGGTGTCACCTTTTCCCCCACGGCCAATTTTTGGGCTTTTATACCAGCAGCATTCATCAGTTTAATTAAACCAGGTTCCAAATTGTAGCCATTGTAAACAATTAAGTCCGCTTCCTCAAAAGCCACACTATCAGCAGGCACAGGTTCATAAATATGGGGGTCATCTCCGGGTTCCATAATTCCCTGATGCTCAATTTCATCCTCGCCTATTTTTTCTGTCATATCGGCAATGATGGTATTAGTGGAAACTACTTTAGGTTTTTTTTCATTACCGTCTGAAAATGGGGCGGCACAGCTACTTATCCATAATCCCAATAAAATTCCTAATGCTGGCCACAACTTTTGTGAGAAACCTTGAGTAGAAATACTGCTTAATTTCATTTTAATTTTAATTGACAACTTTTCATATTCCTTTCATAATGTATATCATATTGTTTTCATATTTTTGATGTGGCAGAAGGAAGAAGGAAAAAGGAAGAAGGAAAAAGGAAAAGTATTACTTTGTCTGAGTTTTAAACTTTTGAACTGTCCGTGCCCTTTGCTTCGACTGCTATATTCCAGAACAGATTTTTGATCACACCTTTATTTAAGGTTCTTGTCGAGGGAATATGCCTCCTTCTTGAGTTATAGAAAGAGCAATAGCTAGGGAGTATTTCCAGGAATCTAAAGGGATAATTTATAGGAATCTAAATTAATGAATCCGGCCAAAATTACAGTCAGTCATTTAAGAGTCCATTATCGTACCGTTGAAGCGTTACGAGACATTACTCTACAGGTACAAGCAGGAAAATTAACTGGTATTATTGGACCAAATGGTGCAGGTAAAAGTACCCTCTTGAAGGGAATGTTAGGGTTAATTCCCGTAAGTGAGGGTTCTATTATCTATAATGACAAACCTCTTTCAGAGCAGTTAAAAGTAATTGCTTATGTACCTCAGCGGTCGCAAATTGATTGGACTTATCCGGCCACTGTTTGGGATGTGGTGATGATGGGGCGGGTAGCAAAAACAGGTTGGTTTCGTCGTTTTTCTACGGTGAGTCGGCAGATAGGGATGGAGGCGTTGGCCAGAGTGGGGATGAATGGTTATCGCGATCGCCCCATTGGTCAACTTTCTGGCGGTCAGCAGCAACGGGTATTTTTAGCAAGGTCATTAGCTCAAGAAGCTGATGTTTTTTGTTTTGATGAACCGTTTGTTGGGGTTGACCAGAAAACGGAAAATATTATTTTTGGGATTTTTCACGAATTAGTAAATGCTGGAAAAATTGTCATAGTTGTTAATCATGATTTAGGGGAATCTATTACTAATTTTGATGATTTGATTCTGTTAAATAAAGAGTTAATTGCTGTTGGCGCTCGGCAGGTTGTATTGCAGGAAGAAAATTTATATCGCGCTTATGGAGGTAAAGTTGTTTTCTTTTCCGAACCTCTAGCGAAAATTGCTTAATTAGGGTTTGCTGAAAAAGTCTTTTAGTAGGGGTAGGAGACAGGAGACAGGAAGCAGGAAACAGCAGACAGGAGAAATGGGAATTATAGAGAAGGTAGTCGGAAAAATTGTAAGAGTGATTTTTCTGCTATAATCGTCCCAAAATACTAGCTTTATGCAGCTCTTTGAGCTGAAAAGCTGGCACTTTTTTAGACAAAAAAATGCTAAAACCTTTATCTGTCAATGCTTTAATATTTAATCAGCAAGCCCTAATTATTCTAGAGTTTTTTAGTAGGATTTAGGTTTGAGACCAAGGGTGATCAATGTTTTTTACAAATGGTAGAAGTAAGGAAGAAGGAAGAAAGATTGAATAAAAAAAGGTGATTTCAGTTGGCTTCATCAGGTCGGAACTGCGCACTTCAGCTATCAGTAAAAATCATATATATATAACTATCTAAAATTAATTGTATAAGCTGATTTTTTAAGTCTCTTTAAATGAGATGCACCTTTTTGTAGTATTCTTTTTTTTAATTGATATATTCAACAATTAATAATTAATAATTAATAATTACCTCTCCATGAATTGAAGAGGATTGACTAAAAGGAAAATTTTTCTTCACAGGAGTCGATTGGATATGGCTCCGAGACCTCGCCATCCCACCCAACGGGGAAGCTGCGAAGATCGACCGCTTATTATCCCCTATCCAAGGGGAGGCTTTAAACCACAATTTCTCGGTAATCTTATTTCAATTGTGAACAGGGAATACCAGAGCTGGGAATGAGAAATACCGAAGCAATAAAATTCAGGATTTACGCACGCATACGAAATGATAGACTACTCGTAGGGGGTAATGGTCATTAACCCCTATAAATGTTGGTTATGCGTAATTCCTGAAATTATTAAAATTGAAAATATAGCGCTATGCATTAAGGTTAGGACATTTATCTAAATGTTAGCAGAAGACCCGCGCTCTCCTGCAAGGGAGCGTCGGGATGAATGCCAATCAATGTTGTGGTTTCACATACAATATGTTAAGGTATAAAAAATTTTTAGTAAGTTGTAGATGGTTGAAAAAGCGTACCAATTTAGATTTTACCCTACTCCAGAACAGGAAAATTTGTTGCGGAGAACATTGGGGTGTGTTCGACTGATCTACAACAAAGCTTTAGCTGCTAGAACTCAAGCTTGGTATGAAAATAAAGAGCGAGTAGGGTATAAGCAAACTTCTGCGATGCTGACTCATTGGAAAAAGCAGGAAGATTTAGATTTTCTCACAGAAGTAAGCAGTGTACCATTGCAGCAAGGCTTGAGACATCTACAAACAGCTTTTACCAACTTCTTTAGTGGACGTGCCAAATATCCCAACTTTAAGAAAAAGCGTAATGGCGGTAGTGCAGAATTTACAAAGTCTGCATTCAGGTGGAAAGATCGTCAAGTCTATCTAGCTAAATGTGCAGAACCATTACCTATAAGATGGAGTAGGCAACTACCCCAAAACTGTGTACCAAGTACAATTACCGTAAAACTTGACCCCTCCGGGAGATGGTCAGTGTCTCTGAGAGTCAATGACCCTAGAGATTTAAAGCTCGACCCAGCAACCAAACAAGTTGGCATTGATTTAGGAATTACCAGTTTAGTTACTACTAGTGATGGAGAAAAAATTGCTAACCCTAAGAATATAAACAAATTACACAAAAAACTGAGGTTAGCTCAGAAGTCTCTATCTAGAAAAACCAAGGGGTCTCATAATTATCAAAAGGCTAGGCTTAAAGTAGCTAGGATACACGCAAAAATTAAAGATTCAAGACTAGACTATACCCATAAGCTGACTACTCAACTAATCAAAGAAAATCAAACTATTGTAGTTGAAGATTTAGCGGTAAAAAATATGGTCAAGAAGCGGTGCGACCCCGCGACGACGCCAGTCGCAAGGGAACGCGCACCAAGAGATCACAAATTAGCAAGAGCAATTAGTGATGCCAACTGGTCCGAATTAGTCAGGCAATTAGAGTATAAGGCTGATTGGTATGGCCGAGAGTTAATCAAAATTGATAGATATTTCCCTAGTTCTAAGCGTTGTTCTAATTGTGGTCATGTAGTGGAGAAATTACCTCTAAATATTAGAGAGTGGGATTGTCCTGAATGTGCAGCTCACCATGACCGCGACATAAACGCTTCGATCAATATTTTGGCTGCGGGAGGAGCAGTGTCAGTCTGTGGAGCGACTGTAAGACCTTATGAGAGTAAATCTCAGAGGGCGGGTGCATTGAAACAGAAAGTCTCTAACAGTGATGCTAGGGAATCCCGCGCTGTCACGCAAGTGCAGCGTCGGGAGGATGTCAAAAATCCTGTTTCCTGACTAATTCCGCAGGAAAAATCCTTTGATAGTCTGCTGTTCCCTATTCCCTATTTCTTATTCCCTAGCGCGTAGCGCTATAAAATTGAATGTTAATCAATATTGATCGAACTCATGCACAACTATTAGAAGGTTTACATATTTGGTTACGCCTGGGTTTAATTTCTGAGGATGAAGTTAGAAAACTATGCCAAAAATATCTAAGTTATCCACTGCCACAACCACAACTTATCGAAACTCAACCTACATTACCAACTAATATTCAAACAACTCAAAAAGAAACAGATTCACCCCCTACTACCTCTAATACTTCCACCAAAAAATCTTCTAATTTAATCGCTCAATTATTACAGTCATTGATGGCAGAAATCAGCCTCCGATGGCTACTTTTTTTAGGTTTATTTATGGTGGTAGTATCTTCTGGATTACTTGCTGCTAGTCAGTGGGATAAATTTCCACCCACCGGACAATATTTAGTACTTTTAGCATATACATTATGCTTTTGGGGAGCGACATTTTGGACTAGAAAAATAGGAGGTTTGCGGTTAACTTCTGAGACGTTATGATTGGTGGCATTACTGTTAGTACCTGTAAATTTTTGGGCAATAGATGGTTTAGGTTTGTGGGGAAATATGAGGGAATGGTTAATAGTAGCGATCGCTTTTCTCTTATAGCATTTATCCATGAAGTTGCACTTAATATAAAGATGAGAATAGTCAGTTTAATCAGGTCTGAGCAATAATTATTAAGCGCATTGTTACAGAGAAATGGTATTACTCAGCAGTATGATTATTTACTTTGTTGAAGAAGGAAGAAGGAAGAATAAAGAAGGCATCCCCCCTTGCCCCAGAAGGGGGGAGGAAAAAGTGGATAGGGACTCAAACTCCAACCAATTATCAACACCCTGTAGACGGCGGCGTATTAAATCCAAAAGAAAAAGATAAAAAGTTCAATAATTATGTCTCTACAAATTGGATTTCAATTACTTCGCTGAACTTATTAAGTCTGAGTTATTTACATTATGGTTGGAGATTTTCAGGATTTCCAATTTTGGCAATTTATTTAGGAGTTATTGGTACAGCGATCGCTACTATTTATCAGAAGCAAATTCCATCGAGTACAAAAATCAGAGAAGTTGAAAATCAAACTACTACTGGGGAGCCATTAACAGGAATTGCGATAGTAATTTATGCTTTAGGAATTTTGTTAGTTCGAGCAATTTTCGTTGCCAATGTAGATATTACAAAATTAGGATTAGCTTTGGGAATCAGTGGATGGATTTTATTAAAGAATGATCGGATTCAAAGAACATTATTTGTACAAAATCGAATTGGGATTAGTTTACTGTTAATGGGGTGGTTAGTTTCTGTAGTGACTCAACCTTGGCAGGCATTCATCATTAGTATTATTGGTTTATTCTTATTAGCAGAAAATCTACAAAAGTCTTGGCGAGGTATTGATATATCTGCAATTTTTCTGATTGGTTTACAAACAACTTGGTTAGGATGGCGATTAATTCCAGTTCCAACTAGACAAACGTTAATTACTACAACAACTCAAATTTTAAACGCCCAAAATTCACCTGAATCATTGCTCAGTTTAGCTTGGTTTCCCTACTTAATATTGATGGTCTGGGCGACAGATTGGATTTATCGCCGTCAACAAATTAACCTAGCTAAGTTTAGCGAGAAAATTTGCTTAGGTTTTGGAATATTTTTAAATATATTATCTTGGCAAAATCCTCTAGTTATATTTCTCAATTTCTTAGCCTCAACTATTACTCTTACTATTTTTACCGAATAATTAATAATTATTAATAATTAATAATTAAATAATTCGCGCCTTGAAGCCTCCCCTTGGATAGGGGAAAAAAGCGGTCGTTAGTGCAGCTTCCCGAAGGGTGGGATGGCGAGGTCTCGGAGCCATATCCAATCGACCAAGAAGAGAAATAATATCTCCTGATATTCAATTCCGTAACGGTTTTAACCAGAGGTAATTATCCATTATCCATTATCCATTATCCATTAATGAACTCTCGTCGTCAGCCTATCAAAGCTAGTTTTGTTTATCTAACTCATATAACTGGTTTGTTATCAATATTTTCTGGGATTAATTATTTCTTGCCTGGTGTAAGTTTAGAAATATGGGCAATAATTTGCCCAGTAATTACGGTGGCTGAATGGGGAATATTTAGTTTGCAGAAAAAAATAACAGCAGAAGCAAGAATAGTTACACCCACATCCTCTATTTCATTATTAAATTGTTTCTGTTTAAGTTCTTGGCATCTTGGTTTAGTTTTAGGGGTTATTAGTTATATTTTATGGTTGAGTAAGTTAGAAATTTTTCCATCTGATTTTTGCATGGTGATGAATTGCCAATTATCAGCAAAATGGAGAATTATTTGGTCTATTACCCCTCTAACTTTAACAATTATTGCTAGTAAAGAAGAAAGAAGGAAGAAAGAAGAAGGAAGAAGCGGTGCGACCCCGCGTCGGCGACAGACGCAAGGGAATGCGCACCAAGAGAGGAAGGAGCGAAGTTGGAAAAAGTGGATGGAAACTCAAACCCTTGAAGAAGGAAGAAAGAAGAAGGAAGAAGCGGTGCGACCCCGCGTCGGCGACAGACGCAAGGGAATGCGCACCAAGAGAGGAAGGAGCGAAGTTGGAAAAAGTGGATGGGGACTAAAACTCCAAGCAATTGTAAACACAGCGGGTGACGGCGGGGTATTAAACCCAAAAGAAAAAAATCAAATAATATCTTTCAGAAAAAGAGCAAGTGTCTTAAGTGTAGCTGCTGTAATTATGGTACAAATTTTAACTTTATGGCAGCCATAAACTCGATTAATTGGTTTGGGTTTAGGCACAGCTTTAATGTTGATTAATACTAAATATTTACTAACTCAAACAGCCGCAAATATTACCGAAAAATTGTGGTTTAAAGCCTCCCCTTTTAAGGGGATAATAAAGAAAAATTTTCATTATTAGTCAATCCTCTCCTTGAAAATAAGAGGTAATTATTCATTATTCATTATTCATTATTAATTGTTGAAAGTAGGCTTTGTCTTAATTTTCGTAAGTTTTTGTCTGGGTAAAGGTGTTTTAGGTTTATCTCCTGTTTCTGAAGCGGGATGGTTATTAACTATTAGTATATTTTTAGTAACTTTATGGTTTTTGTACTCTCGAATAATTAGATTACCAGGGCAATTATTTAATATTTATACTCACAAGCAATAGATGGTTGGGCAATTACTCTCTGTAGTTTAGAATTAATCTTCCTCACAATCTACTCTTTCGGTATTTATTGGCAAACTGTTAATCTCTCAATAATAGTAATTACTTCTACTATTTTGATATTATTTGCCATTGGCTATCGAGGCTCAATTAAACAAACAGTAGAAAATTCATCAATTACATTTAGTCTCCATAATTTTGTTCAGTCTAGCGCCACAGTTTATAGTTTTGGTTGGGCTTTAGAATTACTAATAGTTGAAATTTTAGGCTTTGTAGATAAATCAACAATAAATTTAGCGATTGTGCTCCGCACCGCTATCGCGATCGCTAATATTGAATTAGGATTATCGACTCAAATTTTAGGAGATTGGTTACAAAGAAAATTAGGTATTAATAATTTGCAAAAATTCTGGCAAGTTATGCCATTAATTTATGGTATTTTAGGTGCTTTATTCCGTATAGGTACTTTTGAAAATTGGACTGGCTTAACTTCCTTAGCTCTATCATTCATATTGATTGCAATAGGTAGGATAAAAACCACATTAAAACCAATATTGTACTTAGGTATTCTCGGAATATCCTGTGCTGCTTCCGAACTACTTTTATATCAAACTTATTCCCTATCATTTACTCAAAAAAATCTATATTTTTTTTTGATAAATAGTATTATATAGGCGGATTATATATGAAAAAAAATCAAAACAATATGTTTGTGTATAAATAATTTATAAATAGATATTTACTTATTAATTATTAATTTTTGAAGGATTGCTGTATCACTTTTGATTTTACTAATGGGCTGATTCTAATGTACTTATATATACAGCATTTAATCTAGAATTAAAGTGTCGATTATTTGTCAAAATTATTACAGGAGATATTTTGATCTTAAGGATAAAGATTATGAAAACTATCAAGGTGGAACTTATTATCCTCTAGTGCCGCTACGCGGAAGTTAAAAGCGAGTGCTAATTGGCAAGGTTTCCTGCGGTATAAAGTGCGGAAATAGTTCCGCACACAGCCCCTTCAGAATGTAAAACGCATATCTGACAGTCAATCATTTTTGATTTGTAATTTTTTAGAATTTTGTAACTGGTCAGTTATTTCCGCCATCCTGCACTAGAGGCAGCAGATCATTCGAGTGTTACTAGGCATTAGAAAATAGGGAATAGGCAAATAGCTCCCAGGACAATCTATATTTAACCCATAAGTTACTGATAAATTTTATAAATTTTAATGTCCCACTTAACCATCCAGGTTCAACCACCCCTAAAATTTATTCCACCCAACTTTAAGCCGCTGGTACGAACAGGTACAAAGCTAATGTTACCTTGGTGGCTGAAGTACCAAATATCTGTCGCCGACGTACAAGTAGATAACCTAGAAACCCTAGCGCAACTATATCAAAACTTCCATCAAGGGAAAAACCGTTTTCTAATGGCATTTCGTCATCCTAATGCCAACGACCCTTACTGCCTGGGATATATGATCTGGTATCTATTGCCCAAATTTGCTAAACAACAAGGAATTACCCTTCCATCTCTTCTCCACTATCATTTTATCTTTGACCGAGGTATTCCTTTATGGGCAGGTAATTTTGTAGGTAAATGGTATTCATATTTGGGAGGAAGTTCAATTCACCGAGGAAAAATAGACCGTCAGGGACTCAAATCAGCTCGTGAATTATTTGCTAATGGCAGTTTACCTATGATGGCTGCTCCAGAAGGAAGTACTAATGGCCATAATGAAAGAGTTAGTCCCTTAGAGCCTGGTATTGCCCAGATGGGATTTTGGTGTGTTGAAGATATATATAAAGCCACTCGTTCTGAAGAAGTTTTAATCGTGCCAGTAGGTATTCAATACAAGTACTTGGGCGAACCATGGGAAAATGTAGAGAAACTTTTAACTAAGCTGGAAAAAGATAGTGGTTTGTTTTCAAGTTCAGAAAATCTTCCCAATCAGCAAAAACTAGCACCTTCTGCACTATACCAACGACTTTTGAGATTAGGAGGTCATTTATTAGAAAAAATGGAAGAATTTTATAGAAAATTTTACCACCGAGACTTACCCAAATCAACTCAAGAAAGTTCTTCCCAACAATCTTTAACAGATGATCAAATTAATGAAACGATCGTCACTCGCCTCAATGCTCTTCTCAATGTTGCTTTGGAAGTGGCAGAAGAATATTTTCAAATTCAGGCCAACGGTAATTTTATAGATCGTTGTCGTCGTTTAGAACAAGCAGGCTGGGATTTTATATATAGAGAAGATATTGAAAATTTGGCGACTCTTTCTCCTGTAGACAGAGGTCTTGCAGACCGACTTGCACAAGAGGCTAGTCTACGAATGTGGCACATGAGATTAGTCGAAAGTTTTGTTGCGGTTAGTGGCAAATATATTACCGAAAAACCGACAATAGAAAGGTTTGCTGATACAACTCTACTAATATGGGATATGATTAATCGTATTAAGGGTGGTAATCCTCTCAAGCGTCCCATACTAGGAAAACAAAAAGTATATATGACAGTAGGACAACCAATTTCTGTTTCCCAGCGTTGGGAGAGTTACAAAGCTAAACGTCGTACAGCCATATCAGAGCTGACTCAAGATTTGCAAAAGGCACTGGAAGAAACGATTAAATGATCGGTACCTGTGCAAAAAATTAATTTAACATTTGATTAGTAGGGAATAGAGAATAAAATATACTTGTATACTTTAGTAGTATTTGTGACATACTCCCACGCTAAGCCCAAAGGTATAGCGTGGGCTTCTCGCTTCATAGTCCTGCCATTGCGTGGGACAAGCGCGAGCAAAAAGGACGGGATGCCCCGCCGCCCTTTTTGCAAATAAAAAAGCTGCTCACCTAGCCCCGCAACGCCGATTTTACATTCCCAACGGATTACTAGGATGGATGGGTATTAACCCCTAATCTTATTTGATTTTCATGGTTCATCACGCTGCGGTTGTTAACTCAAACCAGCTTGAGTCTATCATAACATAAAATTTGTAAATTAATGGGACATCGAGTCCCATTAATTTACCGTCGATTCATCTGACACCAAATTTTCAATTATGGTGTGAGGCTTCTCGACGCTCTAGCTAAAAAGAATTTTGCCTACTTATTTAACCTGACTATAAAATATAAAATTAATTCGGTTTAACTACTGAAACAGAGATAAAAAGTTAAAAATCATAGCAATAGATAGGTAGAACGCAGACATAGACTGATAACGATCCGAATCAGGGGAAATGTTTTTTCCACTGTTCCCTGTTCCCTACTGTAAAATTATGAATATATAGACTAAAAGCTTGAACTGAAAATAAATTTAGAAAATTATTTCACATACCAAGTATTGAATTATTTGTGAAATAATTTGAATGCATTAATGCCACTAATACAACTTGACAATAACTATCTCCCACTTAATTTTTTGTAATGACTAAAAAATCTATTACTAAATCCTCTAATTTAATTAAAAATAAGCTACTAAGTCTTTTGAGCCAAGAAATGTTAACTCCGTTAACTTCTGTGATGGGGATGGCAAGTGTTCTCAACCAAGAAATTTATGGTTCTCTAACTGATAAACAGAGAGAATATGTAGAAGTTATTAATGAAAGAAGTCGATATTTACAATCACTAGTTGAAGAAATTATTACCTTAACAAAACTAGATGAGTCTAGTCAAAATTCAGAAAAAACTTCTGTTGATGTGAAAAATATCTGTCAGCAAATAGTAAGAGACCTAGAACCAGAAATAGTTCATCAGCAGATAAAAGTTCAGTTATTAGCTGGGTCTAGCGACCGGGTTTGTTTTTTTGATAAAATAGCTTTAGAACAAACATTATACAACTTAATTTATAGTGTAATTAAATCTACAGGTTCAGGGAGTGGAGTAAAAATTCATTTGTCTGAAAAGCAAGAAGAATTTAATATTGCACTGTGGGTTTCTCATCCTATTCTTGGAGATAATCTTCCTCATGCTCAACTATATTCCCACAAGTTATCAGAGATTGAACAGCAGGATAATCAATCTAGCTTCATGCTAAATAGATTACAACTAACATTTGAAGAACTAACAAAAATAGTTTTTGACAAAATGTCAACACAAGAAGAAAATGTTGCAGCTGACCCTACCCGCGATCTATTAGCATTATTATTAAGCTGTCAGTTAGCTGAACAAAATGGTGGCTCTTTCTGGGTTCAAGGTTCTACAGAATTAGGCTATCGATATATTTTAACTCTGCCACTTTATTAAGTAGGGAACTTTCAATAATTAATAATTAATTATTAATAATTAATAATTAATAATTACCTCTCCTTGAAAAGAAGAGGATTGAAGCTTACGGAAAATTTTTCCTTTTTTCTCCTTTAAATAGGGCTTGTAAATAGGGCTTGCTGATTAAATCTAAAAGCATTGACATATAAAGAAAAGTGCCTTTTTGAAGCCTTTAAAAAGTACCTTGTATCACGTCTAAAACGCTCAAAAAGGAGCGTATTTTAGGCTCATAGTTGGGCAGAACAATCTTGGGATAATTCTTACTCCTACTTCCTCGTTCATTGCCATTTCTCCTGTATTCCCCTCCCCTCCTGGGAGGGGTTAGGGGTGGGTTGTCTCCTACCCCTACTAAAAGACTAGTGAAGCGCAAACCCTAAATAAAGGAGAGGCTTTAAACCTTAATTATTCCGTAAAAGAGTTTTCGGTGTGGAAAAACTCCGCAAACAGGATTGAAAAATGTCTTAACCAATTTTTGTAGTGCTATATTTTTCTACAAAATAATTTTCTTTACTTGCTTATACTATTTGTAAAATTATTTATCCAATTGATAATAATATGAACTCAGTTTGGCAGAAGTTAACATTAACTAATCTTTCTTTTTCTAACTCTCCATGGCTAAATGCTAGCTACCTCTATGGTTTAATTAATGGTTCTCTCCATAACTGGCGACGAGGTAGTTGGTTAATGCAATGGGGAGAAGCTCTGGGTTTTGTCTTGCTGGCAATTGTATTTACTCTAGCTCCTTTTGTAAATACTGCTCTGATTGGTTTATTATTACTTGCCGGTGCTGGGTTTTGGGTATTGCTTGCCGTCTCAGATAATACTCAGGAATATTTAACTCCCATTCATCTACTGATATTCATTTATTGGGGTATTGCCACATTAGCAATGGCAACTTCGCCAGCAAGAACAGCTGCTTTTAGTGGATGGGTAA
This sequence comes from Okeania sp. SIO2C9, assembly GCF_010672455.1. Classification (GTDB taxonomy): domain Bacteria; phylum Cyanobacteriota; class Cyanobacteriia; order Cyanobacteriales; family Microcoleaceae; genus Okeania. Next base: position 1,372 of record NZ_JAAHGO010000117.1, on the reverse strand, counting down.
AGTTAACTCTTTATCTATTGCTATTTTTTTTAGGAGCAATGGTATTACGATCGCCTAAACTCCGCTCTTGGTTAATTAGTATCTACTTATTAGTTTCTTTAGTAGTCAGTTTCTACGGTATTCGCCAATGGATAGACAAAGTTGAACCCCTTGCTACCTGGAACGACCCTACTTCTGCTCAAGCTGGTATTACTCGCGTATATAGTTATTTGGGAAATCCTAATTTATTAGGTGGATATTTACTACCTGCTATTGCTTTGAGCTTTGTCGCAATTTTTGCCTGGCGTAGTTGGCCACAAAAGTTGCTGGCAGTAACAATGTTGCTAGTGAATTGTGCTTGTTTGCGTTATACAGGTAGTAGAGGCAGTTGGATTGGGTTTATAGCTTTGATGTTTGCTCTGTTAGTTTTAATGTGGTATTGGTGGAGCATCTATATGCCCAGTTTTTGGCAAACTTGGTCGCTGCCAATAGCTGTGGGAAGTTTGGCAGGGTTATTAATTCTGGCAGTGGTGTTACTAGAGCCTTTGCGCAGTCGCGTTTTGAGTATTTTTGCAGGTCGCCAAGATAGTAGTAATAATTTTCGGATGAATGTCTGGATGTCTGTGTTTGATATGATTCGCGATCGCCCGGTTTTGGGTATTGGACCGGGGAATGATGTGTTTAACAAAATTTATCCTCTTTATCAGCGACCCCGTTACAGTGCTTTGAGTGCTTATTCGGTACCTTTAGAAATTATTGTGGAAACTGGTTTTATTGGTTTTACTGCTTTTTTGTGGTTGCTGTTGGTGATATTCAATCAAGGTGTATTAAATTTAAGACGTTTGCGAGATGCAGGCGATCGTCAAGGATATTGGTTAATTGGGGCAATGGTGGCAATGGTAGGACTGATGGGTCATGGTTTGGTGGATACGGTTTGGTATCGTCCTCAAATTAATACGCTTTGGTGGTTGATGGTAGCTATTATTGCTAGTTATTACGGTGAGAAAGGAGGGAGTAGGGAGTAGGGACGTTGGATAAGGGCGTCCGTACAGAGTAGGGGGAAAGAATTGATAATTTCTCTGGGATAATTGATTTTATTTTTTATTATTGGAGATGTCTATTAGTTAGGACTTACGCAGTACAAGGTATTTTCGTCATTGCCACCGACAGGGTTTGCGGAGCATTCCGGGACGGAAAGCAATCTCAAATCTTAATTTTTCGTACCTCATGCGTAAGTCCTATTAGTAACAGGACTTACGCAAGGAAACTATATATAGTGTCAAGCCTTAATTCTCTTTCTAGATTTGGGAGCTAAACTCCTTTTCCCTTTGCTTAGGTGTAAACTAAAAAATTATCATTTACTGAAAAATTTTTAGCAAGTATATTATAGATT
>NZ_JAAHGO010000116.1 GCF_010672455.1 Okeania sp. SIO2C9 | reverse complement strand
CTCCCCATCTCCCCATCTCCCAATCTCCCCATCTCCCAATCTCCCCATCTCCCCATCTCCCAATCTCCCCATCTCCCCATCTCCCAATCTCCCAATCTCCCCATCTCCCCATCTCCCAATCTCCCCATCTCCCACACTCCCCATCTCCCCATCTCCCACACTCCCCATCTCCCAATCTCCCCATCTCCCAATCTCCCCATCTAATTACACCGATGCTACCGGATTTGATATTAAGCCTTCCTGCCTGTTGCCAGATGAGCTGTTGCCTACCTTTGCTATACAATACCGATGCTACCGGACATGATATAACTAGGTTATTTCTTAGGAGTAAACCCACCCCTAACACATACCAGGATAGGAAGTAAGCGAGTCAGAATGAATAACTTTGATACTATTTATTAAGTTGTAATTTATCTTTTTCTCTTGGTGTGCGTTCCGCAAGCGAGCTGGCGTCGTCGCGGGGTCGCACCGCTTAGTCCAAGAGGCATCTCCTTTAAAGTATTTTAACTGCCCAAATTAATTCGTAAAATTCTTTTTCCAAATCGGTATAATTTTGCCAGTCAGCTATTTGACCGCAAGGGAAATTTCAGGTAACAATTAAAATTCAACTAGGAAGTTAAATTTTTATGAGGTTTATTAGTCCAAAAACCGATTATGCTTTTAAAAAAATATTCGGTTCCGATCAAAGTCAGGAAATTATAATTAGCTTGATAAATGCCATTATTTATCATGGGGAAAACAAGATTAAATCGAAGTTCCATAAAATCTGAAAACTGATTTTTCAGATTTTTATTTGGAGGAGTTATAAAATTTGAGCGAGGATATTTTTGATTTTACTATTTTCGATGATTTATCAAATTGGTTGGTATCTAAGTAGGTTGAAAATTAGAATTAAATCGGAGTTTACTATGAGATTTATTAGTCCAAAAACCGATTATGCTTTTAAAAAAATATTCGGTTCTGACCAAATTCAGAAAATTATTATTAGCTTTCTCAATTTTGTTTAATTAGGTATAAAAAAATTGTCCGATCTCCATAATTAATTACTAAATATTTTTAATTCTCTTCCCTCCTGAATTCTGACTCTTAACGAATTATACAGATTCTAATAAATTTGAGATGAGAGATGATTGATAATATCTCTCCTATTTTTCCTTAAATATTTCCATATATATATATAGATAAGTTTATTTCAGTATTCCCACTGTGTGGTTTATTGAATTGAGTTGATTTAGATATAATGTAACTGATCAATATTAATCATTCTATTAAAATGTAGATCTTGTTGTGTTGATACTTAATCGGTATTCTATTATGTGGGAAGTATTAATAACTTTATTTTCATCAAACCAATATATGCCTCATGGTCAGTGTTATCTGTGGCAGTCTCAACTTATCTGGTTACATCTTCTTAGCGATCTTCTGATTGGTTTGGCTTACTACTCCATACCAATTATATTAATATACTTTCTCCGCCAGCGAACAGATGTCCCATTTAAACGGATATTTTTCTTGTTTGGAGCTTTTATTATTTCCTGTGGCACAGGTCACCTGATGGAAGCCTGGATTCTTTGGCATCCAGCATACTGGATATCAGGGCTGATCAAAGCCTTTACTGCTTTAATATCAGTATACACTGCCATTGCTCTAGTGCAAATTATTCCTCTAGCGCTGGCCTTACCAAATCCTGGTCAACTAGGAGCCATTAATCAACAATTAGAAATAGAAGTAAGTCAAAGAGTAAAAGCTGAAAATACTCTAAAAAACTTGATTGTTGGTACAGCTTCAGTTACAGGAGAAAAATTCTTTTCTGCTCTAGTTCAACATTTAGCAAAAGCTTTGAATGTTAGGCACGCATTTGTATCACAATTTCCAGAAGATAGTTCAGAAGAACTCCAAACAGTAGCGTTTTTTGCTAAAGGAAACTTGGCAAAAAATATCAAGTATAAAATCGAAGGAACTCCTTGTGAACCTGTCATTAGAGAAGCAAAACTCAAGTTTTATCCTGACCAAGTTCAGAAAATTTTTCCCAAAGCATCTAGGTTAGTTGCAATGGGAGCAGCTTGTTATTTAGGAGTACCATTAATAAATGAACAAGAACAAGTAATAGGAGCATTATGTATTAATAACGATCAAACTTTAGATAACCCTGAAAATGCTATAGCCATTATGCGAGTATTTGCTGCTAGGGTGACAGCAGAATTACAACGTAAAAAAGCAGAATTTCAGCTCCAAAAAGCTTATGATGAATTAGAAAAAAGAGTTAAATTAGCAACTAAAAATTTGCAAAAACGTACTTCGGAATTAGTTCAAATCAATGCCGTCCTGGCAATAGAAATAAATGAAAGAAAAACGGCAGAATTAGCTTTAAAAAATAGTGAAACAATTTTAAAAAAAACACAATCAGGTTTATTAAAATTAGCAAAAAGCCAAAATTTATACAAAGGAAATCTTAGTGCAGCTCTAGCCGAAATAACTAAATTAGGCAGCCACACCCTGAATATAGAAAGAGTAAGTGTGTGGTTTTATAATGACGATAAATCAGAAATTAAATGTGCTGATTTATATGAAATGAGTCTAGATAAACATAGTCAAGGAATAATTCTTTCTAAAGATAACTATCCTCAATACTTTGAAGCTATAGAAACAGAAAAATTAATCGCTGCTTCAGATGCTCATAAAGACCGTAGAACTCAAGAATTCAGTGATTCCTATCTAACACCACTTTCAATTTATTCAATGTTAGATTCTCCCATTCATCTACAGGGCAAAATTGTCGGAGTTATTTGTTTAGAGCAAACTCAAACTCAAAGAAATTGGACGATAGAAGAACAAAATTTTGCTAGTTATATGGCATATATGACAGCTCTAGCAATAGAATCACACGACCGCAAACAAGCAGAAGCAGCATTAAGCTCAAGCCAACGTTTAGTCGAAAAAATCACCCATACTTGTCCCAGTCTTCTGTACATATACGACCTAGTTGAGCAGAAAAATGTCTATACTAATCGTTCAATTCAAGATATGCTTGGCTATACAGAATCAGAAATTCAAGAAATGGGGGAAAATTTATTACAAAATTTGATGCACCCCGATGATTTTGCGAGAATGCCTCAATACCATCAAAAAATTATGATGGGAGCAGATGGTGATATCTTTGAATTTGAATATCAAATAAGATGTCGCAAAGGGAAATGGATATGGCTATTTAGTAGAGAGACCATCTTTAGTAGAACAGAGTCAGGAGGAGTCAAACAAATCATTGGTACAGCTACCGACATTACTGGAAGTAAACTAGCAGAAGCTAAACTACAAGCTAGCCAAAAGTTTTTGGAGCGAGTTATTAACTCAGTAGCTGACCCCATATTTGTTAAAGACCGCCAGCACCGTTGGCAAATTGTTAATAATGCTTTTTGTCAGATGGTCGGAGCTTCGCAAAAAGAGTTGCTTGGCAAATCTGACTACGAATTTTTCCAAAAATCTGAAGCAGATGTTTTTTGGAGAAATGACAGCATTGTCTTTGAGAATGGAATAGAACAGGAAAGTGAAACAAAATTAACAAATATTGCTGGTAAAGTTCATTATCTATCAACAAAAAAGGTTTCCACTACTGATAGCTTTGGTAATCAAGTATTAGTTGGTGTGATTCGAGATATAACGCAACAAAAACAAATTGAGTTAACCCTCCGACAAACAGCAGAGCGAGAGTCTGCTCTAGCTACAGTAATTCAGAAAATGCACCAGTCTATAGATTTAGAAACAATCTTCAAAGCTACAACTGAAGCACTACGACAGGTAGTTAAAGGCGATCGCTGTGTTGTCTATCAATTCCATCCTGACTGGAGTGGGGAATTTGTGGCTGAGTCGGTAGACCAGAAATGGACTTCTGTATTAGCATCACAAAAGCGTTCCTTAGCATCCGAAGTAGCAGTCGATAAAAATGAATGTGTAGTTAAAACTTTTGCCAGTGTTAATCAGACGGTACAATATACCGACACTTATCTACAAGAGACTCAAGGCGGTGTTTATAGTCAAGGAATAAAATATACATCCGTAGCAGATATTTACAAATCTGGATTTGATTCATGTTACCTAGAATTCTTAGAGCAATTTCAAGTAAGAGCTTATATTACTGTTCCGATATTTTCTGGTACTCAGTTATGGGGACTATTAGCAATTTATCAAAATACAGGTCCGCGCTCATGGCAAGAATCAGAAATTAGTCTAGTGGTTCAAATAGGCACTCAGTTAGGAGTAGCTGTGCAGCAAGCAGAACTACTTACTTATACCCAAAGACAAGCAGCAGAATTGAAACAGGCAAAAGAAAATGCTGATGCAGCCAATTATGCGAAAAGTGAATTTCTGGCTAATATGAGCCATGAATTACGCACACCTCTAAATGCTATTCTTGGTTTTACTCAACTAATGAATAGGGATGAAAATTTATCTTTAGATCATCAAAAATATCTAGAAATTATTAGTCATAGTGGAGAACATTTACTAGCATTAATTAATGATATTCTTGAAATGTCAAAAATAGAATCGGGACGAATAGAACTAAATGAAAATAATTTTAATTTTCATAGTCTATTAGATGGCTTGGAAAAAATGTTACAGTTAAAAGCTCAATTAAAAGGCTTAGAGTTAAAATTTGAGCGTTCTTCAGCAATTCCTGAATGGATTAAAACTGATGAAAATAAATTACGTCAAGTATTAATTAATCTCATTAGTAATGCCATTAAATTCACAAAAAAAGGCAGCATTACACTTAATATTTCCTTAGTCACTCATATGAAAGATGAGGAACTAGAAACATACTCCTCTGTGGCTCAGATTATTTTTTCCATCACAGATACTGGAAAGGGTATTGCTTCAAATGAGTTAAATAAATTATTCAAGCCTTTTAGTCAAACTTTAACTGGTTATGAATCCAAAGAAGGGACGGGTTTAGGTTTAGCAATTAGTCAAAAATTTGTACAATTAATGAAGGGAGAAATAACTGTAAATAGTATAGTTGGTAAGGGAAGTAAATTTACTTTTGATATTCAAGCAGAGATAGTAGAAGCATCTTTAACAACAGAAAATAAATATTCAGAAGAAATAATTATTGGTCTGGACTTTGACCAACCTCAATATCGTATTTTAATTGCGGAGGATAGAAATACTAATCGTTTGTTATTGGTCAAGTTACTTACATCTGTTGGCTTTGCTGTTCAAGAAGCTGAGAATGGTAAACAAGCCATAGAAATTTGGCATAGTTGGCAACCTCACTTAATCTTAATGGATATGCGAATGCCTGTAATGAATGGCTATGAAGCAACTACAAATATTAGAAATCAATTAAAAGATGGAGCGACTAAAATTATTGCTCTTACTGCTAGTGCATTTGAAGAAGACAAACGTACAATTTTATCAGTAGGATGTGATGATTTTGTGAGAAAGCCATTTCGAGAGTCAGAATTATTAAGAACAATTGGCAAACATTTAGAGGCAAAATATATTTATGCAACAAAAAAAATTAACAATGAAAATATCAATCAAAATTCTCCAGAAAAAATACTAAATTATTCTGAAATAACTGCTAGGATTGCTAAGATGTCTTTAGAGTGGATCAAAAAATTAAACCATGCTGCATCTATGGGTTCTGATGATGAAATTTTCCAACTGCTTAAGCAAATTCCCCAAGAAGAGAAAACTCTTACTACAGCCTTAAATGATTTGGTTGAAGACTTTCGATTTGACATAATTATAGATTTAACAAAACATTCAGAAAGCTCTAAATAATTAACAATGGAAAATTCAAAACAACAAGATAAAATACTAAATATGAACAAAACTCCAGCAGATATCCTAATTGTTGATGATACGCCAGAAAACTTGCGCCTTTTATCCCGAATGCTAACAAAGCAAGGGTATAATGTTCGCAAGGCAATTAGTGGACAAATGGCACTGAGGGCGGTAAACACTGCACCCCCCAATCTCATTTTGCTAGATATTATGATGCCACAGGTAGATGGCTATGAAGTTTGTCAACAGTTAAAAAATAATCCTCAGACCTGTGAAATTCCGATAATTTTCCTCAGCGCACTTGATGATGTAATTGATAAAGTTAAAGCATTTAAAGTAGGAGGGGTAGATTATATTACTAAACCATTTCACCTAGAAGAAGTTTTAATCCGAATTCAAAATCAATTATCACTACAAGCTGCAGAAAAAGAAGTTCTCCTACTCAATACTCAACTAGAAATGAGAGTGCAAGAGCGTACAAAGCAGCTAGAGGAAGCTAATGCCAAATTACTTGAAATGGCGCTTCACGATAGTTTGACAGGATTAGCAAATCGGGTTTTATTCATGGACCGTCTAAAACAAGCTCTTGATTATACTCAAGTCAATTCAGAATATAAGTTTGCCGTGATGTTTCTAGATTGCGATCGCTTTAAAGTAGTTAATGATTCTCTTGGCCATCTAGTAGGAGATGAATTACTCATAGCAATTTCTGGTCGCTTACAAAAAGTACTTAAACCAGAAGATACCTTAGCAAGACTAGGAGGAGATGAATTTGGTATTCTACAAATCAATATTCAAGATATAGATCCTGCTGTGAACTTAGCAAATCAAATATTTGAACTTCTATCTTATCCATTTAAGCTGCTCAGACATGAAGTTTTTATTAATGCTAGTATTGGCATTACTTTAGGCAATAATAACTATGAAAAACCAGAATATTTATTAAGAGATGCAGACACAGCAATGTATCAAGCTAAAGCATCAGGGAAAGCAAGGTATCATATCTTCACTCCAGAAATGCATAATTCTGCTCTCCAACTTTTGCAGTTAGAAACAGACTTACGCCGAGCAATTAATCAACAAGAATTTATTGTTTATTATCAACCAATTATTGAATTTAATACAGGTAAAATAACAGGTTTTGAAGCACTGGTACGTTGGTATCATCCTCAACGTGGTATAGTTTCACCAGGATTATTTATTCCGATAGCAGAAGAAACAGGTTTAATTAACCCCCTTGGCAATTTAGTAATGCGGGAGGCGTGTCATCAGCTATACAAATGGCAGCAGCAAAAAATTACTGATTATCCTCTGACGATGAGTATTAATTTATCAGTACGACAATTTGCCCAACCAAATTTGATTGAACAAGTCGATAAAATTCTGACAGAAACACAAGTAAATCCTCAAAATATTAAATTAGAAATTACAGAAAGTGCTATAATGGAAAATACAAAAACTGCTGATATATTACTCAAAAAACTTAGAGAAAGATATATAAAACTGTGTATAGATGATTTTGGTACTGGTTATTCTTCACTCAGTTATTTACATTTATTTCCTGTAGATACCCTCAAAATAGACCGCTCTTTTATCTGGTCAATTGATGATAAATCGACTGATTTAGGACTTGTTCCAGCAATTATTAGTATTGCTAAAACTATGAGAATGAATGTAGTTGCTGAAGGTATAGAAACACCTATACAATTCAAACAACTAAAAAAATTAAAATGTGACTTTGGTCAAGGATTTTTATTTTCTAAACCTCTAGAAGCAGAAAAAATTACTCAATTACTGAAGACAAATCCCCAGTGGCAGTGTTCAACAATGAATAATTAATAATTAATAATTAATAATTAACAATTACCATGTCCGTTTGAATAATTAGGGTTTGCTGAAAAAGTCTTTTTAGGGAGTGGGGGAGTGGGAAACTAGAGAGTAGTCAGGAGAAACAGAGAATTACACAGGAGGTAGTCGGTGCGTTCTGATTAACTAACTTGCCACAAACGAACAACACCGTAGCGACCACTAGATGCCAAAAAGTTGCCATTTGGAGAAAATGCAATACTATTAACAATATTAGTATGTCCAAATAAAATTCTCAGGGACTTACCAGTACTAACATCCCATAAACGAACAGTTTGGTCATCACTTCCAGACGCCAATATTTTACCATCAGCAGAAAAAGCAACTCGATTAATTATACTCTGATGTCCTATTAACAGTCTGCTCATTTTTCCCGTGGCAATATCCCACAACCGTATAGTTTTCTCTCCACCTGCAGATGCTAATAACTTACCATCTGGGGAAAAGGCAACTGTTTTAACATACATTGTATGTCCATTGAAAATTTTCAGAGGTTTACCATTGCTAGTATTCCATAACCGGACTGTTTTATCAGCACTTCCAGATGCCAACATTTTACCATCTTTGGAAAAAACAACACTCCAGACTAAATCTTCATGGCCTGCGAGCAGTGCTAACTTCCTACCAGTAAATACATCCCATAATATTAATGTTTCTTCGCGACTACCAGATGCTAGTAACTTGCCACTGGCAGAAAAAGCTACACTTTTAACTACATCTGTATGTCCTGTCAAAACTCGTATTTGTTTTCCAGTAATAGCATTCCACAAACGCACGTTAGTATCATCACTAGCAGATGCTAATAACTTACCATCTGGGGAAAAAGCCAAACTACCGATTAAACTTTCATGTCCTTTGAGAATGCGTAGTTGTTCCCCAGAAGTAGTATTCCATAAGCGGATGTTTTTATCCCAACTTCCTGATACTAAGGTTTTGCTGTCGGGAGAAAAAGCAATACTTTCTACTCTATTCATAAACCCCTGAATTAAGTGTTCTAATTCCCCAGTGTTAACATTCCATAAACGCACAGTTTCATCTCCACTGCCTGATATTAATAAACTGCCATCGGGGGAGAAAGCAACACTGTTAACAAAACTTGTATGTCCCGTAATTAGTTGTAACTGTTTTCCTGTAGTTACATCCCATAAGCGCAAATTGTGTTCATCACCTGCGGATACTAATAATTTGCTATCTGGAGAGAATGCAAGATCATATATTTTACAACTATGACCCTGTAAAACTAGCAGTAATTGACCAGAAGCAACATCCCAGAGACGTACAGTTTCATCCCAACTGCCTGATGCTAATATTTTGCCATCTGGAGAAAAAGCCACCATTGTCACCCGACCTTGATGCCCTGACAACAGTCGTATTTGTTTGCCAGTGGCAACATCCCACAAACGTACAGTTTCATCCCAACTGCCTGATGCTAGTATTTTGCCATCTGGGGAAAAAGCAACTGTTTCGACTCGTTTAATATTTTCTTGGAGAACTTGTATTTGTTTGCCAGAAGCAACATCCCAGAGACGTACAGTTTCATCCCAACTGCCTGATGCTAATATTTTGCCATCTGGTGAGAAAGCAACATTGTTAATTGGAGAAATATGTCCTTTTAATTCTGCTAATAATTGACCTGTGCGTAAATTCCATAAATATATATTTGGATCTGCTCCTATAGCTAGCAAGTTATGACGAGAATTAATAGCACCACACCTAGCAGGGCAGTCTATTTCCCATAATATATTTTCACTCAAACCTATGTGAAACAAGGTGGCACCACCAGCACTACAGACAAGAATTAAATTATTTTTTAAAGGTATTATATCTGTAATAAATCCACGCCCTAAACGTTTTTTCATCCCTTGATTAACTAATTCTGGTAAAGCAACGGAGCGAGGATATTGTAATAATTCTTCTTTTTGTTTTTCTGTGGCTTTTTCCCAGAGTAAATTATGTGCTGTCCATTGCACTATTCCTGTTTCTGTTTGAACAATTGGCGTAACAAGTTTTATGCCTTCAAAACCAAATTTAAGTGCTTCTCTAACAGCAGCTATTCTTTGTTCTTGGGAGTTATTATTGGTAAGTTTAGCTTTGAGAAGCTGCAATTTTTTCAGAGTTTCTGTATCCTTTGGAGTAGATGTAGATTGTCCGCTAGAGATTAAATTATCAAAAGACTTATTTTGTGGGTTATTATTCATTGTTTATAGCTGATTGACTTAATACCATTGTATTTAATTTTATGGAAAAAGGAAGAGGGAAGAGGGAAGAAGCAAGAAGCAAGAAGCAAGAAGAAGGTTGTATTTTTTTATTGTGTGGTTCAAATACCTGAAACTTACTATGATTTATATCAATAAATTTGTTTATTGACAAGTATTTCCTGCGGAATTCTGCGCAAACAGCTATTAGCATTTCCTACGGAATGCTCCGCAAACAGATGCATGAACGTAATAACTTATTAAGGTTAGCTTGTTACTTTTTTCGGCGTTGGTGAAAAGAGGTATGATATCTTGTCCGGATAAGAGCGCGAACAAAAAAACTCTCTCCTTCTACTACTCTTTCTTCTTCTTTCTTCTCTCCTGACTCAGTCCTTCCCCTCCTGGGAGGGGTTATACCAGTTTGAAAAAAGAATGCTATAAAAACTACATCTCGATCGGATCTGCTTAAAAATAACTTCTCCAATTAATTTTAGATGGTTATATCTATCGTTTTCCCTTTTTTTTCAATATTTATTCCTTCTTCCTTCTTGCTTCTTCCTTCTTTCGTACGGACGTTGCATGCAACGTCTCTACTATTTGTAACAAACGTTGATCAAATTGGTATTAGGGGTGGGTTGACTCCTAAATAATGCGCGATTAATATCATACACGCGCTTCACCAACGCCCTTTTTTCTTTCCTGTGGAATGCTGCCCAAACATAATTTTGAATTCTCCTTCTAAGATAATAAGTTAATAACTGATAACTGATAGCTAATAGCTGACTGCTGACTGCTGAATGCTTACGTTTATTGTTGAGATTTTTCTGGTGAATAAGTTCGTCCTTTCCAATGACTACCCCGCCCTCGCAAGTGTCGCCAAGCTGAATCTATGGTAATTAATGTATAGATCAAAGCAACAGTTGGTAAACTCATTGCATAGATTGGTGAAAGTTGATAAAATCTGACAATAGGTAAGTAAGCTAAAAACATTAATATTCTTGCCAAAAAAGCGATCGCTACTATTTCCCACCAACTAAAAATTACTCCTAAAATTATTCCTAATGAGGGAACTAAATAAATTAATTTCATCCCTATTACTGTTGCGACTAACAGCAGTGGTGAATAATTTAGCTGAGTAAAAGCAGTACGAACAATCATACTCCAAATACTAAATAAATCAGGATAGGAACGTCTACTTTTCGTGTCTGAAGTTAACCCTAACCAAATCTTTTTATTTGTTGATTTTTGTTTGACTGCTGTAGCTAAAGAACAATCATCTATTAAAGCATTTCTAATAACTTCTATTCCTCCAATTTCATCTAAAACTTGGTTACGAATTAATATACAACCTCCAGCAGCTGCAGCAGTAGAATTTTGCGGATTATTTACCCATCTAAATGGATATAATTTTTGGAAAAAAAATACAAATGCCGGAATCATTAATTCTTCCGTTAAAGTTTGGCATTGCAGCTTCACCATTAAAGAAACTAAGGCTAAATTTTCTTGTTCCGCTTTAATAATAAGTTGACGAATATTTGTGGAGCTATGTTCAATATCTGCATCAGTAAAAAGAAAATAATCTGGGGCTGGAGTTTGTTGTTTTGCATAATTAATTCCTTGATTAATTGCCCATAATTTTCCACTCCAACCACTAGATAAATTTCCTGCTGAAATTACTTCTAGTTTAGTTAAATCATCATTTTTTTGAGCTATAAAATTCGCCACATTAGCTGTATTATCTTTGCTATTGTCGTCCACCAATATAATCTTGAAATTCCCTGGATAATCTTGATTTAATAAGGATTTTAGTGTCGTTCTCAATAATTTTGCTTCATTTCTAGCAGGAATAATCGCAGAAATTGACGGCCAATATTGAATTTTTCTAATTTCTGTTTCTGATATTGGTAATAATCGTCGATCTGCTAACCAAAATTTGCCTCTAAAAAGTAATAAATATATCCATATTATCAGATTTAAAATAATCGTTATTAATAAAATTTTGTGCATAAATTCACCCTGAATTATAAGTTTAAAAATACTTGAAAAATGTTGTAAATTTTAGACGAATAACCTAGGATATCAAACTATTTTAATAAAGATGTGAAATACTTCAATCATTCTAAAGTTATACCGTTAAAATCATACATCGAGTGCTTCAAGAATGCGCGAATGCGCGAATGCGCGAATTACCTCTCCTTGAAAAGAAGAGGATTGGGTTAAAAGGAATTTTTTTCTTCTCTTGGTCGATGGTCGGACAGCGCAGGTTTCGGAGCCATCCCATCCTACGGAATGCTTTCCTTACGGAATGCTATCGCAAACGCAAACGACCGCTTTTTTCTTCATGAATGGAGAGGCTTTATACCTTAATTTTTCGGTAATTTTTAGGTCCCCTCGTGAGGTGTAAGACGAACTTGATTTTTTAATGTGTGGCGCTATATCTGATAAATTCCTCCTGACTCTCTTTAATATCATGTTTCTTTGAATAACCACAATAAAAAATTTAGGAAGTAGGGAGTAGAGAACAAAGGGAATTTTGTTTGCGGAGCATTCCACACCGAAAAAATATTCTCTCTCAAGAGAAGAACATTGTGATTATGGCTAATTAATTAGACTTGATATAAAAAAGGGGAAACTGCTTTAAAAGAGGGAATTATATTTATGTCTGCTTAATTAGCGATAAAAAATTTTCTCCTATCTTAATTCTTCTTTACCTTTTTTCTCCTCCTGCTCCCTACTCCTTGCTCACTTAATTTATAACTATTGTATGATATCAAATACGTTTGATTGGACATAAAAAAAATCTCCAATTGTCATGACTACTAAGTCAAAGTGATTCTCTCTCCTCCTGTACGTTGCCCTACTGACGGCTCCCCTACCTGAGTTCTGACTCCTGACTTAACCAAACTGTTTAACCGGGTTTGATATGAGGAACTAAAGCTACAGCCGAAAACGCCGACATATTTGTGCAACATTCCGGTAGGAAAAAGCGGAGTGGCTCTGCAAGAGTGGGTCTCTTCGCTATCCCTCAACCGCTTTTCCGTTTTAAAGTCTCTCCTTTAAACCTAAAATTATGAGGTAAAATGTCGTTACCTACAAGCTAAAACCTACTACCTACCACCTTCTTCTTCCTAGAGATTAATAATTTCTACCTCCTGTAAATTATCAGCAGGTGTAAATCCAAATACACGGGAGTAAAAATAAAATTCCCCATCTAAAGCTCGTTTAATATTCTCTGAACGACGAAACCCATGTTGTTCTTCTGGAAAGGCAACATAAGCCACTGATAATCCTTTTTGCTTTAAAGCTTTTAACATTATTTCTGCTTGATTTGGTGGCACAATTTTATCTTCTAAACCTTGGAAAAAAATCACAGGACAAGACAAAAGCTCAGTAAAGTTAATAGGCGATCGCTGTTTGTATAAATCTTTTTTTTCAGGATAAGGCCCAATCAATCCATCTAAATAACGAGATTCAAACTTATGAGTATCTGTTGCTAAAGCCTCTAGATCGCTAACTCCATAATAACTAGCACCAGCCTTAAAAACATCCTTAAAAGTTAACGCACATAAAGTAGTGTAACCTCCTGCACTACCACCAGAAATAGCCATACGATTACTATCAACTAAACCCCGTTTAGCTAAATATTGAGCGCCATTAACACAATCATCAACATCAACAATTCCCCAGTTATCTTTTAGTCTTTGCTGATACTCTCGTCCATAGCCAGTGCTACCTCCATAATTAACATCAAGTAGGGCAAAACCACGGCTTGTCCAATATTGAATTTTTAAGCTTAAACTACTAGAAGTTGCTGCCGTAGGGCCACCATGACTTTTGACTAAAAGAGGTGGTTTTTCTGATGTTATTTCTGTGTAATCTTGGTTAGTTGGTGGGTAGAATAAACCATAAGCAGTCTTCCCATTTTCAGTAGGAAATTCTATTGATTGAGGAATAGATAAATAACCTGAATTAATCTCTAAATCTGTAGAACGTTTTAAGATTTTAATAGCACCTGTAGATAGATTTATCTGTACAATTTCAGTGGGTTTTGTTGGAGAACTTCCCAGAAAATAAACTTGCTCTCCTTTGGCTTTCAAAGAACCCATAGAAGTATAGGGTATTTCTATTTGCTGTAGATGTTTTTTCGTAGTATTAAGAGTTGCTAAATGCCAAATTCCATTCTGAGTAAAAGTGCAAATAATTTTATTTGCTGCTGTAAAGCCATAAGTAGACATTCCAAATACCCATTGTGGCGTTCCAAACTCTGCATTTAAAGGATATAATGGCTCTATATTTACCATTTCAGTTCCTGAAACGCGATAAATATTCCACCATTTAGAGCGATCGCTAACAAAATATAAAATTCCTTCTGGCGACCATTCCGGTTGAAAAATTGATTCTTCTTTGCCACCTGCAACTAATTGAGCTTCTCCTAATAAACCATTTGCGTTAATCTGAGCTACCCATAACTCAGTACCATCCCAAGGCATATTAGGATGATTCCAACTTATCCAACAAAGTCGCTCACCATCTGGACTCAGACGTGGCGAAGCATAAAAATCATTACCCTCCACTAATATCTGAATATCTGCCTCATTTTCGATACTGATACTAACTATCCTATTTATAGCTTCCCCTCCTTTAGTATGATCTTCCTGAATACAAATTAGGCGATCGCGCTGTTTATCCATCACAGCATCAGCATAACGACAGTTTACTTCTGGAGTTAAAGGTTGAGGAGCTGCATCTGATGTTTGGCGGTAGAGACGTTGGTCAGCAAAATTAGAAAAATAAATCGTGCCATCTGTCACCAAAAATGCACCACCTCCGTATTCATGAACTCTGGTGCGGACATTAAAAGGCGGGGGAGTGATGTCAGTTGTCTGTCCATCTGGAGTGTGACGAACAATTACATTTCGTCCACCTTCTGAGGGTCGTCCCTCGATCCAGTAGACATCCTCACCATCAATGGCAATACTGCTAAGTCCAATTGTCCCTGCCACAATCAAATCAGCAGTGATGGGAGATTTCCAAGAGCCATAAGGTGCTATTTCTTTCATAGTTGAAAATTAATATTATAGATTATAGAGTAATATTTACTACTAATTGTGTCATTGTCAGTCACTAAGTCCTAAATATTCAGTTTCATTTAATAATAGGACAATATAATTTTGACTTAACTACTGCCACTCAACCTACAATGCTAATACAACCGAATCATATCGACTGGAAAAAAGTTTGTTAAATTGTAATCTATTTTTTAAGTATCTAATTTTATCTTTTGGGAAAAAAGGCGATCGCTTTTAGTTAATTATTGCTGTTGTAGTTAATCATTACGATAGTTCTAACTCCTCCCTTATTATTTATCATATCAAATCCGTTTAATTCGGCACGTAAAAAATGTTCCATCTTCAACCATTACCAAATATTTCTAGATCTCCCCATCTCCCTATCTCCCCATCTCCCTATCTCCCCATCTCCCTATCTCCCCATCTCCCCATCTCACCATCTAATTACCGAAAAATTGTGGGTATGCGCCTCCCCTTGGATAGGGGATAATAAGCGGTCGTTTGCGCAGCATTCCGTAGGATGGGATGGCGAGGTCTCCTCGCCATATCCAATCGACTCCTGTGAAGAAAAATTTTCATGAATTTGTCAATCCTCTTCTTTTCAAGGAGAGGTAATTATATCATGTCCGGATAATAGCGTGATAAAAAAACTTTCTCTTCATTTATAGCTTAAAATTCCCTCCTCATAACTCATAACTCATAACTCATAACTCCTCCATTTTTATTTATAACTATTCAACCGGACATGATATTATTCATTATTAATTGTTGAAACCGATGCTACCGGATTTGATATCACTATTCAACCGGACATGATATAACAAGGAACATTAAAGCGTAGTGCAAACTTTAGGGGCACAATATAACCCATACTATGCCCCTACCTCAAATTATGTGAGGTTGTAGACTATTCTCATTTATTAGATGTTAGATGAAAAAGGAATCATTGAGAGTAGTTAAGCGAGATGCTATTTGCTCTGAGGTCGCAGACAAATTTTCTAGAGTTACTAGAAGTTGATCGTTCCAAAGAATAGAAATGTTTTCTCCCACAGTCTCAATTGTTAAGCTCTGTTCATCAATACTAAGTCCATCACCTAATACGAGGAAGTCTTGATTAATATTGAAGTCAGTGATGATATCTACTCCTTGGTTAAAGTTGACTAGGAAGCGATCGCCACCACTACCTCCAGTGAAAGTATCATCACCTTCCCCACCACTAAAGAAGTCATCACCTGCTTCTCCCAGGAGAGAATCATTTCCTAATGAACCAAACAAGCTGTCGTTATCTTCACCACCTAACATAGTGTCATTATCACCTTCACCAAATAATTGATCGTCACCTTGATTGCCAAATATCAGATCGTCTCCTGCTCCACCAAACAACTCGTCTTGCTGATCTTGTGTGCCAACTGCTGCTGAAAGTCCTGGGTTATCTCCATAGAGAGTATCATTACCCTCACAACCACAGAGAGTATCATTACCTTGATCGCCAAACAGAAGGTCATCTCCTGACTGACCATATATTAAGTCATCACCCTTACCACCTCGTGAAGTATCATTGTCTTCACCACCAAGGATAGTATCTGCAGCATAGTTACCACTGAGGAAGTCATTTCCGACACCCCCAGAAATAAAGTCTTGTCCTGATACATCAGGATCGGTAACACTATTGTTGCCACCATAGATTACATCATCTCCTTCCTCTCCTAAGAGGGTATCGTTTCCTTGGTCGCCAAAAATTGAATCATCATCCTTACCACCATAGATGAAATCATCTTGTTTACCACCGTACATGAGATCGTTTCCACGACTGCCTTGCATGATATCGTCACCTCGACCGCCATAAACAGAATCTTCTCCTACTTCCTCTTCTGATGAACTTGAACTAGGGTCACCAACAATTTGATCGTCACCATTTTCACCCATTAGTAGGTCGTTCCCCTCCTGTCCGAAAATAGTATCTGATTCTTTTCCACCACGGACTTCATCATTATCCTTACCACCCATGAGCATATCATTGTGACGGTTGCCGTTGAGGAAGTCATTACCCCTTCCACCATTCATAGTATCGCTACCAGCAAAGTCTTTGTCAGTACCACCAGCAGTACCACCCCAGAGGGTATCATCATCATTGTCACCTAGAACGAGATCGTTGCCAATATCACCCCAAATAACATCATCTTGCTTACCACCACGACCTGTATCGTCTTCTTTTCCTAAGTTAATAATATCCTCTTGTTCTTTGCCGTTAACAAAGTCAGAACCACGGTTAGCAAAAATTAAGTCTTCACCCTCACCACCATAAATAATATCATTGCTATCAAGACCTTCTACTGTGTCATTTCCACCCAAAGCATCAAAAGCTTGTCTTTGTCTGATGCTGATATTTGTAATCAATTCACTTGCTTCTGTACCGAAGAATAATTCTTCAAATAGATTTGTTTCGTCGATAACTATAGAGGGTAAAATAGGTAAATCTACAAGTTCTATAGTTGGAGGAGGAGGACACGAGCGATCTTCATTTATAGGAGTAGGTTCTGGAGTTGGTTCTGGAGTTGGTTCTGGAGTTGGTTCTGGAGTTGGTTCTGGAGTTGGTTCTGGAGTTGGTTCTGGAGTTGGTTCTGGAGTTGGTGCTGGAGTTGGTTCTGGAGTTGGTTCTGGAGTTGGTTCTGGAGTTGGTTCTGGAGTCGGTGCTGGAGTCGGTTCTGGAGTCGGTGCTGGAGTCGGTGCTGGAGTTGGTGCTGGAGTTGGTTCTGGAGTCGGTGCTGGAGTCGGTGCTGGAGTTGGTGCTGGAGTCGGTGCTGGAGTTGGTGCTGGAGTTGGTGCTGGAGTCGGTGCTGGAGTCGGTGCTGGAGTCGGTGCTGGAGTTGGTGCTGGAGTTGGTGCTGGAGTCGGTGCTGGAGTCGGTGCTGGAGTCGGTGCTGGAGTTGGTGCTGGAGTCGGTGGTGGAGTCCCTATAACATCAATAGAAATATTAGCAGGGTCTAAAGGGTTACCATTAGGGTCATCCGCTACATAAGGAATACTCACTTCTCCTGTAAATCCTGGAGAAGGAGTGAATGTCACATTACCATCATCATCTACTTCAAAGGTGCCTTGCTCTGGTATTTCTAATGTTTTCTGAATTCCTGGAGTATCTGGATCGAGGTCTATGGAAGTGAGGTCTATGGGAGTATCGTTATCAGCAATATTCAGGGTGACAGGAGTATCAATGGGAGTAGTTGCGCTGTCATTGTCTAG
>NZ_JAAHGO010000115.1 GCF_010672455.1 Okeania sp. SIO2C9 | reverse complement strand
TATGCTAACTCTTATGCAGGATGTACCCATGACAAGGGACGTCTAAGAGAGGAGCCGTGATGAGGTGAAAGTCTCACGTCCGGTTCTGAAGACGAGTCGGTTTGGTAACAAACTGACTTAGTTTAACGACTCTGATGCGATGAAGGTTTATCAGCAAAACTTTCTGAATGGATATATCAATAATGATGAAAAATATCTGGGGGATATTACTAAAGTTTCTAAGCTGCCTTGGCAAGCAAATCTTATAGTTGGTGGAGTTCCTTGTCAACCTTGGTCTGTGGCTGGAAAATTAAGAGGTTTTGATGATCGTAGAGGAAAACTTTGGTTTGATACGATTAGGGTTGTGGAGGAAAATCAACCTGAAGCTTTTATTTTTGAAAATGTTCGAGGGTTAATTAGTCCGGTTAATCAAAAGTCATTTGAATTAATTATTCATAAGTTTGAAAAGATTGGTTATCGTGTCTATTACAAATTACTTAATTCTGCTGATTTTGGATTGCCTCAAAATAGAGAACGAGTTTTTATTGTCGGGACTAGGGAGGATTTGAATGTAGATGGTTTCGATTTTCCTGAACCATTGAATATTCAAACTAAACTGTTTCAAGTTATTGATGGTCTCGAGGCTAATTTTGATATTCAAAAGGCAAAATTGTCACCAGATGTTTTGTTTAATGGTAGTATTCCAGTCTCTAGAAATAAATTTCAGAAAAATGATGAGTTGAATGATTTTTTTGTTTTTTGTGATACGAGAAATGGTCATACAACTATTCATTCTTGGGATATTATTCAGACAACTAAAAGGGAAAAGTTGATTTGTGGAACTATTCTCAAAAATAGACGCAAAAAAAAGTATGGTAAAAAAGATGGTAATCCTTTATCTTTTGCAGATTTATCTGAATTAATAGATAATTTGCAAATTCAAGAATTGAACAGATTGGTTGAGAAGAAAATTATTCGTTATGTTGAAAAACAAGGTTATGAATTTGTCAACTCTAAAAATTCATCAGGAATTAATGGCATATATAGAATATTTTTACCTCATTCTGAGATTGTGCCGACCTTAACTGCCACAGGTACAAAAGATTGTATAGCTACGGTTTCTATTAATGCGGAAACTCCAGAGGAGTATAAGTCTTTATTTATCAAGGAAATTTATAGGAAGAAAAAGTATAGGTATATAACTGCAAAGGACTGTGGGAAGTTACAAGGTTTTCCTAGTTGGTTTAAAGCGCATAGTAGAGAAAATATTGCTAAGAAACAATTCGGGAATGCTGTATCTATTCCAGTTGTTTATTATTTGGCTAAGTCTTTAGTTAGGTCACTTGGTTTTCTTAATTAGATTCAAACTGATAATGATAAACATAAAAACTTAGACTATTCTGTTACTTAGATTTTGACTTAATCCATTGGTCAATCTTTGATTTCATCTCAACTCCGACTTCTCTAAAAATGTTTAGTAAGTCTTCATATACCCCCTCCCCTGCACATTCATTCCAAAAATTTTCTTGAATTAATAGCTCATTTTGCACGTCACATTCATTAGCAGTCCATCTAGCATAGGAGTGAGGATGATAAGGATTGTAAGGAATAGCAATATAAGTTTTGATCTTAGCTTTTCTATGTTGACTAAACCTTAATCCACACCAACGAAGCATTTTTCTTCTTAATGCACCAAATTCTTTTTTGTTAGGTTTTGCGGTAGTTATATCAATGTATAGCTCTTCATCTGTATTTGGTTTATAAATAAAAATATCTACACGAGAATCTTTATCTTTCTTTGATTTTCCCTGTTTAATAAATTCCCTAATTTTTTCAATTTCTCTTACTTTATTAGGAGGAGCATTGCTGTGACATAATTCATTAATCATATTTTCTGTTTGAGAATCTATCTCACCTAATAAGTCATATTGAGTTTGAGCTTCATAGCCAGCATTTTCAGCTAAAATTTTAGCAATAGGTTCATATACAGACATACCAAACGATGTGTAAAAAGAATGCAATATTGAAGTTTGTATAATTACTGCTTCACCAAATAATGCTTCAAAAAATGGCTTATAGTCAGTTTCAGCAGAGTATTTATTTAACTTTGCCTCAATCACATTTTGTACTAAATCTTTAATTTTTGTCTTAGTTAAATCTTTCATTATCAATGAATCTTTTAAATTTACTCAAAAAATAGCCTTTTCCTTCTTAACACAAATGCCCCTAATCATCTCCTCCTTCCACTTCCAAACTATTTCCACCCATGCCGAAACATCTTACCCAAATGAATGTTGCGGCTTACTTTTAGGTAAGCAAAACCAACAGACAAAAACAGTCATCGAAGTCTGGCCTGCTGAAAATTCCTGGCAAACAGAAGTAGATGAATATTGGCCGGAACAAAAAGATTTTACAGAAGAACGAAGATACGCAATCCCCCCAGAACTAATGCTTAAAGCAATGAAATATGGAAGAGAACGCCACCTCTTCATCATCGGCATTTATCATTCTCACCCAGACCATCCTGCCATCCCCTCAGAATTTGACCGTACCTACGCCTGGCCAGAATATTCCTATATCATTCTATCCGTCCAAAAAGGCAAAACTATTGACTTTCTCTGTTGGTCTCTTGACCACAACCATAAATTTCAATCAGAAGAAATAATTAAAAGATAGGCAACTTGATGTATTGCAGGTTTAATTTAGATAATTTTGGCAAAATATTAACCATACTTGTCAAACAATACTATCTACTAGAAAAATATCTAGGCCGAAATTGCCATGTTAAATCCGAATCTGGAACAAGTCCAGTTAAATACAGAAGAGTATCAACGTTATTCCCGCCATTTAATTTTACCGGAAGTAGGATTAGATGGTCAGAAACGTCTTAAGGCAGCCAGTGTTCTATGTATTGGTACTGGTGGTCTTGGTTCCCCACTATTGTTATATCTAGCAGCAGCAGGAATTGGAAATATTGGAATTGTAGATTTTGATATTGTCGATCATTCCAACCTGCAACGACAGGTTATTCACGGAACTTCTTGGGTAGGCAAGCCAAAGATTGAATCTGCCAAAAATCGGATTCACGAAATTAACCCCCACTGTCAAGTTGACCTTTACGAGACCAGGCTAAGTTCAGAAAATGCTCTCGACATTCTTAAATCCTATGATGTAGTTGTCGATGGTACTGATAATTTCCCGACTCGTTACTTGGTTAATGATGCTTGTGTTCTTCTGAATAAACCTAATGTCTACGGTTCAATTTTCCGTTTTGAAGGTCAGGCAACTGTCTTTAATTATGAAGGTGGACCTAACTACCGCGACCTTTACCCAGAACCCCCACCCCCAGGAATGGTACCTTCTTGTGCAGAGGGTGGTGTTTTAGGAATTTTGCCTGGAATGATTGGAGTTATCCAAGCGACAGAAACTATCAAAATTGTTTTGGGTCAAGGTACAACTCTCAGTGGTAGATTGTTACTTTATAATTCCTTGGATATGACTTTCCGGGAGTTGAAACTGCGTCCTAATCCAGTACGACCAGTGATTGAAAAGTTGATTGATTATGAGCAGTTTTGTGGCATTCCTCAAGCTAAAGCACAGGAGACAGAAAATAAGATGGCTATTCCAGAAATGACGGTTCAAGACTTGAAGCAATTATTGGATAGTGGGGCAGATGATTTTGTCTTAGTTGACGTGCGGAACCCCCACGAATATGAGATTGCTCAAATTCCTGGGTCAGTTTTAGTGCCGTTACCAGATATTGAGCAGGGTGATGGTGTGACAAAGGTTAAGGAATTAATGAATGGTCATCGCTTAATTGCTCATTGTAAGATGGGTGGGCGATCGGCTAAAGCGTTAGGTATTCTGAAGGAGGCTGGTATTGAGGGTACTAATCTCAAAGGTGGAATTACTGCCTGGAGTCAGGAAATAGATTCTTCTGTGCCTCAATATTGAGGTAGCAGTCAATTTTTGACAGAGTGAATATCCTGTAAACCTTGATTTCGCAATGGTTTTGAGATGCTTGTCACCCCGTGAGGGTGGGGAGTTTGGGTAGTTTGGGGAGTTTGGGGTGAGGGGAGCAAATTTCAACCTGCTTGGTGCGCTACCAGATGGGACTAACGTCGTCGCCGGGTCGCATCCGCTTTTTCCCCTATTCTCGTTCCTGAATTTCGGTCTTCAGTCCTCAGTCCTTGGGTAGGACTGCAGCCAAAAGTACATACCGCCTACAAAGATACGGTTAGGGGTTCTATAGAACCCATTTGATATCTATATAATTATGGTAGTCAAGTCTTTTCGCGGATCAATTTTGAGGAAAAATCTGAAGAAGGAGTGTTGAATTTTTTGTATTATCTCTCCCCACATTTTCCCTCTTCCCTCTTCCCTCATGTCTCCTGTCTCCTGACTCAAGGCTAAAAAAAACTTGATATTTACGAAGATACGATCGGAGGTTCTATAGATATAGCGAAAAGCGATCGCTCCTATTTGATTTAGTAAAAGAGCGATCGCCTAATTTTTAAACAGAAAGAATTACTTAGGGCTTGCTTATGGGAGCTAAAAGTCAGGATAGCTTACAGTAATGGAGTTTTTTATATTCAGTCGATCTCCAAGTTTATGGCTCTTATTAGCATCAATTTACTGAAATTTTCTGCTGAAATTCAAGAAAATTTATTCACATAAAATGACCGAAACCGTTGCCTGTTAACCCACAAATCGACCCGTCCCCCCACAAATCGACCCGTCCCCGTGTCCTACCCCCAGCAACCAATTTTTTCAGCAGACCCTACTTACTAGGCCACTCAGTATGGAAGAATTCACCACGAGGCTTATCAATACGCTCATAAGTGTGAGCGCCGAAATAATCCCGTTGAGCTTGAGTCAAGTTTTGAGGTAAAGTTGCTCGACGGTAACTATCAAAATAATCTAGAGAAGCACTAAAGGCAGGTACAGGCAAACCTAACTTACCAGCAGTAGCAACAACTTCCCTCCAAGCATCTTGGCGATCGAGAATAGTCTGCTTAAACTCTGGTGCTAACAACAAATTAGGTAGACCAGGATTTTCATCAAAAGCTTTCTTAATTTTATTCAAGAAGCCAGCCCGAATAATACAACCACCTTTCCAAATTCGCGCCGACTCACCCAAATTCAGATTGTAATTAAACTCCTTGGATGCAGCAGCTAACAACGCCATACCCTGAGCATAAGAACAAATCTTAGAACAATACAAAGCATCGCGAACCTTGTCGATCATAACTTTGGCATCGCCTTCATACTTACCAGTCGGACCTGTTAATTCTTTAGAAGCTGCTACGCGCTCATCCTTAATACCAGACATAATCCGAGCATTAACAGCAGCAGTAATAGTTGGAACAGCAACACCCAACTCTAAAGCGTTAATTACCGTCCATCTACCTGTACCTTTTTGTCCGGCAGAGTCAACAATCATATCAACTAGATGATTGCTAGTCTCAATATCTTTCTTGGTGAAGATGTCGGCGGTAATTTCAATTAGGAAGGATTCCAACTCAGGAGTTTTATTCCACTCAGCAAAAATTTCATGGAGTTGTTCGTTACTAATACCAACAGCATTTTTGAGTAAGTCATAAGCTTCCGCAATTAACTGCATATCGCCGTACTCAATACCGTTGTGTACCATTTTTACATAATGACCAGCACCACCAGGACCGATATAAGTGACACAAGGACCATCATCAACTTGAGCTGCTATTTTAGTTAAAATTGCTTCTAACTCTTTGTAGGAAGCCTCTGTACCGCCTGGCATTAAACTAGGTCCCCATAAGGCTCCTTCTTCACCACCACTAACTCCCATCCCCATGAAACCTAATCCGGTGGATTCTAAATCTCTAGTGCGACGTTCTGTATCTTCGTAGAGAGAGTTACCACCATCAATGATCATATCATCTTTGTCTAGCAGAGGTTTTAATTGTTCGATGACTTTATCAACCGGTCCTCCTGCTTTTACCATAACTAAGATTCTGCGGGGTCTTTCTAGAGATTGGACAAAATCTTCTAGAGTGTAGGCAGCATGGACGTTTTTACCTTGTGCCCGCTCTGCCATAAATTTCTCTGTTTTATCGCTACTGCGATTGTATACGGAGATGGGAAATCCATTACGTTCTACGTTGAGAGCTAGGTTTTCTCCCATTACAGCTAGACCTATAACACCAAATTTTTGCTGTCCCATAATATTTTGACTTCCCTGAGTTTCTCTACATAAATTTTAAGTACAGTTTTTAGATTACAGGTGTTTTTTTTTGACTTTTTCTAGTAAAGGTTTTTTTTAAGATTTCAAGTATAGGTTGATACAAAAAAAATGTATTTAATACAAATTAATAATTCTGTATCAATCAATTCAGTGTTATAGATAATTTGCTTCAATAGTTTAAAGTTTAACTAAACGTAAGATTATAATGTATATTATGATCAGGGGATATTTTTTTTTTATTTTGTCTTAATTCTAGTGAAGTTCATAATTACTATATTTAGAAGCCTCCCAATATTATCTTTGATTTACTGTAGAATAAACTGTGCATAATATATGACTCTAGAAGCACCCGTAATCATATAAGAAATTAATAATTTTTCTAGCACACTAAAGGAGATAAAAATAGTCATAGTATCAGTATGAATTGGTGAATGAATCAATAAAATATTGTTCATAATTTAGGATAAATTCAAAGTAAATCAAAATCATAATTTGTACAAATTGTTAGATTAAATGAAGCTAAATAATCAATTAGTTATAAACATTTATCTAAACTATTAGATGGAGAATAAAAGCATCAAGTGTAATAAATTAAAAAAGCTTTATTTTGTACTATAACAAAGATGTTAATTTTCTTTGGGCAAAAAAGATAAACTATTAAGGAAGGCAAGCTACCTTTTGGGAAAGATTCACCGATGGCTGATAGATTATAGTAATCAATACAACAATTGTAGACTGAATCAACTAGGCAAAAAAGCAGTAGATCCCGCGACGACTAAAGTATTAAAATAACGCGTACCAAGATAGATTATTAAAAACTCAATAAATTCACTGAATAATTAATATTTTTAAGTTTTAATACTCTCCTTTTAAGAAAAAAAATCATTCTTATATTTTTTTAGTCAATCCTCTTTTTTGAAGAAAAGGTAATTATTTAAAAGTTTAGTAGGGTATAAAATTATTAGTAGGGTATAAAATTAAAGGTTATTAACTTTTCCCAGATAGAAAAAGGATGAAGTTTATAGAATAGTTTTAAAGCAGGTGTATTTTAACTGTGAACTAGCAAATGCCCCGAGTGCTATATTTATTTGTATTCAGGGCAGCAAAAAATTAGTATAGTTAGAGTTGTCAGATATGCTGATGGTTATTATTGTTAGTTTTGAGTAAATTGTATAGAAAAAAATCTAATAATTTTGAAATTTAGGAAATAGCAAATATAGTGATCGCCATTACTGTATTTGACATATCAAAAGCTTAAAACTCAGACAACGTCAGATTTTTCCTTCTTCCTTCTGCTATATTAAAAATTTTGCTACATTTAGCTAGCGGTCAAAGTAGGCAAACAGCCCTTTGCCCCTACAGTCGGACTAAGGAAATACAGAAGAACTTAATTCCGAAGTAATAATACGTTCTCCATCACTTTGGAGTAAAGCGTGAAAGATGTTTGTTTTGAGAGTCGAATTAAACATAGTATTAGTATTGATAATTGGCATAATTCAAGAGGTAATTTATGGATGAATTAAAGTATCTTGCTAATTGGGTAAAGGAGCAACACGCTCAGGAATATATTTTGACTTGGTTATTGAATCAGCCCGGACTTTGGTGGTCTGATGGAGAAGCATATCAGGCTGCTTTACAAAAATCTGGGAAATTATTGAGGGAGTATGTTCAAAAAAACCAAAGTGGAGATTTATTTCAAGGAATTGCTGAAAAAATTGTAGATGATGAAAGTTGGAATGAAGTGGCAGAGTCTCTGGCAAAAATTATTTCTGTTTATCAACAGGAGTTAGTAAGATTACAAGATTTTAGTCGCCACCAAAACAACCAAAATATTTTAAAAAAAAATCTAAATAGTGATAATTTATCTGTTGAAGAGAATGAAGATATGGAAGTACAAGAAGCTTTGCCAGATCCGTTTGCAGATGCTTTAACTGGTCAGGGATAGAGAGATGGGGAGTGGGGGAGACCTGGAGTGGGAAAAGCTGTGAGTAGGAAATAAACCAAAATACATCCTCTTTCTTTGTAATTGGAGCTGAGGTAATAACAGCTGATATTATGAGGTAATTTTTCCCCAGTTCAATCAATATAAATCTCTAGAAAAGAGGGAGTAGAGAGTAGGGAGTAGGCGGAAATAATTAATATATATACTACGATAATTAATTTGATTTTTTATTATCGGAGATGTCTAATAGCTTAAAACTCAGACAAGGGAATATTTTTAATATTTTTCCCTCTTCTTCCTTCCTTCTTTCCTTTTCCCTCTTCCTTCTTCCTTCTATTTAAACTTCTGGTTTAATTCCGCCAAATAAAGCTATTTCAAACAACTTCATAAAACAATCAACATGAATAAAACCTATTTTTCTTAACCAGTCACATTGAATTTCTACAGGAGCAAGAATATTTGCTATTTTATCTGGGCGTTTATAATACTGCTGATCGATTTCTTCTCTAGATTTATTTGTGTCTTGACTTTGATGAAAAGCATAGAGAGAATCAATAAATAATTCATCAAATAATTGCCCAATTAATCTTGATGGAGAGGCAACGTGTTCCAAGTTCAGAAATAATCCTCCAGGCTTTAATAATTGGTAAATTTCTTGATATATTTCTTGTTTTCTGAGGTCTGGTTGATGATGAATAGAAAATCCAGAAACAACTACATCAAATGGTGCTTTTCGGTGAACTTTATTTACCCATTCTGGTAAACTATAATCTTGACTTATAAATTCTAAATTAGCTCGATCATTATCGGCAATTTTACTTTTGGCAGCTTCAATCATTGTTTCTGAAAAGTCTAAAAATACTCCTTGAGAATTAGGGTATTGACTGAGAATTGCTTGACCTAAAATACCATCACCACAACCTAAATCTAAAAAGTTACTTACTTGAGGTCTAGCCGCCTGAATAATTCTCAGGATAATTTCAATTTGTTCAGTAGCTAAAGGAATTGCACTTCTTACACCAGAAAGATATTTTTGGGAAAGTTCTACTTTTGTCCAGACTTGATAGTTTTGACTCATTTTTCAGAATTGATTAAATATAGAGATGTTTTATAGCATTTATCATAAAAATGAGGTACATTTACGATCTCCCTAAATCCCCCTTTTTCAGGGGGACTTTGAAATCTCCTCCCTTTTTAAGGGGTTCCCCCCTTACTAAGGGGGGGTTAGGGGGGATCTAAAACTGTATCTCACCAATTTGAGAAACGTTATATACCAATGGAATGTGAAGTTGCACACAATAAACTTAAGGAATGCTTTTATAAGCTCTAGTTGTATGCAGTTTCATCAAAATTTGGTATCATATCATTTTAGTAGAATTGGTAAATATTTGCCTACCAATCTTTATCTTTTTCTAGTCTTCATCTTGGAATTCAGTTGCTATTTTATCGAGTCTTTCATTCGTATCTTTAGTCATTTTTAGTAAACCGATACTGACAATTTTTGATGCAACTCCTCCTGCTGTTGTGGCTGTTCCTTCAGAAGTTTTTCCTGATAGTAAAAGTCCTGCACCTGCTAGACTGACAATGGTACTAATTACAGTTAAGACTAGAGCAATATTAAAGCTCAACCTTGCTTGGCGTAGTCGTTCTTGAATTACCAGTTGTTCCATTTTGCTAGAGGTAGAGTTTTGATTATTATTAAATCTAGTCATTGTTGAAATTCCCTGATTACTTTCTTATCTCATATATTGGTATTTAATAATTAGACTAACAATGGGAAAATGTAAGAAAATAATTGACATATAAAATACGGATGCGCCGACATTTGAATATACTAAATGAAAATCCAGAGCTAAAAGCTGCTTTTAGACAAGTAGTTAATGGTAGGGTATCAGTGCAAATTGATTCTATTCAATCCCATAAATTATATAGTATGGGATTAATTACTAGAGACGGAAACAAAGTAATGCCTCGGTATCTTTTGTATGGTATATATTTCCAGGAATATTTATAAAATTGACTTATTAATTAGTTTTTAATCACTTTTAAATTACATTATATGTTGTCACCTACTAACTATTATAAAGTCGGTGGAAGTTTAAAAAATACACACCCCACCTACGTCAAACGAGAAGGCGATCACTTGCTAATTAATGCTTTAAAAAACAGGGATTTTTGTTATGTGCTGAATTCACGACAAATGGGTAAGTCTAGTTTACGGGTTCAGACAATGAAACAGCTTGAAAAAGAAGGGCTAAAATGTGCGTCCATAGATGTTACAAAAATTGGCAGTCATGTTACTCAATATGCTTGGTATCAAGGATTTGCATCAGAGTTCTTACGAGGATTTCGTTTGAGAGAAAAGGTCAAATTAAATCATTGGTGGCAGGAACATAGTGCTGCGACTCCAGTACAACGTTTGGGAGAGTCCATTGAGGATGTATTGCTGGTAGAATTATCGCAAACCCTAGTAATTTTTGTTGATGAAATTGACAGTATGATTAAGCTAGAGTTTAAGGATGATTTTTTTTTGCTTTTATCCTTGCTTGTTATAATCAGATTGCTTTTTGGTTGCTTCTCAGGAGTTGGAGAAATAAGTGATCGAACGAGAAAAGCTGGAAATGCAGATAAAATTGGATGCTCAGTTAAAAGCAAACCAGATATTAGAGGAGGCGAAGCAGAAAGCAGTGATAGATTTAGACTTGCTCTCAGAAAATGTATTATTTCGGAAACTCGAAGTAGTCGAAGATATGATTATTAATGGAAAATTAGTCGAATTACGGCGGTTAAAAGGTAAAGGAAAATTCACAGGAGGTTTAGAAGGAACATTTGCAGCTTGGTTATTGCAGATAGTATTTTTCAATAATGAACTGATTGATATTGTCTATGAAACTGCCTTAAGTATTGTTGAAGCTTATGATGGGAAATCAGAAGGAAAACAATGGTGTAGCATTTAGTCTCGATGGAGAGACTATAGCAACTGCCAGTGCTGACAATACAGTGAAGTTGTGGAATGGCTGGAAGTTCGATCGCCTCCATGAGTGGGGTTGCAACTGGATGCGCGACTACCTAGAAAATAACCCTAATGTCAGTGAAAGCGATAAGCGTTTGTGTGATGGTGTTGGTGGTGGGAAGTCAGAAGTCAAAAGTAAGTAGAGACAGGTTTAACCAAAGTTCTAGAAAATTGGTCATTTATTCCTCAAAACCTGCCCTACCAGCTTTTTAATTCTGGGATTTACTTCACCAATTAATCAAATCATCCATAGAAGTAAAATTGAACTGAGCATCTACAAATTCGTCCAACTCAGAAATAGATAAACCCCGAATTTTAGCTTCCATTTCTTCAGAAATAATCCCCAAATTACGAGTTAGAAAAAGGATAATTATTTTAGCTATTCCCTGTTTTAAACCTTGTTCAAAACTTCTTTGGAAACCCTGCTCAAAACCTCGTTCAAAACCTGTATGTAAAATATCCTGATAAATTACAGACTCTTTCATTTGTTACAATTATATTCAAGTAAAAAAGGAATTTGAATCAGAATCTTAAACTCTCCAGTCATCAAATTCCTCAAAATCCAGATTGACAAAACTACTAATTAATTTTCAGATTCATTTAACCAACTAATTAAATCATCCAGAGAAGTAAAATTCAATTGGGCGATTGCCAACTCATTCAACTGAGAACGATTCAAAACATCCGCTTAGAATCTCTCGTGTTTTAACCGAGAGAGAAGTCAAAAGTATTATCGTATGCCAAAATAATTAGTTGGTTCAGTATTTTGCTAATCTTAGTATTTTATCAATAGACATCTCCATAAAAGACGTTGCATACAACGTCCGTAGGTCGTAGGAAGTAGGGAGAAAGAATTAATGAATAAGAGTACGATAATAAAAAATAAAATTAATTATTATCCATAAATTATCAATTTTTCCACTCCTGGGAGGGGTTAGGGGTGGGTTCCCTGTTCCTTTTTCCCTATTTTAGAGGAGATTTCTAATACCAAGCGTGAAAAAAGAATGTTACAAATAATAAGGGTAATTAAAAGACTTTATAAGAGATATATCTTGGACTATAGTCATTCCATTTTATAGCGCTGCGCGCAGGCAACAGCTCCGGAAGGCAACAGCGGTCAGACCCCGCGACTACGCCAGCTCCCTTGCGGAATGCTGACTCCTGTGAGGCAACAGGGGGAATAAAAATCTGTTTGCGCAAGCATTCCGTAGGAATAATATAAGACTTTGAGCTATTGGACAATTCCTGCAATTTGTAAATATGCCAGCGCACATTGCTATAGATTGAGACAAGCATTTCTTACCTTGAAATAGTTTCAGCCGAAAAAGTGTTTCATTCTTATTTTAAATGACTATAAAAAGATAAATTCAGACCTAAAAACTGATATTAAAGCCATTCATTCTGACTTCCCCTTCTGGGAGGGATTAGGGGTGGGTTTACTCCTGACTCCTATTCTTTAATGCCATATTTATCGATAAAATCTAAGAGAATTTTTTGATGAAATTCACCAAGTGATCGCTCCATTCCAGCATTCTCAGAATAAGCCTTACCTGCCTTAATTTCTGCTGGAGTTAATAACCCCATATCCCAACCTTCTCCCAAAACCAAATCTTTTAATTCCACAGTTAAAGAAGCATGAAATACATGACGAACAACATTAGTGTCATAGTAAACACCAAACTCGGAAACTGTCTCGGGTGTATAACCTATTTCTTCAGCTAATTCTCGTTTTACTGCTACCTCCGATGTTTCTCCCGGTTCTATATGACCCCCAAAAAAAGCCCATTTACCAGGATGAGCAATACCGGGAATATCATCTCGTAATTGTAGGAGAAATTTCCCTTCTCTATAAAGAATAGCGATCGCTACATGAGGTAAATTATTGTTGTTCATTTTCTTCTTGATTTAGATTTTCAACTTCTACTCGTTCTATTTCTTCTACATAAAAATCTCCCACATCCTGATTACCTAATTCGGGAACCACAATACTTTGATAACTTATTTTCCCTTTAATTGTTATTTCTGTTCCTACCTCTGGTAATTCTGCTGTGGTAAATATCCAAATACTGCCAGTATCATCTGTTAACTCATAAGCACCAGTTTCTAAGAATGGAGCTTGACCTTCTACAGTTCCTTTCAAATATACTTGGCGATCGATTCTACCCTTTGTTTGAATTTTGCTAATTCGACTCACATTCAGATTTAATTTAATCGCTGTTTCCGTAATTTTTCCACAACTAATTAAACCCGTTACTAACAACAGAATCAGAGTGATTTTGAACTTATTAAACAATGGATTTAAATAGAAAGAAGGAATAAACAGAAAGCTAAATGGAAAGTTCTGCAATATCCTTAATAAATTCATTCTCAATATATTTTTATCAAAATAATTGGGTCTAAAACCCCGCCTTTTAAGGCGAAATCTTTTTGGAGGGGGGCTCAAATCCCCGTTACAAAAATAACTTCTGACTTCCTTAATGGCTTCCCTGGTTTTCATCAAAACTTTTTTTCCTTATTTAAACTATTGTTTTATGATTATTACTAAAAAAAATAAAATTTATTTCCATCACTTTCATCATACTTAAAATTTAGAGTTATAGCAGAAGAAAGAAGTAAGAAGAAGAAATCTGGCGTTGTCTGAGTTTTCAGCTTTAGTTCTATCCTAACCTTTGCTTTGACTGCTATAATTTTTTTTAATATCACCGAAAAATTAAGCTTTAAAGCCTCTACCCATCAAAGATCAAAAAGAAAAAAACATCTTTTTTGAAGGAGAAGTAATTTCAGTTATCAGTTATCAGTTAGCCTCTTCCGGAGGAACTACGCCCTTCAGCACTTCTACAATAAAGAGGCTTGATATAAGGAATAGTCTCTTTTTTTATCCCTTTAAAAAGGGAGGCGCATACTCACAATTTTTCGGTAATTGTTAATTATTAATTGTTGAATTCTTTCATCCTAACTAAAGAAATAAGGTATCAAACCTGTGCTTTCAAGAGGATAAAAAAATAAAATTCAGTATTTCAAGCCTCCAGCTTAAACCTGAGATACTGATAACTGTTAAATTTTAACTGAAATCACCCTAGATTCCACTAAAATATTAGTCTTCAAATAAAAATACTTTATAGTTCCATAATACCAATAAAATATTTAACTCTATATTGAATCTTTATAGTGCCCAAAATTCAACAATATTTTTATTTACTTAAAACATCACAAAATCTACTTTTAGATACTAATAACCATACTATTATTTTTGTGTTGACAAGAAAATAAACTTTAAAAATCAAAAATTAAAATAAAGAAATCTATTCCGATACAGAAATTTAAAAGCAAAACTCAAACAAGAAATAACCATGGTAAATAAATTAGACGGTAAAGCACTGGCCAAAAAAATCAAAGCAGAACTCCAACAAAAAGTTCAGACTTTGCAAAGCAAAATTGGTCGTCCTCCAGGGTTAGCAGTATTAATGGTAGGAGACAACCCTGCCAGTGCAGTATATGTCCGCAACAAAGAAAAAGCCTGTAGTAAAGTAGGAATATCCTCCTTCGGCAAACATTTTCCGGCCCAAACATCTCAAGCTGAATTAACACAAGTAATTCAACAATTAAACCAAAATCCAGAAGTAGATGGCATTCTCGTCCAACTACCTCTTCCAGAACACTTAGACTCTACTTCTTTACTCTACCAAACAGACCCCAGTAAAGACGTAGATGGACTCCATCCCATGAATTTAGGTCAACTACTTCGAGGTGAAAAAGGTTTACGCAGTTGTACTCCTGCGGGGGTGATGCGCTTGTTGCAAGAATACAACATAGAATTACAGGGAAAACAAGCAGTGATATTGGGGCGTAGTATTTTAGTCGGCAAACCAATGGCATTAATGTTATTAGAAGCTAATAGTACAGTAACTATTGCTCATTCTCGGTCTCAGAATTTGGAGGACATAACCAGAAATGCAGATATTCTCATCGCAGCAGTTGGCAGGCCAGAAATGATTACAGCAGAGATGGTCAAACCAGGAGCAACAGTAATAGATGTAGGAATTAATCGAGTCACAGATGACAAGGGTAATAGTAGGTTAGTAGGAGATGTTCAATTTGACTCTGTAGCGGAGGTAGCAGAATTTATTACTCCCGTGCCTGGTGGAGTTGGCCCGATGACTGTAGCGATATTATTACAAAATACTGTAGAACGCTGGAGTCGCTTACTCGAGCAGGGGAATAGGGCAGTGGGGGAATAGGGCAGTAGGGTAGGGGCGAATGACCGTTCGCCCTTACAGGAGTAAGGGAGTATTCAAGAATTTAGAATTAAGAATTTAGAATTACCTCTCCTTGAAAAGAAGAGGATTGGGTTAAATTGACATCCTCCCGACGTTGCGCTTACGCGACAACACGGGATTCCCTAACATCGCTGATAGGGTCTTTCTGCTTCCTCTTGACAGAGGAGCTGCGCTAACGTAGCACCTGCCTCCAAGGCCAAACCTCTTTTCGGTCTTACGGTCGCTCCACAGACTGACACTGCTAGCCCAGCAGCCTTATTTTTTATATAAGCATATTATTTTAAGAACCGCAACATTGATTGGTTTTTCCTGCGGAATGCTGCGCAAACATGCCCTAGCTCCCGGGAGAGCGCGGGTCTCCAACCAACGTTGAGATGAGCTGTTGCCTGCGCACAGCGCTATAGTTCGGAGAGTAGGGGAGTGTGAATAGAACTATCAACATATACTATATAACCGGATTCTATATAACACCTTTTTCCCACCTACTGGAGTGGTACACCTAAAACTGTGCACTCTTATTTTTGTTTCTAGGTGTCTTGATCTCCCCATCTCCCCATCCCCCCATCTCCCCATCTAAACAGACCATTTTAGCTGTGTTAGTCCACTACCACCTACCACTTAAAACCTTCTTCAAATAAATTTTCAGGATTTCAACCAATAAAGTGTATAATCTATGGTGCTAATGCCAAATAGTGGCCATAATATTAATCTCATGCTCCCTCAATCTCAAATAGATACAACTTTTGACCTATCTACCTATCTAGCAAAGCGAAAAGCTCTGGTTGAAAAAGCTCTGGACAATTCTATTACCGTAGTCTATCCAGACAAAATTTATGAGGCGATGCGCTATTCCCTATTAGCAGGTGGTAAGCGGTTACGTCCAATTCTTTGTTTGGCTACTTGTGAGTTATCAGGCGGAAATATAGAAATGGCAATGCCCACTGCCTGTGCATTAGAGATGATCCATACTATGTCATTAATCCACGATGATTTGCCCGCAATGGATAACGATGACTATCGCCGAGGTAAATTAACAAATCATAAAGTTTATGGTGAGGATATTGCCATTCTCGCAGGGGATGGCCTGTTGAGTTACGCTTTTGAATTTGTAGCTACTCAAACTAAGAATGTGTTACCACAGCAAGTGCTAGAAGTGATAGCTCGTCTCGGAAAAGCTGTGGGAGCAGCGGGGCTAGTTGGAGGCCAAGTAGTAGATTTATCTTCAGAGGGACTTTCAGAGGTATCTGAAGAAACACTACATTTTATCCACACTCACAAAACAGGCGCTCTTTTAGAAACCTGCGTAGTCTGTGGAGCAATACTTGCCAATGCTTCCCAAGATAATCTACAAAGACTTTCTCGTTATGCTCAAAATATTGGTTTAGCTTTTCAAATAGTTGATGATATTCTCGATATTACTGCCACTACAGAAGAGCTAGGGAAAACCGCCAGAAAGGATATAGAAGCTCAAAAAGCTACCTATCCTGCCATTTGGGGATTAGAAGAATCTCGGTGTCAAGCTCAAAAACTAATTGAGAATGCCAAGACAGAGTTAGAAGTTTTTGGAGAAAAGGCCATGCCGCTAATAGCCTTAGCAGATTTTATTGTCAGTCGCAGTAACTAGGAGTACAATATGCAAAATATTGGCGAAATCATGGATAACCATGTTCTATGGGTTGCCCTCCTAGCTTGTGGAATAGCCCAAGTCGTCAAGGTAGTGGTGGAGTTATTTCAACATGGTAAGATTAATTTACAGGCTTTAGTAACAACTGGAGGAATGCCCAGCGCTCATTCTGCATTTGTAGCTGCACTGGCAGTAGGGGTGGGTCAAGCAAAAGGTTGGGGTAGTCCAGAGTTTGCACTAGCTTTAGTTTTTGCCATCATAGTAATGTATGATGCAGCAGGAGTTCGTCAAGCTGCCGGATTACAAGCAAGAATTCTCAATCAAATCATAGATGAATTTTTCCAAGAAGACCACCATCTCAGTCAAGACCGTCTCAAAGAGTTATTAGGCCATACTCCCGTACAAGTAATAGCAGGTTTTGTTCTAGGAGTAGCTGTATCCTGGATTGCTAGTTTTAGTTATTATTAGCCTACCGGGAGACAAGCAAGCTTGAAGATAGATGGATATGATTATTTATAGAATTACTTGAATTATTATTCAAACAAAAGAGAGAACTTATAGTAGCGATCGCCCAACTCTTACAGTTACTAATTGGGATGAAGGAATAAAATTGGTGACAGCTCCCGTCGCTAAATCGGAGATTATAGCGCGGGCTTCTCCTTGACTCCCGGCAACCCGGCGGACATTTCACGTTCGCGCAGCGTCTCCGGAGGAGAAACTTTGGTTTTACTTCCCCGTGCTGCTCCACCACAGAAGGAGTAGAAAAAATCTCGCTCTACCTATTTTCCTTGAAAGTTTTACATACAAGCGGCGGCTGCAATTTTTGCACAATTCCTTGTAAAACCCCATACTTTCAGTTGTTTAGGTTCAGTTTGTAGGCGGATGGTCGCTCTTTTCTTTAACTTTACCGACATTAATCATTTTAATGGCGATTCATCCCATCGTCAAATCGGAGATTATGGCGTGGGGCTTCTCGCCCGAACAGCTAAAAAACTTAACTTGTACTCAAGAGTAATTCTGGAGTGCAGATTTGTCATATCAATTTAAGAAAGAGAGAAATGGTTGCCGATGACAACTTCTTTCTCCCTTTTCGATCGTAATAATTATTCTTAAACAGATACTAAATCTCAGCGTTGCATATTTGCGGGATGAATTATTTTTAGCAACAAACAAATCTCAATAGCTTTGGGGATAATTTATTTCTTGGTAGCCCCTTAAAGCCATTCGCTTAACTCAAACCTTTTTAATCTCGGTCTTTTGACATCCTCCCCGGCTGTTAGGCACGGGGATTCCTGCCGAGCCTTAGCTCCTGGGTGGGTTGACGTTTTGCGCTCCGCAAAGCTCCGCTAACACAGGCTGCCGCTACCTTGGCGCTAGTCTTA
>NZ_JAAHGO010000114.1 GCF_010672455.1 Okeania sp. SIO2C9 | reverse complement strand
TTTTCGAGGTACGGCGGCTTGGGTGTTGTTTTCCTTTGCCGTTGTTAATAATATAGCTAGTTTATTTCGGTTTGTAAAGGGGTGTTAAGGATAGTGTTGTTTAACTAAGTTATAAGTTTTGTTTATAGAATTTGCACATCACAATATATATATTTTAAAAGTCAAAACTAAATGAATTTTAAATCTACACAAATTCCCCACTATCTAAAATTTTAAGATCTATGTTAGAAACCCTAGACCTAAGCCTTTTTCTCAACAAAGATACTTATAATACACAGTTAGAAGCACTGATGCGACAGTTACGATCGCTACAGAGAGCTTGCTGGCAAAAAAAATTACCTGTGCTGATAGTTTTAGAAGGTTGGGCAGCTGCTGGTAAAGGTGCTCTAGTTAAACAAATAGTAGGATATATGGACCCACGGGGGTTTGTGGTTCATCCAATTTGGCCTGCTACAGCACAAGAACGACAATATCCTTTTATGTGGAGGTTTTGGCAAAGACTTCCTAGAGCGGGACAAATTGGATTTTTCTATCATAGCTGGTACACTCATGTCCTGGAAGAGCGATTATTTAAAAGAGCTTCAGAACCAGAAATTCCTATCAGATTAGGACAAATTAATGCTTTTGAACGTCAGATGGTGGATAATGGGGTGGCGATCGCTAAATTCTGGATACATCTGAGCAAAAAAGAATTGAAGAAGCGTTTAAAAAAAACTGCTGCTGATTCTTTAAAAGCTTGGCGGGTCAGAAGTGAAGACTGGCAACAAGCAAAAAATTATAAACAATATACTGCTTTTGCTGAGGAAATGCTGATTCATACCAACACAGAATTTGCTCCCTGGACATTGGTAGAAGGAAATTGTCAACGTTGGGCAAGAGTCAAAGTACTGACAGAAATGGCCTCAACTTTGAGTCAAGCTTTGGATGGACTGCATATTCAGGCTGTACCACTCAAAAATCCTCTTCAAGAACAACTCAAATCAAGGGAAACAGATTTTTTGGCTGAAGTAGATTTGACCCAAAGCTTATCTCCAAAAAAGTATAAAAAATCTCTACGGCAGCAGCAAGAACTTTTGAATAAACTGCAATTGGAAATTTACAAACATCAAATCCCTGTGCTGGTAATATTTGAGGGTTGGGATGCTGCGGGTAAGGGTGGGGCAATTAAAAGATTAACGGATAATTTAGACCCTCGTAGTTATGTAGTTAATGCTTTTGCTGCACCAACTGAGTTAGAAAAGGCCTATCATTATCTCTGGCGGTTTTGGAAACAGTTGCCAGAAGCAGGAAATATTGGTATTTTTGACCGCAGTTGGTATGGTCGAGTTTTGGTGGAGCGGGTGGAAAAATTTGCTACAGAGTTAGAATGGCAACGTGCATATCAAGAAATTAATGAGTTTGAGGGACAATTGACCAGTGCAGGTTATGTTTTGGTCAAGTTTTGGTTACATATTAGTCAGGAGGAACAGTTAAAGCGATTTACTGAGCGACAAAATGACCCATTTAAGCAGTATAAGCTAACAGCAGAAGATTGGCGCAATCGAGAAAAGTGGGAAGTTTATGAAGTAGCTGTTAATCAAATGATTGAGCTTACAAGTACAGCAACTGCACCTTGGACTTTAATTGCGGGGGATAATAAGCATTATGCTCGTGTTAAAGTAATCCAAGCAGTGACGGAAGCAATTAACGCTCAACTTAAGTACCGATAAAATAAGTTGATTTTTATTTTTGGCTTCGCTGAAGTAAGGTATGAAATTGATGAGTGAGTAGGTATTAATAGATAAGTTATCAAGAGAAATTTTCTTTTAACTACTGATTACTGACCACTAAAAATTATACAATCATTCAGCAACGCCTTATTTTTTATGTTATGAGAAAGCCTCCATGAATCAAGTTAGCTAATTAAGCAAACAATCTAATTTTTTTAAGGACAAAAATCAAAAAATTATGCTGATAATTTTAACAAGAATAGTATTCTTAATACTGTTAATTTGTATAATTAAGTCACTATGGGATAGTTCTGG
The DNA here is from genome assembly GCF_010672455.1 of Okeania sp. SIO2C9. GTDB lineage: Bacteria > Cyanobacteriota > Cyanobacteriia > Cyanobacteriales > Microcoleaceae > Okeania. Next base: position 17,677 of record NZ_JAAHGO010000114.1, on the reverse strand, counting down.
TGGTGATAAGAAAAACTTGATTTCTAAGTTGTTGTTAGTATTTTCAATTATTCTGTTAATACTGGCATTTTATGCACCAGATAGTCCAGTAGGAGCTGCTGTTTTTAGGTTTCTGGCTTTTGCTTTTAAACCACTTGGTTTTTCGATTATACTTTTGATCTATGCCACTACTCTCATATCAAGTGGAGCGATAAAAAGTCCAGCACCAACTCTGATTATTACAGCTTTAATAGTTCTGATAATTTCTAGCTCGCCAGTATTTGCTGTATGGGCGGCTCAACAAGCAGAGGAGGATGCTATAGAACTTGTTTCTGTATCAGCTTGTTGTGACGAAAAAGCAGATGCAATTGTATTATTAGGTCAGGGAACAACTCAACCTGTAATACCAGACAGAATACAAGTTCAGCTGACTAAAACAGCAGAGCGGATTATTTACGCATCTCAACTATATAAGAAAGGTTTTGCTCCCTATATTATAGTAAGTGCTGGTCCGAGAATTGGAGATGATAATAGTACAGTTGAAGCTGTAGATATCAAGAAAATTTTAATTGAATTGGGTGTTCCAAGACGGGCTATTATTCTAGAACCAGATGGAAGGACTGTCTATGAAAGTGCAATTGAAACAAGGGATATTTTGGATGTAAGAGGTTTAGACCCTACAGTTATTCTTGTTACTTCTGCTGTTAATATTCGTCGTGCTAGTTTAACTTTTACTGATATAGGGATGAGGGTTATTCCAGCTCCCACAGATTTTAATACTGTAAATCCTTATGAAGATTCTTCCTATCGTTTTGTACTAGCAGATTTTCTACCCAATGCTCAAGCACTTTTACTAACTACAGAAGTTTGGGAAGAGTATTTAGCTTTATTTTACTATTTCTTACGCGGTTGGTTAGCTCCTGGTTTTTGAGGAAGTATTTTCAACTAACTATATTGTTTTTGCTGAAACAAAATCTAAATTTATGCCCCTCAACAATTTTGAATAGTAGAGGGGTATTTTTATGATCTTTAATAATGATTTTGATGATAATTTATATTCAAAAAATTCACTAAATAATTAGTACCGAATAATTAATTATTAATTATTAAATATTAAATCATTCTGGTTTAAAACCGACCGTTTTAAGGAGGAAAAAGGAAATAATATTTCCTTATATTCAATCAATAACAGTTTTAACCAGAGGTAATTATCAATTATCCATCATCCATTAATGAACTTAATCTTATTCATTAAAGATATTATAAAAAATCCGATGGATTAATGCTTAACTTAGGTAACACTTCAGTTATTAAGTAATTAACACAGTTAAAATAATCTTGTTGCCAATTAGCATCCCAGTTAATGTTAATTATTCTTATGTTTAATTCTCCCCCACTCCCCAGCTCCAGAAAATGTAGAAAAGCTTTTGAGAAATGGTATTACTTATAATGGGTCATAATTACTAGAGGACGTAGTTGTTGGATTGTTCTCTGGATTAGAAGGAGAAGCAGTAGAAGCAGGAGAAGCAGGAGTAGACGGCTGCTGATTTATGCTTTTTTTACCACCTGGCACTAAAAAAGTAACAATCAAACAAACACCTAAAAATATAAATAACAATATTCTCACAAAATCTTGTCCGGGAGGTGTTTTTGGCGGTTTCTTTTTAGGAGCTTCGAGTTTAACTTTAATAGATTCAGTTTCAATACTGTTATCGTCTTTTACATTGAATGAAAGAGAAAATTGCTTGCCCATATTTGTTAGTCCTACTGTGACAAATATTATGGTTAAGATATTAAGATAATTTTAGTAATATTTTGAGTTTAATTTCAGAAAAAATTATTTAGGAGTCATACATTTATCTTTTCCTTTATAGATTTAATACCTCACAACTCACCCTCGGTGTCTCCAATTGGTTGGAGTTTGTAAACGCGGAACTACAACTTTTTAGTATCCCCATCTACATTTTTCCTTCTTTAATTGATACAGCTCATTTGTAACAATAACTAGCAATTTTTTCATGGATTTTCAATATATATAAAAAAGCGGTTAGCAGTCAGCAGTCAGCAGTCAGCAAGATTATTTTTCTAAAGCGAAATAAGGGGATTTAAACCCCTCCTAAACAATCCTGCGCTTGGGGTTGCAGGGGATTTTAACCAGAGCTGCTAAAAGCTGATAGCTGAATGCTAAAAGCTGATAGCTAGTTAATTTTTTTTGTATCTTGAAACTATAGCAGTGGAAGGAAAGATTAGGACAGATCAAAAGCTTAAAACTCAGACAAAGCCAGATATTTCCTTCTCTGATAGATAACTAAACGCCTTCTTTCTTCTTCCTTCTGCTATATCTACAATCATAACATTATCTAAAATTTAAAATCACTACTATGCCTCAATCTTCTCAATTACGACTTCAAAAATTAGCCTCCTATTTACGTCCCCACTGGAAAAAATCATCATTAGGAATTTTTTCTCTACTAATAGTCAATAGTTTAGGAATCTATATTCCCAAATTAATTAGTCAAGCAATAGATGATTTAAAAGTAGCAAGCAAATTTGATGAATTTTTATACTATGTAGTAGCAATTATAATTTTTGCCTCCATTATGTGGGTAATTAGAATAGTATCGCGCATACTCATATTTGGAGTAGGAAGACAGGTAGAATTTGACCTCAAACAAAAGATTTTTAATCGACTCTTAAAATTAGAACCATCCTACTTTAGTAATAATACAATAGGAGATTTAATCAACCGCGCCACAAGTGATGTTGATAATATCCGCAGACTATTAGGTTTTGCAGTATTAAGTATTAGCAATACAATTTTTGCCTATGGTTTAACCATGCCAGTTATGCTTTCTATTAATGTGCGGTTAACTATATTAGCAGTTTCTGTTTATCCTATCATGCTAATACTGGTGAAAATATTTAGTGCTAAATTGCAGAGTCAACAATTAGCTGTGCAAGAAGAACTTTCTAATATGAGCGATTTGATTCAAGAGGATATGAATGGTATTTCTCTAATCAAAATTTATGCTCAAGAAGAAAATGAACGACAAGGTTTTAGCAATTATAATCAACGACTTTTAGAGGCAAATTTAGAGTTGGCTAGAACTCGTAATATTCTTTTTCCTGTCCTAGTCAGTTTAGCAAGTTCAAGTTTATTAATATTGCTAATGAATGGGTCAATATACTTGGAAAATGGTGAATTAACAGTTGGTAATTTTGTAGCTTTAATTCTTTATGTTGAGCGTTTAGTTTTTCCCACCGCATTACTAGGTTTTACTATTACTGCTTATCAAAGAGGGGAAGTAAGTATTGACCGTATAGAAGCTATTCTCACAGTTGAACCGAAAATTAAAGACCATGAATCACCTCTAGATTTTCCAAAAGTGGTAAAAGGTTGGGTAAAAAGCCAAGGATTAACATATACTTATCCGGGTAGTAAAACACCAGCCTTAGACAACATTAACTTTCTGATTAAACCAGGAGAAACTATAGCTATAGTCGGATCTATTGGTGCCGGAAAATCAACTTTAGCAAATACATTACCTCGACTTTTAGATATTAACATTGACCAACTATTTATAGATGGCTATGACATAACTCAACTAAAATTAACAGATTTACGACAAGCGATCGCCTACGTTCCTCAAGAAAGTTTTCTCTTCAGTACAACAATTAAAAATAATATCCGTTATGGCGACCCATTAGCTAAACAAATAGAAATAGAAACTGCTGCTAAACAAGCACAAATTCACGCAGAAATTCTCAACTTTCCCCAACAATATGAAACTATAGTTGGAGAAAGAGGGATTACTTTATCAGGGGGACAAAGACAAAGGACAGCATTAGCAAGAGCCTTATTAGTTGACGCTCCAATATTAATTTTAGATGATGCACTTTCCAGCGTAGATAATCAGACAGCAACTCATATTTTGCAAAATTTATCAACTGGAACTCAAAAGAAAACAGTAATTTTTATCTCCCATCAAATGTCTGCTGCTGCTACTGCTAATAGAATTTTTGTCATGGATAAAGGGAAAATTGTACAAATTGGAAATCATGCAGAATTAGTAAAGCAAACTGGATTATATCAGTCACTTTGGAATGAGCAAAAGTTAAAGCAGTTATTAGAATAGAAGTCATTTCAGTTATCAGTTATCAGTTATCAGTTATCAGTATCTCTGCAATAAGGAGGCTTGAAATCTGGAATATTCTCTTGTAAACATTCAGCAGTCAGCTATCAGCTATCAGCTAGCCTCATAAAGTCGGAAGTGCGGACTTCAGTTATTAACTTATTATCTTAGAAGGAGTATTCAAAATTATGTTTATGCAGCATTCCCCAGGAAAAAAAAAGGTAACAAGCTAACCTTAGTAAGTCCTATATGTTCATGCATCTGTTTGCTGAATCCTAATAGCTGAATGCTTACATTCTCTTTTATCTTGGTAAACTATAAATCTTTGATTTTACATTCAAGAAAGACTACTCCATAATTGATTTAACGTAGTTTATTAAATTATCTAATTGTTTATCTAATTTGAGGGTGGATTGATTTTTATTTCCATTTAAACAGCATATATTTAGGGTTTTCTCATTAAATCTAAAAGCACTGACATATAGAATTATTCCTCCTACTTTCTCTTTCTCCCCACACTTCCGACACTCCCCACCCTCCCCAGGCTCTGCTTTTTTCAGCAAACCCTATTTCAACTCCGCTTTGAAAGGTAGGATTTGACTCTTTTACCGAAAAATTGTGGTCTAAAGCCTTCCCTTTTAATACCATTTATCAACAACTTTTCTACATTTTCGCATAGTAGGGGACTCACCCCTAACCCCTCGCAGGAGGGGGAGTGGGGGAGAAATAAAAATAATAATAATTAATATTAAATTGACTCAAATTAGCAAAAAAATCATTAGGATAGTTTAATTACTTAATAACTGAAGTGTTATCTAAGTATAGTATTACTTTTGGTAATTGGTATAAGGGGATAAAAAAAAGATAATTCCGTATTTCAAGCCTCCTTATTGCAGAGATACTGTTAACTGATAACTGATAACTGATAACTAAAATGACCGTCATTATCCTGTAACTATCTTTTTTGAATTTGGTATAATTAGGGCTTGCTGATTAAATATCAAAGCATTGACTGATATTAGTTGTAGAATTTTTTGGTCTAAAAAAGTGTCAGCTTTTCAGTGAAAAGAGCTGCATAAAGCTAGTATTTTGGGACGATTATGGCAGAAAAATCACTCTTACAATTTTTCCGACTACCTCCTCTATAATTCCCATTTATCCTGACTCCTGACTCCTACTCCTACCAAAAGATTTTATTCAGCAAACCCTAATTAAGTAAAAATTCAAAAACAAAAAAGGAGAAAATTATGCTGGCAACTGAGCAAAAATATTACTCTACCGAAGAGTATTTAGAACTGGAAGAAGCAGCAGAATTTAGAAGTGAATATCGTCAGGGGCAAATAATTCAAATGGTTGGATGTACGCCAAATCACAATTTAATATCTCTGAACTTTAGTTCAGCGCTGAAGTATGCACTAAAAAGTAAACCATATCGAGTATTTATGACTGATTTACGTTTATGGATACCTGAATCTAGACTTTATACTTATCCAGATGTAATGGTTGTTGCTATTCCTTTAGTCTATGCTGAAAATAGACGAGATACTATTACTAATCCTCTGATAATTGCAGAAATATTATCAAATTATACAGAAAGCTATGACCGAGGAAAAAAATTTGAGTATTACCGAAGTATAAGTAGTTTTCAAGAATATATTTTGATTGACCAATATAGGAATCATGTAGAACAATTTAGCAAGACTGAAGAAGGGAAATGGTTATTATCAGAATTTAGTAATTCAGAAGATACTTTGTATTTAAGTTCCGTTGAATCTGGAATATCTTTACAGGATATTTACGAAGAAGTTGAATTTGAGGAGTAGGAAGTAGGGAGTAGGGAATAGGGAATAGAAAATCAATTATTTTGGGAAAAATTTAGAAAACCTCTATAGCAATTCCCATCTCTAAGTGAGGCATAAAATTCATTAACTTGAGAAACGCTATAGTTTTACCAGAATTAAAAATTTCTCTATTAAATCAAGCATTGGAACTTAGTCGAAACATGAATTAACGCTTAGATAGCACTTGGTTAATATAACAATTTCAGACATATACAGGAATTACGCATTTTTCCGACAAAAACACCATATATACCATAGTGCTATAGTTTTTATCTACTATATATAGTGCTTAGTCGAAACATGAATTAACGCTTAGATCGCACTTGGTTAATATAACAATTTCAAACATATACAGGAATTACGCATTTTTCCGACAAAAACACCATATATAACATAGTGCTATAGTTTTTATCTACTATATGTAGTGCTTAGTCGAAACATGGGTAGTCCTGCATGGTAATGGTGAGGATATATATTTTTTAATTTTTCCCACACTCCCCATCTCCCCACATTCCCCTCCACCGGAGGGGTGCGCGGGTGGGTCCCCATCTCCCCACACTTCCTTTACCATTACTATGCACCACCACCGAAACATGAATTAACGCTTAGATAGCACTTGGTTAATATAACAATTTCAGACATATACAGGAATTACGCATTTTTCCGACAAAAACACCATATATACCATAGTGCTATAGTTTTTATCTACTATATATAGTGCTTAGTCGAAACATGAATTAACGCTTAGATAGCACTTGGTTAATAGAACAATTTCAAACATATACAGGAATTACGCATTTTTCCGACAAAAACACCATATATACCATAGTGCTATAGTTTTTATCTACTATATGTAGTTCCTTTGCGTAAGTCCTGATATAGCCTTTCTCAGACTAATGAGGTACACCTATTTTTATTTCTATTCTATTCTTTTCCCTGTTCCCTAAAACAAACGAATTTTGTACTTCACAACTATGGGAATTGTTCTAAAGATAACTCAGCTTACAAATAAATTTGTTTAAAGAAGCAGATAAATAATGAGTAACTTACAAACAAAAATCTTAACTGATACTTGGGTAACTGCAACTTGGTCAGAATATTTACAAGTAATTGAAAATCTAGATAGCGAAAAAGCAAAGTGTTACTATCACAATCAAAAATATCGAATTGAAATGAGTCCACTCAGTCATAAACATGGCAGAGACCACGCAGTAATCATGCTGATAGTAAATCTATTTGCCATTTTCAAAAGTATTGATTTTAACGGTATAGATAATTCAACTTATAGAAAAGCAGGATTGAAATATGCTCAACCAGATGCCTCCTATTATTTGAGAAAAAATGCCGATGTTGTTCCTCCTGAAACCTCTATTATTGACTTAGAAAAATATCCAGCACCAGACTTAGTAATAGAAGTTGCTAATAGCTATCTATCAGACGATAAAGGAGAAAAACGTATTTTATATGAAAATATTGGAGTGGGAGAATATTGGATCGTTGATGTACAAAATGTACAAGTAATTGCATTTTCAGTAGTTAATGGAAGTAGTAAACAAATTATAAAATATCTTGTTTGACCAGGATTAAAAAAATCTTTACTTGATGAAGGACTTCAACGTAAAAGCCATAGATAACTCATATTTTACCGATAAATTTTGGTCTAAAGTCTCCCCTTTTAAGGGGATAAAAAAAAGATAATTCCGTATTTTTTTGCCTCCTTATTGCAGAGGTACTGATAACTGATAACTGATAACTGAAATGACCAGGATTAAAAATTTCCTTACTTGACGCAGCACTTCAGCGTAGTCGCAACATGAATCAACGTTTAGTTGGAACTTGGTTAATGGAAAAATTTCAACAGTAAAAATGATTCAGATAGCAATTCTAATATTGGAGAAGTAAAAAATTCGTTTATTTTAGGGAGTAAGGAGTAGTAATTCGAGAAACAGGGGATAGAAAAAAAGAATAAACAACTGTATCTCATGTTTTACCGATAAATTTTTGTCTAAAGTCTCCCCTTTTAAGGGGATAAAAAAAAGATAATTCCGTATTTTTTGCCTCCTTATTGCAGAGGTACTGATAACTGATAACTGATAACTGAAATGACCAGGATTAAAAATTTCCTTACTTGACGAAGCACTTCAACGTAGTCGCAACATGAATCAAAGGTTAGTTGGAATTTGGTTAATGGAAAAATTTCAACAGTAAAAATGATTCATATAGCAATTCTCATATTGGAGAAGTAAAAAATTCGTTTATTTTAGGGAGTAAGGAGTAGTAATTCGAGAAACAGGGGATAGAAAAAAAGAAAAACAACTGTATCTCATGTTTTACCGATAAATTTTTGTCTAAAGTCTCCCCTTTTAAGGGGATAAAAAAAGATAATTCCGTATTTTTTTGCCTCCTTATTGCAGAGATACTGTTAACGAAGTTCCTCCGATAGGAGGCTAACTGATAACTGATAACTAAAATGACCAGGATTAAAAATTTCCTTACTTGATGAAGCACTTCAACGTAGTCGAAATATGAATCAACGTTTAGTTGGAACTTGGTTAATGGAAAAATTTCAGCAATAAAAATAACTCAGCTTAAAAAGAAATCATCTTGGCTGAGTCAGATATTTATTAATATATTTATCACAAAAAAAATTATCTTTTCTGTAGCGGGTTTAATACTCCACCATCTTAGAAATTGTTTGGGGTTTGTAGACACTAAGTGGTGTTTAGAAGACTATCCATAAGCAATTTTCCCTTCTGCTTTCTGCCTTCTTCAATTACAATTTGTCAGATATTCCGTCCAAACATATCCTGTAACTGGCTCAACAATCTTCACCCAAAATAAACCTTCGATACCATCGGTAGTTTCTAATTCTACTGTATCTCCATCATCCACTGTACCAACAATATTACCATTAGGTACTTCTCGGACATTCAGAACAAGACGTTCATTTGTAGAAGAACTTGGCATTGATACTTCACAACTATCAACAGCAGCTAATAAAAATTTATCAGTTTTTTCAGTTAAAATTTGATTTGATATTTGTAATTTATATGCAGCATGGGATGTATTAGTAGAGAAAATTTTTACACCCAAGAAAAAAAGAAAAACTAGAGAGATGATAGTTGAAAATTGTAGCTTAATATTCATTGTTAATCACAAGATAATAGTTCAAGATTAGTAGATAAATAATAAAATAAGTAAAAACTTAAGCCTAGAGAGATTTTGCTGATACCTAATCAATTTATTTTGTCTAATTGCTATTTTATGGAAATATTACTCTGCCTCTAAAACCACTACTGGTTCTCAAAATAAATACTGAACCTTCTTTTTCAACTTTCATACTAGCTCTTCCTCCATTGCTAATTTCTACGCTGTAAGTTCCATCAGTAGGAAATTTTCTCATAGAGAACTGAGTTCTTATAGAACCATCCCATTCAATATCAAATTCTACACCAGTATTACTTTTAGTTATTTTAACGTCGCAAGGTCCTGAAGCCCTAATTCGACCATCAAAATCAACTAAGACACAAGCAGCACGCTTTTCTTCAGTTTGAGCCTGAGTTATGTTATTAAAACCAACCAGGCTAACTAAAATAATAGGTAGTGCCAGAATTATCATCAATTTATTCAGCAGAAATAATGGTTTATTCATTTTAAATTAATTAAATTTGACTGGATATTTTATATTATACTCTGTATAATTTAAGTGAGATTCATCACTGAAAATAAAATTTGTAGTCTTAAACTGAACTTAGATTTCATATATAGCATTTTGATTTGAGATGGTAAGCATTCAGCCGTCAGCATTCAGCTATCAGCTATTAATTTTGTAGAAGGTAAAAGTAACCTTTGAAGTTGAGTAAGAATAAAAAGTTACTAGCATGCGTCCCCTTTATAAGCCAGAGAAGTAATTATTCATTACTCATTGCTGTTAACGTAGTTCCTCCGGAGGAGGCTAGCTGAATCTAATAGCTGAATGCTTACTTGAGATGTAAACTCAATATCAATATTTAGCAAGTCTTTCAAGACCCTAGATTTTTACTAATCATTTGAAAACACTAGATAGTAAAAAATTATTACAGCCAAAATATATAATAATTTTTTAGGGAACAGAGAACAGGGAACAGGGAACAAGGAATATATAAGAAAAAAGTATTTTTGCAAATAGTGATATCTACCCAAAACTAATCACTAGATATGCCCGAAAAACAATACCATATAATCTTGATAAAAAACTAATTTATAGAAATATGGGAATTTCTACTCAAATTGTAATCCACCATTTATCAACCTTTCTTAAGAAGACTTATTGTTCTAATTTTCTGTTCCTTAAAAACCAAATATTTCTATTTTATCCCTAATAAAAATTGCTATATAGTTAATATTTAGCTCAATCAAAAACTCAACTCAATAGAAAATTCAAACATAGAACATTATGAACTACCGCATTACTCTACTCCCCGGTGACGGCATTGGCCCTGAAATTATGACAGTGGCGGTAGATGTCCTAAAAGTCATTGGTAACCAATTTAACCTTAACTTTGAATTTCAAGAAGCTCTTATCGGTGGAGTTGCCATCGATGCTACAGGGGAACCCCTACCCAAAGAAACTCTCGAAAAATGTCGCAATAGTGATGCCGTACTCTTAGCAGCGATCGGCGGCTACAAGTGGGATAATTTACCACGCCATCAACGGCCAGAAACAGGATTATTAGGATTACGGTCCGGATTAGGATTATTTGCTAATTTACGGCCAGCTAAAATTTTGCCCCAACTAATAGATGCTTCTACCCTCAAACGAGAAATTGTGGAAGGAGTGGATATCATGGTGGTACGAGAATTAACAGGTGGAGTATATTTTGGCACGCCCAAGGGTGTGTTTGAGACAGAAACCGGAGAAAAACGTGGTGTTAATACAATGGCCTATACTGAGTCAGAAATTGACCGTATTGCTAAAGTGGGATTTGAGACAGCTCAAAAACGTGGCGGTAAGTTGTGTTCCGTAGATAAAGCGAATGTTTTGGAAGTGTCTCAGTTTTGGCGCGATCGCATTACTCAAATGTCCTCGGAATATCCAGATGTGGAGTTATCTCATTTATATGTAGATAATGCTGCCATGCAACTTGTTCGTTGGCCAAAACAATTTGATACGATTGTCACAGGAAATTTATTTGGCGATATTCTCTCTGATGCTGCTGCGATGTTGACAGGCAGTATTGGGATGTTACCTTCGGCGAGTCTCGGTGCTTCTGGACCGGGAGTATTTGAACCAGTTCATGGTTCTGCTCCAGATATTGCAGGTCAGGATAAGGCTAATCCTCTGGCACAAGTCCTGAGTGTGGCAATGATGTTACGTTATGCTCTAGAGCAACCTGCCGCAGCAGATAAAATTGAACAAGCAGTTTTGCAAGTATTAGATTTGGGTTATCGGACTGGGGATATTATGTCCGAAGGAATGAAACAAGTCGGATGTAAAGAAATGGCAGAGGTTTTGTTGAAAGTTCTCAGTTAAGTAAAGAGATAAACAGGACTTACGCAAATCAACCTTGAAAACGCCATACGTAGGGGCGAATGGCATTCGTCCTACTATATTTAGCGTCCGTGCGTATTTGAAGTGAAAAAATGGTAAAGTTTTAGGCTTGCTCAAGGTCAAAAAGTTAGTATTTTGAGCAGATAAGAGAAGAAAAATTAAGGGACAATTCTTTCTTTCTACTACTTCTTCTATAATTCCCATTTCTCCTAAATTCTGACTCCTGTTTGCGGAGCATGACCTAGAAAATTCTGACTCCTACCCCAACAAAAAGACTTTTTCAGCAAACCCTACACTAGATATCTCGAAGAAAAGAGGGAACAGGGAACACCGGAGCTGGGAAGAGGGAACCCACCCCTCGCCCCTCCCCCTCCCCCTCCCAGGAGGGGAGTAATTGATAATTTATGGAGATAATTTTCTGCTATAGCGCTATATAATTACCGCAAGTAAGGCAAGCTCAATAGCTAAGTTTACTGGCTTTCCTCTACTGACTGTGATACTAAAAAATTGTTGCTACAGTAAACTCAACTTGAAAAAATAGGAAAAGGAAACAAATTATGACCACAAATGAAGAGCAAATGATAGAAGGTTCGGAATACCTGAAAAGAACTATGGGTCTTTCTTCCGCTCCTTTTGAAGCATATCTTAATTATGGGTATGCGCTGCTCGCTATTGCTGGAGCTGATGGGGATGTGCCAGAAGCAGAGATGAACTGGTTAATAAATCATCAACAGATGGTTGGCGCTCCTGAAGAAGCGATCGAAAAATACAAAGAATTTGACTACAAGAATGCCAAGTTGGAAGACCTGTTGCCCAAGATAAAAACAGATGTTCCTAACTGGTCAGCACCAAGAACATTGCTTTATCATGCCATTAAAATGTCTCGTGCTGATAAAAATTACGCAAAACAAGAGGAAGAAGCTGTCAAAAAAGCGGCTAAACTTTTGGGAGTTGCAGATGATATTACCCTATCTCTAAATATATTAGTAGAGATGGAAGAAAAAGTTGAGAGTATGCTAAAGGCGCTGATCCATACTGAAACCCTATAATTAGGCGAAATTATTAGCCAATATTCCAGACAGCAGGTTTTGAGGAAAATCTGCTTTATTAATTCAAGTAACTGATATTTGCAAGTCTACATAGACTAGATATCTCCAATAAAAGAGGGAATAGGGAACAGGGAACCCACCCCTCGCCCCTCCCCCTCCCAGGAGGCAGGGTCTATTTATTGTCACTAGAGAAAAATTTATGGGGAGATGGGGGAATGGGGAGATGGGGAGATGGGGAGGTGGGGAGATGGGGAGGTGGGGAGATGGAGAGATTTGTATATTTGCATAATTTTTTGTATTTCTTATGAATATTCTCTGACGACAAAGAATTAGCCCTGCTCCCAGGAGGGGAGTAATTGATAATTTATGGAGATAATTTTCTACTATAGCGCTATATAATTACCGCAAGTAAGGCAAGCTCAATAGCTAAGTTTACTGGCTTTCCTCTACTGACTGTGATACTAAAAAATTGTCGCTACAGTAAACTCGACTTGAACAAATAGGAAAAGGAAACAAATTATGACAACAAATGAAGAGCAAATGATAGGAGGCTCAGAATACCTGAAAAGGACTCAGGGTGTTTCTTCTGCTCCGTTTGAAGCATATCTTAATTTTGGGTATGCGTTGCTCGCTATTGCTGGAGCTGATGGGGATGTGCCAGAGGCAGAGATGAACTGGTTAATAAATCATCAACGGATGATTGGCGCTCCTGAAGAAGCTATAGAAAAATACAAAGAATTTGACTACAAGAATGCTAAGTTAGAAGACTTGTTGCCCAAGATAAAATCAGATGTTCCTGACTTATCAACACCAAGAATATTGCTGTATAATGCTATTAAAATGGCTCGTGCTGATAAAAATTACGCAAAACAAGAGAAAGAAGCTGTCACAAAAGCGGCTAAATTGTTGGGAGTGGAAGATGATATTACTTTATCTCTAAATATATTAGTAGAGATGGAAGAAAAAGTTGAGAGTTTGCTGAAGGCGCTAATTCATACTGAAACATTATAGTTAGACGAAATTATTAGTCAGTATTCTAGACAGCAGGTTTTGAGGAAAAGCCTGCTTTATTAATTCAAGCAAGGCAAGCTCAATAGCTAACTTTACCAAAAAATAAGGTCCAAAGCCTCTCCTTTGAAGGGGGTGAAAATAATAAATTTCATTATTTCAAGCCTTTTGGTTTCCTAGGTCATGCTGCGCAAACAGCCAGAGGTACTGTTAACTAATAACTAATAACTAATAACTGAAATGACCGTAAAATTGGGTCTCAAGCCTCGCCCTTATAGAGCGAATTTTTAGTTGCTAAATGATTCGATAAATATGTTATGATGCTGTTAGTTAAAAACTTAGATTATGAAAGCTAGATTTAAGTATCGTATCTATCCAACACTCGGACAAAAATACCGATTAGCAAAGCTATTTGGTTGTGTCCGTGTGGTTTGGAATGATAGTCTAGCTTGTTGCCAACAAAAGTATAAATCGGGAGAAAATAAGCCCACTAATTCTGAACTACAAAAGCTTTTTATTACTCAAGCTAAAAAGACTGAATGCAGAGAATGGTTGTCAGAGGTTTCTAATATACCACTGCAGCAGTCCTTGAATGATTTAAACCAGGCGTTGCTCTAACTTTTTTAAATCAACTCAAGGCAAGAGAAAAGGTAAACCTGTTAAACCTCCTAAATTTAAAACTAGAAAGTCAAAACAAACTGCTAGATTTACAAAGGGAGGGTTTAAAGTTGGTCAACATAAAGTCTATTTAGCCAAGATTGGAAAGCTAAAAATAGTTTGGTCTAGAGACTTACCTGCTGCTCCATCATCAGTAACAGTAATCAAAGACTCAGCTAATAGATATTTCTTAAGTTTTGTAGTAGAAATACAACCAGAAATCTTACCTCAAACTGATAATTCAGTAGGTATAGATTTAGGCATTTCAACCTTTGCTACATTTAGTGATGGTACAAAGGTTGATGCTCCTAAACCACTTAAAAAACGAATTAATAAATTAAGAAAGTTAAGTAAGTCATTATCTCATAAAACTAAGGGGTCTAAAAGATATGAAAAAGCACGGATTAGAGTTGCTAAGTTCCATGCTAAACTGAAAGATACAAGGACAGATTTTCTGCATAAATTATCTACTGAAATAATTCGTGAAAACCAAACAGTTGTTTTAGAAGATTTGAACGTTTCTGGTATGATTAAGAACCGTAAATTATCTAGAGCAATATCTGATTTAGGTTGGCGACAATTCAGAACATTCTTAGAAGGGAAAGCTGAGAAATACGGTCGTGATTTTAGAGTTATTGATAGATGGGAGCCAACTACAAGTAAATGCTCTTGTTGTGGTTTCAAAGGTGGTAAGTTAGACCTTCAGGTGCGAGAGTGGAAGTGTCTAAACTGTGGCAGCAAACACGATAGAGACGAAAACGCAGCGATAAATATATTAGTCGCTCCTTGGGCATTCGGAGACGAAAAACGGACGTAGAGGCAAGCGTCAGACTAGCGTCAAGGTAGCAGCAGCCAATGTTAGCGGAGCTTTGCGCCAGCAAAACGTCAACCCGCCGAGGAGTTACAGCTCAGTAGGAATCTCCGCGCCTTTAGGCCGGGGAGGATGTCAATTCTAGTTCAGTTTCTGTGAATACTTCACCTTATACTATTGCCTATAGCACAATAGCTAATTTTTAGTTTTTTAAAAAAAAAATTATTAAATATAGGACTGTATATGTATGTGGAAAAAAATTGCCGAACATATTGCCCAAGTAACGGCCGAAAATTTTGAAGTTAGCAACCATTATTCAGTTGGTGGAGGTTGCATCAATAGTGGCTATAAACTTACTAATGGCAGTCGCGACTATTTTGTCAAACTTAATCAAGCTTCCCAGATAGCAATGTTTGAAGCAGAAGCTTTGGGGTTAAAGCAAATGTGTGAAACCCAGACTATTTGTGTTCCGAAACCCTTATGCTCTGGAACAGAGGGAAATAATTCTTATATTGTCTTGGAATGGTTAGACTTAGGTGGTCGCGGTCAGGATAAATCTTGGGAAGAGATGGGAGGTAATTTAGCCGCTTTACATCACTATCAAGGTAAAAGTGAATTTGGTTGGGATATAAACAATACTATCGGTTCCACACCCCAGATTAATACTTGGAATGGAGACTGGGCAGAATTTTGGGCAGAAAACCGCATTGGTTATCAGCTCAAGTTAGCAAAACGTCGGGGTGGCACTTTTCGTCAGAGCGATCGCCTACTAAAAATTATCCCAGAATTATTAGCAGGTCATCAACCACAACCTTCTCTGGTTCACGGTGACTTATGGGGGGGAAATGCTGGAGTAACTGTAGATGGGGAACCAGTAATTTTTGATCCGGCCACTTATTGGGGCGATCGCGAAGTTGATATTGCTATGACTGAATTATTTGGTAGTTTTCCCAGTGCTTTTTATCGTGGGTATAATCAAGCCTGGCCTTTAGATGATGGTTATCAACAACGTAAAAGTCTTTATAACTTGTATCATATTCTCAATCATTTTAATCTATTCGGTGGTGGTTATGCTTCTCAGGCAGAACGTATGATTCAGCAATTAATAATTAATAATTAATAATTAATAATTACCTTGAACTTGGCAGTTGAAAGCCATCAGGCTTCAGCCGATGGATGAAAACAGGTTGGAGATTTTAATCTCCTGTATCCCAAAATATGAGATAATATATTAATGTGAGTAAGAACAAGGTTTGTCCCGATGAACCTTTGCTAGTAGGGGTGAAATTCCTGTCGGAAGGAAACTAGTAGGACGTATTGTCGCTACCAAGACCAAGGCAACAGACAAGCAGGCAGCAAAGATAGGGATTTATGGCTCGATCTTTGAGTAAAACCACTCTGAAAGGATAATCAAAAAAGTAAGCGCAAAGCATATGGTTTAATCATCAGTATGTGAGAGCGTCTAGGTGGTATATGAGCTGCCACCACTGACTAATTGTCGGTGACAGTTAAGTGTGAAACGTGGAGAATCGTGGTTTTAACCCGATTTGAAACATCCGCTTAGAATCCCCTCGGCTTCAGCCAGGGGAGTAGTCAATTCGATAGTGAAAGCGGAATAGATTGACTCAAAGGAAAATTTTTTCTCTCTTGGTCCGATTGGATATGGCGAGGAGACCTCGCCATCCCTCGACCGCTTGTTTCTTCTTTAAAGGAGAAAAAAAAATCTTTTTATCCAATCCTCTTATTTATAAGAATAGGTAATTATCAATTCTAAATTCTTAATTCTTGAAAAATGTCACTCATCGGATTTATTTTCTTTTTGTGGAGTTGGAATTATGTCTTGAATTGGCTTTACCAATTCTGGTAATCCATCTGGATATAACTTAGGATAAATAATCAGCAAAATAATGCCAATAATAGAAGAGATTAAGATGAAAATAATTTGCCCATTCTGCATCCAAGCCAAAAAATCTAAAAATCCAAATTTTTTAGTTTCCTCTCTTTTTGATTGAGGAGAATTTACTATTACTTCATCAAAATTTCCACCTATATCTATATTAATAGAATGACTAAGTTGTGAATTTTTTTCATACTTATAACTATCTATTGCATCATCAATTAAACTCTGGATATTAACTTCATAATAGGGGGAGTTACCGCATTCAATTGTCATTTTGCCATTATTAAGCCGTTCTTTTAATTTCTCAAATTTGTAGAAGTGAGGATTCTGAGTATTTTGACAAGTTCTACAATTACAAGGAATTAATTTATTATATTTGAGTCGATTATTGTATGAACTATGAATTTTATCTAATTCGTGAGTAACAATAGTCATTAAATCCCGTTTTTGTTGCCCAGAAATTCTAATTTTTATTTCTCTCTTACTGTAATATTCAATCACTTCTGCTCTAGCTTCATTTTTCTTGAGAATAACTCCGCTTTTCCAAACATATTTTTGCTCCTCAATATCCTCGTGCATCGCTACAATAAACTGAGTAATAATTCCCTTGGGCATAAATTCGTAAGTGTAACGTAAAATCAGATTATTATTTTCATCCCAGTCATATTCTGGTTGAGCTTCTGTTAGAAGTTGAGGAGCAATATAGGTCTGAGAAATACCAGAAATTTTATAGCAGAGTTTAAATTTAATCATTAATTGCAGTAACTCG
>NZ_JAAHGO010000113.1:18615-20429 GCF_010672455.1 Okeania sp. SIO2C9 | reverse complement strand
TAGGAATAGGGATAACACCAACAGTGTTGGGCGATCGCTCTCTAAAAATTATAGCGTTAGCGGAGCTTTGCGTCAGCAATCGCTATATTTACTATGCACTATATATGGTGTATTTGCGTAAGTCCTGAGTAAGTTAAGCAAATAGTGATTTATCGCCAAACTTTGTTGAGATTAATCTAGCTAACCTCAATTTATTAATTGGGTAAAAAAACTTACTATTTCATTATTGACTAGATCGTTAGTTCCTCTTTTTGAGTGTTGGGTTAAGGCAATAACTTATACCGATGAGGAAATGTTTGTAATGCAGGCTATCTTACCCGCTATGGGTGTACCTCACACCTGATGGAATATGCTGTAATTTTTGTTTGTGATGGAATGGCGATAGTGTTCAACACATTAGAGGTGATCGCTCTTTTCAACAATGAATAATGAATAATGAATGATGAATAATTACCTCTCCTTGAAAAGAAGAGGATTGACTAATAATGAATTTTTTTTTATTATCCCCTTAAAAGGGGAGGCTTTAAACCACAATTTTTCGGTAAAAGGAAGAAGTAAATTTGATTGAACAGGTAGTAAGTGGAATGATATATAGGGTTTTTCTAGTTGTATTATCTTGTCTTTAAAAATCACAACAACACACTTCAAAAAATCATCAATTATCGGGCAAATTTAATATTACGAAATTTTAGGCAGCCATCTTGAAGTTTAATTTCAGGTGCATCAAACGAAAGCAGATTTTTAAATTTCAAGTAACGATTAAAGATTTTTAACTGTTGTGCAAAGTAGAACAGTTCTATCCTCTTATAAATATGAGCAATAATAAGACAGAATTATGGAGGACTACAGTAGCGACTGTAGTAGGTGGAGTTGCTGCTTTAATTACAGCTATTACTCCTTTTATTAAGCTTAAGTCAGAAACACCACCGACACCTACATCCACTTCATCCCCGTCACGAATTAAGGTAAATTATGCTCTAGTATTTGGGGTTAAATTCTTTTGTGGAACTGGTGAGTATCGAGGTAGGAATGTTCCGGCAACAATTGTAGAAAATATTCAATCAAATGAAAAAATAATTGTTATTCTCTGGAAGTTAGATAATTATTATTTTGGTGAAAATTATCCACCACAAAAGCGATGTAAAATGGTGTCGGAACGGTTCCATAATATATACGATAGAGGTGGATTAAAATATATTGTCACGACCTTAGAAACTTGGGTTCCTAACCAAGAAATTCCGGTAGTATGTGGGGTCAAACAAAAGATGGTTCCCTGTAGTAATGAAGATTTACTTTTCACTTTACAGTCAAATGACGATCCAGATTTAGTGGTGGACTATTTGGTTAACCACCGTCAATTTCCTAGTGAAAATCCCCCAATAATAAGAGGAGAAAAACCTGCTAAAACTTTTGCTGAAGGGAAACGAGTTTATTACAATTTTTCTAGTGTTTTTAATAGGTGGCAGTTAGAAGAAAATTATCAAGAAAAGCCTGCTTTTTAAAGGTTTATTTTCCATCTGAATGTTGTCTGAAATAGTTCTATTGCGTATATGGCAATAAGAGTTTTTACTTATTGATGTCTCGGTGGTTTTATTGCGTATGTCGCAATAAGAGTTTTTACTTATTGATGTCTCGGTGGTTTTATTGCGTATGTCGCAATAAGAGTTTTTACTTATTGATGTCTCGGTGGTTTTATTGCGTATGTCGCAATAGGAGTTTTTGCTCATTGATGCTTCGGTGGTTTTATTGCGTATGTCGCAATAGGAGTTTTTGCTCATTGATGCTTCGATGGTTTTATTGCGTATGTCGCAATA
>NZ_JAAHGO010000113.1:0-18605 GCF_010672455.1 Okeania sp. SIO2C9 | reverse complement strand
TGGTTTTATTGCGTATGTCGCAATAGGAGTTTTTGCTCATTGATGCTTCGGTGGTTTTATTGCGTATGTCGCAATAGGAGTTTTTGCTCATTGATGCTTCGATGGTTTTATTGCGTATGTCGCAATAGGAGTTTTTGCTCATTGATGCTTCGGTGGTTTTATTGCGTATGTCGCAATAGGAGTTTTTGCTCATTGATGCTTCGATGGTTTTATTGCGTATGTCGCAATAGGAGTTTTTGCTCATTGATGC
Organism: Okeania sp. SIO2C9; assembly: GCF_010672455.1. GTDB lineage: Bacteria > Cyanobacteriota > Cyanobacteriia > Cyanobacteriales > Microcoleaceae > Okeania. Next base: position 18,355 of record NZ_JAAHGO010000113.1, on the reverse strand, counting down.
TTCGGGTTTTATTGCGTATGTCGCAATAGGAGTTTTTGCTCATTGATGCTTCGGGTTTTATTGCGTATGTCGCAATAGGAGTTTTTGCTCATTGATGCTTCGATGGTTTTATTGCGTATATGGCAATAGGAGTTTTTACTTACTTGGAGAGGCTCAATTTTGCAGCAGTCTATTTCAGAAGCGCTAATAACTAAATTGTGTATAGCTATATTCTGGTGAATTATTTTTTCAACTTAAAGGAGTGTTAATTATGAAGCTTTATCAGTTAACAACAACAGCAATAATTACTTTAGTTTCTATTATTGGTAATCCTCTGGAAAGTTTTAGTCAAAAGAAATTTTTTATTCCCTCAGCTTTAGGGCAAGATTCGTGGGTTAATTCTCCTAATCGAAGAGAAATAACAGAAAAAACATCAGATGGAGAAATTTTTCCTTTTTTAACATTCATTCAAGCTATAGAAACATCGGATAAGCCTATATCTACAGCAGATAAAAAAGCCATTATAGAAGACTTAGAAAAAATTGAATTATTTAAAAAAAATTCCCCTGGAATTCCTTCATCTGTTATATGTAAAGGTTATAACATTGCCGAAGCTTGGGAAAAGGCAGTTAAAGCTTGTGAGAGAAGCTTAATATCAGGAGATTTTCCAGGTATTTATCACCCAATACATCAAGCTTACTTTGGTGCAAAAAAATATAAGAAAGCAATTAATTCTCTGAAGAAGTCTCTAAATCAAAAGTCTCAAAATTTTGACAATGATTACGCCCGATCTTTGGAAAATGCCTACACTCGATATTCTCATCTCTCGTATCAACGACTAGGGTTAATTTATTTTAAATTAGGTAACTATACTGAATCAATTAAACAATATAAAAAGGGAATAGATTCAATCGACAAACATCTGGGTAAACCTTGTAAAAGTTGCTTTACCGATCCTTTTACTTCTAGTCTTTCTTCAATTCATGGAAGTATTGGATTTTCATTACTACGACAAGGGAAAATAAATGAAGCTGAGAAAGAGTTTTTAGAGGCTATGAAAAATGATAAAAAATTATGGCAAACAACAGTCATTGACATCCTCCCGACGCTCCCCTACGGGAGAGCGCGGGATTCTCTAGCATCGCTGTTAGGGGCTTTCTGTTTCATAGCACCCGCCTTCTGGGATTTATTCCCTTCGGGTCTAAAAGCGCGCTCCACAGACTGACACTGCTCCTCCCGCAGCCAAAATGTTTATCGAAGCGTTAACATCACGGTCATGGTGAGTAACACATTCAGGACAATCCCACTCTCTTATATTTAGAGGCAATTTCTCTACTACATAACCACAATTAGAGCAACGCGCGCGAACTGGGGAAATATCTATCAATTTTTATTAGTTCCCGTCCATACCACTCAGCTTTGTACTCTAATTGCCTGACTAACTCGGACCAGTTGGCATCACTTATTGCCCTTGCTAATTTGTGGTTTTTTACCATGTTTTTTACCGAAAAATTGTGGTTTAAAGCCTCCCCTTTTAAGGGGATAATAAAAAAAAATTTCATTATTAGTCAATCCTCTTCTTTTCAAGGAGAGGTAATTATTCATTATTCATTATTCATTATTCATTGTTGAAGGCTATTTCCTCAACCACAATAGTTTGATTTTCTCTTGATACAATAATTTATTTATCAAGGTTATTAAGTGAAAATTAATCTGCAAAAAGAGGAGTTTAGTTATGCTTATATTCGGGCAGTTGCAACTGTTGTAGGTTGTGTTTGTGAAAGAACTACTACACCTTTAGATCAATTGGGAGTTGATTTAATTATTACTGGATTAAAATCGCCCCAACTACAAAACTTTCCCATTCTTTATGCTCAAGTTAAATGTACTTAAAGAGATGTTTTTAGTAATAATTTAATCCGCTATCCTTTGCCTATCAAGAACTATAATGAATTGAGTATAATAAATCGTTATCCTGCAATTATTTTGATTGTTGTTATTGTTCCGAAACAGGTTAATGAATTGCTCCAACAAACGGAGGCATCCCTTTGTCTAAAACGTTGTGGTTATTGGTTATCTTTAGAGGGGGCTGCAACTACAGAAAATCGGGAAAGCATTACAGTTTCAATCCCTAGAAATAATCTGTTTACTCCTACTAAATTAGAATTCATTATGCAAAAAAAAATCAGAGGTGAAAGGCTATGAATTTAATTGTTAAAGATATTGATTTACTCAAAAATATACAACCTGAAACTGTGGCTAATTATTTAACAAATCAAGGTTGGCAGCAGCAAAGACGAATTGAAAGCCAGACTATTATTTGGGTAAAAATTTCTATTGAATCTTCTAATTTTACTTTAGTTTTACCGCTACATCCAGAGGTATCAGATTTTCCAATCACGATGAATTTGCTTGTGGAAAATTTAGCCAAGATAGAGGAAAAGTCACAACTAGAAATTATCCAGAAATTAATTACTAATTTGCCTAACCTGGAAGTACAAGGGCTAATTGTAGAAATTAAATCTCCTCAAGGCGATCAACTGAGTGGAGAGATTACTTTAATGGGGGTTGTTATTAACAAACTAAAAAAAATTGAAACAGAATTATTTGACCGAGATTATATTTTAGCGATTAAGGCTTACCAAGAACGTTTGCCCGTATCTTGTTCGGGAGATTTGGTTAAAGAAAATAATAGTTTTGTTTTGAAAAATATCAGTGATTTTGAGCTTTTAAGTCTCTAGTAAAATAAGTCAGAAAGAAAAGTAGAGTGTGATTTACAGCAAATTCTTCCCATAAGAAGTACAGATATTAATAATTAAATCTTATCAGTGCGAGCATCTTGCTCGCATGATTGTACCTCACCAAACGCATGATTGTACCTCACCAAAGTGGAATACGCTGTAAGTAGAAAGTTAAACTGTAAAATTAGGATAATTTGAAGATGGCTTTAACAATTTCCGATGAAGGTTTGGAAAATATTCAGCTCTCAAGTGAGATTAGAGAAAAGGCTTTACAAAAAGCGAAAGAAGGATATGTAATGGCTTTATTAGAAGTTGGCGAAATTAGCAGTGGTAGGGCTGCAAAAATTTTAGGTGTTTCTCGGATTAAAATGATTGAAATGATGAATAAATGGGGGATTTATATTTTTTATGAAGAGCATAATTTGGAGGAATTACGTCAAGAAGTGGAACAAGCAGAATTAATTTTAAATCAGCAGAACATTTAAATGATTATTGTTTCTGATACTACCCCAACTATAGCAATTCTTTAACCTATGAAGTACAGTTTTAGATCCCCCCTAACCCCCCTTAATAAGGGGGGAACTGCTTAAAAAAGGGGGAAACTTCAAAGTCCCCCTTTCTAAGGGGGATTTAGGGGGAGCGTAAATCTACCTCATAAATATGGGAATTGCTATAATTTTTTTTCAATCCTTCCGTCTTCCTTCTTCCTTCCAAACTACCGAATTAATTTCTCCCAAGCTTGCCACAAAATCTGTGAAGTTTCCACCGGACTTTTTGGTAAACATTCCCTCGCCTTCTCCAAACACATCTGTGCTTTTTGCTCATCTCCAGACTTCTTAATTGCTAAACTCAACCATAACCAAACCATCGGTTGATTCCCCTCAATATCCAAAGACTTAAAATAACTTTCCACAGCCTTTTCATATCTTTGCAATTGATAAAATAACACCCCCAAACTTCGCCACCCTTGCCAATGATTAGGCTGCAATTTCACAGTCTTTTGATAACAAAAAATCGCCTCCTCATAACGCTTCAACTGATAACAAACTTCAGCCTTCTTATACCAAGCATCATAATTATTTGGTCGAATAGAAATAGCACGATCATAAGAAGCGATCGCTGCCTCAGTTTTCCCAAATTCTTGCATAATTCGACCTTTAATAACTTGTGGAATTCCCCCAAGCATTTTTGTTAACAAAGAAGGATTATTTCCTATTGTTTGAAAATTTGCAGAGGCAAAACTTTTCTGATATTTTACCGACTCTAATTCTTTTAAAACCTCCTCTACAGACTGATACCTTTGATTAATATTCGGAGCCAAAAGCTTATCAATAATAATCCCCAATTCTTCACTAATAGGAGACTGCAAATATTGTCGCCAAACCCAACGACCCTCAAGCACATCAAACAACTCAAAAGGTGCTACTTGAGTCAACAAATATATACAAGTCACCCCCAAATTATAAAGATCACTAGCAGGAACCGCCTTCCCCGCTAACTGTTCCGGAGCAACATATCCCGCACTACCAATCATCGTTCCAGTTTGGCCAAGAGAAGATTCCGTAATTACCTTACTAGCTCCAAAATCTACCAACACCAACTGGCCTTTAATTTCCCCTCCACCATCAGGAAGCGTAATAGAGTTGCGCCGAATAATATTTTCAGGCTTAATATCCCGATGAATTACCTGCCGTTCATGGACAAATTCCAACACAGGCAACAAATCCCAAAGTAACTCCTGAATCTGATTTTCAGTAAAAACCCCATTAACAACCAATTCCTGCTCTAAATTTTGCCCATCAATAAATTCTTGGATGAGATATTGTTGCTCACCTTGTTGAAAATGAGCCATTAATTCTGGGATTTGAGGATGTTGACCCAACTCATCAAGTCTGATAGCTTCCCGACCAAACAACTCAGCAGCTTTTTCCGCATTAGCACTATTTTGAGGAAAAAATTGTTTAATCACACACCGGGGTCGGGAAGGTTTATACTCATCCACAGCCAGAAAAGTTTTGCCAAAGCCACCTTGACCAATAGGCTTAATAGTACGGTAGCGATCGCCCAAAAGTAACTTAGCTCCGCAGCTCTGACAAAATCGATTATCGGAGGGATTATATGGCTTTCGGCATTCAGAGTTAAGACAGTAGCTCATGCTTATTTTTAACTTGAAAATTTAGTTATATCAACACTAATTGCTGACAGCTGACTGCTAATAGCTGAATGCTTACTATCAGAGTTCAGATTCGAGAACCGAAGAAGGAATAGGTACCTCTTCAACAGTTGGATGTTTTTCAATAGTTAAAGTTGATTGTTGAGCTCCAGATAGTAGTTTGAGAAGCTTAGGTTTAGGGTCATGTAACAAATAAATAATCCGATCGCCTGGTTGCCAATTTTCCATGGCAGATAAAACTTGAAGACTTCCTTGCCTTTCAATCAAAACTGGCATTAACTCTCCTGCTCTAATAAGTGCCCTAAGGTGAGTCTTTTGAAACTCAAATCCCAATTGCTTAAGCACTGTTTCTCCTAATTTCACTTCTCTGTCAGAAAGATATTGATTCCAACTTTTGAGATTTAACTCTAAAGTAAACGCTTGTTGAACCTTCTCTTTACCATTTTGACCTTTCTGCTGGGGACTTTTCGGATAAATAGCTAATACTCTTGGTGGCTTAAATTCTTCTGCTGCTCTTTGAGCCAAAACTAAATTTACCTCTTCATTCTTAGTCATTGCTAAGAAAGTTCCTACTGATTCTAAACCGGCCTCTTCTAGAACATTAGTATCGAAGGCACTACTTTTATATACTTGTAAACCTTCCTTCTCTGCCTGCTGACAAGCCTCCTCATCTGTATCTATCAATACCACTGATTCACCCCTATCCTTAAATAGACGTCCAATTAATCGGGAAAGAGGATTGGAACCGACAATAACAGCACCAGTGGCTGCACTAGAAGTAATTCCCAAAAATTGAGCCACGAATCTTGCAGTCAACCCTTGACTAAATACCGTCATAATAATAGTTAAGAACACCAAAGCCTTGATAGAGTCACCACCGTTGAGACCTTTCTGAGTTAACAAGATAGCAAATAAGGAAGAAACTGAAGCTGAAACTATCCCTCTGGGGGCAACCCAACTGACAAAAATCTTTTGTCGCCAATTGAGCTTACTATTCCAAGTACAGATTAATACATTAAGAGGGCGAACCAGGAACATCAAACTCAAAACTGTAAATACACTTCCCCAACCTAAGGCAACGATACTTGCTAAGGATAGGTCTGCTGCTAGTAAAATAAACAATACTGAAACGGCCAGCATTGTTAGTTGTCCTTTAAACCGCCTTAATAATCGTAACTCTGGTATTTCGGCTGCCCCAACGAAAATTCCTGCTACTACTGTGGCCATCAATCCTGATTCACTGCGGACTTCTTCTGCTAGACCAAACATTCCCCACAGAGCCGCCAAAACTACCAGATTTGCTAATTCTTCAGACAGAAACTTTGCCCTTTTGAGCGTGAATCCTAAAATCCAGCCTCCTGCTGCGCCAATAATAGTCCCCATTCCCAAGCGCACAACTAGGTCCCTAAATAATCCTAGAGGGTCAGCACCTTCATTTATAACTATGTTCAGTACCAATACGGCCAGAATTGCTCCTACAGGATCGATGAGAACTCCTTCTCCTTCCAACAAGGTCGCTACTTGTCGGTCTACTGAAACCTGTTTGAGCAATGGCCCTACCACAGTTGGCCCCGTAACTACTACTAATGAGGCATAAAGGAATGCGATCGGCCAGGGAAACTCACCTAACCAGTGAGCGGCCATGCCACCACCAATTAAGGTTACCAGTGTACCTATGGTTACTAAGTTGCGGATACTACCGGAAACTTTTCCTAATTCTCTAAGTTCCAAATTCAAGCCTCCCTCAAAGAGAATGAGGGCTACAAATAAGGATACTACCACTTCTAGACCATTACCTAGTAGGTTTGGATGTACCACTCCCAAAACATCTTTGCCTACTAGAATACCAAATAGTAGTAAAAAGACTATCGCAGGTACTTTCAGGTAGGCTGCCAGAACTTGGGCTGCTATACCACTGATTACAGTCAGGATGATCAGCAGAGTTATGTCAAATGGTATTTCCATAAGTAAGTGTTATCTTTAAATTCCCAGCCTTACCAGCCTTTTTTCTTAGGCTTCAGATTTTGATTCTGAAATTATCTGTTCTAATTTTTTTTGCTGGTTAGTTTTTCTGTATTTTATTCTTAATTTTGGCGATGAAATTATTATTCAGAAGGATTGATTATTTATTTCAAGTTAGGTAAATTTTAGGAATTATCTGAATAAAACAATTGAATCACCAAGTTTCTAATTTTTTTATTCCCTAATTAATTTTTCTGTACATCTCCTAATCTAAATATTTGCCCATAATTCTTTTGAAACAGAGAAATCTCTTTCGTATTATAACTAGTCTTCACCAAAGTGCAACTATGGTTATTTTTGACTTTTACCTGAGATGATTGCTGACAAAAGAATTTGACAAGTAGGAGTGAAATAAGTAATACCAATCAGTATTGCAAGTGGTTGGAAAATTAGACCAATTGTCAACCTCCTTCACTGAACCTTTTTTCTTACTTCTGTTGATGGTCTAAATTTTTTCAATCCTTTCCTTGATTTTATCCTCAACTATTTAGTCTAAACTCCAGGTTTGAATTACTGAATAATTATTTATCTCAACGTTGGTTGAAGACCCGCGCTCTCCCGAAGGGGAGCTAGGGCATGTTTGCGCAGCATTCCGCAGGAAAAACCAATCAATTTTGCGGTTTTTTCAATAGTGTGTTAGACTTAAAATATGGCTGCTGGGCTAGCAGTGTCAGTCTGTGGAGCGACTGTAAGACCGAAAAGAGACTCGATCGACCTTGGAGGCTGGTGCATTGAAGCAGAAAAACCTAATCAGCGATGGTTAGGAATCCCGCGCTGTCACGCAAGTGCAGCGTCGGGAGGATGTCAAGTTTCAGGTGACATACTCCCACACTATAGCTTCAGCTTAGTGTGCGCTTCTTGTTTCACAGTCCCGGTACTCCGTCGGACAAGCGCGTGCTTTAAGGACGGAATGCCCTGCCGCCCTATTTTTTATATTTATCGCCGCGTTTACATCGCGGTCTATTACTGTACCGCAGTGCGGACAAGAATGAGTTCTTTGGGATAATTCTTTCGGGACTTTTTCCCCACAGTTTGAGCAGTCTTGGCTGGTATTTTTGGGGTTCACTGCGATAGTTTTCACCTCCAGCATTTGCCTCTTTCAGAGGAGCTGCGCTAACGGCTTTGACAGTCAAAATAGTTAGGAATTGTCCCCCATTTTTGAAAATGACAACTACTATGCAATCGAATTTTGTATCAAGTGGTCGTTCAGTGTCAGATTTAAAGGCCCATTTAATCTTAACAACCAAATACAGGAAAGATGTTTTTACAGCATCAATGCTGGCTCGCTTAAATGAAATTTTGGAAGAATTATTAATTAAATGGGAATGCGTTCTTAGTAGAATTTAATGGGGAAGAAAACCACGTTCACCTAAAAGTTTCAGTATCATCCCAACGTTATGTTAAGCAAGCTAGTTAATAACGTTAAAACAGTTACAAGCCTACGATTAAGAAAAGAATTTTCAGCAACATTTTAACGCTATTTACTGGATGCGATGTTCTCTGGAATGGTTCCTATTTTATTGCGAATTGCGGTGGGGTAACAATTTCCACTTTGAAAAAGTACATTGAAAACCAAAAAACCCCAGAATAATATTGTAAATTAGTGGGACATCGAGTCCCACTAATTTACCGCCAATTCATCTTCAACGAAAATCAAAACTGTTGGTCTTAGCTTTGGCTCTACGTTAAAAGTGATCAGGACTTACGGAGAGCCAGCATATCTAGTAGGAGTTAACGGCCGTTAACCCCTACAAGTGGTGTATATTTTCATATTTTGCGTAAGTCCTGGTGATATTAAATCTTTTCTACAAGTCTAAAGAAAATTGTTAGGTAGTGGCCTAGCTAACTATCTATTTCGGGAATTTCCTCGTTTGATTAAGGCTCCACAGCCTAGAAGTGTTGTTAAATTTAATGTCGTAGCGGGTTCTGGGACACTCTTAACAGTCGTAATTTTATAAGTCCATGCTTCATTAACAACTCCAACACCACTACTAACTGTAGTCGAACTAAATTGCCAGTTGGAAGCGTTTCCTACAGAAAAACCAGGAAGAGTAGGTATCCCACGAAGTACATCATAAAAAACTTCCTCGTTTCTATCACGTCGTCCTATCGTAACGCCACTAAAACTGAACAGTTCCATTGATTGAAACAATCCATCTCCTGTATCCTCAAATACTATTTGGAAATCTGTAAAAGCTAATGTAGATACACGAGATGAATTTACAGTTGCATTTAAGGTTAAAGTTGCTGCTTTTGCTGGACTTCTGCTAATAATATTTAGTAACAGAGTGCTAAATGTAACCGCTAACACAAGTTTTTGAAATTGGCTAGTTATGCTGACCATTGCTTCGTTGTTTTTCACTATTTTCCAATGAGATGTTGAAGGACTCAATTGGTCTACTGATTCATTGCCTCAAGTTTGAAGAGATTCCTGTTCCCCCTGTTTATATCTAATTCATCCTTTAACTTCCTATCTTGAACTTCATCAAATCAAATATTCAAAATTACCTTTTTTAGTTGTGAACTCAGAATAGTGAAAGCCTAAAAAAAACAATAAAAATTCAGTATCTTTACTGAATTTTCATCTAGTTAAGTTTTGTCAAATATTAGTTATATTAATAGTTGTAAATACTCACTTAACAAAATTTTCCATAATTTACTAATAGTAAAATTAACACAATTATCTAGATATAAAACTCTTAGTGATTTTATCTTTAATATTTAATATCTTATTTCTAAACTTAGTTGAAACCCTTATGTAATCTAACTCTCAGGGATTCAGGTATTACTGGACAATAACTTTCAAACCCCAAGTATAGCAAGGAACTTAGCCTCTTAATATTTACTTTATCAATCAGATATTAAGATATGTTCGAGACAGAAACACTTACTTGAGGAAAAAATTAATCCTTACTAAAGTTCCGTTGCTCTTAATTATAGGGATTTCCTATTGCTTGATTCCCAGTAATTTCTTTTCTAGTAAGAACTTTACTTCTTCTATTTCACTGTTTCCTGTTCCTTTTAACCTCAAACATTTAATTCTTTTCTTATGCCTCAAGTTGAAATGCTATACATAAAAGTTTTTTTGTTCAATTAGTTAGCTGAATACAGCTACTAAAATATTTAAAATAAATGATTATGTTCGCTATCTAGACATTTTTCTTCTTGCCAGATTCTACCAGTATGTTCACATTCTTCTTTAGTTTTGAGCCAAGGAATTTCTGTAGGAGATATCGAAGAATTTTCCGTAGGATATATAGGTTGATTAGCTATAACCCATTTATTATACAAATGATATCCAATAGCTCCAGTTAAAAATAGAGCATCTCCACATATGATTGTAAATATTAATGTTTTTAATACTAATTTCTTGGTCTTACTATTTTTACGCTCACGCTCAAAAGTAGAATAAGAACCATGAATTAAATTATTTTGTCTTAACATAAGCCCTCCCGCATATCAAAAGTAAGCATATATATAGTAAGCCTTAACTAGCTTACTTTTATCCCCTATTCAAAAAAAATAGAGTAGGAATTATTTATTAATTATGTACATCACAAAAATAATAATGCAAAATTTACTTCAACTGCAAGTACTTCTACTGAACTTCATCAAAGCTTCATAATTAGCTTCAACCTCAAGAATATTGTTTTTCCTAAAATATTTGATACACATTATCAATAGTATAAGTTCTGTTTATGAAAAAAAAAATTTTTGCTCTTAAAAATTGTTAATTATGTGGTTTATTGAATTAGATTGATAGTGCTAATTTAATGATAAATAGGCAAATATCAAGTGATATAGACATATATATGGTTTTATGGCTTTTATTATTATTTATAGTTTTACTACTTTATTGAAGGCATACAATTTTGTTTAGTTACAAGCATCAGGAAGGTGAACAACAATCATTACCTGAAATCATTTGTAGTAAGATTTAAGTGAAAAATATGAAGCACAAAAAATATACTTTAGGTATTTTAAATCGCTATAGTTATCTCTAGTTGGGGGTTTGAGCCTTAAATATCAAATATAATTTATGAAGTTTTTGTAAAGTAGTAGAAAATTGAATAATTTCATCAAAGCTTTATAAAACTCTGAAATTTATTGGCCTAATTGTTGAATCTACTGAAAGTCAAACTCACACTATAGCAAAATCCGGAAAAAGTAGAAAATTAATTTTCGTTATCTGTAAGTATACTGAGAGTAAAAGACCAAAGAATGAACTTTGGAGTGAAAGTTTTATTTGATACCCAAATTTTGCTTTGGTATTTACTCAGCGACCAACGTTTATCGCTCCAACTTCAGAGGGCGATCGCCGATCATAACAATAAACTTTGGTTGAGTCCAATTAGCATTTGGGAAACACTCATTTTGGCAGAAAAAGGATGGATGTCTTTACAGCTTAATCCCGTTATCTGGGTTAACTTAGCTCGATCAACCCAATAAAATCGTGAAGTTTTAATGAATGATGCGATTGCTATTTGAAGTTGCCAGGTTACACTACTCTGTCAAGACCCCCCAAACAGATTTCTTGTTGCTACCATTTATTATGAGTTGAAATTAGCCACTGTTGATGCGAAGATTACAGGGAGTTTGGCACTAAAAACAGTATTGATGAAATCTGAGGATAATTGAATTGAACGAATCTGGAATTTCAGGTTGCCAACCAAGACTTTATTAGTTTCGCGATCGCTCCTCCCAGTTTTGACTTTTTTGGTTATCTGTTGCTGGGGAATTTAGGAATGATTTGATATGTGGCCAGATATACTGTTTTGATCAGAGGTAAGGTTATCAAAATAATTGGGTCGCGCAACCCCGCCTTTTAAGGCGATCAGGTTTTTGGAGAGTTGCTCAAATCCCCGTTACAAAAATAACTTCTGACTTCTGTACGGGCGTTAGCGTCAGCTTTGGAACGCAAATGGCCATATAGCATGACGGCATTGGCTTCGCAATTGCCCCCCTTGGGAGCTGCCTACTATTATAATTTCGTTTAAATCTTTACTAGCAGAGGGAGCAATAATATAGCGATTCATATAATACTTATTTTTGACGAGGTTGACGTAACTTTTCTTTCAACTGATTAACGACTATTTCTCTGTATATTCCTTCACCTCGCCTGATTTCTTCAATAGCTATATCTACTTTTTCTTGAGTTTCTTATATCCATATTTGATAGATTCTATCCCGTTCTTCTAATAATCTAAAAGCTTCGACAATAACTTCATTGGCATCTTGATATCTGCCACTTTTTAATTTTTGTTGGATGAAGTCAACTTGTTCTGAATTTAAACTAATATTCATTGGGAATTGTTACCGAATAATTAACTAATTAATAATTAAATAATTCGCGCCTTGAAGCCTCCCCTTTTAAAGGGAAAAAAAGCGGTTGAGGGATGGCGCAATTCGGAGCGGCTCTGATAAGAGCGGGTCTCGGAGCCATATCCAATCGACCAAGAAAAGAAATAATATTTCCTTATATTCAATTCCGTAACGGTTAAAACCCGAGGTAATTATCAATTATCCATTATCAATTATATTATGTTCGGACAGGTCAGTTATAAATAAAATTTAAGGGCTGACAGTACCAAAGAAATACTAAAATTATCAATACCCCATCTCCCATATTTCCTATGCATTCCTCCTTTCTTCCCTCCTGACTCCTGACTCGGTCCTCCTAACTCCTCACAACAATTATTTATAAGTATTCAACCGAACATGATATTATCCATTAATGAAACATACAGGACTTACGCAAAATATCAAATTATACCTCATCTGTAGGGCAAATGGCCATTTGCTGACGCAAAGCTCCGAATGGCGCCCCTACTAGATATAGTGGATGAACATCTTGCTCCCGTGGGTGACCGAGACGCTCAGATAATCAACACTTCAAGACGAACGATCGCTCAATTCTACTTTAGTCAGTAATCATACTACTATAGGTTTGGTTAACTGGGAACAAAAACCAAAAACCTAATCTGTTGGGTTTATCCGGAGGATAAGCTCCGAAGATCGTTTCTCAACCCAACCTACAAAGCTACTGCATCCGATCAATAGTCCGATACTGAATTGCCTCAGCAACATAAGCAGGTTTCAACTCCTCATCCCCTGCCAAGTCAGCAATAGTCCTCGCTACCTTCAAAATTCGATCGCTCGCTCTCGCAGACAACCCCAATTTCCTAATCGCTCCCTCCAACAAATTTCGACTACTATCATCCAACTTACACCACTTGCGAAAATGACGACTCTGCATTTGAGCATTACAACTTAAACCAACCTCATCCTGAAACCGATACCGAGCGCGATCGCGTGCAACTTTCACCCTCTCCCTCACATCAACAGACCCTTCCCCAGTGTCCTGCCTCGTAATTTCCTCCGGTTTCAACCGACTAACTATCACCTGCAAATCTATCCTATCCATCAACGGGCCCGAAAGTTTTCCCCAATATTGCTCTCGTTGCCGTGGCGAACAAGTGCATTGTTGAATAGGATCTCCATAATAACCGCACGGACAAGGGTTTGTACTGGCAACCAAAGTAAACTGAGCCGGAAATTCCACCGACATTCGGGTGCGGGATATTGTCACCACCCCATCTTCCAACGGTTGACGCAGATATTCCAAAACATTGCGATTGAATTCCGTTAACTCATCCAAAAATAATACCCCTCTGTGAGATAAAGAAATTTCCCCCGGTCGCGGAAAACTCCCTCCACCCACCAAAGAAGGCCCAGAAGCAGAATGATGGGGACTACGAAATGGGCGATCGCTCACCAAACTCCCCTTATCTTTCAACAACCCCGCCACCGAATAAATTTGAGTCACTTCCAGCGCCTCCTCAAAATTCAACGGAGGCAAAATTCCCGGTAAACGTCGCGCCAACATTGTTTTCCCACTACCAGGAGGGCCAACAAAAATCAAATTATGCCCCCCAGCAGCAGCTATTTCCAAAGCACGACGAGCATGATTTTGTCCTTTAACTTCTTTTAAATCTAAACCAGAAAATTGTTGTTTTGCCAAAATCTCAGCAATATCTACTTCTACAGGAGAAAAGTTAGTGGGATTATTCAAAAAATCCGTGACATCAAATATATTGTCAAATCCATAAACCGATAACCCCTTAACTACCGCCGCCTCCTTTGCATTAGCAGCAGGCACAACTAACCCGCTAATTCCCATTTTTTCTGCTGCTGCGGCAATGGGTAAAATTCCAGCTACTGGTCGTAATGTACCATCAAGAGAAACTTCTCCCAAAAATAGATGGTCTCCGAGCAGGTCTGCATTAACTTGTTCCGAGGCAGCCAAAATTCCGATACTAATAGGTAAGTCAAAACTCGGACCCTCTTTGCGTAAATCTCCGGGGGTGAGATTAACCAGAATTTTCCGCATGGGGAAGGCATAACCGCAATTTTTGAGAGTAGCTTTGACTCTTTCCTTTGATTCTTGAACTGCTGCATCTGGCAATCCCACAACGACAACTTTCGGCAGTCCCCCCGATACATCGACTTCCACACCCACTTTTACGGCCTCAATGCCAATTATTGATGCACTCCAGACTCTAGCTAACATATTCCTTTATTCTTTAATTTATATAGTGAGTTGTTTGAATATAGATAAATGACCCAGCAAGATACTCTTTTCAGTAAAATTATCCGGCGCGAGATTCCGGCGGACATTGTGTATGAGGATGATATGGCCCTCGCCTTCAAAGATATTAATCCTCAAGCTCCTGTTCATATCCTCGTGATTCCGAAAAAGCCTATTCCCAGGTTAGCTGATGCTTCACCTGAAGACCATAGTTTGATGGGGCATTTATTGCTGACCGCCAAGCGAGTTGCTCAAGAAGCAGGACTTGAAAATGGCTATCGTGTGGTGATTGTGTGACTCGTTGGCCACTAAACCAGGAAACTGGGTATAAATGGCCGTTCCAAGTCACCACATGAGGACAACCTCGACTTGTGAATAACTCTTATTACCTTGGTGGTGAAATTCCATCCGCCTTGTTGTTGGGTTGACAGCATAGGCCACACTGGTGAGACTGAATATCAAACTGGTGAAGCTGGCCTAAAAGCGGGAAAATACCAGTTACCAAGAACGATACCGCAAGCAAAGGCTGACAAGTGGACGAACAGGAAGGTAATTAAACTCTCGTTACACGAAACCATTCCAAAGGTAACTATGGAATGTAGGACGAAAGTCAGGGGGTCAATGGATAATTTCATAATTTCGGAATTATCAGCAACCATACCGAACCCTCCGGGAGATTTTACCCCACTAAATTAGCCGTAATAAAAGGAATAAGGGAACGAGAAAACCTCTCTAAGACACCTAAGAATATAGGTCGATAACTTAGGAAGCCATTCAAGGTCAATCTACGCAATCGGACGTAGGTCTTAGGGAGAGTAGGATTGGATAATAAGCATTAATTTGCAGACGTATCCACTGTTAGACGTAATGTAAAGTAACAATTAGCTATGAATAAAGCTAAAACACTAAAAAGAAAACTAGGAAATCCTAGACCATTTCTTGAGTGCGTCTTACATTCTGAGGAGACCTCAGAATTACGCACTCGCTTTTTAAGCGTGGCATGGGATACAGACGATATACCGAATCAAGTTAGTATCAATCCTAACCTTAAATGGAAAGATATTAATTGGAAGAAGGTAGAAAAATATGTATTTAAGTTGCAAAAGTTAATTTACAGAGCATCCAGCCGTGGCGAAATCCGCAAGATGCGTAAGTACCAAAAACTTCTGACCAAAAGTTACTACGCTAGGTTGCTAGCTGTTAGGCGCGTGACCCAGGATAACCAGGGGAAGAAAACTGCGGGTATAGATGGAATCAAAAATCTACCACCAATACAGAGATTTAACCTAGTTGACTTATTAAATACGCGATACCTCAAAGCAAGTCCAACCCGCAGAGTCTGGATACCAAAACCAGGAAGGGATGAGAAGCGACCGCTTGGAATCCCAACAATGTACGACCGTGCGTTACAAGCCTTGGTTAAGTTGGGTGTGGAACCAGAATGGGAGGCACACTTTGAACCTAACAGTTATGGTTTTAGGCCAGGACGGTCAACGCATGATGCCATCGTAGCCATACACACTAGCATCAATCATAAACCTAAATATGTGTTAGATGCCGATATATCTAAGTGTTTTGACCGAATTAACCACGATGCACTTCTAGGAAAGATAGGTCAATCTCCCTACAGACGACTAATTAAACAATGGTTAAAGTCTGGAGTGATGGACAACAATCAATTCCTAGAATCTGTGGAAGGTACACCACAGTCCGGGGTAATTTCACCCTTACTAGCAAACATCGCCCTGCACGGTATGGAGGAAAGACTAATGGAATTTGCCAAAACTATAGACCTTAAAAACAAAAAAGGTAATCAAAAAGGTTGGAAAAGTAAATGTCAAAGTCTTACCATAGTACGCTACGCTGATGATTTCGTTATCCTACATGAAGACATCAAAGTAGTTCTGCAAGCAAAAGCCGTAATACAGGAGTGGTTAAACCAGGTAGGATTAGAGCTAAAACCAGAAAAGACCAAAATTGTCCACACCTTAGAAGAATATGAAGGGAACAAACCTGGATTTGACTTTCTTAGCTTTACAGTCAGGCAATGGAAGGTAAAGTCAACCAAACAAGGATTTAAGACGCTGATTAAACCGTCCTCTAAGAGTATAAAAACTCATTATCGAAAACTGGCGGATATATTTGATAAGAATAAAACCGCCCCGACTAAAGCTCTAATAGCTAAGTTAAATCCGGTAATCAGAGGATGGGCTAACTACTTCTCAGCCGTCGCCAGTAAAGAGGTATTCAGCAAAATAGATAACCTCCTATGGGCAAGAATATGGAGATGGGCAAGTAGAAGGCATCCAAATAAGTCGGCTAAATGGGTAAAGAAAAAGTATTTCCCTCGCTGCAAAGAGACTAGAAATTGGTTACTTAACGACGGTGAGTATATACTAAACCGACACTCAGATATACCTATTATAAGGCACATCAAAGTTAAAGGTAATAAATCCCCTTATGACGGTGACTGGACTTATTGGGGTAGCAGAATCGGTAAACATCCAGGCGTAAGAAAGGAAGTAACAA
This sequence comes from Okeania sp. SIO2C9, assembly GCF_010672455.1. GTDB lineage: Bacteria > Cyanobacteriota > Cyanobacteriia > Cyanobacteriales > Microcoleaceae > Okeania. The sequence continues at coordinate 1,323 of NZ_JAAHGO010000113.1, read as the reverse complement.
CGCTACTTAAGCGACAAAAAGGTAAATGCGCATCTTGTGGACTAACCTTTAGACCAACTGACCTAATTGAAGTTGACCATATAAAACCAAGGTCTAAAGGTGGTGACAACACATATAAAAACAAACAATTGTTGCACCGACATTGCCACGACAGTAAAACTGCATCAGACAATAAGACATATCCAAAATTTAAGCCGCAGGACTTACCTGAATATTATTTATGGATTGACGATATGTTGATACTGAAGTAGGGGTGTACCCATGACAAGGGACGTTTAAGAGAGGAGCCGTGATGAGGTGAAAGTCTCACGTCCGGTTCTGAAGACGAGTCGGTCAAGGTAACTTGCCTGGCTTAGTTTAACAATAATGGAGCTGAAGCTGGTCAAACTGTTTTTCATTTACATCTTCATATTCTTGGAGGTCGTCAAATGCAGTGGCCTCCAGGGTAATTCCAGATATAGCAGTACGTTCTTTGGGGTTTAGGGAGTAGGGAGTTTTGACTTGGTTAACAATTTGCGATACGGAGCGCGACATAATACGCTAGTTCTCACACGCAAGTAGTAACGAGGGTGAAATTTGTATCTTCTGCACTAATCGCTGCTTAAGCATTTCTGGCAGTCTATCTAGGGTTTGCTGAAAAAGTCTTATGGGTAAGGGTAGGAGACAGGAGACAGGATACAACCCACCCCTCGCCCCTCCCCCTCCCAGGAGGGGAAGACAGGAGAAATGGGAATTATAGAGAAGATAGTCGGAAAAATTGTCCCTCAATCTTTTTGGCCATAATTCTCCTACAATACTAGCTTTTTGCAGCTCTTTCCACCGAAAAGCTGATACTTTTTTCAAGCTAAAAACGCTAAAGTCTTTATCTGTCAATACTTTTAGAATTAATCAGCAAGCCCTATCTATCAAGCCCTATCTATATAGATATAGAGCTCTCCAGAAATCCCGCTCCCTACTAGGAACGGCGTAGTAAGGGTTTGAGGACTTTTTTAGTTATGTTAATTGACAAAGACTTAAATGTAAGTATAGAGTGCAGAGATGCGGTTGGGCAAGACCCGTCAATGCCTGTGGATGAGTAACCGCCGACGGTAGGGACGTTGCATGCAACGTACGTACAGCAGGAAGTAAACATCAATTTGTAACGTTATGTGACGCTTTGTATCAGTTTTATAGAGCAGTGGCACACTTAATATTAACAGGACTTACGCAAATACACCATATATAGTGCATAGTAAATATAGCGATTGCTGACGCAAAGCTCCGCTAACGCTATAATTTTTAGAGAGCGATCGCCCAACACTGTTGGTGTTATCCCTATTCCTA
>NZ_JAAHGO010000112.1 GCF_010672455.1 Okeania sp. SIO2C9 | reverse complement strand
TATTATGATATTTTTTAATGTTTTATTTTGTATATATTTTAAATATTTCATATACTCACCATCTCCCCATCTCCCCATCTCCCCATCTCCCCCTCTCCCCATCTCCCCATCTCCCCATCTCCCCATCTCCCCATCTCCCCATCTCCCCATCTCCCCATCTCCCCATCTCCCCACCTTAGCAGTAAGTGCGAGCTACATCTACATTTCCCTCCATAGAGTTGAAAATCTAGTAGAAGTTAAACGAGTACTTGCTTCATTCATTAAAAAGCTGAATGCGAGCGCATTCCGCAGGAAATGCTTACAATGCTATAGTGGCGATCGCCTACTTTATTCTAGAGTGAGCAAATATTGAGTTATACCATCCAACATCAACTAACATTTGCCCACCCTACCTAATTAAATATCCAGGTCAGTAATATTCAATTTTGGTCCATAAGTCTCAATAAACTCACGCCGAGGAGCAACCCGATCGCCCATCAATACAGTAAATATCCGATCCGCTTCCGCAGCATCTTCAATTTCTACTTGTTTCAAAGTCCGAGTTTCTGGGTTCATTGTCGTATCCCAAAGTTGTGCTGGCATCATTTCACCAAGACCTTTAAACCGTTGGATAGTATAGTTGGCATTAGCAGGAAACTCATTTTGAACCAGTTGGTTGAGTTCGCGATCGCTATAACAATAGTAATGATTCCGACCACGCTCCACTTTATACAAAGGAGGGCAAGCAATATACACATAACCCTGGTCAACCAACGCTCGTTTATATCGGTAGAAAAATGTTAATAACAACGTGCGGATGTGGGCACCATCAACATCTGCATCAGTCATAATAATTACCTTATGATAGCGTAGTTGACTCACATCAAACTCATCACCTTTGATACCCAGACCTAAAGCTGTAATCATTGATTGAATTTCATTATTTTTGTAGATCCTAGCATCATCCGTTTTTTCAATGTTGATAATTTTACCCCGCAACGGTAATATTGCTTGGAAACGGCGATCGCGACCTTGTTTAGCACTATTATGAACAAAAACTCCACTAGCTAAAGCAAAGTTATGAGTATTAGGAACTTCAATATCGTAAACATCCCGTCGCTCTTCCAGAGGTTCAATAGAAACAACCCGATGATTATAGTTACGAATAGCATCCCGCGCCAAAAATTCGTCTCCTCCAAAATAGCGATCGCAGAAAGTCTCAAACTTCAACATCGACTTATCCTTCTCGCGACGACGATAAATATCATACAAATCCAAATCTATGAAACGAGAACTCTGATAAACCTTATGCAACGCCTCAAGAGTCTTGCGATAGTAAGTTTTATTTAACGCCTCGCGACGCTTGGCACGAAATTCAGGAGTCCACTGTTCCTTAGTTTTTTCCCGTCGCCACTCCAACAAATCTTCATCTTGCCATTGCTGTTTTGCTACTTCAGAAGCTGTCTCCCGTGCTTCTGGGTTATTAGCAAAATAATCCCGCACTCGTTCAGCTTGAGCTTCACAGTTCTCAGCTTTACTCCAATATTCCTGCTGTGCTTTCATTAACTGTTCGCGATTTTCTTCACGATACTCTTCATTGCTATCATAAAACTCCCGCCATTTCTGAGCCATAAAAGCCTTATACTCATCAACTTCCCATTGTGCTTTAGCTTGTTGTGATAAAATCTCTCGCGTCTCAGGTTCCTGCATTCGTTCGCTCATCATCGCCCGAAATTCATCAGTTGTATGAGCTTGACGACTTTTTTCTTTAACATCAGGACGATGCAATGTGAATTCAAGATGTTCCCTGTGTAATGCCAAGTGATCCTCTGCTGGAAGTCGTTGAATATTGGTAGGATTATTATTGAGTTTATTGAAATCAACATGATGACGATGGTTGCCATCTGCTGACTTATATACTCCTGCATTCAAATTATAAAAGTCTGCCAACAAATGGGTATAAATCCACTTTTCTTTTTTAGGATTCCAAACCATTTCATAACCATCTAATCCCTGACCAGTTTTTGTCTTTTGAGATAACTTTCGATACAGAGGCATCAAAGCATCATTTGGTGTTAATAAAGCTGCTGGTTTATAACTACCATCTCTGAGCATAAAAGGATGATCTGGAGTACAAATGATAGTTTCATCATTATCCAAAGTTATCTTAAGAACTGTGGCATTTTTCTTAGTTATTCTTGCATTAATTATCCTTTCAATTGCCACATATCCATTATCATTAATTGTGTAACAAAAATGTTCTTTACCCTCAGCTTGTTCAGCTACTATTTCTATAAAGCTAAGTCTACGTCCATCAGCTAAAATAACTTGTTGATGGCCATCGTTACAGCCCCCGGCACTGTCTCCTTCCACAAGGTATATCTCGGATTCTTCAGGGTTTTTCGTACTGCAATCGGCTAGTTTTCCTGGTAATGGAGAAGATTCTAAAACTGATTTTCTCCTAACTAAATCCCTTGCTCGACGAGCTGCTTCTGCTGCTTTAAAAGCTTGAATAGCCTTCTCTAAAACTGCATCAGCAATTTGAGGATTAAAGTCTAAATATTCAGTTAAAACTTCTCCCACCAAAGAATCAACAATACCTCTAACTTCAGTATTGCCCAACTTAGTCTTTGTTTGACCTTCAAATTCTGGTTCAGGAACTTTTACAGAAATAACTGCCGTTAAACCTTCCCGGACATTTTCACCACCCAAATTAGAATCACTTTCTTTGAGTTTATTTCGCTTACGAGCAATACCATTCATTGTTCTGGTCAAAACAGTTTTTAACCCTTCCAAATGAGTACCACCATCAATAGTCCGAATATTATTGGCAAAACCAAGAACATTATCACTAAAAGCATCCACACACCATTGCAAAGCTACTTCTACTTGTACATCATTCTTTTCCCCTTGTACAAAAATCACCTCTTCGTGCAAAGGTTGCTTTTCCCGGTTCATGTAGATAACATATTCCTTAATCCCACCCTCATAACAATAAGATTCAACTCGTGGTTCATCACTTTTGATTAATTCTAGGCGGTGGTCTGTTATCGTAATCTTGACACCTGCATTCAAATATGCTAGCTCTCGCAGACGACCAACAACAGTATTGTAGTCAAATTCTATACCTGTAGTAAAAATTTGTTCATCGGGGAGAAAGTGTACTGATGTACCCTTACGCTTTTCTTTATTAGACTTAGATTTAAGGTTATCAGTAGGTTTGCCACGCTCATAACGTTGGAGATGTGTCTTTTTATCGCGCCAAACCGTTACCTCTACCCACTCTGAAAGAGCGTTGACTACTGAAACCCCCACTCCGTGTAATCCCCCAGAAACTTTATAACCACCACCACCAAATTTACCTCCTGCGTGGAGAACAGTCATAACTGTTTCTAAAGCGGACTTACCTGTTTTAGAATGGGTATCAACCGGAATACCCCGGCCATCATCTGTAACTTTCACAGAACCATCTTCATTCAGATCGACTTCGATGTGGGTGCAATAACCAGCTAGCGCCTCATCGATAGAGTTATCAACAACTTCGTAGATTAGATGATGTAGTCCACGAGGCCCTGTGGTACCGATGTACATTCCTGGTCGTTTGCGTACCGCTTCGAGACCTTCAAGAACTTGTATTTGTTCAGCGCCATAATCGCTGCTGGCCATAGCAATATCTCTCCTAATAATGGCTTTAATCGCAACTTTTGTCAAAAAATGATAAAGTTCTACTAAATTATAACATAAAAGCCTTAAAAGCGACTCTAGGCTATTTTGAAGAGAAATTTGTTTAGGGTCTGTAGGCAGTTAGGAGTCAGAAGTCAGAAGTCAGAAGTCAGGAGACAGAATCAACAAAAATTTAGACAGAAGTTCCGACCTAAAAAAAAGATCGGGACACCCTTATGTGAGGTGGGGATGAATACCGACCCAAATATATAAAACATCGGCCTAATTTTAGTTGCTGGTGAGACCCCAACTTTGATATCGGCAAGGGGTCTGCCGTTATATGAATGTTAACGGGAGGGGAGTTGCTGACCAACAAATAAACCGCGTAGCGTCCGCTCGATCAGGGTTTTTCGGTAAACCCTTGATGTAGTCTCGAATGATTTGGACAACAGATAAATCTTTGCTTTTAGCGTATCGATTAATTTTTTCATATTCATCTTGATTTACTCGAATTACTATCGGTTTATCTCTTGTCATTGTACGCCTTTTTGTGTTACTCTGACTGTATTAGGAGTGGCAGTAATACGCACCTGAGAACAGCACTACCGAAAACAAATAGCGAGTATGGGGTGCTTTCGGGAGTACAGAATTGTTAAGTACAAAAAGGCGGTGGGTCTCATCGTCTGGTGTCTGTCGAGGGTTAAGTGGTTGCACTCCCTGTGTTCGCGCAGCGTTGCGCCAGCAAAACAGAAAGCCCTATCTGTGAGGAAGGGAAGCCTACATCATAATCTTTGATTTGATGTAGGAGAACGTCACTAACTTGTCTAACTTTTGATTTTTGACTTTTGACTTTTGACTTTTCTCTAATTACTATTTGTGGGCCTACTGCTACGGGTAAATCTGGATTAGCCTTGGATTTAGCCCAGAGATTAGGATCGGCGATTATTAGTGCAGATTCTCGTCAAATATATAAATATTTTAATATTGGAACCGCAAAACCAACTACAGCAGAACGGGAATTAGTACCTCATTACTTAATAGATATTTGTGAACCCACGGAAACTTTAACTCTAGCAGAATATCAGGAACAGGCACAAGATTTAATTAATAAAACTAATGTGGTATCTCCGAGCTTATTAGTGGGGGGGACGGGTCTATATATTAAGTCAGTAGTTAAAGGTTTAAAGATTCCTAGAGTTGGGCCTAATGAAAAGTTGCGATCGCAACTAGCAGATTTAGGTCAAAAACAATGTTACGAAATGTTACAACAAGTTGATGAGATTGCTGCTCAAAAAATTCATCCTAATGATGCGGTACGAACGTTGCGAGCATTGGAAGTTTTTTATGTGAGTGGGAAACCCATTTCCCAACAGCAGGGAGAAAATCCACCAAATCATCCAATTTTGCAAATAGGATTGGATTGTGATGTGGAAATTTTGGGTGATCGTATTCGTCATCGGACTAATAAAATGGTGGATGTTGGGTTAGTGGAGGAAGTCAAATTTTTGTGTGAAAAATATGGTGCGGAGTTGCCATTGTTAGATACATTAGGTTATGCAGAGATGAAGCAATATTTGGCAGGAGATATTAGTTTAACTGAGGCGATAGATGCAACAGTTTTACATACTCGTCAGTTTGCCAAGCGACAACGGACTTGGTTTCGAGCGTATCCAGAAATTGAATGGTTTGATGCAGCAACACCAGGTTTATTAGATCGAGTTTGGGAGATAGTGGAGGAGTTGATATCATGTAGGGAGTAGGGAGTGGGGGAGTGGGGGAGTGGGTCCGATTAAATATTCAAGTAATTATAGAATTATAGACATATATTATATAACCGGATTCTATATCAGAGATTCTGCTATTCCTTGTCGATCAAACTGAAGATTTATATCATGTCCACTTAATAGCGTGATCATAAAATTCTTAGGTGTTAGGTGGTAGGTGGTAGGTGTAAATTCAAGAGGGAACACTGGAAACGGAGCAAAAATGTGAGATATTTCTTCAACATTTAGGGGAGAACATTTTTATTATACTTAATCATCCGGACATGATATTAGGATGCGGAATATGCACCGAATTTTTGAGTTATTCAGTATATAGTTTTCGTAATTCCTCTGTTGACTGGAGTTTAGACTAAATTTTGGAATCTTCAAATAATCTACCCAGAAGCAATGAAGACTTGGAACTCACAACCCGATGTAGTCCAGTAGGTAGGTTTGAAGTACGTTAGCACAGCTTATCAGCAGGATAAACCCAACACCACTAGCACTTAGATAGAGCAAGAAAACCTAAAAGGATAAAAATTAAGAAATATGATTTGATATTTTGCCTAAGTCCTGCAAGTGATAGAAAATCAGTTTCCTGGTAATGCTAACTATATTATCCAACCCACATTCCGCATTTTAATTTGAATATTACTGACTTGGATATTTAGTAAAAAATAGGGAGGGCGAAGGTTCTTTTTTAGCAATTCTCGTAGAGACATTTCATGGAACGTCTCTACATTTTTTTTTCACACCTATGTCATAATAATATCGACTGATATTTACAAAATCTCTGCTTTATTCTGCTCCTTCACTCTCTGACTCTGACTCTGTAGATGACGTAGTCACAGAAGCCATTATACGCGCTAACACTAAGTCTGCTTCTCCTGCCGCTTCTACTCCTTCTGGTAAAGTAATTTGACTCAGCTGAAGAGACTCTCCTGACTTCAGACTGGAGATATCTATCTCCAATGTTTCAGGAATTTTATCTGGTTTGCATCTGATTGCTAATTCTGTAACAACCTGGTCTAAGATTCCACCATCTACCTTAACTCCTACTGGTTCACCAACCAAATGTATAGGTACTTCTACATCTAGACTTCCATGAGCAGCTACGGAGAAAAAACTTAGGTGAAGAATTAAGGGTTTATAGGGATGAGATTGAACTTCCCGAAGAATAGTTTTGCCACTCCAAGAAATATCAGGAACTTGAAGATCGATAATAGTATTATTAATAGAGGTATCCTTTAACAATTTCTGTGCTTTTTTAACTTCAATTGTTAATGGAACTGATTCTGTACCTTGATGACCATATAATACTGCAGGAATTAATCCTTCTCTTCTCAGAGCTTTGGTTTTGCTACCTTCAGGTCTTTTTTGACATTCTACTGTAACTTCCATCTTGACTTTTTTCGCTTAGTTTGCTTACCAATTATACCAAATTTTTGGATACATAGCATTGACAATTAATTTGAAGAAGGCAGAAAGCAGCTATGCTGAAGGCAGAAGGGAAAATTGTTTATGAATTCAAATTAGACAGTGGGGTATTAAACCCGCCACTTAACGAAGTCAGAAGTTATTTTTGTAAAGGGGATTTGAGAAAGGTTCCAAAAATATTTTGCCTTAAAAGGCGGGGTTTTAGACCCAATTATTTTGATCAAAGATAATGTCCGTTTAATAACTATCTGGAAAAAACACTCTTTTCACTTCAACAACAAATTTCTCTGTTTTCCCTACTCCCTTATTTATAAGTATTCAATCGGACTGATAACCTAAAACCTGAGCAGATAATTACATTGTAAAAGAACGTTTAGATATTCTAGTTTCACAACTTATTGTCATAAAAAATCTCTTAGGATTGAGGAATCTAATTTTCAATTTTTTATCTATATTCTGGTTTTACCAAACTTCGGTAGTGGTGCATTGTAATGGTATAACTAGTGGGAGCATCTTGCTCCCGTTCTAAGTTTTGCTTGTCTCAACCTACTATTACAACGACAGAAGTAACAAATCTTCTAAAACATCTATAATTATACTTTTGGCAGAAGTTAGTATCCAGAAGGAATAACAGAAATAGAGAGGTATTAAAAAAACGGAATAAATTAATATTTAACTTTTACTTTTGCCAGCAATTTATCATTTGAGTAGGTTGTTCAACAATTAATAATTAATAATTACCTCTTCTTTTCAAGGAGATGATTGACCCTTAAGGAAAAATTTTTTTTCTCCTTTAAAGGAGAGGCTTTAAACCTTAATTATTCGGTAAAGTCAAATAAAAAATAATTTTTGAGAAAGAACGGGAGTTACACAATTTTTCTCTCCTTCCTTCAAATCTAAACTATTAGTTTAAGATTTGTTTATACCCAATCCCAAAATCAAATTCCCTCAATCTAAGAAATAATCGTAGTACCATGGGAACCTAAGAGTGCCCGCTTTGGTCCGTGAATTGGGTCTTCAACTACAATAGTCTGGTCACGACTAGCTCCTAAAGACACAATGGCAATAGGTACATTCATGAGATCTGCCAAAAACCGTAAATAATCCAAAGCTTGCTTGGGTAAATCTTCAAGACTTCTACAATCAATAGTTGGCTTTTGCCAACCAGGTAAAGTTTCATAAATCGGCTTACATTTAGCTAGCTGCAAAGAACTACTGGGAAAATCTTCACAACGCTCACCTTCCATTTCATAAGCTACACATACCTTAATATCTGATAATTCATCCAATACATCCAATTTAGTAATTGCCATACAATCCATACCATTAATTCGGACTGCATAACGTCCAATTACCCCATCAAACCATCCACACCGACGTTCACGACCAGTTGTTGTCCCAAATTCTGCACCGCGATCGCGTAGCAATGTCCCTATATCATCTTTAGCTTCCGTGGGAAATGGTCCTTCTCCCACTCTAGTAGTATAAGCCTTCGCCACCCCAATTACTCGGTCAATCATTGTTGGCCCTACTCCCGCACCCACACAAGCACCTCCTGCCACTGGATTTGAGGAAGTAACATAAGGATAAGTACCATGGTCTAAATCTAAGAGAGTACCTTGTGCCCCTTCAAATAAAATATTGCGTCTGTGCTGAATTGCATTGTAGATTTTTAAAGACGCGTCTATAACATTAGGTCTGAGGCGATCTGCATACTCCAGATATTCTTTTACTACCTCATCTGGGTCTAAAGGAGATAGATTATAAAGCTTTTCTAAAATTACATTCTTATAGTTAACTGTCCAATTTATCTGTTCTCTTAATCTATCTGGACTGATCAAATCAATCATCCGAATCCCAGTACGCTCAGACTTATCAGCATAAGTTGGACCAATACCTCTTCCTGTAGTTCCTATTTTTTGACTGCCTCTACGTTCCTCCGATGCCTGGTCTATTAGTCTATGGTAAGGCATTGTCACATGAGCAGCTTGAGAAATCATCAAATTTGATGTGGAGATTCCTAAAGCTTCAACCTGGTCTAATTCTTCAATCAGAACTTTGGGGTCGATAACTGTTCCAGAGCCAATGATACACTCAGTATCAGGATAAAGAATACCGGAAGGAATTAAGTGTAGTTTAAATGTTTGACCATCAACAACGACAGTGTGGCCAGCATTTACTCCCCCCTGGTAACGTACTACCACATCTGCTGACTTGCTCAACAAATCAGTAATTTTTCCTTTTCCTTCATCGCCCCACTGGGCACCTATCACGATTACGTTAGCCAAGGGTCTCCTCTACGGATAGTTAACACAATTTGCTATTGTTGCATCAACTAAAAATTATGTCAATTAATTTTTGTTAATTATTGTTACAATAATCCGTATGTCTAAAACTCTTGCTGTCATTGAGGGTTCAAATAATAGAAGTCAGGGGTCAGGAAAAATGGGAATTATATCAGGAGGTTAGAAGGAAGAATTGTCTGAGATTTTTCAGCTTAGGTCTGCTCAAAATATTAGCTTTTCACTCCTAAGAACTAGCTCTTTAATTTCTGTGAAAAAAGGTTTTTAGGTTTAACACTATCTGTGAAATGCTTTTATGCTTAACCAGCAAGCTCTAATTATCAATTGGTAAAGAGGCAAAAATCAAATAGTCTGATTTTGTGTTGAAATACTGTTTCGATTCTTTAATTCTGACTAGGTGACTACTGATTTTTTAATCCTAGAAAATACTATTGCTGTCTTAGATAGGATATAGAATTATAGCAACTCCCAAGAAGCGTGAGGTACAAAATTCGTAATTTTTAGTAGGGGCGTTAACGATAGTTATGCGCAAGTTAATGGCCGTTCTACCTGTACAGGAGTAGCGGGTGTGGCCTTACGGGGTGCGATAGCTTGAGCTACTCTGGAAGAGGTTACTGGGACTTACACAAAATAGAGCTATAAAATATTCTTAAATATATAGAGGTAGAGAGTTTGACATCAAAAAGGTATAATTCCTTCACAAGCAGGGGTTCCAGCCATTTTTAGGGCATTGACTTAATTCCCTTACACAGAGAGACTCTCAGGCATTTTTTGATCGGAAAATGTGTAAGTACCATTAGATGCATCTGGTAGTGCACTCCTGCAAGATAGTAGGGAGTATAAAATCAGAAAAAGTACTGTATCTCAGTAACTTGAGAAATGCCATATCAACATTAACTACATATTCAACAGAAGTAATACCAATTTACTTAAAAAATATCACAAATAGTTGATAACTGATGAAGTTAAATAATAAGCTGAAATTACTGTATAATAGAGGTTTTAAGTGCCTAAAATATCACTTCTGACTTCTGACTTTAGTGAAACGGTATAACCCTCAGTATTTAGATAACTAACATTTCATTTGTGCAAAACTTATTTAGGACAGCTATATATTACTTAAACTAGGATTACTTATTAATACTTATACTTACAAGGATGAATTAGATTTTTATGGCTTTACACGCAGAATTACATCGACATTTAGGAGGTTCCGTAGTTCCTAGAGTTTTATGGCGATATTTCCAACGTCAAAACGAAGAGCTAGCAAACCGTTTTCCCGAATATCTACAATTTGAAGAATTTTACACCAAACCAAGAAACACATTAGATGAATATTTAGAACTACATACGTTAGTAGAACAGGTTCAAACTATTGAAACATTGCCTTACTTTATTTATCGCTTAATTCGAGGTGCTTATACATTTGAAAATTTAGCTTATTTAGAGTTACGTTATACACCTTACTTGAGAACTCCAGAGCATTTATCTCAGTCTGAACGTATAGATTTAATGTCAGAAATAGTTACAACTGTGGGTAAGGCAAGTCAACAAAATGAATACCCGATTGTTACTAGCCAAATTCTATGTATGCACACTAGGTTACCCTATGAAGTGAATCAAGCAATTGTAGATTTAGCAGTGCAAATGCCAGAATATGTATGTGCGATAGATTTAGCTGGTGGAGATAATCATTATGGCGAACGTATAGATGAGTTTATTAAACTGTATAAATATGCGCGTTCCCAGAGGGTGAAAACGACTGGACATCTTTATGAAACTCCCAACGGTTGTCATCCAGAATTACTACCTTATTTAATGCGAATTGGTCATGGCATTCAAATTCCTTTAAAACATCCAGAACTATTAAAAGAAGTAGCTAACAAAGGGCAATGTTTAGAAGTTTGTCCAACTACTTATTTCAAAACAGGTACTATGGATAATATGAGTCAGTTAAAGACAGTATTTGACCAATGTTTTGATGCGGGAGTAGATATTGCTATTTGTACAGATAATGCTGGTTTACATAATGTACGTTTGCCGTTTGAATATGAGAATTTACTAACATTGGATGTGATTGATTTTCGACAACTACAAGCTTGTCAAAATGCAGCATTTCGTCACGCTTTTGCTTGGCCTCATGGTAAGCGACCAGAGGAAATGTTAACAGGATTATTACAGCCAGAACTTATAGTTGCAGGAGCCGTAAATTCTAATCTGGTATAAAAGCAAAAAGTACATTTCTAAGGCAGCTTCACTCTATAAAGTAGGCTGTTTTTTTATCTAATATGAAATAGGCCGGAATTTATATTTTTAGTTAAAGGAAAATCTCCTTTTAACTGGAGTTGCTTTAAACTTTAATTATTCGGTAAAGTCTTTTAACTGCCCTTATTATTCGTGACATTCTTTTTCCAAAGTTGGTGTTATTCAACAATTAATAATTAATAATTAATTATTAATTATTAATTATTACCTCTCCTTGAAAAGAAGAGGATTGACTAATTATGAAAAAATTTTCTTGTTTCTCCACAGCGAGTGAGAGGCTTGAAACCTTAATTATTCATAATAGCAATTATTCAATATAATTCCACAAAAAATAACTTAGAAATTAATACCTAGAAGGAATCTCTCTAATCCTATTTGTTATCTATATCTATTATTATTTTCCTTTTTTTTCAGTAGAACATGGTAAATTTTGGGCACTATGTATCAAATTGTAAATTAACTCAAAAGTTTATCTTCATTCCTTTGAGGTTTTTTTTGATTAAAAATGCAACGTCTTTTTTTTAGCTTGCTCTACTGATTCTTCCTTCTTCTTTCTTACTTCTTACTTACCTTTGTGTAGCATTAATAGTCAGGTTAAAATAATTATTAATCAAAGTAGATATTCTAGAATAACTATGTTAACTTATTAGATAATCATGTCTCAAACTCTTATCTAGGTCAGATGTTTTAACCTCCAAGCTTGATTTTTATTAAAGCTGCATTTCTATAATTTTGTAAATAATGCAAGGCATATCTCGATCGAGGTTATTTTTTCTTATTTTGTCATAACTACTCTGAAAGAGACATCAAAGTTTGCTACTACAATTATCATCAATCGAACTCGAAAATCAAATAACCAACATGAAGCTAAATAATCTGTATGATTCCTGCTATTTATTTCGACCAACTATGATAATATTCATGCTTTGTTTATTAAATTTTGGCTGTAATAACCAAGCCAAAATTTCAGAAAATTCCGAACCAAGCTTGTCAAAAAAACAGTTATCTTCTCCAGTTAGTCAAGTATCAGACGAAATTTTTCAAACAGAAATCAAAGCTAGCAAACCTTGGAAAATAGCCTACATCCTCAAAACAACTCCACAAGAACCTTATTGGAAAGATGTTCAAGAAGGCGCTGAAAAGGCAGCACAAAATTTTAATGTAGATATAAGTATAATTAATTCCGAAAAACCTCAAACAACAGAATTTGTTGAAGACCAAATTATTCTAGTAGCAAATTTAATTGAAACAGAAGAAATAGATGGAATTATCATAGGTTCATCTGATTCAATTCGATTAGTTCCTGCCATCGAAAAAGCTATTAATTCGGGTATACCAGTTATTGCTATGGATACTCCACTTAATAGCGATAGAATACTAACTTTTGTTGGATTTGATAATTTTGCTGCGGGAAAATCAATGGGTGAGTGGGTGGTTAAAAAATTAGGGGGAAAAGGTACAGTAGCTATTTTAGATGGTGCGCCAAATCACGATAATGCTATTCAACGTCGCTTGGGTTTTACCGCAGGTTTAAAAACAGGGGATATGAAAATAATTGCTATTGAATCTGCTAATTGGGAGCAATCAAAAGCACAAGAAATTACCACAAATTTGTTGAAAAAATTTGACAATATTGATGCAATTATAGCAGCAAATGATAGTATGGCTTTAGGTGCTAGTCAAGCAGTAGAAAATAGTCAATATCCGCCAGTAATTATTACAGGATTTGATGGTCTAGAAAATGGTTTACAAGCAATTAAACAAGGTAAAATTACAGCTACAATTAATCAAGCACCAAAACAACAAGCACGATTGGCAATTCAATTAATGATTCGACATCTAGAAAATGGAGAAACTTTTCCCAATATTATCCTTTTACCAAATACTGAAGTAATAACTTCAGAAAGTTTTGAAGAAAAATAATGGGTGCATCTCAATGGGTGAATAAAGCCAAAAATTTGTCGCTTTTAGGTAACAGGCAACAGCTCCGGAAAGCAACAACTCATCTGGCAACAGGGAATAGGGAATAGGGAATAGGGAATATATAGGAAAAAAGTATTTTTGCGAATATGAGATGCACCCAAAATAATAGTCAATAAATTTAACTATTAAACCCATGAATAGAAATAATCTTTATACCAATTTTGTTGATCCTAATTTAAAAAATCAGCAATTAGAACAACAACCAACATCTTTGAGAAAACAAATAACATTTAGAGTTATTATACTGAGCTTAATTGCCATTCTCGGTATTACAGCTACAACTTTGCTAAGTTTGTTAGTGACAATACAACAAGCTCATCAAAAAATTAATCATGCAAAAGTAGAAGCAGCTACAAGCTTTAACCAATTTTTTTTAGCACTAGAAAGCGATATGGTAGCTACAAGTGCTGCTTTATCAACAACTAATAATATTAATAAAATTAACTTGATCATGAATCAGATGCGAGATAGAAATCGCTCTTTTTTAGATTTAATAGTTGTAGGTATGGACGGGAAAGTTTTGGTACAAAATAGTAGATTTAATCGTCCAAAACAAAAACAAATAAGTCAACAACCTTGGTTATCCGATCGTGGTCGAGTTGAATCTTTATATATTAGTAACGTCAAATTTGAAAATCAACAACCATATTTAGAAATAGCGATCGCTGTTACTAATGATATTGGAATTTCTCAAAGTTCATTAGTGGCGAGAGTTGACTTGACAGAATTATGGGATAAAACAATTGAAATTAAAGTCGGAAACAACGGTTATGTATATATCGTAAACAATGAAGGCTTAATCATTGTTCATCAGAATCAAAATTTTATTCAAAAAACAACGAACCTTCAAGCATTATCTAGTAGGAACAGCAGCAAATATAAATCACAAATCAATATATATCAAGCAATTGATAAAAATTGGGTATTTTCTAACAGTCAAAATTTAGCAAAAGTACCTTGGTTAGTTATTGTTGAAGAACCAATACAAGAAGCACTTCAACCATTCCTAATACCAGTAATATTTTTATTGCTGACTCTCCTATCTATAGTCTTAATTGTCTATAATATAGTTTCTTTTACTCGACATAGAATTGTATTACCATTACGCTTTATAGACCAAGCCGTAACTACTATGGCAAATGGAGCATTAAAGCATAGAATAAAAGTTAAACATAATGACGAACTAGGAGCTTTAGCACAATCCTTTAATCAAATGGCTCAACAGTTACAAAACTCTTTTGAAGCATTAGAAACTAGAGTCAAAGAACGTACTGCTGAATTAATGGATGCAAAAGTAGTTGCTGATACTGCTAATAAAGCAAAAAGTGAATTTTTAGCAAACATGAGCCATGAATTACGGACTCCTCTAAATGGAATATTAGGTATAGCCCAACTTCTGCAAAATTCACCAAATTTTACATTTCAAGAACAACAAGAAGTAGAAATTATTTATCAATCTGGTTCTCATTTACTAACACTCATTAGTGACATTCTCGACATATCGAAAATAGAAGCTGGCAAACTAGAATTTTTACCAGAAGAGTTAGATTTCCCCAAATTTCTTCATGGAATAGTTGAAATATTAAGGATTCGTGCCCAAGAAAAGAAAATTTATTTGAACTATCAAGTTACTGACAAATTACCTCCTAGAATTATAGTAGATGAAAAAAGATTAAGACAGGTACTAATTAACTTATTAGGAAATGCCATTAAATTTACTGACCAAGGGGGAGTTAATTTTAAAGTAGGTTCTATCGGAGAAAATGATTCACAATCAGAAAAACAGCAAAAAATTCGTTTTCAAGTAGAAGACACGGGTCAAGGTATTCATCCCCATAACTTAGAAAAAATATTCCTACCATTTGAACAAGTAGGAAAGAATCAAAACAAAGTTGAAGGAACAGGATTAGGACTAGCAATTAGCAACAAAATAGTAGAGACAATGGGAGGTTCATTAAAAGTAACCAGCAAACCAGGAATTGGTAGTATTTTCTGGGTAGATTTAGACTTACCTCTAGCTCCAGAATTACCACAGCAAGTAAACTCAAATTCATCATTAATTACTACTCAAAAATCCAATAATTCCCAGTGCAGAAAACAATCTATTGTACGCGTTCTCTTAGCAGAAGATAATCCTGTAAACCAAATTATTGCGAAGAAGATGTTGCATCGCTTAGGATATACTATAGAAATAGCAAAAAACGGTTTAGCCGCAGTAGAAGCAGTCAAAAACCAATTCTACGACATCATCTTTATGGATATACAAATGCCTGAAATGGATGGGATAGAAGCGACCCATCATATCCGTCAACAATTTAAAAATACTGCATCTACTTGCCAACCTTGGATTGTTGCTATGACAGCAAACGCAATGAAAGAAGACCGAGAAAACTGTCTCAAAGCAGGTATGAATGACTATCTAAGTAAACCTGTACAACTACATGAACTCGCTGCAATTCTAGAAAAATTCCTTGAAGAAGGAGTCAGGAGTCAGTCCTCAGGAGTCAGGAGGGAAAATTGAAAATTGCATGGGGACTACTTCCCCAAACAATTTTGAACACCGCAAGTGACGGTGGGGTATTAAACCCACATCCATAAAAGATAAATTAAGGCAGTTCTGAAAAGTGCTTGACTTAGTAATATCATGTCCGGTTGAATACTTATAAATAAACGATGGAGGAGTCAGTCCTCAGTCCTCAGTCCTCAGTCCTCAGGAGGGAAGAAAGAAGAAGAAAGAAACAAGAAGAAACAATAAAGAGGAGGAAAAGGAGAAAGTTTTTTTATCACTAATTATCCGGACATTATATAATATTATATTTGGTTGAACAGTTTAAATAATTTTTAGAGATAATGTCTTAATCACTAGGCAACTTTTCCCCAGAACAATAATCGCAAATTCCGCCACCTAAAGAAAAACAATAGCACTTAGTAGCTATCTCTTCAAAGTTAGTTTTCTCCTTTTTAGAAGGTTCAAATTTTACCCAAGGTTCTTCAAATTCATCATCATGTCTCATCCACTTACCTTCATCAACAAGTGTCTTATAACAATTACCACTACCACGAGGAAACAGGACTACATAGTCTTCCTGAAATATTACATAGTATCCTCTGTCTCTCCATTCTTCTGCTAAGGCCATATTTTTTTCGGTTTTTTTGAATTATGTGTTTGAAATAGCAGTCAGGGGTCAGCAGTCAGCTATCAGCTTTTCAAGGTGTACAATAGGGGATTCAAACCCCCATAAAAGGCGAACCCTTGGATTTTTAGCTGATAGCTAAATGCGCTCAAGCTAATAGCGAGTTAAATTTTATCAGCACTTACGCACAGATACTAAATCTAGTTAGGGCGAATGCCATTCGCCCCTACATATGGTGTATGATTTGATATTTTGCGTAAGTTCTGTTGAAGAAAATTAGCTAGCTAACTCTTTAACCTTACTCATAATACCTTCAGGATCGATCCCTTGATGAGGGAACTGTTCCCATAGACCACCACAACCTTCTTGGTGAGTAGCTAAGTAACCAAACTTAGGAGTCAGACCACGTTCCAATAACCAAGAACCGAAACGACTACCTAAACCTGTACGACGGTTGAACGCTTCAACAACCAATACAAAAGGAGCACTACCAACCTTCTGCAACATATCTTCGTCAATAACATTTAGAGTAGGTTTATTAATCAAACCAACATCTATTCCTTGCTGTTTCAAACGTTCCACTGCATCAAGAGAGCGATATAACGCATCACCAAAACTGACAATATAACCTGCTGTACCTTCCCGGATGACTTCATCTTTGCCAGGAGTAAACTTATAACCTTCACCAAAAAATTCATTACCATTGCTATCTAGCAGAATTGGTACTTTAGAGCGAGTGGAGAAGATAAACCGCATTCCGGTTTGAGTAAATACTGCTTCCACACAAGCTTTCATTTGATTCGCATCAGCAGGGAAATATAAGCGAGTTTCATAACCATCATCAAGACCGTTATCAGCAAACATATTATTGATGCCAAAATGACAAGTATTATCTGCCATGTCATCTATACCAGCATGGGAGAAGTGACACAAAACGTTAGAATTGTTCAACCTTGCCATTGTAATTTCAGAAATACACATTTCTAAGAAAGCACTGAATGTGGCAAAAATACCTTGCTTCCCTGCTTCCATACCAAACCCCGCAGCAGCAGAAAAATTGCCACGCTCCATGATACCACCACTAACAAACCGCTCTGGAAAAGCATCATGAATTTGTTTGAAACCGCAAGAACCTTCTAAGTCACTGTCAACAAATAAATGATTTTTGCGTTCCTCTTCACTCATACCTTTGAGGACAGATACCACACTCTCACCAAAGACGTTGCGGTTAGAACCCATTTTGTCACTTACACCCATGAAAGTGTAACTTTGCTTTGGTTTTTCAATATCCTTGAGATAGTTAACTGCTTCAGTTCTGCCTTTTGCATCTAGATATTCGATCGCTAACTTTAGAGGAATCACATCATGTCCGTGGGTAGAACCTTCTAAACCTTCAATACCCACACTCATTTTCCGCTTATTAATCACAGCGATCGGACCTTCAGTTGTAGCCGCCTGACATATTCGTTGATACAGACTGTCTAAATCTTCCCCATCTCCTTCGAGTACAGTTAAGCCATGACCTGTTAAGGTTTTGTTGAGGTCGTAACCTTTTAAATAGTCGGAGGGATGACCCGCAATAGTAACATCATTATCATCAATTATCAATTTAACATTGAGATTTTGTGCTACTGCCATTCTAGCTGCTTCAGCATCGTTACCCTCTTGCTGGGAACCGTCGGAACCTAAGCAAAAGACTAACTTATCAGGATTTGCCATTGCCACACCGTTGATATAAGGCCACATATGACCTAATCTACCAGAACTGAATTTTACCCCTGGAGTAAATCCTAATTCTGGGTGTCCTGGTAAATGAGAATTAGCTGCCCGATAATTTACCAGACGTTCCACAGGAAGTTCTCCTGCTATAGCCGCCATTAAGTATTGAGTAGCTACGCGGTGTCCAGCTTCATCAAAGAAAATAGGTACAAATTTTTCTGCTGCACCTCGGAAAAAGGCATCTAAAATCATAACTTCGGGTACTGTGTCATAAGGGCCACCTGTATGACCTCCTACTCCTCTAGCAGCACCAGTGGCAGTGAAGAAGATTATTGTATCACGGCAAAGTTGAATATTTGCTTTGAGTGTTTCCCGTTGTTCGTCTGTGAGAGTTGGGTTAGTGGGGTCGAGAGAAAGTGGTTTATAGCTTCCTATGTCAATTGGAAATGGTGCTGTAGTAATTGTCATGGTTAATAGGATTGATAATATCTATCTATGCTTTATATATCTGTGTCCATGATTTATTTCATACCTATGATGAGGGATAAAATGTTTATGGACAAAGAGTTAAAGAAAGCCTACCATAGTTGGTGAGTTTTTTAATAATTATTTTATTTTTTTACTATCGAGTGAGGGCGAATGCCATTCGCCCCTACATCTAGTTTGTAGGTTGGGTTGACAAAGGAAACCCAACAAACCAATCTTTATTGTTGGGATTATTGGGTTGTGAATCGCAATTTTTCCTTTCCTTTGGAATGCTACGCAAACGAAATGCTCTGCCAACAGGTGGTGGTGCAAAACAAAACTTACAGTATGATCGCTAATTATTTGAACTTGATATTGGATATTATTTTCTTTTGCTCTTAGTCGATATCCTAAAAATCAAGGTGGTGGTGCATTGTAATGGTCGTCTATGGCTTTGTTGCATGAAAGTATATAGCTGTCGCACTTGCTTGTGCATATCTACAACAATAACGCGCTGAAACTGCTGTAACTGTTGGACAATAGATAAATAGAACATCAGTATTTGAAATCAAAAAGCTGAAACCTTTACAGGTAAAAACTTTGAGATTTTAACGGTCAGCCCTAACTATTGGACAATAGTAAATAGAACATCAATAGTTGCGTGCTTAGAGCGATATAGCTGCCACCATCCTCCGCCAACGCTTTCTCAGCAGAGCAATAACTATTGGACAATAGTAAATAGAACATCAATAGTCGCTTTCATAGAGTGATTAAGCTGCCGCCACCATCCTCCGCCAACGCTTTCTCAGCAGAGCAATAACTATTGGACAATAGATAAATATAACATCAATAATCGCTCTATGAAAGCGATTAAGCTGCGGAATGGATGTTAAGAACGCTACTTTCATGCAACAAAGCTGTGGTCTATTGTCATTATTTTGGTCAAGGACAAAATCAGTGGGAGCATCTTGCTCCCTCCAATTATTTTGATAAATTAAGGAAGTTATGAAACTTCCCTACAGAGGATTTCAAAAAAAGGTTTATATTTGCTGAAGATGTCAAGGTAGTGGTATATCAACTGCTTTAAATGGAACTTTCACTACTGAGTCAGCTCTGAAGAAGTACAAATTTAGTCGTATTTTGGGAGGTAGTTTTTCATTAAACTTATAAACTCGAAGTCCTGTCTTACTGTCACCAAATGTAGAGGAACCGTTATGTCTAATAACTTCACCACTTTCAGATTCAAATTCAATACCTTTTAGCTTTGAGTCTACATCCCTAATCAAAATGATTATGCTCTTGTCTTGTGGGATAGAAGTAAGCATAGAAGCAAATATAGAACACTTAAATTCTGCAAAAAACTGGTCAAAGAACGAGCAAACATAGAGTCTTCCTCTTGCTGAGTAGCCTGCCGATCGACTGGACATTGCTCATCTTGATTCATATCCTCTGGTTTTTGAATCAAAACCTCAATGTCTTCAGACTTGAGAACTGAATTGGAAATTGGCACACCAGTCTTTTCCAGGATATTTTTCACTGTTATCGTTGATTTTGCATTTTTGATTATACCTGTAAAGAATTATCCGAAGGAAAATCTTTTGCAGAAATTAGAGGGTGATTAACTGTTGAATGAAAATTGTATAAAATAGTTGCTAGAAGTAGAAAAGTGTGTTAATATTAAACAGGTAACTAAAGCTTAGGAAATAATTCATGTGAATGCGACTTGTTGACAGACATAT
>NZ_JAAHGO010000111.1 GCF_010672455.1 Okeania sp. SIO2C9 | reverse complement strand
GGGGGGTGGGGAGAGGGGGGGATGGGGAGATGGGGATATGGGGAGATGGGGAGAGGGGGAGATGGGGAGATGGGGAGAGGGGGAGATGGGGAGATGGGGAGATGGGGAGATTGGGAGATGGGGAGATGGGGAGATGGGGAGATGGGGAGATGGGGAGATGGGGAGATGGGGAGATGGGGAGATGGGGAGTGAGAGAAATATTTGGTTATGGTTGAAGATGGAACATTTTTGTATACCGAATTAAACGGATTTGATATCATACCTGGACAAAAACTTAGTTTCCGGAGATGTTTATTGATCAGCAGTAATTAATATTTGGTGCTGCGTTATTCAGGTAAATATAGACTCTACGAGCGTGTAAGTTCCACTATCTTAGTCACGGAAAAACTCCTTTGTACCTACTGATATCATGTAGGGGCGCAATTGCGAAGTCCATGCCGTCATATAGAATCCGGGAATTAGTTATCGTATTACTGAGGAGTAAGGAGTAACGAGTAAGGAGTAACGAGTAACGAGTAATATCAAATCCAGTTGAATACTTAATTGTATTGTTGGGGGAGATGGGGAGATGGGGAGATTGGGAGATGGGGAGATGGGGAGATGGGGAGATGGGGAGATTGGGAGATGGGGAGATTGGGAGATGGGGAGATGGGGAGATGGGGAGATTGAATAATGAACATATACTATATAACCGGATTCTATATCAGGCTATATGGCCATCTGCCCCTACGACTTCTGACTCCTGTGAAATCATACATTTATTCAGCAACGCCAATTTTTTTAGTCCTTTAGCAAAATCAAGTTAACAATATGGGAAATATGAACTTTTGTAGTGATAATGTCACTGAGGTATGTCCAGAAATTATGGCTGCTGTGATAGCTGCTAATGAAGGGTGTGGGATGCCTTATGGTGCAGATGAATATACACAATGCTTGGAAGCTAAATTCTCAACATTGTTTGAAGCTCCTGTGACAATTTTCCCGGTTGCTACGGGTTCTGCTGCTAATGCTCTTGCTTTATCGGCGATCGCTCCTCCTTATGGAGCTATTTATTGTCATGCTGAATCTCATATTAATGTAGATGAATGTGGTGCTCCAGAATTTTATACGGGTGGTGCGAAATTGGTGACGCTTGGTGGTACAGATGCTCAAATTCATCCTTCTGACTTAGCAACAGCATTAGAAAAAGCTGGTATTGGTATAGTGCATCATGTTCAACCAGCAGCAGTTAGTATTACCCAAGCAACGGAAGCGGGAACGGTTTATTTACCGGAAGATATAGCTGAAATAGCTAAATTAAGTCACGATCGCAATCTTTATCTACATATGGATGGAGCGCGTTTTGCTAATGCTGTTGCTAGTTTGGGTTGTGCGCCAGCAGATATAACTTGGCGAGTGGGGGTGGATGTATTGTGTTTTGGAGCCACTAAAAATGGAGCGATGGCAGCGGAGGCAGTGGTCTTTTTTAATCAAGAATTAGCAAAAACATTTGGCTACCGTCGCAAACGCAGTGGGCATTTATTCTCAAAAATGCGATTTTTGTCTGCTCAGTTAGAAGCTTATATTACTGATGATTTATGGTTGAAAAATGCCAGTAATGCTAATCAGATGGCTACAAAATTAGCGCAAGGTTTGGTCAAGTTTCCTTTGGTCAGGTTATGTCATCCAGTGGAGGCAAATGAAATTTTTGTAGAAATTCCTGAGTCTGTGGTTACTGGTTTGAGAGCGGATGGTTTTGAGTTTTATGTTTGGCAGGAGGGAACTTTCCCTATAATTAGAGTTGTAACTGCTTTTAATACTAGGGATGAAGATGTAGATGCTTTTTTGGAAAGTGTTCGGTCTCATTCTGTAGTTAATGTGATGGAATAGAAATCTCCGTATATTTTCTATATTACTCCCAAATGTACTTCCTGGTGTCACTATACGATCTATCTTTATAAAAACTTTATAATCATTCTTAGCATAGCTATACACCTAAAAGCTTGATCTAGTAATTAATTCCACTAATTTTAACTACTAAAAACATCATCGGCAAAATTAAAGATTCTGTAAAGTAGAGCATAAGGGGGTTGTAGAAATTTGGGGGGGGGAAGTTAAGTTAATGTTGTAGGCAATAAATATTCCCAAGAAATCAATGACTAACAATAATATCAACACTTTCACAAAATTTGCAGTTGCTACCTCTGGCGTTGTGTTTGGTTTAGCAGCATTAGAAGTTCCTGCAAAAGCTGCGGTTTTCAATCTGGGTTCCCTCTCCAATGATGGAACATCACTTGTTCAAGCAGGTGCTGATGCTGGTAACGGCAATTTAGACTTTTTCAACTTCACCCTTGACGATGATATTGACAATATCAATGATTGGCTGAATATTGCAACTAACACACTTAACAATAATGATACCGATATTGGACTCTATGACGCAAATGGTTTCAAAGTAGCAGAAGATGACGATGGCGGTCCTCTTTTCGATTCTGAACTTTCCTTTGGTGGTGCCGATCCTTTAGCCGCACCAGACAAAACACCAGGAGTAGATGGAACTCTCTTAGCTGGCGACTATACTTTAGTCGTATCTGGTTGGAATGCTAATTTTACAACTAACATTAATGATATAGTTGCTGGTACTCAAGATTTACCTACTTCTTATACATTGACAATCACTAACTTCGATGACGATATTCAATCAACTCCAGAACCCACAGGTATTTTAGGATTCCTAGCTATGGGTGCTTTTGGCTGGTTATCTGGTCTCAAGCGCAAGCTTAAAGGAGAATAATATAACTGTCTCCAGCAAAAGTAATTCAGAGATAGACAACCAGGGGCAAAACTCTGGTTCTCTGATTTAGTTAAATTATTGATAGCCCTATTTTATAAAGATGAATACCCAACTGCAAGAAAACCATTACGATGTAGCCATTGTTGGCGGAGGTCCTGCGGGTAGCACTGCTGGTACTTTTTTAAGAAAATATAATCCTAACCTGCGAGTCTTAATTCTTGAAAAAGAAAAATTTCCCCGCGATCATGTCGGAGAGAGTCAACTGCCAGCTATTAGCGATATTCTGGTGGAAATGGGTTGTTGGGATAAAGTAGAAGCTGCTAATTTCCCCATTAAAATTGGTGCAACCTATCGTTGGGGTAAAAGTTCAGAACTTTGGGATTTTGATTTTGTCTCTCCCTCTGAATTTAAAAATGAACCCCGTCCTGCTCAATATCAAGGACAACGTATCCTCACAGCTTTTCAAGTTGACCGTTCTATTTATGATGATATTCTCCTGCGTCACGCAGAACAATTGGGTTGCCAAGTTCAAGAAGAAACTGCTGTAGCAAAAGTAGATGTTCAAGGCGATCGAATTAATTCCTTACATCTAAGTAATGGAAAACAAATCACCGCCCGTTATTATATCGATGCTTCTGGACATATCGGAGTCTTAAGACGTGCTTTAGGTATCAAAAGTGATATTCCTACAAAACTACAAAATATCGCCATCTGGGACTACTGGACTAACGCAGAATGGGCTGACACAATAGGTGTGGGAGGGACTCGCGTTCAAGTGATGAGTCTTGCTCATGGCTGGATTTGGTTTATTCCCCTCGGACCAACTCGCACCAGTATTGGTTTTATTTGTCCAGCTGAACATTACAAAAAACTGAAAAAACGACCAGAGGAAATCTATCAAGAAGCACTCCAGAGTGAACCTCGAATTGGTGAACTGATCGCTAATGCTACTAGCAGAGGTAACATTGAAACTACAAAAGACTGGTCTTTCCTTTCTCAGCGAATGGTAGGAGAAAACTGGTTTATGGCTGGAGAAGCAGCAGGTTTTGCAGATCCAATTCTTGCTGCGGGAATGACTTTAACTCATGTGAGTGCAAGGGAAGCAGCATACACAATTTTAGAATTGGAACGAGGTAAAAGTAACCCTACTTGGCTAAAAACCCATTACGAGGATAACCAACGAAGACGCATTCAACAACATATTCGTTTTGCTGACTATTGGTATGCAGCTAATGGTCAATTTACAGATTTACAAAAGCATTGTAAAGAGATTGCTAAAGATGCAGGATTACGTTTAAGTCCAGAAGAAGCTTTTCGCTGGTTAGCTCAAGGTGGTTTTACCAACGATAATTTACAAGAAACTGCTATTGGTGGATTCGACCTCGCTTCGATGAAACACGTCTTACAGCGCTTTGCTAAGAAAAAATCTGCTTGGGAAATTAGTGGCTACAATGTCTTTCAACTTGATTTAAAAGGTGCAAAAGAAGAATATCTACCTCTCTATGTTCAAGGTCATATTGCTCAAGTGAAGTGTTACGTCAGAGGGGAACATCAATTACCTATTACAGGAATTTACGGGGTGATTTTCCGTGTTCTTAACCGTGCTTCAGAAATGGATGAGATTGTTAAGCTATTGAAGGAAGCTTTTAGTGTCAATGTTCCACCAGAGCATATTCCTTTAGCAATGGATCAAGCTATTCAATGTTTGGAGGTAATGGTTAGTGAAGGTTGGGTAAAAGCACAAGTCAACCGGAAAAAGACTAAGTTACAAATCTCTATTCCCGATGAAGGTAAATTAATCCATACTCATCATGGGTAATATTATTTCAGGTTGAAAAGTTATTTCAAAAGGAGTCAGGAGTCAGGAGTCAGGAGTCAGGAGAGAGGAAAGAATGAAGAAAGAAGAGGAGAAGGAGAAAGTTTTTTGATCACTAATTATCTGGACTTGATATAATTTATGACTTAGGCATAAGTTATATCAAATCCGGTAGCATCGGTCTTGTATAGTAAATAGGCAACAGCTCCGGAAGGCAACAGCTCCGGAAGGCAAGAAAAAAACTTAAATTTCCTGCAAATATCCACGCCAACTTTTACACAAACGATTGCCTTCGGACATAATATTATATCAATAGACATCTCCACCAAATGAGGGAGTAGGCAGTAGGCATTAGGAAACCTACCCCTCGCCCCTCCCCCTCCCAGGAGGGAAAATAATTGATATATCTAGTGTGAGAATTGATTTTATTTTGGATTTTTACCGAAAAATTGTGGGTATGCGCCTCCCCTTGGATAGGGGATAATAAGCGGTCGTTTGCGCAGCATGACCTAGGATGGGATGGCGAGGTCTCGGAGCTGTCCGACCATCGACTCCTGTGAAAAAAAATTTTCATGAATTTGTCAATCCTCTTCAATTTATTCTCAAGGAGAGGTAATTATTCATTATTCATTATTCATTATTCATTGTTGAACAGATGTCTAATGATAGTTATATCATGTTCGGATAATCAGTTACAATAAAATTTAAGGACTGATAGTACCGACAGTACAAAAGAAATACTGAAATTATCAATACTATTCTCCAATATTTCCTATGTATTCCTCCTTTCTTCCCTCCTGACTCCTGACTCCTGACTCCTGACAACAGTTATTTATAAGTATTTAACCGAACATGATATTAGTTAACTTTTTATATCAAATCCGTTTACAGCGGTTTTCATTTCGATAGACCACAGTAGGGGCGTTAACGATAGTTATGCGAAGCAAACGGCCGTTCGCCCCTACAAGGTTTTGGTTATGACGATGTGGTTCATCCATCTGAAAAGCGCTGTAATTCGGTATAAAAAAATGTTCCATCTTCAACCATTACCAAATATTTCCCCATCTCCCCATCCCCCCATCTCCCCATCCCTCCATCTAATTACACCGATGCTACCGGATTTGATATTAGGTAGTCCTGTAGATGTAGTGATTTATTGTCAAGGTAGGCAACAGCTCCGGAAGGCAAGAGAAAATATATCTAATTCAATCGTTTTAGAGGAATAGTATTTGCTTGCCCACTTAATTTTTTTAAGAAGAGCACTACTTGTACACCACTACCACTTTTTAATTTCTTCTTTCATATTTTGAAGAACACAACGTCTTTGTGTCCAGAAAAGTTTCTAGTGCAGCATGGCGGAAATAACTGACCAGTTACAAAATCCCAAAACAATTACAAATCAAAAATGATTGACTGTCAGATGTGCGTCTTACATTCTGGAGGGGCTGTGTGCGGAATTACTTCCGCACAGTAGGCGCCCCGTAGGACACCTCGCCAATTAGCACTCGATGCATGAATTTTGACTTTTAACTTCCGCGTAGCGGCACTAGTTCCTCAATAATTTCAAATAAAGTTCAAAAAACTGCTCATCTAAAGCAATTCACACTATAACCAACCAGACCAAGGACTAACTTCAAGTACACCTGTTGGAGTCATCACTACTCGGAATAAAGCAACAGACTTCTGCTCGGTAATTTCAGATTTAGCAGTATTGAATAACTTGGGTAAAGGTGTTTGCTCTGCATACTTATTAGCAGGTTCATTCATAGTTTCTAATTTGGCGATCGCTCCATCAACGTTAACTGTTATGCAAAAAACTAAATTTTCGTACCATACTGGTGTTTTTTCCCAACTTTGGTCAATTTTGTCATACAATTTTTGGTTTAACTCCTCTAATTTAGCTCGATCGGTAATCTCTGACGCAACAACTTCTACCACAGCAGATGAAGCAGTTGTATTCTGTAACTGTTTATTACTCAAAGCAGACATAGACCAAAGTTTAATTGTGCTATCGGCACCTCCACTGGCAAGAGTTTGTCCATCAGGGCTAAAATTTACAGACCAAACAGGTTTAGCATGACCTTTAAATGTTTCTAGTAGTTCTTCTGTATCTACATCCCACAGATGAATTTTTTTGTCGTAACTACTGCTGGCAAGAGTCTGACTATCGGGACTAAAGGCAACAGATAAAACTGCTTTGTCATGTCCGTCTAGAGTGCATAGAAGTTGACCAGTTTCTATCTGCCATAACTTAACTTTTTGGTCTTGACTCCCACTAGCAAGGATTTTGCCATCGGGACTAAAAGCGATCGCCCAAACTGTGTTTTTATGTGCTGCTAATGAGTGGAGTGGTTTACCTGTATTCACTTGCCAAGTTTTGATTTGACCATTTTTACTCCCACTAGCAAGCATTTTTCCATCTGGACTAAAAGCTAAAGATTTGATGGAGCTGGAATGTTTAAAATTCCTCTCAACAGAACCAGTTTTAAGATTCCAAATTTTGATTGTGCCATCATAACTTCCGCTAGCAAGAGTCTGACCATCAACGCTAATAGCTATAGCTTTCACATCATCGGTATGACCTTCGAGAGTTTGAATGAGATTACCACTGGCAAGATGCCAAAGTTTGATGCGGTTATCCCAACTACCACTGGCGAGGACTTTTCCATCTGAACTAATGGCAAGAGATTCGATGGCATCTTTGTGAGCATCTATGGTATTAAGCAACTGACCATTGCTGAAGTTCCAAATTTTAATCGTGCCATCATAACCGCTGCTGGCCATGGTTTTACCATCTGGACTGATAGCAACTGCATATACCCATCCTTTGTGTCCGGAAAGAGTAAGGGAGGGTAGGGTTGTTTTTTCTGGTTCTTGAGTCAAGTTTGTAGTTGGTGTTGAAAGCGATCGCCACAACCATAACCCACTAATATTTGTTACAGTAGTTGCTGCTATTATTGTGGCATATTGACGGAACTGTTGTGGAGTTAGCATAGATTTTAATCCTGATATTTCTTAATTTGGAAAAGTTGATGATTAATTTTTACTATTGCAGGATTTAGGCACGGACATTAAATCAAGTGAGGGCGAATGCCATTCGCCCCTACATCTGGCGTTGTCAAGGTGAAGCATGCGTAAGTTCTGTATTGGTTACTTTAATTTTCGGCTTTTATTTTTGCTATAGCAAAGAACAAGTTGCTTGGAACTTATGCTGATGATGAACCTCAAACAGGGAAATGTTTTCCCCCCTGTTCCCTGTTCCCTATTCCCTATTCCCTATTCCCTGCTATGATTTTTTATTGCGCTCTATTAGTTTTCTAGCAATAAATAAAATTGTGGTGCCAGTAATTCCGATTACTCCTAATGGGGTGATATGACTCCAATGACCCCACATTGTGTATATGACGTGCCAGACTAAAATAAACATGGCAAAATATGTCAATTGATGTAATTTCTTCCAATTTTTCTTCATTTTTTTTATACTCCAATCATTGGAAGTGATTGCTAGGAGTGCGAAAACAATTAAAGTAACTACTCCTGTTGCATATATCGAGTATGTTTGGGAATCAAAAACATCAAAGTTTCTTTTGTTTAGTAGCAAAACTCCATGACCAAGAGCAAATAAAAAAGCAATTACACCTATTTGGCGACGATATTTCAATAAAAATTTAGGAAGTTCTGTTTTTTTGGTTGCTGGAAAAACAATCCTCAAAATTGTTGGTAGTAAAGTGAGGATATAGCATATTAATGCGAATAAACCTAAGTAGTTAGCAAATGGTGCTGTATCTAATATCATTTTGGTTGAATATTTATAAATAAACGACGGAGGAGTCAGAAGATGGAAGAAGGAGTCAGGAGACAGGAGACAGGAGACAGGAGATGTAATAAGGAAGAGGAAGAACAGGAGAAGAAGGAGAAAGTTTTTTGATCACGCTCTTATCCGGACATAATTAGGACTTATGCAATACAACGTATTTTCGTCCGAAGCGACCCATAGGGTTTGCGCAGCAGTCCGGAACGGATAGCCATCTCAAATCCTAGTTTTTCGTAGCTCATGCGTAAGCTTTGATAATATAACATAGTATCTCCTTATTTTTTCTAGTACCTGGTATCATATTTTCATAAATTTGTCAAAATACTATGTGTCAAAGTAAATGAGTTATTTCATATTCAGTAGAACAGTTATATCATGTCCGGTTGAACAGTTATAAATAAATAATGACGGAGGAGACAGGAGACAGGAGACAGGAGTCAGGAGGGAAGAAAGAAGAACAGGAGAAGAAGGAGAAAGTTTTTTGATCACGCTCTTATCCGGACATCATATTACTCTGTACGGACGTTGCATGCAACCTCCCTCCTTTCAATGAGCTACAGCAATACTTTTGAGCATTGGTATGACTCCTGATAATATTACTCAAACAATCTCAAGAAAATCATCAATACCGATCGCGCTGTCCTGTACACCTTGTAATGTAATCGAAAGTCGTTCAGCACTAATGCGAGTGTCATTTCCTATCTGAGAAATTGTCAACTGCTCGAAACTCAAACCATCATCTAAACCAATGACATCTATTCCATCTTCAAAATCAGTAATAATATTGTCACCATCACCAAACCCGAACTCAAACATATCCCCACCAAGTCCACCAGTGAGAATATCATCACCGACTTGACCACCAATAATATCATCTCCTATACCACCATCAAGTAGATCGTCACCTTTACCTCCGTGAAGCAAGTCGTTACCATCTAAACCTTCGATGATATCATCACCCCTATTTCCATATATGAGATTATTTGCAGTTGTCCCGATTAAATCATCATTTTCATTTGTACCGATAGTAACATTA
The DNA here is from genome assembly GCF_010672455.1 of Okeania sp. SIO2C9. GTDB lineage: Bacteria > Cyanobacteriota > Cyanobacteriia > Cyanobacteriales > Microcoleaceae > Okeania. The sequence continues at coordinate 11,868 of NZ_JAAHGO010000111.1, read as the reverse complement.
GGAGCGATCGCCAACTGAGTTTCTTGCCAGACACTTTCTGCTACCTGTTGCCCCAACTCTCCACCATTGAGGTCGCCATCTTCAAAGTGAATACCACCATAAAGACGAGAAATACCAGCTTCATCAGCAGCTTCACTAAAAGTTGCCCACTCCAAAGTTATAGGTTCTTCCGGTGTAACACCAGGTTCAAAACGAGACTCACCAGCTTGAAAAGTTATGGAAGCACCAAAATCATCGCTACCAGTAAACAGTTGGAGAATTTCAGCAGCAGCAGCACTGAAGGTACTATGACCAGATACATATTCAGCAAAAGGAGGTGAAGGGTCTCCACCAGGAGTTTGATAGGTGAGAAAATCAGTAGCCAAAATAGTTTGAGTCCCTTCTCCAGGACCTGCCCAAGCATCGATGGCAAAACCACCAAGCTCTGGATTAAATTCCCCAATTAATCCTAGTTCCCCTAGTTCGCGCACTGTTCGTACTGGACGAGCATAATCATAAAAAGTTTTAGATTCCCAAGTGGCAATTCCGGCATCAAATACTGCGTTACCCAAGTTAAAGAATAGTTTGACATCCTCATCTAATGTATTGTCATCCCTAGCTGAGACAAATTGCCCGAAAGTCATCCAAGTTCCTGGAGGGAAGGATGTACCACCACCATCTTCCCAAAATTCTGCAACTAACTTTTGTTCGTCTGTGAGGTTAGCACTCATTGCGATAACTTCTTCTGTTTGCTCAATGAATGCAGGATTAATAATAGTGCCAATAATATCTGGAGTGATTTCGACAACTGAACCGTCTGCTAGAGTAATTGTGCGTGCTTCCAAGTCTACCTCACCATCTACTAGCAAGAATGGTTCTGGTGCTGTTGGTCGAAATACATCACCTGCAGCGAGACTAAAAGGTATGACATCACCCCACTGAGGAGTGAGGAATGTTTGCACTCGTTCTTCTTCACCAGGTTCAGCATCAATGGGAATTGTTTCGGGAGTCCATGATTCGATGTCAATGGGGTCTCCAATGGGATTACTAGGTTCATAGTCACTGATGTCGGAGTAGGGAGTACCGTCACCATTGGGGTCATTTCCTAGTTGGTTTGAGCCATCATTTCGACGGAATGTTAATAGTGCTTCGGCGGCAACGTTACCAATGCCAGCAGGAGTAGTTGTATCAGTGGTTGTGTTGTCAGGGTCATATCCAAGTTCAGCCATCAATTCGTTGAAAAGGTCTGTCTGAGTGGGAAATAATTCTGAGAGTACTCGATAAGCAGCAAAACTCATGGCTTCAGTTTTGTTGGCATCGGTGTTTTCTGATAGGGGACGCTGTAGGTCATCTTCTAATTGAGTTCCTACTGCTAATGGGTCGTAAGCGCTCCATGCATCGTAGATAGCTGTGTGTACGATCGCATAAGCACGGGAAGCAATGGTTGGACCAGGGGAAGTATTGATAACTGCTTGTTGTACTGCTCGGTCCCATAAAACGGAAATACTTGGTGAAGAGTCATCTACTGTTACGAGTTGAGTTTCCGGATCGAGGGTGAGATTGATGTTATTATTAGTATCTTCAGAGTCGAAATTTTGCTGTTCTTCTAATAATGAGTTCATCTTTTTTGTCTGTATTTCTGACTATTGTGAAAGGGGAATTAGGGAAGCAATTATTTTGCTTGATGATGAATTTATAGTAGTTAAGGCGTTGCTGAATTGAAGTATGAGTGTGTGATTGTTTGGTGCTGGTCAAGCCCCCGCGCATCCCCCAATCTTGGGGGACTTTTAGAGTTTTATTCCCCCCAATTTTGGGGGCTAGGGGGAGCAAAATCATACCTAGAATCAGCAACGCCCTAAAAGCTATCAGCTTGGATTAAAATTATCTTTCTTCCCTTTACAAATAATCTTAATTCAGCTAAATTCAAAATTGGGAATAAATGACAGTAAATTTCACCTGAAATTTTCACTAACTAGAGAAATGAATTAATCGCTAATCAATGTGAAAATATTTTCACATTCAGTGGATAGTAAGGAATTTTCCTGAAAATATGATTCACATTTTATCCAGTAGTCAAGGTTTCTCTTAAAGTAAGCATTCAGTGGTCAGCTCTCAGCTATCAGCTTTACTGAATTTTGCCCCCCTAGCCCCCAACTTTGGGGGGAACAAGATAATTTGATTCTAAAAGTCCCCCAATTTTGGGGGATGCGCGGGGGCTTGTTTGATACTGAATTTTGCCCCCCTAGCCCCCCAAATTTGGGGGGAACAAGACAATTTGATTCTAAAAGTCCCCCAATTTTGGGGGATGCGCGGGGGCTTGGATGTAGCAAATGGGACTTCTCAGATAATCTCTTATAGTTAAGTATAAATTATGCCTCAATTAAGAAAGCTTTTATTACTAACTAAAAGCAATAGCTGATAGCTGATAGCTGACGGCTGAATGCTTACATTAATTTTAGTCAAATTTAAAAATAAAATTGATGAATAAACAAATTTTTGAACATATTTACTCTGGGTTGGCAGATGATGAAGTAAAAACACTAAGCTTATTTTTAGCAGGTAATAAATATGAACAAATTGCTCAGTCAATGAAATGGGATACGTCAAATGTAGGGAAAAAATTAAAAGCGATCGCTACCAAATTTAATCTACCCAAGAATCATAGTTCATTTCGGGAATTTTTATTTGAAACATTCAGCAAATATCAATCAAACTTAGTCCATCCTCAGTTAAGAGCTGACTATGGTTTTAAGACTAACAAAATTATTCTTCCTGGTAGACCAGAAAAACCAGACTCTCCTTTTTATATAGAACGTTATCGAATTAAACGTTGTTCTATTGAGTCTGAATGTTATGAAAAAATAGAAGACCCTGGTTCGCTAGTGAGAATAAAAGCGCCAAAACAAATGGGTAAAACTTCTTTGTTGCGAAGGATACAAGCAAAAGCCAATAATAATAAATATATTCCGATTTATCTCAGATTTGATAGCTTAATTGAACCAGAAAATATCAGTAATATTAATAATTTTCTGAAAGCATTCAACAAAAATATCAAAAGTAGGTTTACCGATAGTCCAAGCTGGAAAATTTGGGATAATCACAATGCGAAAATATCTTGCACTCAAGAATTTGAAGCACTACTCTATCATTTAGAACAAGAAGTAGTATTACTCTTAGATGAAGTGGATGAAATTTTTAATTATCCAGAAATATCCAAAGATTTTTTTGCCATGTTAAGAAGTTGGTATGAAGAAAGCAATAACTTAGAAATTTGGGAAAATCTACGAATGATAATTGCTTATTCTACAGAATATCATGGCAAATTAAATATTTATCAATCTCCTTTTAATGTCGGTTTACCTATAGAGTTAAAAGAATTTACATTAGAGCAGGTAACTCAGTTAGCATACTTACATCAACTTGAGTCAGAAATAGTTGCTCCTTTAATGTCAATGGTGGGAGGACATCCTTATTTAATCAGATTAGGATTGTACAAAATGTCTCAGGATGAATTAACTATTACGGAACTATTAAAATATGCTCCTACTGAAAGTGGAATTTATCAAGAACATTTAAGTAGACATTTAGAAACAATATTAGAAAAGACAAATATTAAAGCAGTTTTTCACAAAATATTACAAAGTAATTCTCCAGTACGTTTACCCAATAAAAATCGAGAATTACATCAATTAGAAGCTATGGGATTAATTACAATTAAAGGTGATGATGCTGAACCTCGTTGTCAGTTATATCGACAATATTTCCAGGAACGGTTGGGGTGAAAGAAGAAGACAGGAGACAGGAGACAGGAGACAGGAGTTTTTTTAGGAGTCAGGAGTTGGAAGAAGGAGTTGGTTTTTTGGAAGTTAGGAGTTATAGTGATACTTTTTGGAATCACAAGTCACAATGAAAAGAGAACCTGCTAAAAACTTTGGAGATTTAATAGTTTGGCAAAAAGCACATCAACTTGTTTGAAGTGGAAGAAGGAGTCAGGAGACAGGAGACAGGAGACAGGAGTTGGCTTTTTGGAAGTTAGGAGTTAGAATTATGTTTTTTGGAGCGTAGTTTGAAGATGGAATCAGGAGTCAGAATAAAAAGAGAACCTGCTAAAAACTTTCGAGATTTAATAGTTTGGCAAAAAGCACATCAACTTGTTTTAGATGTCTATGGTTTTAGCAGCAATTTTCCCAAAACAGAAACCTATGGATTAACAAGTCAGTTAAGGTGAGCATCTGTATCAGTACCAGCTAATATAGTAGAAGGGTTTAGAAAAAAGGGTTTAGTAGATAAAATCCGATTTTTGAATATTGCACAAGGTTCACTAGAAGAAAGTCGGTATTACCTAATTTTGGCAAATGACCTTGGATATGGAGATACTTCAAAACTTCTACTGGATCTAGAAGAAGTAAGTAAACTATTAGATTCATATATAAACGCAATTGAATAACGCAGATAATCTCCTAATTCCTACTCCCTATTCCTCCTATCTCTTGTCTCCTGTCTCCTGTCTCCTAAAAAAACTCCTGTCTCCTGTCTCCTTCTTAAATCTCCTTCTTACTCCCTCTTCCTCCTGTCTCCTGACTCCTGTCTCCTGTCTCCTAAAAAAACTCCTGTCTCCTAAAAAAAACTCCTTTAGATTCCTATATAAATGCAATTGAACAACACAGATAATCTCCTAATTCCTACTCCCTATTCCTCCTATCTCTTGTCTCCTGTCTCCTGTCTCCTAAAAAAACTCCTGTCTCCTGTCTCCTTCTTAAATCTCCTTCTTACTCCCTATTGCTCCTATCTCTTGTCTCCTGTCTCCTGTCTCCTAAAAAAACTCCTGTCTCCTAAAAAAAACTCCTTTAGATTCCTATATAAATGCAATTGAACAACGCAGATAATCTCCTAATTCCTACTCCTTATTCCTCCTATTTCCTTCTTACTCCCTCTTCTTCCCTCCTGTCTCCTGACTCCTGTCTCCTGTCTCCTAAAAAAACTCCTGTCTCCTTCTTAAAAAATTATGGTTAGTTATAAATTAAGTGGTGGGGGTCTATCCGCTAATGACCCCACTTATGTAATGAGAAAACAAGATGCAGAATTATATGAAAAACTCCAAAGTGGAGAATATTGTTATGTGTTTAATGCTCGTCAAATGGGTAAATCTAGTTTGCGAGTAAAAGTAATGAAAAAATTACGGTCTCAAGGTTGTAAATGTGCGGCAATAGATATGAGTAGATTAGGTGATTTTTCTATTCAAAAACAATCTTGGTATGACGGTTTTTTAGAAGAACTATTTCGGGGATTTGGTTTAGCTTATAGGATTGATTATCAAAGCTGGATTGAAGGTTATCAAAGTTTTACAAATATCCAGCGTTTGGCTAGATTTATTGAAGAGATTTTATTTGTGAATTTTTCCACTGAAAAAATCTATATTTTTCTGGATGAAATTGACTTACTGGTAAATTTACCCTTTAAAAATGAATTTTTAGCTTTTATTCGCTCTTGTTATAATCGCCGAGCTGAGGATGAAAATTCTAATTATCATCGGCTGATTTTTTGTTTTTTTGGAGTAGCAACTCCAGAAGATTTAATTAGAGATGGAAGACATACTCCCTTTAATATTGGTCATCCGATTGAATTAACAGCATTAAATTTTCAAGAAGGAAAAAATTTAACTCAGGGATTAATAGGAATAGTAGAAGAGCCGGAAATTATTTTACGGCGAGTTTTTGATTGGACTGGGGGTCAACCATTTTTAACTCAGAAACTTTGTCAAATTATTGTCGATCATACAGATAGCACTGAGCCGGATCTTGATAAGTTAGTAGAAGAACATATTTTGACATATTGGCAGGAAAAAGATTATCCCACTCATTTAACATATATTCGTCATCATTTACTTAGTCAAAATCTACTCACGCCTGAGTTACTGAGACTATATAGAAAAATTATGCTGCGGGGAGAAGTTAAAACTGATGAAAGTCGAATACAAATGGTACTACGTTTGTCAGGAATAGTCATCAAAAAACAAGATAAATTAGTTGTTTTTAACAAAATTTATCGGACAATTTTTAATCTAAATTGGATTGAGGAACAGTTGGCAATTTTAGCAAAAGCTCAGGATAAACAGACTCCTAAAAAAATGTGGATGCGTTTTGTTTATCCTAGTTTAATTTGGGGAGGAGTTATTAGTTTATTTGCTTTGGGATGGCGGCAACAAAAACTTGAATTAAATGACTCCGAGCGCTTGATGCAGAGTCAACTTCCCCTCGCTGATCGCCAACTTCCACCACCCAGGTTTGATGAACGAGGCGATCGGCAACCACCACCACCCAGGTTTGATGAACAAGGCGATCGCAAACCTCGGCCACCTAGGTTTGATGGACGAGGCAAACGCAAACATCGACCACCCAGGTTTGATGAACGAGGCGAACGCAAACCTCGACCACATTATAAACCTGATGATGCTCTGAGCTTATTGCCACTTTCACGATCTGACAAGCAACCTTCCTCACGAAGGTTTCGTGGACGAGGCGATCGCCGACGCTCATCACATGATAGACTTGCCGAGGATAAAAATCTCAAAAAATTGGCAGAATTCTATTCTCAAGAAGGGTACAAAGATGCAGAACCACTATTGCATAGTGCTTTGGTTATCAATGAGAAAGCTTTGGGTACAGACCATCCCGGTATCGAAGATAGCCTTAACAACTTGGCAGCACTCTACTATTCTCAAGGAAAATATACAAAAGCGGAACCTATTTTGCAGCGTGTTTTGGCTATCAATGAGAAAGCTTTTGGTACAGACCACCCTCATATTGTACACAGTCTGTACAATTTGGCACAACTCTACTCTGAGCAAGGAAGGTACACAGAAGCTGAACTATTATTGGAACGTGCTTTGACTATCAATGAGAAAACCTTTGGTGCAGACCATCGTCATGTTGCACACAGTCTGAAGAATTTAGCACAACTCTATTATGAGCAAGGAAAGTATAGAGAAGCTGAACTTTTTCAACGACGTGCTTTGGATATCATAGAGCATTGACTTAATCAAGGAATAATACCAATTTCATAAAATATTGCTACAGTCTCAACACGGGCAACAGCTCCGGAAGGCAACAGGGAAAGAAAAACTGGATAAAAAAGGGGAAAAAATGCTTAATTTTGAAATTTGATGGATATATACAATTTTTAATTGTAGCAATAAATCACAAATTAAGATGTAACTACCTTTTTTGAATTTGGTATAATATCATGTCCGCTTAATTAGTAATCATAAAGTTCTTAGTTGGTAGGTTTTATAACACTTCTTATATCATGTCCGGTAGCATCAGTATTGTATAGCAAAGGTAAGGAAGAAGGAAGAGGGAAGAAGTAGGAATGCTTAAGAGCAAGAAAAGAAAAAAAACTTAAATTTCCAGATATTCACCCTTGGGTTTACACAAACAATTACCTTCGGACATGATATGAATAGTAATGCTATATTTGATTACAATCTCACCACTCCCTACTTCCCCATTTCCCTATCTCCCAATTACAAAGATATATAGCAAACTTTTTGAGATTTGATATTAGGTGTTATATCATGTCCGGTTAACGAAGTCAGAAGTCAAAAGTCAGTAGGGGCGTTAACGATAGTTATGCGCAAGCTTTCGGCCGTTCGCCCGTACAGAAGTTATTTTTGTAACGGGGATTTAAGCCCCGCTCCAAAAATATTAAGCCTTAAAAGGCGGGGTTTTAGACCCATATTATTTTGATAATTAGTGATATAGCGCTACGCGCAAGGCAATTCGATTACTTACTACTGTTAAAATTCAAAAATGGACTAATAGTAATGCGATCGCGCCCTTGTGCTTTAGATTGATAAATAGCTTCATCTGCAGCTCTAACTAATATGGAAGGATTCTCTTTATAATTAGGAACAGTGCAAGATACTCCTATACTAACAGTAACAATACCTAATTTAACCTTAGAATTAATATGCTTAATTGCTAAAAATTTAATTTTATTGCTGATTTTTTCAGCCACAGAATATGCATCTTTGTTATCTGTTTGAGGCAAAATTACGGCGAATTCTTCACCTCCATAACGTGCAATTATATGTGTTGGATACTTCAGACAGTTACGGACAGTTAGCGCAACTTTTTGTAAACAATTATCTCCTGCTTGATGACCATAAGTATCATTATAAAGCTTGAAACAGTCAACGTCTAATAAAATCAAAGATAAAGGACTTTCTTCCCTAGCCATTCTTTGCCACTCTGCATTTAGATATTGATCGAAGTAACGGCGATTATAAATTTGAGTTAGACTATCAATATTTACTAAATTCTTTAACTTTTGGTTATCTTTTTCTAACTCTTCAAGGCGGTATTGATAATCTAATTCGGTTCTTTCAATTCCTTTTTGAAAGTAAATTCGATACAATTCACGAGAATATCTACATTCATTAAAATTAAACTTCACCAAGCCTAAACTATCTAATTTATAAGCAATTAAAGCTTCTAATTCAACATTGTTTTTATCTATTAAAATATTTTTAAATGCACTTGAAAGTTCTGAATTTTGCAGCAAAATTTCCCATAAACTTCGCAAATGATCGCTATAAATTCCTGCATGAGTAGGAGCTTCTAATAATAACCGCTCTAAACTTATGTCTTGTTGAGACAAAAAATAGATAGCTAGATGTACTAAATACGGATGTCCGCCTACCATTGCCATTAGTTGTTTTGGTTCATTTTTTCCTTTCCAATTCAGTCCATACTTATGTGCTAATTGTAGTATTTGTTCTTCATTAAATTCTGGCAGTTGAATTTGTAAACCTACGTTAAATGGAGATTGATTTATATTTAATTTAATATAAATTTCTGTGGAGTAAACTACTACACATCTTAGTTGTTCAAATATTTCAATTTGTTGAGCTTGTTCGTGCCAATAACGTAACATTGGTAAAAAATCTTGGGCAATATCAAGATGTTCAAATAATATATTTACCTCATTTAATACTAACACTATTGGAGTATCAAACTGTGCTAGTAAATATTCTTCAAAATAGACTGTACAACTTACTTTACTACCAATATCTTCATCCCAGAAATCATCTAATATATTCTCAACTTTTAGCTGTAAACTAACATTTGCGCAAAACCAGCGTAGAAATTTATTTAAGTTAGCAAAAACTGACTGATCGGCTTGTTGAAAATCTATATTGACAGTTTTGTACTCTATTCCTTGAGCATAAGCGATAATTCTACTCACAAGAGAACTTTTTCCCATTTTTTTAGGTGCTCGAATCCTGAGAACATTGCCTGGTTTGCAAATAGCATTATAGGCTTGTTCTTCTATGGGAGGACGTTCTATGTAGAATTTTGAATTAAGAGGTACAGGACTACTGGGAAATATTAGAGATTGAGTTAAATGTGTCATTGTTTTTAATGAAAAATTTCAGTATTTAATTAAGCTATGGATATATATAAATTGCTCTTCTTTGAAAGCAGTTTTGATTACCGAATATTATATAAATATATAGCAATTATAAATCATTAGTGATAAATTGATTACTTCATTTTTGCTGTTCCTTGTTCTCTAAAATTCTACAATATCTCACAACTCAAATAAGGTTGTGATAGAACTATGTAGATGATAATCAATCAGTATATGATAACCTGTTATAGATAAATCTTATTAAGGGTCTTTTTCCAATCATCAAGGATGATATGAGGTTATACTATGTCCATTTAAATACTTATAAATATATAGGAAGCACTAGATATGAGAGAAAAGGGAGGAGGAAAAAGTAGGTTTTTTTTTATGTATATATAATTTTCGGCTGAATACTTATAAATAATCATCGACAGTAAATCGCTTAACTAAAAAATTGGAATAGGGGAGAAGAAAAAATTTGCTGGTTCTTAAAGAAGAGATGGTTTTGTGTTCGTTAATCTACTGAAATAAATCAAATTCAACTTAGGTAATCGGAATATCAATTAAAAGTTATTTGCCAACTTTTGGAGTTGAAATACAACTCAATTTTCCCTGACTATTGTCTATTATAATTGAATAACTAATAAACAATCCTCAACCAATCCCATAACCTATTAGTTTAGTAGTGAAAAAATGGTCAAATATTTTTTGTCGCACTTCCTCTGTCATACCATAACCATTGTCAGTAATTTTGACTTTTACTGAGTTATTATCTGTCACTTCAGTCATAATTAAAATTTGAGGATTTTTAGCTCACGGGGTGACAAGCACTTCAAAATTATTGTGGGATAAGGGTTTAAAGGATTAAAGTTCTGTAGAAAATATTAATTTTTATTTTTTAAGAATGATAATTATTTTTATAGAAGGGGTAGTTACGCAAAGCTTCAACAATGAATAATGAATAATGAATAATGAATAATTACCTCTTCTTTTCAAGGAGAGGATTGACAAAGAGATGAAAATTTTTCTTTACAGGAGTCGATTGGATATGGCTCCGAGACCTCGCCATCCCACCCAACGGGAAGCTGCGAAGATCGACCGCTTATTATCCCCTTAAAAGGGGAGGCGCATACCCACAATTTTTCGGTAACTAATACCAATTACCAAAAGTAATGCTATACTTCAGCTATACTTCAACACCTCAATAGTTACTAAGATTAAAAGTCTGTTTTTGACAATTATTAGTCGGTTAGTATAGATTTTTCGTACGGACGCCCTTATGCAACGTCCCTACCTCTCCCCACACCTCCCACACTTCCCACACTTCCCCACCCAATCATATATAGCATTCTTTTTGAGAAATGGTATAACCCTTCTCCCCCAATTTACGTTGATTTTTATGTCAATTTTAATGGTAGCTGTCAGTCACATTTTATGGTAAAAAAAAGTCGATCTATTTGAATAATTAGACCGACAAAATGGATTTTTTTTCACTGTATGAGTCGTATTTTACATAATATTTGAGTGCAATTCAAGTTCAAACTTTAAAAATCTTAGTTTGGCCGTTGAGTGTCCATAAAACTGTAAAAATAGAAAGGTTGGCCGCTTGTTTTCCTTTACCGATTAAATATGAAAGTCGTCGCCGTCATATTCAAAGCTTTTTAAGATTATTTTCCTTGAGCTTACCTATATTTTGGTTTCCCATTATTCAAGCAATTATTAATCAAGAATTTCGGAATGGCAGTCGCTTAATTCTCACTATAGATAGAACGCAATGGAAAAATAATAATATCTTCGTTATTGCTGTCATCTACAAAAAACGAGCTTTGCCTATTTACTGGCAAGTTTTGAATAAAAAAGGTAGTACCAGTTTCCTAGAACAGAAAGCACTTATTAAACCAGTTTTACGTTTGTTGAAAACATATCAACTAGTAGTTATTGGAGATAGAGAGTTTCATTGTGTCCAGTTATCATACTGGTTAAAAACTAGAGCCAAGACTCAAAAAATCAATTTTCTTTTCAGACAAAAACAAGATACTAACTATAGAAAACCAGGTCGAAAATACCAACAATTGAGTAATTTCTCTGTATATCCAGGTACTAAAAAAATTTTTAGCGTGGATATCTACAGGAAATTTAAGTTTTTTTCTTGCCAGATGAGCTGTTGCCAGATGAGCTGTTGCCTATTTACTATACAAGACCGATGCTACCGGACATGATATTAATCTTAATTCTTTAGGAGTCAACCCACCCCTAACCCCCAGCAGGACTAATTCTTTGTCGTCAGAGAATATTTAGAACCCTATATTTTTTTTGAGACCCTACCCTGTGCTTCCCACACTCCCCATCTCCCCATCTCCCCATCTCCCCATCTCCCCATCTCCCCCTCTCCCCATCTCCCCATCTCCCCATCTCCCCACACTCCCCATCTCCCCATCTCCCCATCTCCCCACACTCCCCACACTCCCCACACTCCCC
>NZ_JAAHGO010000110.1 GCF_010672455.1 Okeania sp. SIO2C9 | reverse complement strand
AGCATCGGTCTTGTATAGTAAATAGGCAACAGGCAACAGGCAACAGGCAACAGGCAAGAAAAAAACTTAAATTTCCTGCAAATATCCACGCCAACTTTTACACAAACGATACCAACGGACATGATATAACCTACATTCCGCACGACAAAACGTAGTATAGAAGAAGGAGTCAGGAGACAGGAGACAGGAGACAGAATTTTAGAAGAAAATCATAGCTGCCGTGATTGACTAATCATGTATAGCAAGTATTTATGCTTAATATTTAACTGAGAATTTGACTTTTGAGAAGTAATTTATACAGTATAAATATTTACCAATAATAGAATTTTTATACTACTTTTGATGTTACAAATTGACGTGCGGAATGTGGGATATAAGACTTTTTCAGCAAACCCTAATTACTTAAATATTTCATCCCCCCCACTCCCCCACTCCCCTACTCCCAACTATACAATAACTATTCAACCGGACATGATATTATTTCCTCCTATTCCCTCTTCCCTCTTTTCTAGAGATGTCTATTAGCGGATATGATATTAGTTACGAGAATAAGAACGTTCAAACCTAATTTTTATCTTCTCAGCGACAACCGCTAAAACCACACTTAATAGAGAAACAGAAACCATCAACAACTTAATGGTAAAATCTTCTGTAATTATTGCTAAAGCTGCTAGAGCGATCGCTACTCCCACAAATATTTGCTTGAAACGAATAGCTGTTTTATGCGCACGACTACAGGAACTACAAATTTGAGTATGTCGTGAGAAGCGGTCTAACACAGGTGGTTGTGGATGAACTTGTAAGTGTTCTTGGTCTGGCAATGACTTAGTGTTGTAACCTAGATAAAATGGTAAACACTCTCCGTATTTATCCAACCATTTGCGATATTCAACTACTAATAGATCGGAAGTTTTCAACGGCAAATATAGGGAACTTAAACTTTGCTCTAACCTTTGAACTTGTGCTTGCTGCCCAACTACTAGAGGTAAGTCTTCTTCTAAAAACTTACCTCGATACCAATGTTCCATCCAGCGTGGTTGCCACTTACGTTTCCAACTGGGAAAGTTACTATAATTTCTGATTATAATTCGGCATTTTCCCTTTCCTGTCGGCAGTGAATAAAGCGCAGCTCCACCTACCCGTTTTGATTTTTCTGAGGTAGTTGAACCTCTGTATGTGATTAAATTCGGAGCAATAAAATCAAGATTAATCCAATTTTCAGTCTGTTGTCTTGTTTTCCGGTATCTACCTCTAATTCCACGAGCAGAAGTTTCTATCACTTCCATTTCTAGGGGTTGAGCCTGTTTACGACTATTCAGAGTAGCTTCATGGCTGATATATAGGTGAGATGGGTCGATAGCATTTTCAATGAAGTAGGTTTGATCGTAAGGCAGGTCGATCATATAGTCTGAACTAAGTACTGTAGGGTTATCTAAGTCTGCCACAGTGGGGATTAGTTTTTCATCAGCCACCCTTGCTTCCCCAGCCCACATCCAAACTATACCTTGTTTTTCTGCCACCAAAAATGATTGTACACAAGCTTTTGCTGGAATTTTCGCATCTGCTGGCAACTGCGGAATATGTAAACATTCTCCCTCACTGCCAAACTGCCAACCGTGGTACAAACATTCGATTTTGCCGTCAATTATTTGTCCGTCTGAGAGTTTAGCAGCACGGTGAGGACAGACATCTGTCAGACAAATTAATTTACCATCGTTATTTCTAAATAAAACCAGAGGTTCATCATACAAAGAAAAACTATAAGGGCGGTTTTTAGGTAAGTCTTGAATAAATGTGATTGGATACCAACCGTTTCTCCAGTTAAATTCTTGGTCTGTTTCTGGAGTTGCTGAGGTATTAGTGGATGGTAAAATTTCTGGGATATTGGGTGCTATTGTCATAATAATCAATTTTTTTTGTTATGGAGTTTCTAAATTAGTTGATCATATTTATTTGGTTTGATAAAGGGAGGTTTTTGACACACAGGACTTACACACACCAACCAAGAAACCGGGTTTGCCCTCATTATTACAGCACTTTGCGACTCGATGAAGTACACCCATAGCGGGCAAGATGCCCGCACTACAAGATTTTCACCATTTACCTTGTAATTATTTGATTGAAATATGCTATATCTTTCCAATGGTGAAGTTTACCTTGATAAACCCAGTTTATGCGTAAGTCTTGCTTAATAACGAGAATAAGAACGTTCAAACCTAATTTTTAACTTCTCAGCGACAACCGCTAAACCCACACTTGATAGAGAAACAGAAACCATCAACAACTTAATAGCAAAATCTTCTGTAATTATTGCTAAAGCGGCTAGAGCGATCGCAACTCCCACAAATATTTGCTTGAAACGAATAGCTGTTTTATGGGCACGACTACAGGAACTACAGAATTGAGTATGATGATAATATCGAGCCATTGATACATCTTCCTTCTCAATCTTACTGCACTTTTCCCCAGTCTTAGAAGTAGCATAACCTTGATAATAAGGTAGAGATGAACCGAAGCGATCAAGCCATTTTCGGTATTCTAACAGAATAGTATCGGAAGTCTTCAGAGGCAAATATAATTCCTTCAAGCTTTTTTGCGTCCTTTCAATATATTCTTGCTGTCCTAAAACCTGTGGTAAATCTTCCTCTAAAATTTTACTTTGACCTAAATGTATCATCCACCGGGGAGTCATTTTCAGTTTCCACCCAAAAAAGTTGCGATAACTACGGGTCAAAACTCTACATCGGTTTTTACCTACTGGCATCGAATACAACGCCAACCCAAACTCCCAACCCTTTTCTTCAATGGAAAAATTCAATAGTACTAAGTTAGGAGCAGAAAATGTGAGATATCTCCAAAAGTCATTAGGGTTACGAGTGCCTCGAAATCTAGATTTTATTCCCGCGATCGAACTTTCCAAAATTTCCATTTCTAGGGGTTGAGCATTTTTACCGAAAAATTGGGTTTAAAGCCTCGCCCTTCTAGGGCGACTTTTTAGTTTATTTTTTTTCACAGACTATGTTATCATATTGTTAGTTCAAAAGTCATTTTATGAAAGCCAGATTTAAGTACCGTATATATCCAACATGGGGACAAAAACACCGATTAGCAAGACTATTTGGTTGTGTCCGTGTTGTCTGGAATGATAGTCTAGCTTGCTGTCAGGAAAAGTACAAATCAGGAGAGAAGAAGCCTGTTAACCCCGAGCTACAAAAACAGTTTATTACTCAGGCTAAAAAAACTGAAGATAGAGAGTGGTTATCAGAGGTTTCTGCTATTCCATTACAGCAATCTTTAAATGATTTAAACCAAGCTTATCAAAACTTTTTTCAATCGACCAAAGGCAAGAGAAAAGGTAAACCTATAAAACCTCCACGATTCAAAAGTAGGAAGTCAAGACAGACTGCTAGGTTTACAAAAGGAGGTTTTAAAGTAGGCAAACACAAAGTTTATTTAGCTAAGATTGGAAAGCTGAAAATAGTTTGGTCAAGAGAGTTACCTGCTGCTCCATCATCAGTAACAGTAATTAAAGATTCAGCTCATAGATATTTCTTAAGTTTTGTAGTAGAAATACAACCAGAAACTTTACCTGAAAATGAAAATTCAGTAGGTATAGATTTAGGAATTAAAACTTTTGCAACATTGAGTGACGGTACAAAGGTTGATGCTCCTAAGTCACTCAAAAAACGAATCAAGAAATATCGAAAGTTAAGTAAGTTATTATCTAACAAAACCTTAGGATCGAAACGATATGAAAAAGCTAGACTGAGAGTTGCTAAGTTCCATGCAAAATTAAAGGATACTAGGGCAAATTTTCTACATAAATTATCTACTGAAATAATTCGTGAAAACCAAACAATTGTTTTAGAAGACTTGAACGTTTCAGGTATGGTCAAAAACCGCAAACTATCTAGAGCAATTTCTGATTTAGGCTGGAGACAATTCCGAACGCTATTAGAAGGAAAAGCGGAAAAATACGGTCGCGATTTTCGAGTAATAAGCAGGTGGGAAGCAACATCTCAAACCTGCTCTAGTTGTGGTTTTAAAGGTGGTAAATTAGACCTATCAGTGCGAGAATGGGAGTGTCTCAACTGTGGTACAAAACACGACAGAGACGAGAATGCAGCAATAAATATATTAGTCGCGGGTGGGCAATCCGAGACAAAAAACGGGCATGGAGGCAAGTGTAAGACTACTGCCAAAGTAGCAGCAGCCTGTGAGATGCCAACCCGCCGAGGAGCCACGGCTCGGTAGGAATCCCCGTGCCTTTAGGCCGGGGTGGATGTCAAACAAGCTTTTGCCGGAATTTTAGCATCTGCTGGTAACTGCGGAATATGCAAACATTCTCCTCCATTCCCAAACTGCCAACCGTGGTACAAACATTCGATTTTACCGTCAATTATTTGTCCGTCTGAGAGTTTAGCAGCACGGTGAGGACAGACATCTGTCAGACAAATTAACTGACCATTATTATTTCTAAATAAAACTAGAGGTTCATCATACAAAGAAAAACTATAAGGACGGTTTTTGGGTAAGTCTTGAATAAATGTGACTGGATACCAACAGTTTCTCCAATTAAGTGTTTGCTCTATTTCTGAAGCATCAGTAGGTAGTAAAATTTCTGGGATATTGGATGCTATTGTCATAATACAAATTTTTCTGTTCTACAATTACTTAATTAGTTTATATATACAGCAAATTGCAAGTATATGAAGTACAAATATTAACAATAAAACTTTTGTGGTGCGCGCATCTTGCCCGCCACCATGAGTGTACCCTTTACAGCGCTTTTCAAATTGATGAACCACATCTTCACAAGCAAAAATCCTGTAGGGGCGAACGGCCGTTCGCCCCTACTGTGGTCTATCCAAATGAAAACCGCTGTAAAAAAGAGGCGTTGCTGATTCTGGGTATGATGCAAGCCCCCCTAACCCCCCAATTTTGGGGGGAATAAAACTCTAAAAGTCCCCCAATGGGTGGGGGATGCGCGGGGGCTTAACCAGAACAAAATGCGCATTCATACTTCAATTCAGCAACGCCAAAACAGATAATAATTGACTACTTTGTGAATCTATAATACGATTAATTGTTAACTAAAATGGAGCCTTTTCTAGGGAATAAATTTAATTCTAATTGAGTAGATTCTTCTTGCCATAAAAATTCACAACTACCATAAACAATTTTACTAGGTCGAGAATTAAACTGAGTAATAGAAACATTTACCTTCGCTGCTTCTGTAGCACTATTAATAGCCACAATAATTTCCTCATCTCCTAAAATGCGAGCAAATACATACACATTTCCCTCAGCAAATAAAACTTCATAACTACCAGTACGCAAAGCAGAATATTGATTTCTAATAGCAATCAACTGTTTGTGATATTCCAGAACTTGAGTATCCCATTTTTCAGTAGTAGGAAAACCACGACGAGAGTCAGGGTCTAACTTCCCTGGTAAACCTACTTCATCACCATAATAAATACTAGGTGCACCAGGAAAAGTAATTAACAACAGAGTAGCTAACTCCACACTTGCTTTATCCCCTTGAGCAATACTTAAAACTCTAGCTGTATCGTGACTGTCTAATAAATTCAGTTGAGTTAGTTCAATTTCCCACGGATAGAGTTGCAGTAACTCCTGCATTTTTTCACCATATTCAACAGCAGATATAGCTGGATAAGCTGAATAGTCACAACCTTTAACTTGGTCAATATCCACACGATCGCCCGCACTAAAAGCAATAGTTGGACCAGTAAACAAATAGTTCATCACTCCATCAAACTGAGTGCCATCCAACCATTGCACGCAGTCACTCCAGACTTCACCCACAATATACGCTTCTGGGTTAATAGCTTTGACGCGATCGCGAAATTCTTGCCAAAACCCAGGAGTCTTAACCTCAAACGGCACATCCAACCGCCAACCATCAATGCCAAACTCTAACCAATATTCCCCAACTTGCATAATATATTCTTTCACTTCCGGGTTATCGTGATTGAATACAGGCAAAGCGCGGTTGCCTACCCACCCCACATAATTAGCAGGTAAACTGCCATCGTAAGCAGAAAGAGGCCAGTCTTCTATTTTGAACCAATGTAACCAGGGTGAGTGGGGACCGTTTTCTAAGATATCGTTGAAGAAATAGAAACCGCGACTAGCGTGGTTGAAAACTCCATCGAGAACGACTTTAATATTGCGATCGTGGGCAGCATCTATTAATACCCTTAAAGCTTCATTACCTCCTAAAATTGGATCGACTCGGTAATAGTCATGGGTATGATAACGATGATTACAAGCTGATTGAAAAATAGGGGTGAAATAAATAGCAGTGACACCAAGGTCTTGAATATAGTCAAGTTGTTCGATGACACCCCAGAGGTTGCCACCTTTGTAACCTTGAGGAGTAGGAGGTTCATCCCAAGGTTCTGGGGTAGAAGGATACCAACCTTTGTCTATTCCTTTTCTGGTTTGGGTAGGTGGTTGACCTTGAGCAAAACGGTCTGGGAATATTTGGTAAAAGACGGCGTGTTTTACCCATTCTGGTGTTTGAATTTGCATAGATAATTTTATCTTTTTAGGAAATCGATATTATTTTTACAGGAAATTGGTCTTAAAGTATCACAAATTCAAGTAATATTAAAATTTTTCACAATGACTAGGCAATTTGATGTAGAGAAAGGTTAGATTTGTAAAGGATACATAATATTCTAGAATTGGCCAAGGCAACTGAAAAAAATTAGTAACTATTATGACCTATTAGCAAAGAATTATTTCAGGAAAAATCAAAATTACATTAGACATCTCCAATCATAAAAAATCAAATCAATTATCCCACAGAAATTATAAATTCTTTCCCCCTACTCCCTACTCCCTACTCCCTACTCCCTACTCCCTACTCCCTCTTTTCTGGAGAGGTCTATTGTGATGGTGGTGGCATCAATAGCTCACGTCAATACTTGTTCAAGCAAGAGTTGCAAGCTCTAATTAATGAATTAGGGATAAAAATTCCCATTCCAAAAATCGGCGTTGGTAAAGCGCGGGTATGATATTAATCTTAATTCTTTAGGAGTCAGGAGTCAGGAGTCAGGAGTCATATCATGTCCGGTAGCATCGGTCTTGTATAGTAAATAGGCAACAGGCAACAGGCAACAGGCAACAGGCAAGAAAAAAACTTAAATTTCCTGCAAATATCCACGCCAACTTTTACACAAACGATACCAACGGACATGATATCAGGAGGGAATAAAGAAGAAGACACAGGAGTAGAAGAAGAAAGTTTTTCGGGGAGCGTAAAGGTCACGAAGTTCTATCGCGCTCTTATCCGGACATGATATCATACCTCAAATTCCCATTCCAAAAATCTAATTACCAATCCATAAAACCATGTCAGAATATTACAATGCTTTCATTTCCTACGGGCGAGCTGATAGTAAATATTTTGCTACAAAACTCTATGAAAAACTCACAGAAAATGGTCTAAAAATCTGGTTTGACCAAAATGATATTCCTCTGGCAGTAGACTTTCAAAATCAAATTGATGATGGTATCATAAAAGCTGATAATTTTCTGTTTATTATTGCCCCTCATTCTGTTAATTCTCCCTACTGTCTCAAAGAAATAGAATTAGCTATTAAATACAATAAACGAATTATTCCCCTGCTTCACGTCGAACAAATTACTTATGAAATTTGGCAACAACGAAACAAAAAAAAACTTTAGAAGAATGGGAAATTTATCAACAACAAGGTAAACATTCCAGCTTTCCCAATATGCACCCTGAAATTGGTAGAATTAACTGGGTTTATTTTCGAGAAAATATTGATAATTTTGAGACAAGTTTTACAAATTTAATCGAATTATTTAACCGTCACCAAGATTATGTCAGACAACATACTAATTTGTTGGTGAAAGGTTTAGAATGGGAAGAAAATCAAAAACAAACTCGTTATTTGTTGATAGGAAAAGAACGCCAAACAGCAGAAGAGTGGTTAAAAAATAAGTTTACAGAAGAACAACCGCCGTGCCTTCCTACAGATTTACATTGTGAATTTATCTGTGAAAGTGAGAAAAATGCTAATAATTTAATGACTCAAGTTTTTCTGTCTTTTGCGGAAGTAGATAAAAATATTATGCAGCAAATTAGGAAAAGTTTGATGAGGGAGGGAATTACTGTTTGGAGTTCCCATTCTGATATTAAAACAGGTAAAAATTTTCAATCTGAAATTAATCAAGGTATTGACGGATCTGATAATGTAATTTATTTATTGTCTTATGAAGCGATCAAATCTGAATATTGCCAACAAGAATTAACTTATGCTTTGAGTCTGAACAAACGGATTATTCCTCTATTAATTTCTCCCACAGATTCAACAGAAATTCCCACAGAAATTAACAATTTACAATTTATTGATTTTACTCAATCAGAAGCTGAAGGAATAGACAAACTTATCAAAGAATTACAGTCAGAAGCGGTTTATTATGAACAACATAAATTTTTATTAGTCAAAGCTTTGAAATGGCTGGAACAAAATCGTAACCCTAGTATTTTATTACGGGGTTATAATCTGGATAAATATCAAAGTTGGCTGGAATTAGCTGGAAATAGAACGGTTAATTTGCCCACTAATTTACAAAGAGAATTTATAACTGAAAGTGCTAAACAACCACCTAATTTAGTTTTAGATATTTTTGTTTCTTATTCAAGAGCAGATTCTGATTTTGCCAGACTGTTAAATGATGCTTTACAAAGTCAGGGAAAAACAACTTGGTTTGACCAAGAAAGTATTGCTACAGGAACAGATTTTCAACAGGAAATTCATCGCGGAATTGAACAGTCGGATAACTTCTTATTTATTATTTCTCCAGAGTCGGTAAATTCTCCTTATTGTGCTGATGAAGTGGAATATGCCAAAAGTTTAAATAAACGGTTTGTGACAGTATTGCATCGAAAAGTTAATCCTGCGGAATTACATCCAGAATTGGCAAAAGTGCAATGGTTAGATTTTAATAGGTATAGGGGAGACTTTTATGCGAACTTTAGCGAATTAGTGCGGACGTTAGATACAGATAGGGAATATGTGCGGGAACATACGAAAATGTCACAAAAGGCGTTGGAGTGGCAAAAAAATGGTAAAAGTGTAGATTTATTGTTGCGTGGGAAGGAAGGCGTTAGAGCTTATGATTGGTTGGAGACAGTAGAAAAACAAAGAAAACAACCTCCATTGACTGAGTTTTTAAAGGAATATATTGTGACTACGAAAGCCGAATTAGAAAACTTGAAAAAAATGGAAATAGAGCGTCAACAGCGAGAGTTACGCAAGCAAAGGAGAGATAAGGTGATTTTATCGGCCTTTTTGACGTTGATGACGGGGTTATCTATATTTTCAGGGTCACAAATGCTTAAGGCGAGAAGACAAAGTGAAATTGCCTTAGCTCGTCAGTTAGCGGCTGAGTCTGAATCAATGAGAGTTCGGCATAGAGGTTTGCATCAGGTAAGTGTGTTGCTTGCTGTGGAGTCAATGCGGAAATTCCAAAAACTGAATATGCCTACTGTATTAGCAGATACAGCTTTACGAGGTGGGTTAACTTTATTGGGAGATTTTTTCTGGGGGATGCAGCATAATGGAGATGTAAATGCAGTGGCATTTAGCCCTGATGGCAAGTATATTGCTACTGGGAGTAATGACAAAACTGTAGGAGTATGGGATGGTGCTACGGGCAAACAAATTACTAAACTTCAGCATAATGGAGATGTAAATGCAGTGGTATTCAGCCCCGATGGCAAGTATATTGCTACTGGAAGTCGTGACAAAACTGCGGGAATATGGGATGTTGCTACGGGCAAACAAATTACTAAACTTCAGCATAATGGAGATGTAAATGCAGTAACATTCAGCCCTGATGGCAAGTATATTGCTACTGGGAGTAATGACAAAACTGTAGGAGTATGGGATAGTGCTACGGGCGAACAAATTACTAAACTTCAGCATAATAAAGATGTAAATGTAGTAGCATTCAGCAACGATAGCAAGCATATTGCTACTGGAAGTCGTGACAAAACTGTAGGGATATGGTCCGCTGTTACGGGTCAACAAATTACTCAACTGCAACACGATGAGGAGGTAAGGGATGTAGCATTCAGCAACGATAGCAAGTATATTGCTACTGCTAGTGAGGATAATACTGCGGGGGTATGGCATACTGCTACGGGTGAACAAATTACTAAACTTAAGCACGATGATCGAGTATACGCAGTGGCATTTAGTCCTGATGGCAAGTATATTGCTACTGGAAGTCGTGACAAAACTGCGGGGGTATGGGATGCTGCTACGAGCGAACAAATTACTAAACTTCAGCATGATGATCGAGTATACGCAGTGGCATTTAGCCCCGATGGTAAGTATATTGCTACTGCTAGTGATGATAATACTTCCAAAATTTGGTCTGTTATTACAGGTCAACAAATTACTCAACTGCAACACGATGAGGAGGTAAGGGATGTAGCATTCAGCCCCGATGGCAAGTATATTGCTACTGCTAGTTTTGACAACACTGCAGGAGTCTGGTTTGCTGCTACTGCTAAACAAATTACTCAACTGCAACACGATGATGAGGTAAGGGATATAGCATTCAGCCCCGATGGCGAGTATATTGCTACTGCAAGCTTTGACAACACTGCAAGAGTCTGGTTTGCTGCTACTGCTAAACAAATTACTAAGGTGGAGCATAATAACTTGTTATATGCAGTAGCATTTAGTCCCGATGGCAAGTATATTGCTACTGCAAGTCGTGACAAAACTGCGGGGGTATGGGATGCTGCTACGGGTGAACAAATTACTAAACTTCAGCACGATGATAGAGTATACGCAGTAGCATTTAGTCCCGATGGCAAGTATATTGCTACTGGAAGTCGTGACAAAACTGCGGGGGTATGGGATGCTGCTACGGGTGAACAAATTACTAAACTTCAGCACGATGATAGAGTATACGCAGTGGCATTTAGTCCCGATGGTAAGTATATTGCTACTGCAAGTCGTGACAAAACTGCGAGGGTATGGGATTTTGCTATAGGTAAAGAAATTAATCAATTTCAGCATGATGGGGAGTTAAGGGATGTCGTATTTACTCCTGATGGCAAGTATGTTGCTACTGCAAGTCGTGACAAAACTGCGAGGGTATGGGATGTTACTACGGGTAAACAAATTACTAAACTACACCACGATGGATATGTCAATGCAGTAGAATTCACCCCCGATGGCAAGTATATTGCTACTGCTAGTGATGATTATATTGCTAGGGTGTGGGATGTTGCTACGAGTAAAAAAATTACTAAACTGCGGCATGATGGCTCAGTCAACGCAGTAGAATTCAGCCCCGGTGGCAAGTATATTGCTACCGCTAGTGCGGACAATACTGCCTGGATCAACTCCCTCAATACCCAGGGTATAGTTAATGAAGTTTGCCGTCGCTCCCGCCGTAATTTGACT
Organism: Okeania sp. SIO2C9; assembly: GCF_010672455.1. Taxonomy (GTDB): domain Bacteria; phylum Cyanobacteriota; class Cyanobacteriia; order Cyanobacteriales; family Microcoleaceae; genus Okeania. The sequence continues at coordinate 10,405 of NZ_JAAHGO010000110.1, read as the reverse complement.
GCCGAGGAATGGCAGAGGTATATGAATCAACCTTTACACCAGTATCAGAAAACTTGTACAGATTTGCCCGTGCATTCTAGTTTGATTTCCGAAGCCAAAGAATTAGCACAGGAGGATAAGGTAGAAGAAGCAGAGAAATTATTGGGAGCGGTTATCAAGTTGGATGATAAGATTGACTTGTTGCCGAAAACGGAAGTTATAGACCAAAAACCAGTATTAGTAGTGCGTCAGTTTCAAGCAGAAGGGAAAGTGGAAGAGGGAGTGAAATTGGCAAAACAGGGGAAAGTTGAGTCGGCTATTTCTATGTTTAAGGAAGCTCAAAAGTTGCAGTCTGATGTTGACTTGAATTCAGACACAGAGGAAATAGAAACAGATGCAGTAGCAGTGGCTAAAAAATTAGCTGCTCCGGGTAAAGTAGAAGGTTGATGTACCTCACCCCTGGTGAAAACCGCTTGCAAAACGGTCTGGGAATATTTGGTAAAATACGGCGTGTTTTACCCATTCTAGTGTTTGAATTTGCATAGATAATATCAAATCCGGTAGCATCGGTGTAATTAGATGGAGGGATGGGGGGATGGGGAGATGGGGAGATGGGGAGATGGGGAGATGGGGAACCCACCCCGAACCCCTCCCAGGAGGGGAATATAGAGAAATATTTGGAAATGGTTGAAGATGGAACATTTTTTTATACCGAATTAAACGGATTTGATATAATACCAATTTGAAAAAAGAATGCTATCAAAAGTGCCTCTCGATCGGATATGCTTAAAAATAATAGCTATTCTTCATTAAAGAATAGTTATCTCTATCGTTTTTACCTTTTTTTAAATATTTCCTCCTTCTTCCTTCTTCCTTCTTCCTTCTTCCTTCTTCCTTACTTCTACTATTTGTAACAAACACTTATCAAATTGGTATAATCTCCTCTTTTTTGTAGTAGCGAAAAGCTCTTCACCTCTACTATTCTGACAGGAAATTGGTCTTAAAGTCTAACAAATTCAAGTAATATTAAAATTTGTCACAATTACTAGATAATCTAATCTAGAAAAAGGTTAGATTTATAAAGGATACATAATATTCTATAATTGGCCAAGGCCACTGAAAAAAATTAGTAACTATTATGACCTCTTAGCAAAGAATTATTTCAAGAACAATCAAAATTATATTGTGATGGTGGTTGCATCAATAGCTCACGTCAATACTTGTTTAAGCAATAGTTGCAAGCTCCAACTAATGAATTATAGATAGAAATTTCCATTCCAAAAATCTAATTACCAATCCATAAAATCATGTCAGAATATTACAATGCTTTCATTTCCTACGGGCGAGCTGATAGTAAATATTTTGCTACAAAACTCTATGAAAAACTCACAGAAAATGGTCTAAAAATCTGGTTTGACCAAAATGATATTCCTCTGGCAGTAGACTTTCAAAATCAAATTGATGATGGTATCATAAAAGCTGATAATTTTCTGTTTATTATTGCCCCTCATTCTGTTAATTCTCCCTATTGTCTCAAAGAAATTAATCACGCCATTAAATACAATAAACGAATTATTCCCCTGCTTCACGTCGAACAAATTACTTATGAAATTTGGCAACAACGAAACCCAAAAAAAACTTTAGAAGAATGGGAGATTTATCAGCAAAAAGGATTACATTCTAGTTTCCCCAATATGCACCCTGAAATTGGTAGAATTAACTGGGTTTATTTTCGAGAAAATATTGATAATTTTGACAAAAGTTTAACTGATTTAATCGCATTATTTAATCGTCACCAAGATTATGTCAAACAACATACTAAGATTTTAGTTAAAGCCTTAGACTGGGAAAATAATCAAAAACAAACTCGTTACTTGTTAATTGGAAAAGAACGTCTACAAGCAGAACAATGGTTAAAGATTAAATTTACAGATGAACAACCCCCTTGTATTCCTACAGATTTACATTGTGAATTTATCTGTGAAAGTGATAAAAATGCTAATAATTTAATGACTCAAGTTTTCCTGGCTTTTGCTGAAGCAAATAAAAGTTTTATGGAAAAAATTAGGAAAAGTTTAATTAGAGAAGGAATTACTGTTTGGAGTTCTCATGCCGATATTAAAACTGGAAAAGATTTTCAAATAGAAATTAACCAAGGAATTGCTGGAGCTGATAATCTAATTTATTTATTGTCTCCTGAAGCGATCAAATCTGAATATTGCCAACAGGAATTAACTTATGCTTTGAGTCTGAATAAACGAATTATTCCTCTATTAATTTCTCCCACATATTTAACAGAAATTTCTCCAGAAATAAGTAATTTACAATTGATTGATTTTACTGCCTCAGAGCCAGAAGGAATAGATAAACTCCTTAAAGAATTAAAGTCAGAAGCTGTTTATTATCAACGGCATAAAATTTTATTAGTCAAAGCTTTGAAATGGCTTGAACAAAATCGTAACTCTAGTATTTTATTACGGGGTTATAATCTCGAACAATATCAAAGTTGGCTGGAATTAGCTGGAAATAGAACGGTTAATTTGCCCACAGATTTACAAACAGAATTTATTACAGAAAGTGGTAAACAACCACCTAATTTAGTTTTAGATGTTTTTGTTTCTTATTCCAGAGCAGATTCAGATTTTGCTCGACAGTTAAATGAGGCTTTACAAACTCAGGGAAAAACTACTTGGTTTGACCAAGAAAGTATTGCTACGGGAACAGATTTTCAACAAGAAATTAATCGCGGAATTGAACAGTCGGATAATTTCTTATTTATTATTTCTCCAGAGTCTGTAAATTCTCCTTTTTGTGCTGATGAAGTCGAATATGCCAAAAGTTTAAATAAACGATTTGTGACAGTATTGCATCGAAAAGTTAATCCTGCCGAATTACATCCAGAATTGGCAAAAGTGCAATGGTTAGATTTTCATCGGTATGGGGGAGACTTTTATGCTAACTTTAGCGAGTTGGTGCGGACATTAGATACAGACAGAGAATATGTGCGGGAACATACGAAAATGTCGCAGAAGGCGTTGGAGTGGCAGCGAGATCATAAGAATATTGATTTACTGTTGCGCGAAAGTAAGTATGTGAAAGCTGATGAATGGTTGCAGTTGGCAGAAACAAATTCTAAGGAACCTGCTGTGACTGAAGAAATCAAAGAATTTATTCTAGAAAGTAAGGAATTAGTAGAAAAGGAACAAAAACGAAAACAATGGCGGCGTCAACGAACAATTGTCGGAATGGCTGTATTTTCTCTGATAATTTCTGGAGTAGCAGCAGTGGCAGTTTGGCAGTGGCGCAAAGCTATCATCAGCGAACGCAAAGCTGAGATGAGAGAGTTAAAAACTCGCATAGTTTCAGGAGAGAGAACTTTAGACCTCCAGTTAGCAGCGCTGAAACTAGAGCAACAAGCAAATGCAACAACAGCAAACATACAAACCACCGATATTCTGCAACAAACTGTTAACTGGGAAGGATATAAAGAAATCAATAGCTTAGAAGGACATGAAAATTTTGTCTACGGTGTAGCATTGAGCCCCAAGGGAGATTTAATTGCTTCTGCAAGTTTGGATAACACGGTAAAACTGTGGAAACCAGATGGCTCTTTGGTGCGCACTCTCACCGGCCATGAAGGTCCTGTCATAGATGTAGCATTTAGCCCCAAGGGAGATTTAATAGCTTCTGCAAGTAATGACAACACGGTAAAACTGTGGAAACCAGATGGCTCTTTGGTGCGCACTCTCACCGGCCATGAAGGTTATGTCAGAGATGTAGCATTTAGCCCCAAGGGAGATTTAATTGCTTCTGCAAGTTTTGATAAAACGGTAAAACTGTGGAAACCAGATGGCACTTTGGTGCGCACTCTCACCGGCCATGAAAATTATGTCGAAGCGGTAGCATTTAGCCCCAAGGGAGATTTAATAGCTTCTGCAAGTTTTGATAAAACGGTAAAACTGTGGAAACCAGATGGCACGGTGCGCACTCTCACCGGACATGAAAATATTGTCGAAGGGGTAGCATTTAGCCCCAAGGGAGATTTAATAGTTTCTGCAAGTTGGGATAACACGGTAAAACTGTGGAAACCAGATGGCACTTTGGTGCGCACTCTCACCGGGCATAAAAATTATGTCTACGGTGTAGCATTTAGCCCCAAGGGAGATTTAATTGCTTCTGCAAGTAATGACAACACGGTAAAACTGTGGAAACCAGATGGCACTTTGGTGCGTACTCTCACCGGACATGAAAATTATGTCAGATATGTAGCATTTAGCCCCAAGGGAGATTTAATAGCTTCTGCAAGTAGTGACAACACAGTGAAACTGTGGAAACCAGATGGCACTTTGGTGCGCACTCTCACCGGGCATAAACATTATGTCTACGGTGTAGCATTTAGCCCCAAGGGAGATTTAATAGCTTCTGGAAGTTTTGATCACACGGTAAAACTGTGGAAACCAGATGGCACTTTGGTGTGCACTCTCACCGAGCATGAAAATATTGTCGAAGCGGTAGCATTTAGCCCCAAGGGAGATTTAATTGCTTCTGGAAGTAGGGATCACACGGTAAAACTGTGGAAACCAGATGGCACTTTGGTGCGCACTCTCACCGAGCATGAAAGTCCTGTCGAAGGGGTAGCATTTAGCCCCAAGGGAGATTTAATTGCTTCTGCAAGTTGGGATCACACGGTAAAACTGTGGAAACCAGATGGCACCTTGGTGCGCACTCTCACCGGCCATGAACATTATGTCATAGCGGTAGCATTTAGCCCCAAGGGAGATTTAATTGCTTCTGCAAGTAATGACAACACGGTAAAACTGTGGAAACCAGATGGCACTTTGGTGCGCACTCTCACCGGCCATGAAAATTTTGTCAGAGATGTAGCATTTAGCCCCAAGGGAGATTTAATTGCTTCTGCAAGTAGTGACAACACGGTAAAACTGTGGAAACCAGATGGCACTTTGGTGCGCACTCTCACCGAGCATGGAAATTATGTCAGAGGTGTAGCATTTAGCCCCAAGGGAGATTTAATTGCTTCTGCAAGTCATGACAACACAGTGAAACTGTGGAAACCAGATGGCACTTTGGTGCGCACTCTCACCGGCCATGAAAATTCTGTCGAAGCGGTAGCATTTAGCCCCAAGGGAGATTTAATTGCTTCTGCAAGTTTTGATAAAACGGTAAAACTGTGGCGCTTTAACCAAGATGACTTGACAGCTCATGCTTGCCAGTGGATGAGTGACTACCTGAAAAACAATCCCAATGTCACGGAACAAGAGCGTCGTCTCTGTGGAGTAGAAGCTTCGCTAACAGCTTTGTTTTTGCAGGGTGAGAAGTTGGCAGCAGAGGGAAAATATTTAGCCAAAGATGGGAAAGTTGAAGAGGCAATTTCTGTGTTTAAGGAAGCTCAAAAGTTGCAGTCGGATATTGACCTGAATTTAAAAACGGAGGAAATAGAAACAAATGCAGAAGCGGTGGCGAAAAATTTCTTTGCTCTTAGTAAATTAGAAGTGGGAAAAACATTAGCAAGACAGGGAGAAATAGATGAGGCAATTAATCTTTTCAACGAAGCCAAAAAATTAGATTCAGAGTTAGAAATAACTGCTCGTGATTGGAATTCAATTTGTTGGAATGGGAGTTTATATAATCGATCTAAAGATGTAATATTTGCCTGTGAAAAAGCAGTAAAACTCGATTCAGAAAATGGATCTGTTAAAGATAGTCGTGGTTTAGCGCGGGCATTAACTGGGGATGTTCCGGGAGCTATTAAAGACTTTGAAGCATATATTAAATGGGAGGATAATGAAAAGAGAAAAGTACAACGACAAGGTTGGGTTGATGCTTTGAAAAAAGGGGAAAATCCGTTTACAGAAGAGGTGTTGGAGGAGTTGCGTTAATGGTATTTTGATATTGTCATTTTGCAAAACGGTCTGGGAAAATTTGGTAAAATACGGCGTGTTTTACCCATTCTGGTATTTGAATTTGCATAGATAATTTCCTCTTTTTTGTAGTAGCGAAAAGCTCTTCACCTCTACTATTCTGACAGGAAATTGGTCTTAAAGTCTAACAAATTCAAGTAATATTAAAATTTTTCACAATGACTAGGCAATTTGATGTAGAGAAAGGTTAGATTTATAAAGGATACATAATATTCTAGAATTGGCCAAAGCCACTGAAAAAAAATTAGTAACTATTATGGCTTCTTAGCAAAGAATTATTTCAGGAAAAATCAAAATTATATTGTGATGGTGATGGCAGCAATAGCTCACGTCATATCATGTCCGGTAGCATCGGTCTTGTATAGTAAATAGGCAACAGGCAACAGGCAACAGGCAACAGGCAACAGGCAACAGGCAACAGGCAACAGGCAACAGGCAAGAAAAAAACTTAAATTATCCTGTAGATATCCACGCTAACTTTTACACAAACGATACCAACGGACATGATATTATACCTATTCCTGATTTATGGTTAATTGTAGTAGCTATTTTCTTAGGAAAAGGAACAGTATTAATCTTAGAAAATAATTCTCCATTACGCCAACAAAAAAAATATTTTATTATTGCTATTTTTACTATTTTTACTAAATATAATTTATGGTTTAGCTAGTCTATAAATTTATATTACTGGTGCAATTTTATTGCCTTTGTTCTTCCCTAGTTTAACATTTTGGGTTTGTATATTTTTCTATTTAATTAAATCTAAATCAACAATTTAAAAAGTATTTACCGAAAAATAAAGGTTGAAAACCTCTCCTAAGCTATTTGTAGCAAAAATTTATCAATTTGGTATAACCAATCCTATCTGTTTTAAGAAGAGGTAATAATTAATTATTAATTGTTAATTATTAATTATTGTCAACCAATCCTATCTGTTTTAATAAGAGGTAATAATTATATCATGTCCGGATAATTAGTTATAAAAAAACTTTCTTCTTCTTCTCCTGTTCTTCCTCTTCCTTCTTCTTTCTTCTCTCCTGACTCCTGAGGACTCCGTAGTTATTTATTTATCACTGTTCAACCGGACATGATATTAGAAATCTGGTGATAATTAAAAATCAAATCAATGATAGTGTATAAATCATTAATTCTTTCCCCCTACTCCCTACTCCCTCTTTTCCGGAGAAGTCTATTAATTATTAATTGTTAATTATTAATTATTAATTATTAAAAACCACCCCCGCATCGTCGTACATGATAAGTAGGAAACGTGCCATAAGATTTAGCCAAAGGAGTTTTTCCCACATAATCGCAAGTAAATTCCTTCACCCCCTCCGAAGCAACCATTGCAGCAAACTCCTGACTCGAATAAACTTTCCCTGGTGGAGTAATAGGTTCAATTCTGGCAGCATAATTTACATGAGTACCACTGTAGGTTGTATCCCCAGTGATGGGGTTAGTATATTTATAAACCACCCCTGTGTGTAACGCTACCCGTAAATTCAAACTTGCGGGCAACCCTACTTTTTCCCAATCTGTACTCTGAACAAGATCACATACTTCCAAGGCAAATAAACCCGCATCCCTTACATGAGAGAAGACATAATATAAAGCATCTCCCCAAGTATTTTTCATCACTGGTTTATAAGAAGATTTACCCTCAAACTTTGCCACCGCACCGAGAAAATGTTCTACAAATATACTAATCTGGTTTTCCTTCAACTTAGAATAACTCTTGACATCTGCAAATAACAACGCCATGATTAACCGATTTTCCTCTTCTGGTGCAGATGTTGGTTGTAAGGGAGTTAGGGATGTGGATAGTGTATTCAATATCTCTACTTTCTTTATCATCACAGATTCTAAAATCTGCTGAATATCAATTATTTCCACATTATCATTCCATTGTCGCCAAAATTCCACAGCCTTTGCTGTACCACCTATCCCACCAATTTGTTGATTCCAAACAGCCATTGGTATAAGTTCTGTATCCAACTGTTCCGCCCGCATTTTTGCCATCCCATAAAGTATCCTATTAGTGTATTCATAGGCAATATTGCTTTGTTCAAGATTATAATGAGTTGGAATAATCACTTCCGTCGCTTTTTCCAAAACTTCATCAAACCGTCGTCGCCAACTACTACCAGGAATAATATCTATAGACTCTTTGATAAATTGTTCTTGTTCGTGGGGCAAAACAATATGAGTCTCCCCCTCCAACCCAGACAAAGCTTCGAGGAACAAAATATCACTACCACAAGCTGCAGAAGCATAACCCAAACGAGCATCTAACTGAATCAGGCGATCGCGAATTGCCTCATAAACCTGTGATTCTATCTCTGGCGGAAATCTAGGTATTGTGCGCCCTGGTTCATCAATCATGTGACCACTAAATACTACTACCCTAGAAATAGGCAAACAATTTTTAACCCAATTAATATCTCCTTGTCGATATTCTAGGATTAAAGTAGCATTACGACGAGTCGAACTTAAATCCCCAAATCTACCTTTACCTTGCTCCATAGCTTGGCCATACCAATCTTCTGCCTCAGAATTTTCCCCTAAAATTAAAGCAGTTTCTCCCAAAGTTGCCAGTAACCAGTAGTTATTCTCACTCCTCTGAGAAACTGGTGGGAGTTCAGCTAAACATTTTTCCCGTACTTCAGTAGCGATCGCCTTTGCTGTTTCAGCATCTCCCATCAACATTGTCATTGTGGCAGCATTAATTCCCGGATAATAATCCTTACTCATTTGATAAGCTTGTTGATATCGTTGAGCTGCCAATGCTATTTGTTCGGTATTTTCCTCTGGAGAGCTTGCTTGCTGCCACAAATCTTTATGAGTCCTGGCTAATAAACTCAGAGTTTCCTCGTCATTTTTGCCAGAGTTTACTAACTCTAATAATAAATTATTAGCCCGTTGAGTTGCCCCACTTCGAGCTAAACTCAAAGCTAAAAGTTGTTGTAAACGGATATCATTCGGCCATTCTTTTAACCCCTCCGACAAAATATCATAAGCCATTAATGGCTCCCCAAGTTTCAGGATATATTCACCCAAAATCTGAAAAATTTCTGGATAACGCAAATGGAGATTAATAGTTTCTCGACGAATTGTTTGTAAACTTTTTAAATTTAGTTGGGATGATTTTTTTAAACTTTCTAAAATTAAGGATAAATTACTATCATCAACTGTAGCAGTTTTTTCAGTAGTAGTTTCGCTTCCTTCTATTCGATAACCTATAGCTAAAAGAGTTTTAATTACTCCCATAGAAACAACGCGGTCATATTCTTTTTCTGACTCTGGCAATTCTTCATAAGGCACTAAACCAGGATGTAATTTTTGGGCATCATCTCGATTTTTTCCATATTTCCAACCTTCATAAAATCGCTGTTTTGCCCAAATTTCATGGGTATTTTTAGCCAGTAATTCAGTTATTTTTAAATGTTCTGTTGTCAGATTTACCTTGGAAGTATCTATTGGATCTGGTTTATAGTTCAAAATCTGCTCCTCGATCAAATAATAGTTAACGTCAGGATTCAGGGTTACTTAACATTCATTGATGATAGTAACTATAAGTTATCAGCTATCAGTTTTTGTATTGACATAGTAAATGTTTTTGGACTACTAATCCCAAATGATTTGTGAGAAAAAACTGTAGAGGTTTGATATTCACACCTAAGATTAAAGATTGGGTTTGGAAACAAAACTGCCACGATCAATCAAATATTACAACCTAATTTAGGATTGCTATAGGCGATCGCTAAAATATCTAGTTTGATCGCTTCCAGTTTTTCACCTTCTAAAATATTCCTAAAAACAGTTGATTTTATACTTTACTTACCGAAAAAATGGGTTTAAAGCCTCGCCCATAAGCGGGCGACTTTTTCTGCATCAATATTTTTTTTCAAATAATTGTTTGATCGGGAAAAATATATGCTAAAATAATAGCATAGAAACAAAAATATCACCATGTTAGTAAGAGAGGCTAAGTTATTAAACGGAACATCAAATCAATATAAATCCTTGGATGAAGCTATCAGAACAGCACAGTTTATTAGAAATAAAGCTGTTAGATATTGGATGGATAACCAAGGAGTAAATAAGTCACGTTTATACAAACTGAGCAAAGAGTTAGCTATTGAGTTTGCTTTTGTCAATCAATTAAATTCATCAGCTAGACAAGCCTCAGTAGAAGTAGCTTGGACTTCGATTAGTAACTTTTATCGTCGCTGTAAACAAGGAGCCAAAAAGAAAGCGGTGCGACCCCGCGACGACGAAAGTCGCAAGGGAACGCGCACTCCTGTGAGGATATCCTAAATTCAAAAAGCATTGTCGGTCTGTAGAATATAAACAATCTGGCTGGGTGCGATTCGTTTCCTTGAAAAATGGAGAATTCAATTCAAAGTGTACGAGGAGCAAGAGGTCAACCTTTCGTATTGGTTGAATCAAAACTTTTGACAACTTAATGACCATGAGGGTGAAAGTCC
>NZ_JAAHGO010000011.1:4902-146451 GCF_010672455.1 Okeania sp. SIO2C9 | reverse complement strand
AATCGTATGGGTAAAGGTGCAAGAGTTTACCTAGGTTCGGCGGAGTTAGCTGCGGTGTGTGCTTTAGTAGCAAAGATTCCCACGGTTGAAGAATATATGGAGATTGTAACGCAAAAAATTGATCCCTTTGCTGATGAATTGTACCGTTATCTTAACTCCGCTCAAATGACAGGGTTTGAAGAGGAAGGACGAGTTATTCCATTAGAAGAAATGCCCAAGAGTGAAGATATTTTAGGCATTCCAGCAGAAGCTTTAAGTTAATATCGTAGGGTGGGCATTGCCCACCTTACATTAACTAAGTCCTACAATTTGGTAAAATAGGCTCAATATATATACCAATTTTTAATAATAAATGGCATGCTATGGTAACCCACATAGAAATTACAGATCAACGCAAAGAAAAAGCGGAAGAGGAAATTCGTGAAACCACATGTAAGACTAGCGCCAAGGTAGCGGCAGCCTGTGTTAGCGGAGCTTTGCGGAGCGCAAAACGTCAACCCACCCAGGAGCTAAGGCTCGGCAGGAATCCCCGTGCCTAACAGCCGGGGAGGATGTCAACTAGAGTTTGTCTATGACCAACCAGAACCTAAAAAAGGCCAGCTAATAGCAGAAAACGTCTTAGGTATAGACCCAGGATTAAATAACTGGTTAACCTGTGTGAGTAATGTGGGAAAAGCTTTTATAGTTGATGGAAAAAAGGTTAAATCTCAAAATCAATGGTACAACAAGCAAGTAGCTAAAATCAAAGCAGGTAAGCCTGGTGACTATTGGGATGATCAGTTAGCAGCTATTACTGAAAAGCGCAACCGTCAGATGCGGGATAATGTGAACAAAGCAGCCAGATTTGTAATCAACTGGTGCATTGAGCATCAAATAGGTACAATAGTTTTTGGCTGGAATCAGCGTCAAAAAGATAGTATTAACATTGGTAAGAAAAATAACCAACAGTTTGTTCAAATACCTACAGCCAAGTTAAAAGCCAGGATAGCTCAATTGTCTGAGCAGTATGGGATTAAGTTTCTTGAGACTGAGGAAAGTTACACAAGTAAGGCTAGTTTTCGTATCGGATGATTTTCTGCCGACATTTGGTGAGAAACCCGTTTGCGTAGCATTCCGTAGGAAAAGGTGGGAAGCTTCAGGAAAGCGCGTCAATCGTGGCTTGTATCGTTCAGCAACAGGTCAATTAATCAATGCTGATACGAATGGGGCAGCCAATATTTTAAGAAAAGTATCGACACAGCTAGAAATTAATCTAGCCAAGGTCTGTAGGGGAGTCTTGATGCTCCCACAGCGATATAAGTTGGATAATCTAACTCAAAAATATCGTAAGCAGTGCGTTGCGTGGCAATAGCGCCCGTATAAGCACATCCGCTTAGAATCCAGGCTGTTTTAACGCCTGGAGACATCAATACTGTGGTAAAATCTAATTTTATGGTTAAGATTTACTAGAAAATCTAGAAAATTATGTGGCAACACGCAATTATCACGGGTGGTTCTAGTGGTATAGGTAAAGAAATAGCTAAACTACTTGCTACAGAAGGAAGCAATATATCAATTATTGCTCGTAACCAAAAAAAACTGGAGGCAGCAAAAGCGGAAATAACTGCTACTATCCTTAACCCAGAACAAAAAATTATTACTATCCCCACAGATGTTGTGCACCGGGAAGCAACAGAAACTGCCATCCATCAAGCAGTCAAAGAAATAGGTACGCCAGATTTGTTGATTACTGCTGCTGGTATTTCCCACCCTGGTTATTTTCGAGAGTTGCCAATAGAAATTTTTGAGCAGACTATGGCAATTAATTATTTTGGTTCTCTCTATTGTGTGCGGGCAGTTTTACCAATGATGGAACAAGAAAAAAAAGGGCATATTGTGATGATTTCTTCTGGTGCTGGTTTGATTGGAATTTATGGTTATACCCCTTATTGCCCTAGTAAATTTGCCATTAGAGGTTTGGCAGAATCTCTGCGTGGAGAGTTGAAATTGTCTGGAATTTCTGTTTCTGTAGTTTATCCGCCAGATACAGATACGCCACAGTTGGAAGTAGAGAATAAAACTAAGCCTTTGGAAACTAAACGTATTACTGCAACTTCTGGAATCTGGAGTGCTGAAGATATGGCTGTTGAAATTGTCCGGGGAATGAAGAAGAAAACTTTCGCGATCGCTCCTGGTTTAGAAATGACTTTGCTGGATAAACTTCATAGTTTATTGGCGCCAATAATTCAGTGGTATATGGATTTAATTGTGGTTCAAACTTTAGGGAGTAGGGGTTCAACAATGAATAATGAATAATGAATAATGAATAATTACATCTCCTTGAAAAGAAGAGGAATTTTACCTTAATTATTCGGTAAAGAATGGACAATTTCTGTCCAACAGTGGGGCAAAAAAGTTAATATTAGTTAAGCTTATATTTTTTGTAAAATATATTTGGAATTTAAACTGAATTTTCCCAAAAAAGTTCAAATGAGCTATTTAGGGGGAAAAATAGGGTGTCATAGCACAGCAAAACGTAGTTATCAGGCTTTTTTGGCCATTCGCTAAAAGTATTGATATATAAGGAATACATCTGTATTGATTTAAAGGAAATTTTGGTGTATTTTTGAAGTAAGTAATTCGCTCTGCGTAGGTGCTTATTAGAATGAAAAATAAAGATAATTAAGAATAAGTGAGTGGGAGTGCGATCGCGCAGCTAAACGTAGTTTGATCGCAATTTGCCCGAAATATGCTGTAATATCATGTCCGGTTGAATAGTGATAATTAAAGCTCGTAGTAGGGCTTTAGCCCCAGAAAGATCTATGCTTAGGGCTAAAGCCCTACTACAAACAAAAACTTTTTTATAACTAATTATCCGGACATGATATAACTTCTGCCTTCTGCCTTCATTTTAATTAGCCATAATAAATCAGCTATCTTTAGTCATCTTTAGATGACTTCTGCTGTGAGCCAAGAAATTTATTTCTTGGCGGATTGGCGGATGACAAAGCCACACAACTTTATACCCGATGGCTCGCCAATCTCCCCAAGCCAACCTCCCCAAGCCAAGCCAAGCCAAGGATTGAAATCCTTGACTGATAGCTTAAGTCATCTAAAGATGAGTAGATTATCTATACCGTCTTTTTATATTGTGGTTAATTAGTGCAACCTGATATTATTTCTGATAACTGATAACTGACCTACCCACGAACTAAACCACTGAAACCTGCTACCCAGAGGGATGTTAATATCCAACCAAAGATGATGTGAACCCATAAGTACCATCTTAATAAGCGACCAGCTTTTACTTTGAATAATATTAATGGAATTTCTTGACCTTTTTGAGAATTTGGCAGCCAATATGTTTGTTGATGTAGGTCAACTATGGGGATGAATGTGTCTAATGAATATAGCCAAAAGTTAAATTCTGGATAGTCTATATCAATGGTTTTATTGTTAGGTTCTTCGGTATATGGGCTAATTTCAGAATTAGAGAAATGACCTTGACTACAATCAAGTTTGCCACCAATAGTTGCTTCAGATAGACTGACTCTACCGTTCTACTAAACTTATCCAAACTTACCCAAAATAATATCTTGAACTTTGGAGCTAGCTTCCTGTTTCACAGAAGACCACTGACCGCAGTCTGTAACTTATCTTCTCCGCAGGCTTAAAATCGCTTGGAACTCAAGCTACTGATGTATATAGTTTTCCAAATTGACAGCAGCGTTAAAGTCTCTGTCTGCTGAGAAACCACAGTTTCTACATTCGTAAGTTCTCTTATGTAATGGCATTTTCTGTTGATGTCCACAATGAGAACACAATTGAGAACTTGGATAAAATCTATCTGCTATTACTAAGTTTGAACCGTACCACTCACACTTGTATGTAAGCTGACGCTTAAATTCATAAAAGCCACAATCTGCTATTGCACTCGCTAGTTTGTGGTTTTTGAGCATACCACTCACATTCAAATCCTCAATTATAATGGTGCTGTGGTTTTTAGCTAACCATGTTGTGAGTTTATGGAGCGTGTCTGCTCTAATATCAGCTACCTTCTTGTGAACTTTGGCTAGCTTTTTTACCGCTTTGGCTCTGTTTCTGGAACCAGGCTCTTTTTTGTTGACACGGCGTTGATAACGAGTTAGTCGTTTTTTTGCTTGCTTATAGGGTTTGACATTAGCAAATTGGCTTCCATCACTGCAAGTTGCTAGAGTATTTATACCAACATCTACACCGATAATATCTCGTCCTTTTGCAGTAGGGTTTGTTTGATAGTCATATTTAAAACTAATGTACCAATTATCTGCTTTTTTTGATATTGTGACATTTTTTACTGGTACAGTGGGTAAGATTTCATAAGTTTTCACTATTCCTATTCTTGGTAGTTTTATGTAGTTTCCTTGAATAATTTTAATACTTCCTTCTAGATAGAAACTGTCTTTTTTCCCCTTTTTCTTAAATTTAGGGAATCCACATTTAGGAATAGTTAAGAAATTTTCAAATGCTCTTTCTAAGTCTCTTAATGCTTGTTGTGGGGCACATTTAGATACCTCATAGTACCAAGGATTAATTGATTTAACTTCAGCTACTAAACGCTTATGCAAACTGATAGCACTAGGGCGTTTCTTGGTTGATTCGTACTCAGAAATGCAAGTAGCTAATCCCCAGTTATATGCATGACGAGCCACACCAGCGTGTCTAGCGAGCAGTGTTTTTTGTTTGTTATTGACTTTGAGTTTAGTCTTTATTGACTTCATTTTTAAGTAGTCAGCTGCTTCTTTTATTTGTTGGTACTCTCAGGAGTTCTGCTGCTTCAGATATTGTTAATAAATTAGATATAAATCTAGTATATCATAGTAAATGTTTAACTATATTCAACTTTGTATAATTATTTCAATACTGAAGAACTTAATTATGACAACATTAATTATAATTCATCTCATTCCAGAACAAATTCAGATGGTGAGTAAGAAGGGTTTGAAATTTTGGCGATATTTTTACCTTATACAGGATATTGTACCACAACTGCGATACAATTCTAAGTTAGACAGCTCACAAATGATAATTTTCCTATCTTGTCTAGGAGTTTGGAAATGGAAATGGAAATTGGTCTGATATTTTCTACCGCTAAAATCGCATTATCTATAGCTGCACTAACGGGAATAATTGATTCTGTTGATGCAAAGATAGATCGGTTGTCTCAGGCTGATTTATCTGCTGCCTTACGTTCCCTTGAACAGGCAAGTATTTCTGAGCAAGAGAAAGATAGTTTGCTCCGAGAGGCTCGCTCTAGTTTCAATAGAGCAATAGGATTAGAGAAAAACTTCCGTAAAGCAGTTGCTTATCTTGGCCTTTCTCTAGTTCACTACCACTTAAAAGATAATACGAATCATCAACAAGCACTTGAGAAACTCCTACTTGAAGCACCAAATGTGAGTGTAACTCAACTTGGTGTGGCAGAGGCGCTAGTCTGCAGGGTTAATCATCGTATATTTGTATCTAACCAAGTCTTATGCTTGTTATCAAAGAATCGTCGTGTCCAACATCGTAAACGCATTATGGAAACTGTAGTCGAAGACAGTGATGATATTAGAGGTTTTGTGGAAATTCAACTTGCAGTTTCTACATACATTCGTAAACCAGTTAAATGGATGATTGATATGGAAAATGGAAACTTTTGAGCCGAAGTTCCTTAGTATTAAGGTCTGACTTCGCCTCGCTTTGCCTGATAGATCCCAAATGGGTTCTATTTAAAAATATAGGGGGGGAGTGTGGGGATGTAGTGAATCTGGAAGTAAATTTAAACCTTTTTCCCCTATTCTATAGTTGATATTAGTTATCTGAGATCGTTAACATTTCAGGAAAACTTGAGTTTCCCTTTTTCTTCTTCAATTTTGGCTAACATGAAATTATCATAAATTTCGTCACGTCTTTCTTCACAAATATATTCCTTTAACAATAATTGAATTTCTTCCTTTTCATCTGTCGAAAGACGTTTGATTATTTCTACTACATCATTAAATATCATAATTTTTCAGACCTCATCATACCAAACAAATTTTATCAATTATTATACCATTCTGTACATAAGCACTCAATAAACTTAGCCGATAATCTCCGCTCTTCTCCCCATGATTCTGCTGTAACTGGATGATTAAATTCCTTTTCTTTAGCGATCGCTGCTAATAACTGTTTTAACTGTTCTGGATGTTCTGACTTTTCTAACTCCTTTAACTTTTCTAAGTCTAAACCTTCCAAATCTTCTAATTTTTCTACATCCTCTAACTCTTTTAACTGTTCTTTTAACAGTTCTAAATCTAACTGTTCCTTAAGCAAAGTAAGTTCTGGGGATTTAACTTGATAATCAGCCACTTCTCCTTTAACAATAGCCCTTAATAACTTTTGCTCAACAGAAGTAAGTGTTATTCTGTACCTCTGCTTTGCTAATGCAAGAAAACTCTTAAATTTGTCAGTCATAGTTTTTCATATTTTAGGAATGCCGTTAATATTATACCTGTATAGTTTCTTTCATGGACTAGCATTTTCAGGTAAAAGCTACAATATAGCAATCCTAAATAGGTTGTGACCAATAAAAAAGTAGATAAAAAAAACTGAAACTCTTACCTTTTCCCTGTTCCCTGTTTCCTAAAAAGCAGTAAAATTTTTGACACGAATAAAATAGGATTGCTATACGTACAATTTATGCTCTAAATATAAATTTATGAATATAGATAAAAGTATTATTTTTTCTCCCTGTATTCTCACACCCTCAACAAGTTTAAATGAAGCTATTAATCTAATGACAAAAGCAAAAGGAAGTTCTTGTCAGGTTAGTTATAGCGATCATAGAATACCTACGTCAAAAAATGTTAGTCAAACTAGCAGTTGTATCTTAATTGTAGAAAATAAAAAATTAGTAGGAATTCTCACAGAAAGAGATTTAGTCAAATTAACTATTCAAGGAAAAATATTACAAAATACAGTGATTAGTGAACTAATGACGACTCCAGTTATATCACTTCCCTACGAAGAATTTAGTGATTTATACATTGCCTATAATTTAATGCGTCGTCATCGTATTCGCCATTTACCTATTTTAGATATACACAATTATCCTATTGGGTTAGTTACTTTGTCTAGTTTGCGTCAAACTCTCAGTCCACGTTATTTTTTGCGGTTTCGAGAAATTGATGAAGTTATGACTCGTAATGTAATTTGGGATGTTCCCTCTACTTCTGTTATGGAAATAGCAAAAAAAATGGTTTTTAATAAGGTTAGTTGTGTTCTTTTGGTCGAAGATAAATCAGATATTTTGATTCCACTAGGAATTATTACAGAAAAAGATATTATACAGTTTCAGTCACTAGAGTTAAATCTAAAAGAGCTTACTGCTGAACAAGTAATGAGTTGTCCGTTATTTTGTTTGAAACCAGAAAATAATCTGCTTCAAGTCTATCAAAAAATGGAAGAATCACGAATCAGAAGGTTAGTTATAACAGGTGAAAAAGAGGAATTATTAGGAATAATAACAGAAACCGATCTAGCTAATATGATCGATCCCATTGAAATGTCTGGTCTCTTAGAAATTTTACAACATAGAGTTAATCAACTTGAAGATGAAAAAGCTTTTTTATTAGAAAAACAAGGACTTGAATTACATCAAGCTCTTGAAGAAAACCAATTTGAATTATATTATCAACCACAGTTCAATTTAAGGAAAAAAAATGTTTTTGGTGCAGAAGCTTTAATACGTTGGAATTCTCCTGAAAAAGGTAGAATTCCTCCTACTGAATTTATTCCCTTAGCTGAAAAAATAGGTTTAATCATTCCTCTAGGTCAATGGATATTAGAAACTGCTTGTAAACAAATAAAAGATTGGCAAAAAGAGGGATTACCAAATCTAGAAATTGCTATAAATATCTCAAGTAAACAGTTTCATCAACCTAACTTAGCTGAGGAAATATTAAATATTTTAAACAAATACGAAATCGAACCCCAATGTCTTAAATTAGAATTAACTGAAAGTTTATTAGTCCAAAATATTGACATGACATTAGAACAGTTTAAAATTTTAAAAAAAGCCAAAATTGAAATTTCTATTGATGATTTTGGTACAGGATATGCTTCATTAGGATATTTACAACATTTCGATTTTAATACTCTAAAAATTGACCGCTCCTTTGTTAAGGATATTCATAAAAATCTAAAAAATGCTGCTATTACTAGTGCTATTATTCGCATGGCTAAACAATTAGGTTTTCAAGTAGTTGCAGAAGGAGTAGAAACCCAAGAAGAAAGTGATTTCTTATATGCTCATGGTTGCGAATTAATTCAAGGTTATTTAATTAGTCGTCCGCTTTCTGCTAGAGATTTTTCTAAATTTATAACTGCACTTTCGGAAAAAATAAAATAAATTAGTTGTAAGCATTCAGCAGTCAGCTTTTCGGTGCGGAATGCTGCGCAAACAGCTATCAGCTTGATTAGCTTGAGTTGTATGGGTTAAAAATTCAAAACAAGTCTTTCTTGTGCTTCAATTTATTAGTGGAAAATGTAGTATAAGTTAAACGAATTTAAGACTTACGCAGATACCCTATAGAACCCATTTGGGATCTATAGATTGGGAGTGTGGGGAGTGTGGGGAGTGTGGGGAGTGTGGGGAGTGTGGGGAGATGGGGAGTGTGGGGAGTGTGGGGCAAATTTCAACTTTTTTCCCATATTTTATTTCTCAATCTCCTGACTCCTTTACCAAAAACCCTCACCTTTGCAGAGATACGCTTAGGGGTTCTATATATATAGCGCTCAAAACTATTGTCCAATAGTTACTGGACTCTATACATAATGCCTTTGCGTAAGTCCTGTATAAGTTATGATGATTTTGTCATTCAGGCGATCGCTATAATTTTTCAAGCACCATTCGGAGCTTTGCGTCAGCAATCGCCTAAATTAGTAGAAGCTATATATAGTGTCTTTGCGTAAGTCCTGTATATTCAACTTTGTATAATTATTTCAATACTGAAGAACTTAATTATGACAACATTAATTAGAATTCATCCCATTCCAGAACAAATACTCTATTTCTCTAGCTCCCGATCCCTGTAAATTGCCCTACCAACGGCTCCCCTAGCTGACTCCTTTGCCAAAAACCCGTACCGCGGGCAAAGATACCAAATAGCTTCTATCTGCACATGAACAATATCCACTACCAGTTATGCAATCTCTGGGGAGGTTTGGTCAGGATATGCTGACAACACAGGAAACAGCTAAAACAGGGCAAACGGTTGCCCCTATAATTCACACCACGGCAAAACCTGTAAATTGTCGAACAGAAGGCGCTCGAAATCCCAAAATAATATCTGATGAGGGTACACCCAATTCTACCAACTGATGAGCTAACCCTTCTTCTGTAAAATCGCGCTGAATCCAAATTTTTCCATCCTTAATATCGATATGAATTGGGCATCCATACATTCGCTCTTCATCACGCCATCCCACATATAACAATAAATAGCGATCGCGTTCTAAGTCGAACTATTTCAGTCGTTTCCAAATCTTCCTCAGAATGTTCGTAAGCGTGTTGATTGATAATTTTCTGAACTAATTCGCGATAATCTAGTTTTTCCATAAAGTTATATCATGTCCGGATAATTAGTGATAAAAAAACTTTCTCTTTTTCCTCTTCTTTTTTCTTACTTCTTCCTTCTTTCTTCCCTCCTGACTCCTGAGGACTGACTTCTGACTCCTCCGTTATTTATTTATAACTATTCAACCGGACATGATATTATCTCCTCCCTTTGAATATGAAAAATCAACAGCTTTAAGGAAAGAAAGCAATCGCTCAACTTTTGAAAAATTTCAAAATGTCACTGTTGATGCAAACAATACTCTATCCAAGCCTGTTTGATAGTATTTTGACCCGCTTCAGACCAGAAAAAATTGCGATGCACTTCCTGAAATCCTAAGTCGATAAACTGAGCCAGCTCCTTTTCTGATAAAGGCCAAGGAGGAGCATCAGGTATAACATCCGTATCCCGTATACGAGTAATCGCCAAAAGTGTTCCCCCTTCTGCTACCACTGGAGCAATGCAGTTAATAACTCTCTGTCGCATCTCCACGGGCAAAGCTTGAATAGTGCGTGACTCGATTGCTAAATCAAAGTAGTGATGCCAGTTTGCATCTAATGCCAATAGATCGGCAACCAGATAGTTGACTGAAGATTCAGGAAACCTTTGATGACACCAAGAAATTGCTGTTGGAGAAATATCAAACGCAGTCACCTGAAAACCTAACTTGGATAAAGCTTCTGCATCATCACCCAACCCACATCCAATCACTAAAGCATTTTTTCCTTCTCCTTGAGGTTGAGAAAAATTTAACCAGTCTTGTAGGTAGGGGTGGGTAGTTAAACGTGCCCAAGGTATTTGTGTAGGATCTCTGTGTGCTTCTGAATATAGAACTTCAAACCATCCAGTGGGGTTTAATTTTTGTGCTTCAGTAGCTAAGGTTTTGACTTTTTGCTGAATAGCTTCTGGTAGTTGTTCAAACATGGATTTGATTTTCTAGGGTTGATTTCAGTTCTATATAAATTATATCAGTTGAGGCAACTTAGCCCGCACACTATCTGTATTTTTGTTGAGTTGTGAGATGCGATTTTTATCTTGCGGAGCAAAACCCAACCTATATGATACTCGATCGTATAATGTCTGAAATAGCAGAACAAATTCGCATCTATGGCACTGTACAAGGAATTAGTTTTCTCTCTATTATTATCCCATTCTTAAATTTTGCATTTCAAAAGTTGTCGCAGAAAATAGGGCAGAGCATTACACTCTTGTTTTGCCCTCGGTTCTAAACAGGCAGTAATATGCTGATATGTAACGGCATGATGTAAAGCACATAAAGGTTTTGCTAATTTCCAAGCTTCTAGTAAACGTGGCTTTGATTCATAAATTTTCCATTGACTTAGGTATTCATCTCGCAAACTTTTTAAGGGCGAGAAAAAAGGGTTTTTATTCTGGATAAAAAATAATGGAAACATATCAAAAAAAGGATGAGATATACAGCTATCCGTCCAATCAAAAATGAGATATTTATTGTTATGCAAAGCAACATTTCCTAAATGCAAGTCTCCATGAACTAATGTTTGGGGAATTTTATATTCTGCCAGTTGAGAACATAACTTTTTCAGATGTGGAGCAAGTTTTTGTAGTTTCTGAGTTTCAGTTTCTTTGAATTGAGATAGAACATTTTTATCGTTAAATAAAACATCAATTTGAGTTGATAATTTTTCCAAACGTCGGTCTAAACATCCCATACTCAATAAATTATCAATATGCTGAATTGATTTGATTTGTATTTGAGCGAGTAAACGGTAAATGTCTTTTTGCAACTTGATAGATGAATTTCTACCAATAGGTTCTCCAAAATCAGCTAATAACATCCAGTGACGCTCAGAATTTATAGTAAGGACAGTAGGAATATGTTGGGGAAATAAATTTGCTAATTCCGTTGTGACTAATGGTTCATTGCAAAAAAGAGTTCAAGAATTTAGAATTTAGAATGCGCGAATTTAGAATTACCTCTCCTTGAAAAGAAGAGGATTGACAAAGAGATGAAAATTTTTATTTATTATCCCCTTAAAAGGGGAGGCTTTAAACCACAATATTTCGGTAGTGTAGATGCTTGCTTGAAATAAATATTTCCGGCTGTGGTATTAACCCGCAATACACAAGATATACCCCAATTTTTGATACATTCTACGGGAGAAAGTTGTTGATAATTTAATTCTAATAATTGCTCCTCAATCCATTTTTTTGCAGAGTATAACCAACCTTTTCTAGCCCAAGGTGGACGTATTTATGGAATTTCACTACTTTCAATTTCTGTTAAATATTCTTGGATAACTGATTTATGTTCTGGTAATTTTAGGCATATATTTCTCAAAGTTTCAATGCCAACCCAAGCAGCATCTTTGAATTTTTCTAAAAGTTCTTTTATCGAATAATTATGTTCCAGTACATATATAGTTTGAATTTCACATTTGTAAGCATTTCCTGCGGAATGCTGCGCAAACAGCTATTAACTGTCAGCTATCAGCAACAAGACTTTCTCTTATGGGACAGTGTTTAAATTAAAATAGAATTTAAGGTCAAGGGAACCTACTTTTCTAGTAAGACAATTAAATATTGCTTTGATAGTAAACTAAAAGTAATAGCTGATAGCTGATAGCTGATTGCTGACGGCTAAATGCTTACTCACATTTAGATTTATCGTCATAATTATGAGCGTAATATAAAATATTTGCCGAAATTTCAAGTTCTTGTTCTATTACTTTTTGAATAGTTCCAAAATTACTAGGATGTATATCTTTATTTATACAAAGATTGGGTATAAACCAACTATTTTTATCATCATATAGCATCAAAATTTTAGCTTCCGTGGGATGGGGTAAAATTGCAGAGAAATGAGATTTCCAACCCTGGAAAAATCTGTTGAATATCTGATTGATACTTGACAAGAATTTCATCATTTTGCACAGATAGCATACAAACTTTATTGACTATTATAAATCAAACTTTTTTAAGGCAGGTTTAAACGAAAAACTAAAACTTAATTCCACAATTATTTCTCTATGAGTTTCCTGAATTCATTAACATTTGAAGAAAAACTTCAGTTCTCCTTTTTGTTGTTCAACTTGAGCCAACTTGAAATTACTATAAATTTTGTCGCGTCTTTCTTCCCGGATGTATTGTTTTAACAACAATTGAATTTCTTCCTTTTCATCTGTCGAAAGACCTTTGATTATTTCTACTACATCATTAAATGTCATAATTTTTCAGACTTCATCATACCAAATCAATTTTATCAGTTATGATAGAACCCACTTGGTATCTTTTGAGAAAGTTGAGGTTGAAAACCTCGGCGTTGGTGAATTAATGTATGATATTAATCTTAATCATCTAGGAGTCAGGAGTCAGGAGTCAGGAGTCAGGAGGAAAGAAAGAAGAAGAAAGAGTAGTAAAGGGAGAAAGTTTTTTGTTTGCGCTCTTATCTGGACAAGATGTCATACCTCTTTTCACCAACGCCAAAACCTCTAAAATCTTACTTTTGACTTTTGACTTTTGAATTTTGAATTTATCCATAATGTCTGAAATAACAGAAGAAATTCGAGTTTATGGCACTGTGCAAGGTGTCGGTTTTCGGCCTACTGTCTACCGCATTGCTAAAGCATTGGGGTTGCGCGGTGAAGTTAGTAACGATGGACAAGGTGTCTTAATCAAAGTTGTGGGCGATCGCTCTACTATTGACGAATTTATCGAAAAATTACATTCTGAACGCCCTCTCCTGGCAAACATCGAAACCATCACTAGACACCAACTCCCCAACCAAAATTTCGCGGATTTTATCATTACCTCCAGCACCACTAATAAAGTTAGTACCCAAATAGCTCCCGATGCTGCCACCTGCTCGATGTGCAAAAGCGAAATATTCGACCCCATGAGTCGCTGGTATCGCTACCCATTTACTAACTGTACCCATTGCGGACCTCGTCTGAGTATTATCAAAAAATTACCTTACGACCGCCAAAATACCACTATGGCAGATTTTCACCTTTGCTCGGAATGTCAGGAAAACTATTCCGAACCACTTAACCGTCGCTTCCACGCTCAACCTACTGCTTGTCATGTTTGCGGACCGAAAGCTTGGTTAGAAAGAGCGGATGGTAAACCTGTAACTGCTGATATGTTTTCAATGTTGGATGATGTGGATGCGGTCTGTACTCTGATCCAACGGGGTATGATAGTTGCTATTAAAGGGTTAGGGGGTTTTCATCTTGCCTGCGATGCCACTAATGAGGAGGCGGTGCAAAAGTTACGTCATCGCAAACGCCGTCCGGACAAACCTCTGGCTTTGATGGCGAGAGATATAGAGGTAATTTCTGAATATTGTCATATTACTGATGCGGAACAGAAATTATTGGAAAGTGTTGCTGCTCCTATTGTGTTGTTGCAGAAAACTATTGGACAACAGTTAGCACCTAGTGTTGCACCAGAACTTGTGTTGTCACAGAAAACTATTGGACAACAGTTAGCACCTAGTGTTGCACCAGGACAAAATACTCTAGGTTTTATGCTTCCGTATACGCCATTGCATCATTTAGCTTTGCGTCGTTTGGATGTTCCCATAGTATTAACAAGTGGCAATTTTTCTGACGAACCTCAGTGTATTGATAATGAAGAAGCGCGGGAGAAACTATCAGAAATTGCTGATTATTTTTTAATACATAATCGCCCTATTTTTAATCGAGTTGATGATTCGGTGGTGCGAGTTATTAAGGAAGTTCCGCAAGTGTTACGTCGCGCCCGTGGTTATGCACCAGCACCGATTAATTTACCTCCAGGATTTGCAAATATTTCTCCGATTTTGGCGATGGGAAGTGAGTTGAAAAATACCTTTTGTTTATTGCGTGATGCACAGGCTATTTTGTCTCAACATATTGGGGATTTGGAAAATAATTTGGCTGCTACAGCTTATGAAAAAACTTTGAATCTTTTTTTAGGTTTATTGGAGGCTGAACCAAATACAATTGTTGTGGATAAACACCCGGAATATTTATCAACAAAACTGGGAAAAGATTTGGCTGTTGCTAATGATTTAAAATTGATTGAAGTGCAGCATCATCATAGTCATATTGCAGCTTGTATGGCAGAAAATGGTTTAGATATTGATTGTAAACCAGTTTTAGGAATTGCTTTGGATGGATTGGGTTATGGAGAGGATGGAAGTATTTGGGGAGGAGAATTTTTATTGGCAGATTATCGCGGGTTTGAACGTTTAGGAACTTTTAAACCTGTGCCAATGATTGGAGGAGAAAAAGCTATTTATCAACCTTGGCGTAATACTTATGCCCATTTAGTAACTGCTTTTGGTTTAGATTTTCTTAAGGATTACGAAGATTTAGAATTATTTAATTTTTTCCAAACAAAACCTCTGGCCACCATGAATCAAATGATGGAAAAAGGGATTAATTCTCCCCTAGCTTCTTCTTGCGGACGGTTATTTGATGGGGTGGCTGCTGCCATTGGAATTTGTCGAGATTTTTGTAGTTATGAAGGCCAAGCAGCGATAAATTTGGAGGCTTTGGCAACGGAGTATTTATTAAATGATGCTAAAGAAATAGAAGGTTATCAATTTAATATGCTCTTCTTAGATAAAGATAGTAAATTCCCTCTTACTTATCTGGTGTCACAGTCGATGTGGCAATCCTTACTGATAGACATAAAACAAAGTGCTTCTCCGGCTCTGATGGCAGCGAGGTTTCATCAAGGATTAGCGATCGCTATTTCTGAGATGGTGGCTGAGTTACATCAGAGTTGTGAGTTTAATCAAGTGGCTTTGAGCGGTGGGGTATTTCAAAATAAGTTGTTGCTTTCTGGGGTGAGCGATCGTCTATTTAAGATGGGGTTGGAGGTGTTGACTCATAGTCAGGTTCCACCTAATGATGGCGGTTTGTCTCTGGGTCAAGTTGTGATTGCTGCGGCAGGGAGTAGGGAGTAGAGAGTAGGGAGTATAAATTTGAGGGATGCGGTCGGGCAAGACCCGTGAATGCCTGTGGATGAGTAGCCGCCCACGGCCTCGTAGGGACGTTGCATGCAACGTCCGTACAGCAGGAAGTAAACATTAAAATATCACGCTATGTGACGTTTTATATCAGTTTTGTTGTGAAGCAGGTAAAATTAAAATATTGCCTACACTAACACTACATTATTGATGCACCCTCTAGCAACTCAAAAATGGATAAAAATTTTTTTTTATTTTAGTAAAAGTTTGATTAATTTAAGAAAAATGTGTTTAGGAATTCCTGGTCAAATTATTGAAATAACGGATATTGTCAATAAATTGGCAACAGTTAATATTAGTGGGGTGAAACGAGAGGTTAATATTGCCTGCATAGTTGATGAAGAACATCCGGTTGAGTCATGTATTGGCGACTGGGTGTTAGTTCATGTTGGTTTTGCCATGAACCGTTTAGATGAGGAAGAAGCAACAGAAACTTTGAAATTATTACAGGAAGTCGCTGCGGTGATGAATTAAAAGGTAGGTGTTAGATGTAGGTTTGGTTGAGGAAGGAAACCCAACATATTTGGTCTATTATTATGTAGGTTGGGTTGAAGAAAGAAACCCAGCATATCCATTAGACATAGGCGTGATAATCAAAAATAAAATCAACTATTGCACAGAAATTATCAATTATTTCCCCCTACTCCCTCTTTTGGAGGAGATGTCTATTATTTATATGTATTAGGACTTACGTAGTACAACGTATTTCCGTCATTGCGACCGACAGGGAAGCAATCTCAAATCCTAATTTTTTGTACTTTATGCGTAATATCATGTCCGTTTATATCGTTTGTGTAAACCCAAGGGTGAATATCTACAGGAAATAATGGTTTTTTTCTTGCGAGGGTAGCCTTCCTCCCTCTTGCTTCTTCCCTCTTCCTTCTTCCTTACCTTTGCTATACAAGACCGATGCTACCGGACATGATATAAGTCCTGTGTATATAGATAGCAAAGAACGAGTTGGTGTTTGACATAGACTGATGATGAACTTTAGACAGAGAACTGCTTTTCCGACTGTTCCCTGTTCTCTGCTATAGACATTTGTTTGGTTGCGCTACTGCTTAACCCAACCTACGATATTTTAATTTTATATAGGAGAAAATATATGAAATATGTTAAAGAATTTCGCGACCCCCACAAAGCACAAGGTTTAGTTAAAGAAATTGATAAACTCAGCCAAAAATTAGGATACAGCACCGATCGCCCACTCAAAATAATGGAAGTTTGTGGCGGTCACACTCACTCTATCTTTAAGTATGGCATTGAGGAAGTATTACCAGATAATATTGAACTAATACATGGTCCTGGATGTCCGGTTTGTGTAATGCCACGGGGTAGATTGGATGATGCGATCGCTCTGGCGGAAAAATCCAATGTTATTTTTACTACTTTCGGCGATGCGATGCGGGTGCCTGGTTCTCAAAAAAGTTTGTTGCAAGCGAAAGCTCAAGGTGCAGATATTCGGATGGTTTATTCGCCCCTGGATAGTTTGAAAATAGCTAGGGAAAATCCAGACAAAGAGGTGATTTTCTTTGGTTTAGGTTTTGAAACTACTGCCCCCAGTGCAGCATTAACTATTTTGCAAGCAGAAGCGGAAGGTATTGAAAACTTCAGTATTTTTAGTAATCACGTTTTAGTTGTACCTGCTTTAGAAGCATTATTGAGTAACCCAGATTTAGAATTACAAGGTTTTGTCGGGCCTGGTCATGTGAGTATGGTTATTGGTACCGAACCCTACCGCGTAATTTCGGAAAAATATCGTAAACCATTAGTAGTATCAGGATTTGAACCTCTGGATATTTTGCAGTCTATCTGGATGTTATTACAGCAAATGCTAGAAGATCGTTGCGAGGTAGAAAACCAATATAGTCGTGTGGTGAAAGAAGGAGGTAATAAGGTAGCACTGGAAGCAATGGGCAAAGTATTTGAAGTGCGGGATAAGTTTGAGTGGCGTGGTTTAGGAGACATTCCTGAGTCTGGGTTAAAAATTACTGATGCTTATGCTTGTTTTGATGCGGAAATTAAGTTTTGTGTGCCGAATAAAAAAGTTGCTGATGCTAAAGCTTGCCAATGTGGGGAAATTCTCAAAGGTGTTTTGAAACCTTGGCAATGTAAAGTATTTGGTACTGCTTGTACTCCAGAAAATCCTATTGGCACTTGTATGGTTTCCTCAGAAGGTGCTTGTGCTGCTTATTATAAATATGGTCGGTTGTTTAAAAAGGAAGAGGGAAGAAGGAAGAAGGAAGAAGATAAGGTATTTAGTTTTAATGTGAAATAAGGATAAGAAGGAAGAAGGAAGAAGATAAAGTATTTAATTTTAATATTAAATAGACATCTCCAATAATCAAAAATAAAATCAACGCACATAAATTATCAATTATTTCCCTGTACGGACGTTGCATACAACTTCCCTACTCCCTCTTTTAGAGGAAATGTCTAATAGATTCAATAATGGTTTTATATATATTAGTAAAATAGGAGGAAAAAACCATGCCATTTATAACTATTCAAATTGCTGATGGTCATTCAGTTGAATTAAAACGCAAACTAGCAAAAGCTGTCACTGATACTGTTGTTTCTACTTTAGGAACAAAACCAGAATGGGTGACAGTTCATATCGACGAATTTAGTCGAGAAAATTGGGCGATCGGCGGTCAACTTCATATTGATAAACATCCCGGTCGTCATGCAGAAAAAGTAGAAAAAAATAATTAACTTGTCTGGAAAAAGTTGACGGTTAATTTGAAAAAGTAAGCAATTAATTCTTTGAAAATTACCGTCTAAAAATCATGCTGAATCAAGAAATAGTAATCAGAGAAGCAGTTCCCAGTGACATAAAAATAATTATGGAATTGCTTTATCTAAAAGCAAAATTTGACGGCTGTCCTGAATCTTTAAAAGCAACAAGTGAACAACTAAATAACGATTTATTCGGCACAACTCCCCTTACTTCTATTTTATTAGCAGAAGTAGGGGGTAAAACTATAGGTTTCGCTAGTTATCATCGAATTTATTCAACATTTTTAGCTAAACCTGGAATTTGGCTAGATGATTTATATTTACAAGCAGAATACCGAGGTCAAAAAATTGGTAAAGCTTTAATGACTCGTCTATATCAAATAGCTGAAGAAACAGGTTGCGGTAGAATTGATTGGACTGTGGATATTAACAACGATAATGGTATTAAGTTTTACGAAAAAATAGGAGCTAATATTATAGAAAAGGTGAGATTATGTCGCCTGGAAATTAATTGAAGAAGGTAGAAGGTAGAAGGTCTAATTGCTTATGGATTATTTGTGATTATGTTGATTTTTGGAGACCTCAACCCAACCGAAAGAATTTAATTTAACTAAAATTATTTGACTAAATATACAAATACAAATTTCGAGCAAAAGAATACTTCTATTTTTTTATTTAATTTAATATAAGTCTATGACAAACCAAGAAGACGTTTCTAATATTACGCCAAGCTCAAATTATCCAGCCCAAATCAAGCAGTTTGAAAATGGGCTGCTTGAATTTATGAACAAATATGGTTTACCTACAGATTCTGTATTAGTAACGGTAAATGAAAGACTCAAAGTTTTTAAGAACATAGAAGATGTTGTAGAAAAAATTGAAGATAGTCAAAAAAAACGTTTTTTTTATATCTCAAAATTTATTGCGGCTTCAGCAGCAGGATTGTTTGATGCTGCTTTAAATTATCTATGGGATGAAACAATTTATGAACTACGAATAAGAGTTTCACAATATGACTTAGATTACTTTTTTGATACTGCTGTTGGTGCTAGTTCTGAGCGACGTAAGAAGTTAAAAGATAAAGATGATTTAGTTAAGATAAATGATAGTGAATTAATCAAAGCTGCTAATGAAATTGGATTAATATCAGACTTAGGTTTTCAACACCTTGATTATGCAAGATATATGCGTAACTGGGCAAGTGCAGCCCATCCTAATCATAATCAAATTACAGGTTTACAGCTTATAACTATGCTAGAAACTTGTATTATCGAAGTAATTACTCTGCCTTTGTCAAATGTAGTAGTTGAGATTAAAAAGCTTCTTAAAAATATTAAGACTAACCAAATATCTCAGAAAGAGGCTAAACAAATAGCCTCTTTTTGTATAGATTTACCACTGGAGAAAATAAACACTTTAACTGCTGGTTTATTTGGTATTTATACTCAACCTAATACCACAACTCAAACTCGTCAAAATGTCAGATTTATAATTCCTTTTTTATGGGATAGATTAGATGAGGATACACGCTATCAATTTGGCACAAAGTATGCAAGGTTTGTAGCAAATAATGAACAACTTCAAGCAAATTTAGCTCGTGAGTTTCTCGAAACAGTTTCAGGACAATCTTATATACCAGATAATATTCGTTCAGCTGAAATACAGACATCTATTGAAAACTTACTGACAGTTCATAGAGAAATAAATAACTTCTACAATGAGCCTCCATTTGCTCGACAACTCCAAAGACTTGTTGGCGATATGGGTAAGATTCCACCTCAAGTAAACCGTGAATATGTTTATTGTTTAGTAGAAGCATTCTTAACCAATGGAAATGGTGTTGCTTGGGATGCTGAAGAGATATACATAGTTATGCTAGAAAAATTCGATTCTGAACAAGCACTTATAGCAATACTTTCTTTCAATGACTCAAATATTTCTGCTCGTCTACAACATAAATTATGTCAACAAAAGTTTAGAGAATTATTGGAAAGAATGACAAACAAAGTTTCTAATCAGGAAATAAGAGAATTTATTGAGCAGTTAAAAAAATACAATGCTCCTTTAAATACAATGAAAAATGATTCAGATATTCAACGTCAGGTTGAAAATTTGAAAAAAATACTATCGTAAATAGATTACTAAATCTAAAAAACTAGCAATATTAATTAAATTGATATTTAATATCATAACTGGTAACTGAAATGACAAACTCTGCTGACAACGAACCCACCCAAAATCCTTTATTTCAAAAAATCGAACAAGCACGACGTCGCCCGACAAAAGTACGCGACACCAACATTACTCTCGCCCACGGTAGCGGTGGTAAAGCAATGCGCGACCTAATAGAAGATATTTTTGTCCGCAACTTCGACAACCCCACCCTCTCCCAACTCGAAGACCAAGCAACATTTGACCTAGCAACTCTCACTGCTCAAGGAGACAGACTTGCTTTTACCACCGACTCTTATGTAATTGACCCCATATTTTTTCCTGGTGGTAATATCGGGGAACTTGCAGTCAACGGTACAGTTAACGATATAGCGGTGAGTGGAGCAAAACCCTTATACCTCTCCTGCGGAATGATTATTGAAGAAGGTTTTCCCGTTGACTCCCTCCGAGAAATAGCCAAAAGTATGAAAGCAGCAGCAGATGTCGCCGGAGTTAAAATTGTCACTGGAGACACAAAAGTTGTTCACCGAGGTGCTGCCGACAAATTATTTATCAATACTGCGGGAGTAGGTGTAATTCGTTCAGGTGTTTCTATTTCTGCTCAAAATCTCCAACCAGGGGATGCCATTATTGTAAATGGTTATCTAGGCGACCACGGAGCTGCAATAACGATCGCCCGTGGAGACTTAGCTCTGGCAACAGAAGTTAAAAGCGATACTCAACCTTTGAATGGTTTGGTCGATACTATTCTGGATGTTTGTCCGGAAGTTAGGGCAATGCGAGATGCTACCCGTGGTGGTGTAGCAACAGTATTAAATGAATTTGCCATGAGTTCCGAAGTAGGGATACGACTTTTTGAATCTTCCCTACCAGTGCGGGAGGAGGTGCAGGGAGTCTGTGAAATTCTCGGTCTCGACCCTTTATATTTTGCTAATGAAGGTAAGTTAGTGACAGTGGTTCCGGGAGAAAAAGCGGAAACTGTTTTGGCAGCGATGAAATCTCATCCTGCGGGTATTGATGCTGCTATTGTGGGGGAAGTTATTGCTTCTCCTCCTGGAATTTTACTGTTGCAAACCACTTTTGGCACCGAGCGTATTGTAGATATGTTAGTAGGAGACCAACTACCAAGAATTTGTTAAAAACTATTCCGGAACACAAAAGGGATGAGCAACCCTTTTAAAATTCAACGACTATTAGACATCTCCAGGCGTAGGTTGGGTTGAGGAAGCGAATCCCAACAAAAGCTTGCTACTTTTGGCACCGAGCGTATTGTAGATATGTTAGTAGGAGACCAACTACCAAGAATTTGTTAAAAATTATTCCGGAACACAAAAGGGATGAGCAACCCCTTTTAAAATTCAACGACTATTAGACATCTCCAGGCGTAGGTTGGGTTGAGGAAGCGAATCCCAACAAAAGCTTGCTACTTTTTGCACCGAGCGTATTGTAGATATGTTAGTAGGAGACCAACTACCAAGAATTTGTTAAAAATTATTCCGGAACACAAAAGGGATGAGCAACCCCTCCTAAAATTCAACGACTATTAGACATCTCGACCAAAAGAGGGACTAGGGAGTAGGGGGTAGGGACGTTGCATGCAACGTCCCTACAGAGTAGGGGGAAAGAATTGATAATTTATGTCGAATAATTGATTTGATTTTTTATTATTGGAGATGTCTATTAGTACCTCTGCAATAAGGAGGCTTGAAATTAGGAAAATTTGCCATTTTTAGATTTACTAATTAATATCATGTCCGGATAATTAGTGATCAAAAAACTTATCATGAGTGCTTCAACAGTAAATCTTTCTATTTTCCCTACTCCCCTATTCCCCTACTCCCCTACTATCTTAATTATAAGTATTCAACCGGACATGATATAACAGCCCAGTTAATGTTAATTATTCTTATGTTTACTTCCCCTCCTGGAAGGGGTTAGGGGTGGGTTCCCCACTCCCCTACTCAATAGCAAAATTGAAAAGTTTTTGAGAAATGCTATTAATGGTTGAAGTTCAAAATTTGAATATTTACAGCACTTTTGAGGATAGTGAGGTACAGTTGCAAGACTATTCTTGTATTTCCTGTTCCCTGTTTCCTAGAGCAATAAAACTTTGTACCTCATCAACTAGAAAACTGCTATAAAGAACATGAAAACTTTTTTTGATGCTAAGATTGAGATTCTAGAAATTAATAAGTATCAAGAACGTCCTGGATTTTCCGATAAGTATCATCTGGTTAAATTCTTACTTCAGTCAACCGGAATAAATTCGTTTGAAGTTAATATTTGGGTTCATTCTAATTATCCAGAAGCAGAAATAATTAAAGTTGCTAGAACTTTTTTAAATCGTCGTTTACAAGATTTTGTGGAATTAACAAGTGAGGATATTTATACACCTGATGAAGTTGATGCCTTGTGGCAGTCTTTCAACAATTAATAATTAATAATTAATAATTGATTTATATCATGTTCGGATAAACACTAACTATAAAGTCATTGCGACTGGAACGGAGTGGAAGGAAGCAATCTCACGGGTTTGAGATATCTCTTCCATCTATATCCTAATCATAACTATTCAACCGAACATGATATTACAGCACTTTTGAGGATAGTGAGGTACACTTATAGGACTATTCTTACATTCCCTATTCCCTATTCTTACACTCCCTATTCCCTATTCTTACACTCCCTATTCCCTATTCTTACACTCCCTATTCTTACACTCCCTATTCCCTATTCTTACACTCCCTATTCCCTATTCTTACACTCCCTATTCCCTAATTAATAAAGGAAAAAAATTATGTCTATATTACCAACACAAACAAATATTGAATCATCCCCCAAAAGTTTCAAAAATCAACCAAAAGATTTTGAATGTGTAGAACCAGATATTAGTGATTTTATTACTGAAGATGATACTCCTGTGGATAATTTAATTACTGAGAAACAACAACGACTATTAACTACTACTTTATATAGTTCTTTTTTAACAGATTTACCATTTTTAGCAACTGCGAATGTCGGGCTTTTTTACGGTAATAAAATACCACCACTTGTACCAGACGTTCTCCTCAGTTTACGAGTCAAAGTACCGGAAGATTGGAGTCAAAAACAGAATCGTTCTTATTTTGTATTTTCTTTTGGTAAACCTCCAGAAGTAGCTATCCAAATTGTCTCTAATAAAATCGGTAATGAGTTGGGTAGTAAATTACAAGATTATGCTTTTGCAGCGGTTGGTTATTATGTAGTTTTTGACCCACTCAAACAACTTGGGGAAACTATTTTACGAGTATATGAATTACGGGGTAATAGTTATGTAGAGCTAGGAAATTTCTATTTGTCTCAAGTGGGATTAGGTTTAACTATTTGGCATGGTATTTTTGAAGGAAAAGAATATGATTGGTTGAGATGGTGTGATGATTCGGGGAATATTTTGTTAACTGGAGATGAACGAGCTGAACAAGAAAAACAACGTGCTGAACAGGAAAAACAACGTGCAGAACATGAAAAACAACGAGCTGACCGACTAGCAGAAATTCTTAGACAAAGAGGTATTAACCCTGATGAACTTTTGTAGTTAAAAAATGTGGTGGGCGATCGCCTACTACTGACATTTTTTTGGGAGAGAGAAAATAGCTTTTTTATCAGTCAATATAAATAGTCTCAAACTAAATTTTTGATGCTGAAAGTTCTCTCCGTATCTTCTAACTTTTAACTTAAAAATTACCTGAAAAACTGGAAAAATTTTGTAAATATGCACGAATTAGGAATCACTCAAAATATTGTTGCCATAGTTGCTGAAAATGCTAAGGAAAAAACTGTTAAACGAGTCACTTTAGAAATAGGCGAACTTTCTGCCATTATGTCTGATGCTATTGAATTTTGTTTTGATGTTTGTAGTAAAGGTACTGTTTTAGAAGGTGCAAAATTAGAGATTATTAAAATTCCCGGTTTAGGAAAATGTCGTCAATGTGGAGCAGAATTTTCTCTAGAGCAACCATTCGGCGTTTGTCATGTTTGTAATAGTGTGGAAATAGATATTATTCAAGGTCAAGAACTTAAAATTAAGGAAATGGAAGTAGAAGAATTATGTGTCTAATATCAAGGGCGATCGCCAGGGAAAAATTACTACCAAAATAATATAAATAATAATTAAAAAATTGAGTATTTATCTTGTCATTGCGAGGCGGTCATATAATAAGGTTAACGTAAGCATTCAGCCGTCAGCTATTAGCTATCAGCTATTAATTTTGGAGAAGGTAAAAGCAACCTTTGAAATTGAGAAAGAATAAAAATTTACTGCCAAAGTCCAATTGAAAAAACTGAGAAGTAATTATTCATTACTAATTGCTGATAGCTGACTGCTAATAGCTGAATGCTTACAGGTTAACTTTGTGGTTATAGCAGCATTGACTGATAACTGATAACTGGAATAGAGTTTCTCAAATTGAGTAGAGGTTGGTTAATTTAGAGTCAATATTATGCAATGAAAGCTAGTGAATTACTGAGGCAATATCAGGACGGTGAAAGAAATTTTCAAGGGGTAAAACTCAGGGGTGAATCTCTTAGAGGAAAAAACCTTTCGGGAGCAGATTTTAGTGGTTCGGATATTAGAGGAGCAGATTTTACTAAAGCTAATCTTAAAGGTGCAAAGTTTTGTAGGGTTAAAACTGGATTACAACAACCACAATTTACTATTTATACTGGGGTAGTCATTATCCTACTGGTTTTAGCAGCACTGTCTAGTTCTTTAAGAGTTGTTTTAGGTGTAATTACTATATTATCAACAGCCATTATTTCTATTGCTCATGGTCGAACATCAACAATTAGAGAATTGCTTGCCACTATTAATACAGTTATAGGGATAGGAAGTGTTGTTTCCTTTTTTTTTACCCTGTTATTTTGCACATTTATTACAGGTTCTATTTCTAGGGTTATAGTTACAACTGGTTTATTACCCTTACTCTGGGTATTAATCGTTGGTAGTCTCATATCCATTCGAGGGTCTAGAGCAGGAATTGTATCTGGAGCAATAGCTCAAGTTAAACATGGCTTAATTCGTGTTACTTTAGCAATAAGCAATGAATTGATAAAAATGACGGTTATTAATTTGAGTGGTACAAGCTTCAGAAAAGCTGACTTAACTGATGTAGACTTTTCTCAAGCTACCATACAAAATACTAACTTTGGCTATGCTGTTCTCCACAATGTATTTTGGAGGGATGTGAGAAAATTTAATCAGCTTCGTGTTGGAAAAAGCTATTTAGCAAATCCAAAAATTCGCCAGTTAATTGTTACTGGGAAGATTCAAAACCAAAACTTTGACTACCAAAACTTACGCGGTGTTAATTTACAAGGTGCAGACCTCCAAGACGCAAGCTTTATTGGAACAAATCTTAAACAGGCGAACCTCCAGGATGCTGACTTATCCAGAGCTAAGTTAGTACAAACCCAATTAGATCAAACAGACTTAACAGGAGCAATACTCACCGGAGCTACTATCGAAGATTGGGGTATCACAAGTCATACAAAATTAGATGGGGTCAGATGTCGTTACATCTTTATGCGCTTACCTACAAAAGACGACCCCAACCCTCGCCGGAAACCCGATAACTGGCAAGAAGAATTTGAGAATGGAGACTTTGCCGATTTTATCCAGCCAATAGTTGATACCCTCGACCTTTACCACAACCAAGGAGTTGACCCTCGCGCTATTGCCATTTCATTGAAGCAGTTAGCCGAAAATCATCCAGATGCAGAGCTAGAAATTGTAGCGATGGAGAAACGAGGACAAGATAATCTTCTACTTCGTCTGGCAACTGCTCTTGGGGCTAACCTTTCCCAGTTGAATGCTGAATATTTTCAGACTTATCACGAAATAAAATCCTTAGCTCAGACAGAAGTAAAGGCACTTTTAGCGGAAAAAGATAATAGGATTTATAATTTAGAGAATATGATAGTAACGGCGTTACAGCGTCCTAGTTTTTATACACAAACTTATCAAAGTCAAGGAGACATTTTTATGGCTGATACCACTAAAAATGACTTTAGCGGTGGAAAATTTTCTCAAGGAGTTGTCAATGTTGACAAATCTCAAGGTAACCGAATAAGCGGACCAATTTATGCCAACCATGTAGGCGGAATAATTAATAATTACCCTCCCGAACAAAAACAAAACTTAGCAGATGCAGCAGTAGAAATTCAACAGCTTTTACAACAACTAGAACAAAATTATCCAAATGCAACAGAAATTGAAAAACAGAGTGCTTTAGCTGTAACTTTACAACAAGAAATTAAACAAAATCCCACATTGAAAGCTAGATTAATTAATGCTCTTAAAGAAGGAGGAATTGAAGCATTGAAAGTACTATTTGGTCCTATTGGGATTCCTATTGAAATGGTCAAAGGTTGGATTGAGGCAGAAGCTTCATAGTTTATCCAAAAAGTAGGTGAGTGCTTAAATATTCATCCACCGAATGTTAATAGAACATTTTGCTCAAATGACTGAGAAATAACAAAATTAATATTAACTCAATAATAAAATATTTCTACTGCCACTAAACTATAAATATTTTGAAAACAGACAGTATTTTCTATCAAATATTTCTCAACTTTCCTCAAATTTTCTTTGAACTAATTAACCAACCAAATACCAATACTCAAACTTATGAATTTACCTCTCGTGAAGTCAAACAATTATCTTTCCGTTTAGATGGTTGATTTTTACCAACTGATAATAATCCTAATAAACCTTTTTACCTCGTTGAAGTCCAATTTCAACCAGATGATAATCTCTATTATCGTCTATTTGCCGAATTATTTCTCTTTTTACGACAATATCAACCCCCCAATCCTTGGCAAGTAGTTGTTATTTATCCGAGTCGTAATATCGAAAGAGAACAAAATCAGCACTTTAGCAGTATTTTAGCCTCAAATAAAGTCCAACGGATTTATTTAGATGAATTGGAAGAAACTTTCAAGAATTTAGAATTTAGAATTTAGAATTTAGAATTACCTCTTCTTTTCAAGGAGAGGATTGACTCAAAGGAAAATTTTTATTTATTATCTCCTTAAAAGGGGAGGCTTTAAACCAGAATTATTTAATTATTAATTATTAATTATTAATTATTCGGTAAGTGGTTCATTAGGGATAATAGTTGTTAAACTGGTGGTAATTAAGCCAGAAAATCAAGCGATTAATTTGGCTAAATATTTAATTTATCAAGCAAAACAGGAAATTACTGAGCCAAAAATTCAACAATATTTAATTGACCTGATTGAAACAATTATTGTTTATAAGTTACCCCAAAAAACCAGAAAGGAGATTGAAGCAATGTTAGGTTTAAGTGAATTGAAAAAAACTAAAGTTTATCAAGAAGCTTTTGCTGAAGGTAAAGATGAAGGTGAAGTAGAAGCTAACTTAAAATCTGTATCTAATATGATTCGTTTAGGTTTAACTTTAGAGACTATTGCTGAATATTTAGATTTGCCTTTACAGGAAGTTCAAAGATTAGCAAAATTGACTGAAAATAGAGATTAAATTTTTTTCAATTTAATTAAGTAGGTAGACGCGAATCAACTTCACTATATAACCAAATTTTGGTGCAGTCTCAACCCTTGAGATTGCTTCCTTCCAATTCGTTACAGTCGCAATGACGTACTTTTCAATAATTAATAATTAACAATTAATAATTAATAATTACCTCTTCTTATAAAGAAGAGGATTGCCTAAAAGGAATTTTTTTTCTTCTCTTGGTTGATTGGATATGGCGAGGAGACCCGTTCTTGCAGACCCGCTCCGCTAACGCCATCCCTCAACCGCTTTTTTATCCATGAATGGAGAGGCTTTATACCTTAATTTTTCGGTAAATTTTCCCACTTACCAAAAAACCAAGTCCAAAGCCTCCACCTTTTAAGAGGATGAAAAAAATGTTTAATATCAAATCCGCATAGAATAAAAGGTGTTAACTATATATATACACCTTTTTTTTAACCCGGATTTGGTATAACTCAGTATTTCAAGTCTTTGATTTTAGTCGGAGGTTCACTGATAACTGATAACTGATAACTGATAACTGAAATGACCTACTTATAATCAAATCTCAAAAACAAAAAATCAAAGAAATGGAGAAAGAAAAATTATGTGTGTAACTTGCGGTTGTTCCGGTAATAATCAAATTACTATTACTAATTCTCAAACAGGAGAAAAAATGACAGTAGATAAGCATCATTCCCATACTCATACTCTCCCAGATGGCACTATTATTACTCATACTCATTCTGATAATCATACTCCTGAACATAATCATCAGGAAACGGCAGAAGTTCATGCCAAAATGCACGGAACTATTATTAGTTTAGAACAGAAAATTTTACAGAAAAATGACCTGATAGCTGCCCAAAATCGTGGTTGGTTTAAAGGTCGAAATATTCTGGCATTAAATTTAGTTAGTTCTCCTGGTTCTGGCAAAACAACTTTGTTAGCTCGGACTATTAACGATTTAAAATCTGAGTTAACATTTAGCGTCATAGAAGGCGACCAAGAAACTATTAATGACGCTGAAAAAATTCGCCAAACTGGTTGTAAAGTAGTGCAAATTAATACTGGTAAAGGCTGTCACTTGGAAGCTGCAATGGTAGAAAAAGGTTATACAGAATTAAACCCTCCTTTAGATTCAATTTTGATGATTGAAAATGTGGGGAATTTAGTTTGTCCGGCTTTATTTGATTTAGGAGAAAATTGTAAGGTAGCAATTCTATCAGTTACCGAAGGAGAAGATAAACCGATTAAATATCCCTATATGTTTCGAGAAAGTCAGGTAATGATTCTGACGAAAATTGATTTATTACCTTATGTACAATTTGACGTTAATCGTTGTATTGAATATGCAAAACAGGTAAATCCTAATATTAAGATTTTCCAGGTTTCTGCCACAAGTGAGGAAGGTTTAAATGAGTGGTATGAGTGGTTGAAAAATCAAATTATTTCTTAGAGAAAATAAGGAAAGGAAACAGAGGAGAAAGAAGGTAAGCATTTATTTGAATAAAACATCAATTCAATAACTATAACGTTGGAGTTTCTTTGATATGTCTATTTCTGGAAGGAGGTGAGCGCTATTTTCACTCCATCTCAAAACTCTTGTACAATAGATGAATAAAACATCAATCTAGCGATCGCTACTTTCTCAGAATTTATCTAAAATCTAAAAACTATAACGTTGGAGTTTTTTAGTATTTGTGGGATAAGGCGATCGCTATTTTGTCTAAATTCAGCAAGACTCTCTCATATAGGAAAGTGTTTAAATTAACAACTGACTTTAAGGATCAGGGAGCCAACTTTTGTAGTAAGACAATTAATAAAGCTTTGAGCGTAAACTAACAGCAATAGCTGATAGCTGATAGCTGATAACTGACGGCTGAATGCTTACCATTCGTGTTTCATTAGAGTCAATGAGAGATATAAATTTTGAAGACTTTTTATTTGGTACTGAATTATGATCATCAATATTTTTTAACCAAGCATTTAATTCAAAATATTCGTCAGCAGGAGAAAGTTTAGCCAACAATATATAGGATTCAACTTTTGCTGACTGATAGGGAAAAAAATCTGTTGAAGATTCATTGGTATTTTCTGTTAAAGACTTTTTTGGTGCTAATTTTTCTAATTTATCTTGCAATTGATAAAGATTAGCCTTTATGTGCATTTTTGTGAGCATTCAGAATGGTTCGCCAATGCTATTTCTGGCAATTCAGATAAAATCCGGTTATACAGTTATCAAAATAATATGGGTCTAAAACCCCGCCAAGGCGAAATCTTTTTGGAGCGGGGCAAATACCCGTTACAAAAATAACTTCTGACTTCTGACTTCTTTAACGCACTCTCTACTTCCATTCCATGCAGACATAAAATGCCGGAATATCCCCAGATAATTCCCACTCTCCTGACTAGGTCTTCGGTCCTCCTGAATTATACGATAACTAATTATCCGCATACTATATCAAACTGTTCCCTAAATCTTAAAGAAATCGCGACACCCTAACGCGGGAAAAGAAAAAAATAGGAAAAAAAGACCAGCACAACAGAGGGAAAAAATCTTAGACTCCGAAACTAAGAAACTATACACCAGGCAAATAAACCACACGGAAACCTCTGTTATTGTTGCAGAAGTCGGCATCTCCCCAGAGACGGAAAGCACTCCGACAATTCCAAGGTTCATCCTCCCAATACCCACCACGAAGCACTCGTATCTTACTATCTTCTCCAGTTTCCCAAGCACTACCATCATTAGGTGCACCTTCATAGTTATCGTGTCTAATATCCTGACACCACTCCCACACATTCCCGTGCATATCATATAAACCAAAAGCATTAGGAGGAAAAATTCCCACATCGGTTGTCTCCCCTCGATATTCACCTTTAGGGGCATCGCCATAAGTATAGTTACCATTATAGTTAACTAAATCGGTCGTTATAGTTTCCCCAAAATAAAAGGGTGTGGTTGTACCAGCGCGACAAGCATATTCCCACTGACTCTCACTGGGTAGCTTGTAGGTTTTCCCAATTTTTTGGGATAACTTTTGACAAAATTTTGTAGCGTTATGCCATGTTACATTTTCTACAGGGCGCTTTCCTCCTTTAAAGTGAGAGGGATTTTCACCCATAATAGCTTGATATTGGTCTTGAGTAATAGGGTATTTACTTATATAAAAAGGTTGCAGAGTAACTTCATGTTGGGGAGTTTCACAATTATCTGTTTCTACTTCATTTTCTGGGGAACCCATAACAAAACTACCCCCAGGAATAGAAACCATTTCCAACATTACACCTTTACCCAAATCTTCAGTAAAAAATACTGCTTCATGGGAACTACGATTAATTTCTTCACCTTTGCTATTTACCATTATTACATCAAATGGTTTTGGTGCAATTGGTTTCAACACTAACTTCACCTTTAAATTTGCATCTGGTTTTCCTTTAGTAATATAAAGATTACCTTCCCCCTCGAAATTAAAACCTACTTCCACTTCAGCTTGTTCAATTTCCATCTCTTTATTAATTTCTTGCCAAGCTTCAGCAATAGGACGACTAATACTAACTAATATAGGTTTAACTTGTGCAAAACTAGATTTAACATCTTTAACAACATTAGTAGAAATCGGCTTTGCTTCATTATCTGGAACTTCAGCTTCAACCAAAATCCCATCTTCCAGTTTAATTAGTTTGGTGGCCATGTATGTTGATTCCTGAATTTAACTGCTACTCTATTCAAGCACATCACAGTAATTTGTTCTCTGAATTTAAAATAACTCATCAAACAAACATTTTAATTTTTAGGAAAAGGCGAATATCGCATTTATAAATCTAAAATAGATGGAGCAGAGAAGTTTTGCTAGGGGATATCAGAATTTAGGAACAAAAAAGGCTGTAGTAATACCAATAATTCTTGTTGTTTATGAGTGGATGATTATAAGTCTATTAGACTTGTCGCTTTATAACTTACAAAAATCCCAAAAACCTTGTTCTGTAAGGATTGTAGCTATTGGATAGCAAAAATGCTTGGAATTATTGCTCTGTCTAGGTTAGAGTTATTTTTTCCCTTTATTTAGCGACAACTCTATTCTCAAGTTGGATTCATTTTGGCGATCGCATACATAAATGATTTTGATAATTTTACCTTATTTTCTATTTTGGAGATATCTAATGTTGCGTTCTTTCTTGTAAGAACATTCAATAAATTGTTCTGAAGTTTCTATTGAAATGAACTTTACACATTGATCGATAAAATTACTGAAGTCGCATCCCCCTGAAAGCATATCACAAATTACGTTGTCATCTTTAAAGGTTTTAGAGAAGATTTCGCTAAACCTTAATTATTCGGTAATAAAGGAATTATACTTTTTGACGTAAAAGCCTCTTTATGTCTATCTTATAGCCTATTTTAGGCTGCTGTTTTGTGTAAGTCCCGCTAACTATTTGTAGTAAAAATTTATCAGATTGGTATAACTTTATCAATATTGCCCAAGTTACATTAAATGTGGCTGAATTCAGCATCTAACTAAGGAGACTGTTGCATGACAGATACATTACGATTTGGTATTGTGGGAACGGGATTTATTGCCAGGGTGATTGCCCAAGGATTAGTCGATGCCAAAAATTGTGCTTTAGTGGGAGTAGCTAGTCGTTCCATCTCTCGAGCACAGGAGTTTGGCCAGCAATTCGGAGATGTTAAAGGGTTTGACAGTTGGCAAGATTTAATCGCTTGGTCTGGGGTGGATGCAATTTATATTGCAACTCCTACTGCCTTAAAAGAAGAAATTGCTGTGGTAGCTGCGCAACAGAAAAA
This sequence comes from Okeania sp. SIO2C9, assembly GCF_010672455.1. GTDB lineage: Bacteria > Cyanobacteriota > Cyanobacteriia > Cyanobacteriales > Microcoleaceae > Okeania. The sequence continues at coordinate 113,599 of NZ_JAAHGO010000011.1, read as the reverse complement.
GCACGTTTTAGTGGATAAACCCTTTGTGACGTTAGAGTCTTTGCAAAAGATTACCATAGCCTGTAGGGAAAATCAAGTCTTGTTTATGGATGCAACCCATTTTGTCCATCATCCCAGAATTGCAACCATTAAGCAAACTATGGAGGAAAGCATTGGTAAGGTTCAAGCGATACGAAGTGCCTTCTATTTTCCCCTTAGCGATCGCAGTAATATTCGTTTCAATCCCGAATTGGAACCAAAAGGAGCTTTAGGGGACTTAGGTTGGTATAATATGCGGGCAACAGTTGAATTTTTAGCTCCTAACATTAATTTAAGCCAAATTTCAGTCAAAGTTAAACGAGACACCGAAACTGGGGGGATTGTTCGTTGTTCTGGTATGCTCGCTTTTGATGATGAGAGTACCTCGACTTGGGATGCAGGATATACTTCAGGTGCGATAACGATGGATTTGGCTTTAATTGGTACAAAAGGCATTATTACCCTAGATGATTTTGTGTTAGATTGGGTGAATAGTTTTGCCTTTAAAAATCCTCATCTCAAGGCGGGTTTTTATCTCAAAAATGGTATGGATACCCGTGGGGATGTCAAATTTATTGAGGTAAAAAGTGAGCAAAGTTCTCAGGTGAAAATGGTTGAAAATTTTGCTGATGTGGTGTTCAATGGTGTTACTAATTCTACAACAAATTATTGTCAAGTGAGTGAAAAAACTCAAGCTTTATTAGATGCAATTTGTGGTTGTGTTTAGTTATTAACAGGACTTACGCAAGATGTGAAACTATACACCAATTGTAGAGGGTGAATGCCATTCGCCCCAAGATATGGTGGTTATGCTTCAAGAATTTAGAATGCGCGAATGCGCGAATTTAGAATTACCTCTCCTTGAAAAGAAGAGGATTGACAAAGAGATGAAAATTTTTATTTATTATCCCCTTAAAAGGGGAGGCTTTAAACCATAATATTTCGGTAAGTTCTGTTCCTGTTAATGCTAGGATGAAATTAGAGAATTTACTAAGAAGATATCTGAAAAGTTTTTTGATACTGAATTTTGCCCCTCTAGCCCCCCAACTTTGGGGGAGAACAAGAGTCAATTTGCTTCTAAAAGTCCCCCAAAATTGGGGGATGCGCGGGGGCTTGGATTTAGCAAATGGGACTTCTCAGACAACCTCTAAAAGACAAAACCTCTAAAAGACAAACCGATGAAATATAACAAACTTGGTGATAGTAACCTAAATGTATCAGAAATTTGTTTAGGGACTATGACTTATGGGCAACAAAATACCATTGAAGAAGCTCATCAACAACTTAATTATGCTGTTGCTGAAGGTATTAATTTTATTGATGCAGCAGAAATGTATCCAGTGCCAACTAAGGCTGAAACTCAAGGAAAAACTGAAGAATATATTGGCGAATGGTTGGCTAAACAACAGCGGGATAAATTAATTATTGCGACAAAAGTTGCTGGACCAAATCCTAAAATGACTTGGATTCGTGGGGGAAATAATCAAGTTAACCGCCCCAATATTCAGCAAGCAATAGAAGACAGTTTGCGTCGTCTTCAAACTGACTATATTGACCTCTATCAAATTCATTGGCCTGACCGTTATGTACCTCTATTTGGGGCACCAGATTATGACCCAAAAAACGAACGAGATACTACACCTATTGCCGAACAATTAGAAGTATTTGGCGAGTTAATTAAGGCTGGAAAAATTCGTTATTTAGGAATAAGTAATGAGACAAGTTGGGGAGTTTGTGAATTTTGTCATTTAGCAGAAAAATTAGGTTTCCCAAAAATAGTTTCGATTCAAAATGCTTTTAGTTTAGTTAACCGTGTTTTTCATATAAACTTAGCCGAAGCTTGTCGATTTAATAATGTGGGATTAATGGCTTATAGTCCTCTAGCTTTTGGTATTTTAACTGGTAAATATTTAGATGGAATTCCAGAAAATTCTCGTCTATCTTTATTTCCTGGATTTGACCAACGTTATCGTAAAACAAATTTAACTGAAGCAATAAAAAATTATGTAGAAATTGCTCATAAAAATAATATGACTCCGGCACAATTAGCATTAGCTTATGTCCGTTCCCAATGGTTTGTAGCTAGTACAATTATTGGGGCAACAACTATGGAACAATTGAAGGAAAATATTAGTAGTGTGGAGATAAATTTGACTGAGGAAATTATTGCTGAAATTGATGCTGTTCATGCTAAATATCCTAATCCTACACCTTAGAATAAAAGAGTAAAGAGTAAAGTGAAAATTATTCAGTTTAAGTTTTAGCTAGTAGATATAGGGAGAGTTAACGAAGTCAGAAGTCAGAAGTCAGAAGCGGTGCGACCCCGCGACGACGCCAGTCGCAAGGGAACGCGCACCAAGAGAGTCAGAAGTCAACCCACCCCTAACCCCTCCCAGGAGGGGAAGTAGGGATTTTGAGCAACTCTCCAAAAATATTGCGCCTTAAAAGGCGGGGTTTTAGACCCATGTTGTTTTGATAAATTTTGAGAAAATAATTCCTTATGAAATAGCTAATGGTAGTGTATCGTTTCATCTAAAAATGTGCATTAGCTTTTAACTTAAAAATTCTTACTTTTGACTTTTGAATGCATGACTTTTGAATTTAATCTAATGCACTATTTTAGGTGAAACAGTCCAGTAGGGTGTGTTAGCGCTAGCGTAACGCACCAAAAACTATATATAGTTTCTTAGCGTAAGTCCTGTACTAATATCTTAATCAGTTGACTTTTGTTATCTTCTATCAACTTCTCAAATAGACTAACTAACTTTAATTTATTATGGAAAATATTACCATTCAAGTTGACTCTGAAATAGCCAAAGCGTACCGAGAAGCAGAACCGGAAAAACAGCAAAATGTGCTTCTTGTTTTTAACCTTATTCTTAAAGAACTTTTCAAAGATGCAAGTTTTGAAGAAATTGTCCAGCAAATTCGTCAAGAAGCGGACGAAAATGGTTTAACACCTGAAATCTTAGAAGAATTATTACAAGATGAGTAGGTTACGAATTATTTTAGATACTAATATCTGAATCAGTTGACTTTTGTTATCTTCATCAACTCCTCAAATAGATTAACTAACTTTAATTTATCATGGAAAATATTACCATTCAAGTTGACCCTGAAATTGCCAAAGCTTACCGAGAAGCAGAAGCAGAAAAACAGCAAAAAATCCAAATTTTTCTTAACCTAATGCTGAAAAAAGCGATTAGCCAAAAACCACTCTTAGATATCATGGAAGAAGCGAGTCAACAAGCAATTGCTAATGGAATGACACCAGAGATTTTAGAATCAATTCTTAATGATGAAAACTAAGCGTATCGTAATTGATACAAACATAATTGTAAGTGCATTAATATTCTCTAAATCGACCACAATGCAAGCCTTTAGAGAAGCGAAATAAAACGGATTAATCTTAATTTCTGCTAAAATTTGAGCGGAATTAATTGATGTACTCAGTCGTCAAAAATTTGACCGCTATCTATCAAGAGAAATTCGTGAATATTTTTTAGCTAATTTAACCAAAGAAACAGAATTAATAGCTATTACCGAAACAATTGATATTTGTCGAGACCCTAAAGATAATAAATTTTTAGAATTAGCTGTTTCTGGAAATGCTACTCATATTATCACAGGAGACAAAGACTTATTAGAATTGCATCCTTTTCGAGATATTTTGATTGTTACACCAAGTCAATTTTTAAATAGTTTATCTTGAAACAAAATACCAAAAACATGAAATAAGAATTTGAATCCTTAGAGTTTATGGGTATACAACAATATGATACTTATTGACAAATAACCTCCTGTTTAGCATCAAAAAACAATTTAATTATTATGATTATTTTTATTTTCATCCAGATGCTCGTCAACCTGCAAATCTTGTAGCGATAATTCAGGAACTTCTGATGTGGGAATTGTGAGATTAAATTGAAAGACTATTTTATCTTGTTCCAGATTAATATTCGTGATATTTACAATGCTTTGTTCCGGTAATAAACTTTTAACTGGCACTTGTTCTAACTTAGATTTATAACCATAATCATCCAGCAATTCATAAATTTTCCGCCAGTTTTCTACTTTTTCAACCTTCTCTAAAAGAGATTTGACATATCTATAAATCGTTGCACATAAATCTGACTCTACACCTCTAGGAATTTTACCTAAATGTTCGGCAATTTCCGAAGGACTAAAGCCACATAATAATCCTCTTAAATGAGCCTTTTCAATAGGAGTAAGATGTTTTCCTTTTGCAGAAGCTAAATCGGCATAAAGACTTTCTAAGTCCCATTCTTGTGCAGCTTGGCTGAATATTTTGTCAATTTGAGCCACTTTTAAAGATGCAGATGACTATTTACTTGCATCTGTTCCCGCATTAAAAGGATGTCATATACAAGCAAAAAGTTATGATGAATTAATGGAACGCATTCAAGAAGCTATTGAACTTTGTTTAGAAATGGAGAACGAATAATTTGAACCCTTAGATTTTGTGGGTGTATAACGAGTAGAAATTCAGCAATGACTAATATTCCAGAAGTTACCGGAAAGGAAATGATTTCAGCTTTAAAAAAAACAGGTTTTAGTGTTGCTAGAATTAAAGGAAGTCATCATAATTCTGAAGTTTTCCTAATCTAAAAATCATTACCAATAAGCAACCCCTTAATTCGACTTTCTAAGTTGCCAATATCTTCAGAACATAATTGACGAATGCGGTCATACTGTTGCGCCGCTTCTTTAGCTAACTCTTTACGACCTTCTCCAACAGAATCTAATAGTTTTTTCTGTTGAAGTAAAGGTAAAAAATAAATTTCTTTAGGATTAATTTCTTGACGAATTTCTTGCCAATTATACTCTCTTGGTAAGTCTTTTAAACCAGCTAAAACCCAAACTTCGATTTCCTGCCAAGCATTTTCTGCCAAAAATAACTGCCGATCGCCTAAAATCTCGGTAGCTTGTTTTTCAATTTTATCTAAAGCTACTTTGTGACCTTCCTTACCGTCTCGGTCTACGCAGAGTAGAAACAGGTCAACCATTGGATATTGATTGATAATGGTTTCAATATTTTCCCATTTTAAAGCTTCACTTATTCCTCCAAGTAGAGGGTTTTGACAAATCCTGACTTTAATGCTGCCACTCCTTTTTTTCACAGCTTTGATCATAGCAGTAATAATAGGTTTGAGCATATATTGGTCTTTGCGAAAATCCTCCGGTATGACTAAAACGTTCATTCATCTACCTCATCATCACTGATAAACTCCATCACATTTTCTAACCATGCTGACTCGTGAAGGTGAGCCAAACTTTGTTCATTGAGAATACGCGGTGCATCTGGAATATCTAAAACACGGATAATTTTGGCATCGGATCGGTTTTCTAAACGATAGATTAATGATACTGCTTCTAAGGTACGATCGCTCACCAATCTAAGCAACTGGGAAGAATGAGTAGTTGCAATAATTTGGATTTTTCCTTGAGAAGCTTGACTTTCAATAAGTTGAAGTAGGAAATGCAAACGGGTGGGGTGAATGCCATTATCTAGTTCTTCAAAAAAGTAAAATTGAGCTGACTCTGAACCAAGCAAAGCTGCAATTATTGCTAGAAAACGTAGAGTGCCATCTGATGCACTATAAGCTGATATTTTTTGTCCGTTTTCTTCTACTAAGGTTAGTAAAGTTTTGCCTGTAAAATCAGTCGGAAACTCAAAATCTTTAGCATCCATTGGAGTAAGTTCCCGTATCCATTCCAGCAGTGTTTCTTTTTTTTGGGTATTTTGACAAATATCTAACAGTACAGATGAAAGATTTTCACCGCGATCGCCCAAAACATTCTGTCCGGGAAAGGATGGTAAACGTATCACTTCTGGGTTGATATCCAGAAATCTCATATTACTAAATGCTTGTAGGGTAAATTTTAACTTGTCTCTTAAAGAAGTTGTTAGTATATATTCTTCTCCTACAGGAAGATCTAATTCTTGTAGGGCAGCTTTTAACTTCTCTCTTGACAAACTTGGTCGTATATATCCTTCTACTATAGGAACATTAGTTATTTGTGCCATTTGTGAAAGAATAGGTTGGTGAAAACTTAAAGGAATTAGCGGATTTTGGTAGGGTTGATTATATACTTTAACAATTAAATTTTTTGTTTCTTTTTCAACCTGTAATTTAGCTTCAATTAAACTTTCTGATTCTCCAGTAAATGTCAATCTTTCTGTCATAATATTCGGTGGTTGATTATCGCTTCCTAAATTAACCTCAATCTCATAAATTGCTTCTTGTTCAGTTTCCTTTTCTTGAGAATAGTCGGGGATAGAAAATGTCACTTCCAAACCAAAATTATTACCCTGAAAACTAGCTTCTTTTGTACCTCCCCTAATACCACGCCATTGCAAAACACCACCTTCTACATATTTTTCCCCCATAATTTCAGCAAGGTTATAGCCACGAGAAATACCATGTAAAAATCGTAGGGCATCTCGAATGTTACTTTTTCCAGAAGCGTTAGTGCCGATTAAAATAGTAAATGAGTCTAGATATAGTTCGGCATTTTTGAAGTTTTTAAAGTTTTCTAGTCGTAGTTTTTTTAGCATAAATTTATCTGCCTTTATCCTGGGATTTTTTTCCTCTACTCTTTTGATATTATCAAAACTTTTGCTACAATAAAAATATTCAAAATTGTAGGGTCTAGTTGAAACAGGAATTTGCTAGCTATGAGTATAGAACCCATTTAGTATTTATTTTTTTATACATCTCAACTAATACTATGAACGCAAAAGAACAAATAAATCAACAATTGAACCAATTAAATGAAGAACAACTTAACCAAGTTGCTGACTTTATCACCTTTCTAAAATTCAGAGAAAAGTTAATTAAACCTAACCTAAATACAGAAAAATTAGCCCAACTTTATCAAGAATTTGCAGAAGAAGATCGTCAACTTGCCGAAGAAGGAATCAATGAATCTGCTGATTTATTAACTCAAGAAGAACGACTATGAAAACTGAACGAGGATAAATTTGGATTGCCAGTCTTAACCCCACACAAGGTTATGAACAAGCCGGAATTCGTCCAGTCATTATCTTTCAAGAAAACACAATTTATCAATTTACTACAACTATTATTGCCATCCCTTTAACTACTAATTTAAGACGAAGTTCTTTGCCTAGTTGTTTACTTATTCCTAAATATGAAGGTGGATGAAATCAAGATTCAGTTGCTTTATGTCATCAATTAAGAGTATTAGATAAAACTCGTTTAGGTCGCCAGTTAGGAAAACTAAGTCCAACCATCATAAATGAATTAGAAAGTATTGTATTATTTACTTTAGGTTATCAATGAAAAATATATTTCATTGCTCTAAAATTTTCCTCACTTCAGCTAAAGTTTCTTCTCCTGGTATAGGTGACACATTACCATTATAGATTTCATATCGACGTTTTTTAGCTTCACTTATCCAAGCTTTTTGAGTCTTTTCATCTATATCAAACTCTAAACTTTCTACCAACTTTTCTGCTAAAAAAGCTCTCTGTGTATTTGATAGATATAAAGCTTCTTTCATTAGTTCATCAATAGATAGCATGATTATTATTTTCAAGATTACAAATGCTTAAATTTTAGTATAAAAATAGGGTAAGTATTCAGCTGTCAGCCATCAGCTATCAGCTATTGTTTTTGGTTTTAGATTTAAACCATCCCCACATAAAACTTTATTTTCTATAATAATGGATAGCTTTAAAGACTGGATATTATTGCTAATAGCTGAATGCTTACAAAATAGCATTATTTATTCAAATATTCCTAAAACAATAATCAAAGTATTTTATTCCTGAATAATATCTGATACTTCTTTTTGATAATCGTTATAGTGTTTCACTTTTGTATAAATATTAAGTGCATTTGTCGTCCAATTTACAATAACGAGTGAACCCAACATTACTAATATTTTTGATAGAGAATTTGCTAACATCCTAGAGGAAAAAAGAGAATCAAACCAAGTAGCAGAGAAAATAATTAAAAAACTTAAAGTTATAGTCTTTAAAATATTAATTAAAAGATACTCAACCAGCATCATTCTATTTTCATAATATTGTTTAATTTGTTGATATTCTTCCTTGATTTTTCTAATTCTCTTTTGTTTTGATTTGTAACTGCGAGATGAGAGAATTTTATCAATTTTGGGAGTTAACAAATTGGCAAATACAGCAAATGGAACAGAAAGAAATAATCCCAGGAAAAATTTATAATCAGTTAAAATATCACTCAAAAGTTTTAACATGAAAGTTCTCCATTAAAAGCTGAACACTAGACAATAACTAAGACAAGAATTTGCTTTTCATAAAAGACTTAAATATCTGACTAACCTGATAACTACCATATTACTAATCTTCTCTTCTTAATTGAGAATTTTTCTAGTACAGAAATCTATTTAACCTAATTACCTACTAATTTATCCCGCAAATATTTAATTCTATCCCGCAATTTAGCTGCCTCTTCAAACTCCAAATTTTTCGCCGCTTTTTTAAGAATTATTTACTAGAGATTTAATAAATTTATAGATTCAATATTTTTTTTCTATCCATTCGGAAAAAATCAGTCAATAAACCGATTATACTTTGCAGCTCTATTGGGAGTTTTGAAGGTGTTGTAACAACTTCTGAATAAGCACAACTCTCAAAAAATTTAGCATTTTTAAATAAGGAGTTCATATTAGTAGTTTGAGAAAAGTAATCTGACAAAATTTCAACAGGTCTATTCTTAGTTTGTTTATCAACTTCTCTTTTAAGCGTTGTAGCAATATTTTTATTTCCTATTACTGAAGATGCTAATTTAATAGCAGCATTAGTTATCCTTTCTGTACCTTCTTTACCTCTCTCTCCGTAATTAAATCCATTCTGTAAAATTTCAACTCTAGTTTTTATATCAACAGAAGTAAATCCTTTAATAACAAAGTCAGTACAAATTAGTAAAAAGGCTGTATTGATATATAAAAGCCTTAGAATACTGATATTATTATCTGCTTTTGTCATAGTTTGTTCTAGAAAAAAATTTATTTCTTGGAGATATTCATTACAACCATTAAAATTAAAATTGCTTAAAAGCCTACCTTTTGACATCTGGTATCTTCTTTTATAATCATCTTCTTTTTTTTCAACATTTTGAGTCGATATATCTGAAATAAAATTTTCTTCTGTAATTCTATTTGAGTTAACTCTTCGAGAAATTATTTGTTTTAACACATCGCCAGTTATCACAATAATATTATTTGCCAAACCAAATTTCTGAGCTTCATCTTTTGTGGATGCTGTAGCAACAATAGCTCTTTCTAATTTTAAAGTAGTCTGTAAACCCTTAGCCCAAATTATTCTTTCAAATGCTCTAGGATCCTTTTTGTTTTTAATGTCAACATTAGTCCGTTCTCTAGAAAAAGCTGAAGCTTTACTATACAACCATAGATCAACATCTGTAATGTCAATTTGATTATATGTAAATGGAAGTGAACGAACTACAAAATAACTTTGTTCGATAAAATACTTTCTAAGTGCTTCTTCTGCTGTTTCACCCTTGCCAAGTTCTTGCTTCATAATCAACTATTTACCACTTCTCAATATATCTAATAATTCTGCAACATTTTTTCCAGTTTGTGAGTTTTGTGACTTTCTTTCGTAAGTTCTATTTTGCTCAGGAGCTATATAGTTTGTTATTGAAGCACTAGGAATTGACATAAGTACTTCAGTGCTAATATCACCATCATTAATTACTTTTAATGCTAATTCTCCAACATCTTTTTTCAAAAGTTTCATATTGTATCTATTTAAATATTGTAGCGATACTTCAACCTGAATTACACCGCGAAGTTCTAACACTTTATAGTCGTTTCCAATAGCTGTTGCTGGACTAACCCATTCTCCATCAATTAGCTTTTCCATAAGTCTCTGAATCATTGTAATTTTTCCTCTATAAGAATGACTTTTCGTCATGCCAAATGTTAAAGACGTTACAAATAATTTAGCTAAATCAAATGCGTCTTCAACAGTAGCATTACCAAACTTTGAAAATGCAGATGGTTTTGTCACAAATTTGTGTATGCCTAGTTAATTACTCACAGTATTGACATCATATATACCTATAGAATGTAATTTCCTAAATAGTTTCTCCTCAACAATTTATTGTGCGATATCTAAAGGCAAACAACTTTGATATTTCAGAAGTTCATCTAGCTCCTTAATTCTCCTAGTTTCTGATTCAGATAAAGAAGAACAGACGGCATTAATTTTCCTTATATCATCATGCCTAAATAAATTACCATTAAATAAAATTTTTCTAGAATCATCTACACTAGCTGCATCTATAAATCCAATTTCTTCTGAACCAATTAGCAAATCATCAGTTTTTTTATTAGATATTTTGTAAGTGTCACTTATATATTCTTTTGCTTTTTTATACCCCTGTGGTAATTCAGAAATTTTTTCTGATAAATCTATAACAGCAATTTCAGTATTATCTGGATTTTCATCATAAAAAATTGATGTTGTATGTTCCAATGTAGCAGGAGTAGTCAGTCCTAGAATATGAATTTCAGTAGAGCTAGAGCTGATTAATTTTTGCTTTTCAAGTTTATCTAAAATAACTGGCATCTCTAGTTTTCAAGTTAATATTAGCAGCTTTACCCAGAGTTTTTAACCTTTTGTGAGATATAGACATTTCTTCAGAAGCAGCCAAACTAGATAGTAATAAACCACACTTTCCCGCAAGATTAATATTCTCATAATCATTGGCAGCATATTTCATATCTTGGAGTTTATCTGTATGATGAATAATCCAAGCACCTTGAGTTCTTTCATCCATTTCTATACTTTTATCAATGATTTAGTTTTAAGGTTAACTCTATCCTAAGATAGCTTTATTTAATTTAGCCACTTCTATATAAACATTGGAGATATTCAATCTTTAACATTACTCGTTTTCGACATAATTTTCACCTGACAATCATAATAAGTCTGACAAAATTGTTCAAATAACTAATACCTAAAACTTACTCCCTATTACCCACTAATTTATCCCGTAGATATTTAATTCTATCCCGCAACTTAGCTGCCTCTTCAAACTCTAAATTTTTCGCCGCTTCTTTCATCTGAGTTTCTAACTTTTTAATCAAGTCCGGAATATCATCCAAAGATAATTAATCTACCTGTTTGTCAAATAATAATTAAAGTATTTTATTCCTGAACAATATCTGATACTTCTTTTTGATAATCGTTATAGTTTTTCACTTTTGCATAAATATCCAGTGCATTTGTTGTCCAATTTACAATAACGAGTGAACCCAAAATTACTAATATTTTTGATAGAGAATTTGCTAATATATTAGCTATACTAGCGGAAAAAGTAGAATCAAGCCAAGTAACAAAGAGAATCATTAAAAAACCTATAGCTATAGTCTTTAATATATTAATTAAAAGATACTCAACCAATATAATTCTATTTTCATAATATTGTTTAACCTGTTGATGCTCTTGCTTTATTTTTGTAATTCTCTTTTGTTTTAATTGGTAATTGCGAGATGAGAGAAATTTCTCAATCTTGGGAGTTAACAAATTGGCAAATACGGCAAATGGAACAGAAAGAAATAATCCTAGGAAAAATTTATAATCAGTTAAAATATCACTCAAAATTTTTAACATGAAAGTTCTCCATTAAAAGTTGAACATTAGACAATAACTAAGACAATAGTTTTATTTTCAGAAAAGACTTACAGCGGATTCCACCTTGCTGAGGTACACCCGCACGAGCAAGATGCTCGCACTGGGAACATTAAATTATTAAAATTATTAATATGTGTACTTTATATACTTGGAATCTGCTGTAAATATCTGACTAACCTGATAACTACCATATTACTAATCTTCTCTCTTTAATTAAGAATTTTCCTAGTACAGAAATCTATTTAACCTAATTACCCACCAACTTATCTCGCAAATATTTAATTCTATCCCGCAATTTAGCCGCCTCTTCAAATTCCAAATTTTTCGCCGCTTCCTTCATCTGACTTTCTAACTTTTTGATCAAGTCCGGAATATCATCCAAAGATAATTAATCTACCTGTTTGTCAAATAATAATTAAAGTATTTTATTCCTGAACAATATCTGATACTTCTTTTTGATAATCGTTATAGTTTTTTACTTTTGCATAAATATCCAGTGCATTTGTTGTCCAATTTACAATAACGAGTGAACCCAAAATTACTAATATTTTTGATAGAGAATTTGCTAATATATTAGCTATACTAACGGAAAAAGTAGAATCAAGCCAAGTAACAAATAGTATCATTAAAAAACCTATAGCTATAGTCTTTAATATATTAATTAAAAGATACTCAACCAATATAATTCTATTTTCATAATATTGTTTTACCTGTTGATACTCTTGCTTAATTTTTCTAATTCTCTCTTGTTTTAATTGGTAATTGCGAGATGAGAGAAATTTCTCAATCTTGGGAGTTAACAAATTGGCAAGTACGGCAAATGGAACAGAAAGAAATAATCCCAGAAAAAATTTATAGTCAGTTAAAATATCAGTAAGAGTTTTTAACATGAAAATTCTCCATTAAAAATTGAACATTAGACAATAACTAAGACAATAATTTTCTTTTCAGAAAAGACTTACAGCGGATTCCACCTTGCTGAGGTACACCCGCACGAGCAAGATGCTCGCACTGGGAACATTAAATTATTAAAATTATTAATATGTGTACTTTATATACTTGGAATCTGCTGTAAATATCTGACTAACCTGATAACTACCATATTACTAATCTTCTCTCTTTAATTAAGAATTTTCCTAGTACAGAAATCTATTTAACCTAATTACCCACCAACTTATCCCGCAAATACTTAATTCTATCCCGCAATTTAGCCGCCTCTTCAAACTCCAATTTTTTCGCCGCTTCCTTCATCTGACTTTCTAACTTTTTAATCCACTCCGGTAACTCTTCCAAAGACAATTCATCCACCTGCTCATAAACCTCTTCCAACTGTTGAGCATTTAAACGCCGCGACACATCCAAAAATGCCAAAATTGCATTACTTTGTTTCTTAACAATAGGCTTAGGTGTAATATTATTCATCTTATTATATGCCAACTGAATTCCTCGCCTTCTTTCAGTTTCATCAATAGCTTTAATCATACTATCCGTCAAATTATCAGCATATAAAATAGCCTGACCCCGGACATGACGCGCCGCCCTACCAATAGTCTGAATTAATGAACGTTCCGCTCGTAAAAATCCCTCCTTATCCGCATCTAAAATAGCTACTAAAGAAACCTCCGGTAAATCTAAACCTTCCCGTAATAAATTCACCCCAATTAAAACATCAAAATCTCCCTCTCTCAACCCCTGCAAAATCTCAATTCTCTGAATAGAATTAATCTCCGAATGCAAATAACGAACCCTCACATTTTGCTCCTGCAAATATTCAGTCAAATCTTCAGCCATCCGCTTAGTTAAAGTTGTAATTAAAACCCTCTCTTCCTGCTTAACCCTTTCCCTAATTTCCCCTAATAAATCATCAACCTGACCCTCAGTCGGACGCACAAAAATTTTCGGGTCAACAACACCAGTCGGACGAATAATTTGCTCAACAATTCTCTCCTCAGACTTTTCTATTTCCCAACTTCCAGGAGTAGCAGAAACCAAAATACATTGATTAACCTTTTGCCAAAATTCATCAGATTTTAAAGGTCGATTATCCGCAGCACTAGGCAAACGAAACCCATGTTCAATTAAAACTCTTTTCCTAGCTTGGTCGCCATTATACATTCCGCGAATTTGTGGAACAGTAACATGAGATTCATCAATAACTAATAACCAATCTTCCGGAAAATAATCAATCAAACATTCCGGCGCTTCCCCTGCTTTTCTACCTGCTAAATGCCGAGAATAATTTTCCACACCATTACAATATCCCACCTCCCGCAGCATTTCCAAATCATATCTACAACGCTGTTCCAAACGTTGAGCTTCTAACAACTTTCCTGCCTTTTCTAATTCCTCTAATTGCTCATCTAATTCTGCTTCAATATCATTACAAGCTGCTTCTAACCTCTCTTCAGGAGTAACAAAGTGACGCGCAGGATAAACATTTAAATACTCTAAACTTTGCAGAATCTTTCCAGTTACAGGGTCAACATAACGAATAGCATCTATTTCATCCCCAAAAAATTCTACCCGAATAACTCTATCCTCATAAGCAGGTCCGATTTCCAAAACATCGCCCTTAACTCTAAACTTTCCTCTACCTAAATCTAAATCATTTCTGGTGTATTGAACTGTCGCTAAATCTCTCAAAATTTGTCGTTGATTAACTTCTTCTCCCACCTGCAAAGAAATAGCAGCCTTTAAATATTCAGCAGGCATTCCCAAACCATAAATACAACTAATAGAAGCCACAACAATTACATCTCTACGTTCAAAAAGAGACCGAGTTGCCGAGTGACGCAACATATCAATCTCATCATTAATAGAAGCAGTTTTTTCTATATATGTATCCGTCACCGGAATATAAGCTTCCGGTTGATAATAATCGTAATAACTAACAAAATACTCAACCGCATTATTAGGAAAAAAATCGCGCAACTCATTACATAATTGAGCAGCTAATGTTTTATTATGAGCCAAAACTAACGTCGGTCTGCCAACATTTTTAATTACAGAAGCTATGGAAAAAGTTTTACCCGTACCTGTAGCTCCTAGTAATGTTTGAAAGTCATGTCCAGCTTGAATATTAACAGTTAATTGAGCGATCGCTCCAGGTTGGTCACCAGTAGGTTTAAAGGGAGCTTGCAAACAAAATTTTGCCATAATAATTTTAGCAGTATTTATATTATTCTCAATTGTATAGCGCTACGCGCAAGGCAACAGGCAAAAGCTCCGGAAGGCAATAGGGGAAATACAAAAGGGTTTGCTGCTTCTATTCATATCAAACACCTTAATGCGTAGCGCTATATATTTTAATTTCAAACTTAGGAGCCATTTCAATAATTGATAATTGATAATTGATCATGAATAATTGATAATTACCTCTCCCTAAAAGCTATCCCTTACCGAAAAATTATGGTTTAAAGCCTCCCCTTTTAAGGGGATAATAAAAAAAATTTTCATGAATTTGTCAATCCTCTTCTTTTCAAGGAGAGGTAATTATTCATTATTCATTATTCATTATTAATTGTTGAACCATAAGTCTTGAAAACCTTGTGGGACTCACCTCTACACCCCTAACCCCTCCCTGGAGAGGAAGGGGAGCAGGGAGCAGGGGAGAAAGGAGAAAAAATCATAGTAGCTAAGTAAAACTACTAAAGTTGTCCAAAAAAAAGTATGGAAAAATACATTTTTTCTCCCGAAAAAGCCGAGCCAAGACTAACGCATAACTCGTCTATTTTGTCAAGCTTTATATTAAGAAAGATGTGGGTAATGGATAGCCCTAAAAGGAAGAAGATTGACTAATAATAAAAAAAAATTTTCATGAATTTGTCAATCCTCTTCTTTTCAAGGAGAGGTAATTATTCATTATTCATGATTCATTATTAATTGTTGAAACGAGTCCTGAGGATTAATGCCACTATATTCGGCAAACTTATCCAATTTTCGCCAGTTGATGTCCCTCCATTCATACATCAGTTTTGGTTCCGTGTTCATAAATCTATAATTACATCTGTGCTAAAAATCTTGCTTTCAACTTTAACCTACCTCTCAACCGCACTAGGAGTAAACCGAACTTCTATCCGACGCCGACTCTGGTTTGGATTACGATTTACCCCGGCAAAATCTCCCCCAGGATTATATAATTGTGCTGCAGAATAAGCCCGAAATTTTAAACCCAATTTTTTCAAACGAGGATTTTTTTGCAGTTCTTGTACAACAGATAAAGCACGCATCAAACCTAAATCTGCATTTGAACCTGGTACTAAACTATTAACAGATTCATTACCCTTAGCAACTTGTTCTAACTGAGTATCTAAATTACTTCCACTTCTCTGATTTACTTGACCATCAGTATGACCTATTACTTCAACAACATAACCTTTATATTCCTTAGCAAAATCCTCTATTTGTTTAATTAAATCTCCCTCAATAAAACTTTTTAAATCTCCCGATATTTCCGCACTTCCTGATTCAAATCTTCGAGACTGAGAATCTCTAATTACTATCACAGGTGGAGACTTCAATTTTTCAATTTCTGTTTCTAGTTGTGTGACTCTATTTGACTTTTGCTCTAGTTCATCTTTAGATGTAGTTACTAATCCTTGTAATTTTGTTACTTGATTTTGTAAATTACCAATTTGTCCTTGTAATCCTGTTACTTCACCAGTCTTTTGTTGAATTTGATTTTGTAAATTAGTAATTTCTTGTTGCAGTTGTAGGGCACGATTTTCGTTGGCATCAGAAATTGACTCTATAAATAGAGATTTAATAATAGCTAATAGCAATAATAAACTTAATATCATAAAAGAGTTAGACATTAAGTCTGTAAATGCCGGCCAAATTTCTAGGTCGCGATTATCCTCAACAAGTCGTGAACGATGACGCATAATTATTTCTAAAAATAGGGAGTAGGGGAGTAGGGGAGTGGGGGAGTGAGGGAGTAGGGAAGATTGAATATTGAAGTAATTATAGAATTATAAAGATATATTGTATAACCGGATTCTATAATTCTATCCATTACCGAAAAATTCGGTCTAAAGCCTCCCCTTTTAAGCTATCCATTACCCACATCTTTCTTAATATAAAACTTGACAAAATAGACAAGTCATGAATGAGTCTTGGTTAGGCTTTTTCGGGAGAAAAAATGTACTTTTTCATACATTTTTTTGACAAATTCAGTAGTTTTACTTGGCTACTATGATTTTTTCTCCTTTCTCCCCTGCTCCCCACAAAGGTTTCAAGACTTATGGGTAAGAGATAGCCTTTTAAGGGGATAAAAAAAGGTAATATTCCTGATGTCAAGCCTCTTTATTGCAGATGTACTGATAATTGATAACTGAAATGACCCACATCTGTCTTAACATAAAGCTTGACAAAAGAGAGAAGTTATGTAGTAACTATAGAAATCTATTTAATTAGAGGCTTTTCCATTTGCTTTAGCTAGAGGTACTGAAGTCCGCAGTTATAACCTTATGAGGCTAACTGATAACTGATAACTGATAACTGAAATGACATCTACTTATTTGCTAATCTATCTATAATATGTGTCAGCCGATAAATTTCATTTTTAGTTTCTTTCATTTGACTAATATATTCCTGTAAATTTGTGGCAATGACGCTTAAATGGGAATTATTTAGATTGGCTTGATTACTCATACCTTTCCCTATTTGGTCTCCTAAAGATTTAATGCTCTGACTAATACCATCTGTAGAATTATTCAAGGCATTTGCTAAAGTTTTTAGTTGAATTTGTACTTCATCTAAATTATCTGCTTTAGATACTACTCTTCTTTGTAAAGTATCCAGAGTTCCCACTGCTAATTGAAAACCTTGTGATGCTTCTTGTAATTGTCGAATCATCTCAGCTAAAGATTTTTGATTACTTTGATGAGATTCTAATAGTCTTAATGAAGTTTGATTATTACTGGTAATTTGTTCTCCAAATTTGGCTAGTCTCTTACTATATCCCTGTAGTTCAATTACTACTATTTCTATTGCTTGAACAGCAGTAGCTAGAGTCGAAGTTGATTGAGAAAAATTACTTTGAATATTGGCTAATTGTGCTGTAGAATTAGCTAACTTTTGCGGAAATTGACTATGTTCAAATATCTGTGCTACTTCTAGAAACTTATCAGAAGCTATCTGAAAATCTTTAGAACTTTTTGCCACTGTAGCAGCAGCTTCTCCTAATCGCACAAAAGTCTGTTCTGCTAATTTACTGGTAGTAGTATTAGCATTATGAATTTCTTGAATTTTATCTTGCAGAGCTGACTCTACTCCTACTCTGACTGTTTGACCAAATCTTGTTAAAAATCCTTCAAAAGAATAAGCAACAGCTTTTACTACTTTATCAAGCTGAGTTTGACCTTCTATTGTTTGTAAGTAAATGTTATCTAAATAGTCTTCTATTGAACTGATTAATCTAGTTTTAGCAAGGCTAGTATTAAAAATAAAATTAACTGATGTAACTACTGCACTAAATAATATTGCTACTAAGCTGCTCGTAAAGGCAATTCCCATGCCTTGTAATGGTACTTGTAATTCCCTGAGCAAACTACTAACATCAGTAGCATTAGTATCACTAACTGTTTGACTTAAAGAAGTCAAGTTAATGGTAATGCCAATAAAAGTACCTAATAATCCAAAAGACACAAGTAGATTAGGTAAAATTCGACATAAATATTCTATTTGTTCATAAGATATTAATTTAAATAATCTTTGTCTACTATAAACTTGGTCTATTAATGCTCCTGTATTAACTTGCTCTAGTTTGCTACTTGCATCTGTAAATCTGTCCTCTAAATATTCGATAAATCTTGGCTTATTTACTGACTGCTGATTAATTAGTCTTCTAACTTTATTTCCTTGATTTACTAAGTCAAAATGAAGTAAAATTCTTAATAATATAGCAACTACAGATGGTACAATTACTAAAACAATTACTAGAGGGATTAAATAAGATGGTATTGGTGGCATAGCAACATCTCTGATGTTTCAATAGTTAATTAATTCAGAATTATAATAATTCTGCTTATCTCTCGATATCAGTCAATTCTAAACAAAGCTAGTGTAGGAGCAATATAGTATTCAATAATTACTAATAGATAAATAGAGCAGGCAAAAAAAAGACGTTGCATTTTTAATCAAAAAACTCCTAAAAGCAATTAATATAAACTTTTGAGCTAATTTACAATTTGATACATAGCGCCCAAAAATTACTATGTTCTACTTAATGAATAATTTGTAAAAGTATTACTTGCAATTGCTTAAATTAAGACAACCATTTTGACAAATCTCGGTCTATTAGTTTTTGTAATTTTATGATATCAGGTTTATACATCTCGAATATGACTTTTCTCATTTCTGAGGGTAGAGGAGGCCGAGATAAATTTCGACTTACTTAGATTTGTCCACAATGCTCTTCTTTTTTCACGGTTAGGAAATAAAGTTCTCATAATTGGACGTAAAGCTTTTCTAAGGAAATTATCTTTATAAATAAAATTATAAATAGTCTGATTTTTTGGGATTCCTGAAGAAGCATCTTTGGCTCCAACAACAGGTACAAAGGTACTGTCTACATTTAAGAATGTAAATATATCCTTGACAACCTTTAGAGGATCTGAGGTAAAATCTTCAAATAAGAAAAGTTTAATATTTTGACGGTCAAATATATCAAAATATTTTTTTAGGTAATAGTAGTACAACCCTTTTTCAAAATATTGCTCGGGATATCCTTGCTTTTGGTCAGCTTCTATTGCTTTTAACAAAGATTTTTCACCTTCGTGTTTATTGTTTCTTTGATTAAATAAATAATGATAATAGACACGAGACACAGGAACGCGTAATAAAGCAATTAATTTAACATCAGGTAATCTTTATTTAATTCTAATAGGAGCTTGTTCATTAGCTATGTAAGATACAGAAGCTTCTCCAATAGCTTTCTCTTGTGCTTTTCTAAACCAATACTTGTACCAATCTATAGTATAAAATGTAGTCTTTCCTTTTTGATCAGTTATAATGCTACCTTCATCATACAAGAAAAAATTAGGTTCTTTCTTTTTACTAATAAAAATATCTGGATGCTGAACAAGATAGTTACAAAGCGAAGTAAAGCCTGATTTACTAGAGCCAAAAATAATAAAATTAGGTAATTTAGATTTAGACATAATAACTAATTTACTACAAATAATTACTACATACTAACATATAGCGTTTCTCAAGTTACTAAGATACAGTTGTTTTTCTATTCCCTACTCCCTACTCCCTACTCCCTACTCCCTACTCCCTAAAACAAAGGAATTTTGTACCTCACGCTTCTTGGGAATTGCTATAGCTCTTTTTGTTATTGTTGAAAATAGAGTTTATTAGTAAAAATTAAGACTTTTGTTTGATCTTCTAGAGTAACTTTAATGCCAGATATTAGAACAATAATTACTAAAAAAATTGAGAGAGGGGACAGTCATTAGTCCCTGAGATTTGATATTTGAGCAATGACTAATCTCCCTCACCATTACCTGCAATTTGATTGGCTTCCCAAGGCCCGAATTTAGATTGATAATAGGCCAATATTTGGTCTACTTTTTGACGGACACCATCTTCAGCATCTTCTGTATACTCTAAGCACAGACTTCCTATTTGGCTTTTTTCATAGTCAAATTGTTCTGAGGCAGGAAGAAAAAATAAGTCCACTTTTACTTTGCCGACTTGACGCAAATGAGCTGCTACTTCTCGATATACTGCTAGTGGTAATCCTTGACAGCTAATTTGATAACGTTGTTGTTTTTGTTTCGCAGTCTGCATCTTAATATTTACCTTCCCAATAGATCGCCCTCTAAGCTATGATTTACCAATTGTTCCGTTGTATCTGGTAAATTACAACAGTTGATACTATCCAAACATACTTTGCCCCACTGCAAAGCCCAACGAACCAGTTCTACTCGATTATGGGTTGAAGTTTTACTCAGAATATTACTGATATGATTATCTACCGTTCGCTTGCTAATTTCTAGCTTCTCGGCGATTTTTTCATTAGTCAACCCATCTGCCACTAGCTCCACAACTTGAAGTTCCCTTTCTGAAAGGGATATTTTGGTTTGAGACTCGCAACCAGTCATAACTTTTGCCTATATATGTATATCTGCCTAATTATAATTTTAGAGACATCTTGACAAAATTCACCTTAATGACAATCTATAAGTGGGAAAAGTATAAAAAAGCTGAGGGAGGATAAAATTAGTTAATTATGTTTTAAAAAAAAATAAAAAATTATTGATTTTAAATATACCTTAGATTTTAATCACCACTAAAATATTCCTAATTTCCCTACCTAACCTATATATAACTTGAGATACTCTAATTAATATGACCCATCTTCATGTTCTTTGTCTCGGTGAAATTTTATTTGATTGTTTGGCCGATCGACCCGGAATACCTCTAAATCAAGTTCAGTCTTGGACAATCTACCCTGGTGGTGCCCTTGCCAATGTTGCTTGTGGTTTAGTCAAACTAGGGACTCCTACTGCTTTAATTAGTGCAGTAGGTCAAGATACAGAAGGCAAAACACTGGTACAACTTTTGCAAGAAGTGGGAGTAGACACTACAGGTATCCAGCAAAATTCTGATGCACCAACACGGAAGGTCTATGTATTACACTCTACAACAGGGGAACGTGAATTTGTTGGTTTTGGCGATCGCCAGACAACAGAATTTGCTGATACCCATTTACAAGCTGAACTTTTGCCAGAATCTTTATTTTTGCATGGTGATTTTTTAATTTTAGGAACCCTTGGACTAGCTTATCCTGAAACTAGGCAAGCAATTTACCAAGCTCTTGAATTGGCTGACCAATACCATCTTAAAATCATGGTAGATGTCAACTGGCGTCCTTTATTTTGGCCGAATCCAGATGAAGCTAAAGAGCTTATATACTCTTTACTAAAAAGAGTGGATTTTGTCAAACTCTCTATAGAAGAAGCTGAGTGGTTATTTGAATCTACCGAACCTGCGGCAATTACTTACCAATTAAATTCGGTAGAAGGCACATTAATAACTGCTGGCGATCTAGGTTGTGCTTACTACTTGTCAGAAAATGAAGGGAAAGTACCAGCTTTTTCAATAGATGTGATGGATACTACTGGTGCTGGTGATAGCTTTGTCGCAGGTTTTGTACATCAGTTGCGCCAATATGGTATTCGTCAACTACAGCAACCAGAGGTAGCAAAAAAAATTGTTACTTATGCTAGTGCGGTGGGTGCTTTAAGCGCTACTAAGAAAGGAGCAATGTCTGCTCAACCTACTGTAGATGAAGTTGAGGCATTTTTAAGTAACTATTTGGGGTAAATACAAAAAGTAGAAACTTGTGTGACATACTCCCACACTATACCGTCAGGTTAGTGTGGGCTTCTCGTTTCACAGTCCCGGTATCCCGTCGGACTCGACGAGCTTTAAGAACGAGATGCCCCACCGCTCTTTTTGCACATAAAAAACTGCTCACCTAGTTCCGGAATAAGATTTTACGTTTTCCCACAGTTTACTAGGAATTTGGGCTAACAACCCCATATCCTATTAAATTTTCATGGTTCATTACTGGCGGCGATGAGCTGCAGACCAGCATAGTTCGATGATAACATAAAAATTTGTAAATTAATGGGACATCGAGTCCCATTAATTTACCGCCGATTCATCTGGTCGCCAAATCACAGATTATGGCGTGAGGCTCAAGAGCGATTTAGCTAAAGTTTATCAAACTGACTCATAACTATAGCTATCAAACTAAAATGAGTAAGTTTATTCAGTTGTCTATCCATTGAGTCACTATCAGCTACAATAAAGGTATGAAGCTAGTTGAACGTCATGTTATTACCAAATCACATGATTTGTGGTCAGAAATTGACCACAAGGCTTTTTTGTCAAAAAATCTGTTCAATTTAGCCAATTACCATTATCGCCAACATTTCTTTTCCTATCAAAAGAAATTAAATTTTACTGAACTTTATCACAAGGTATCTAAAAGCGACGATTATCAAGCTTTAACTACCAAAGTCAGTAAGCAAATAATCAGAAAATTAGACTCAGCTTGGAATAGTTATTTTGCAGCTTTAAAAGTATGGCAAAAACAGCTAAATAAATTTTTAGGGAAACCAAAAATTCCCAAATATAAACATAAAACATGCATGCAGAAATCTTCTGCCCTATCCAGATGAATCAATTTACAAAAAAACCTTAAAAAAAGGAATTTGTCATCTGTCGATGAGTGAAATAAAAATCCCCACTTCACAGACAGAAATAATAGAAGCTAGAATAATACCCAAAAGTAGCTTTTACATAATAGAAATAGTCTATGAAAAACAGGAGGAAATAACAAATAATCAACAAGTAGCAGGAGTAGATTTAGGAGTAAATAATTTAATAGCTGTAACTACAAATCAAACAAGAAATTCACCTCTATTGATTAAAGGCAGACCATTAAAAGCAATTAACACCTTTTATAATAAACAACGCTCTTGTTTACAATCTCAATTAAAAACAAACCACAATAAAACTAATTATCATCGGTTAAAAAAATTAACTCACATTCATGTCGGCTCTTAGCCGAAACGAAATTTTCGAGTAGAAAACTATCTCCATACAGCAAGCAAAAGAGTAATAGATTGGTGTGTAAACCATGAAATAGGAATCTTAATTATTGGGCATAATCAGAATTGGAAACAAGAGATAAAATTAGGGAAAAAGAACAATCAACAATTTGTTAATATCCCTCACTATAGGTTAATAGAGATGTTAAGATATAAAGCCCAACTAAGAGGAATAAAAGTAATAATTACAGAAGAATCCTATACATCTCAATCAAGCTGTTTAGATGGGGATGATTTACCAAAATATGGAGAGAAAAAACCGAAATTTAGTGGAAAAAGAGTAACAAGAGGGTTATATAAAACCAGAGAAAATAAATTATTAAATGCAGATGTAAATGGGTCATTTAATATAATTAAAAAAGTAATTCCTGATGTCTTAGACCAAGGAATAAAGGGTTTGCCGTTTAACCCTGTAGTGGTCGAGCCACTTGCGTTCAACTAAACTTTCAGATTTTTGAGTAAGTTTAGTTGAGCGGTAACAAAGATAGATAATTAAAGACGACTTCGGTAGAAGTTATTGGTCTTTATAAAGCTCGTTGTCAACTAAGTAATCACAGTTTAAAAATAATGGGACTTTTCGATCAAATTGTTGGTGCTATTAATAACCCTAATCAAGAAGCTAGTACGAATCAATTGAGCAGTATTCTTGGTACAGTGCAGCAACTAAGTGGCAATTTCGGAGGAAATTCTGGTGCAACTCAAGTTGCTATGTCAATTTTAGGTGGTCATGTACGTTCAGCTTTACAGCAGAAGCGAGAAGAGTCTGGTAATGGAGCAGTTCAAGCAATTGTTAATCAGTTTGCAGGTACAAACCCTAACCCCCAAGCTGTGGCATCTCTATTTTCAGCTAATCAAATAACTGAAATTGTTCAGAGTATATCTGAAAAAACAGGTTTTGACCTCTCACAAATCCAGAATTTATTGCCTACTTTAGTGCCACTAATTCTGAATTTATTGAAGACTGGTAATGACACTCAAAATCCTAATCAGGCATCTAATAATGTTTTAAATAGCTTTTTGGATGCTGATGGAGATGGGGATGTTGATATTTCAGATATGATGGGAATGGCAAGTCGTTTTTTGAAGTAAAGGAAAAGTTTTAGGTTTTAGGTGATTTGAAGAAGGCAGAAGGCAGAAGGCAAAATTGCATGGGAATTAAAACCCCAAACAATTTTAAGCACTCCTGTTGATGGTGAGGTATTAAACCCGTGAAAGAAAAGATAATATTACTACTTTGACTGGACTATTCAAGGCAGGAATTATACCAAACTCATTTCAAAACTGCATAGAATAATATCTCGATCAGGGTTGACTGTAGATCGAGATAGACTTGTTAATTAATTTCATAATTCTATGCCACTTCACATAAAATTGGTATAACACCCAACACCTACGACCTAAAACCTCATTCTGTGCAGCCTTAGATAAAATTGGTATTATAAATTAAAGGTTAGGGATAAATGAGTGGCAAAAAGACTTTAAAGCTTTTCCATTAGGGAGAAGAAAAGTAAATATTTGAAGGGAGAATTATTACGCAAATATTCAAACAATTTTGCTCTCTAAATACCTTTTTTTAGATGGTTTTCTATATATTTGAATTCCATATTCTCTATCTCCTGCCCTTCTCCCAGTTGATTACCTATAATAAAGAAAATTTCTACAAACTATTCCTAATAGAATTGATAATATCTTCGGGAGATTTTACAGCATTTATATCTATTATTATTGCTTCTTCTGGTTCTTCCAAATCGTTAAATTGACTTCTTAACATTTCAACTTTCATAAAATGATTTTCTCGTTCCTTTAGTCTTTGGGCTAACAAATCAAAAGACCCTTTTAAGTAGACAAGTTTAATATTTTGTGAGTCTTTTATCAGTAGATGACGATAAGCTTTTTTCAGAGCAGAACAGGCTAATATAATATTTTTATTATTCTCTAACCATTGCTCAATCGCGTTTCTCATTTCTACTAACCAAGGAATTCGGTCTGCATCATTTAAAGGATTACCACTACTCATTTTTTCAATATTAGCTTGGGAGTGAAAAGAATCGGCATCATAAAATTCATAATCTAGAGATTTTGCTAATAATTTTCCAATAGTAGATTTACCAGAACCAGAAACTCCCATTATGATAATAATCATTGTATTAATTCTCAAAAGTTCTTAAATATTAAAATGGCAATAGAAATAGAACGTAAGTTTTTAGTGAAAGGCAACGGGTGGCGTAATCAAGCTATTGGACAAGTTTATCGTCAAGGTTATATGTCTACAGAAGATGGCATAACATTAAGGGCAAGAATTGCAGGGGACCAAGGCTATTTAACTATTAAAGGACCTTCTGTGGGTAATTCACGGTCAGAATATGAGTATCCTATTCCAGTTGAAGATGCTCAAGAGATGTTGAATACTTTGTGTAGTTCACCTTTAATTGAAAAGGTTAGATATAAGGTTTCTCATGGTAATTTTATTTGGGAAGTTGATGAGTTTGCTGGAGATAATCAAGGTTTAATTGTGGCTGAAGTTGAGCTTGATAATGAAAATCAAGAAGTTGAATTGCCAGATTGGATAGGAGAAGAAGTATCTCACGATAAGAGATATACTAATTCTAATTTATCGAAAAATCCTTGGAAAAATTGGTCTTCAATAATTAATAATTAGGGTTTGCTTATGGAAGTCTTTTAGTAGAGGCAGGAGACAGGAGACAGGAGACAGGAGACAGGAGAAATGGGAATTTACAGGAGGTAGGAGCTAAGTTTTGTCCCTCAATTTTTCTGTGCCTGATTTGCCTAAAATGCTAACTTTTTGAACGTTTTAGACCAAAATAAGCGCACCCCTTGGGAATCTCAGAAGGATAAAATCTTTATCTGTCAATGCTTTGATAGTTAATCAGCAAACTCTAATTATGATGATTTATGACGCGAGCAAGATGCTCTAATTGTCAAACATCAACTTGGCAGTTGCTATATATTATTTTCTTTAGGTAGAGATCAGGGCAAACGCATCTTATTTTGAAGTTCTTATATCATGTCCGGTAGCATCGGTATTATATAGAGCAAGGTAAGGAAGAAGGAAGAAGGAAGAAGGAAAAACCTTATATGGCGCTAGATATTTCCCCAACTTTATACACAAACGATACCAACGGACATGATATTACAGGGTAAAGATGCCAGACTTTTGAATATTTATACTTATTACTCTTCTAAAGCTTAACGGCAGAAGTTTCCAGAATTTATATCATGTCCGGTAGCATCGGTATTGTATAGAGAAGGTAAGGAAGAAGGAAGAAGGAAGAAGGAAGAAGCTTTAAGAGAAGGAAAAACCTTATATGGCGCTAGATATTTCCCCAACTTTATACACAAACGATACCAACGGACATGATATTAGATGCGTTTGCCCTGAGGTAGAGACTACTAAGTTGGTATTTTTTTCAACTATAGCGCCTGGGTTATTAGATTTTAGATAGATTTTCTGTGTAGCGATCGCTCTGATGTAGATGGTAGATTGATGATTTTTCAACTATAGCGCCTGGGTTATTAGATTGTAGATAAGTTTTCTGTGTAGCGATCGCTCTGATGTAGATGGTAGATTGATGATTTTTCAACTATAGCGCCTGGGTTATTAGATTTTAGATAAGTTTTCTGTGTAGCGATCGCTCTAGTATGAATGGTAGATTAATGATTTTTTCAACTATAGCGCCTGGGTTATTAGATTTTAGATAGATTTTCTGTGTAGCGATCACTCTAGTATGAATGGTAGATTAATGATTTTTTCAACTATAGCGCCTGGGTTATTAGATTTTAGATAGATTTTCTGTGTAGCGATCGCTCTGATGTAGATGGTAGATTGATGATTTTTCAACTATAGCGCCTGGGTTATTAGATTTTAGATAGATTTTCTGTGTAGCGATCGCTCTGATGTAGATGGTAGATTGATGATTTTTCAACTATAGCGCCTGGGTTATTAGATTTTAGATAGATTTTCTGTGTAGCGATCGCTCTAGTATGAATGGTAGATTAATGATTTTTTCAACTATAGCGCCTGGGTTATTAGATTTTAGATAGGTTTTTTTGTGGCGATCGCTCTGATGTAAATGGTAAATGGTAGATTGATGATTTTTTTAACTATAGCGCCTGGGTTATTAGATTTTAGATAGGTTTTTTTGTGGCGATCGCTCTGATGTATAGCAATGTGCGCTGGCATATTTACAAATTACAACAACTGTCCAATAGCTAAAAGTCTTATGCTATCAGTTTTTTATTCCCCCAGATGAGCTGTTGCCAGATGAGCTGTTGCCTGCGCACAGCGCTATAGATGGTAGATTGATGATTTTTTCAACTATAGTGTCTGGGTTATGAGATTTTAGATAGGTTTTAAAGTGTCACTTCAGTTATCAGTTATCAGTTATCAGTACCTCCTGTAATAGAGAGGCAAGAAAATTGTGATATTAGCAATATAAATTAGTCGGGAGTCAAAATTAATTAATGCTGTATTTGTTAAATTTCCACTATCACTAATCGAATATCAATCAATATCAGATTGACTGGATATTTTTCAACAATTTATTTATCCATTCCTACATACAAAATTAAATTCTGACTCCTGACTCCTAAATGCTTTATTGATCAACTCGCAAGAAGTTTACATAGGGCTTGCTGATTAATTATAAAACCATTGATAGGTAAAGGTTTTTGCCTTCTTTAGTCCCCCAAAAGTACCCTTGTTTTAGTCTAAAACCCTCAAAAAGTTAGCATAAAAGGCAAACCTTCGGACAGAAAAATTGAGGAGCAATTCTTACTCCTACCTCCTCGCTCCCGACTCATTTCTCCCGACTCATTTCTCCTGTCTCCTAACCCTACCAAAAAGCTTTATGAGCGCAAACCCTACATAAATTCTCGTGGGTCGGTAACATATCCAGTCAGTGCTGAAGCTGCTGCTGTATAGGGAGAAGCTAAATAAACTTGTGCCTGTTTATTACCCATTCGACCAGGGAAATTACGATTAGTTGTAGACACACAAATTTCTGGTTCATTTAATCGCCCAAATGTATCTTTTGGTCCGCCTAAACAAGCAGCACAAGAAGGAGCAGCAGGTTCAATACAACCAGCATCTAAAAATATTTCTGAGAGGGTTTTTCCATCATGTTTTAAGTTAAATAAATCCTCATAAACTTTCTGGGTTGCTGGTACTAAATAGGTGGGAACTTTCACTTGATGACCTTTAATAAGTTTAGCTGCATGAAGAAAGTCAGAAGTTTTTCCACCTGTACAAGAACCAATATAAACTCGGTCAATTTTGACATCCTGACAATTACGAGCAAGTTCCTTATTATCTGGAGAATGAGGTTTCGCTACTACAGGTTCTAGTTTTGTCACATCGTAGGAGCGATCGCTATAAAATGTGGCATTTTCATCTGTCTGAAATGATTCAAATGTTTTATCTGTTCGACCTTGCAAATATTTAAAAGTAGTTTCATCCGCAGCGATAACTCCATTTTTACCACCTGCTTCAATGACCATATTGCAAAGGGTCATTCGTTCTTCCATTGTCATCTGTTTCACCGTCTCTCCAGCAAATTCCATTGTTCTATAAGTAGCGCCGGAAACAGAAATATCTCCAATAATTTGCAAGATTAAGTCTTTTGCTAATAAATAGTCCGGCATTTCCCCATTTAAGACAAACCGCATAGTTGCTGGCACTTTTACCAAAAGTTTGCCAGTACCTAAAATAAAAGCAGCGTCGGTATTGCCGATACCTGTGGCAAATTGTCCAAAAGCACCTGCATTACAAGTATGGGAGTCTGTGCCAAATAAAACTTCCCCTGGACGGGTGTGCCCTTCTTGGGCGAGAGCAACATGGCAAACTCCTTTGTAGTCTGGGTTAGCTTTGAAATTTGAGCGATCGATAATGTCGTAAAAGTATTTGATGTTTTGTTCTTGGGCAAAGTCTCGCAGAATATCTACGTTGCGGTTAGCTCGTTTGTCGGCGGTGAAAATATAGTGGTCTGGGATAAGAACGATTTTTTCCCGGTCCCAAACTTGGGCTTTTTCGCCAAATTCTTTTTTAAAGATGCCAATAGTGCCAGGACCACACACATCATGGGTCATTAGAACATCTACGTTAATCCAAATATTTTCTCCTGGGGTAACGGTAGATTTTCCTGATGCTTTGGCCAGGATTTTTTCAACCATAGTCATTGCCATAAGTGTTTCCTCTACTGGTGATAATTTAATTAGTTTACAAATGTATTTTAGACAACCTAATATTGCTTCGGGCAAGTCATTTCAGTTATCAGTTATCAGTTATCAGCACCTCATGCAATAGGGAAGCTACGAAAATACTGAAGTTGATTTTCTCTTGGTCGATTGGATATGGTTAGGACACCCATCCATCCCACCCTCCGGGAAGCTCCGAAGATCGACCGCTTTTTCATCCCCTTAAAAGGGGAGACTATGACCTTACTTTTTGGTCAAGGGTGAGGAGGTAATTCTGAGAGTGCCTCAAAATGTTAGAAACACTCTAGAAAGTAAGCAAAAAATCAAAAATTAAAAGTTACAACATTCTACTCTTGACTTCTGATTTTAAAATTGCTTTATTTTTGTGATTTTGAAAGCTAAAGGTGATACAAAAACAATAACAATCAAATAAGTTATTTTAGCGATCGCTTAATCATCAAAATATATTAAAGGGTAGTTTTTGGGAGTTAATATAATTATTTTCAAAACATATAGCAATTCCCAAAAAGCGTTTCTGTACAAAATTCCTTGGTTTTAGGGAGTAGTAATTCTGGTTCTGTAGGAATTGATAAATGAAGATCGGCAAATGTACCTTATTACCTTGAGAAACGCTTCAATACTTTTGACTGTCAGATGTGTGTCTTACATTCTGAGGAAACCTCAGAATTACACACTCGCTTTTAAATGCATGACTTTTAACTTCCCGGTAGTGCCACTAGAACGAGCAATATTTGAAAAAAATTTACCGAAAAATTGTGGGTATGCGCCTCCCCTTGGATAGGGGATAATAAGCGGTCGTTTGCGCAGCATGACCTAGGATGGGATGGGGAGGTCTCCTCGCCATATCCAATCGACTCCTGTGAAGAAAAATTTTCATGAATTTGTCAATCCTCTCCTTGAAAAGAAGAGGTAATTATTCATTATTCATTATTCATTATTCATTGTTGAAGGGTAGATTTATTAATAATAAGCACCATTAAAAGGGCGTTGCTGAGTAGTAATGATTTTTAGATTAAGTATCAACGCAAAATATAAGTTTTTCTATTTTAGTTGAATAAAAAGTCATGTTTATAGGCGAAAGAAGCCCAATAATTACATACTACTATGATTTTTTTGGGAATGCAAAGGGAAAATCCTTGCCGTTTTTTGGTGCTTCACAAGATGATATATTGCATTTGTGAAGATAGCGTTGGCGGAGCAAGTGCGTTAGCTACATCGCTTCTGCATGAGTCAATGTATGGATGTGTTGATGGGATGAAAATTTTTCGGTGTCGCCACTTCTTTATTATTGAAGTGCTTCACCGGATGATAGTTTTCTCTGCTTTGATGGTGTGAGTATGCCTTCTATATGTATTTAGTAACGATATGCTGTTTTGGAGTTGAATAAAAAGTCATGTGTAGATACGAGCAGCACCCAATGATTACATACTACTATGATTTGTCTTGAGTGTGTCTTTCATTCCGAGGAGACCTCGGAATTACACACTCGCTTTTTGAGGATGCAAGGGGAAAATCCTTGCCGTTTTTTTGGTGCTTCACAGGATGATAATTTTCTGGATTTGTGAAGATAGCGTTGGCGGAGCAAGTGCGTTAGCTACATCGCTTCTGCATGAGTCAATGTATGGATGTGTTGATGGGGTGAAAATTTTTCGGTGTCGCTACTTCTTGTCATTTCTTTATTATTGAAGTGCTTCACCGGATGATAGTTTTCTCTGCTTTGATTGCGTGAGTATGTCTTCTATATGTATTCAGTCACGATATGCTGTTTTGGGGTTGAATAAAAAGTCATGTGTAGGTACGAGTAACACCCAATAATTACATAGTATCATAATTTTTTTGAGGATGCAAGGGGAAATACCTTGCCGTTTTTTTGGAGCTTCACAGGATGATAATTTTCTGGATTTGTGAATATTGCGTTGGCAGAGCAACTATGGTAGCTACATCGCTTCTAGATGAGTAAATATATGGCGTTGCATAGAGTGGGGGATGAATTTTAGGCTCTCGAACACGGGAAGTATAAAAAACACGCGCATGGGATGTACCTTCTCCCAAAAGTTTCATCCCGCCCCTCAGCAACGCCTATTATTGATGTGTTGGCCTATGGGGAGGTAAACAAGGATTAGATATTTCACCTCAATAGTCTATAAATGTATTAGTAATTTGAGCATTAATTACAATGGCTTTAACTAATTTAGAAATTTTTGAGCAATTAGATGAACTGGTAAAAGGTTTGCTATGGATGAGTGAATCTGATTATCCTTTTGAAGCTTTTATTTGGGAATTTGGAGAGAGAATTTCATTAAATAATGAAATTGTTTTGAAAATTACTAAACATTCTCTAGAGACTACAGTTAAAGTAATAGAATTTGAAGTTTTTTTTAGATTGGTAATTACAGCAAAAGATTGGCATAACGCACAAAAGTCTGAAGTGGTAAGGAAATATCAAAAACTTGTCAGTATCATGAAGCAATATTTGAGTGATTTAAAGGTTTATAAGGTGGGTGAGGTTAGAAAAGATGTTTATATAGTTGGTAAGACAAATACAGGAGATTATGCAGGTGTAGCTACAGTTTCTATTGAAACTTGAATTTAGGAAAAAATGATTAGAGATAGGTAGTTTCTAGGAGAATAAGAAAGAAGGAAGAGGGAAGAAGGAAGAAGGCTTAAAAGCCTGAAAAAACTTCAATTTATTCTAGATATTCACACTTGGGTTTACACGAACTATTACCTTCAGAGATGATATTATCTGTGATAGTCTGAGAAAGTACATCTAAAACTTAACCCAAACTTTTTTTGATGTACATTACCTATTTAGGGTTTGCTGAAAAAGTCTTTTTGTTGGGGAAGGAGACAGGAGACAGGAGACAGGAGACAGGAGAAATGGGAATGTAGAGGAGGTAGTCGGAAAAATTGTCCCAAGATTGTTCTGCCATAATCGCCCCAAAATACTAGCATGCATGAGCTTGAGCGACCGAAAAGCTTGCACTTTTTCAAGGCAAAAAAAGGCAGCAAACCAATATCAGTCAATGCTTTGATATTTAATCAGCAAGCCCTATTTAAAATGTCTACATATAAGATTTTAATAATTTTTTAGTATGGGAAAGTTAATTTCAAATTAGGCAATTTTTTTCTACAGATAAATTTTTTGGCAACAGAAAAAAATAATAATCTACAGCACAGGAAAGAGTTGATTAAAACGTAGACTAATGATGCTCAATAGACAGGGAAATATTTTTACTACTGTTGCCTATTTTCTTTTGTCTTATCTAGTTTAACAACTTATCTGGAAACTATATATATACTCGAAAATTTTGGTCGTGGTAAACAAGTAATAGTAGTGGTAAACAAGTAATAACTTTACAGCTTACCTCCTAAGCATCAAGAGGATTTACTAATCAATATCCTGAGATATTTAGGACTACCAAAATTTTTAATTTACAACCTAAAACCTACTAGCTTATTCAAGTCAATTTTGAACCTATTAATTTTAACTTATCTACTGCTTATCAACTCTACTTTCAATTACATCTTGAATTTCTTGAGGAACTTTTGAAAGAAAATCATAACCAGTCTCAGTTTCAATTTTATCCACTGAAACTCGGTAAGCTTTCCAGTCACTTCTAATCCGATTTGAATTAGGCATATCCACTGTAATTACTCTGGTATTTTTATCAACTCCCCTCAAACCAGAACCAGGTTTTACCACTACTATAATTTTCCATGTACGACTAGGAATAGTTACTTTACCTTTGGCAAGAGTTGCTTTTTTTCTGTATCCTCCAGCGATAATATAAAGTTCATTTCCTTGTTTTACAAGTTCGCGAGAATATTGTTCTAATTCCCGCCAAGTTTCACGGTTATTATCTGGACTCTGAGGAATTATATTTGTCATTAAAAATGTGGCTGAATTATCTTCTTCATTAGCTGTACGGTCTGCTGAAGGAATTAAATGTCCTCGGTCATAACCACTATTTCGATAATCACTAGGTCTGACCTGATACCAGTCTTCAGGTAAACTATCATCAGGGCGAAAATCATCCTGTCTTTCTACATTTCCTAACCAAGATTTATTCAGTTGCCAACTTACCCAATTTGCTGTTCCTTTATCCCGGTTATATGACAATACATATTGAGGTTTTTCTATTAAATAATTATCTGTATTTTCAATAGAAGCTGTGGCATTACTTGGGTTTCCTAGAGTTATATGAACTTTCGGAGAAGGTTTTAACAATAGAGAACATCCACTGGCAAGTGTAAGTACAAGTATTATGATTAAAGTAGTAAGTTTTTTTGGTAAAATTAGCATTTGTTTGGTCGATCTATAATTTTTTTTTCTGAAATATAGAATGGAAATATTAATTTGAGTTTTTAGATATTCTAGACTTTTAATGAATAGAGAATATGAGGATAGAAAAAACCGCAGCAATCAAATTATCGTGAATTATTTCGGATTATCATAGTCTTCTTAAAAGTAACAATCTCACTCATTTCAAGCTTAAATTGCTATTGTCTAATTAAAATTGGAAGTAATGAATATAGAAAAAGCAATAGCTAAGAAGCAAGCAGACAAATCTATCAAAAAATAACTGACACTTCTGTTTAGATAATCAGAGCAGTATCTCAATTCAAATATTATCTTAATATGGCAAGGATTAGGAGGAAAAGAAAACAATTCATAATTTTGTTAATCTGATACCAAATTCACGCAAAGCTAGTTATGGCAGTCGAAGCAAAGGAGAGGACAGATCAAAAGCTTAAAACTCAGACAAAGCAAGATTTTTTCTTTTTCCTTCTTCCTTCTTTTTTCTGCTATATATCAAGTCTCATTAATTAGTCATAATCAAAATGTTCTTCTTTTGAGAGAGAATATTTTTTCGGTGCGGAATGCTGTGCAAACAAGTTTCCCCTTGTTCCCTACTCCCTGCTCCCTACTTTTTACTCCTGTGTTCCAGTGCTCACTCTTCCATGAATGTAGCAATATTTTATGAAATTGGTATTAGGTAGTGGTGCATTGTAATTTTTTCGGTAACGGTATAGCAAGCATTTCAGCCACCATTCACCATTACTATACAGGACTACCAATATCTTCAGTGGGCAAAAGTAATAGTATCTTGATTCGGAAGTATCAATTTAGGAGAAACTAAGGTTTGTTGCAAATCTCAAAACTTAAGAGTAAATTTTTGAGTGGGGCTAAAAATTACGGCGTTGGTGATTTGAGGTATGATATCATGTCCTCATAAGAGTTCGATAGAACTCCGTGACCTTTACGCAACCAAAAAACTTTTTCCTTCTACTTCTGTTTCTTCTTCTTTCTTCCCTCCTCACTTCTGACTCCTGAGGACTGACTCCTAAGTAATTAAAATTAATATCATACACGCGCTTCACCAACACCAAAATTACTAAACTATTATTTGGAGTAATGTTATTGGGAGAATATTAATAGCAGTGTTTTCCTGTACCATTCTATTACTAATTCTTCTCCGCAGTCTCTAACTAAATAATAAAACCCTGGTGCAGAGTTCGCTTCAATTAACCAGAGTTTATTATTTGTATCTAGAGCTATATCTAATCCCGTATATCTCAATTCACAATTTTGAAATATGGGTTTACAGAAACATTGTATTTGTTCTAAAAAATCTATATCTAACCCACATTCCGCACTTCAATTTGAATTACAACATACCACAAAAAAACTTGTCTATTTAATTAAGTAGAATTACTTATGGTATTTAGTGACTTCAAGTGAGATCATAAAGCTGATGATCCCATGANTTAAAGGTCCCGCGTGGAATTTTGATCAAAAGCGTGGTAGAGAAATTTTCTACCACATTGGGAGATACCCCCTCAGTAAGTTAATCTTGCTGTGCATTGTTAACAATTGTTAGCAAAATAGTATCGGCTTCACTGATTGATAAAGAAATTTTTAAACGAACTTTAGATACCCATCCCAATAAAGAGGAGCTAGAGCAAATTTTTCAAGAATATCCCTTCTTTATACATCGTTGTGAATTTGCGTGTCGTGTCAACAAAGAAGAATATTTCCGAGATGTTGATTGTTATGCTGAGAATAACAATTGTGTCCATGCAAAGTATGAGAAGATACAAAATAAGTTTATATTTGATCCACAAGTTAATCATCAAATAATCAAAGAAATACTTAATCAACCGATGAAAGAATTGGGGAACAAAAGTTGGGAATCTGCTTTCAGAGATAGCTTGAAGGAAGTAAGCCAAAAATTAGGTTCTCTAGGAGTTACACCAAGTAAAATTCTGCTCACAGGTGGTGCATCTAGAATGAATTTTATTCCTGAAATATGCAATCATATTTTTCCCAATTCTTACATAAAAGATAACGAGCCTGAATTAGCTATTGCTAGAGGATTAGCTCGTTGGGGACGTATTGATATCAATACAAGAAACTTTAAGGATGAGGCCGATAAAATTCTCAAGCGTGATTTAAAGGGTATTGTAGAGGGCAATATTGAAACTCTAATTAATAATCAGGCACAAAAATTAGCAAATGGGGCTGTTAATCATGGACTAAAGCCTCAATTAATTCAGTGGCGTGACGGTAAAATTTCAACACCTGAAAATCTTGAATCTAAAGTCAAGCAAGAATCTGAACATTGGTTGACAGGAACTGAAGCAAGCAAAGTAATCAACTCAGAATTGAGTGATTGGTTACAAACTGTTAACAAAAAGGTAGAAGAAAAACTTTCTCCTCTCTATGATGAATATGGTTTGAGCAAAGCTGGTCTGGGAATGACAAAATTTGAGCTAACGCCCCAGATTGAAGGGATCTCAAACGCAATTTTTACCAAGGATGCAATTATTTATATCGATACTTATACTATTAAAGAAGGAGCTGCTGCTGGTGCTGTTGTAGGTGGACTTGGAGGAGCTGCTGTTGGAGCTGGAGGAGCTGCTGCTTATGCCTTATTTGCTGCGGAAGCGGTAGCTTTAGGACCTGTTGGTTGGGCTGCTTTAGGAGTTGGTGCTGTAGGTTTAGGAATTGGCGCATTATTAGGTACTGAAGAAAAAACTAGAACAGAGACTCGGGAGAAAAGGGACTTATCAGACAAGGAGATAAAAGAAACAGTACAAAGACAGAAAGATGAATTATGTCAAGTCATCCAGAATGAATTTAGCAGAGATCCAAATTTGAAACAAAACCTGATCGACCAGATGAGTCAAGTCTTAAAGGATGCAGTACAAACAAAAATAGATAAAGCTAGACTGCTAATTGCTAGTGATGACGGCTAGACAACATTCAATCTGAAACAGAAATCTCCAGAAATTAACTCTTAGCCTAGAAATTCACAGGTTTAAGATTAATTTTTGGAGATGTCTAATAATTAAAGGAAATAAAATCAAATGGCAAATAATAAACTGTCTCCTGCTCAACTAGAATTAGCCGTAGCAAATGCTATGTCACTGTCCTTGCTCTACACTTTAGGACGGCAATATTTAGATGTTCCAATAGAAAAAGGTAAGTACATTCGACCAACCGCACCTGTAACTCGAACATTTGAAGAATTAGAGGATGTAGAGTTTTTGCGATTAGAGCAAGTAGGTAGCTCTAATGTTTCCTTATCAGACGATCCACTAATAGCTTTGCAAACTGCACTAGCTTCTTGTCATCTTCCTAAACATTGCACCTTGATTTTTATTGTTGGTAGTGACGGAAGCAAAAATCATATCTATTTGGGTATTCGTCATCACGATCCCACTGACTATCAAACCAAAGATTTTGTCAAGAATCTGGGAAATTTCTTGGAAGGAAATTGGTCAGGTACAAGACTTGTTCCGTGTTATCCAGGAGATCGAGAGTTCCAAACTCATGTCTTGAAGCCTTTAAAAAATAAACTACACTATGTTAAGGCTTTAACAGGAATTCCGTCACTCAAACCAGGAGAAAAACCCGGCTATCCTCAAAGCTTAGATCGTTTAATTTCTGGATTACAGGGTTCTCCATTTATGTATATGGTTGTAGCGGAACCAATGGAGCAGGGGGAAGTAAATGGAATTATTTATCATCTCCGGGAACTGATGGGAAAGGTGCATTCTCTGACTAAAATTACTTTCAATGAAACCTTTACTGAGACCATCTCAAATGCGATAGGACAAACTGAAACTTGGGGTGAATCAATTAGTCATGGCATTAACAAAAGTGAAACTAAAACTAATCAAAATACTAAAAATGTTTTGATGGGAATTGTTCTTGGTTCCTTAGCAATAGGACCATTTTTTCCTCCTGCTGCTTTATTGATGAGTTCTTTAGCAAAAGGTGGTTTATTACTAGAAGCACTGGTTGGTTTAGTATCGACAAGTTCCCTACTTTTAGAAGATTTTTTTCCACCAAGCCAAACAACATCAGGAACAAGTATGTCGTTAACTGAAAGCATTAGTAAAGCTTTTTCTCAAACGACTACCGAAGGTCAAAGTATAGCACAAGCTTTTGGCCGAGAGTATATTAATGCTCATGCTAAAGCAGCAGAAACACTACTTGAAAGATATCTTAATCGGTTTGAGCAATCTCTTACTTTAGGTTCTTGGAATGTAGGTGTCTACTTGCTAGCTGAAGAGCCAAATGTGACACAGCAAGGTGCTATCCAACTTAAAGCTTTACTCAGTGGGGAACAGAGTTTTTTTGAACCAATACGAATTCACGATTTGCGGGGTAAAGGAGAGCAGTGGGGATATTCTGTGCGTGATGCTTTACAGGAATTTTATCAACCTAATTTGACACTGGCTATTCCCAAGAATCAAACTCCTCTCAAGCATCCTCTTGGCAATGCTTTCAACAGTCTAACTACCCCACTTAATATCGAAGAATTAGCACTACTCGTTAACCTTCCCATGCGTGAAATACCTGGTGTACAAGTAATGCCTAGTGCTGATTTTAGCCTCAACCCTCCCAAAGTTAGTGCAGATGATATTATTTTGGGGCGTTTGTTAGAGGGAGGTCAACCAACTACCCTAAATTACGCTATTTCTCAAAAGACCTTGGCAAAGCATGGCTTAGTTACCGGAATTACAGGAACAGGAAAAACCACCACCTGTAAGAAACTTTTGCAGGAACTATCTCAAAAAGACATTCCTTTTTTAGTCATCGAACCAGCAAAGCAAGAATATGTAGAATGGGCACTGGAATTAAACAAATCTTTGCCTCCAGAAAAGCGCATTACCATTTATATGCCTGGTGTTAAAACTTGGCGCGGTCATCCACTACAAAACAAACTTGTTCTCAACCCCTTTGATATTATCTGGCTTCAAGGTGCTACACCACAAATATTACCTCACATCGACCGTCTCAAATCTATTTTAAATGCAACTTTCCCCATGCAGGAAGTTTTACCTATTATTCTGGAGGAACTTTTGTTTGATGCTTACGATAACTATAAATGGTTAGATGATGAGTTGCCACCTCCCGATACATCTCGACCAACCTTTACTCAACTAAGGAATAGAGTTGGGGATGTTGTCAAAAATTTGGGATATGAAGAAAAAATCACAGCAAATTTAACTGCTGCTTTGACTGCTCGTATACAGAGTATTCGTAGAGGATGGAAAAAAGAGCTATTTGACCGAACTCCCTCTACAAAATGGCAAGATATCTTTGACCGTCCAGTTGTTATTAACCTTTCTTATCTAGGAGACGATGCAGACAAAGCCTTTACTATGGCAGTGCTGTTAAATTTTATTTATGAATATCGTCAAGCTCAATATGAATTAAAAGCTCAACAACAACCTCTACAACATCTCACAGTAATCGAAGAAGCTCATCGGATTTTGCTCAATGTTAACTCTAATTCCTTAGAACAAGCAAATCCTCAAGGTAAAGTAGCTGAAATGTTTGCTAATATTCTCTCAGAAATTCGTGCCTATGGTGAAGGATTATTAATTGTAGATCAAGTTCCATCCCGACTTATTCCTGATGCTATTAAAAATACCAATCTGAAAATTGTTCATCGCTTAGTTGCTGCTGATGACCGAGAAGCAATGAGTGCTGCAATGGCATTAACACCAGAACAGACTACCATTATTAATCGTTTGCGACCAGGACAATCAATTATTTATGGAGAACAAGATGATATGGCAGCTTGGGTAAAAATTTTGAGTTGAGTAGAGATATAATCCGGCTGAAAAATCGTCATTGCGACGATAGGAATTCAATAATGGATAATTGATAATTGATAATTAATAATTACTTCTCCCTAAAAGGAAGAGGATTGAATAAAAGGAAAATTTTTTCTTTTTCTCCTTTAAAGGAGAGGCTTTAAACCTTAATCATTCGGTAATCTTTTCAACCCTTGAGATTGCTTCCTTCCACGGAGTGACCGTCGCAATGACTTGGGTGTAGTAATTATCCGGATTTGATATGACTTGTGAAATTTGGTAAAGTAGTTGTTATTAAGACGGTTAGCGTTTGATGTTGAAAGAAGGACGAAGAAATGTCTCTAGTGCGGGCATCTTGCCCGCGATGGGTATACCTCACCAAGTGGAATCTGTTTTAATAAAAAACTGGCACTCTGTAGGTTGGGTTTCCGTATGTCAACCCAACAAAGACAAATAAATTGTTGGGTTAAGCTACAGCGCAACCCAACCTACGATTTACTATCATAATTTTTTTCAATCTAAAAACAATAGGAGAAAATATAATGACTTATTCTCAGGAAACCGAAGGCACAAATTTAGAAACAAATTCAACAGAATTATCGGAACTTAACCAATCTGTTGAAGAAACTATTGAGCGGGTTGGTTCCACAGAAATTAGTAAGTTTGAAATTTGTGAATTAGTGACAAATAAAGAAGTTGGTGAATATCTCAAAACTTTACCACCTACTCATCTAGAAAATATTCGTAATATTCAGTATGAACCTGAACCAAAATCAGAAGTTTCAGAAGCAAAGCCTAAATTTTCAACAGAAATAAAAGCCACCATTAAGTTAAAACTACCTGTAATGGAAGGATGGGTAGCAGCAAAAATTTCTCCAGAAGAAGCTAAAGAAAATTTCTGGGAAAATCTTACTTATGAAGTTGGTTTAAAAGTCTATTGTGATATTGGTCTAGTCAAATTAGAGTTACAGAATAAATGGTCAGAGATACATCACAAAAGTGTGGAGGAATACATTAAAAATGGATTAGGTTTACTTTCTCAAAAGGGTCAAGAC
Source organism: Okeania sp. SIO2C9 (assembly GCF_010672455.1). Classification (GTDB taxonomy): domain Bacteria; phylum Cyanobacteriota; class Cyanobacteriia; order Cyanobacteriales; family Microcoleaceae; genus Okeania. The sequence continues at coordinate 72,851 of NZ_JAAHGO010000011.1, read as the reverse complement.
ATAGTTGTAGATTTTGCTGAAACTTATGCTGCATATATACTAGACCCGGAGAAACTTCTAAGTTACAGTTTGGATAAATACGAATTTATGAAGCAAGAAATATTTTATGGTCGCGAATATAATTCTTGATATTTTACTGTCAATGAAGATTTATACATAAACAAATTATCGAAAATGTAGCAAGGAATTATTTTTAAAACTTATATAGGTATCTATAAAGAAAAAAAATTGAGCAATAAAATGGGTATTCTCAAGGATACTAGATAATTCCTACAGAGACATCTCCAAAAAAACTCAACTCTTTACCCATTCTTACCCATTCAATTCTTTAATAGAAATAATGTCACCTTTATTAACACTATCTAAAGCTTGATTTACTTCTATCATTAAAGGTTTTAATGTAGCTAAACGGTTATCTTTGGCAATTAAAATGATAATGATTAAGTCAATTTGTCGGAGATTTTGTTGCGATATTAAATTTTGGTCTACTGTAATAAAAACATCAAAACTTTCTGATGCTAATTTTAACAATTCTCCATTTTTTATTCCTGCCAAACCTTGTTCCGGAACTGTTATTAGTTGATGATTTATGATTTCTTTTTTGAGCTTTTTAGGTAAGCATCCATCGAGTAATATCTTCATAAGTTTGTTTCAATAATGTTTCTTGAGCTAATTTTACAGAGGTTTTCATTTGGGTAGACCACAGTAGGGACGTTCCATGGAACGTCCCTACAAGGTATTATTTGTGAAGATGTGGTTCATCAACTTGAAAAGCGCTGTAATAGAGAAATTGCTTGTTCTTGAGTCACTGTAGGAAAATCATCAAGAAAGTCTGCTATAGTTTCTCCTGCACTTAAATAATCAATAAGAGTTTTGATAGGAACGCGAGTATTTTTAAAGACTGGTGTACCTGATAATATTTATGGAGATATTTCTATTAAATTATTGTTCATAGTTTTTGCTCTTTTGTGTTTTGATTTTTGTAATCCTTAATCTCTTGAAAATAATCTTCAATCAACAAAATGAATCTCCTCTATAGATTCTTTTGTTTGTTGTAAATGTGCCAACATTTGAGATTCCCCAATCCATTACCCGTAGAGACGTTGCATGCAACGTCTCTACGGATTGGGAATAAAACGTCCGTAAGGGTTGAAGGAATTTACATTAATAAACCTACTACATTGTTTCGATCATTTTTCCATTTGATAGGGTTATTAATAATATATTTTCTTATATTTTCTAGAGATTTATCGTCACGAATAATCTTTTCATAAAATCTTTTTTGCCAACCAAAGGATGAATAGTTATTTGAGTTACACCAATTAGTAACGGCAGATTTGTACGACCGAATAATTGCACTCAAACTGCCTGCTTTGGGAGATATTTCTGACATTATTCTGGAAATATCATATTCTGTAGAGATGTTACATTTAACTTCTCTACTTTTAGGTTCTTTTGTACTACTGTCAATAATTATAATTCCATGTAGATGATTTGGCATAATTATATTATGTTCGGTAGAACAGTTATAATTAGGCTCGTAGTTGGACTTTAGTCCTAATACTAAGCATTGTAAGGGCTAAAGCCCAACTACAAACAAAAACTTTATTATAAGTAATTATCCGAACATGATATTACATATCGATCTAAATATACATCTTTTTTTTTAGAGTGAATAGGAATATCTTGCCAAAATTGCTGTGCTATTTTGCCAATATTTGATAGTTGCATTTGACCTTGAGTAATATTGCCGAAAAAGTTTTCTCGGTTGGAGGTACAAATTGTTACGAAATACCAGCCATTTTCGGCATAATTCCAATGTGACAAACGGGTAGATTTTCTGCCACTTTTTATTTCAACATATTCCGTATTCATTATATTTTTGTAAGGATTCAGGTTTGTGAATACTGCTGTTTATATTATATTCGGTAAAATTTCCACAATGTAGGGACGTTGCATGCAACGTCCTTACAGGTAACGTTCTTACGGGTATGGAGAAGCAAGGTTGATAATTTGCTGGTTATCAATATTATTATACAATTTGGCGGTCTTCAACAATGAATAATGAATAATTACCTCTCCTTGAAAAGAAGAGGATTGACTAATAATGAAAAATTTTCTTTATTATCCCCTTAAAAGGGGAGGCTTTAAACCACAATTTTTCGGTAAAAATTGTAGAGACCTTATTGCAATATTGTTTTTTGTCAAATTCCCACAACAAATGTAGGGACGTTGCATGCAACGTCCCTACGGTGGAATAACAAATATTACGGTGTGAACAACAAACCTACTACTCTATTCCTTCAATCCGATCCTCCACTTGCTGATACAACTCTCTCAACTTATCCAAATTACTCTCACTGGTCTCCCAATAACCACGACCATTCACCTCCAAAAGTGTAGTCACCATTTTCCGGAACGAATGCGGATTCAAGTTCAACAACCGCTGCTGCATCTGCTCATCTTTAATAAAGGTCTCATTCACATCCTCATAAACCCAATTATCAACGGCACCAGCAGTGGCACTCCATCCCATGGTATTCACCAGACGCTTTGACAATTCCCGCACCCCTTCATAACCATGAGACAACATTCCCTCATACCATTTTGGATTCAACATTTTAGTCCGAGCATCCAAACGTACCGTCTCTGACAAAGACCGCACCTGAGCATTGGCAGTTGTTGTATCCGCAATATAAGAAGATGGTTTTTTCCCATCATCCCGGAGAGTCGCTACAATTTTTGTCGGATCGGAATCAAAATAATGACTTACGTCTGTCAAACTAATTTCTGACGAATCTAAATTCTGGAATGTCGCGTCGGCAGTTTTCAATGCTGACTCAAATACTTTCCGGTTATCCTCCATCATTCCAGGGTTATCAGAATTAAAAGCAAAAGACTTACGCTTCAAATACATTTCCTGTAATTCCGACTCATCTTCCCAGGTACTATTTTCCACTGCCAAATTAACATTTGCAGCATAAGAACCGGAAGCATTAGAAAATACCCGCGTTGCAGCTTGACGTAAATTTACCCCTAAATCTTCTGCTTGCTTCAAAGCGTGCTTCCGAACAAAATTCATCTCTTCCGGTTCGTCCGCTTCTGCCGCCATTTTCACAGCTTTATCCAAAAGATTCATTTGATTGATAAATAAATCTCGGAATACACCGGAACAGTTAATCACTACGTCAACACGAGGACGACCTAATTCCTCCAATGGAATTAATTCCAATTTATTCACCCGACCCAAAGCATCAGGTACAGGTTTCACACCTACCATCCACATCACCTGAGCAAGAGATTCACCGTAAGTCTTGATATTATCAGTACCCCACAAAACAACAGCGATAGTTTCTGGATATTGCCCACCATTCTCCTGCATTTGTCGTGCCAATAAACGGTCAACTACAATTTTTGCCGACTTCACCGCAGCAGCAGTAGGAATAGACTGGGGGTCTAGAGCGTGCATATTTTTACCAGTAGGCAAAACATCGGGGTTCCGAATAGGGTCGCCACCAGGTCCGGGTAAAATATATTCCCCTTCCAACGCTCGTAACAGAGAACCTAATTCATTATCAGCACAAACCTGCTCCAAGCAAAATTCCAAATATTCAAACAGAGGTTTAATAAGTTCCGCATCAACATCAGGAAAACCAGCTTCATCCAAAGCTTCTATCCAAGGTGCTTTTTTCCTCATATTGAAGAAATTGAGTTTGCTCACCATAGAAACTCGACCATCAGCGTCAGTTTGTTGGTGAACTAATGCAGCTACAGCACTGCGAGTCGCTTCAACAATTTTTTGCAGTAACTCAACATCGGCAAGAATACCCTTATTATTATTTTGATAAAGTTCCTCAATATCGCGGTTGAGACTATTAGCAATAATGCGAGGTAAACCAGTTATCCCTTCCTCTTCTCTGTCTAGACTAGCAATATTTACCAAAGTAGCGATCGCCTCTTCAGAACTAGGAGGTTTTCCAATAATGTGCAAACCGCAAGGCAATAACCGGGACTCAATTTCCATCAACCTGCGATAAACATCCCCAACAATGTTATCTCGTTCTTCAGCAGTCAACTCTTGAGCATCTTTTTCTGGCAGGATAATATCTTGGTCTAAATTCACCATCCGACATTTATCCATAATAGTGTTGACAATGGGAATACCCCGTCCGCTATCCTTCAAAGTTTGATAGGAACCGATTAATTCGTTCAATTCCTGCAAACCTTTATATAAACCAGCATTTTCCGCAGGGGGAGTCAAGTAGGAAATGGTCTCAGCATAACTCCGACGTTTGGCAATAGTCGCTTCACTAGGATTATTCGCTGCATAATAATAGATGTTGGGAGTACTACCAATGAGATTATCTGGATAACAATCTCCAGACATTCCAATTTGCTTACCAGGCATAAATTCTAGAGAACCGTGAGTACCGAAATGTAGCACCGCATCAGCTTTCCAAACTTGTTCTAAATAAGTATAGTAAGCAGCAAAACCATGATGGGGACTTGCGGAACGGGAGAATAATAACCGCATGGGGTCGCCTTCATAACCAAATGTTGGTTGTACTCCAATAAAAACGTTGCCGAAACTCTTACCGTAGATTAATAAATTTTCGCCATCGCTATTCAGATTTCCAGGAGGCGGTCCCCAGTTTTCATGTAAACGTTCGGAGTATGGAGTCAAACGTTCGTATTGTTCGACCGACATCCGGTGAGCAATATTCAATTCCGGACTTTGATATTGAGCAGTAGCATCGTGAATAACTTGCTTCATCAATTCTTCTGCAGAGTCTGGCAAGTCTTGGATATCGTAACCGTTTCCTTTGAGTGCTTTTACTACTTCATAGATAGATCCAAATACATCTAAATATGCAGCAGTACCAACATTTCCTTTATCTGGTGGGAAACTGAAAATCGTAATAGCAACTTTTTTGTCTAGTTTTGGTTTACGTCTGAGACTTGCCCATTTCATAGCACGTTGAGCAACAGCTTCGATGCGGTCTTGGAGAGCAATCGCTTTTCCAGTTGCTCCATCACGACCAGACATAATAATAGGTTCGATCGCTCCATCCAATTCTGGAATAGCTATTTGCAAAGCTACTTGTATGGGGTGGAGACCAAGTTCGCTTTCTTCCCATTCTTCGGTAGTTTGGAAAACTAGAGGCAAAGCTACCATATATGGTCTGTTCAACCGTTTCAACGATTCAATAGCTTTCGGATGGTCTTGTCTAGCAGGTCCACCAACCAGTGCAAAACCTGTCAAAGAAATTACCGTATCTACTAATGGTGTAGGTTCAACTCCTTTAGCAGCAACTTCCCAGAAATAAGCATCGACTGGTTTGGAAAAATCTAATCCTCCAGCAAATACAGGAATAACTCTAGCTCCCATTGCTTCCAATTCTTGCAACATCGCAACATAGTGAGCATCATCTCCCGTAACTAAGTGGGTACGCTGCAATACCAACCCAACACAGGGAGCGAGGGGGTCTTTCAAATCTTCAGAAATATCTTTCCGGTTGTTGTACCAGGTGAGATATTCTTTAACATCCTCAAACATTTTAGGTGCTAGTGGATGCCAAACACCCATATCTGGGTAAACCACTGGTTCCACATATTGGAGAGAGCTGTTTTTCTTGTCTTTAAAAACATATTTATCTGCCAACATCAGCAGGAAATTTTCCAGGTTTTCCGACGAACCCCCTAACCAATATTGGAAACTAAGCATAAAGTTCCTAGCATCCTGCGCCTTATCAATAGGCATATATTTCAAAACTTTCGGCAAAGTTTGCAACAACTTCAACATTCCATCTTGGAAAGAAGAACCAGATTTTTCCTTCCGCTTCCGCATAAACTGAGCGATCGCGCTTTTACTCTGGCCTAGTTGCGCCATGGAAAAACTGCCCATTTTATTCAGGCGCATAACTTGTGGCATGGAAGGGAAAACAACAGCAGCGTCCAACTTATCTCGGTGGGGGGTAACAGCCTCCACTACTTTTTCGGCCAAGTCTTCAATGAAAATTAGGGAAGCGATAAAGATATTAGCTTCAGAAACTTCTTTTTTAAAATTTTCGTAATTTTGTGGGTCTCTTAATTCTTCTATTAAATAGCCACTTATTTCAATGGCCAGATTAGGATTTTTTTCGTTAATAGAACGCACCGCTGCTGAGAGAGAACTCTGATATTGTGCTTCTAAAACGATATATACGACTTTTAAGAGCGATCGCCCTTTAAGGTCTTCTGGGACAATGTGGCGAACGGCGGGTTTAACAGATGTGAACATTTAAGTATTGCTCCTTGAGGATAATTGCTGATACTTAATGAGTATATTTACCAGAAAACGTTAATAAAAGGTAGAGTAAAGTCTTGATTTGATACAATTCGATAAGAAATTTGAAATTTTTCGTTACATTTATTGACAAAATGGCGATTATATATTCCGATTTTTGTTAAAAAAATCAGCTTGACATTTTGCTATAAATATGAATATTCATCTTTGTACCTTTAGATAGAATTGGAATGAGAGAAAATTCTGAAAAAGTCTTTGGATTAACTGGCCTTAACGAAGTCAGAAGTCAGAAGTCAGATAGGGGAGCCGTCGGATTGGCGACGTACAGAAGTTAACCCACCCCTAGCCCCTCCCCCGACCGTGGAGGGGAAGTAGGGGATTTGAGCAAAGCTCCAAAAACCCGATCGCCTTAAAAGGCGGGGTTGCGCGACCCATGTTATTTTGATCAACTTAACTCTAATATCCTTAACCATGAAAATTTATTGCATTGATGCAAACAGTTATTCAATGATTTGAGCAGACATCTGCTGCTTTCCTTATATTTATAAAGAAACAACTAAATACGCACCGCCAGAAGAATTAAGCTTAGGTTTAGAGGAAGCCAGAACATTGTTCCTAAGTGGACGCTGTGCGCTGACCTTCGATTGGGGCGATATTGCAACATTAGCAATCGATCCAGCCATTTCCAAAATACCTGATCAAGTTGGCGCATCTATATTACCAGGTAGTAAAGAAGTTCTCGATCGCCAGACTGGTAAATTAGTAGCCTGTGATAAATTTACCTGTCCCTATGCCATTGATGGCGTTAACCATGCTCCTTATGGTGCGATGGGTGGATGGGTAGATTCAATTAATGCAGCGGCCAAACCAGAAGTTAAAGATGCTGCTTATGCACTGATTTCCTATATCAGCCAACCTGCACAATCCAATATTGATGTCACTATTGGCATTACGGGTTTTAATCCTTACCGCAGATCACAGTTTACTAACCGTGAAGCCTGGTTAGAGGCAGGAATTGGGGAAGAAGCAGCTAGTAAATACTTGGGTGGTATTTCTGTAAGTTTAAGAAATCCCAACATGGTATTAGATCTACGCATACCAGAAAATGCTCTCTACCAAAGAGAAATTTTGGATACTGCACTCGCCAGTTTTCTCACGGGTAAGATAACTCGCGATCAAACCATGGAACAAATTGAGCGAGAGTGGGAGGAAGTTACAAATAAAATGGGGCGAGATTCCCAATTACAAGACTACCGAGACAGTTTAGGAGTCGAATAATCAATTCAAAATTCAAAATTCAAAATTCAAAATTATAATATCATGTCCGGTAGTATCGGTATTGTATAGAACCCCCGATCGTATCTTCATAAATATTAAGTTTTTTAGCCAGGAGACAGGAGACAGGAGACAGGAGGTCATTTCAGTTATCAGTTATCAGTTATCAGTTATCAGTTATCAGTGAACCTCCGACTGAAGTCGGAGGCTTGAAATACTGAACTAAATATTTTTTTCATCCCCTTAAAAGGGGAGGCACATACCCTCATTTTTTGGTAAGAGGGAAGAAGAAAGATGTGGGGAGAAATAATACAAAAAATTCAACACTCCTTCTTCAGGTTTTCGGTCAAAATTGATCCGCGAAAAGACTTGACTACCATAATTATATAGATCTCAAATGGGTTCTATAGAAGCCATTTGAGATCTATATAAAATAGGTCATCAGGAGAAGTAATATCATGTCCGGCAGCATCGGTCTTGTATAGCAAAGGTAAGGAAGAAGGAAGAGGGAAGAAGGAAGAGGGAAGAGAGAAGAGGAAGAAAGGCTACCCTCGCAAGAAAAAAACCATTATTTCCTGTAGATATTCACCCTTGGGTTTACACAAACGATATAAACGGACATGATATAATTGATAAAAAATGGGTAATAATTGATTTGATGATTGGATTTGGGGAGATATTTAATACACCCCATCTCCCCATCTCCCCATCTCCCCATCTCCCCATCTCCCCATCTCCCCATCTCCCCACCTCCCCCTCTACTTTTAAATAGATCCGCTTAGGGGTTCTATAGAGAAGGTAAGGAAGAAGGAACAAGGAAGAAGGAAGAAGTAGGGGCGAACGGCCGTTCGCCCCTACAAGAGAAGGAAAAACCTTATATAGCGCTAGATATTTCCCCAACTTTATACACAAACGATACCAACAGACATGATATAACTTCTGCCTAAAGTCAGCTCAATTCAAAAATAATTATGAGTCAAAAGCGATCGATGTTACGTTGGAATTTAAGTATCAAAATTGCTATAGACATCTTAATGAAAATACTGGGCCACAAAAAAAATTGTCATCAGCAAAGATTATCTACAGCACTTGTAGCTTTCCTTTTGCTGTTTAATACAGTTGGTTGTAGTCAAAATAAATCCACTCTAGAAACAGATCCCGTTCCAACTAAAATAGAAAATTCAGTAAAACCACAAAGATTTGACGGGATTACCATTACGGTTGCCACCTTCTATAAAATTGGGATAGGAGTTGAACGTCGAGTGCGTGAGTTTGAACAACTGACGGGTGCTCAGGTTAATATGTTTACGTTTCCTATGAAGGATGTTTTTGCATCCATGCAGCAGGAGTTTGTGAACAAAACCAACAAGTATGATGTGGTTGTTTTCTCGCCCAAATGGATGACGGATTTTGTCAAGCCTGGATATTTGGAAAATTTAACAGCTCGCGTCCAAGCAGATAGGCAACTGGAATGGGATGATATTGCACCTTTTTTCCGCAATTTTATTGCCACCTACAAAGACCAAGTCTATGCTGTTCCTGTGGATGGCAATTTTCACATGGTTTATTATCGCAGGGATTTGTTTGAAAAGGCGAAGCTTGAGTCTCCACGAACCTGGGATGATTATCTCGCTATTGCCAAACAATTTCACGGGCAAGACCTCAATGGTGATGGTATACCAGACTATGGTTCTTGTATGATGAAAAAGCCAAAAGTCTTGAATCATCAGATATTTTGGTCGGTGGCAAGCTCGTTTCTCCAAAGTCAAGGAACACAAGAAGGTGGATATTTTGACCCCGAAACTATGAAGCCATTGGTCAATAACCAAGGCTTTGCCAGAGCACTAGATATTTATAAAGAAACAACTAAATACGCACCGCCAGATGAATTAAGCTTGGGTGTGGACGAAGCGAGAGCATTGTTCTTAAGTGGACGCTGTGCTTTAACCTTAGATTGGGGGGACATGGGAACATTAGCCATAGATCCAGCCATTTCCCAAATACCTAATAAAGTTGGCGCATCTATATCACCAGGTAGTAAAGAAGTTCTCGATCGCCAGACTGGTAAATTGGTAGCCTGCGATAAATTTAACTGTCCCTATGCCATTGATGGCGTTAACCATGCTCCCTATGGTGCGATGGGTGGATGGGCAGGTGGAATTAATGCAACGGCCAAACCAGAAGTTAAAGAGGCTGGTTATGCCCTGATTTCCTATATGAGCCAACCCGCGCAATCTAATGTTGATGTCACCATTGGGATTACGGGTTTTAATCCTTACCGTATATCACAGTTTACTAACCGTGAACCCTGGTTACAGGTAGGAATGGGGGAAGAAACAGTTAATAAATACTTAGGTGGTATTGCTGTAAGTTTAAAAAATCCCAACATGGTATTAGATCTACGCATCCCAGGAAATGATTTCTACCAAGGAGAAATTTTGGATGCTGCACTCACCAATTTTCTGACGGGTAAGATGACTCGCGATGAAACCATGAAACAAATTGAGCGAGAGTGGGATAAAATCACAAATCAAATGGGGCGAGATTCCCAATTACAATCTTACCGAGACACTTTAGGAATTCAATAACTATGTGGAGGAAGCAATCAATGTTACCTTGGAATTTAAGTATCATATAGAATCCGGTTGAATAGTTATTGTATCGTAGGGAGATGGGGAGATGGGGAGATGGGGAGATGGGGGGATGGGGAGATTGAAGTGTAGACACCAATTATGAACATATACTATATAACCGGATTGTATATCAAAATTGTTACCAAAAAATTGTGGGTATGTGCCTCCCCTTTTAAGGGGATAATAAAGAAAAATTTTCATCTCTTTGTCAATCCTCTTCTTTCAAGGAGAGGTAATTATTCATTATTCATTATTCATTGTTGAAAGACATCTTATGAAAATACTAGGCCACAAAAAAAATCGTCATCAGCAAAGATTATCTACAGCACTTGTAGCTTTCCTTTTGCTGTTTAATGCAGTGGGTTGTAGTCAAAACAAGTCCACTCCGGGAACCGATCTGGTTCAAGCTCCAATAGAAAATATAGATGTAGTAAAACCACAAAGATTTGACGGGATTACCATTACGGTTGCTACCTACGAGAAACCTCACGGGGTAGGGGTTGAGCGTCGAGCGCGTGAGTTTGAAAAACTAACGGGGGCTCAGGTTAATATGGTTAAATTTCCTCTCCAAGATACTTTTCCATCCATACAGCGGGATTTTGTGAACAAAACCAACAAGTATGATGTGGTTGTTTTCTCTGCCAAATGGATGACGGATTTTGCCAAGCCTGGATATTTGGAAAATTTAACAGCTCGTGTCCAAGCAGATAGCCAACTAGAATGGGATGATATTGCACCCTTTTTCCGCAATTTTATTGCCACCTACAGAGAGCAAATCTATGGGGTTCTTGTGGATGGTGATTTTCACATGCTTTATTATCGCACAGATTTATTTGAAAAGGCGGAACTTGAGTCCCCAAGAACCTGGGATGATTATCTCGCTATTGCCAAACAATTTCACGGCCAAGACCTCAATGGTGATGGTATACCAGACTATGGTTCTTGTATACCTAAAAAGCCAAAAAACGTGAATGATCAGTTTTTTTGGTCTGTAGCAAGTCCGTTTCTCCAAAGTCAAGGAACAGAAGAAGGTGGATTTTTTGACGCTGAAACCATGAAGCCATTGGTCAATAACCAAGCCTTTGCCAGAGCACTAGATATTTATAAAGAAACAACTAAATACGCACCGCCAGAAGAATTAAGCTTAGATTTAGAGGGAGCCAGAGCATTGTTCTTAAGTGGACGCTGTGCCCTAACTTTAGATTGGGGCGATACTGGCACATTAGCGATAGATCCAGCCATTTCCCAAATACCTGATAAAGTTGGTGCATCGATATTACCAGGTAGCAAAGAAGTTCTCGATCGCAATACTGGTAAATTAGTAGCCTGTGATAAATTTACCTGTCCCTATGCAATTGATGGCGTTAACCATGCTCCTTATGGTGCGATGGGTGGATGGGTAGGGTCAATTAATGCAGCGGCAAAACCAGAAGTTAAAGATGCTGCTTATGCACTGATTTCCTATATCAGCCAACCCGCACAATCCAATATTGATGTCACTATTGGCATTACGGGTTTTAATCCTTACCGCAGATCACAGTTTACTAACCGTGAAGCCTGGTTAGAGGCAGGAATTGGGGAAGAAGCAGCTAGTAAATACTTGGGTGGTATTTCTGTAAGTTTAAGAAATCCCAACATGGTATTAGATCTACGCATACCAGAAAATGCTCTCTACCAACGAGAAATTTTGGATACTGCACTCGCCAGTTTTCTAACGGGTAAGATAACTCGCGATCAAACCATGGAACAAATTGAGCGAGAGTGGGAGGAAATTACAAATAAAATGGGGCGAGATTCCCAATTACAAGACTACCGAGACAGTTTAGGAGTCGAATAATCAATTCAAAAGTCAAAAGTCAAAAGTCAAAAGTAAGAATTAATCAATTCAAAAGTCAAAAGTCAAAAGTAAGAATTAATCAATTCAAAAGTCAAAAGTCAAAAGTCAAAAGTAAGAATTAATCAATTCAAAAGTCAAAAGTCAAAAGTAAGAATTAATCAATTCAAAAGTCAAAAGTCAAAAGTAAGAATTAATCAATTCAAAAGTCAAAAGTAAGAATTATTTAATTCAAAAGTCAAAAGTCAAAAGTCAAAATTATAACTTCTAACTAAAGTAAACTCAATTCACAAATAATTATGAGTCAAAAGCAATCAATGTTTCGTTGGAATTTAAGTATCAAAATTGTGGCTGCTTATTCAGGCTTAATTGCTCTGATGGCAGGAATACTCACCACTACTCTTTACTGGCAGTTTCGCACAGCTAACCAGCAAGCAATGCGCGATCGACTATTAGATTTGCTGAGTTTAACAGCACCAGAAATTGACAGCGACTATCATTCCCTAGTTGTTACACCTAAAGATACTAATAAACCCTTCTACAAGATTAATCTCGAAGAACTCAAAACCGTTCAAGCTGCTAGTAAAGATGTCAACCGCATTTATACCTTGCGTCCCCAAAGCAACGGTAAATACGCTTTTGTCTTAGATGTCTATCCTACATCGAAATCATCAACATTTGTGGGACAAATAGCAGAGAATGTAACTCCGATTCTCTCAGCAGAAGGAAATACCCTATCCCAACCAAAGGTTGAAAACGATTTTGTGCAGAATACAGAAGGCAAAAACTTGTTATATGGATATGCACCGATCGAGGATCAATTTGGTCGCCTAGAGGGAATTTTAGCGATTGAATTAGATGCTACTTCAATCATGCAATCTGAAAAAATTGCTGCTGCAATCGCTTTAGGACTGTTCCTGATAATTTTAGCTTTGACGGTTATTATGGTGCGGTGGTTAGCACGATCGCTCATTGTCAATCGAACCCTCCGCTTAAATGATGCTGCTAAAAAACTAGCTGCTGGAGAATGGCATCAATCTTTATTAACTGAGAGTGATGATGAATTGGGAGAATTAGCCAATTCTTTTAATTACATGGCGGAACAGCTACAAACCTCATTCCAAAAACTGGAAGAATATTCCCAAACTCTAGAACAAAAAGTCAAAGAACGAACAGTGGAACTAGAGCAAGCAAAATTAATAGCAGATTCTGCCAACGAAGCCAAAAGCACTTTCATTGCCAACATGAGCCACGAATTACGCTCTCCTCTTAACGCTGTTCTTGGCTTTGCTCAAATTATGACTCGCTCCCAAACCCTGGGGCACGAAAATCAAGAAAATGTTGGCATTATTTATCGTAGTGGCGAACATCTCTTAAGTCTAATTAACAACATTCTCGATCTTTCTAAAATTGAAGCAGGTAAAACTACTCTCAATCCCCAAAACTTTGACCTCCACCGTCTGCTAGATGACATTGATGATATGTTTAAAATCAAAGCGGAGGAAAAAAATCTCTACTTACTCATGGAGTATGAACCCGATCTGCTCCGCTATGTCCGTACCGATCAAATTAAATTGCGCCAAGTGTTGATTAATTTGATTAACAACGCCCTCAAATTCACTCAATCTGGTGGCGTTTCCATTAGAGCTGGCAATCTGAAAACTAATAATCAAGCTAAAGTGTTAGATGCTAATTCCTCTACACTTCATTTTGAAATTGAAGATTCAGGAGCGGGAATTGCTCAAGAAGAATTAGAACATCTTTTTCAAGCCTTTAGCCAAACCAAAACCGGAAAACAAGCTCAGGAAGGAACAGGTTTAGGATTATCTATCAGCTACCAATTTGTGCGTTTGATGGGAGGCGAGATTAAAGTTAAAAGTGTCGTGGGGCAAGGCACAACTTTCCTATTTGATATTCAAGTTACTGAAGTAGCAGCCAGCGATATTACCACACACCATCCCTCTCGCCGAGTTATTGCTCTCGAACCCAATCAACCCAAATATCGTATTCTCATCGTTGACGATAAACCTATCAATCGCCAATTATTAATTAAACTACTTTCTCCCTTGGGATTTGAACTTCAAGAGGCAAATAACGGCCAAGAAACTGTGGATATTTGGGAGAAATGGGAACCACACTTAATCTGGATGGATATGCGGATGCCAGTCATGGATGGTTACACTGCCAGCAAAATTATTAAATCTCACCTCAAAGGTCAAGCAACAGCAATTATTGCCTTAACAGCAAGTGTCCTAGAAGAAGAAAAAGCAGTAGTCCTGTCCGCAGGATGCGATGATTTTGTGAGAAAACCTTTTCGAGAGGAAGAAATTTTTAATGCGATGAATAGATATATTGGTGTCAAATATATTTATGAGGAATTAATTCCAGAAAATACGACAACAAAAACAAAAGAGGTTTTAACCCCAGAGGTAATGTCAGAAATTCCTACTGAGATTTTAGCCCAACTCGAAGAGGCAGTCATGTTTTCTGATGAGGACTTAATTGCCACGCTAATAAAACAAATAGCTACTCATAATAATGCTTTGGCTCTGGCACTAAAAACTTCTCTGCATAACTTTGAGTATGAAAAAGTCTTGAGCTTAATCTCAGCAACCATAGGAGACAAGGAGTAATATCATGTCCGGTGGCATCGGTATTGTATAGCGAAGTAAGGAAGAAGCAAGAAGGAAGAAGGAAGAAGGAACAGAGAAGAGGGAAGAAGACTTAAAAGCTTGAAAAAACGTAAATTTCCTGTAGATATTCACCCTTGATTTTACACAAACTATACCAGCGGACATCATATAATATAAGGAGTAATATCATGTCCGGATAATTAGTGATAAAAACACTTCTTTTTCCTGGTACATTCTTTTCTCCTGTCTCCTGTCTCCTGTCTCCTCCCTAATTATTTATAACTGTTCAACCAGACATCATCTAAACATGAATTCTACTCAAGAGCAAATTATTATTATTGATGATACCCCAGCCAATTTACACGTACTTAGCAGTCTGTTAAAGGAAAATGGCTATCTGGTACGTTCGTTTCCTAGTGGAAAATTGGCTTTAACATTTATTGAAAAATTTTCTCCCAGTTTGATTTTGCTGGATATTCAAATGCCAAATATGGACGGGTACGAAGTTTGTCAACATCTCAAAGCAAACGAATTGACTTGTGATATTCCAGTGATTTTTATTAGTGCTTTAGATGAAGTGATGGATAAGCTCAAAGCTTTTACTGTGGGAGGGGTGGATTATATTACGAAACCATTTCAAGCGGAGGAAGTTTTAGCTCGCATTTCTACTCATTTAGAACTCACTCGCCTGCAAAAACTTCTGAAACAAGAAATTTATATGCAAGCTCAACAACTAGCAGAACAAAATAGACAACTCCAGCGGGTGAATCAGGAACTGAATAAAAAATACGATGAACTCAAACAAGCCCAACTCACTATTATTCAAAGCGAGAAAATGGCTACCTTAGGGAATCTCGTGGCGGGAGTAGCTCACGAAATTAATAATCCCGTCGGATTTATTTCTGGTAACTTAGATTGTGCCAACAAATACATCCAAAATTTAATTGATTTATTGCAACTTTATCAACAAGGATTTGATTGGAATAGCGAAACAACTCAAGATAAAATTGAGGATATAGAATTAGATTATCTGATAGAAGATTTGCCAGAAATGTTCGAATCAATGAGACAAGGAACTAATCGCATTACCGAGATTAGTAAATCTATGAGAACCTTTTCTCGTAGCGATACAATAGCAAAAGTTCCATTTAACATCCATGATGGCATAGATAGCACTTTATTAATTCTCAGACACCGACTCAAAGCTAATGAACTTCGCCCAGAAATAAAAGTAGTAAAAAACTATGGGAATTTGCCAGAAATTAACTGCTATCCCGGACAACTAAATCAAGTATTTATGAATTTAATTGCTAATGCTATTGATGCTTTAGAAGAAAGTAATTCTGGAAAAACTTTTCAAGAAATTCAAGCAGCACCAAATCAGATTACTATTACGACAGAAATTGACAATAGTAAACAAGAGGCAATTATCCGTATTGAAGATAATGGGACGGGAATGAGTGAGGAGTTAAAAAAGAAAATATTCGACCATTTATTTACTACAAAATTAGTAGGAAAAGGAACAGGATTAGGTTTATCTATTTCTAGGCAAATAGTGGAAGAAAAACATGGAGGTAAAATTACTTGTACTTCAGAATTAGGAATAGGAACTGAGTTCGTTATTACTTTGGCTAAAAAGTAAGTTAGAGTCTGACAAAAGCAAGTTTTCAAACTTCTTAGCTATAGTTATGGTTAGTCGCTTTTTTGTTGATAGAGCACACCGCTGCTGAGAGAGAACTCTGATATTGTGCTTCTAAAACTATATATAGAACCCCCGATCGTATCTTCATAAATATGCACGTTTTTTTAGCTAGGAGACAGGAGAAAGGAGACAGGAGTTCAACAATTAATAATTAATTATTAATTATTAATTATTACCTCTCCTTGAAAAGAAGAGGATTGACAAAGAGATGAAAATTTTTCTTCACAGGAGTCGATTGGATATGGCGAGGAGACCTCGCCATCCCATCCTACGGAATGCTGCGCAAACGACCGCTTATTATCCCCTTAAAAGGGGAGGCTTTAAACCATAATTTTTCGCTAAGAGGGAAGAGGGAAGATGTGGGGAGAAATAATACAAAAAATTCAACACTCCTTGAGATGATTTTCGGTCAAAATTGATGTGCGAAAAGACTTGACTACCATAATTATATAGATCTCAAATGGGTTCTATACAACTTTTAAGAGCGATCGCCCTTTCAAGTCTTCTGGGACAATGTGGCGAATGGTAGGTTTAACGGATGTGAACATTAAGTATTGCTCCTTGAGGATAATTGCTGATACTTAATAAGTATACTTACCAGAAAATGTTAATAAAAGGTAGGGTAAGGTCTTGATTTGATACAATTCGATCAGAAATTTGAAATTTTTCGTTACATTTATTGACAAAATAGCAGACATATACTTTCAACCTTTGTTAAGAAAAGTTAAGGCGATCTGTATACAAAATCATTTGGGATGAGGCTACAAATTATCAATTACCTGATGGTGAGAAATAGGATATTTCAATAATGAATAATTAATAATGAATAATTAATAATTACCTCTCCTTGAAAAGAAGAGGATTGACAAAGAGATGAAAATTTTTATTTATTATCCTCTTAAAAGGGGAGGCGCATACCCACAATTTTTCGGTAATTAGTTTTGCTTATGAATATAATAATATAGGACTTGCACATTCTTGATTTCTGAAGACTACATATTTCTGAAAAAAATGGCTTTTGATTGCCTATTCTATTTCAACTGCTCCCAAGGCTTTCAACGTGGCTTTCTCAGCTTCTGTCAAAGGTTCTTCTGCCTTTGTCACTCCATTAATATTCATGTTTTCGTATGGTCTTGGCGATCTTAGAGATTTTAGAAGACTTGCATTTTCGACATCCCATATCCTAATAATATCATGTCCGGCAGCATCGGTCTTGTATAGCAAAGGTAAGGAAGAAGGAAGAGGGAAGAAGGAAGAGGGAAGAGAGAAGAGGAAGAAAGGCTACTCTCGCAAGAAAAAAACCATTATTTCCTGTAGATATTCACCCTTGGGTTTACACAAACGATATAAACGGACATGATATAACTCCCTCTTCACTACCATGGGCAATCTTCAAACTATCAGAACTAAAGGCTCCCCGGCCTAAAGGCACGGGGATTCCTACTGAGCCGTAGCTCCTCGGCGGGTTGACGCTTTGCTTCGCATAGCTGCCGCTAACACAGGGTGCTGCTTCCTTGGCGGTAGTCTAACGCTTCCCTCCACGTCCGCGCACGAGTTTCCGAGTGCCCCCCGGCAACTAATAACACTGTACCACATATTCAATTCACTTGCACATAAAATAAAAAGTCGCCCTACAAGGGCGAGGCTTTAAACCCAATTTTTCGGTAAGTTTATCATAGAATGCTATTTTCGCGATCGCAACTACTTTCCCACTAAACCCACCCCGTCCCCAGTCTGATAGTTTTGCGCGTTTTCCTCTTGTAGAAGTTCGTCGATTTTCGCTCTTAACTTGTCTTGCCAACCTGAAATATTTTTGATTCCGTTGAACATCTCGTCATCTACTCGGACAGTCAGATTATTAGACTTGGGTTTTCCTGGTACTTTAGGTTTCCATCTATAAGCTAATAAATCAGGGTTTCCTCCTGGTCTCCCACACTTAGTAGAGGTTTTAGTCTGCTTCTTTTTTGTTGTTTTAGTGGCCATATTACAGTCCTTCTATTGTTTGTATATATTATAAGTTATATTATAGTTAGTAAGCAAGCAAAAAAAATTATAAAAATTATTTACATTTCCCGGTATGCAAACTATCATAATAAATGTAGAGGCCAATAAAGAAGTTCTACAAGTGGACAATAAAAAAGGACACCGCCCTCTCCTAGCAAAGTTGAGGCAATGTCCTTTTAAAGTCCCCGGTAAACAAGTATCAGGAGACAAATTAATGATATTTTTCATCAATCCAATTTCAATTATATTACAAAATTTCAGCCAAGACAAGGCTTTATTACGAGCCTACTTGGGCCTAACAAAATCAATGGCCACTAAACCAATTACTAATTCAGTAAACGAAACACGATTTTACTATAACCGCTTATTAGGCTACTTAATCTACCACCTAGAAAAAACGATCGCTGAGATTGAGGCTGCCGATACCTACATAGAAAAGCAAGAGCAACACAAAAGCAATTCAGAGACTACCTACACCCCACAGGAGGGACAAGCATACGACAGTGTATTTGGTCAACAGCCTCCACAAGATACACCAGAATCTGAGAAAATCGAATCACTATATTCTAATGAGGCAGAAATAGCTAAGTTGACATCCTCCCAAACTGAAACTTTAGAAGCTGTAGAAGCGAGTGAAACTAGGAGTAGTTTGCCACAACCTGAAACTACTCTGACTCAACTGAAGCAGCAGCTATTATCTAAGAAAAATAAATCACAACTAGAGCAATTCAAGTCAGAGATAGGAGCTCAGAAGGCTCTTGAGATTTGGGAAAGCTGCACAATTCCTGAGCGCAATCTAATCAAATGTATTAACGCTACCACTAAAAAAGGAGCCTTACCTTTTGATTTAGTTTGTTGGGTTAACCCTCAAGGAAGACGAGAGATAGGTCGCTATGTTGGGTTTTACCGTGGAGGTAAACAGTGTAAAGAGAACGAACGAGTGATTTATCTACCAAAGCATGACACATTCAAAGTCGTGGACAAGCGATCGCTCAAAGGAATAAATGCAAAGTCTCAAAAACCTTGCCCTCCTGAGCTTGCGACTAAGTTAGAAGCTGCATTAGAAGCACAACCAGAACCAGAGTAACCAACAGTTCAGGAAATAGCCAATAATGACTTCACAGGATTAGCACCCACCCCAAATCCCCAAAGTGGTTCAGAGATTGGAAGCAAGCTAGAGTCGCAACCATCAGAGTCAAACGTAAAAGTACAAACAGAACTAGACATCTAAACCAAACCAGCGCCAGGGACAAAAAAATCTGGCGTTGATGAAGCGAGTGTATGATATTAACCTTAATTACTTAGGAGTAACCCCACCCCTAACCCCTCCCAGGAGGGGAAGTCAGTAGGGGCGAATGCCATTCGCCCTTACAGGAGTTATATCATGTCCGGTTAAACAGTGATAAATAAATAACTACGGATAATGCTCAAGAGATTAGTGCTCGCCTAAGTTTTAAAAGATACGATCGGGGGTTCTATAAGTACCTCAAGCCAATTATTTGGATGTAGTATTACCCATCCAAAGTTAATTAGACACTTAGGTAGTATTATTTCTAGGTTTAGCAACAAAAGTCAAGGTAATAAAGCTATCAAACAGAAGAAAAAATCTTATACTAAGGTTGTTTCTACTTAATTCCAATTCTAAAGTCTAAAATTACTATGTTTATTCCTGTAGGTTTTGAACAAAAATCAATTGTCACCTCCCAAGGTCGCATGGTCTACTACACCAATGACAAAGCACCCTGGAAAATTGAGAGCGACAACACTGACGATGTACCGACCCTCGTATTTTTCCACGGTTTCGGTGGAGGTTCATCTGCCTACGAATGGTCGAAAGTTTACCCCGCCTTCGCCTCAGAATACCGCATCCTTGCTCCTGACTTAATTGGATGGGGGCGATCAGAACATCAAGCATTAGCTTACAAAGTTGATGACTACATCACCACAATTACCGAATTTTTAGAACAAACTTGTCAACCTCCCACCAGCGTTATTGCCTCTTCCCTGACTGCTGCAATAATGGTGAGAGTAGCGATCGCCCGTCCGGAATTATTCAAGTCTCTAATATTGACAACTCCCGCAGGTTTATCTGACTTCGGGGAAAATTATACCCGCAGTTTTTTCGCTCAACTTGTGAGTACCCCCGTACTAGATCGTTTGATTTATAATGGTGGTGTTGCTACTCCTGGGGGGATTAGAAGTTTTTTGGAAAACCGACAATTTGCTAATTCCAAGTTAGTTTATGAAGAAATTGTGGAGGCATATTTAGAGTCAGCAACTCAACCTAATGCTGAATATGCTGCTTTATCTTTTGTGCGGGGAGATTTGTGTTTTGACCTATCTTTATATATGGGTCAATTAACAATTCCCACGGTAATTATTTGGGGTAAAAAGTCGGAGTTTACTGGTCCAGAAATAGGTCAACGTTTAGCAGATTTGAATCCTCAAGCTGTAAGGATTTTTCAAACATTAGATGAGGTAGGTTTAACCCCTCAATTGGAAGTTCCAGCGGTGACTATTGGGTTGATTAAAAAGTTCTTGAAACAGTTAGATGAAGTTCCGGTTGCTGTAGTTTAGATCTTGGGAAAAATCGGGTTTCCAGTAGGGGCGAATGGCATTCGCCCTCATCATTCGCCCTTGTAGGATTTTGATTATGACGATGTGGTTTATCAATAAGAAATATAAGCATCAAGTAGAATTTTCATTTGGGTAGCTATCTGTAGGGGCAAATGCCATTTGCTCCTACCAAATATCGTGGTTCTGCGTAAGTCCTGATGATTTTTCTTTAACTATATTATTCTTCATAATTAGGGTTTGCTGAATCACGATTATTGATGTTCTATTTACTATTGTCCAATAGTTATGACTCTACTGAGAAAGCGATCGCTATCTTTGGTGATGGCTTGATGTTCTATTTACTATTGTCCAATAGTTATGACTCTACTGAGAAAGCGATCGCTATCTTTGGTGATGGCTTGATGTTCTATTTACTATTGTCCAATAGTTATGACTCTACTGAGAAAGCGATCGCTATCTTTGGTGATGGCTTGATGTTCTATTTACTATTGTCCAATAGTTATGACTCTACTGAGAAAGCGATCGCTATCTTTGGCGATGGCTTGATGTTAATTTATCTATTGTCCAATAGTTATTGCTCTGCTGATTAAACCTCAAAGCTTTTACAGGTAAAAGTTTCAGTCTTTTTCACCTCAAACATTGATGTTCTATTGATCTATTGTCCAATAGTTACAGCAGTTTCCGCGCGTTATGAAGTACATATGCACAAGCAAGTGCGGCAGCTATATATTTTCATGCAACAAAGCCATTATGGCTAATTAATTAGGATTTACTAATTATTAATTATCCATTATTAATAATATTATTGTAATTTTCTGAGTTGATCTAGAGAGTCTTGATAGAACTTTTGATTTCCTTGTTGTTTGTGTAGGTCGGCAGCTTTTTTCAAGTCTGATCTGGCTTTTTCAATATTTTTGTTACCCTTGTGAATCAAACCCCTGTTATGGTAAGCCCGAGCATATTTGGGATTGAGTCGAATAGCTTGGTTGAAGTCAGCGAGCGCCTTTTCATTTTCTCCCTGCTTGCGGTAAACAAGACCCCTGTTATTGTAAGCCCGAGCATATTTGGGATTGAGTTGAATAGCTTGGTTATAGTCAGCGAGCGCCTTTTCATTTTTTCCCTGTCTGCGGTAAACAATACCCCTGTTATTGTAAGCTTGAGCATATTTGGGATTGAGTCGAATAGCTTGGTTATAGTCAGCGAGCGCCTTTTCATTTTTTTCTAGGAGAGTGTAAACAAGACCCCTACCGTTGTAAGCTTTAGCATATTTGGGATTGAGTCGAATAGCTTGGTTAAAGTCAGCGATCGCCTCTTCATATTTTCCTTCGTTATAGTGCTTAACAGCCTTTTCAAAGTAACTTTCAGCATCCTGAGCGCTAGAATCTTTTTGACTAATGATCGCCTCTGAATTACCAGGAGTCAACCTATCGTCTCCATTTGAAGAACTTGGAGTAACAATTTCTACTGTACTTATTTCTGCTTCAGATTTACTATAGCCAACTAGAGCTATTGTGATTAATCCAATTATTAGTTTAGTAATATGTTTCATTATGGTTATTTGGTTATTTAAGCATTTTGAGATAGCTTTGACGGAATGCTCCGCAAAGGTTTCTAGAATTATACCAAATCCGCTTAGAAAAAGGTAGTTTATCCAAATCCTTCTAATCCTTTGGCTTTGAGTATTCAATAAATCTCCTATCTAAACCAGATTTAGTATTATTGTAACTCTCTGAGTTGATCTAGAGAGTCTTGATAATCCTTTTGATTTCCTTGTTGTTTGTATAAGTCGGCAGCTTTTTTAAAGTCCGATCTGGCTTTTTCAATATTCCTGTTACGCTTGTGAATCAAACCCCTGTTATAGTAGGCATGAGCATATTTGGGATTGAGTTGAATAGCTTGGTTATAGTCAGCGAGCGCCTTTTCATATTTTCCCTGCTTGCGGTAAACCTCACCCCTGCTATTGTAAGCATAAGCATATTTGGGATTGAGTCGAATAGCTTCGTTCAAGTCAACGATCGCCTTTTCATATTCTCCCTGGTTATAGTAAGCAATACCCCTGTTATTGTAAGCATAAGCATATTTGGGATTGAGTCGAATAGCTTGGTTACTGAAAACCTTCTCTATTCTCTCTTCCCGGCCAACCTGCCACATAAACTTGACTATTATTCTTTAACTGACTCACTTCCCCTACTTCAGCCACCTGATATTCCTTGACACTAGCAAACTTCACCACAGCCAAATCCTCTTTTGGGTAAAGGCGGATAATTTCTAGTCTAACTATTTCCACACCTCCTGCTGCTTCTTTACTACGAACAGCCACTTGATAATCATTTTGGTTGCGGAAAATATGTGCGGCAGTCAGTACATAATAAGTAGAACCTTCTTTACCAATAATTACCCCAGAACCAGAAGTGACAAACTCACTAACTATAGAAGTAAAACTAGGAGTAACAGTTTCTACAGTGATATTTTCAGCTAATCTAGCTATAGCAAAAGGACTTAAAGGAGTATTGTCTTGTTGAGCAGTAAAAATTGGATTTGCTCTGGAAGTTTTGCTAGACAAATCTGTATTTATTTCTGGTTCAGATTTAGTGTAGCTGACCAGAAAAATTGCGATTAATCCAATTGTTAATCTAGTAATATGTTTCATTATATAGCAATCAGGAATCAGTTGTGAGAATTGAAATGTTCCTTAAAAGTATAGAATATACCAATTATTATATTCATATAATACGTTTTTTTCTTCTTCTCTTTTCCCTCTCTTGGTGCGCGTTCCCTTGCGACTAACGTCGTCGCGGGGTCGCACCGCTGTTCCCTGTTCCTTAAAAGTTTTCAATATCTCACAACTCAAATCATATTGCTATAATTCTAAAAGCCAAACTAATAATAGTTTTATTTCAAGGGCGATCGCTCTGAGGAAACCATAACGTTTGAGTAAAATAATACAGCAAATTCCTTGCATAAGAGGTACAGAAATTAACAATTGAATGAATGCAAGTGCGGGCATCTTGCCCGCTTCGGGGTGTACCTCATAACGCGCGGAAACTGCTGTATTATTATCTTATCTTTGTATTCGCTGTTCTTTAAAGGGTTCAGCATTAATGGGAACTTGTTTACCGAAAAATTGTGGTTGAAAACCTCCTCTTTTAAGATGATAAAAAGCGGTCGAGGGATGGCGAGGTCTCCTCGCCATATCCAATCGACCAAGAGAAGAACAATTTTCATGATTAGTCAATACTATCCGTTTTAAAGGAGAGGTAATTATTAATTAGGGCTTGTTGATTAAATATAAAAGCATTGACATATAAAGACAAGTGCCTTTTTTGGGCATAAAAAAGTACCTGGTTTTCAGTCTAAAAAGCTAAAAAAGTTAGTATTTTAGGCGCATATTTGGGTAGAAAAATCAAGGGACAATTTTTACTCCTACTTCCTCGCTCATTCCCATTTATCCCCTCCTGGGAGGGGGAGGGGCGAGGGGTGTGTTGTCTCCTGTCTCCTGTCTCCTGTCTCCTACCCCAGCAAAAAGACTTTCCATACGCAAACCCTAATTATTAATTATTAATTGTTGAACATCGGGGTTATTCTGTTATGAGAAAGCTACAACTATTAGACATATCCAAAAATCAAAAATAAAATCAATTATTACACAGAAATTATCAATTATTTCTCCCTACACCCTCTTTTATGGAGATATCTAATACAGTAGCTATCCTCTTTTAGCTTTGAGCATCACTTTGCTCGTCATTGCTACTTAATTGCCCTACAGAACTACTATTTTTTTGAGGTTTAAAAGATAATTGGGTAGACTCTTGAAAACGAATATCTTGCTGAGGAACAGGAATAGAGATTCCCTCTTGAACAAATCGTTCCTTAATCTGATGAATAGTTTCATTATATACCCCCCAGTAATCTGAAGTTTTAGTCCATCCTCCTACATACAGCTCGACAAAATATTCTTCAAATTTCCATGCAAATGTACTTGGTCCTGGTTGGTCTAATACTAAAGGATGAGATTTAAAAATATCCAAAAGTAATTGCTCAACTTTAGACAAATTCTCACTATAACCAACTCGAATTTGCAAACTAATGCGACGAGTATCTCTGGCATTATGATTGATGACCACACTACTCAAAACTGAGTTATTGGGAATTGTAATAATCTGACCAGTCCAACCTTTTACTTTTGTATGAGCGAGACTGATGGAGTCAATGTAACCCGATGTTCCACATAATTCTACTTCATCGCCTACATTAAACGGACTATAGACCATAATCATTAAACCACTAGCCAAATTTCCAATATTGGTTTGCAAAGCAAATGCCAAGATGAAGCTAGTACCACCAACTAAAGCGAGAATTGGACCAAGATTTATTTCCAAAGCTGTCAATGCCAATAAGACGCCAACACCAACAGTTGTTTGCCACACAGTTCTAACCAATAATTGACGCAAAGGATCGGAAACTCCCCCTACAATTCGCAGACTCCTATTAGTAACAAAGCCTAAAATTGCAGCCACAATTACGGAAGTAACCACAATTGCGGAAAAGATACCAATATTTTTGCCCCAACGTAAACCACCTTCTTCTGATTTTAGCCAACCAGCTATCCTTAACCACAAACCTTCAGTATCGCTCACATCAATCTCGAGACCACTAACAGATTCAATATATTGCCGAAAAGATTCAGCTTGGCCTCCTTTACTCTCAAATTCATCCAAAACAGTATCGAAGCGATCGGCAAGGGCAGTTTGTTCCTGCTGAAGCTCAGTGACACCAACGACTAATTGAGTCTTGACTTCCGATGCTTCTTCACTAGAATCTTCGAGTTGTTGTGATAATGCTTCTAATTGTTTTTCTTTCTCTGCTAATTCCTGTTGACTATCGATATCATCTGTATTACTGGCTTCATCTTCGATCGCTTCTGCTACTACTTCTAGATTTTGGGTAGCTTCTTCAGTTCCTTCACTTTGTTTTTTAACCTCAACAGCTTCCTCAACAGCTTCTTGAGCTTTCGCGAGTTCTTTTTGTGCCGCTTCTAGATTTTTTTCAGCTTCTTCTGCTTCTGGAGAACTAGGAGATGCACTCTTTTTTCCTGCTTCTGCTTCCTCAAGAGATTTCTGAGCTTTTTCTATAGCATCAACCGCTTCTTCAGATTTTCGGGTTTCCCTATTCTTGCGTTTGATTGCAATTTCAGCATCGCTAATTTCCTGAACTTTGGCTTTTAGCAAATTCTGCCAAGCTTTAGCTTCGACTTCTAATTCTTCCTGAGTCAAAGGTTTAAGCAAAAGCTTCAGCTCATCGACAGGAATTTCCGGTTCTTCGGTAGTAATTGCTGTAATTTCTGTTTCTGATTCTTGGGAACTAGCTGGAGATCCCCATAGCGTTAGAGTACAAGCAATTACTGTTAGGCAAAATGCTTGCCATTGATGTTTAAAGATCGATTTTTTTCTTTTTTTCATCACTAATAATATTTGATTTTGTCAATTGAGGTGTGGATGGTAGGTGAGTGAATTTATCTCAATAAATCTTTCTACATTAGGTAGAAGTATGTTATGTTTGCCGATGATTGGACTCTTATTTGCAGAATATGAAAATTAATATATCTAGGAAAAATACTCTCATCTCTCCTGCTTCCCATCTCCCCATAAAGTAATTAGGAATTAATCATTGAAACACCAGTAAAAGCAATCATTCAAAACGAAACTTCAGCTTTTTTTGAAATGTTTACTTTATCATCAAGCAGCATTATTAGTATTATTCATAATAATTACGACCAAACAGGAAAATCCATACTATATTTTTTAAAATATGCTCTTGGGCTGTAGCTGTAGGTGCGTTAGTGGTAGCGTTACGCACAATTCCATTCTAGAATCTTAGAGATAATTTAGCTTTCTTCCTATAGTTATTAGATAGATATTAATTTTGATTTTCTAATAGCTCTAAAAATTCATCCACAACTTTATTAGTTTCTTGATAACATTTTTTCGCGCCAAACCGATAAACTCTCACACCATTCCGCTCAAAATCTCTTTCTCTTTCTTGTTCTTCTACTCGTCTTTCAGGTGTATGATAGAAACCATCAACTTCGAGAATTGCCCACTTAAATCCTTTGGTGGTTTTATAGCAAACTAAGAAATCTGGTTCTTTATTTTCACGCCCTTTTTTTGTAGTGAGACGGGCGGCACTATTGGGAAAGAAAAGCAAGTCTCTTTTGTCGAGTTATTCTGCTATTTTAACTTCTGTTTTGGAGCGAAAATTGAGATGTTCCCATGTGATAATATTGTCTATTTTTAGATTTTTAAATCTGCCATTATTTAATGGTAAGGAATCGAGAATAGTTCCTGTAATATTAGCATTATCTAATCTGGCATTTGTTAAGTCTGCACCTCCTAAGTTAGTATTGGTTAAATCAGCATTTGTTAAGTCTGCTTCTGTGAGGTTTGCCTCAGCTAGGTTTGCATTAGTTAAGTCGGCATTTTGGAGGTTTGATTTTGTTAGATTGGCCTTCCATAAAGAAGCGCGAGCTAGTTTGGCGTTACTTAAGTTGGCACTATTTAATTTAACGTGCATCAGATGAGCACAAAGTAACTCAGCATCACTCAAGTTGGCATAATTCAACTCGGCACTATTCAACTTAGCACCACACAAGTCAGCATTGCTCAAGTTGGCACAACTCAACTCGGCACAATTTAAGTTTGCCTGTACCAAGCTTGCACTACTCAAGTTAGCATCACTCAAGCTTGCAAAGAATAAGGTGGCATCATTCAAATTGGCACAACTCAACTCGGCATTATTCAAGTCAGCACCACTCAAATTAACACCCCAAAAATCTCTTTCTCCAGAAGCATAACGCCTCAAAAGTTCCTCAGCATCCATATCAAATTTGACATTATTAACAACTACTGTATTATAATTCCAAAAGCCAAACTAATAATTTCATTCTCAGATTGATCGCTCTGACAAAACTATAACGTTTGAGTAAAATAACTATGTCAACCAAAGCGTCATTTATGACTCCTAATATTTCCAATTATTTTCAAGAAGAGGTAATTATTAATTGTTAATTGTTGAACTCACCCCAAAATTACTCAAGGATAAATTATATGGACTCGAAATTAACTTTTGAATATGACCAGATTGGAGATATTTTTTATATCAATAAATGCACTCCATATCCAGAACAATAATCAGCAGAAATTGAGTATGGAGTTGTTGATCGTTTCAATCCGGAAACAAATGAAATTTAAAATTTGGAAGTAATGTTTTTCTCAAAAAGACTATCGGAAAAAAACTGGTTTTAATTGCCCATTAATGCAGATTTTAGTTTGGTAGGATTAAGCTAAAAAAATAAGGTGTTATCGGAAGTTGATAAATTTTTGCTACAAATAGCTAGGATATTTTTTAGGAGTCAGGAGTCAGGAGTCAGAATGAATGGCTTCAATACCATTTTTGACCTAGGAAATTCTCTTTTTTGTCAAAGGGACATCTCCTTTAAAATATTTTAATCATGCTTATTATTCGTAACATTCTTTTGTCAAAATTGTATTACTCAATGTATACAATAATTTGGTCAAATATCATACTGATTTTTTGACCTTTGAATTCCATATATTGTAAACTTTACCCACAATAACGAAGGAGACGAAATTATCATCAATGACTCTCAATCTTTCCAATCAATTCATAGAAGAATCTCCCTTATCAGTCGCAGGAATTACCTTTTATATCCAAGATATTTTAGAAGAAGACTACCAACTTCAACAAATATCAGTTATCGGAGAAGTCTCTAGCGCCAAGCTAAATTCAGGAAACTTATATTTCACACTTTCTGAACCAGATAATTCTGCCTCTCTTCCCTGTGCTATTTGGAGAAGTACCCTAAAAAATATTCATCATCAACCTGAAAAAGGAGAACAAATAATTGTTACAGGTAGAATTAGTCTCTATCCTCCTAGAGGCGACTATAAACTAATAGTTAATACTGTCTCCCTTGCCGGGGAAGGAATACAAAATATCCGCTATTTACAACTTCGTTCCCGTCTAGAAACAGAAGGTTTATTTGACCAAGAAAATAAACTAACCCTCCCCAAATTTCCCAAAACAATTGCCGTAGTAACCTCGGATACTGCTGCTGCCTGGGGAGATATTCAACGGACAATTAAACAACGTTATCCTCTGGTAAAAATTTTATTATCGCCAACTTTTGTACAAGGAGAATTTGCTCCTCCTGCTATAGTTGAAGCCATAAAAAAAGTAGAATTAGACGGACGTGCGGAAGTAATAATTTTAGCTAGAGGTGGTGGAGCGGTAGAAGATTTATCCTGTTTTAATGATGAAAGAGTTGTCAGAGTTATTGCTGATTGTCAAATTCCAATTATTACGGGTATTGGTCATCAAAGAGATGAAACTTTAGCAGATTTAGTGGCAGATTATTCTGCTCATACTCCCACCGCAGCAGCAGAAAAAGTTGTGCCAGACCAAAATCAACTTTATGAAGAATATTGTCAAAGAGTTGAAAGAATTATTGATGCTTTGAAAACTAAGTTTAATGAGGAAAAGGCAAGTTTAAAGTCTCTGAAAAATCGTCTGAAAAATATTCCCCAAACTTCCATAAGTTTAGACAAAGCAAATTTTAAATGTCAGATGTTAAGGCAAAAATTAGCAGCACTTGACCCTAAAGCGGTTTTATCTAGAGGTTATGCAGTGGTGCAAAAAACTGATGGTAAGTTAGTAAATTCAACGTCGGATTTAATGACAAACCAAGAATTGATAATTCAGTTAAATAGTGGTAAGGTAAAAGTTAAAATTATGGATATTTTTGAATCTGAGAGTATGGAGTAAAAAAATGGAATTTGATTATGAGGAAACTGTCGTTAATATTGAAGATATTATTGCTGAAATTGAATCGGGAGAATTAACATTAGAGGAAGTATTTGAAAAGTTTTCTCTTGCTGTGGTAGATTTACAAAAATGTGAAGCTTTTCTCTCTCAAAGTCAACAACAAATGAATTTATTAATTGAAACTTTAGAAGATGATTTTTAGGAGATATGGAACACATAAATTTGGTCACGGATATACGGATTAATATGGAGATTAATATGGATAAACATCTGAAGCTTTTCTCTTTCAAAGTAAACAAGAAATTAATTTATTAATTGAAAATTTAGAGGATAGTAAGATACAGTTTCATACTAATCTCTATTCCCTATTCCCTACTCCCTACTCCCTACTCCCTAAAATTGAAACTTTAGAAGATGATTTTTAGGAGATATAGCACACAGGAATTTGGTCATGGATATACAGATTAATATGGATAAACATCTGAAGCTTTTCTCTTTCAAAGTAAACAAGAAATTAATTTATTAATTGAAAATTTAGAGGATAGTGAGATACAGTTTCATACTAATCTCTATTCCCTAAAATTGAAACTTTAGAAGATGATTTTTAGGAGATATAGCACACAGGAATTTGGTCACGGATATACGGATTAATATGGATAAACATCTGAAGCTTTTCTTTTTCAAGGTAAACAAGAAATGAATTTATTAATTGAAAATTTAGAGCATAGTGAGATACAGTTTAATACTAATCTCTATTCCCTACTCCTTACTCCCTAAAATTGAAACTTTAGAAGAGGATTTTTAGGAGATATGGCACACAGAAATTTGGTCACGGATATACAGATTAATATGGATAAACATCTGAAGCTTTTCTCTTTCAAAGTAAACAAGAAATGAATTTGTTAATTGAAAATTTAGAGCATAGTGAGATACAGTTTAATACTAATCTCTATTCCCTACTCCTTACTCCCTAAAATTGAAACTTTAGAAGAGGATTTTTAGGAGACATAGCACACAGAAATTTGGTCACGGATATACAGATTAATATAGAGATTAATATGGATAAACATCTGAAGCTTTTCTCTTTCAAAGTAAACAAGAAATTAATTTATTAATTGAAAATTTAGAGGATAGTGAGATACAGTTTCATACTAATCTCTATTCCCTACTCCCTACTCCCTACTCCCTAAAATTGAAACTTTAGAAGAGGATTTTTAGGAGATATAGCACACAGGAATTTGGTCACGGATATACGGATTAATATGGATAAACATCTGAAGCTTTTCTTTTTCAAGGTAAACAAGAAATTAATTTATTAATTGAAAATTTAGAGGATAGTGAGGTACAGTTTAATACTAATCTCTATTCCCTATTCCCTACTCCCTACTCCCTACTCCCTAAAACTGATAATTATCAAAATGAAAATTTACCGTTAATTAGTAATTTTTCCTCATCCCCTTTCTGAATTTCAAAATTTACAAAAGACTCTTCTTTTAATATTGGAGAAATTAATCTTACATCAGTAAATTGATTTAAAAACATATCTCTTTCACAAGAAACCCCCCTGTTTATCGGATAAAATTCCTCTTTTGTACTGTTATTTACTTCCAGGAAAAATATCGCAGGCATTTCTGGATTTGTGAAATAAGAACTGTGCATATAGATAGTGAAACTTTTACCAGATAAATTGTATTTAGGTTGATATAATTCAAAATCATTTTTCTCTATCTCTGAAAGTTTACCTCTAAAAGCTATTCCATAATGAGAACCAGATTTATTTCTGAAATTATCCACCCTTTGATGAAATTTAACAAAGTTATTCTGGGATTCTTCTCTACTTCTAAGATATATTAGTTATAAATAATTTTTCTCAAAAAAAATAAACCTTGAACTGGTTCCTTGTCCAGTATGCTCCCTCATTTCAGAAGGAGAAAAACCTAGTGATGATATTTGATTTATCGCATCCGCATCATCTTCAACTATTCTAAAAATATGGTCTACTTCCAGATTTTCATACATATTTTCAATCCACTTTAAAATTTTGGTAGTAGTATAAGCGATCGCTAAGAAAAAATCAATTCCTCAAATATCGGTTTTTTTGACTTTTATGGGTTGATAGCTAAACCTTTCCATAAAATTATTTCAGCTACTACCTACAACAAACACTTATCCAACTTTTTCGCCATTGTCTCAGCATGACTCCAGCACTTCTGACCACCCACCCAAATTCTTGAAGGTAAATGACCAACTGGTGCCCAACTTCTAAACTTAAATCCTTGATGACGAAAGTGCATATTATAAGTCAACCAACCAACCTGACTACAAAATTCTCCATAATCTTCATCCACACTTTCATAAATCTGTTTTTGCACGCTAAACCCAAACTTCCCTTGACTATACTTCACCCAAAGGCGATCGATAGTCAGCAAGTCTTCACAAGGCAAATTATCAATATCATCCCGAAAGAAATAACTTTTTCTCCTCTTACCCAAAGCATCACATAAAACTCCCCACGTTTCCATATCTGCTTCCTGCCACTTTTGCACTGCCAACAAATACTGCAATTTCTCATACTCTACCCCCACTGCCGAAATTAACTCATTTTCATCCAGTGTCAAAACTTGCGGAATAAATCTCCCCACCAAACTCTGCACCGATAGCAACACAGACAACTTTTGATTTACCAACGCCAAATACTCAACATTTTTCACAGGTTGCCTGACAATACCAGACCTAGACTCCAACGCCTCCAAAACTTGTTCCGCTGTCTGATAGCGTTGACTCACAGAATTTTGTAACAACTTATCTAATATATTGCCGAGACCTTGACTAACACTACTCCCACTCGGCAAAAAATCTCGCCATCTCCAACAGTCATTAACAACATCAAACATATCCCACGGCGCAACATTCGTCAGTAAATGAATGCAAGTTACACCCAAACTAAATAAGTCACTTGCTGGCAGTGCTTTCCCTCTAGTTTGCTCCGGTGCCATATATTCGGGACTACCAATAACAGTACCATTAAGAATTAAAGCTGTACCTGTCAACAACTTCGCCACGCCAAAATCAATTAATACAAATTCTCCCATTTTTCCTAATTTTTCCCCTGCTTGATTTTCTCCAGGTAGGTGGGGTGGTTTTTGATAGTTAATAGGTGGAGAAATACGACGAATAATATTTTCTGGTTTAATATCCCGATGAATAATTTGATGTTGATGAATAAACCGCAATACTGGCAATAAACTTCGCAAAAATTGCCATATTTGTTCTTCGTTAAATACCCCTTGTTGTTGTAATTCTTGCTTAAGGGTCAAACCCTGAATATATTCCTGCACCAAATACAAATTTTGATTGTCTTGGAAGTGAGCTAAAAGCAAAGGAATTTGTGGATGTTGCCCCAACTGTACTAACCGCATCACCTCTCGCCGAAATAATCTTGCTGTTGTCTGACGGTTTTCTGGGTCTTGGGTAGGAAATGAAAGTTGCTTGAGAATACATGGGAGTTTCAGAGGATGTTTTTCGTCTACGCCCAAAAATGTTTTGCCAAAGCTTCCCTGACCGACTTTTTTCAGGAGACGATAACGCCTGTGGAGGAGTAGGGGCGATCGGCAGCTTTGGCAATAGATTGCTGTGTCTGGGTTTTCAGGATTGGGACATTGAGGGTTAACACAATAACTCATTGAGGGGTTGGTTTTATATTTTAGATTTTTGTCTAGGGGCTTTACAAATATAATTTAGTGATGCTATAGTAGTTTACTGTAAGAAAAATATGTATGGCGAGCGTGGCCAAGTGGTTAAGGCAGTGGTTTGTGGTTCCACCATTCGTGGGTTCGAGTCCCATCGTTCGCCCTTTTTAATAGCAGTCAGCAGTCAGCGGTCAGCGGTCAGCACTAAAACTTTTTTTACTGTTTCCCATCGTCGGACATTTATGCTCATACTGGGTTTCTGGGTTCGATGTGTTTAAGTTATGATAATATCTAAAATAAAATAATAGAGAACTAATTAAAGCGATTTTTATTTCACTCAGGTACAGTACGCGGGTAATACCAGTTTGATAAATCTTTGCTACAAATACTTAGGTTACTGCTTAGGAGTTAGGAGACAGGAAGACCGAGTCGTATGGAAATCGGTTTGATACCATTTCTTATGTAGTAATTTATCTTTTTCGTCCAATAGATATTTCCTACAAATTATTTTAATACTGCTTATTATTTGTAACATTCTTTTTTCACGCTTGGTATAAGATGCCCGCACTACATAGGTTTTAACGTTAATATTTGTAACTAATAACTGACGACTAATAACTGTTAACTAATAGCTGATAACTAATAACTGATAACTGTTAACTGTTAACTGATAAGTGAAATGACTTACGCCTCATCCAAAGAACTAAGCTTTGAAGAATTTATTACCCAATATGGAGATAATACAAGGTATGAACTCATTGACGGAGAATTAAGAGATATGCAACCTACTGGCCTTCACGAAGCTGTTGCTGGAAGTATTGCTGGTAGAATTTATGTTTAAATTTTTCGGAATAATTTCAACTGGTTGATTCCTAAAAATTGTTTAGTCAAACCCCTATTTGCTGAAGCAACTGCCCTACGTCCTGATGTTATTGTTTTAGATAAATCAGAATTAATTAAAGAACCTCTTCTGGTAGTTGTGCCACCAATTGATTCACAGTAACAACATAGTTATCCGTCTGAATATTAGGTTTGATACCTTTGATCGGGTAGTAAACTCTAACAAGAGCAGGTAAATACCTGAAATAAATGTCCCGCAATGGCACATAACTAATATTAAATAGTCCTAAAGTAAGATTAAAAAGAGTCAATAAAGCGATCGCTTTTGCCCATAATGGCACTTGCTGAGAAGGCTGGGAAACTTGGATATCATCAGTTAAATTAACATTTGACATAATTATTATTAGACATAAATTCGGCGTAAGTTCAGTAATACCAGACTTATAGTTCAATTTAGGCTATTTACACTCTGTCCAAGGGAAGAATTAATATAGAGATATAGCACTACGCAAATAGGTTAGGACAATTATAAATACTCAAATTCAGTCAAGGATAACTTCTGACTTCTGTCGGGGCGAATGCCATTCGCCCCTACTGACTTCTAACTTGCGCGTAGCTCTATAGTTGCCGAATCTTTTTAATACTTATAATATGAGCTACTGTTTAAATCCTCAATGCCCAAATCCCCAAAATCCTGAAGAAACATTATATTGTCTAGCTTGTGGGTCAAAGTTATTGCTCAGAGAAAGGTATCGTCCGATTAAACCTATTGGTAGGGGTGGCTTTGGTAGGACTTTTTTTGCTGTAGATGAAGATAAACCTTCTCATCCTCCTTGTGTAATTAAACAATTTTTACCTCAAAATACTGGCGACCCAAAAAAAGCTGCTGAGTTATTTCAACAAGAAGCAGTTAGATTAGATGAACTTGGTCAACATCCACAAATTCCAGAATTATTAGCTCACTTTGAACAGGATAATAATCAATATTTAGTACAGGAATTTATTGATGGTTCTAATCTTGCTCAAGAGTCAACAAAAATAGGTCCTTTTAACGACGGTCAAATCAAACAAATATTGAATGAATTATTACCAGTTTTACAGTTTATTCACGAACATAAAGTAATTCATCGGGATATTAAACCAGAAAATATTATTCGTCGTAATTTTCCACCACAAACTACAGGATGGATGACTAATAATAATCAATTAGTATTAGTTGATTTTGGTGCAGCTAAAGTTATTACTGGAACTTCTTTAATGCAACCTGGAACAATTATTGGCAGTCCGGAATATGTAGCTCCAGAACAAGTAAGAGGTCATGCTATTTTTGCTAGCGATATCTATAGTTTGGGGGTGACTTGTATTCATTTATTAACTCAAGTTTCTCCTTTCGATCTATTTGATGTAATGAAAGATAAATGGGTGTGGCGAGATTATTTGAATCAGTCTATTAATAGTATGTTGGCTCGAATTCTTGATAAAATGTTGGCAACTAACCCCAAAATGCGTTATCAGTCTGCTGCTGAGGTAATGAAAGAATTAAACCCAGAGCAGAAGTTCCCTACTCTCCCTAATATTTCTTCACCCACACCGTCTCCCACCAGAAGACCAACACCATCTCCTACCCCCACCAGAGCGCCAATATCTACATATACACCCATTAGACAAACAAAAAATTCTATAACTGCACCACCTCATGTTATTCAACCGACAATTATTCCTCAACCACAAAAGTCAACTTGGAAATGTGTATCGACCCTGACAGGACATTTTGATTCGGTAAATTCAGTAGCATTTAGTCCGAATGGAGAAATTTTAGCCAGTGGGAGTCGGGATAAGACTATTGAAATTTGGGATATCAAAAAAGGCAAACGTTGGTATACTCTGACTGGTCATGGCGACTCAGTACAAACTGTGGCATTTAGTGAAAATGGAGAAATGTTAGCGAGTGGCAGTCGGGATAAGACTATTGAAATTTGGGATATGAACAAAGGCAAACGTTGGTTTACTCTCATCGGTCATTCTGACTGGGTGGATGCAGTGACATTTAGTCCAGATGGTGAGGCGTTAGCAAGTGGGGGGAGAGATAAGGCAATTGAAGTTTGGAATTTGCAGAAAGCAAGGCGGTGGTTTACTCTGGTTGGTCACGAAGACCGAGTTTATAGTGTTGCTTTCAATAAAGATGGTCGGATATTGGCAAGCGGGAGTCGCGATCGCACAATTAAAATATGGGATTTTCAGAAGGCGAAAGAGGTGTTTACAATTAAAGGCCATTCAGACTGGGTGCGATCACTTGTTTTCAGTCCAGATGGTGGCACATTAGCTAGTGGTAGTAGGGATGGCACTATTAAGTTATGGCAGGTTTATGGAGGGGAACTTATTTCGACACCTACACAGAATTTGAAATATGGTATGAGCGATGTTTTGTCTGTTGCATTTAGTCCGGACGGAAAAATTGTTGCGGGTGGGTATCGCAATGGGATTATTAATTTATGGGATGTGACTACGGGAGAATTGTTGGAAACTCTTAAAGGTCATTCTTCTGATGTATTTTCGGTGATTTTTAGTCGGGATGGTAAGAGTTTAGCTAGTGGGAGTAATGATAAGACGATTAAAATATGGTGCGTTCCTGGGTAATGTAGCGCTACGCGCAAGTCTGAAGTCAGAAGTAATCGACTAACTTTGAGCATTTATAAATGTCCGCTCCCTATTTGCGTAGTGCTATATAGCAGGATTGGGATAACCAGATGGAGAAAGTTAACTCAATCAGAGAAAATTTACCCAAACTTATGTGGGAAAGTACTGGTATTTCTCGCTCTCAAGCAATACTTGAAGATGGAATATCACAACTGAATATTTGGCGTTCTCAACTCAACTAACTGATTTGAATATTATGGGATACTTACTCAAGGCGACACCCAACCAAACAGTACAATTAAATTCCGATCAGGCTGAACAAAACCTGAAGCTAGCTGCGGAAACTCTCAATTTGACTGATGTTGCTTATTTAATCTTGAAAAGTGCTGCTTGGCGCACCGAAAGTAGAGGCGGACATTACCGCAGCGATTATTCTCAAACTTCTGCTGATTGGCAATTGCATACTCTGATTCAGGGAGATTATTGGGGTAAGTCCGCTAAGATTGCTAATTATATCATGTCCGGTTAGAATAGTTATAAATAAGTGGGTAGGGAGTAGGGAAAATATGGTTTTTTTTCATAACTTTATACTTTGACCAAAATCAAATATTCTTCCTTCTTACCAGATAATTAAGGCTTAAAGCCTCTTTTTAGTCAATCATATCCGTTTTCAAGGATACGTAATTATTAATTATTAATTATTAATTATTAATAATTAATTGTTTAATACCTCATAAATTCAGGACTACCAAAAATTAATGCTGCTCTCAATTCGGGAGAACTATTTTCAATTACTGCAAGAGTTTGAGCAGAAAAATTATTACCCAAAGTCACCATTAATTTTTCTGCACTAATAGGTTTGCCTCTACCCAATAAACCACCAGATAAAGGTACGGCTAAACTACTACGTCGAATCATTGTATCTGAGCTTAACCATGCTTCTTTCGTATTTTTATAACCGTCAGGAGTAACACAACCATAAAGAGGCATTCCTAACTGGTCTAAAATGCCATTAATAGGTCGAAAATTATCAACTTCATTACCAATAGATCTCATGGCAGAAGCTACAAAATGATAAGGATTTTTAAACTTACTATTGTGTGTTTCTACTTGCAAAAATTCTGAACTGTTGAAGAGAGTTTTTAATACCTCAGAAATATCTCCTTCACTCTCTAAAAAAATCTGAGCTAAAGTTTGAACTAAAGATTCTGGCGGTTGGTCTAACACAAAAGTTTGAGCTAATTTATAACTAATATGTTTAGCTGTGGCAGGATGACTAGCCAAAATATCTAAAGCAATGTCACCTTCAGCCATACCATTTTCTTTAATTGTTTGTCCGAGAAAAAATTTATCTCCTGGTTCATGACGTTTTTCATTAAAATAAAATCCATCTACATCTTCAGCTCTTTTAACATTAGGAGGTAAACCCCAACCAGTAAAAATCTTTGCTAGAGCAATAATATCATCTTGAGTATAGCCTCCATCCACACCTAAAGTATGTAATTCTAATAATTCTCTAGCATAATTTTCATTGATTTTTCCCCGATGACTCCGCCAATTATCCAAATAAATTAACATGGCTGGATGATGAGCAGTAGCACCTAATAATTCTCTAAATTTTCCCAAAACATGGGGTCTAATTGCCTGTTGTTCGTAGGAGCTGAAATATAAACGATTTAATCCTTGACGACCAAAAACATTAAAGTGATTGTACCAAAAATCTACCATAACTTCTTCTAAGTGACGCGGACTTTCTAGAGTGCGGAGAAAACGTCCTTTAGTAGCTTGTAAAAATATTTTTTGTTCAAAGCGTCTTTTGATTCTATTTAATCCTCTTTGGTCTAATTTTAATTCTTTTCTTATTTGTTGAAGTTTTTGTAATTCTGTGATTATTTCACCAGGTTTTAGAGGTAATGTATCGAGATATTCTAGCTTTTGAATTAATGCTTTTGAATAGGGAATATAATTAGGTTTTAGTTGAGATTGAATATAGACTTCAATACTAATATTTTTAATCTGTTCAACTTGTCCTGGAGTCGGTCCAAAACTGAGGCGATTAATTAGGTGTAAAATTTTAGTGTCAGTCATAATATTGATCTAAGTTTGAGTAATTATATAGATTAATATCTCTTTTTAAATAGTTATAATTAAGGCTTGTAGTAGGGCTTTAGCCCTATCCCTACTACAAGCTTTAATTATCTGATGATTTGAACTTATGCACCTTTTAGAAATATTTTACAGAACCTGCATAAGTTCACCTTGATGGAAGCTAGTAGTTAATGAACAGACTACATCAATTAAGGTAGAACATTATTATGAAAATAAACTTGCCAAAAACCAAACCTACATTTTCAATTAGTAGATTTTTGCCAATACCTATTTTCCGCTTGGGGATAATTACACTGGTTTTTTTCCCTTTTTTATTGCTGAGTAGTTGTGGTACGGAAGAATTAATCAAAACTTATAATCAACAACTTCAACAAATGAATCAAAAAGCTCAAGAAATGATGATTACCCTGGAATATGTAATGGAATTATCTGAAGTTCTCAGCAAACATTATCCAGGAGAAGCTGGTGCATCTTTTGATACTAGAAGCAGCAATTATTTAGGTGTTGACTTGACAAAGAATGTTAATTATATCGCAAGTTTACAAATTACTTTTGCTGATAAAAGTTGGGAGAATTTGACAGAACAAAAGCGTCAAAAGATTGCTGAAAATACAGTTAAGTTAGTTAATCAAGAATATGCCAAACTAGCTGATGCAGATTATATATATGTAATCTTTATGTATCAAGACCAAAACTGTAATCTAAATCCTGTTATTTATAGTAATTTTACATTTCAAAAAACAGACAATGGCTTTCAAATGCAGAAGACAAAATAAAGCTAGATATAATAATTGAAATAAAAATATTCAAGTTTCTAGACGGGAGGGTGATGTCTAATTGTCACATCTATAAACAAAACAGTTGGTTTCATTAGGCGATCGCCAATCTTTGCTAATACCTCGAATATTTTTTAGGACTACTAATTTTTTATTCATAATGAGAGTTGGTGTTCTATTCTCGTAAAGGAAATCTCTCACCACCCAATTGATAATAAGTGAGTTGTCCTTGAGCAACACGCATCAAACAAATCAAACATTCTTGGGCACGACAATGATAGCTATTAATAGATTTTCCAAAATTCTTAGCATACGATGGGAATCTTATACCGAAACCTCCCAGATGCCAAATGATACCAAATAAGTCACTACTGGTGAGATTTATTGCCCAGTTAACATTTTCAGCAAAATGAGGCGATCGTTTACTATAGTCAAAAGGTGGACTCAATTTATCCTGCTTCCAAAAATAGTTACCAAGAAAGTTAAGAGCTTTTTGTTGCTCTTCATTTAACGATAAAATAATTCCTAAAGAATCAAGACTTTTCCCAGAAAGAATCGGTCTAGTATCAATATCAGGACATTGAATACCAGCTTTGCCATACTCACCAATAGCTGATAGCATCGGAATAATTTGGGCTGCAGTTAAGTCTAATACCCAGCTACTATACTTGCCAAGGCTTAATTTTTTGGCAAACTTTTCGTTTAATAAATTATTGATTTGATAGTCTAACAATTGATAAATAGTCGTATTGGATTGATTCATAGGATTTAAAATTGAAAGCTTCATCAACTAACTTCATTTTTATTATAGTCTCTGATGATTTGAACTTATGCACTTTTGAAAAAAATTTTACCGAAAAATTGTGGGTATGCGCCTCCCCTTTTAAGGGGATAATAAGCAGTCGTTTGCGCAGCATTCCGTAGGATGGGATGGCGAGGTCTCGGAGCAATATCCAATCGACCAAGAGAAAAAAAAATTCATTATTAGTCAATCCTCTTCTTTTCAAGGAGAGGTAATTATTCATTATTCATTATTCATTATTAATTGTTGAAATAACTTGCATAAGTTCTCTCTGACAAGAGCTAGTAGTTAATGAACACACCACATCAATTAAGGTAAAACACGATAATGAAAATAGGTGAAATTTTAATCCGAAGACAATTAATTTCCCAGGTTCAACTAAACCAAGCAATAGACATTCAGACTTCCTTGCATATGAAACTAGGAGAACTTTTAATGTTCCAAGGTTGGATTCAACCACAAAATTTAGAAGAAGCTTTAAATGAACAATATTGGAGGCAAAATGGTTATTGGATAATTGACTAAGCATCAATTTAAGATTAACAATTTCTCTACTCATCAAGGAATAATTATGATTTTTTCAGACTTATTTATCTCTGAAATATTGTATTTATACAAATATTGCGGAGATCAATACACTGAATTTTATTTTGTCTTGATTTGCCACCAAAGTTTTCACTTCGACTAAGGAAAAGAAAAAATGAATGAATTACCAGTTTTGATCGAACCATACTCTCGGAAAAAATCCCGATTTAAACTACGAAAAATCTTAACTTTTTTGGTAGCAATATTGATTGGTTTATCTCCAGCATTACAAACTATTGCTCAGGGAACTTCTCCTTTTTACTGGGATTTTATCAATGTTGAAATAGATGTGCAAAAAAATGGAGATATGCTGGTCAGTGAAACCCATAAATATGTCTTCACCCAACCCCATACAAACCAAAGATATCGATATATTCCACTAGATAAAGTAGATAAAATTACCGATGTGACAGTTTGGGAAAATCAGGAACAGATTCCTAGCAAAACAGGCATCAGAAATAACAAGAGATGGATTAGATGGCAACATAAACTCAATGCTCCTGAAGCTCATACTTTTGTATTGAAATATCGAGTAATTGGTGGTTTACATATTAATGAGAGTGGAGATAAAGTTTACTGGAAAGCAATATTTGCTAACCGGAGTGCTGTTATTAACAATGCCAAAATAATAGTCCGACTGCCAGAAGTTTTATCAGAAAAAATTCAAACATATAAAAGTTTTGGATTTCCTGCAAAAGCTCAAAAAATTAATTCAACAACTGTGGAATTTGTAGCTAAAAAAGCAATTCCACCGCAACAAGAAATAGAAGTTTTGGTGCTATTTCCTCATAATATTCTTGATGTTTCAAAAGCAAATTGGCAGGGAACTCAACTACATTTGCAGAGCACTCAACTAATTAGTTCTCTTTTTTTAGTATTATTAGACGTAATATCTGCGCTGTCTCCACTATTGATAGTGATAGTGTTTTTATCGATCGCCGTGGATCTTGTTAATAGTAGTAGTACTGGAGGAGGTAGCATCACTCGCGGTGGCGCTGGTGGCGGTGGCGGTGGCGGTGGCGCTGGTGGCGGTGGCGCTGGTGGCGGTGGCGGTGGCGGCGGTGGCGGCGCTGGTGGCGGTGGCGCTGGTGGCGCTGGTGGCGGCGGTGGTGGCGGCGGATAGTATCAGTTGAACCATTAGGACTACTACCTATTAACCTCACTATATAACGAAATGTTGATGCACCTCATACCCTTGAGATTGCTATCCGTTCTGGAATGCTCCGCAAACCTTCCACTCCGTTCCAGTCACAATGACGTAGTTGTAAGTTTTCCCACCTCCCTACTTAGCCATTCTCAATATGGCCATAACCACCACCCCCCACTAATACTAAATCCGCTTACCATAATTAAACTTTTGTAAATCTTCTCCTATCCAAAAAAGACTGTAGGGACGTTCCATGGAACGTCCCTACAATGGTTTCACAAAAGACTGATAATTGGTGGAGTTCTCCAATGCCTAATATTTACCACCTTCTTCAGAGGCTAAAACACCATTCAGGAAAATATCAGCTAATCCCTCTGCCATTTCTTGCATTGCTTGGGGAGAAGCATCAGGTTCTAATAACGTTTTTTGACTAAAACCAGCGATCGCAAACATTCCTAAAAAAACCCGTGCCACAAGTTTCGGATTCATTTGACGATATACACCCCGCTCCATTGCTGTTGCAAAAAAAGCCTCCGCCACATCCGTCATTTTCTCAATAACTTCCGATTGAATTTTATCTCTCAATTCTGGATGAAACTGCGCTTCTAAGAAACAGACTTTCATCATATCTGCATTACGACTAATATTTAACATCCGGCGACGCATCACTTGTGCCACAGCTTTATAACTAGACATCTCACTTAATTCTGTCAATAAATCTGTGAGAATTTCAACCCAACCCTCCGTAGCTAACTCAATCAAAATCGCTTTTTTATTACTAAAATGACGAAACAAAGTACCCTCTGATACTCCTGCCTTCTTTGCTAAATCTCTAATCGTAGTACCATCATATCCAGATTTAGCAAACAATTTTTGAGCTGCTTGTAATATCTTAGTTCGTGTCTGTATTTCCGAAGTTGGTAACTTAGTTAAAACTTTCATAATAGTTAAAATTTTTATTTTACTTTAATCAGTTGTAGCGTTATTATTTGGCAATTTAAGCATTAATTAACAAAGATTTTAGGTAGTGGTGCATTAGACCTCTGGTGAAAAAGATATAGATTTTTTGCAGGAGTAGGCAACAGACAACAGGCAACAGGCAACAGGCAACAGGTAAGATATTTTTACGAAAAAGGATTTTTTATGGTAAATTTTTCTTTCCTTAGCTGATCTAATTAAAAGGTTTCTTTATTTTCCACCAGATGTCTATTGTAATGGTATAGCTAGTGGGAGCATCTTGCTCCCGTTCTAGGTGTTGCTTGTCTCCACTTACCATTACAACTGCTGGACTACCAGATTTTATACATATTTAGGAAAAAAAAGATTTACAGCAGATTTCATCAGGCGTGAGGTATACCCTTCGCGGGCAAGATCCCGCACTGGGAACATTCCCTCGTTAATATTTTTACCTCATATACGACCGAATCTGCTGTAATTTTAATTTCACGAGTATAATCGAAAAACTTGCATCCCACACCAATATTCCTAAAATCTCATACTTGAGAATATAATTCTAATTGTCACCTAATCATAAATTCAATTAGTTAATGGATTTTACCTATGCAGATATGTCCAAATAACATTGCTATGGGGAGGTCAAAATTTCAAATACTTAGAGGTAAGCTCATACCAACAATAGAACTATTTACAGAATTAAATTTTTATTTCCAAATATTTATGCAAACTTTCTTACCAGCTTGGTGTAAAAAAATAATTACTGCCAACTTTGAATTGGCCAAACTAAAAAAACGATCGCTCAACTTATGTCTTTGCTTAATTACCATAAGTTTGTTTTGGTTTGGGTTTCCTGCAAATATGGCCTTAGCACGGGAATTTACTCCCGACCAAAAAATATCAATTAAGCCTTACCTAGACCGAGTAATCAAAAAAGTCACAGAATTTCGCCTCGACAATGGCATGAAATTCATCGTATTGGAAAGACATAATGCCCCAGTTATATCTTTTTCTATTTATGCTGATGTTGGTGGGGCGAATGAACCAGACGGTCAAACA
Source organism: Okeania sp. SIO2C9 (assembly GCF_010672455.1). Taxonomy (GTDB): domain Bacteria; phylum Cyanobacteriota; class Cyanobacteriia; order Cyanobacteriales; family Microcoleaceae; genus Okeania. The sequence goes on along the minus strand of NZ_JAAHGO010000011.1, from coordinate 28,468 downwards.
GGTGTGGCACATTACCTAGAACATTTAGCTTTTAAAGGTACAAAAAAAATCGGTACAAAAGACTATCAAGCTGAAAAACAAACTTTAGAGAAACTAGATAAGATATTTGCAGAAATTCAAACAGCTAGTGCCAATCAAAAAACTGAACAAGTCTCCCAACTTTTAGCAGAATTTGAGGCAGCTCAAAAGCAGGCATCTGAATATGTAAATCAAAATGAATTCTCGAAAATTGTCCAACAAGCAGGAGGAGTTGGACTGAATGCTGCCACCTCCGCAGACTACACCCAATACTTCTATAGCTTACCTGCCAATAAACTAGAATTATGGATGTCTTTAGAGTCAGAAAGATTTTTGGAACCAGTATTTAGAGAATTTTATAAAGAAAAACAAGTAATTCTGGAAGAGAGGCGATCGCGTACAGAAAATTCACCTGTTGCCCAACTGTTAGAAAAATTTTTAGGTAAAGCTTTCCAAGTTCATCCTTACCGTCGCCCTGTTATTGGTTATCAAGAAGATATCGAAAATTTAAGCAGAGAAAATGTGCGCGACTTTTTTGATACGCATTATGTTCCCAGTAATTTAACGGTAGGGATAGTTGGAGATGTAGATCCCAAAGAAGTGAAAAAATTAGCAAAAATTTATTTTGGTCGCTACGAAACTAAAGAAAAACCACCAGAACTTAATATTGTCGAACCTCCCCAAACTGAACAAGGGGAAGTAACAATGAAGTTGCAATCTCAACCTTGGTATCTAGAAGGTTATCACCGACCTGCAACGAATCATCCTGACAATGTAATTTATCAAATGATTACTAGCATCTTGAGTGATGGTCGTACTTCTCGCCTCTATCAGTCATTAGTCGAGAAACAGCGAATAGCCCTGGTAGCAAGAGGAACAGGTGGTTATCCAGGAGATAAATATCCACATCTGATGCTATTTTATACTATGACTGCTCCCAATAGTAATGTAGATGAAGTCGGAGCAGCTTTGCAGACAGAAATTGAAAAATTGAAAACAGAGCCAGTTTCTCAGCAAGAATTAGAAAGGGTGAAAACTCAAGCACGGGCAAGTTTATTGCGCTCTCTCGATTCTAATACAGGAATGGCTTCTGCTCTCTTGAGCTACGAAGTTAAAACTGGTTCGTGGCAAAATCTATTTAAAGAGTTAGATGCCATTAATGCAGTAACGATAGAAGATATTATGCGTGTGGCTCAAAAAACTTTTGTTGCCGAAAACCGTACTATTGGCAGACTACTTCCCAAGTAGGGTTTGCTGAAAAAAGCAAAGTGTGGGGAGTGTGGGGAGTGTGGGGAGTGTGGGGAGTGTGGGAAGAAAGAGCAAGTAGGAGGAATAATAGAGAGAGCGATTTTTCTGTCATAGTTACCCCTACAGGACTTATGCAGAACCGTCATATCTAGTAGGGGCGAATGGCATTCGCTCCCTCCTCCCTACTCCCTCCTCCCTACTCCCTACTCCCTACTCCCTACTCCCTACTCCCTACTCCCTATTCCCTATTCCCTATTCCCTATTCCCTGTTCCCTGTTCCCTATTCCCTATTCCCTATTCCCTATTCCCTTTCATACCAAAACAAACAATGCTTTCTAACTACAAAAGAAAAATTACTAGATCCAAAATTTTCATCACAGCATTTTTAGCCGTAGTAATGCTGTTAGCTATTTTAGGGCAAATACCAGCCATAGCTCTAACTCCAGCCAAACATTATACCGAACTGGAATTTCCCCCACTACCAGAATTAGAACTACCGGAGTACACTCGCTTTCAACTTGATAATGGCATCGTTGTCTATCTTATGGAAGACCATGAATTACCCCTAATAGGTGGCAGAGCAATATTCCGGACAGGTTCAAGATTTGAACCCGAAGATAAAGCAGGGTTAGCAGACTTAACTGGGACTGTCATGCGTACAGGTGGTACAACCCAACATTCTCCTGAAAAAATAAATCAAATACTCGAACAAAAAGCAGCAGTAGTAGAAACAAGTATCGGTGGTACTGCTGGTAGTGCCAGGTTCAGTTGCCTCACTGAAGACTTGACAGAAGTATTTGGATTATTTACCGAAGTCATTCGCGAACCTGTATTTGCTCCAACAAAGCTAGAGTTTTACAAACAACAATGGCAAGGTGCAATTGCTCGTCGGAATGACGACCCTGAATCTATTGTTGGTCGTGAGTTCCAAAAATTGATTTATGGGACAGAAAGTCCTTATGCTCGAACTGTTGAATATGAAACCCTCAACAACATTTCCCAGGAAGATTTAATTGATTTCTATGCTAAATATTTCCATCCTGAGAATATGATTTTGGGAGTAGTAGGAGATTTTCAGACCAAACAGATGCGATCGCTCATTACAGAGCAATTTAGCAACTGGCAACCAAGCATTAAAGCAGTGAAACCTCCCCTACCAAAAGTTAGTCAAGCTCAAGTCGGTGATATGTTTTTTATTGACCAACCTCAGCTAACTCAAAGTTATGTACAAATGGGTCATTTAGGCGGAAAATTAGATAATCCTGATTATACAGCTTTGAGCGTAATGAATGGGGTACTTAATGGTTTGGGAGGACGCTTGTTTAATAATATTAGATCGCGTCAAGGTTTAGCCTATTCAGTTTCTGCTTATTGGAGTCCTAATTATGATTATCCAGGAGTATTCATCGCTGGGGGTGAAACTCGTTCGGATGCAACTGTACCATTTATCAAATCTGTTAATGAAGAAATTGAACGTATTCGCACTCAACCTATTACAAAAGAGGAACTGACCCATGCTAAAGATTCAACTCTCAACTCATTTATTTTCAACTTTCAAGATCCAGCTCAAACCTTATCCCGTTTGATGAGATATGAATATTATGATTATCCTCAAGATTTCATTTTCCGTTATCGTCAGGAAATAGAAAATATTACTGTTGAGGATGTGCAAAGAGTAGCTCAAAAATATTTGCAACCAGATAAAATTGTAACTTTAGTTGTTGGTAACCAAGAAGCAATTCAACCACCTCTGAGTAGTCTCGGAAATGATCTTAAAATTACTTCAATAGATATCACAATTCCAGAACCTAGTTAAATAAATGAGTAGGGGCGAACGGCCGTTCGCCCCTACAGTAGTAGGGTTCGTTGCAACGCACCTAACACCAGGGACATAATTTTGAACTGATATTAAAACCTAAGACCTACCACTTTCTTCTAACTACTCCGTCGTTTATTTATGAGTATTCTACTGGACATGATATCACTGATTCAATCAACTCCACTAGATACAAATTAAGCTAACAAATCTTCGATAAATAAGTCAATTTTCATTTGAGAAAGATGTTGCATCACAACAATATGAGCTAAAGAACCCTGAGTAGCTAATTGCCACTTCTGACAAATATTGATTGATGGTTTATCAAATACAACCGTAGTTGAAAAATCATTTAAAAAAGGCTTGTACCCAATCTCTTCTAGACGTTTATACAAATACCGAGCATTTTCTAAACAACTTGAAACTTCTGTAGCAAACTGTTGACCTCTGGTCATAATAGCATACCAAAGAAATAAGCAAGCAAGCCCACTACGAGAACCTGTAATAGTTGTATCATTACAGCCAATATATTCAATTTTGTGCCGAATTTTTTCAGTATAACTTTGATGAGTTAAAACAATTCCATAAGGAATAGGAGAACCAAAAAATTTATGACCACTAACAGCAATACTACCAATGGGATAATCCTGAAAACTAATTTTTGGAGCACCTTCCATATAAGGTAATAACATTCCTCCTAATGCACCATCACAATGAATATAAAAAGGAACTTTTAGTTTTTCTAAAATATCAACTGTTGGCTCTATTCGATCCACTGCTCCTCTCATTGTGGTGCCTAAGTTGAGATTGAGAATAACACTGTGATTCGTTCGTTTTGATATTTCTTGTTTGAGATGTTCGTAATCTATTTCCCCATTAGGTTGAGAGTTAATAACTACATGAGGTATTTTCAACATACAGGCCGCTTTGGCAATGGAATAATGAGTATCTTTCGAGGAGTAGAGAATTGCATCAGGGAGTAACTCTCGACCTAAAAACATACCATAGATATTTCCTTCCGTACCACAACTGGTAACGTATCCCCACTCTGCTTCTAAGTGAAAAAGTTCAGCTAACCAAGAAATACATTGTTGCTCAATATTTTTGTTTTGAATATACCAGTATCCAGACTCCCACGGATCGCCTAAATTATTGATTAGATATTGAAAGAAAGGTATCAGAGGGGTGTAATTAAAATTAAGATTGAGTGGATAGCCAATGAAAAATTCTGTAGACTCAGCAATACTTTTTTCTAAAGTCTTCAAAATTTCTTGTTGTTCTGGGAGAGGAGATGAAAATCTTGTCGTTTGACTGTTGTTATTGATAGGATTTAATTTTTCCCTGACATTAGTTAAATTTTTCATAGTTCTTGAATACTGGTTTTTAATTTGTTGTTGAGTAGTTAAATTTTGACTTTTCGTTTTGGCAGAGCTTTATTGTTTTCACTCAGTTTATATTGTGGCTTATGTGAATAGTTGGCTAAACTAAGAGCCTGCTATGACTACTATAGTCATTCTGAATAAGACTGGAACACTTTTTCAGCTGAAACTCTTTCAAGGCAAGAAACCTTTGTCTCAATCTTAACTGGAATGACTATATATGATATATGAGTTTATATGAAATCATGATTACCTATGTTTGTCAAGACATAAAATTATGATGACTACCGCAAATAAAGTTTTAATAGTAGTTGTATATCAAAACCAGAGGGAAATTCAAGATTTGGAGATGGATCGAAAATTTTAAAAAATGGGGTTACACAACTAAGGATGAAATACCTATGGTGCAAGTCACCTATGGGTTTTGTTACACTCATACTAAGCGATCGCATGGGTATATCCCCCAAAGACTATCATCCTAAGTAGTCAATATAAAACCAAAATGGGTTCTATTTAAAAATTTAGGGGGAGTTTGGGGAGTTTGGAAAGATAGGTGAATCTGGAGGCAAATTTCCACTTTTTTTGCTGCAAACAGCTCACTGTAAAACACCGGAAACAAAACCCGCCCAATAATAAGGGTTAATAAACGCATACTCTTTCTGGCATAACAACGCCAGGTTAAATTTCATATCCTCAACCCGTTTTTGATCTAAATGTTGCTTGAAGACCCGCGCTTTGCTGTAAGGAAGCGTCGTATGAAACCAATCAATAGAAAAAAGGAGGGGGGTGGGAAGTGTGGGGAGTGTGGGGAGTGTGGGGAGTGTGGGAAGTGTGGGAAGTGTGGGGAGTGTGGGGAGTGTGGGGAGTGTGGGGAGTGTGGGGAGTGTGGGGAGTGTGGGGAGTGTGGGAAGCACAGGATCTCAAAAAAATATAGGGTTGTAAATATTCTCTGACGACAAAGAATTAGCCCTGCTCCCGGGAGGGGAGCAAGAGGGGTGGGTAGTGACGCCAACTGGTCCGAGTTAGTCAGGCAATTAGAGTACAAAGCTGATTGGTATGGTCGTCAATTACAGCAGTTTCGGAGTTAGTGAGGTACAAAATTTTAGGACTTTAGGCAACAGCTCCGGAAGGCAACAGGCAACAGAGAATTAATGAACTGTACCTCACGCTTCCTAAAAAGTGCTGTAATCAAAATTGACCGAAATTTTCCCAGTTCTAAGCGTTGCTCTAGTTGCGGTAACATAGTAGAAAAATTACCTCTAAGTATCAGAGAATGGAATTGCCCCGAGTGTTCTTCTCACCATGACCGCGACTTAACGAAGTCAGAAGTCAGAAGTCAGATAGGGGAGCCGTCGGATTGGCGACGTACTGTGGAGCGCGCTTTTAGACCCGAATAGAGTAAATCTCGGAAGGCGGGTGCTAAGAAACAGAAAGCCCCTAACAGCGATGGAGCAGGAATCCCGCCCTGTCTTGTAAGAGCAGCGTCGGGAGCATGTCAAGGTCAATAGAATTATGTGATTAAGCCTAGAACAATCGCTTAAATTGTTCAAGTTATTTTTACACGGCTACTAACCACCACTCAAAGCGCAAGCGATAGCTTCTTCAGACAATTCTTCGATATTACTCAAAACCACCTTTGCCCCTGCCTCCAACAGTTTTGCACTATAAGCCTCTCGCCTTGTCTGACTTTCCTGCACATGGGGAGGCAACACACCCACCCCTGTCCAACTTCTCGACGGCATCACTTGACGAGCATTCTCCACCGTATACATATCTCCCACTGTATCGCCAGCATAAATCACAGGTAGATTTTCAGCTAAACCATGCTGTTTTTCCAATGTCTTCAATACCGCAAACAACCCCGTGGGGTCAGGTTTTCCGGGTGCATCCTCCATTGCCACCACTACAGGGGAACTCAACCCTAACTTACCCTCCAAAACATAAGCCACTTCTGCCCGCATTGCCCCACTAAAAAATCCCCAAAAAAATCCTGCTGCTGTCAGTCTCTGAAAATAACCAGAACTTACCAACAATGGTTCAGTACAAATATAACCAGTCCAATTATCTTCATTGGGACCCCGATAACGAGACTGAAAAAAAGCTACTAACTTTTGATAATCTAAACCAACATTCTCTCTTTTTTGACCTTGGCCTTCAAAATAGCGATAAATTAACTCTCGCGAAGCCTCCCAGTCATTATTCCAAACTCCCTCAGATTTTAGTTGGTCAATATCTGTCAAAGTGGGGCAAAATGTGCCGGATGTAAAATGCTCTACCGTATCCGCGATCGCCCGTCGATAAGACCCTCCAACATTCCGAATTACACCATCAATATCAAAAACTAAAATTGCTTTGTCCATCACTCAATTTCCGTGGTAAGATTAAATATTGTGCAAAGTTTTGAAATAAGCCTAATATTGGCTCTGGAGGTAAATTGTCCAAATTTATACTTAAAGTAGTTTGGTTAGAAGATAATGTAGCACTTGCGGTAGATCAAGTGGTAGGAAATGGTACTAGCCCCTTAACTTGTTACTTTTTCTGGCCTCGTAATGATGCTTGGGAAGAATTAAGAAAAGAAATAGAAGCCAAACATTGGATTAATGAATCAGACCGGGTCGATCTTCTCAATCAAGCTACTGAGATAATTAACTACTGGCAAGAAGAGGGAAGAAGACGGCCAATGACAGAAGTTCAATCAAAATTTCCAGAAATAGTTTTTACAGGGACTAATTAGAAGTTAAAAGTTAAAAGTAAAAATTAACTTCAGAATATTAGGAACATTAAGCTTAAGTAGAAAGACAAAATTATTTGTATATTGACACTTATACCAAGTCCCGTTAAGATTATTCTGAAAAAAATTCAAGTTTTTGTCCAGAGAGGCTCTGCGTAATTACTTAAATAACTAATAATAACTGGATTTGGTATCAGATATATTTCATCTTCCCTCTCTTGGTTGATTGGATATGGCAAGGAAACCTTGCCTTTCTTAAACTATCTGCTTTTTACTAACGCAAGGTAGCATATCTTTTGCCTTTTCCCTATATCGACCATTAGTTCAATTAATTTAATACAGGTACTTAATAGTTATCGAAAATATTGTCTTTAGTTTTTAAATGGATGACTTAGAGCTGATTTATAAAGTAAATATTAAGAGGCTGAATCTCTGGTAATACAAGGGTTTTGGGAGTTATAGTTCAATAATGCCTTAATCCCTGAGAGTTAGATGAAATAAGGGTTTTAGCTAAGTTTAAAAATCAGCTCTTAGTTACCAAATAATTAAGGTTTAGATCTTTGCCTGATTTTGGTACAAGCTGTCGCCCTACAAGCAGAAACAAGAATTTTTTTTCCTTTTAGTCAATTCTCTTCTTTTCAAGAAGAGGTCATTTCAGTTATCAGGTACGCCTCCTCCGGAGGAGCGACGCTAACAGTACCTCCTGCAATAAGGAGGCTTGACATAAGGAATATTCTATTTTCTCTTGGTCGATTGGATATGGCGAGGAGACCCGTTCTTGCAGACCTGCTCTGCTCATGCCATCCCTACAGGAAGCTCCGAAGATCGACTGCTTTTGATCCCCTTAAAAGGGGAGGCGCATACCCAGAATTTTTCGGTAATTATCAATTTGAGATGTAGTTTCTGTTAAGATCAATTTATAGCAATGTGCGCTGGCATATTTACAAATTACAGTAACTGTCCAATAGCTAAAAGCCTGATATTATCGGTTTTTTATTCCCCCTGTTGCCTGTTGCCTGTTGCCAGATGAGCTGCGCACAGCGCTATACTTGATCAAATATTCAGGTTTTAATCAGTTATATTTTTCTTTTGGGTTTAATACCCTGTCGTCTACAGGGTTTTGACAATTGCCTGGGGTTTGAGTCCCCATCCACTTTTTCTTTCTTCCTTCTTCAACAATAGTTAGTTGATGTCAATAATATTATACTAACACTGTCAAAAAATTAATTAAAGCAGAATCTGCTGATGAACCAGGAACAGACATTATTCATAAGTGATCAACTGCCACTTGTAACTTCTCCAGCTATTCTCAAAAAAGCTGTTATATATAAGCTTGATAGCTATATTTCAGGACGTGGTGAGTTAGCGTTTCCATGTCTACCTGGTATGCTTGAGCATTACATAAATATTGTAGAAAGCTTGTTTTCTCACCTGGGTAGACCAATGCCCAAGGAAAGACAACTACAATTACGTCAAATGATAGAAAGGAAGTTGACAGAGGGGTTTAATGTTTCTACAAGTTCAATATTAGTTATTCAGTATGAATTAGTGAAGCCTCCCAAAAAAGGTATGGCTTGCCAAGTAACTGTTCGTAGCCCAACTTTAGAGGAACAGTACCAGTCTTGGGTAGAGAAGAGAAAGCCTCCCTTGTTTGGTTCTCACCCTGATGCTAGAGTATTAGCAACTGTGGCAGAATTTCGTAAAAACACTTCATTAAAAATATTAGATGTGGGTGGGGGAACAGGTAGGAATGCTTTACCTTTGGCACGAAAAGGTCATTCTGTAGATGTTTTAGAGTTAACCCCTGCTTTTATTGAACAGTTGCAAACAGCTATCGCTACAGAAAATTTATCTATGAATGTGGTTAAGGGAGATATTCTCGACCCACTGACACGAATGCAGCCAGCTTTTTATCAGTTGGCGATCGCCACAGAAGTAGTATCTCATTTTCGCGATGTAGAGCAACTGCGATTATTTCTAGCAAAAATGTCTGATTTTATTTGTCCTGGTGGTATGCTTCTGTTCAATATATTTTTAACCGTAGATGGGTATGTACCGGATGAGTTAGTCCGAGAGATGGCACAGTTATCTTGGTCGAGTTTGTTCACTGCTAAGGAGTTTGCCACAGCGATGCAGAGTTTACCCTTAGCGATCGTTTCTAATGAGTTAGTTATAGAATATGAACGTCAACATCTGCCTCAAACAGCTTGGCCTCCTACAAGTTGGTTTGAAAGTTGGGCGACTGGTAGAGATATATTTCCTCTAGCCAATGGTAGACCACCTGTAGAATTGAGGTGGATATTATGTCGGCGGATGTAGTCAAGATTTAGTAGTTTTGAACGGCTTTGTTGCATGAATGTTGCGATCACGACAACCCTTCTATTTGTCCCATACGCTAATCCAAACAAACTACTGAGAATGACCATTAGTTTTATAGCTACATCACTATAAATATTAGATGCTCCCCTACGTCCAGTCTTCTGTTGGTTTACCCACTGCTCTATCACTTCATCATTTAGCCAAAATGTTAGACTGCTTCATAAAACCGATATAAAACGTCATAATGTGACATTTTACTGTTTACTTCCTGCTTCCACCGGAACTGTCGGCAGCAGCAAGTAGATATTGCTTTAATCAAGCCATAGCTAAAATGCGCAAACATGGTTTTATTTCTAAATACGATTTGCGTAAAGTAATCTTAAACAGTGACTTACCAGATTGGATTAAAAAATCACCATATCATCTTAAAGTGAATGCAATTTATGATGCTAACGCTGCATTTAAAGCTAGTCGTAAAAGTGGGACGAAAAAGCCTTGTTGCGGAAAATTCCGTTCAATTAGAGACCGAATACAATCAATTAAATTTAGGGTCGAAGACTTTAAAAAAGGTACTTGGTTACCATCAGTAACAAAAGGATTAAAGTTATTCGCATCAGAGTTAATTCCGAGTATTAATGTTGAATACCAGCAAAAGCAAAAAGATGGGACATATAAAGTTTGTGTGAGAGAACAATCTTGGAATGCAGAAACTCAATTAGTTTATGACAAAAAACGCTGGTTTGCTGTATTTCCGGTGGAGTTTAAACCAGAAACATCGAAGAGTAAATCTATTATTGCATTAGACCCTGACGTTCGCAGTTTTTTAACGGGTTTTGATGGAGAAAAGTTTATTGATATCGGTATGGGAGATATTACTAGAATTTTTCGGTTGGGGCAGCATATTGATCAAATAATCTCTGTTAAAACTAAATTAAAAGGTCGTAACAATAAGTACAAAAGACAGCGAGTAAGCCAGAAAATTAATAGCTTGTTTATTAAAGTAAGAAACCTTATAGATGAAGTCCATAAAAAAGTAGCAAAATGGTTAACAACTGAGTATCGCATGATCTTTATCCCAAATGAGTGAGTCATCCCAAATGGTTGCCAAATCAGGAAAAAAGAAACGCAAGCTTACCTCAAAAACAGTCCGCCAAATGCTAAGTTGGGCACATTATGGTTTTAAACAAACTCTTAAGTTCCATGCTTTAAAACGAGGTGCAACCGTAATAGATGTAACTGAAGAGTATACATCTAAAACTTGTACAAAGTGCGGTCATGTTCATAAAAACTTGGGAGGCTCAAAGCATTTTAAATTTTCGCACTGCGGTCACTCAATACCAAGAGATTGGAATGGCGCTTTGGGGATATTCCTCAAAGCATTGCGAGATACCGCCAATGTAGATGGTTTTGCCGTCACATTGCTATGAACGGTTTTCCCGACTTTTGCCGGGAATTGCCGGGCTTGATGTATCTGTACTTTTGATATAGGATTCAATATCATAGCGTCTTTGTCCCGATGGGGTTTTTATGGCATTTATTTGACCACTTTGTTCCCATTTGACCAACGTGCGCACATCAACTCCTAATATCTCAGCAGCTTCTCTTGGTTTGACAAATTTCACTACTTTATTTTTGATATCAACTAGCGCATTATACTGCGTAATGACGTAACTTGTCAACTAAGTTTTAACTCCCTCTCTGTTTTAAGGAAGCATCATACTCAGACCAGTTGCTGAGGAGGTACTGAGACTTAGACTTATATAATGTCCACTGGGGCGTGTTTGTGTAAAACCAAGGGTGAATATCTACAGGAAATTTAGGTTTTTTCAAGTTTTTAAGCCTTCTTCCCTCTTCCTTCTTCCTCACAGGAGTGGGCATTCCCTCTCTTGGTCAGCATTCCCTCACAGGAGTGCGCGTTCCGCAAGCGAGCTATCGTCGTCGCGGGGTCTGACCGCTTGAGTCTGTCGCCGACGCGGGGTCGCACCGCTTCTTCCTTACCTTCACGCTTACAATACCGATTCTCAAAAAAAATAGCCCCCTCTTCTTGAGGAAGCTTAAGCTAATTACAACACACAAACCAATAAAATAATAATTAACAAATAAGTTAATACTTAATTTATTTATATATATATACTAGCAGCTATTTCCGTATTTTTACATAAAGAAACGATAAAGATACTGAAAAGTTTTATGAAGATTTTGTAAAGAAAGAGGATAGTTATGACTTTTGTTTTATAAGTAGGGCTTGCTGATTAATTATAAAAGTATTGATATATAAAGCTTTGAGTACTGTGAGGGTCGAAAAAAGTGCCAGGTATCATGTTGAAAACGCTCAAAAAGCTAGTATTTTAGGCAAGAGTGGAGCAGAGCAATCTTGGGACAAAACTTAGCTCCTACCTCCTCGCTCATTCCCCGTTCTTCCTGTCTCCTGTCTCCTGTCTCCTGTCTCCTGTCTCCTGTCTCCTGTCTCCTGTCTCCTGTCTCCTGTCTCCTGTCTCCTGTCTCCTGTCTCCTGTCTCCTGTCTCCTACCCCTACAAAAAAGCTTTTTTCAGCAAACCCTAAGTAATGCCAAACGCCATAAAGTAATGGGACAATAGTCAAGATTTAAAGATGGAAGTAACCATAGAGTATAGATATCCGATGAGATGGGAGTATATCATTTCAACTATAGCCCTACACAAATATGCTCTTGACATTCCTCTGTTCCCTATTCCCTCACAGGAGTGCGCATTCCCTCTCTTTGTCGATTGGATATGGCGTTAGGGGAGCGAGTGGCTCTACAAGAGCGGGTTTCCTCGCCATTCCACCCTACGGGAAGCTCCGAAGATTGACCGCTTGCGACTGTCGTCGTCGCGGGGTCATATCAAATCCGTTTTATTGGACATAAAAAAATTCTCCAATCGTCATAACTACGCTCATATTTGTAATTCTCTCTCCTCCTGACTCGGTCTTCCCCCTCCAGGGAGGGGCGCGCGGGTGGGTTGACTCCTCCTGACTTAACCATTCTATAACTGTTTAACCGGATTTGATATCACACCGCTATTCACTGTTCCCTTACAACCAAAATTTATTGTCCTACACTAAAAGACGTAGTGCTATATAATTTTTCAATTTCCTTTTTGCCAAATTATTTTTGATAATTAGTCTGAGGTCTCTCAGACTTCTGAATTGCTATATATTTAAAATTGCAATCTGCAACAGATGAACCTATGTTTAAACAAACAGTCTGGATAGCAAGGCATGGAAACCGTATCGACTTCGTAAACCCCGAATGGTTTAACACTGCTGAAAAACCATACGATCCTCATCTGTCGGATGATGGTGTCATTCAAGCAAAACAACTAGCAAACCGTTTAGTTGGGGAAAATATCACTCAAATTTTTTCCTCTCCCTTTCTGCGAACCGTACAAACTGCCAATGAAGTAGCAGAAGTTCTTGATTTACCTATTAAACTAGATTGGGGCCTGTGTGAATGGTTAAATCCAGAATGGATGCCTACTATGCCAGAAACTCTATCCCTAGAAATAATGGCCAAAGCTTACAACAGAATAGATCTTTCTTACAATGCAGGCACTCCCCAATATCCTGAAACTTGGGAAGCTTGTATGAAGCGCACCGGAGAAACTTCTCAAAGTCTAGTGGCACAGTTTCCCACAGAAAATATTTTATTACTGGGGCACGGAGCTTCAGTCATTGGCACTGCTGCAGGATTAGTAGGTGAAATTGCTAAGATGGAAATTAAAGCCTCTCTTTGTTGTTTAGTTAAAATTGTTCGTGAAAGACAACAATGGGTCATGGAATTAAGTGGGGATACTTCTCATCTAGATCATATAGAAACCAATGTCAGGTTTGTTTAACCTAACTCATAGGTGAGTTTTGAGGAAAGCCATAAAAAGCGTTAAAATATAATTTCGATAGAAGTTTGATAACTATTGTACCAGGATTTTTATGCCTGTGAATAGTTATCAACATTAGTGATGAAAATGTATTTTTTTTACGCTATTTGATTTTATGGCAGGACACAGTAAATGGGCGAATATTAAACGCCAAAAAGCTAGAGTTGATGCCGTTAAAGGCAAAGTGTTCGCTAAAATTTCTCGCCAGATCATTGTTGCTGCCCGTAGTGGGGCCGATCCGGCTGGTAATTTTCAGTTGCGTACAGCGATAGATAAGGCAAAGGTGGCAGGTATTCCCAATGATAATATCGAGCGGGCGATCGCTAAAGGTTCTGGTCAGTTCAATGATGGTAATGAACTTGAGGAAATTCGTTATGAAGGTTATGGGCCAGGTGGGATAGCTATTCTGATTGAGGGACTTACAGATAATCGTAACCGTACAGCAGCAGACCTCAGAAGTGCATTTACTAAAAATGGAGGTAATTTAGGTGAGACTGGTTGCGTAAGTTGGATGTTTAACCACAAGGGTGTGGTGACTATTAAAGGGTCTATTGATGAGGATGAATTATTGGAAGCATCTGTTGAAGGAGAAGCGGAATATTATGAAATGATTTCTGAAGAAGATTTTCAAGGTGCAGAGGTATTTACTGAAACTACTAATTTGGAAAATCTTAGTCAGATGCTACGAGGTAAAGGTTTTGATGTGATTGAAGTTGAGTTTCGGTGGATTGCTAGTAATACTGTTGAGGTGACAGAACCAGACCAGGCACGATCACTCCTCAAGTTAATGGATGCTCTTGACGATCTTGATGATGTGCAGAATGTGACAGCTAATTTTGATATAGCAAATGAACTTATCTCTGCTGCTTTAGTTTAGAGGTTGTTTGTAAAGAATTATGAAGTGTTTTTACCCCTGGCAAATTGGGTATTTCAGGCTATAAATCTGGGATAAATAACCAAGTTGTTACAGTTTAAAGGTCAATCATTGTATATTACAAAACTTTACAAACAGTCTCTTAGATTATTTTTTCCCAGATAATTCTGGGAACAATCTAACTATAATTAAAAGCACAAACTCTCATGGAAATAAAGATGGTTTCTCAACTGGAATCTCAAAAGCACTCAACTATTATTTATCCAGAAAGTGATGGTAAACCCATGGCAGATAATACAAAATAATTTCGTTTAGTCTGCTTTGAGTTTCAGACTTCGTAGCAATTTTCCGGATCATGATATTAGATATCTGTCATGGTATTTTTATACTACATTTTGAAGTGCGGAATGTGGGATTATTGTTATACCAAATTGATCAATGTTTGCTACAAATAGTAGAAGTAATATCATGTCCGGCAGCATCGGTCTTGTATAGCAAAGGTAAGGAAGAAGGAAGAGGGAAGAAGGAAGAGGGAAGAGAGAAGAGGAAGAAAGGCTACCCTCGCAAGAAAAAAACCATTATTTCCTGTAGATATTCACCCTTGGGTTTACACAAACGATATAAACGGACATGATATAAGAAATAAGGAAAAAGGAAAAAGCAAGAAGGAAGAAGGGATAAATATTGAAAAAGAAGGGAAAAAGATAGAGATAACCATCTAAAATGAACTAGAGAAACTATTTTTAGGCATATCTGATAGAGATGCACTTTTTATAGCATTCTTTTTTCAAACTGGTATTACTGATATGGGTGAGCGATCGCTCACCCATACCGCTAAAACATATTAATTTATTGTTCAATTGATGGCACAACAGAACATTTATATAAGTCAATGAAAAATTTTTTAATCTCAGGACTTACGCAAGGAGACTATATGTAGCGTCAACAAAGTTAGGCGATCGTATAGATACCAAAGGGGTTCTATAGAATAAGGTTTCATTGATTGACGCGGTCACCATAAATACTATTCATCTTAGTGAACCTTATGACTATGGGAAATGCTATATCATAGCTTAGTTTCCACAATTAGATAAGCATTACGAAAATAGGGAAATTGGGTAAAGAATTTCAAAAGTAGTTGCCATTGCCAAGGCCAACGTTCTTGATGTAGTTTATAGAGAGGCCAAGCATTGACTACTTGCAATTCCATAGCAGATAAGTCTTGTTCGTTTTTCACAAACCACTTTAGGGGAGCTCCAATTTGAGAGAACATTTTACTAAACATCTTGACATAATTTCCTAGAACTTCCACATCTAAGGTTGCACCTGGAAAACGAGAGCACATCATAGATAGAAGTTGCTGGACTTCATTTACCTCAAAGTAGGGTAGTAAGCCTTCTGCAATAAATAAAATGTTTTCTGGTTCTACATTAGGCAAATTACTCATCCAGTCAAAATCCATAACTGAAGCACTAATAAACTGGTGCTGCTCTGTCTGTGTATCTAATTTAGAACGTAATTCAGTTACCACAGGTAAATCTAGCTCAAACCAACGATAAGCATTCTTTCCAATGCGGTGAAAACGACTAGATAATCCAGCGCCTAATTCCACTACAATCGGATGGGAATGGTTGGTAATATGACGAGATGCTATTTGATCATGCTGGTAAGTTCGGATTGCAACTGCAATACTACTGGCTTTAGCACTTATAGAATATAATTTCTCTAGCTCTTGATCCCAACCCGCGAGTTTTAACCACTCAACAGCTAGTGGATCTTGAAACAGTGGATGAGGATTTGATTGTTCATCAGCTCGTCCCCTGAGTGGAAGAAGTAGGGTGCGAGGTACACCTGTTAATTCAGTAACGATTTGATACATAAAACATTAATATCCTACAATTTATTGAAAATTTTGACTGGGGTTGATTGAATTATTGACTTTAACTTCTGTTACTCACAGCTTGCTGTATAAAAGCTTTTGAGATCCTGTCCGGCCTAAAGGCGCGGAGATTCTACTGAGCCTGAGCTCTTCGGTGGGTTGATGTTTTGCGCTCCGCAAAGCTCCGCTAACACAGGCTGCTGCACCCACCCCTCTTGCTCCCCTCCCGGGAGGGGATGGGGGTGAGTTACGCTTGCCTCCACGTCCGTTTCTTGCTCCGCGTTCCCTTGCGCCTTTCGGCGGCGCGGGTTCGGTGCGCTTTTTTGTCTCCGTTAGCGCAGCTCCTCCGGAGGAGGTATGCCCAAGGAGCGACTAATATATTTATCACGTAGTTTATGTTACCTCAAAATCTAATTATCAACAAGCAGAGCTTAATGACGATTTTCGGAGAGTAAGTTTAGCGTTGGCGGAGCCTAGGGGCAGCTATATCGCTACTCCATACATAAATGCTTTTTTTTGTCAAACCTTATGTTAAGAAAGATGTGGGTAATGGTAAGTTTTCTAGTTGCTCTTCTACCATCGGTTGGAATAATCCTGCACTCAGCCATAGGGTCGTGACTTGGTTTTCCCTAATTGCTGCTCCTATCTCTGTCAGGACTTACGCAAAGCCACTACATATAGTAAATTCAAACTATAGCACTATGGTATATATAGTGTTTTTACCATGAAAATGCGTAAGTCCTGATAGACATATTCAGCATAAGTGAATTATCAAATAACTAAACAAAAAAATATCCGATTTGCCATCATTAATTTTTGATTTTGATAAATTATTTAGGAAATTTATCACTTAAAGAGCAATCAAAATAATAATGATACCAAAATACAGCTACCTCCTAAATAACTAAACGCTTTCTTACTTCTTACTTCTTCCTTATTCAATTACAAATATCTCTGAAAAACTTCTTCTCAATAAGTTCCCCAGCTTTAATAGATTTCCGCAGCCAATTTAATTCCAAATCTAATTTTTCTGTTTCAGTTAATTCCCAATTATTATGCTTTCGTCGCAAACGATTTGTCATATCATATAAACACAAAGCAACACTAACTGAAATATTAAAACTTTCACTAAATCCCTGCATTGGAATTTTTACCGATACATCTGCATTGTTTTGAGCATATTCTGACAACCCATTAATTTCCGAACCAAACATTAATGCTACTTTTGTATTTACAGATAATTGTTCAACAGTGATTTGCTTTGTATGGGGGGTTGTTGCTGCTATAATATAACCCTCACTTCTTAATTTTTTTAAACATTCTTGAGTATTATTTATGCCTTCTTGATTATAGCGGTATAATGTTAACCAGCGGTCTGAACCAACACTAACACCTTGAGTAATTGTGAATATATTTTTATTCTCTATAATATGCACATCTTGTACCCCAAAACTGTCACAACTTCGGAGTACCGCACTAGCATTGTGGGGTTGATAAATATCTTCTAAAATAACAGTAATATGACGGGTTCGTTGATGCAAAATAGATACAATTTTTTCCCAACGAGCATGGGTAACAAATTGACCTAAATAAGTAATTAATTTTTGTTTTTCTTCTAGTTGCATTCAGCATTAATCTAATATTTACAGAGAAACTTCTATAATCACCGATTGTTCTTGAGCTTGAGTTTCTCTTTGTGCTTTTTTTGAGCTAATAAACGTTCTTGCATTACTTCTTTTAAAGTTGGCTTGGGTACATAAGGTTTTACAAGTTCTTCTAGAGGCATTTTCCTAGTTTCATTATTATTAACATTAACTTGATAAACAATATTATTATCAACATCTAATCCTGTTAGCCATCCACTACGAGGATGATACGCACTCGTGTCAATATTTAGCCAACCTGCCCCACGAACTAACTCCCCAGGCTCAACATTATTAAAAGTAAAAGTTATAGTATGACCTATAATCATTAACTTATTGGGAAAGTAAGGTTTTTCAATACCATGAAATTCTTTGCGAATCCAACAATATTCATGATAGGTTTGCTTTTGAATAGGTAGTTCTGGATTTACCCCTGCATGAACTAACCAAATATCTCCTAAGTCTAGATACAGAGGTAGTGATCGAATCCATTCTACATCCTCATAAGGCATAATTCCTGTATCTCTATAACTTTCTACCGTTTCATTCCCTCCACTGTAAAACCAAGCTTCCCATACTCCTTTTTTGCCCCCTTTATCTGAGAGAGCTTGAATCATCATTTGTTCGTGATTTCCCAGGAGACACTCATAAGAGCTATTTCTGACAAATTCTATTACTTGGGAGCTTTTTGGGCCTCGATCTATTAAGTCCCCTAAAAAATACACCTTTTCATCTTTTCCAGGGGCGATCGCCTCTAGCAAAACCATCAGACCATCATAATGCCCATGTACATCGCCAATTATAATACGTCTTTGCTTCATTTTTACTTCTAAAGATTTCCTATAATATCTAGTTTTCCTCTGTCTACTTAATTGCATTAACTAAGGCAAAAAAGACTATTTATGTTAAATTTTAATGTCAGAAAATTTAATTAAAACATCTAAATATATTATTCAATTTATTTATATCTATAATAACACATAGTTTCTGAGGTCAACCGACCCTAATTTTCAGGCAAATCCAGAATGTAGCTAATTTGAAATAAATTGTAGCTTCGATCAAAATTGGGGTCGGCCTACCTTAGACGAAAAATACTTTTAGTAAGTTCATTTCTGCGGAAAATTTAGTTACTTAAAGCACGCAGGAATTTTTGAATTTCAGTTAAAAATCCTTTCCGTCTTGGTGTAGCAGTAGTTTGCTCAGAAGAAGTAGAGCTATCTGTTTTAACTGTAGCAGTAGCTTCAGCTAAAATTATTTCCACCGCATCTCCCATCGGTTTCTCAGGTCGCTCTGCAATTAATTTATATTGGCCATTTTCCTCAAGCCAAACTTGCCAGGGAGAAGGATAACAACGATACAATGCAGCCTCACCAAAAGACTTGATATAGTAGCAAGATTCAATAGTTTTAAGAAATCTTTCGCGGAGTTGGCGTGCTGCATAACCAATTCCTACAATAGATATATCTTCTAATTTAGGAATCAACATCACAACTGGGCGATCGCCTGCCAGATTACACAATTTTTCGGCCTGGGCCACTTCTACAGAAGAAAGGGCAACTAACAGAAAAAACTCGTCTTCCGGTGAAATTCTGCTATCAACTGGAGACCTACTTGTACCAATATCTTCTACTTTTACTTTAAAGGACGCTTCTTGCCAATCTCGTCTTGCTAATGCTGCAGCACCAGTATCAGGAAAGAAGACTTTTGGTTGAATACCTTCTTCAAGTAAAGCAGGGATAAATTGTGCTGCTAGAGATTGAGCTTGAAGTTCAATTTCTGGAATAACTATTTCGATTTGGATTCTACTGTAACCATCCTGGAGAGCTATCTTAGTAGCTTCTATCGCTTGAGCGAGTGCTTCATCTATGTCATTGGGTAGTTTATTCATCTATAAATAGCGATCGATATTTCTAAATTTCTCAACTATACTGTAACTGATAGAAGATTTTCAACAATCTTCAGTACTTTCCATAACATAATAAATCAAACAGGACTTAGGCATGCAACTCCCTTGAAAACGCCATTTGTAGGGGCGAATGGCATTCGCACTCACTCGATAAGCGTGTCCGCGCGTAAGTCCTGATAAATTAAAGTTGAACAAAAGGAAAATATGAGACATCCATTTGAGAATGACCTAGAGACTCTTGAGTCTTTACAAAAAAGTCAAGTTGAACCTAAGCGTAATACTCCTAATGATCCTTCTCAAGGTATAGCAACTACTTTAGCAACAGGGGAAGAAGGTGGTGCTACAACAGAAGCTTTTGATGATTCAGAAAATGGTGGCGAACTGATAGCTACAACCTTAGAACTAGGAGAAGAAGGGGGTACCAGTGAAGCTATAGCAACTACTTTAGCAATAGGAGAAGAAGGTGGTAATCTTCCTGTACCTACGACTCTAGCGCTGGGAGAAGAAGGTGGTCTTACTCCCATAGGAATGCTACCGGGAGAAGCAACAACTCAAGCACTAGGAGAAGAGGGAGGTTTTGCTACTCCTATTAATAATGAAACTCTTACTCAACCAGGTTCTGAAGAAGGTTTCGCAACCACTCAAGCAATAGGAGAAGAAGGTGGTATGACTCCAATAGGAGTGCCACCGGGAGAAGCAACAACTCAAGCAATAGGGGAAGAAGGTGGTTTTGCTACTCCTATTAATAATGAAACTCTTACTCAACCAGGTTCTGAAGAAGGTTTCGCAACAACTCAAGCAATAGGGGAAGAAGGTGGTTTTGCTACTCCTATTAATAATGGAACTCTTACTCAACCAGGTTCTGAAGAAGGTGGTGTCACTACTTTAGCTATAGGAGAGGAAGGTGGAGATTTTAATGAAGAGATTTATCGGCAATCTTATCCTGGTATTGATGTTGCTATCAATAGAGGAGAATTTAGTTCTGCTTTAGAACATTACATTCTGTTTGGACAATTTGAAATTGAACGCATTGGTTTTTTTACTGACAATGATAGTAATGATATTATTAATGCTTTCGGCAACAATACCAGAATTGTTGGTGTTAGTGTTATTGGATATGACCTCATCAACGACCGAGTTATACCTAGTGATTTGGGAACGGGAGAAATTGATATATTAGTTGGTAGTTCGGGAACAGAAGGAGTAGATCAATTTATACTTGGTTCTTCCCCAGGGTCGCCTTTTTATCTTGGTTTTGGTGATTTAGACTTTGCTTTAATTCAAAATTTTGATGTTCCTTTAGACCGAATTCAGTTATCAGGAAGTTTGAATGATTATCGTTTTGAAATAGTTAAGAATTCAGTTAATATATCTACTGTATCAGGAGATTTGATTGCGATCATAGAAAATGTTTCATCTCTAGATAATTTAAACCTTAATTTTATTTAGTTAATAAATGGGAAAGTAGACTTGTAAGCAGAAATATATTCAAACTCATAATATTAGAACTTATACCAGTTTTATTTGAGGTTGCATAGAATGATGAAATTCATTAAATCGATCTATTTTTATCTACGCTTACCTGCGGTCAATTATGCTTGAAGTCAATTATGCTTGAAAGATTATTCTATGCAGCTTCATTTCAATTTGGTATTACGCAATACTAAGGTATTTTCGTCCGAAGCTACTGATAGGGAAGCAATCTCAAATCCTAGTTTTTTGTACCTCATGGGTAAGTCCTGAATATCTACGCTTTTTTCTCCCAAGTCTTCCTTTTCTTTCTCATTCCCTTTCTTCCTTTATAGCAGAAGAAAGAAGGAAGAAGGAAGAAGGAAGAAGGAAAAGTATTACCTTGTCTGAGTTTTAAGTTTTTGATCTGTCCTAACCTTTGCTTCGACTGTTATAAAATACTTGACAGGAGATGTCCCTTTGACTAAAAAGATAAATTACGACTAAAAAATGGGAGCAAAGCAATTCATTCTGACTCCTGAGTCCTGACTCCTGAGTCCTAAGAAATAGCCTAACTATTTGTAGCAAACAGTTGTCAAATTGGTATAACTTTAATGAATATTTTAATCCTCGGCAGTGAAGAAGATATTCATGCTGCCCATCTCAAAAAGTCTCTGATGGAAAAAGGAATAACAGTTGATTATTTAGATACTCGTTTATTTCCCACTAAGTTAAAAATTTCTTGGCAACCTATTAGTCACACAGGATGTTTAATATTTCCAGATGGCAGAAAATGGAATTTAGCAGATATAAATAAAATTTTTTGGCGGACTTTTGCCGGGGTAAATGTTCCGAAATTAACTGATTCATATCAGGAGAGAATAGCAGTTAATGATTCGATGGGTTTATTACGTTCTTTTATGCGGTCTAAACCTGAAAAATGGGTGAATAGTTGGGATGCTTATGAATTTCATAAAGAAAAACCTTTGCAATTAAGTTTAGCTAATAAAATAGGCGTGACTATTCCCGCGACTATTATTACTAATAATGCTGATGAAATTTTAGAATTTTCTCAAACATTTAAAGATGTAATTTTTAAACCTGTTTATGGAGGTTCTCATACTCAATTTTTAACGAAAGAACATCTAGAAATTAATCGGATGAAATTAGCATTAAGAATTTCTCCGGTAACTATCCAAGAATTTATTCCTGGTACAAATATTCGTAGTTATGTGATTGGAGAAAAAGTTTATTCTGCTGAAATTCGGAGTAGTTCCTTAGATTTTCGGGAAGATAAACGAGCAAAATTAATCTATTTAGAAACACCAGAGGATATGAAAAAACAATGTTTAGCTATTACTAAAGCATTCGGATTAAAATGGACTGGTATTGATTGGCGATTTAAACCTAATGGAGACTTTGTTTTCTTGGAGGCGAATTTTAGCCCGATGTTTCTTCATTTTGAAAGGGAAACAGGTTGTCCGATAACTGAGGATTTGATTGAACTATTAACAAGTTAACTAGCTACCAGCTTAAAAATTTGTGTATAGATAATGGTATCTGTTTGCGGAGCATTCCGGACTAAAACGCTTTTTAAAGTTAGGCAAGAATATTTATCGTAAATATAATTGTTATATATAAGCAAATTCATGTAACTATTCTTAAGGAGTTGGAAATGTCTATACAATTATTGCGACGACTATTTACTGTAGAGCAGTACTATAAAATGCTGGAAGCAGGAATATTAACTGAAAATGAACGAGTAGAACTAATCCGAGGAGAAATTGTCAAAATGTCCCCTATTGGTATTCATCACGCAGCTTGTGTGGACCGTATTAACGAACTATTCTTTTTGCGTTTAGCAAAAACTGTTACTGTGAGAATTCAAAATCCTGTGAGATTGAATAATAATTCTGAACCAGAACCAGATATAAGTTTGCTGCAACGACGACCAGATTTTTATCAGACTCAACATCCTCAACCGGAAGATGTATTTCTCCTCATAGAAGTGTCAGATACAACAGTTAAATATGACCAAGAAGTAAAAATTCCTTTATATGCTGAGAATAATATTGTTGAAGTTTGGTTGGTGAATCTGACTGAAAAATGTCTGGAAGTTTATCGACAACCTACTGCGAATGGTTATGAAATTGTGCAGACTTTTAAGAGCGGTGAAACTGTAACAATTCAAGCTTTGCCTAATGTGACTTTTACTGTTGATGAAATATTGGGAGATTAACAGAAATTTTCAACATTAATTACCCAATACTATATAAATTTATTGTGTTCTGAGTATTAGTAAAAAAAGCTTTGAGCTATAACTAAAAAATAGCTGAATGCTGAATACAATTATTCTCAAGGAGTTGAAAATGTCTGTACAATTATTGCGACGACTATTTACTGTAGA
>NZ_JAAHGO010000011.1:4273-4892 GCF_010672455.1 Okeania sp. SIO2C9 | reverse complement strand
ATTGTGTTCTGAGTATTAGTAAAAAAAGCTTTGAGCTATAACTAAAAAATAGCTGAATGCTGAATACAATTATTCTCAAGGAGTTGAAAATGTCTGTACAATTATTGCGACGACTATTTACTGTAGATGAGTATTATAAGCTGCTAGAAGCAGGAATATTAACTGAAAATGAACGAGTAGAACTAATCCGAGGAGAAATTGTCAAAATTTCCCCTATTGGTATTCATCACTCAGCTTGTGTGAAACGTCTGAACGAACTGTTCTTTTTACGTTTAGCAAAGACTGTTACTCTAGGAATTCAAGATCCTGTGAGATTGAATAATAATTCTGAACCAGAACCAGATATAAGTTTGCTGCAACGACGACCAGATTTTTATCAGACTCAACATCCTCAACCAGAAGATGTATTTCTCCTTATAGAAGTGTCAGATACAACAGTTAAATATGACCAAGAAGTAAAAATTCCTTTATATGCTGAGAATAATATTGTTGAAGTTTGGTTGGTGAATCTGACTGAAAAATGTCTGGAAGTTTATCGACAACCTACTGCGAATGGTTATGAAATTGTGCAGACTTTTAAGAGCGGTGAAACTGTAACAATTCAAGCTTTGCCTAATGT
>NZ_JAAHGO010000011.1:0-4263 GCF_010672455.1 Okeania sp. SIO2C9 | reverse complement strand
AAGTTTGGTTGGTGAATCTGACTGAAAAATGTCTGGAAGTTTATCGACAACCTACTGCGAATGGTTATGAAATTGTGCAGACTTTTAAGAGCGGTGAAACTGTAACAATTCAAGCTTTGCCTAATGTAACTTTTACTGTTGATGAAATATTGGGAGATTAGTACTAATAGGACTTACGCAAAATATCAAATTCTACCTTATCTTTAGGGGCTAATAGCCATTCGTCCTAGATATAGTTGTTGTGCATAAGTCCTAACTAAATTAGAAATATTTATAGTAAATAGACATCTCTAAAAATAAAAAATAAAATCAATTATTATCCATAAATTATCAACAAAAGACTGAAAACAGGAGTTTTAACTGAAAATGAACGAGTAGAACTAATCTGAGGAAAGTACGATCAAATCTTAACATTTCCTATGACCCTGGCCTATTCAAAGTTCTCCTTTATTAAGGAATAACCTCTTTTGTAGTTGTAAGTATAATGGTAAGAATCAGACTTCTCAACTTATGAAAAAGATGAAATTTTTACCAAGAATTATTGGTCTAATATTCCTAGCAATAACTCTGACAAATTGTTCTAGAGAATTATCATCAGAAAAAATTGCCTATCGACTAGAACGGAGTATTGTCAAAATATCCTCTAGAAATAAACCTGGACATATAACGGGTTTTTTTGTATCTGGAGAAACTGATGTTTGTACTGTAGTAACCTCAGCTAATTTTATCAAAAAAGAAGGAGAAAAAGTATTACAAACTAATGACGAAAAAGTCTGGGATATTGCCAGTATGAAAATATTTCCTAGCAATATTGATTTAGCTTTAGTCACATTTCAACCAGAGGGAAAAAAATGCAATTATCCAGCTTTGAAAATAGGTAATTTAGAAAATCTGAAAATAGGTAGTTCCATCTATATTTCTGGTTTCCCAATAGAGAGTGAGGAGTTGCTGCCTAAATTTGTTTCTGGTACTGTTTCGAGTTTAGCTAAGTCAGCAAAAGGTTATGGAGTTTATTATCAATTTTTGAATATCAATGGAATGAGTGGCTCTCCAGTTGTAGATGTTAGGGGTGAAGTTGTAGCAGTTCATGGAATGAGCGATCTAGAAATAATCCAAAGTTTGGAATCAAAAAAAACAAGTTTGTCTGACGCACAAAAGTCAACTTTTCAGCAAGTTGTCAAAAGGATAGAAACATATGATGAACTTAATACTTTTCACTGGGGTATACCTATTAATTTGTTTCAGGAGTATCGGGTTCAAGCATTTCCTCATTATGTACCTCTAGTTTCGGAAGTGGGAGTTGATTACACAAAACTGCGTGACTTGTTAGCAGCAGGAAATTGGGAAGAAGCAGACAAGGAGACAGCTACATTAATTCTAAAAGTGGCAGATCGAGTGTTGCAAGAACGGCTAGACAGAGAAGACTTGCAGAATTTATCCTGCAAGGATTTGAGTACAATTGACAAACTTTGGCTAAAGTATAGTAATGGTCAGTTTGGCTTTTCTGTCCAGGAGAAAATTTATCATAGTCTAGGTGGTAGTTGGTACGTTTGGAAGGCTTATCAACTAGGTGGCGCGACAGAAGAGTATTACAAAAGATATGAAACTGCTTTTGGGGAAAAAGTGGGTTGGCGTGAAGGAGGTGAATGGAACCTGGTTTGGGACTCTGTTAATCCGAATACTCCTTATGTAGGACATCTACCATGGGGCGCTGTTGTGGGTGCTGGTGAGTGGATAAAAACCGTTCCGCGGATGGGGTTGTTCTTTTCTCGTGTAGATGCTTGTAGACTTTAACAGATAAACACTTCAGCAATTCTTTACCAAAGTTGTCAAATATTGTAGGAAATAACAGTAAAAATTTCCATGACAAAGTTCTCATTCTTAATAGTAACTACTGACTACTTAATCATCAAGTAATCTGCTTAGTTAAAATTCCATATATTCCTAGAAGCTAGAAATATAATTTCCTCAAAAATTTTAGTTATCAAAAAAGGTGTAAATCTATGGCTTTTCAGACTCAAAGATTATCTTTTTCCAGTCTAGAAATTCATATAATTATTAATATGTTTCTTTGTTTATTGATAGCAAGCTTTTTTAATGTTAGTTTTGACTGGGACGATCAAAGACTATTTTTTTTCACTGGTTCTCTACACTTCTTACAGCTTATTGTATTTAGAATAAAAGTAATTTCACAGCAATATTCAATTTTTGAATCAAATAATTTGATAACTAAAATAGTATTTATCGGCCTGGTTATAAGTCTAGTTGTATTTGGTGTTATTTTTCCTTTGTCATTCATAATTAGCTTATTTATTTCTATTGGTAATTATATAATATTGCTGATTATTTATTCTCTAATCGGGGTGGTGATATTCCCAATTAGTACATTTATTTATCAGGATTCAAGATTATTCCGATTAGTTAATTATTTGTCAAGGTTTGCGGTTAGAAAAACACCAAAAATTATGTCGTTCATTAATTCCATTTTAGGAGCAAAACATTTTCCATTTCGTTCTTTATTTGTATTACTTATTAATGCTTATCTGCTTATTAGTGTTATTGCTTCTTTATTTATATTATTAATCTTATCAGTTATTTTGCATGATGGGAATAATCTGACTGCAGCTAATATCATGCTTTATCTATTAGCATTCTCTATGATTGTCAGTGTAATAAGAATTTTTATAGAGATAACACTTAGCCTCGAAGCAAACAAATTATATCGACAAGGGAGTCAACTCTTCAAACAAGAAACAAAAACATCAAAAATACAAACAATAAGCATTTTTGAGCAAGCACTACGACTTTATCAAAAAACAAACTACCAAATATGGGCAGCAATAACTCTCAATAATATTGGTCTTGTCTACGATACTTTAGAAGAGAAACAAACTGCACTAGATTACTTCAACCAATCCCTAGACTTGTTCAAAAAAATGAAAAGTATTCCAGGGGAAGCTATGACTCTGAATAATATTGGTCTTGTCTACAATACTTTAGAAAAAAAACGAACCGCACTAGATTACTTTAACCAATCCTTAGACTTATCCAAAAAAATTCAAGATAAAGAGAGTGTTGCCAATACTCTATATAATGTGGCAGTTTTAAAATGCAACCAAGGTAACTTATACGAAGCATTAATAAAAATCGAATCAGCTATCAAAATTATTGAAGAACTTTATACACAAATGAGCGCTACTAACCTCTCTATATCCTATTTCACTACAGTTCAAAATTACTATCAATTTTACATAGACTTATTCATTAATCTTCATAAACAAAACCCCAATCAAGGCTATGATGTTAAAGCTAATGAAGTGAGGGAAAAACTAAAAAATAGAGAGAGAAATCTAACTATAATCTCTCCATATCTCTAAACTAATTTATTTCTGATTTTCCGATAAATTATCATTACTAATTAAACATTTGAAATAAAGGAGCGATCGCCCAAATAATCTATAATCATCAACATAATTTCACCGAAAAAAAACTATATTCTCTATTCGATCTTGCCTATTGCCTAAAATCAAAAAATTGTATACATAACAAAATAAATATAGATAATTTATCTGGTCAAAAAAATAATCTCCATCATCGGGAAATTATGATGTATTACTTACAGGACTTACGGACAGACTCTACATATAGGGAGGGCGAATACCATTCGCCCCTACAAATGATGCTTTAAAAGTCAATTTGCGTAAGTCCTGACTTATTAAAAAAATTGCTGATTTTTAGTTATAAAAATTTGCTCAAAATCCTTGGCACTTCCCAAGAAAATTGCTCTAGTAAAAGAAAAACGAATAATAATCATGTAACTGATAAACGAGAATGTTGTACTCAAGATAAATAAGATGAATAAATTGGAAGATAAGATTCCTAAATCTAAATTTTTTAAGGCATAGACAAATGCTAAATGAAGAAATAAAATAATCATTAATGCTTGGCCTAATGCACTAAAAATTTTAGCGATCGCCGGAATTGTTTTTACCAAAAATTTAGAAATATCGATACAAAACAGAATCATTCCAGGTGCCAACAATAAACTAATTACCGAATAATTAATAATTAATAATTAATAATTAAATAATTCGCGCCTTGAAGCCTCCCCTTGGATAGGGGAAAAAAAAGAAATAATATCAAATCCGTTGGCTTCGGAGTAATATAATTCTGTTGATAGTCATACAATCGGTAAGGGCGCGATTCGGCAGCTTTGCGGAACGCAAATGGCCATTCGCCCCTACAGTATAGACTCTTATCTTT
>NZ_JAAHGO010000109.1 GCF_010672455.1 Okeania sp. SIO2C9 | reverse complement strand
CTGGTTGCATTTAATCCTGGCTCAGTTGCAGTTAATTCTGGCTCAAAAGTAAATCTAGTTGCAATTAATCCTGGCTCAAAATGATCGTTATTGCTGGTCGAGGACAATCTTATTGCTGGCTGCTACAAATACTTTGTTTTAGCAATCCTCCCCACCTCGGCGATCGCCTTACTCAACGTACTCTGATTCTTCCCACCTTGTAAAGTCCGCATTAACGACGAAGCCGAAACCACTCCCAACTTCAAAGAGCCACTAACTCGTAACAAATCATCCCAATTCTCCTCAATCAAATCAACATTAATCGGATTTCTGGCCAAACCATCCAAAACACCATAATCAGCTTCACCATCAATGCGCCAAAATCTAGCCTCCCCAATATCCGCCAAACGAGGACTAAACTGATACCCCAACAACCAAAACAAACCAAACACCACATCCGAATATCCTGCTGTATCCGTCATAATTTCAGTTGGACGTAAAGAAGTTTGCTGTTCGAGAAGTCCTTCCAAAACAAACAAAGAATCCCGTAACGTCCCTGGAATCACAATACTATGAAACCCAGTAAACTGGTCAGAAGTAAAATTATAGTAAGTAATGCCCCTCCCCGTACCAAAATACTTACTATTCGGAGTCGCATTCAACGTAGAAACCGGAACCCGAAAACGTAAACCATCCGCCGAAGCCACCTCACCACCACCCCAAACCTGTGCTAAACTAATCTCAGCCTGAGCATCCACCAAACAAGCATTAGCCTCAACAATCGTCTCTTGGCGTAAATAATTCTGTTTGACCCAAGATAATCTATCCGCAGTCAAAGCCGGAATATCAGCCCTACTTAAAGGCTCCAAATCAATATTACAAGCTTCCGACAACAGCACCGCACAGATACTAATATCTAAATCTTTAACACGGGAAGTCTCTTCACTCAAATGAGTAAAAGCATTAGCAAACCCCGTTTTCTGCTGTATTTCTAACAACACTTCAGGCAAATCAACACGAGGTAATAAACCCTTAACCATCGACCATAAACTAACCAAACTCGGAGGTGTATCTAACTTTTCCAACCTAGTCAGTACCAACTTCTCCTTACCATCAACCATTTCTAAACGAACCGCACCATTTTGAGAAAAATTAGCCTCAGTTTTCAAATAAACCTCATTCAATTGCTCTCGAAGTTGTGATAACTCAAGATGAAAACTCTTTTTACGGTCTAAAGTCCGACAAACATGAGGAAGTGCCGACTTCCAAGCATCCCCCTGTAATAATTGAACCCTGGGGTCATTCCAGCGCCGACTCGGACTAACAAAAACATCCCGACGGCGTAATCTTATTCTCAACTGTTCCAACACACAAAAAGTATAAGCTTTACGATTAAAAGTACCATTATCTGTAGCAATTAATCGCCACCAAGTTTGACTCGTAATAACACTTTCAGGAACTTCTGGTAAATCCATTTTTCGAGTTCCTTCCAAAGACTTAAGAAAATCCAACCCCCTAGACGGCATCAATGAGACCCTCGATTTAAACGAAACAGCCTTCAATATCGTTGCAGAAACAGGGATAAATGTTACCCCATACAATCCTAACACAGGTCAATTATTACTAACGGGTAGTGCCACCAGTGCTGAGTCTGAAGAAATAATTGCCAACATTTTTTATAATAATACTACTAACTCCAATACTAGCGATCGCCTCATCAACGTAGTCATAAACAATGGACAAAATAACAGCAATACAGCAGTTAGTACCATCAAATTTAATGAGCCTCCAAATATTCCCACCATACTTATTACTCAATCTGAAGGTAGTACCGATATTACCGTAGATAATTTGACTGATAGTTACGAAATAGTACTCGACAGTATTCCTACCGATACTATTGATATTCTCATAACTCCACCTCCTGAGCTAAATCTAGGTGCAGGGTTAGGGGTTCCTATCACCCTTAACTTTAATGCTGACAATGCCTTAATTTCCCAAAATATCCCCGTTTCTACAGGAAATAACAATATTACAGGCAGCTTTAATATTCAGCATAGTGCAAATATGAATGGAATAGAAGAAAATTTGCCATTTACAGTAGACGGAATATCCACAAACATTATTACAGCGAATATTAACCAAATTATCCCTACCACTGGCAGCATCAGTGGTACAATATTCAACGATGCCAACAGCAACCAACTATTTGACACCGGAGAAACTGGCCTCGCCAACGTCACCGTATTTCTAGACCTTAATCAAAATGGTATCTTAGATACAACAGAAACAGCAACCACCACTAATGAATCAGGCAGTTATACATTTGCTAATCTCTCACCAGATAGTTATCCAGTCAGAGCAGTATCTCCAACAAATAATGCCATAATTACAACACCAGAACCAACTGTTGAACTGCTACCAAACCAAACCCTCAATAACATAAATATTGGCTATCGAATTCCCAACCCAGGAACAATTCAATTTAGTGACCCTACATTTACAGTCACCGAAGGAACTCCGACTGCAACAGTTACTGTCACCCGTACAGGTGGCAGCGATGGAATTATTAGTGCCACAGTTAACCTTGTTGAGGGCAGTGCTACACAAAATCAAGATTATAGCAATCCTAACCCCAATAGAATTTTCTTTGCAGATGGAGACACAACATCTCAAAGCATTGCAATTCCAGTTATTGATGATAATTTAGTAGAAGTAACAGAAACAGTCAATTTATTATTAACTGATATTAGTGGAGATGCAATGATTGGTACACCCAACAATGCTGTACTACAATTATTTGATAATGATCCTCCATCAGAAACACCAACTGCCGCTACTCCCCCAGCATCTATACCTGAAAATCCCAGAACTAGATTTTCTCCCAATGCTATAATTTCTGTAGCACCTGATAGTATTACTGGTGAAGAATCAATTGTTTTGTCTTTAGGAGAGGTATTTAATGTTACAGAAACTACAGAATCAGCTACCCTTTCTTTTCAATATGCGTCACAAAATGTAAATAATCAAGTCCGTTTTTTTGATACTAATGGTGTAGAAATAGGTTTTCCAATTACTTTAGAACCAACATTTGAAAATAATGATTTCAGCATATTTGAAACAGTTGCGCCAATTATATTGCCACCAAATACTTCGTCAGTCAGTATTGGTAGTGCCACAGAAATTGAGGATATACAGTTAATAGTTCAGTCTACACCCAGAATAAACACAAGAATTGCTAATTCGCTAAATATTAGTGATTCCTCCCTATTTGAAAATTTTTATCCTTTCACCGAGGTGGAAATTATGGTATAGCTCACAGGGTGACAAGCTAGCTATTTGGAGAGTGAAAAAAATCGGGGGAGATGAGAGTATATGGTAATATGGACAAATGTCTAATTACTCCGAACCTGTTATCTACCAACTCTCTAGTCCTACCACAGAGCTAAAACTTAAAAAATGCTAATTGAATACAACCCTCATTCTAATTTATTTACAACAAATCAACCAACAAATATTCTTCAAGACCTACTAGAAGATAAACGTTCCCCTGCCACAAGACATGGCTACGAAAGAGACTTAAAAGAATTTTTCAACTTTGCAACAGGACAACTCCCCACACCAGAAATAGTCCAACAATTCCTCAACTTAGACGAATTTAGAGCCAAAGAAATAGTCCTAACTTATAGACGTTGGTTATACTCAAAAAACCTCAAATCAGCCACAGTAAATAGAAAACTAGCAGCCATAAAAGCCCTAGTAAAATATGCAAAAAGAGTAGGAAAAAGTCGCTACGACCTAACCGACATAAAAAGCGACAAAGTAGTTCCCTACAGAGACACAACCGGACTACCAGCAACACAAATCAAACAAATACTCCAGTCGCCAAATACTAATAACTTCCAAGGAAAAAGAGACTACGCAATATTAAGACTACTATGGGATAACGCCCTACGCCGGAGTGAAGTAGTAGCCATTAATATAGGAGACTTAAACCTAAGCGATCGCACAATATGGATAAAAGGCAAAGGCAGACAAGACAAAGAACGCATCACCATCAACCAGAGAACAGTCGCAGCATTAAAAGACTATTTACTAATGAGAAAAGGCAGTAAAAACGACCCATTATTTATCAGTATAAGCTCTGCTAATAGGGGAGAAAGACTAGCAGATGACACCATTTACAACCTAGTCAAACACACAAGTGCCGAACTAGGAATAGACAAACCCATGTCACCCCACAAAATCAGACATTCCGCCATCACCCACTGCCTAGACAAATCCGATGGTGATATCAGAAAAGTACAACAATTTTCCCGCCATAAAAACGTGCAAACAGTCCTAGTCTACGACGACAACAGGAGAGACTATCAAGGACAAATGACCGATTTAATGGGCCAAGACTTCTAGTCCAATAACTCGCGACAATAAAGTTTTTCACGAATATCAGACTAGTTTATATTAATGGTATGACTAACAGGATGAAGTTAATGGTGGCAGGCAGATCTCGCCAACTTTACTTCACCCTAAATTAACTTTGCTTTCTGGAAAATTTGCAGAGGAGTTAAACTTAACTCAGGTAATAAATCATTTCCTAAACTATCTTCCCCTTGCTTCGTTTGTGGAGGAGAATCAGGATAAAAAACGGTGATTTTTTTGACTTTTGTATCAATTAACCAAACAAGGGATACCCCTGCTTTTAGATAAGCTTCTGCTTTCTCACTAAGGTTACTAAAAGATTGAGCAGGTGATATAATTTCTATGACTAATTCAGGGGGAATGGGGCAAGCATCATCTTCTAATTCAATCTCCCCTAACTTATTATAAGATATATAGAGTAAGTCTGGAATCGGACACCAATCTTTGTCATTTCGTTTTAAGCGAACAGACCATTCGATACCAACTTCCCCCTTGTCTTGATTCCAATCTTCAAGAATTGAGGATAAAGCAAGTGTGACACGGGAATGAGAACGTTTAGGTGACATTTTTTGAATTAATTCTCCATCGAAATATTCATAGTTTTCACTAGCTAAAGGGGATGACAAAAATTCATCCAGTGTGAGCTTTTTTTCTTGGATAGCAGTCTTGGACATCCTTAGAATTCTCCTAATTAAGTAGAGCATTGACTTAATCAACGAATATGGTTGCAGGCAGTGAGAGGCACTTTGGCAAAACTTTACAACACTGCACTATCTGATACGAACCATAGTATATTTTTTCACGCAACAAATTATAATTTGCGAGAACTTCAAGAGGCTTGCGATCGCGACTTGGGTACTCAGCACTGAACAAATAACTGTCATCTCCCCCGATTTTTTCACTCTCCTATTACCAATAATCACCTGTTTTTACCTTCCTACTAACTTCAGAATTCTGCGTATCTAGGTCTGTATCGAGAACGTCCTCTGTTAACTTCCCCTAAATCTCCCAAAGTCACTACTTCCCAACCTGTCGGACACCAATCACAATTACTCATAACCCAACCCCTGTAAATTCAGCTATTCAAAGTGGTAGTAAAAAGATTAATATAAACATAGATTAATCCTCTGACAAACTGATTAACATTTCTTGTACTGTCTCCTTTAAAGGGGGTAAATATGCAGTCACCGTTGACCAAACCACATCTAAATCTATTCTAAAATACTGATGGGCTAGGATATTTCTCATCCCAATTACATTTTTCCAAGGAATACTAGGATACTGATTTCTAAGATTAATATCAAGATCTCCTGCTGCTTCTCCAATAATAATCAATTGATATAAAACTCCACTTTGTAACAATTTACTCTCGTAAAAACTTACTTTACCATCTTTTATATAAATTTCGATTTGATAGATAGCATCGAGAAGATCTTGTAAACGTATTTTATCCGTTCTCATAACTTAATCGCATTATTAATAATAGACTCTCGATACTGTTCTTTGAGCATTGACTCTGTAAAGACAACCACTTCAAAGCCTAATAATTCCCGTAAACTTTCCAATAATCCGCCTAAATCAAATAAACTTCTATTTTTAGCCAAATCTACTATAAAAACAACCTCTTTATCTTCTATTAAAAAACGAATATTTGAGGCACTATAATCATTAGCAACGTCTAAAATATCTATTTTTTTAGACTCAATAACCTTTAACCGACTACGATTAATAACTGATTTATTTTGCTCACTTAAAGACGCTAGATGATTAGATAAAATTCTTTTTTCATCTAAACTAAGAGAGTCTAATTGTTCGAGAATATTAGTTAAAACAGAATAACTCATTAATGTTACCTCTTTAATTCTAGATAACCATTCCTAGATTATAGCTTAATTGCCGACTGTAACACCCTTTCTCTAATCCGTTCTTTCAATCCCTCCACCGTAACAATATCAACTTTACGACCTAAAATAGACTGTAAATCTTGCATTAAACCCGAAGGAAACCAAGGACTAATTTTGCTTAAATCATAATCAATTAAAAAATCAATATCGCTTTTTTCGTCATCTTCACCCCTGGCAACAGAACCAAAAATCCTGATATTATACGCGCCATGCTTGACTGCACTCTGAAGAATTTCTTCTCGCTTTTCTAATAGTAATTGTTTAAGCTTCATAACTTTTTCCTTTAAACTTATTGCTATACCTCTATAATACGTTATTTTAAATTTTTATTTATTTTTGCTTGGTTAAGCTGCTTCACAGCTTAACTAGATATGCTAATGCCTGTCAAGTTGCGTCCTTATTTTTGTAACTATTATCGGGCTATCAATATATATGTATTTGATGCCTGTGTATTGAGCGCCTAATTCAAAGTTCCAACTTCTCAACTTGCCAAAGAGTCTGATTTCCCGATCGCCCTTTTGCTACAAATTTCCAACCACCAATAACGCAGTAATTTTCTCCTTTCATTTTTCTAGGTTTTCGACCGACTATTTCCTCAATCTCTTTAGTAGTCAAAAGCAAATTTTCTTGTTCACATTCCTTTAATGCTCTATTTTTTTCTAATGGATTTTTCGGAGGATTAAGATTATTAATAATCACCCCCACTAAACTTTCTAAAAGAACTTCAGCATTTGCACCCTGTACTGTGGGCTGTTCAGTCAGAAGCCCCTTTTTAGCCTTTTTTTGTTCTGTACTGTGTACACTGGACTGTACAGTTTTAGCTGATACTACATCGACTTGAGACGGCCTAACAAAAGTGGACATTTTCTTTCCGGCCTTAATATGTTCGTGTAGTTGGTCTAGATGTACCAATTGTTCTGGAGTAGCAAAAGCTTTTTCATTCTCATCTTTAGCCAATTCAAACCCTAAAACTTTTAGACGAGTGTAGAGTGCGGCACGAGAGCTTAAGTCGTACCTTAATAGTAATTCCTGGACATTCATTGTTCTGTTTGCTGTACTGTATTATGTACAGTATATAGTACTGTTGTCACTGTACATAGTACAATATTTTCGTTAAAAATGGCCATAATTAAGTCCTCGTGTTGAGCATAAATTAATATCAAATAATAAAAAAATTCCCAGAACTTTTGAAGCTTCTAGGAATTAATTTATATTTAGTATTTTCTAAATTTATTAACTAATAATAAACCCAAAACTACACCAGTAACCATAATATTATCTATCGTTTTTTGAATAACTTCTATGTCTAATAGCTGAAGCGCTTGTTAATATTATTAATATTTACTATTTTAAAAGTTTTTGAAGCTATATAAAGTCAACGAAGACTGTTCGCGGAACATCGCGAACAGGTGAGGACTCTTGGCCGTCCTCAAACTCCTGCCAGGGTTGTTTTTTAGCTTTAACTTAGTCAAATCTAAAAAACAACCTCAGAAATTTACTTAAAACTTTTTATTGATTACTTTCTAAACTTATTAATTAACAATAAACCCAAAACAACACCACCACAAACCATAATATTGTCTATCGTTTTTCGACTAACTTCTATATCTGGAATCTTCCAAGTTTGACGCTTAATTTCAGTTTTTGCCGTCGGTTTTACTTCAGGCTCCACCACCTCTATTTTAGGCTGATAAACTTCAGCCAATACACAATTTACCCCACCACCATTGAGCAAACAATTATATTCAATGGCATCTATGTTTTTCAGATGTAACTCTGAATTTTGATTGTGGAATCTAAGAATCACCTCATCATCCTTTTTTCCCATAATAATTGTGTAAGATGCAGGGGGTAAAACCGTAGACTTTTCCTCTACTTTCTCCTCCACCTTCTCCACAGACTTATTACTCATTAATGGGTAGATAGCCAGAAGAGCGATCGCCACAACTCCACAACCAATACTAAGAGGCTTTAAAATCTTAATAAACTTCTCTACTTTAGGTAAATTAGATTTAATTAAATTGATAGTCATCTTATTTACTCCTAATTACTTTTTTCCTTTAATTTAAATTTTTACTTCCTCGTACCAGTACCTAGCAGCCTTATATTTATTGTTCCCACCCTTACTCACACCAAACACTAATTCTATAGCCTTCTGTTTGCCACAATTAATATTAATAAGTGAGACTAGCACCCCCCGCACCTCAGTAGATAAATAACCCGCTAGAGGGTCAGCAGCTACCCATCCATCGGGTATGAGTGCTGAGGGTGCTACATCGCTATAACCTTTACTGAATATACCCTCTAACTTTTCAGCATCGGGGTGCGGGGTAGGTGCTGTCTCACTCACCTCCTCACCTTCACCCTCATCACTAGCACCCTCTTTATTTAGGTCAAATCTGCCAGTCTCTGTGTGAATTATATTATTTCCATTATCAGCTTCTTTTGCTTCTGAATTACTGATAGAAAATCTGGCAAAAGGTATAACTTGTTTATCTGATATTATCGGCTTCATAATATTAGCTGGTGGTTTTCCAGTTCTCTCATATTCTGAGTGATGCCCGTGGGTTGGATGAATGGCTAACTTGAAAGACAAAGCACCAGTCACAACGCAAGGATAACCAGTATTAGCTAACTCAATATACCGACTATCTTTAACTTTAACTCCACTTGCTGAAGCTTCATCTAGGGTAGCTTTTCCTGATAATATAATCACCGCTTGGTCTTTACACTTTTTGCTAATCCCAATGGCTTCTACATTGGCATCTTGCATCATGGCAAATACTGTTATTTTGTATTTTCTGGAGTTGAGTAAAATACCTAAACATCTAGCTGCTTCTTCCTGGTCTTTTTTATTCCAATTACGACGACAATCATTAATTTCATCCCAAATTAAAATTAAATCATGCTCTTTTTTGAGTTGATAGTCTTTAAGTTTTTTTCTACGTTCTTTTTCACTAACAAACCATTGGAGACATTTTAAGATTTCATCATAGTCATTTAATGCTCTTTCATATCCCCATTTATCCCATCTATTTACGTTAGAGTCAGGGTCTAAAACTATTACTTCTGCTGGTGATTTTTGAGTGTAAAGAGGTACGAAAAAGCCCGCCACCATTGAAGTTTTACCATACCCGGGACCTGCTCCGACTAGCACTCCATTACCTTCAGAAGGCAGATTGGAGAAGTCATAATAAAAGCTATTTTTTGATGTATTTGGTGATGTTTCAGTTGCTTGTATGTCAACAACAGTAGCTTGTACCTCCTCTTGTACCTCCTGTGGCAACAATGCAGCTAATTCTGATTGTGCGATTAGTTCATATTTGGCTACCTCAGTATTACGGAGGATGACCTTAATCTCATCATCTATAAACCGCTCAGAAGCTTTACTCATGCACTGTTGAGCTAATATCGCACCACCTAATGATGCTGCCATTGCTCCTGTATGTGACTGCTTACCATGAAGTGCTAGGAGCAAACAGCCACCAGCACCTAGTAAATATATCAAAGGATTGTATTTATCCATGTTGGTAAAACTCCTATCAAAATGCCTATTAATATGAAGAAAATTATTACTATATATTCGCCTTCATCTATGTTTAGAAGATTGGCTATTGCTTGTCGGAAACCTTCATCCCACTGGCTCTTGAAAAACCAGACAGCGCATAATATACCGATAATGTAGGGCACTCGTAATTCTGGAATCATTATTACTAATTGGCTGAGAAAAACGGATGAACAAGCTGAGAGAATTGTCAAGGAGCCATACCAAATAATCTTGTTGATATTCATGGTATTTTTATTAAATTAAGTGAGAAAATTGTTGTTGTACTTAAGGGTGTATGTTTAAAATACACCCCCTATTTGGCTTACTTTCTTGATGCAGTAGCAGCTCTTTGACGATGATTTGAATTGCTTCTCAAGTTGGCTACAGAATCTTGATATGATGCTTTAATTTCAGCTAATCTTTGATTTCTTCTAGCTTTGGATAATTCGTAGTCAGCATCAAGTTTATCCATGCTAGAGAACATATTGCTATAACTATCAAATTGTCTTTTGTTGCCTTGTGCTGTGGTAGTTTTAGCTGCTGCGAAGTTCTTGATGATTTCAGCATTAGCTTTGCTAACCTTGGCTAAATCACGTCTAATTTGCTTGCTCATAGCTGCTTTTTTGCCTCTTGATGATGCTGCATTTTTGGCTTTGGCAGCTAGCTCTGGTGTGGGGATGCAGCCGTTTTGTTCCCATTCTAAGACCATCTGAGAATCGTCATCGATGAAGCAGTGCGAATAACCATAATTGTTGGGTGTTATCATAGTTTTTGGCTGCTTAGGTTGTCGGTAATTAAACATTTTTAATTTCTCCTATCGTTTATTGTTTGGCTGAATTTGTTGATTGTCACTAACATTGGGTGTTTTAAGTGGTTCACATAGGTTGTCACTAATTTTCGGTGGTTTCAAGTGGTTCACATAGGTTGTCGCTAATTTTCGGTGGTTTCATTGTTAGTCGTAACGTTGCTTTTGCGATTGCTTTAATCGGATTCATTTTAAGACCTCTCAATTTGTTGAATATTTCTGCTATTTTCTATGAATTGTAAAGTGCCAATGCTAGTTGCCATCATCAGACCTCCACAGAGGAGACCGACGATAAAAACCAACTCCAACTGCCATTCTGCGTACTTTTTCTCATTCGTTTCTAGTTGTTTTTGGTGATATTTTTTCAGAAAATCTATGTCCTCTTGAGTTACTTCTTTTTGTCGTGGTTTAAACATGGTTAATTCCTATTATTTTCCCTGGTTATATTGTTTCTTGATTTGCTTGGTTTCCTCCCATTATTTTCATAGTCAGCAATCTTATAAAAAAGGATAACTGTTAATCAGATTACTGAGAGTAAACGTCTCACTTAATTTTCCAATTTATTAAGTATTTCAAAGGCATCTGAGTCCTTCGATATTTCCTGCATAAAAGTGGTTCATATCCTTGAGATGCCACAGCTAGTTGAGCTTGTTTGGGAGTGATATTGCTGAAATTAAACCACTTATCAATTCCATCTTTTCGTACTCCTAAAACTTTAATTATCTGCATGATTTACTCCTTGATTTAATGCCTGTTCTAGTAGTTGAGATTTGATTTTAATTCTTGTTTGATAGAGAGAATAAAGAATGGCTTCTAGAATGGCTATCGCCTCTTTGTTTTGTTGATATAATTCTTGCCAATCAAATTCATTAGACATAAATTACTCCTAATTATTCAGCAAAATTAGAACTACTTAAATCAATCTCAAACTCATCATCATCTGTCTGAGTTGATGACTGATTTTCATTAACTACTGACGGCAATATTGTTGGTTGTTGCTTAATAATTTTGTAGTCATCAAGTAAGTAATTAACCACAGTTGAAAGATTGTTTGTTTCTAGTTGCGCTGCAATTCTCTTAAGGAAGGGAAGTTGGTCTGGCCTGACTGCTACCCGACGGTGTGACCAATCTGTCATTAGTTTTTACCTCCATTTCTGCTTTTAGCTATTGCTAATAAACCAAGAGCATTTATAGTTTGATTGTTCTCCAAAACTTCAAACTTTTTTTTGGTGAAGAACTTGGCTATTCCTGGTAGACTTGCTCCTCCTCCTGCTAAAAATAAATGATTTGCTTTTGGTAGTCGAGGGCGCATTACATCCAGTGCTTGTTTGAGGTTAGAGGTTGCCCAGGTATTTAATGCTTGCTGATATTGGTCTCTGAAATCAAAGTCTCCATCTTCTGTGCGGTAAGAATAAGTTTTGTTTTCAATAGCACTTCTGATTACTTGAGTGTCGCCTTCTACACCACTTAAAGCTTTTCTTAGTGCTGGTGCTTGAGCAATATATCCTAATAAATCTCTTACTCCCCACCGGAACACTTTTCTATCTAGAATTTTGCCTTGGATAAATGCGGTATAGATGCTCGTGCCAAAACCTAAATCTAATAAGAGAACTAGGGAGTCTAAACTAACTTTTTTGGTCTTCAAAAGGTAATAGTAAACTCCCATTCCTTCTGGTGATATGGCAGTATTTTTAATTTCAATGGTTAGTCCTTGAGCGTCATAAACCACCCGATGAGTACCTTCTATTTGTTGTTTGATTTGGTCTCCAAAGGTACTGCTGTCGTGGATTGAAATTACTGGGATGATTAAGCGATCGCTTTGAGGTAGTAGTCCGACTGCTCCTAATAATAATTCCAGTGCATAATCAGCTTTTGCTTGTGGGTGTTTGGCTATGGAGATGTGATTGAGTGGAGCTGCATTATAGGCTATGTCACCAACTAAGATTCGTTTGCCAACCAGGTCTGAACGGGAACCGCCTGCATATAACACACTGACTCCATTTTGGGCAACTACTCCACCATCAAAATATTCTGAGGGGGTGGCAATTATTGATGGTAAAATTGCTCTTTCTCCTTTGTCTGTTATGGCTTTGATGAATCCGTTGCCACTGTCTAATCCTAAAAGTGTCTGCATTGTTCCACCTGTGTCTGGTTGTGGTTGTTTTGTGATTCCATAGGTTGCTATCATGTTGATTTATCGTCCTTGTTTGTCCTTAATGTGTGACGCTTGTTCATATTGATATGATTGCAGACAGTTTTAATTCTTGTCACTATACTGTGTATACTTTTTAATATCAATCAAAAAAAATGCCCTTTCTTGTTGATAAAGAAAGGGACATTGGTTAATGTTTGGCTTAGTTTTGTTGCAGTTGCAGTGACACTAGATAGCATAATTTTTTGATGGCTGTTTGGGGTACTCGCGTTCCATATTTCCATGATTTGATGGCGGGTAGCGATACTCCTATTAATTCTGCTAGGTGTTCGTCGGATAGATTGTAGGGTGGGAATAGTAGTAGTTTGGGGTGTAATTCTGGTATTTTCATTATTTATTGCCTTTATTGGTTGTTAATCATTTTGAGCAGTAGGGCGATCGCTTCAGTTAAGCTTTCTGTACTGATATCATGCTCTTTTGGTATGGGTTGAAAGGAGATGATATATTGTTCGCCTCGTTGTGTCATGTAAGCGTATTTTTTCTTGGTTCGTTGAACTTCTGCTTTGTTGAATCCGTCTGAGTAAGCTTTATATCCCAAAGGTAGATGGGAACCTATGCGCTGTGCTAAGTTGAATCGTCTTGGTTTACGGTTGTTGGTTTTGATGTCGTGCCATAAGGCGTCAAACCAGGGTTTAAGTTCACCGTTCAAGTAGTCTGGCCAGTCACTACAACAGGGACGATTTTTATATATCAACTCTATGTGTTCGCATTCTTTTGTCTGGTTATAGGAAAACCAGCAGGTGATATTGTTGTCGCTGATTGTGCCTATGTGGTCTCCTGT
The DNA here is from genome assembly GCF_010672455.1 of Okeania sp. SIO2C9. Lineage (GTDB taxonomy): Bacteria > Cyanobacteriota > Cyanobacteriia > Cyanobacteriales > Microcoleaceae > Okeania. Next base: position 8,492 of record NZ_JAAHGO010000109.1, on the reverse strand, counting down.
CCAAGTAATGTTATAGTGCAGGTCTGGTCTGATTTTTGGATGTTTGATTGACTTCGGTTTTATGAGTTTATAGTTGATGTCCGATGCTGCCATGAAGGTTTCTAAGTTGAGGTCGTATTTTTCCAACTCATTAATTAAGCTAGGGGTGATATCCAAGTAGGAGCCATAGTGGTATGCTGTACCAATTTCAGTCCCGTAATGCCAAACCTTGAAAATCATCTCATCATGCTCTACTTGAAAGCCTTCTAGCTTCTCTATTTCAGCTTTGATTGCATCCATCCAACTAGGGTCATCATCGTCTATATTGCAAGCTAAGTCCAGTTGCTCTGTTGTAACGTTGTACTGATAGTAGTCATCATCTGAATCATCCCCTGTAGTAGGAGAGGACAGTACCTCTCCAGATGATGCTATGCTTTTTTTTGTTTCAGTGATTCCAGTACAGCCTCACCCGCATCATAGGCTTTTGATACTTGCTCTTGCGTGAATCCATGAAAGGTTAGGTTTTTGTTACCAACTTCATAAATGTCGCTTCCATCGTCCTCAAAACAAGCTACCTCGCTGTCACCATGTTTGATTGTCAGGAATGTCGAGCGAAGGGTAGTTTCATAAGCAAATGTTAATGAGTTTTGGGGGTGGAATCTTTTCAGCTCACTAGCAATTACTTCGAGTGCAGGAGTAGGGGTAGGAGGTAGCTCTTTAGGTTCAGGAGTTTGAAGATTTAATTCTATTTGCACTCCTACGTTTGGCTTTAAGAGCTGTGAATCTGGCTTGCTTCCAGTCTCTGAACCACTGTTGAGCTTTGGGGATGGTGCAACTCCTGCCAATGTATTGGCTGCGACTGTCTCTGCTGTTGGTTCATCATCATCTTGTGTTTGTGACTTAGTGAGGAAGTGCTGTAGCTGTTCGAGTTCGCCTGAGAATAAAGGTTTTTGGTCTTTTGCAGTGTAGGGCCTCAGTGCAGATTTTCTAACTACTATGGGCTTTAGTTCCCCCATAATCAAGATTGAGCGCTCACTATCTTTGAGAGGTTCACCATAGAGGTAGTGTCCGATGAGTTGTGCTTTGTGCTTGTTTTTCTCCCCATCAGTGTACTGAAATAGGTAGCCTGTAGTTGCGGGTGCTTTGGTAGGGTTGGGAGATAAGTTGATTGATTTGATGTGGTTGCGTTCTAAAATGTCTAGGTTTTCCCATAGCTCAGTTGCTTTTTGTGTTCCGATTTCTACTTTGAATGCTTCTAGTTGTTGCTGGCATTTGCACGTTAGCATTCTGTCTTTGAGTGAGGTAGTGGGTTCTGGTTTTTCTGGTATTGGCCAGTCTTCCTCCTCTTCTGTTTCACCAGCTTCTACTATTTCTGTGTTGGTGATTTCTGGGGGTTGAGATGTTGATGAGATTTGAGGAAGCTCAATAACCAAAGCTTCTGGTGTTGGAACTGTGGCTGTTGCGATCGCCTTACCTTCTATCTCTGCAATGGTAGATTCAAGGTTGTGGATGATGTAACCGAGGAAACGGCTATAGTAGAACCTGAATTCTCCTACGGAGTTGGTGATGGGTTTGGTCATAGATTCAGATAAACCGAGGTAGGCTTTAGTGAGGACTTTTTCTTGGCTTAAAGAGTCTACTAGATTGGTAACGGGATTGAGGAAAAATAACATTTTTAGTCTCCTAGTGTTTGTGTTTTTATGTTGTGAAGTGGAACGGGAGCTTAAGAATTCAGTTTGTGTAAGCGCTTATCTGCTTTTCTCTGTACAACTGCTGCTAGTTTTTTGATACAGGTCTGAGGTTGACGGCGGTTATAGCGCCATGATGCAACGCTGTGAATTGAGCATCCGAGGGCTGCTGCTAGTTCCGATTCTTTGAAGTTGTACGGTTCTTTTAGTAGTATTATTGGGTCTATTTCTGGGATTGGTTTGAGTAATGATTTCATAGTAATGTTTGAGTGCAATTGCCCCTAGCTGTTGAAACTAGGGACTTTTAGGTTAGGTTAGGGCACAGATAATTTCAATTGCAGCTAGCCAGGATAGGGAGGCGAAGATGCTGAAAAGTAATAGGTTAAGCATCTTTCAATGCCTCTCTAGCTATGCTTTATGCTTTCTGCATTTGTTCAGGGGTAAGAGTGCCATCATCAGATAATCCTGGTTCATCTGCATTCGATAAAATGCGCCATCCTGCGTCTTCTTTGGCTCTTGGATGCTGTGCTGATTGCATTCTAATCGCTTGCTTCTTGATATAGTTGGGGTCTGACATTACTTACACTCCTTATTGGGAAATTTGGTACAACAATTCCATAAGGCTAAGTAAGCCTTGCTTTAAGGTGTTTATTGATTGTTGTTATTTGAGTAAGTTGAGAAATTGCTGCACCGACTCTATTTGATGTGCTTGCGTAAACTCAACATCAAAGTCATCTATTTCACCATCTGGTGATTGCATGAAATCATATTGAAATAGTGTGGCTGACTGCGATTCCAGGATTAAGTCGAAGTTTGAGCGTTCGGTGTCAAAGGTGTAGATGATTGCATCCGGTAACTTTTCTACTTCTACGTCAAACCCAAAATCTGGATGTTGCAGAAGTTCCTGGAGCTGTTCTAACAGACCTGGTGATGTTGCTATTTGTTGTTGTGTCATTGTTTTACCCTAATAAACAACATACAAACTGGGGAATGTTTACGATTTCTACTTCGTAGGGTTCACCTAATCTGTTATCGCTCAAATATTGTTGTCGCATTAACTCAACTTTTCCAGAGTCATGCAACATTATTTGGTAATGATAATTTCTGCTGTCTACGAGAATATATTCAACCTGGTCTAGTGGTTGATAGTCCTTGATGATGTTGTAGATGTTTTCATCAAGTCCTTCTATTAAAAATTTAATGTCTTTGACCAATAAGTCATCATATTGACGACTTGGCCGTTCTAAAGCTAATGTCATTGTTATGTCCTTAGTTATTGCGTGTAACTTTGGGGCTAGGGGTGTTGCCGGAGTTCCAGTCCTGCTTCATCCCGACCATTTTCTAGATTCCAATAAGTCAATTCTCACGACTTAACCGCTTCACTATTGCTTTTTTTGGAATCTGATACTAATATAAATAGTACCAGTTTATTTATCAACCTTAATTAGCTATTTTTACTCTAAAAATAATTTAGTATGTCTGCTAATTTTTCTATAACAGTACCAGACCATGTTCACGAGGTAGTAATGTTGATGGCAAAAGAGAAGGGACTATCTCAGTCATCTGCTTGTGTTTTTTTGATGGAGAAGGGGATATCCTCAGCCCTTGAAGAGACTAATAAATTAGAAGTGGTGAAAAAATTAATCGCTGCTAGGGAACAGAAAGAAAAGGAAAAATCAGAGTAACCTTATACGTCGCAAAGCTTTCAGTTTATCTTACTTCTTAGCTGCACAAAATGGCCTTAGTTTTGAAGAAGCATTCATTAGACTTGCCACCGACCAATCTCTTGAAGGTGATTAATGCTTACCTTTATTCACATTATCTGAAGCAACCTTAGTTAAATATTTGTTACTCTAGCAAAAATGTAGTGAAGTATCCACTAATCAAGAATTTCGTAGTAACTTATTAGAATAAATACACAAAGAAAACCGCGTCACAGCCTGAGAAACTTTTCGCGATTTTCTTTGGAGTAGGCTCGAATGAGTTTTACTCATGTATTAAACCTGGAGCCAAAGCAACAGGTCTATTTAGCTTCCAAGGCTAGACAACGATTTAGACCGTTTGAGTCAGATAACCTTGAAAAATTAACTTCCGTTAAATTCTAGCAACTATATATAGATATAGTCAACTGAATTTGTACCAATATGTTACCGCAACTACACTTCTATGTACCGCGTTGACACTTCTATGTACAAAAATGAAACTTTTTAGAATTTAAAGGCAATACATATCTAGCTTGAAACTCATCCGGCCTACATCACAACATCAGTAGACCGCCATGAACATAAATCAAACACATTTGGCCGAATGGGTCATAAAGTCCGCAGTCCTCCAAGAAATCGTAAATCTCAACGTCCACAGCATCAACAAAGTAGAAGGATACAGCCCATCCTCCCTACTCTTTGACCTGCTTCATCCCAACCCCAAACGCATCAACTCAGGAAGGCTAGACGCTTCTGGAGTTAGGCAATTTGACAACTGCCTAGAAACCTCTGGCTGGTGGGTCTCTGGCATCGACCCCTTCACCTGGGAAGTCATGGAATGGGGCCGATTCAAACCAGACCCCGACACTCCACTGTCAAAGGCATATTTCAACCACAAATCAGGGAAAGAAGAAAAAGCGCCCAAGTATCGATCGCCCGCTGGAATAGCAAGTAGGCTAGTCCTGCTCCAAATCTTCGATCAGCTCTGGGAGAAAATAAGCCAGCGGTACGGCATCCCCATCTCAGCAGAGGAAAAACAGCACCTCGGTGGATTTTGGCACTGGGTCCTACAACATCCAGAAATTCCAATCATCCTCGTTGAGGGAGAGAAAAAGGCCGGGTGCTTATTGTCCCTCGGATATGTGGCCATACCCTTACCCGGTATCTGGATGGCCAGAAGGTACGATGACTTCACAAAAATTAACGAAAGCCTTATCCCAGATTTGGCCCTGTTTGCTCAAGAAAAAAGGCCAGTAAAGATAATTTTCGACCATGACGTCAAGCTCAAAACAAAAATTAACGTCTATAAAGCCACCGTCGCCACGGCCAAATTATTGGCCAAATCAGGGTGTAAAGTCCGAGTCGGAATGCTACCATCAATGGCCAATGGCAAGAATGCCATTGATGATTATGTTGTAGCCGGGGGAGATATTGGCCAGATTATCTCTAGTGCGATCGCCTGGGAAAGCTACAGAGATCAACATCATCCCAACGGTGGAAAAGTAATCTCCAAACAGGAATGGTGGGAAAAAATTGGCTTGGTTAGGGGATCTAGTAAATTAGCCAAGTTTGTTGGTGGAAAAATCCAAAAACTCTCTCCCACAGTCAAACCTGAAGTCGAAGCAGGCATAGCCATTTTGATGTCTGCAACAGATATCAAAAAGCAGAATGCTAGCAGTAGTGCCATTACCTTATGGAAGCCACCACTCAAACTAGGTCGCCCTTACATTGAATACACTGGACCTGGAAGCATCCCCACCTACTCCGAATATAAAAAGTTATTGGAGTCCGAAAATTGGTTAATCAAAGAACCTGAAATCAGATTTGATTTGAGAGTATGGGGAGATGCTCCAATGCGAGAAGCGTACGCCAAAGGATGGACTCTGATATTAGATAAACATGATTGTGGGGAAGGTAAATCTCATGTTTACGGCTCTCTGAAAGCAAATAAACTAGAAGGAATAGAACGAACAGTCTTTGCAGCCACAAACCACCGTAACCCCACAGTTGAGAGTGTTGAACATCGTAAAGACCTAATAGCAAAACACAGCGGATTAACTTACGATTACAGCAAGAAAACCCCACTAGACAACCCCCATCAAGTACCTACACCTTCAGGAACACTACCAGATGTAAAACCGCCCTGTGTAGAACATAAACTATTCAAAACAGCTTATGAACTTCAATTAAATGCTTTCTCTGGAAAAGGAAGCAAAATCTGTCAGACTTGCCCCAAGTTTAAGAATGGCTGTGAGTATTTAGAAGAAAGACAAAATACTCTAGGCACAGAAAAAATCAAAGATGAAAACGGTAATGTTATAGGAGAAATTCCTAACCATCCTGATATTAGAGCTGACCTAAACGGACTCAACAAATTTGATGTACCTACAGCTTTAATAGTTGACGAAATTGACCAAACATTAGAACCATCCAAACCTATACGCATAACTCAAGATGCCATCGCCAGAGGAAACATGAAACTGGCATCCTTAGAAAATCAGAAATTAGCTAAAGTTCTACAAGAAATATGTCAGAAAATTTATGCTCTTATAGATAACTATGAACCTGCCAATAAACATGGGTCTGACCATTTCCAAGTAATGGAAAAACTCGCCGAGTTTAGCATTCCTAAAAATGAATGGTTATCATCAGAAAAAAAATACCTGCAATATTTAACTTATATTGCTAAGGATAAATTCAATGCCATAATTGAGGAAATATACAGCTCAGAACTCGTAAATCCTCAAATCAACTTATGGGGAGAATCCGAATATATATATAAAGTAAACCACGACCCCATCACCAGAGAAATAACAACAGTAGAAGAAAAACCAACAGGAGAAATATTACCCACCATACCTTCTCTTGACAACTTAATAGCAGAATGCCAAAAACTGCTGAAAACTAATTTTGATGAAATTATAGATTCAGGAATGACTCCTGGTGAAAAAACAGAAGCATTAGAACTAAACCATACCTTAGACTTTTTATCCCCTATTCTCAAAGTTATCAATGGATATAGAAAAGTCAGTCTAAGCTTGAACAAAAACTGTCTAACAATAACAAAACCTTGGTACAGACACCAAGACATTATTAAGTCAGCAGCAGTCGTGACATTCCTAGATACAACCCAAGACGTTGCAGATTTAAGGCGTAATCTCAACCTGGACAAAGACGAACCCATATTAGTCTTTTCTAGCCCTGAAAAAGACCACAGCAACTTAACCCTTAAATTTATAACTGACTTTGGTCATGCTAGTAATCAACGTCGCAACGGGTCTCAATACACTGAAACCGAACGAATAACAGCATTTATTAATCAAATAGCCGAAAATCACAAAGGTGAAAAAATCGGCTTGATAGACTATAAAGCTCATGCCTACTCCCACAAATTACCAGACAACATTGTAAAAGTCGGCCACTGGGGAAATGATAGTCGAGGGTCCAATCAATTTTTAGACTGCACTGCCATGATAGCCATCGGTGACTACACCGAAAATCTTGGTGCCCTAGCTGCTAAGTGGCAGTGCACGACTGGTCAAATTGTCACCCCGAGCAAATTAACAGGAGATTACGGTCGTCATGTCAAACGCCGTCGGATAGCTGATTTGGAGCAGGTAATAGGTCGCCTCCGTGTCACTAACCGACCTGATGAACAATTAACTATTTATTTGCCTGGTAAGTGGAAAGAGGACGAAACGAGAGCGATCGCCTCCAAATTGCCTGGTGTAGATATTGAAAAAGTGGCCACTTATGACCTCTGTCAAAAGGCAGCTAGAAAAGGTCAGCAGAGTCAGCGGAAAATTATTGAGACTTTTTGGGACTTAATCACCTCTGAGCAAGATATAACTCAGGAACAGATAGCTAAGATTGTCGGGCTAAGTCGAGGGAGGGTAGCTCAAATCTGTAAAGACCTATTACCCACGAGTTTTGTGCGATTCAAGAAAATGTTAGTAATGCTTTGGAATAACTTAAGCAAAACTAACATTCCTGAAAAAGCCTTGTCAGAGTTGCCGGAGGATGTGGGATGGTTTGTTGAAAAATGGCTTCCGAACTTCCATGAATATGTCCAACAGGGCGAAACTCTGGAGGAGGTAGCCCAAAACATTGAGTTAGCGATCGAGTTTCATGGTAAGCAGATACTTGATTATGTATCAGTAGATACCATTATCGACCTAATTAAATTATTTATGGCCCCGATGCCGATTAGTTTTTGGGAGGAGTTGCGATCGCAGCGAGAACCGATTCCAATTTAAAGCTCCCAAATTGACTAAATTTACTCAAGCCACTGATGGTGGCTAGCTTCGCTATGACCAAAGTGGTAATTTATCTCCAGGCAGCTCGTTTAATCTATCTATGAATTTGCCAGCATCGGTATGCAGAAGTCAGCTCCAAAAGTTGGCGAAGCGACTGGTCTGTTTGCTAGCCGGAACTTCACTCAAATCTTCCAACTTAAAAACCCTGCTAAACTCAATCAAATCATCAAACTGACCAGAGGAAGCAAAACAGACAGGCACATCATCAGTCTCACCCCTTGAAAAATCATATTTAATTCTATCCTCAAGTATCGGAAAATCAATAACCACAGAATCCTTCACCGCCTCCAGATAAGGAGACTGCCCCAACAAATTCCAAGCACTTCTTCTAATCACCAGAACATTCCTCATAAAATCAGAATATCTATCCACAGAATTAACAAAAGCATCCAAACTATCCCCATCTCCATAAGAGACAAACCACCTAACAACCTTAACCTTCTTCACACCAGCGCAACCTAAAAGAGTAGACACATCCAGACGACAATTACCGCCCCAACCAGGAGGAGCATCCGTTGAAGAACTATCAACAACCACAACACGCCCAAGAGCCGCCTCAACAATTAACTCATAACCAGACTTACGATGACGTGTTGTACCAAAAACATCAAAAGTCAAATCCTCATAATTGTCCCTATAAGTATTATATGTATCCCGACCGCAATAAGCAGAATCTAGCTGTAGCGGCCAGCAATAAGAAAGCCCCGGACCAGCAATAACGAACTTTTTGAGCCAGGATTAATTGCAACTAGATTAACGTTTGAGCCAAGATTAACTGCAACTGAGCCAGAATTAATTGCAACTAG
>NZ_JAAHGO010000108.1 GCF_010672455.1 Okeania sp. SIO2C9 | reverse complement strand
CGAGTTACTGCAATTAATGATTAAATTTAAACTCTGCTATAAAATTTCTGGTATTTCTCAGACCTATATTGCTCCTCAACTTCTAACAGAAGCTCAACCAGAATATGACTGGGATGAAAATAATAATTTGATTTTACGTTACACTTACGAATTTATGCCCAAGGGAATAATTACTCAGTTTATTGTAGCGATGCACGAGGATATTGAGGAGCAAAAATATGTATGGAAAAGTGGAGTTATTCTCAAGAAAAATAAAACTAGAGCAGAAGTAATTGAATATTACAGTAAGAGAGAAATAAAGATTAGAATTTCTGGGCAGCAAAAACGGGATTTAATAACCATTGTGACTCACGAATTAGATAAAATTCATAGTTCCTATAATAATCGACTCAAATATAATAAATTAATTCCATGTAATTGTGCAGCTTGTAAAAATAGTCAGAATCCTCACTTCTACAAATTTGATAAATTAAACGAATGGAAGAGTAATGGTAGACAAAAAACTAACTGCGATAATTATCCCTATGATGAAGTGGATATCCGAAGTTTAATTGATGATGTAATAGACATAGACTTGAGTAGGGAATTTTTCCAAGTTAGCCATTCTAGAAACTATACAATAAATAATAGCAGTGGCTCAGTAATACATATTAATGATAATCAGATTATTGGCAGTAAAACTATAAATCAAAAAATTGTTAATGACCAAAGCCGAAAAATTGAAAATCAAGACGGAAATGTTGTGGGTAATGTATTCGGTGATGAGAGTAAGATTCAAGATAAAGTAACAGTAAATTCTCCTGAAGCAGAAATAGAAAAACCCAATAAATTTGGATTTCTAGATTCCTTGACTTGGATGCAGAATGGGCAAATTATTTACTACTTGTTATGTACAATATTTGCCATTATTGGTATTGCTATATTATTTATCCATCCAAAATCAGTAGAGAAATTTCAAGAGATATTTCTCACTCCGCAAGTAGAAAAAGAATTCGATCAAAAGCAGTAATATTATGTCTAATTACAGCTACACAGTTTTAGCTGTATCAGTCTACTACAAATTTTACTTTTAACTTTTAACTTTTATAGCAATGAGCGCTGGTATATTTACAAATTGCAGGAAAGGCCAAATAGCTGAAAGTTTTATATTATCGGCAATTTATTCCCCCTGTTGCCTGTTGCCTGTTGCCTGTTGCCTGCGCACAGCGCTATAACTTTTAACTTTTGACTTTATATAAAATGGTGCGTTACGACGGATTACTAAATCCCTTTCATAGTCTTAATTTAAGCCGTAAATACGCACCCTACAAGTTTTACTATTAAATCTTACTTTCGACTTTTAACCTTAGATTTTCTAGACATTACTATCCTCACTAAATAATTTGTCTAAATTACGATAATCGCTAAAAATCCTAAGAATAACAATACCTCCTTCATGAGGATAATAAAAGATAATATAATCTTTAACTAGAAATCCCCTTAAACTTGGTCTAATTTGTGAATAGGATTTACCCATTTTTGGAAAATTAGCAAATAATTTACATTTTTGGCGAATTGCATCAAATAGGTTACTAGCAGAACGAGGATTATTTTTGGCAAGATAATCACAAATTTCATTAATGTCTTTAATTGCATCCTCAGAAAATTGATACTTTGCCATTAGTCTAGTCCATATTCATTTTTTAATCTATTTTGTAACTGCTCAAAAACTAATTCTCCATCTTTCACATTTCCCGCTAAAATTTGTTCAGTTGCACGATCAATTTTTTGGCGTAATTCCTCTAGTTGACTATCAACTTCATTATGATCTTCAGCTAAAATAATGATTTCCACTTTTTGACCTGCTGCAAATGGTAAATCTGATAAAACCAACTGCTGAGGATTATCAATTATTAGAGATTTTTTGTAAGCATTCATCGGTTTAATTAACTCCTTAATATTAGGTATTTAATATTATAATTGCAGTAACTTTGATCGAACATATTAGGACTAAGTTCAACGAACTTCTGACTTTATAGAAAATGGTACATTACGACGGGTTGTTAAATACTTTTCAGAGTCTAGATTTTAGCTGTGTCACGCCACTACAAATTTGACTTTTGACTTTTGAATTTTGAATTTTTAACTTATCTTACTTTTGACTTTTGACTTTTGACTTTTGAATTTATAACGCTCGACTAGAATTAAAAATAGCAATTAATGCCACACCAACATCTGCAAATACCGCTTCCCAAATATTTGCCAACCCTGCTATTCCCAACAAAATAAACAACCCCTTTACTCCTAGAGCAAAACCAATATTTTGCCAAACAATACGACGAGTTTTTCTGCCAATTTGTATTGCTTCAGTAACCTTAGAAGGATCGTCGTTCATAATTACAACATCCGCAGTTTCAATTGCAGCATCCGAACCAATGCCACCCATTGCCATACCAACATCAGCACGAGCAATAACCGGAGCATCATTAATTCCATCACCAACAAAAGCAACTTTCCCATTATTTTGATGTAGTAATTTTTCAATAGCATTAACTTTATCTTCTGGTAATAATTCAGCTTCATAACTATCTAAATCTAAATTTTTTGCCACCCGTTGAGCAACAGTTTGATTATCTCCCGTTAACATGACAGTTTTTTCCACACCCAAATTTTTCAAAGATTTAATTGCCTGAGCAGCATCTAATTTAATTTGGTCAGATATTAGGATATAACCAACATATTTACTATCAATTGCCAAATGAACTGCGGTATCTCCAATATCACAAATATCGTGCTGAATATCTTCTAAATGTAACAGGCGATCGCCTCCCGCAATAACTGTTTTATTACCAACTTTTGCCTTAATTCCACATCCAGCAATTTCTTGAAATTCTGACACATCAGAATAATCTATTTTCCGAGAATTATATTTATAAACTGCTTGAGCAATAGGATGGTTTGATAAAGATTCAACCTTAGCTGCTACTTCGACTAAATCTGTTTTAGTCAAGCCATTTTTTGTCACAATATCTGTCACCTGAAGCTTACCTTCTGTCAAAGTTCCAGTTTTATCAAAAACCACAGTTTTAATCGCAGCTAAATCATCTAAAAAAGTAGAACCTTTCACTAATATTCCTCGTTTTGCCGCTCCACCAACTCCACCAAAATAACCCAAAGGAATGCTAATTACTAATCCACAAGGACAGGAAACTACTAATACAATTAAAGCTCTATTTATCCAATCTGCATAAGTAGCGCCGGAGATAAATAGAGGAGGCAGAAAAGCTATCGCTAAAGAAATAAAGACAACTACTGGAGTATAGTACCTGGCAAAAGTCGTCATAAATCTTTCAGTTTTAGATTTTTTAGTTTTGGCAGTTTCAACTAACTCTAAAATCCTAGAAATTGAAGATTCAGAAAATGGTTTAGTCACACGAATTGTTAAGACTCCCGTTTGGTTAACCATGCCTGCTAATATTGTTTGCCCAACTGTAAAATTTCTAGGTATTGATTCTCCAGTTAAAGCAGAAGTATCAACTTGAGAACTTCCAGAAATAATTTCACCATCTAAGGGAATTCTTTCTCCTGGTTTAACAACTATCTCACTACCAACTTCTACTATTTCAGGAGATACTTTTTGTAGAGAATCGTCAATTTTTAAATTTGCATAATCAGGGCGAATTTCTAATAATGACTTGATAGAACTGCGGGAACGTTTTACAGAATATTCTTGGAATGTTTCGCCAATTTGATAAAACAACATAACTGCCACTGCTTCCGGCAATTTATGAATAGCGATCGCTGCCAATGTAGCGACAGTCATTAAAAAATTTTCATCAAATATTCTACCTTTCAAAATATTTTTTCCAGCGCTGGTAAGTACAGTCCAACCACTATATATATAGATAGGAATAAACACTATATATTTTCCTATTCCATAGGCACTATTTTGTAATTGTTGATAGAAAATTAAACCTAAAATATAGATGATAATAACTGGAAGTAGAGGTAAAATTTCTTGTTTTAAACTTGACTCCTGAATAGGTTGATTAGTATCAGTATGGTTTTCTTCATGGTTACAGCTACAACAATGAGAATGATTATTATTACTCATTTTTATTCTGCTCCTCAAACAAGACATTTTTTATTGTCAACATTATAATCAATTAAATTAAAAATTAACGTATATATTATTTCTATTTAATATCTTAGATCGTGTCTCTTTAAATAACCCCAATAAAAAATTTAGGGAGTAGTAGGGAGTAGGGAGCAAGAGGAAATTTGTTTGCTCCCCATGAAAAGCAGTGCGACCCCGCGACGACGAAAGATCGCTTGCGGAACGCGCACTCCTGTGACAGAAAAAATATTCTCTCTCAAGAGAAGAACATTTTTATTATGGCTAATTAATGATGCTTGATATTATAACCCACATTCCGCACTTTAAAATGTAACACAAAGAGATACATGAATCATCATCAGAATTTGAGCCAACAAATTAAACAAATCAATTGTATAGAACATAAAAAAAGTGAGCGACACGAGTATTGTTGGTTAACTTGGGAGTTCTGTTGGCAGCAGAAAAAACAGGAGCAAGTATACTCCTGTCAAGAACATCAATCAATGTTCTCAATTTAGGTAGTGCTACGCACAGCTATGCGATCGCACACCATCAAAATTACTGATAATATCTTTGGCAAGCGGAGGGTAAAAACTGTAAAATTAAACTCCTACCTGCTGTGAGATTAACTACTTGTTGCCGTTGATTTATTGTTAACAAATTAACTCCTTGAAAACATTGAAATATCCACCTTGACGTGGGAGTATTTGTCAGTTTTCCTAACTGGTTTTTGACTCCATTATTGGTTATTTTTAAAGTATTATCAACTCTCTTTGGCCAAGATTATATACTAATAAACACAGTGACATAAAAAATATTTGAGGAAAATCCCGCCTCTTTCACAACTTTGTTGATTTTTATAGTTCCAAAGTATTTCTGGAGCTTGTATTTATTAAGATGACTCAATATTTGTAGCTAAAATAAATCTGCCTGCCACTAGAGTTCTTATTTCTATCTCCGATACTCTTGGTTTAATTTCTATTTGATGATGATAGATTATAGACTGTTTATTTGATTTTTTTTTCCTAACTTATGTCGATTATACACCCCATTATTTTAGTTTTTTGTTGATAGATTTTAAGTTATTTTGAGCCTGATCAAATGTATCAATTCCGGTTGTTTTTAATTTTTTTGCTAGCTTTAATGCTGTCTTTTTTTATTGTTCATTTTTTTGACTATAACTTCTGGATATCACTTTTTTTGCAGGATTAACTTTCAACGATTAACCATCTTTGTTTGACTGCAGCATAAGTGACTTTTTGCTCTAACCATTTATATCCAATTTCAATAATTACCCTAGCTTTTTCTTGAATTTATAGTTCTGTTTCCGGGGAAAATTTTACTTCTTAAAGGTCTAATTAAATTATTTATTTCGCCTTTTTTAAAGTCATTGGGACTCGAGTATACCATTTTAAATTTGAGATTAATTTGATATTCTCTTGGCTATAGAAGGCACTATCACAGACCATAATACTATCTATTTTTATTTGTTTTTTCACCTCAGTTAAAATTTGACCAAATACTGCTTTATCTGATTCATTTCCAGACCTCTGTCCTCATAAACAATGGTATTCCACTATCACTACTGACTATCAAATCTAATACACATTTCTTTAAGTCTGGTCGATGGTCACGGGAGTACCCTTTTGTAATTAATATCGGTTTTTGTTGATGATTTTCTATAGATTCAATTTGATTGTATTCTCCATGTAAATGAAATGAGGTGGCATCTAGGTGAGCATATTTAGTCTCTATGTTAAACTTTTTAATAACTAATAATACTATTTCTATAAATAAATTTGTTAGGGTTTATCTCAATTTTGAATAAAGCCAAAAATTTATCGCTTTTAGGCAACAGCTCCAGAAAGCAACAGGCAACAGGGAATATATAGGAAAAAAGTATTTTTACAAATATGATATGCACCCATTTGTTAACCCTAATTTATAAATTTCATCCATCACTCTACCAATTTTATAATCGTTTAAATATTCACGCTTAGTACCTGTTCCTGATAATTTTTCTACAGCTTTGTCTTCAAAAAACTGACTAAACAAATATAACGGACGTGATACCATCCCTAACCCATTAATAATTAAAGCTTTAATTACTTGTCCGGCAGTAATTTTTTCTCGATTATCTACTCCTAATTTTTGGTTAACTATTTCTACTATTCCTATTTCATCAATTAGTCCTGCTAATATTCCTAAATGGTCGATATTTTTAACTTTTATTTATTCCATTAAAGATATTTTTTTTAATCTTAAAAATCATGATAACATCAGCTTTATGATCTCACTTGAAGTCACTAAACACCATAAGTAATTCTACTTGATTAAATACACAAGTTTTATGTAATCTATTATAATTCAAATTGAAGTGCGGAATGTTGGTTATACAGCGCTTTTCAAATTGATGAACCACATCTTCACAAGCAAAACTTTGTAGGGAAGTTTCATGGAACGTCTCTACTGTAGTCTACCCAAATGAAAACTGCTTTCAACAATTAATAATGAATAATGAATAATGAATAATGAATAATGAATAATTACCTCTCCTTGAAAAAAAGAGGATTGACTAATAATGAAATTTTTTTTATTATTCCCTTAAAAGGGGAGGCTTTAAACCACAATTTTTCGGTAAATAACGACGGAGTAGTTATACCAGTTTTATATGAGGTTGCATAGAATTTGAAATTCATTAAATCGATCTATATCTATCTACACTTACCTGCAGTCAATTATGCTTGAAATATTATTCTATGCAGCTTCATTTCAATTTGGTATTAGGTGGAGGAACCGTCGGATTGGCGATATAAAGTCAGAAGGGAAGAAGAAGAAGAAGAAGGAAGTTTTTTATCACCAATTAAACAGATATAATATTCAACTAAAATTAATAGAAAAAAATTATAGAAAACAGGAAGGAAGAGTGAAAAATAAAACAATGCTCGAAAAGATTATTAGTAGTGTACAAGTAGTGATTTTTCCAAAAATAAACATAGTTTATAAGCAACTCAAAAAAATCTTGACCTACTCCAATTCTATATAATGTTTACAATATAAGTAACTTAGTCTTAAAAAATGTGTAATTAATTTTGCGTACCTGCTTAAATACTATTCCAATATAATTCCAATCTATAGCAATTCCCAAAAAGGGTGAGGTACAAAATTCGTTTGTTTTAGGGAATAGGGAACAGGGAATAGGGAATAGGGAATAGGGAATAGAATAGAAAAAAGGTAGGTGTACCTCATTAGTCTGAGAAACGCTATATTAGACTTGTCGCTTTATAACTTAAAAAAATCCCAAAAACCTTGTTCTGTAAAGATTGTAGCTATTGGATAGCAAAAATGCTTGGAATTATTGCTCTGTCTAGGTTAGAGTGATTTTTTCCCTTTATTTAGCGACAACTCTATTATAATATCATGTCCGCTATCATGTCCGCACTTTATCCTTTGTGTAAACCCAAGGATGAATATTTACAGGAAATTTAAGTTTTTTTCTTGCTCAATAGTCTTCCTTCCTCTTCCCTCTTCCTTTCAAATTTACGCTAAACCTGCTGCTTGTAATGCTGTCCAAACTCTATTGGAACACATCTGTGGTGTCAGAGTCGCGATCGCCAACCACTGAATACCCAAAGGTCCTACTTCTGGATCGTCACTACTAAGATTAGTTGGTTTCGGTTCCACCCTACACTGATAGATAATATTTAAACAATGAAGTAACTTCCCCTCTCCTTGAGGAAAAAAATTCTCTGCTATTGTTAGCAGTCCCTCTACTTGAAAATCAGTAATTCCTGTTTCTTCTCTAATTTCCCTTGCTAGTCCTTCCATCAGGGTCTCTTGTGGTTGCAGTCCCCCTCCTGGTAAGTCCCAACAGTTAGGTTTTGGGTCTGTCATTTGATGCAGCAATAAAACTTGATTGTCTGCGACGAATAACCCTAATACTGCTACTCTCAATCTTACTTCTGTTTGCATTTATTTTAATTAATATTAACTCAACTTCTTTCAGATATTAAGTTGAAGTCTAGTTATTTAGCAATTGTATTTGAGCTTCTGAAAATGCGATCGCTTTAGTGACATAGAACCCATTTGAGATTTATTTAAAAAGAGATGGAGAGTTAGGGAAATAGAAAAATGGGGAGTATTTTTCCACCTTTTTCCTTTATGCTTTCCCCTGATATCCTGACTCAGTCCTCGGTCCTCCTGACTCCTAGTCAAAAAACGCCTGTCCCAAACATTGATACCATTTGAGATGTATATTCATTTTTAGTTGGACAATATGTAATCTTAAAGACTTTCACAAAAAAATTTTCAGATATTCTAAATATTAATAAACTTATTACTAAGTAGTTATACTTTAATTTATCTAATTTATCTATATTAAAAACAATAATTATACTCTTTTCTCTGAGATTCAAAGTTCATCAGAACTGCTCAACAACTTTTAGGCCAGATGCAACCTCTGAAAAAACATCATCAAGAATCCTCATAGCTGAATATATAAGATCGAATTCTCTACATCAATACTCAAAATATAACTTTTTTTTATGATTTATATTTTGATAGTCTTTATATGGTTATATGTTAGATGTTTGTAGAAAAAATTTAGCGGTTTGTTTCTCAAAAAAATGATTTATGTTAGGATTAGTATATGATATCAATTACCAATAAAAATTGGGAATGTATACTAGGGTGCATTTTAGGGTGTATTTGGTTTGTTAAAATACAGGCGATAGATGGTTGATTGCATCGGATTAACCCAACTGGTAGTTCCAGGTTTCACCCTATTCAGATACTAAATTAGGGGATGTCATTATCTATAATTAGAGTAATAATAAGAGTATTAGAGAGAAAAAAATTACAGCTAGGGGGTATCCATAATGATTGACTTTGACGGGTTTTACATTTTACTAACAGCTACGGTTTATTTGGGATTAATTTACTTAGCATTGAGCTGGATTCCAAATAGAATTAAGAAGCTGGGCTAAAGTTGGAGGTTAATGGGATAGGGGATCAATGTAAAAACTTTATTCTAATAAATATTATCATTGGAGCGATCGCCTATTAACCCCACCCTTTCCAAGCAAGATATTTTTATTACTCTACCCAATAATATTAAGAAGAGTAAATAAGTAAAAATACCTGTTATAAAATTAATTATCTAATTTTTCTAAGGGTACAGAAAGAAACAAACCAAATTCTTGAGCAATATTACAACTAACTCTGGCATGAACCTTGCCTTGGCAATCATAAAAACTAGCTTCTGAAGTTAGTGGAAAAATTCCTTCGTGCCAAATATTAGGATGTATATATAGTCCTCGAGTGCCATCAAAATAAAAAGCTTTAAAATCTTCTGGTTTCACATCATCACCAGCTAAAGCCAAAGGTACAACAAATGGCGAACTATTCAGAGGAAAAAATAATTGTCCACTGTCTGGATGATAATTTGTATGCCATAACAAAACACAAGAAGGATCTAATTTTTCCTGGGGAATTTTTTGAGCTTCCCCAGGATTTTTTGACCAACCAAATAAATATTGATCGTTCACCGCTTGGTTTCTACCATACAAAAAATCTCCTTCCCACCACACATCAAAATTGCCTGCAGTAGTACCACCTTGATTACCTGTATCTACATCTATCGGACGCCAACCTTGAGCAGGCCAAGTAACAATTTCAATGGGAAAATTGCGATAATCATCTACCAGTTGTCCATAACCTTTGAGTGACTCAGGTGTAGCAATGACAATTGGCAGTTTGTACCAAGGCAGTTCTAGGGGTACATCAGGAGAAAGATAATCAATTGGTTGTATCATTGGTTATAGCAGGGAATAGGGAACAGGGAATAGTAAACTGTAAGAGGGTTTTAGGATTGAAAAATATCCTAAGCAATTCTTGTAGTGCTATATCAAAAAGTTTCTTTGACCCTCTACGTCGGCAGGAAATTTACTATAGCAAGGAAGGAGTTGGTTAGGACTTAGGTTAATAATGAACCTTACGCAAGGAAATGTTTTTCCTACTGTTCCCTGTTCCCTGCTATAACAGTTTTGTAATCATTCTACTATAACTATCTTTTTTGAATTTGGTATAACCCTATCTAACTACTGTTCGATCATCCCACCTATGGCAAAATATTATTGAGGTAGATATATTAGACAGGGGTAGATAATGCAGGAAACTCCAACAACTTTTGTCTCATCCACGGAACAACAAATAAAAAATGTTAAGCAGGCAAAAATTTATTTCAGCTTAGGTAAAGTTTTAGCAAAAAAGGAAGAATGGAAAGAGGCGATCGCTGCTTATCGTCAAGCAATTGACAGAGAACAAAATTTTGCAGATGCTTACCACTTTTTAGGTGATGCTTTGGTAGAAACGGGAGATCAAACAGAAGCAATAAAAGTTTATCAAAAAGCAGTTGAAATCAACCCAGAATTGTGGGAAGTATATCATAAATTAGGGAGTTTATTGCAAGAAAAAGAAGAGTTAGAAGAGGCTGTTTTTGCTTATCATAAGTCTCTAGAATTAAAGCCAGATTTTTGTTGGTCTTATAATAACTTGGGAGATATATTAGTTAAGTTAGAGAGGTGGGAAGAAGCAATTGATGCTTATCGTCGAGGGATAGAATTAAATCCTGACTTTCCTTGGAGCTATTGTAAATTGGGGGATGTATTAGTGAAGTTGGGGAATTGGCGAGAGGCTATTGCTGCTTATCGTCAAGCAGTGATGAGAAATCCTCAAGCTCCTTGGTCTCTCTACAAGTTGGGGGAAATATTGCGCCAGCACGGTCAATTTGAGGAAGCTGTGGACTATTTACGGCAGGCCATTGAGTTCAAAACAGATGCGCCTGAGTTTTATCAAAGTTTGGGAGCAGCATTGGTGAAGTTAGATCGATGGCCAGAAGCAGAGGAGTATCTTAACCAATTAATTCAGTTTCCTCCTGACTCTCTTCCTACTTTCCGTGGAAGCTTTCTTCAGTTAGGAAAGGTATTAGCTACACAAGGAAAGTTGAACTCAGCAATTGTAGCTTACTCTCATGCAGTCGAGATTAACCAAAACTATAATTTATCTTACCATAATTTAGGGGATGTTCTGGAAGAAAAAGGATTATTATATCATGCTTTTATAGTTTATCAAAAAGCAGTTGAATTTGCTGAATCGCCAGTAATTTTAAATAATTTGAATAGAAAAATTGAGCAGTTAGAAAATAAATTCAAGAGGATGGATAATTTATTTTTGCAGTTATCTCCTTCTCAATTGACTGCTGAAGAAATAATAATTGATGCCGAATTTCCTTTGACTCCAAATAATAGTTTTCAGAGTCAAGATTATGACCGAAATGGAATTCCTTTCCGCTGGACAATGGCTGGAAAACCTTTTGGGTTTGAGATTTTTTACGACCGTACTTGTGCCAACAAAATTCAACTCATGTTAGTCAATCAATCTATAGATAATTTAACAGTTTATTGTGTGATTAATAATCATGTAATTCAACTAGAGAAAGAACTTAGCGAAGATGAAAATTATGCTATTTTTACAGGAATTTTATCAGAACGTCAAGTTCAAGGTCAAACTAGAATTGATGTAATTGCCATACATGAAAATGAACAGTTGCATCTAACTAATAATATATTGACTTTGAACATACAAAAAGATAGAATCATTAGCGTACCTTTCTCTAGGTTAAGCTTGAAAAATTTAATTCCTGTAGTTTCTTGATTTTAGACTTTGCCTTTAAGGACGTGGTTTTATTAAAAAAGCGGTCAGCTGCCAGCAGTCAGCAAGATTGTTTTTTTAACGTTTAAAAGGGGATTTCAACTCCTCCTAAACAAGCCCGATAAATAGTTGTAGGTAATTTTAACCCAAAGCTATAAAAACTGATAGTTAAATTTTCAAAACTTATAGCTAGTTAAGTTTTGAAATGTGGTCTATTGAAGAAGGAAAAATATCGACTAATTATTGTTTTATACAACTTTTAAAAAAAATGATACAAACAAGTTTCACCTCTATAAAAGATGCTTAAAAATAGTATATTCAATATATTTAAAGTAGTCATATATATCATTTATCCCATTTTTTTCATATTTACTCCTTCTTCCTTCTTCCTTCTTCCTTCTTCCTTCTTCCTTATCTAACAAACATTTATCAAATTGGTATTATATTATGCCGAGAATTGCTGCAACAATTTGTACTTATAATCGCTATGACTATTTAGCAAAAGCTGTTGAAAGTCTGAGAAATCAAACTTTGGCTCAGGAGGAATACAAGATTCTGATTATTGATAACTCTCCAGACTATGAATATGCTCAGAAAGTGCAGCAAGAATATCACCAACCACCATTTTTGATTTACCATATTGAAAAAATTCCCGGGCTGTCCAATGCTCGAAATGTGGCTGCTAAACTATGTGAAACAGAATTTATCGCCTATCTAGATGATGACGCGATCGCTTCTTCCCAGTGGTTAGAAAAAATAGTAGCAGGTTTCGACAGCTTTGGCACTAATGCAGCAGCTTTAGGAGGTAGAGTAGATCCAATTTGGGAGACCGAGCGCCCTACTTGGTTGCATGATGAGTTACTTAGTTATGTTTCAGTGGTCAACTGGGGTGGAGAAATACGGGTTGCCAAACCTGATGAATGGTTTGCCGGAGCAAATATTTCTTTCCGGACTCAAGACATTCTAGAAAATGGTGGCTTTGATGTTTCTCTGGGACGCACTGGCAGCGGAACATCTCTAATGAGCAACGAAGAAATTCATCTTCTGAATCAAATAAAAAGTAAAGGCAAGCTCACCATTTATGCTCCAGAAGCTCAAGTTGACCATTTAGTTGAAAAAAAGCGATTAAATCATAGTTGGTTTCGCAAACGAGTTGCTTGGCAAGCAGTTTCAGACTATCAAATGAACCCAGAAAAAGCAATTCAGGACGCTCAATCTGGATGGAGTTTTTTGTTAGAATATTTCTTTGGACTACCGCCGAAAGAACGAAGTATTCGAGGGTTATTTTACGACACCGACGATCCGAAACAATTTCGAGAGCAACTTTGGGTGCTGTCTACATTTACAGCAATGCTCTTATCTGGGTTTGATGGTGTGGATAAATAGAGGTAGGAGGGTAAGCATGATCGCTTTTAAGTCAAATTCAAGTCTCAAAGAAACAGATATTTTAGTTTTATCCCCCACACCAACTTATCCTATTAATCAAGGAAATAGAAAACGAATTTATTCAGTTTGTCAACAGTTACAAAACCGGGGGGCGAAAATTCATTTTCTGCATTATCCTCAAGACATTGTCGCCCATATTCCCAGTCAGTGGTATAAGGAGATGACAAATCAGTGGTATTCTTTTCACTCTGTACCTACCACTCGCCCCGTGCAAACTCCAGCAATAGGGGAAGATCATTTAATAGATGAATGGTGGGATCGAGGGTTAGAAGATTATTTGAAATGGCTATTTCAACACAACTATTATGATGCTTTTATTGTTAACTATACTTATTTAAGTAAAGCATTTGAGTTTGCCCCTAGTTATATTTGTTGTATTCTGGACACTCACGATCAATTTACTGGACGTAGACAGTTACTGGAAAGTCAAGGCATCTCCCCTGAATTTTTCCACACAACAGCAGACCAAGAAACTATTGCCTTGGAGCGGTCAGATTTAGTTTGGGCAATAAAAGAACAGGAAGCCGTATTTTTCCGAGAAATTGCCAAAACTCCTGTTTGTACTATGCTCCACATTGAACCTGAAAATTTGATTCAGCGATTTCTCAGACCAGAGGATGAGGATTATTTAGTTATTGGGATGATTGGGGTAGGTAATAGTATTAATACAACCAACGCTAGAGCTTTTCTCGAACAAGTTCGTCCCCTGTTTGTCAAATACTTAGCACCAATTAAAATTAAATTTGCCGGGAGTTTATGTGAAAATTTACAAGACTTAGAAGATGTTGCAGGGATTGAATTAATGGGTAGAGTAGAAACTGTAGATGAATTCTATCAAGCTGTGGATGTGGCGATCGTACCCATGAGTTTTAGTACAGGGTTAAAAATTAAAGCAGTGGAAGCATTGGCAACAGGTTTACCCATTATTGCTCACCGTCACGCTTTTGAAGGTATTCCTTCTACTAACCCTTACCATAATTGCGAGAGTTTAGTTGAAATAGGAGAAAAATGTTTAGAACTAGCATTTGAACCCAGTCAACTTTCACTATTAGCTGAAGCAACTAAAACTGCATACACTCAAATGAAAAGTCAGGTTGAGAATGCAATTAACCTAACTACTGACTACATCTTCAAAAGCAAAACCTTTATTATAATTATTATTAATCATCAGTTCTTCGTTGAGAATTCACCAGAATACGATCATACCCTGCAAACAATTAACTATCTGAAAAATCTTGCCCATCTCATCTATTATGTAGATACTCCTCTTGACCGAAAAAAGGCAAAGCGACTACATTGGTACGATCGCGAAGGCAGAGTGATTTTATCTCCCCATGCAGCACGAGCATCAGGATTAAAAGATGAGCAGTTTATCGATCATAGTTCGCTTTTAGGGATTTCCTGTGCAATTTGGAGCTTGGAGGAACTATGTACTCAGCGACAAATTATTGCTTTGTGGTTGATGGAAATTCCCGCAGAATTTCAGAGTGGGATACCATACTCAATACAGAATATTCCCATCTACGCTCTAACTGATGTGCTACGAAGCTATACTCAACCTGGAACAGATGGCCAAACAATAAAATGTCTAAAGGATTGCCAAAACCTCACATTGGTTAATAGTAGTTTATCTGCCACATATTTAGAGTCATCTTGGATGCCAAATGCTAAAATCGCAATTGTTCCTTATTGGAGACAACAACCTTGGAAAGTGAAAGAACGTTGGGCAAATACACCCGATGATCATAAACGAGTAATAATTCTAGTAGTTCCTCAATCCCTGGAGTTAGCCCAAATAGTTTGGGGTTTATGCTGTAAGCTATTTCCAGAAAGTTTAAAACCTATAGTATTTCTGGCCAAGGATGAACAACTGGATAAGACAAATAGAAGTTCAGCATCTTGGCAACAAGATAGTCAGTTTCTCCAGAATATTGTTTCTGTATCTGACTTGTATCACAATATCATTGCTTGGGATCGAACCCCTTGGTTTGTTGTTGACTTAAGTTGCGAACATCTAGCATTTGCCATCTATCGAGAAACCATACTCAGAATTGGGGTTCTACGGATCTTACCACAGAAAAGATTATCATCTTTGGTTCAGGAAGACGACCTCAAACCAGCATCTGGAATAGAGTTGGTGAAGGTATTAGGGAGGTTGGCAAGCGATCGGGAATATTTGGCACAGATGCAGGAGAAAACATATCAAAATGCAGAGATAATATATGCTAATGATGCAGGATGGTCTAGAATTTGGCGAGAGGTGACTGAGATTAATAGGATAGTAGAGGAGGAAGATTAGTCCTATGAATTCTTCTCGATCTACAATCACTAATGAAACATTTTTGTAGTGGAGTACAAGAAAATAATGGATAAGACTTTAGTTATTTTTTCAGTTCCGAGAACAGGTTCTAACTTTGTTTGTAATCTCATCAACTCATTCAAAGAATTTGAATGCTTCGGCGAAGTTTATCATAATAAAAGTGTATTTGCTCCTTATAAAAGGAAGCAAGAATTTATAAATTATTTGACTCAATCAAGAGGAGTAGAACAAATCAGTATAGGAAAGAATGATTATGAAGATTTAGAGTTAGTAGAATATGCACATCAATATCCGGATTTGTTTTTAGAAAGTATGCAGCAGACTTCTCAAAAGAAATATCTTGGTTTTAAAATCTTCCAATATCATCTAACTGAAGAGGATATGCAACGAGTTATGTTAGAGAACAAAAATATTATTAAATTAATTTTAAAAAGAAACCTTTTAGAAGCATACGCATCTGATTGTATTTTGGTGAAAAATTTGAAACAAATGGGAAATAAGGCTGCTCATCATTTAGATACCAGCCAAAATAAGGTTAATTTTGAGGAAAAACATTTCCAGAACTGGTTCAAAAGAACGACAGAGTATTACTCTATGCTAGAAAAGCTTTGTATCAATTTTCCGAAAGAGCATTTTTTTATGACCTATGAAGAAGTTCATAAGCATGATAACAACCAAGATAAAGCTTTATATGTTATTAACAGTCTTAATCAAATGGGATTTGAGATAGATTACAATCAAGATATGGATAATTTTTGTTTTCTCAAGAAACAAGATTCTAGAGCTTTTGTATTAGAAAAATTTGAAAACCCAGAAGCCGTAAAGGAGTTTTTATTCCAGAATGACCTAAAAAATCTTTTGAATAACTAATCAGGTATTATTTATGTTTTTAAGCGCAGATAGAATAGAGTTTTTCCAAAAAGAGTTTAATATAGCTAGATATCAGTTTCAAGCACTTAAAAGATTACATAATTTAAGTGATGGTTTGGTAAATAAAACTGTTTTAGAAATTGGTGGCAGCAATCTGCCGAGAGAATTAATACTTAATGATTTGGAGTGCAAAAAATGGGTCTCAGTTGATGTTATTCCTGAATCTCACTATGCTTTGAAAAAACAGACCAAGCATTATCAACAGGAAAAGGTCTACTCTTTGAAACAAGCAGAAAAATTCATCTCTTCGGAATCTTATATTATTTTTAATGGTTTTGCAGAGAATATACCAAATGTACTTGATAACTATTTTGATGTTGTTTTCTCTGTAGCTAGCTTTGAGCATATTGGAAGACTTCAACTTGTTGTACAAAAGATTTTTGAGTCTCTCAAAATAGGTGGACTTTTGTATAGTCGCTTTGGTCCTATATTTTCTTGTTGTACTGGTCATCATATCAACTTTCAGGGATTTAATGAAAATATTCCTGAATTTGCTCATTTGCTGATGCGTCCATTTGATTTACTGAAACATCTTAGGAATTTTTACGATCTTGAGACTGCTTCGGATATCATATACCGAATTTATTTTAGTGAAAGGATAAACAGACTATTCTACGAAGATTATGAAGCTTGCATGGCTTTGTCTAGTTTTAATGACTTTAAATGTACACCTTTTGGTATACAAGCTGTTCCTATGAACACTTTAGCAAAATTGTCTGAGGTATATCCCTGGAGTTCAAGATTTGATGCCTATGGTATGGAAATTGTTGCTCATAAAACCCATTAGTTAAATAGACTATAATAGATCGCCCCAATCAAACTTTCTAGTTTCATACTAGAAACTTTCTGTTGGTGTTATATCATGTCCGGATAATTAGTGATAAAAAAACTTTCTCCTTCTTCATTCTTTCTACCCTCCTGTCTCCTGTCTCCTGTCTCCTGACTCCTTCGTCGTTTATTTATAACTGTTCAACCGGACATGATATAATATCATGTTCGGTTGAATAATTACACTTTGGGTGAAGTAAGGCAGCTATGCTGAGGGCAGAAGGCAGAAGGGAAAGAAAGGTTCAAGGCCAGAAGTTTTTTTTGTAACTGATTATCCGAACATGATATTACAACTAAACTAAATTAAAATCATCAGTGATAACTTCCCAGTTACTGTGACTATTCCCTGGATAGGCAATAGAATCACGAGTACCGTCATTGTCCATTAACCAGATGGCGTTTTTGCCCTCAGTGCTATTGCGCCAGAGGATATCTGGTATTTGATCTTGGTTGAAGTCTGTGACTTCTTCTATTGCCCAGTTACTGTCAGGGTTCTTGCCCGGATAAGCAATAGAACTACGAGTACCGCCAGAGTTCATCAACCAGAGTTCGTTCTTGTTTTCGTTGGTGTTTCGCCAGAGGATATCTGGTACTTGATCTTGGTTGAAGTCTGTGACTTCTTCTATTGTCCAGTCACTGTCACGGTTGTTGCCTGGATAGGCAATAGAATCACGAGTACCGTTATTGTTCATCAACCAGATCCAGTTTTTGCCCTCAGTGCTATTGCGCCAGAGGATATCTGGTATTTGATCTTGGTTGAAGTCTGTGACTTCTTCTATTGCCCAGTTACTGTCAGGGTTCTTGCCCGGATACGCAATAGAACTACGAGTGCCGTCATTGTTCATCAACCAGAGTTCATTCTTATTTTCATTAGTGTTCCGCCAGAGGATATCTGGTACTTGATCTTGGTTGAAGTCTGTGACTTCTTCTATTGTCCAGTCACTGTCACGGTTGTTGCCTGGATACGCAATAGAACTGCGAGTACCGTCATTGTCCATTAACCAGATCCAGTTTTTACCCTCAGTGCTATTGCGCCAGAGGATATCTGGTATTTGATCTTTATTGAAGTCTGTGACTTCTTCTATTGCCCAGTTACTGTCAGGGTTCTTGCCCGGATAAGCAATAGAACCACGAGTACCGCCAGAGTTCATGAACCAGAGTTCGTTCTTGTTTTCATTGGTGTTCCGCCAGAGGATATCTGGTACTTGATCTTGGTTGAAGTCTGTGACTTCTTCTATTGCCCAGTCACTGTCACGGTTGTTGCCTGGATAGGCAATACTGTCACGAGAGCCATCAGAGTTCATTAACCAGATTTGGTTTTTACCTGAACCACTATTACGCCATAGAATATCTGCCATTCCATCGCTATTAAAATCAAACCGGACTGGTTCACCACCGCTAATAGTAGTGAAGTTCCAGGTGCTGTTATCGGTAATACCAGCGTAATTATTGCCCGCAGTGTCTTCTATTGCTCCTGCTGCTATCTCGACATAATACTCAGTTCCTTCTGCTAAGTCAGCAGTGGGGTTGATGGTGAGGATATTGTTTGAGATTGTGACTTGACCGGATGTAACATCTATGGTATCTACTGTTGAATTGTCGCTAGCTTGCTTGATAACGATATTGCCTGCGCCTGCTTCGACATCTTCATTAAAGTCTATGACTAAATTTGCTGCTACTGCAACACCATTATCATTGTCGGCAGGAGTGAAAGTTTCGACCGTGGGTGCTTCTTCGTCAAGTTCGTTAACATTAGAGGAAAATTTCACTACATAGCTATCAGTATTGCCATTACTGGCCAAATCATTGTTGCCGTCAGAGTTGGTATCGATGCTGCCAGAGAAATATCCTGTAGCCCACACATTACCATTGCTGTCGGTGGCTATGCCATTGCCAATGTCACTACTGCTACCACCGATATTTTGTGCAAACAGAAAATTGCCATTGCTGTCGAGCTTCGCTACATAGCTATCATAACTGCTATTACTGGTCAAATCATTGTTGCCGTCTCCGTCGATATCCATGCTGCCCTGGAATTCTCCTGTAATCCAGACATTACCATTGCTATCGGTGGCTATACCATTGCCAGAGTTACTATTGCTACCGCCGATATTTTGTGCAAACAGCAAGTTGCCATTGCTGTCGAACTTGGCTACATAGCTATCAGAAACGCCATTATTGCTCAAATCATTATTGCCGTCTCCGTCGATGTCGATGTTGCCAGAGAATTCTCCTGTAGCCCAGGCATTACCATCGGTATCGGTGGTTATCCCTCTGCCAAAGTCACCACCGCTACCGCCGATGTGTTTGATAAACAGAAAATTGCCATTGCTGTCAAACTTGGCTACATAGCTATCAAAATAGCCATTACTGGTCAAATCATTGTCGCCGTCTCCGTCGATGTCAATGTCGTCATGGAAATATCCTGTAGTCCACACATTACCATTGCTGTCGGTGGCTATACCTGAGCCATAGTCATTATTAGTCCTAG
This sequence comes from Okeania sp. SIO2C9, assembly GCF_010672455.1. Classification (GTDB taxonomy): domain Bacteria; phylum Cyanobacteriota; class Cyanobacteriia; order Cyanobacteriales; family Microcoleaceae; genus Okeania. Next base: position 3,422 of record NZ_JAAHGO010000108.1, on the reverse strand, counting down.
CGCCGATGTTTTTGCCAAACTGAAAATTGCCATTGCTGTCGAACTTTGCTACATAACTATCAATCAACCCATTACTGGTCAAATCATTATTGCCGTCAGAGTCGATGTCGATGCTGCCATGGAAATTTCCTGTAGCCCACGCATTACCATTGCTGTCGGTGGCTATGCCCAAACCATCGTAAGGACGGGCAGCGTCGATTTTTTTGGCAAACTGAAAATTGCCATTACTGTCGAATTTGGCTACATAGCTATCCTCATTACCATTAGTCAAATCATTATTGCCGTCAGAGTCGATGTCGATACTGCCACTGAAATATCCTGTAGCCCAAACATTACCATTGTTGTCGGTGGCTATGCCATACCCCCGATCCTCATTGCTACCACCGATATTTTGGGCAAACAGAAAATTGCCATTGCTGTCGAACTTAGCTACATAGCTATCCTCATCGCCATTACTGGTCAAATCATTGTTGCCATCTCCGTCGATGTCGATACTGCCACTGAAATATCCTGTAGTCCACACATTACCATCGCTGTCGGTGGCTATACCACGGCCATAGTCACTGCCACTACCGCCGATACTTTGGGCTACTGCCAGTTGCAAACTAACTGGTTCGCTACTGTTAGCAGTGGTGAAATTCCAACTACTGTTGCCTAATATTCCAGCGTAATCATTACCTGTAGTATCTTCGATCGCCCCTGCTGCTATCTCAATATAATAGTCAGTTCCTGGTGCTAGGTCGGCAGTGGGGTTGATAGTAACGGTATCGTTAGAGATACTGACTTGACTGGAGGTAACATCTATGGTTTCTACTATTGAGTTATCGCTGAATTGTTTGATAACGATGTTGCCTGTACCTGCTTCGACATTTTCATCAAAGTCAATGACTAAATTTGCTGCTACTGCAATATCTGTCGCATTGTCAGCAGGAGTAAAAGTTTCGACTGTTGGTGGAGTTGAATCACTACCATCATTGATCGTGAAAGTTGCTGTAAAAGTTTGATTTGTTGAGTCACTGCCACTCCAGTTATCTTTATTGTTAAGTGCTGCTAAAAGTGTTGCCTGATCTCCCGTTGTAATTCCGGTGTATATTGCATTATCTACTTCACTGAACGCAACTGCATTAGTGCCATTAGTCAAACCTTGTGGTAATGCAGAAGTATTAGAGCTAGTAGCATCAGCTTGCCAGGTTGCTGCTCCTTCATTATTCAGAGCGGCGATCGCTGTATTTGTGCCTTGATAAGCAATAATCTGGTCGCCAGTAGCAGCAAAGTTCAAACTGCCAGATTCTGAAGCAGTTCCCACAGAAGCAAATGGAGTATTGTCAATCTCAACTACAGTTCCTGCCGAAATACCACCTGCTGGTGCTGTCCATGTAATTATCCCTTCACCTGTGCTGAAACCAGAATTATCGCCCTGCCAACCTTTATCGGTAAACTTAATTTCTTCTGATGCAGGAAGATCAACTAAAGCGACAAATTTAAAATTATCTGTGCCATCAGCATTGTACTGAACAAATGCAATGTCTCCAGGATTGAGTGTTGTGTTTTCTTCTTGATTATTGATATTTACAGAAATATCTGCTGGTTCTAAGGGGTTGCCAGAGTTGTCATCGGCACCATAAGGAATGGATGCTTCTCCTTCAAAACCATCTAGTGGGGTAAAGGTGAGGTTCCCGTCATCATCTACGGCAAATGTTCCTTCTCCTGGGACTGTGATGTTTTTCTGTATTCCTGGGGTGTCTGTGTCCAGGTCGATGGTGGCGATGTCTACATTTTCATCGTTGTCGCTGATGTTGAATGTGACTGGGGTGTTGGGAGCTGTGCTTGCTGTGTCATCTGCTAATTCTCCTACGGGAGCCACATTTATGGTTATATCTGTGCTTCCTGATACGGTTGTTGTACCGTCGCTGACATTATAGGTGAAGTCTCCGGGGTCGTCTGTACCGTTGTAGTTGGCGGGGGCGTCGTAGAGGAGTCCTTGTAATTCCTCTGATGTTAATTGGTCTCCATTGTTGACTGCTGTACCATCAACTTTAGTGATTTGACCTAATATAGGCAGTCCGGTGACGGTGATAGTCAATGGGTCTCCATCTACGTCCGTGGGAGCTGTTAGTCCTAATGCTGTATCTTGACTGGCTTCATCTACGGTGATAGCGCTGCTATTGACTACAGGAGGGCTGTTGGTGGCTATGATGTTTATTGTTGTTGTAGCTGTGTTGCTATCGCTATTCCCATCATTTACCACTACTGTCACACTACGAGCGTTGGTTTTGGGATTTGTTGAGGTGTTGTTGTATGTTATTTGGGCTATAGCTGTCTGATAGTCTGCTAATGTGGCACTGCCTGTGAGTGTGATTTTTCCTGTAGCTTGGTCATAGCTACTTGCTGTTATTCCTGTTGGTAGAGCGCTGTTGACTGATAAACTTTCTACTGTATTTCCGTCTGGTCTGTTGGTTAATGTTATTGTAGCTGACTCTATATTTGTGTCATCTACGTCTGTAATCACAACATCACCGTTATCTCCTATGGCAACTGCATTTCCTCCTTCTATGAAGGTTGTTGTGTAGTCGTTACCTGTGGCTCCACTGCTGTCGTTACCGTCTAAATCTAATATGGGCAGGTCGTTGACTGTGGTAATGGTTATATCTGTGCTTCCTGATACGGTTGTTGTACCATCGCTGACATTATAGGTAAAATCTCCGGGGTCATCTGTACCGTTGTAGTCGGATGGGGCGTCGTAGAGTAGTCCTTGTAGTTCCTCTGATGTTAATGTATCTCCATTGTTAACTGCTGTACCATCAACTTTAGTGACTTGACCTAATGTTGGTAGTCCGGTGACGGTGATGGTTAGGGGGTCTCCATCAGCGTCCGTGGGAGCTGTTAGTCCTAATCCTGTATCTTGGCTAGCTTCGTCTACTGTGATGGCACTGTTGTTGGCTACTGGTGGGTTGTTATCACTAATATCAACAACGGTCGTAACCATACTCATTAGCGGACCGCCACTACCTTGGTCCGCATCATCCGTAGCTGGATCGCTATCTTCTGTGTTACCATCATCAATAATGTATTTAATAGTTACTGAATCTGGTTCCTCTCTCAAAGCAGCGTCTTTACTATAGGCAATATTTTGCAATGCCAGATCGACTAGAGCGCCAGTAGCATTATTATCAAATAATAGTTGTAATGTGCCATTGCTATTAATAGTAACTGTACCAATAGTAGTACCATTTACTATTAGAGAGTCTCCCTGTGTTAAAGCTCCTAATACTCCAGTATCACCACTACTAAATTTATCGTCACTATCTGCTCCTCCATCTCTTGCCAAGGTAAGGGTAGCACCACTGTAGTTGTCTCTTTCATCTAGTTCTATATCTGTAATTGTGGCATCACTGTCTAGAATAACTGGAACGCCATCTGGG
>NZ_JAAHGO010000107.1 GCF_010672455.1 Okeania sp. SIO2C9 | reverse complement strand
GCGAGGTTTCGGTAGCAAAGGTTCTAGTAGTTCCCACTCGCGTTCGCGCAGCGTCCCGGAGGGAATCGCTTAGGTCACTGGCATAAGATTTTCGGGACATTGATTTGACACTCATCATTGATTTTTTTATTTTCCTACCTTCAATACCTCTTCATGGTCATCTTTAGCTTTTTTTTACAAACAGTCTCTTAGGAGTTTATGTAGATCAGGAACAGAGTAGAAGTAAATATTGACAAATAAGACAAAAAATGTTTCTGAGTTCATTAATCGTATAATAGAGGATATAATAGGCAGTAACTAAAAGTAAATTTTTCCACAGGTTTTCCACAGGGTACTTATTGATGAAATCATTGATCTAGTAAAGATTTTTTTGAGTTTTCCACATTTTCCACAGATATTAGCTTGAGATTTTATTACTGATATTTTTCCTCTCATGTGAGAGCTCTAGATTATTAAAGTTAAGAATGTTAGGATTTCAGTTCCAGGTGAGTTTTGTTCAAAAAACCTCCGGTTCCTTATATAAATAACTAAACTCAAATGAAATTAACTTGTACTCAGAGTGACTTAAGTAGTAACCTTTCTCTAGTTAGTCGTGCAGTTCCTTCTCGACCTACTCACCCAGTATTGGCAAATGTTTTATTAATAGCAGATGTAGAAAATCAGTGCTTAGAATTAATAGGGTTTGACTTAAGTTTAGGTATTCGTTCCAATTTTCCGGCAGTTGTAGAAACAGGTGGGAGTTTTACTTTACCTGCGAAATTATTTAATGATATTGTCTCCAGATTACCAGATGGTAATATTACCATTGATGATGATGAAGGGGAAGCGATCGCCACTCTTACTTCTACATCTGGACGTTATGAAGTCCGAGGTATGGTAGGGGAGGAATATCCAGAATTACCAAAAGTGGAAGAGGGGGAAGTTATACATCTACCACCGGAAGCTTTAATCAATGGTTTAAAGGGAACTTTGTTTGCCACAAGTCCTGATGAAACAAAACAAGTTTTAACAGGAGTACATTTAAAGGTACAAAAAGATGGTTTAGAATTTGCAGCAACTGATGGTCATAGATTAGCAATTGTCAATACTGAAAGTGTGGCACCAGAGGATGAGTCAGAAGTAGAAGAGATTGAAGAAATTGAAGAGTTTGAAGTAACAATTCCCGCAAAAGCTTTACGAGAAGTTGAACGAATGATTGGAATGGGTCAATCATCTGAAGCTGTTGCCTTGAGATTTGATGAAGGTCAGGTAATTTTTGAGCTAGGAGAACAATGTTTAACTAGCCGAAAATTGGAGGGTCAATATCCAGCTTACGGACAATTATTGCCTGATAAATTTACTAATCAAATTAATGTAGATAGGAAACAATTTTTAGGAGCGGTGGAAAGAATTGCTGTTTTGGCTGACCAGAAAAATAATATTTTGAAGTGTTCTATTGATAGTGTTAATCAGGAGATTTCTTTATCTGTAGATGCTCAAGATGTGGGTAGTGGTAGAGAGTCTATGGCAGCACAAATTTCTACAGATGAGCCGGATGAAATTGCTTTTAATGTTAAGTATTTGATTGAAGGTTTGAAGGCTATTCCTTCAGCTTCGGAGATTTCTATTCAGTTAAATACTGCTACAAGTCCGGTGGTTTTAAATCCATTGGGTGGGGTGAAAATGACTTATTTAATTATGCCTGTTCAGTTAAGAAGTTAGAGTCTAAGTGTATTTTGAATCTCGGCACTTACTAATTATTTCTTGTACGCGACGCAAGTCATTGGATGTTGGACTAATACCAGCGATCGCTAGGTATGATGGCCCTAAATTTCGTGTATTGCGTCGTTTTCTTCAGCAACAACCATCTAATTGTCAAGACATTTATATATTTGTCTACCAAGTTTGGGCTAATTTTTTATCAGGAATTAATTCCCTATTATGACCAAAAGATGACAAAGAAGAGAGCAGAGAAATTACAACCAGAAGTAATTTTACAGATAGAGGAAATTATTAGTCATAACTCATATCAGAGGTTATTAATTTGTGCTAGTAAGAATTATTTTTATGTATTACAAGGCTACGATAAATTTATAAAATCTGACTTGAGTTTAGAAATTACTACAGGAGCGATCGGAAAAAAATTAGTCAGTTTATATACTTGGTTATATGGTCACTCAGGAGTCAGGAGTCAGGAGTCAGGAGTCAGGAGGGGAATTAATAAGGAGGTAGTCGGAAGAATTGTCCCTTGATGTTTCTTTCCTTGTCTGCCCAAAATACTAAATTTTTGAGCTTTTTAGACCGAAAAGCTGACACTTTTTTCGAGTTCAAAAGGCACTTGCTTTTATCCCACATTCGGAACTTCAATTTGTAACATTAAAAGTAGTGTATAAATCCGTAGCTTGGCAGGTATTTATACTATGCAAATCATCTCAATTACTTTTTCATCGATCAAATTCCGAGTCAAAAATTTACGCATAAATACTTGCAGTATTGTTTACTCTATCACGGCAGCTATGATTTTCTTCTAAAATTCTGTCTCCAGTATAGCTGTCTCCTGACTCCTTTTTCGGTTGCTACATTTGTGGTGCGGAATGTGGGTTTTATCTGTCAATGCTTTGAGAGTTAATCAGCAATTCCTAGTTAGTATGTAATATGAAATACGTTAATGTTTGCTACCAAAGATTGATAGGAAGATAGGGGAATGAGGTGATGGGGTGATTCGTAAGTAGCACAATTTTTTGTATTTCATATAACGATTAATTATAGGCAAATAAATATGGTGAATGAATTAAGAGAAGCTGACAATCTAATTCCTGTTGATTATAGTGATTTGTTACAACATATTTTCAATAAATTACTAGAAAAAAATATGTTTAAAATATCGAGCGATCGCCTACGTTTACTTATAAATATTGATGAGATAGCTGGTTCTGTTGCCAAGGCAAAAGTTGAAAATCCTATTAGTGATACTAGGTTTGTTCGTTCTGCAACAATCAATTTTGCTAATGAAGAAAAGTTTGCTAAGAAAATTAGAGAAATCAAAGATTGTTTAGAACAAAGTCTAAAATCTTCTATAGAAGAAGAAAATTTGGTTAATTTCATCGAAGGTTTAACTACTAATTTAGAATCTTTTCAGGGAAAAGCAACTCAGTTAGGTTTATCTTATCCTTTTAACGAGTCATATACAGGATTACAAACACAAGAATTAATTTTAGACTCCGATAAAAATGGCAGTGATTCTCTACTGAAGTTTGCTAAATTAACAATTACAGTAAAAAATACTCAGCAATTTTCATCTGAGTTACAAGAAGGAATAGAAAATCATATAGCTGACTTTTGTGAAACTGATGCTCAAGATGCTTATGAGATTCTAGAGAGTCAAGTTAATCAAGAATCATCAGATTTTAATTTATTGCAAAAACTGGCGGATACAGAAACTCTAGGAAAGTTGAAAAGAGAAGCAATTATTGTTTATTTAGAACATATTGCACAAAATATTGACAGCAAAGATCGAAATACCAAGGGTTTTATTTATCTAAAAGATTTAATTCGACGACTCAGATTAATAGAAGAATATTTAGACGAACAAACTGATGATTTTGAAGTTTACTATGCTGGAGTAACTGTTAACTATAAAGATATTTTTGCTCGTGGTGAAGCTTTTGATGATCTGCCAATTATTCCGACTATTGAAGGAAATTTAGGGGAAAGTAGAGATAAAGAAACAGGAGAAGTTCAGTTTACGTTGGGTTTAAAACTACAGTTAAATGGCAAGGTACAAAAAGATGAAGGTAAAACTTCTTTTGAGTATAATTTGAATATTATTAACCCAAGTAATTCAGAGCATCAAGCAAAACTTGCCGATCCGGATATTCAAAGTCGAGAAAGTTTTGCTAGGAAAGTATTGATTAGGGTGTTTTTATATTTTTTTGTATTTACTTGTGATGATTCTAATGCAGAAAATTATCATCTTGATGATGAACTTAATTATGACCCTAGACCTAAGTTTGAGCAGGTATTAATTAAATTGAAAGGCAATAATGATGATGAAAAAAGGGGGATTTTTAGAGGTATAGTCAGAGGTTTGAATGAACGTGGTGTTCTAGAAAAAGTTGAGACTCTACGGAGACTTCTAATCAAATTTATAGACAAAAAAGGAAGGTTGCCAGTATGTAATGAAAATCCTTTCATCAGTATTAGTAGGGAAATTCTAAATAAAGATTCAGATAGTATTTCTACAGGAGATTTTTTTCAGGAAGATTTGAGACAAAGCAAGAAAATTCTGAAATATATTTATATTGATAAGACTGGTGTGAATATTAATGCCCTATGTCAACTACCAGTGAATATCAAGATAGAAGATATTCGATATTTTCAAGGAGAGAGTGCGCCACAAAAATTCCAATTGAAATATGACATTGAAGGGGTTAATGTATTGCCTGTTTTTTGGATGCCTAAGACTAATCCTTGTTGGCGCTACTATCAAAGATATTTTGAGCCAAAATACAAACACATATTACTTGCTTATGATAATCAATGCTTAAACCAAGACAAAGAAAATCAAGAAAGTTTCAACTCTGAACAAAAATTTGTTTACCGTTTCACTTGGATATTATTGTCTTATCTTTGTTTGTATATTCTTCTGGAGGAATGCAAAGAATATACGCAAAAATTATTATTTATGCCAATGGTAAGGCTACATCAGGGAACATCAGAAAATCCATTTCATGCTGAAAAATTTCTGGCTAATCTTTCCAAGTTATTGTGTCATCTATTCAGCCAAAAATATCGATGTAATTCTCAAGGTTTCCGGGTCCATAAGCCACCTAGTTCTTTCAATATTAGAAATGGTTTAAATTCTCTATATTCTGTGTTGCCTAAAAAGTTTAGGTTAACGGATAATTCTAAATTTCCCAAACTGCAAAAGTTAGCCATTATTATTGTCTCAAGTAGAGAGAGCGATGGGAAAAGAGATAATAAAAATTCTCAGGATAGAATAGTAACTTTAATAGGAGAAGTTATAGGTGTTGAAAGATTGGCAGATGGAAGTATAAAAATTCAACCGCTAATAACTTTTGATAATAATTACTCTCTCAGAAATATGTATAGAGAACCACCAATTTTAACTGAGACTGTAAACGACCTTTATTCTGAGGGATACCAAGATTTTTTATACGTTGCTCAAGCAACTTACACGAGTACCCTACATATTACTCAGAAAGAAGAAGATGAGGAACTATATTTTATGTCGCCTACTATTATTAAGGCAATGAAGCAAGGCCAGAAAAATATTAAAATTTATCCGGTATTTTACGATAAATATTATGTGCATAGTTTAAAAAACATGAATGCTAGTTCCCTATATATTCAAGACACTAGACAGTTAACAAATATTTCTGAAGATAGTAGTCAAAAAGCAGTTGTATTTTTCAATTTATTTAATGGCATTTCAGTGGGAAAAAAGGAGGAACGAAATTATAATGGTGTGATTTCTTATTCAACTTTGTTGGGGTCTTTCTATAGTAATGTTATGGATGATGCCGATATTCGGGAAGCTTTAGTTTTAGACTCTCAACTTAAAAATGACATTTTGCAATATCTGACATTTTTCCACTTTTCGCGATTTGAGAGACAAAGCAAAGTTAGTCTAAAATTAGACCCCTATGAAAATATTATTGGTGATGAAGGGATTGGTGCTTTATCTATATTTCCACACATTACAGAAAAGATAAATTTTAATGGATTAGCATTTTTGACAGAGGTTACTAAAATCGTTGATGTACCTTTTTAAAAGGAGAAAAGAATGAATATCGCAGACAAGTTAGGATTTTTATTTGAAGTAGGACTTAATATTGGTATTTTGGCAGATATTCAACACCAGAAATATCCCAATAATTTTGGCGATCTGTATCTTCGGGATTTACAGCAATTAAAATTGCCGAAGCAGGTTAAGCGAATGGTTGAAAATCCTAGAATTATCAGTTCTGACAGTCGAAAAAATTTGGAAAGATGGAGTCGGTATTAGATTTTTAAAGGGTTTAGAGTATGGTGAAAAATTTTGCAAACAAAGTAAGTGAAAATTCAAGCTCTATGGAAATTATCAATGATGAACAGTTAGTGCTTTGTCAATATTTATCCATCTGACAAATAAGATAAATTTTAACTGGTTAGCATTTTTGACAAAAGTTAGTAAAATCTTTGATTCGATACTTTAGTCTATATTTGCCTATCTGACAGAAAAGATAAATTTTAATGGATTAGCATCTTTGACAGAGGTTACTAAAATCGTTGATAGATATAGATTTTTGAAGATAAACAATAATCAGTATTGCCAATAGATTAGAATTTTTATTCGATACTTTGTCTAGATTTCCTGATCTGACAGATAAGGATAAATTTTAATGGATTAGCATTTTGACAGAGGTTAGCAAAATCGTTGATATAGATTTTTGAAAGGAAAAAATAATGAGTATTGCGGAAAAATTAGGATTTTTATTTGAGGTGGGATTTAATATTGGTATTCTTGCAGATATTCAACATCAGAAGTACCCAAATAATTTTGGCGATCTGTATCTTCGGGATTTACAGCAATTAAAATTGCCGAAGCAGGTTAAGCGAATGGTTGAAAATCCTAGAATTATCAGTTCTGACAGTCGAAAAAATTTGGAAAGATGGAGTCGGTATTAGATTTTTAAAGGGTTTAGAGTATGGTGAAAAATTTTGCAAACAAAGTAAGTAAAAATTCAAGCTCTATGGAAATTATCAATGATGAACAGTTAGTGCTTTGTCAATATTTATCCATCTGACAAATAAGATAAATTTTAACTGGTTAGCATTTTTGACAAAAGTTAGTAAAACCTTTGATTCGATACTTTAGTCTATATTTGCCTATCTCAAAGAAAAGATAAATTTTAATGGGTTAGCATTTTTGACAGAGGTTAGTAAAATCGTTGATAGATATAGATTTTTGAAGAGAAACAATAATCAGTATTGACAATAGATTAGAATTTTTATTCGATACTTTGTCTAGATTTCCTGATCTGACAGATAAGGATAAATTTTAATGGATTAGCATTTTGACAGAGGTTAGCAAAATCGTTGATATAGATTTTTGAAAGGAAAAAATAATGAGTATTGCGGAAAAATTAGGATTTTTATTTGAGGTGGGATTTAATATTGGTATTCTTGCAGATATTCAACATCAGAAGTACCCAAATAATTTTGGCGATCTGTATCTTCGGGATTTACAGCAATTAAAATTGCCGAAGCAGGTTAAGCGAATGGTTCAAAATCCTAGCAATTATCAATTATGAAAGTCAGAAAAATCTGGAAAGATAGAGTCTGTATTAGATTTTTAAAGGGTTTCTCGTCTGATGAAAAATTCTGCAAACAAAGTAAGTGAAAATTCAAGCTCTATGAAAATTATCAATGATGAACAGTTAGTGGTTTGCCTATATTTATTTGAATGGTTGAAAATCCTAGAATTATCAGTTCTGAAAGTCGAAAAGATTTGGAAATATGGAGTCGATATTAGATTTTTAAAGGGTTTAGAGTATGGTGAAAAATTTTGCAAACAAAGTAAGTAAAAATTCAAGCTCTATGGAAATTATCAATGATGAACAGTTAGTGCTTTGTCAATATTTATCCATCTGACAAATAAGATAAATTTTAACTGGTTAGCATTTTTGACAAAAGTTAGTAAAACCTTTGATTCGATACTTTAGTCTATATTTGCCTATCTCAAAGAAAAGATAAATTTTAATGGGTTAGCATTTTTGACAGAGGTTAGTAAAATCGTTGATAGATATAGATTTTTGAAGAGAAACAATAATCAGTATTGACAATAGATTAGAATTTTTATTCGATACTTTGTCTAGATTTCCTGATCTGACAGATAAGGATAAATTTTAATGGATTAGCATTTTGACAGAGGTTAGTAAAATCGTTGATATAGATTTTTGAAAGGAAAAAATAATGAGTATTGCGGAAAAATTAGGATTTTTATTTGAGGTAGGATTTAATATTGGTATTCTGGCAGATATTCAATATCAGAAGTATCCAAATAATTTTGGAGATTTGTATGTTCAGGATTTGCAACAACTAAAATTGCCGAAGATGGTTAACCGAATGGTTCAAAATCCTAGAATTATCAGTTCTGAAAGTCAGAAAAATCTGGAAAGATGGAGTCAATATTTTATCTTGAAAGGATTTTTGGCAGGGTTAAATTTTTTCCGGGAGTATATTAAATCTACAGGATGGAATCAAAAGCAAAAAAAGCCAGAAATAGAAATTTTGTATTATCAATGCTGCTTTCATGGCAATAATAGTTTCGGTACTAATAATAAAGATAAATTCTCAGCAACTCAGGAATTATTATCTCAATTATTACCTGCTGATTTCTTAAATAGTCACTTAAATAGATATATTCATCAATATTTGGAAAAGAAAGGAGAATTTCTACAAGCAGATACATTGATGTTGTTACGTTATCGAAAAGATTTGAGAATTACCTGTGTAGATTTATCTATATTTTCAGTACAGTCAGCAGAAGATTTAGTTCCACTCGATCATATAGAAGAATTTAGGCGAATGTTGATGAGGGAAATTAAACATATTCGTTCTAAAAGTGTTTTTTCTAAGCTCCGGATAGATACAGGTAATACTCAAGATTCTGGTTTTGAATTTTCCTCAGATTTGAAAAGATTTTTTACTGCTTTTAAACGAAAGGATAAGGAAACCACTAAATTAATTCAAGCAGGTGCTTATGCTGAAAGTTTCTACAATTTTCTGCGACAGGAAACACAGATAATTCAAAATGCAAAATCTATTCTATTTAATATAGTAGGATATAGCGATCGCAACATTAGCACCTTCTGTTTACGGCCAGAAAATCTCAATATTTTAACTACTTGTGCGGAAATATATAAGAAAGAATACAAAGACAAAGAGATTAAAACTGCTCGTCGCGAAGTTTTAGATTTAATTCAAAGAAAAGCTGTTCATAGTTTCATTAATGGTAGAGATTTTATCCAAGAATTATCTACAAAACCACTTAATCTCCGGGAGAATAGTATTACTGAGATTCTTCACCAAGAAAAGCTGAATAATTTTGTTAATTCTATAGATATTATCCCCAATGAGTTAGCAGCAAAATTGGGTGTTAAGTCAGAGTCAACATTAAGAGATGCTCATGCTGAATTAATTCAAAAAGCTCTGATGAGCAATAATACTTTGGTATTTTTGACAGGTAATCCAGGAATAGGCAAAACAACAGCTATTACTAATTTTATCAAGTCTCATTTAGAGGAGGGTTTTCTATTATTTTATGTTAGTCCTCGTACTCAGGTTAATCTCGATTTAATTCATAAGTTTAAATCTGAAAATTATCAAAATCAGGAGTTGTTCGACGACAGATTATTTTGTATCAACGCCAATTCAATTCTGATTCAAGAAAATGGTAATAATTCCACAGTTAGATATTATTCCAATCAACATCAAGATGATTTTACTTCTAAAAATGTCAGATTTATTAATCACAACTCACATATTAAACCGAGACAGCGACATCAAGAAAATTTTGATAGAAGGAATATAGATACAATTGAATATAAAACGAAACAAACTGCTGGAGTTCTCAATAGTATCAGTCAGGGAATATACGCTCTTATTGATGGCAAAATATCCAATAATATTATTGCTACAGTTTCGACTCAATCTTTGAAAATTACTCCCAATGGTGCAGACACTCTCCGACATCTTGAGAAAATTTTCAAAAGTGCTTATAGCACAAAAAAAGGTGTGAATTCTAGAAAAATGCAGGAAATTTCTCAGAGGATAAAGCATTTATTTATAATGATTGATGAAATTACTGGAGATGATGGAGGGGTAAATTTTTTAAAGGGAATAAATCAGTTTGTAGCAAAGTATCAATTAACTAATCCAGAATATGGTTTCAATACTAAAATCATTGTGGCTGATGCTTCCATTGTGGAACAAGAAGTTATTAAACAGCACTTATCCCAGACTTCTCCAGAACCAGACAAAATTTATTTTAGATTAGCAAAAAGTCAAGCAGAACCACTGTCAATAGAACATTTTAAATTCAAAAATAAATCAGCCCTAACTATTAATGCCAATTCCTATCCAGCAAGTAGTTTAAACATCACCTATAAAGTCTTCATTCAGTCTATTAAATTTAATCAAAATGACTGGAAAATCAAACGAGATAATGAATTATCTAAAGCAGTCGATGCCAAAATTTCAGCAGACATCAAATCCTTCCTAGAAAACTCTACCAATAGTCAATTATTAGTTTATATTCAAGACAAAAGACGATTAAAAGAATTGATAGAAAAAATCAAGAAGTCGCGGAAAAATTTTCAGGAATATACAGACTATCTAGAAATACACGCCAGCTTGTCTGATGAAAACAGAGAAAAAATAGATAAGTATAAGCAAGATGTAAAAATCGTATTTATGACATCTTCAGCAAGTCGAGGCTTATCCTTTCCTAAAGCCAAAAATATCTTAGTTGAAATACCTCATTTCCAGATAGAAAAAAATCTGATGGAAGTAATTCAGGTCATCTATAGAGCGCGGGGTCAATATCAAGAAAATGGGAAAAAAATAACTTTAGATAATCAAGAAAAACAAATAATATTTTATTTGAGCGATTCTGTAACTTATTATCCTAAAGATAACGATACTTCCCCAGAAGATTACGATGAAGAAAGAAAACTTTTCCTGGAAGAAAGCCTGATTAATTTATTAGATATTCTATTAATTCTCAAACTCTCAATAATGACTAGAATAGTAGGTGCTGGTAATCTGGCAAAGAAAAATTTTCTGATAATTCCTATTGGTGGAAAATCTATTTCAACAGCAGGAAATAGCTTCTCAGAAAAAATAACTAACCTAATTCGAGAATTAAAAAACGAACATAACCGACACCCAGAAAAACAAAGTCTTCAATTTGTTTATTCCAGTCTGACACAAATTCTCAGAGAAGCAGAATTTACTTTGCCTAATTCCGATTCTCAAAATACTACTTATATTTCTCTAATAGATTCTTTCAAGACTCAACTTCTAACATTATTTAACCGACTCGATAAATTATTAGACTTTGGCAATATTGAAACAGGTCATTTGACTGGTAATTTATTAGTAGTGCCTATTTATCACCAAAAATTAGAAGAAACTTATCAAATAGGATTAGAAGAACAAATTAGAAAATTCGCTAATGATGAATTATTCAAAAAAATGTGGGCAATTAGCAAAAGTCAAGATTATCCACCTAATCTTAAATCTGCAATGGAAACTGCTTTGGAGTTTATCAAGTTGCTGAAAGGAGACAAAGGTAATATTGATACAACCCAATGGTTTGAACAAAATAGTCAAAACTTAGACCAGTATTATGCTGTACCCTTGTTTGTATTTATGAGTCAAGAATTAATTAGTAAATATTTTAAACAGGAGCCAATAATTGAAGAAGAAAAAGAATTTAGAACCCTTTTATCTCGATATGTTCAGTCCCTTTATCTCGCATATAATACCCTACCCATTGGTCGGAAATATCGGGAGTTTCCATTTATCGTTTTTCGCAGTTATAGCTTAGGAGAAATGCGAGAAAAAATTTATAGCGACCGCTATCTTTTAACTTCCAATGAGTTGAATATTCTCAACTTAATTATTTGCCGAAAATAGGAAGTCTGAACTTTAAAATATCGGCAAAATCTGCGGAATACTCTGAAAATTATCCTTATCCTTCCTACAATAGTTTAGACATTAGTCATAAATATCAACAGTTTTCATTTCTCGTTTTTCGTAGTTATAGTTTAGGAAAAATGCGAGAAAAATTTATAGCGACCGCTATCTTTTAACTTCCAATTAATTGAATATTCTTAACTTAATTATTTGCCGAAAACAGGAAGTATGAAATTAAAAATATTGGCAAAATCTGGGAATATTCTGCCACTATAAATTCAGAAAATTCTTCTTATCTCTCCCATAATACTTTACCAATTTCTTGGATATATCGGGAGCTTCAATTTCTTGTTTTTCCTAGTTATGATTGAGGAAAAATGCGAGAAAAAATTTATAGCGATCGCTATCTTTAAGTTCTAATGAGCTAAATATTCTCAACTTAATTCTTTGCCGAGATGAAAGAGTATGATAAATTTAGATACAATAAAAAATTTCCCGTCTCTGTCAGGAAAATATTCTCAACTTATTCGAGCTTCCCGTTCTCTAATAACTTTGTAAAAAATTTTCCGATCATTACTTCTTAAGGCTGTATTTAATAGTTTTAAATTTTTAACAGCTCGATATATCTTGCTATTCTTTTTACTAGGATAAGAAAATTAGAGCTTAAATATTCAGCACAAACTAGAGGAGTCTTTCAAGAACCCCAGTAATTCAAAGCTATTCTAGATATTTTCTAGATGCCTAAAGAAAATAGGCTAAGATTTTTTCTTTGATTTTCTCAAACATTTCTTCTGAGAAGACTTTTTACTTTTTTCTTTCTTCTTTTGCCTCTGCTGAGTTACTTCCGGGGGCGGACCGTAATCTCCATCTGAAAAGTAGATTCGCTCTACAATATGTTGTGGTTCAACCTCAATCCACAGACGAGCTCCGCCTGCTTGACTGTTGTTAGGTTGATGGGGCTGATAAACGATTTGGCAAGGTCCGTTAATTTTTAGAGCATGGCAATAATCTTTCTTACCTCCTACTTTTACAGCAATTGCGGGATGAGAAGTTTTATTATCTCGGTTATAGTCAATAGTCTTTCGGAGAACATGAACAAATGTATTCCCTGTACGTTCAGCCTTGTTCCAGGTTCCTTGAGGACCGCGACGACCAGATGTAATTTCTGGAACTCCTCGGCTGTTAAGAGGAATCATCCAAAATCTTTCAAACTTGTAAGCTCCTACAACTCTATTTTGTTGGAGTAATATACGCAGTCTACCTGTCGATATATTGAGTAAAAATGCTGCTTCTGTTGTACGAACTTCTGTAGTCATAACTAGATCGTTATAGTATTTATTTCTAATATCTATTATGTTGAATATTTTTGATCCTATCAAATTACTTTACATGAAAATGGCTTATGGTTGAAATTTATCAAAGGCTTATTTTTATATATTTTTGACTTTTGATTTTATTTTTGTTCGTAAAACTAGATAAATTTCATAGGGAAAACCACACTTAAAAATAGCTGGTTGTAACATTTACACTAATAATTGTCACACAATATTAAGTTTTAAAGTCATGTCTTGAGTACAATTTCCTAGACCTGTTTACAAAATTTTCAGACCAGATAGATTGGGTAATCAGCCAGTTGTTTGTAAAGACCAAGAGAAGTTCTTAACCAAACTAGAAGGTTTTATTGAAGTAGGGCATAGATTCGGTTTTTCAGTACCAAAAACAGAGCCTGAAGTTTTGGAAAAGGTAAAAAAGATTTTTTCCAAGCATAAAGTTCAGATCAATATACTTCAAGATTCTGAGCCTGAAGTTGTTGAGTATATTTCAGAAATTTTTCTACAATCTTCAACGGGAGCTGCTCTCGGTGGTATCGCTGCTTTGAATTTGTATCCGCAGTTGTATCCAATATTAAAAGGAGGCGAAAAATTACTAGAGGAATCGTTAAAACAATACATTGGTGGAAATAAAGAGATAGATATTGTCGTCCCTGGACTTGGAACAGTAATTTCTGTTGGAGCAGGAATAGGAGCATTTATCGGCGCCTTTAAAGGATATAAAACTGTTGAATGGAACCTAAAAACCTACATTAACCATAAACCAGGGGAAGAAGAAGAGCAAATTGTTTTTGATATGTATCCTCAAACAATTTGATTGAAGGGAATTATCAAGTTGGCTATAAATAATTTAGGCGTTAGGAAAGACTTACTAAAAAGTATTGATTTTCTAATTAAATGTCGCTCAAAACCAAATAAATGATGCTTACTTTGAATTTTCTCTTGTAGGAGTAGATTGAAAAATAATCTTGATAGCTTCAGCACAAAGAAAAATTCAAACCTCCTCCCACAACAAAATAACTACCCTAAACTTTTACCGCTTCAGCAAACCTAATCTTCAAATAATCATCCTCCATTTTTTCCCCCCAGATTAACGGTGCAAAACCTTGAGGCAAAACCAAATTCCGACGATGATTACCAATTCTAATATTCAACTCATCCCCAGTTTTATTCAATTGAATTTTCTCTTGTAGGAGTAGGTTGAAAAATAATCTCTACGCCTTCAGCAAAAGAAAAAAATCAAAACCTAGCTCCCACAAAAAAATAACCACCCTAAACTTTTACCGCTTCAGCAAACCTAATCTTCAAATAATCATCCTCCATTTTTTCCTCCCTGGTTAACGCTGCCAAAGCTTGAGGCAAAACCAAATTCCGACGATGATTACCAATTCTAATATTCAACTCATCCCCAGTTTTATTCAATTGAATTTTCTCTTTTAGAAGTATTGATTGTCTAATTAATTAAATGTCGCTCAAAACCAAATAAATGATGCTTACTTTGAATTTTATCTTGTAGGAGTAGGTTGAAAAATAATCTCTACGTCTTCAGCAAAAGAAAAAATTTAAAACCTCCTCCCACAACAAAATAACTAACCTAAACTTTTACCGCTTCAGCAAACCTAATCTTCAAATAATCATCCTCCATTTTTGCCCCCGCAGGTTGCAATGCTGCCAAAGCTTGAGGCAAAACCAAATTCCGACGATGATTACCAATTCTAATATTCAACTCATCCCCAGTTTTATTCAATTGAATTTTCTCTTTTAGAAGTATTGATTGTCTAATTAATTAAATGTCGCTCAAAACCAAATAAATGATGCTTACTTTGAATTTTCTCTTGTAGGAGTAGGTTGAAAAATAATCTTTACGCCTTCAGCAAAAGAAAAAAATCTAAACCTCCTCCCACAAAAAAATAACTATGCCTAAACTTTTACCGCTTCAGCAAACCTAATTTTCAAATAATCATCCTCCATCTTTGCCCCCGCAGGTTGCAACGCTGCCAAAGCTTGAGGCAAAACCAAATTCCGACGATGATTACCAATTCTAATATTCAACTCATCCCCAGTTTTATTCAATTGAATTTTCTCTTTAGGAATTCCAGGCAAATATAACTCCAAATTATAATTCCCCTTCTCTTGCACTACCTTAACAGTATTTTCCTTATAGTAAACCTGACTAGGATCTTCATCTCCATACAAAGTTTCTTTCAATCTCTCCAAAGCAGCCAAACCACACATCTCCTCAGAATAAAGAGGTACTTCCTTCACAGGTAAAGGTCTAAAATTATCGTGAATTTCTTGCCGATATTGCTGTTGATTTTCCTTCCACTTTTTAAAGAAAGGGTCAGTGACAGAATCAGGAATAATCCGATTAGCTACTACTAAATCCGTAGAAACATTGTACAAACTTAAATAAGCATGAGCGCGTAAAGACTCCTTAATTACCATCTTTTCAGGATTAGTAACTAACCGCACAGAAGTCTTAGTATTATCAGTTAAAACTTTTTCCAAAGCCTCAATTTGCTCATAAAATTCATAAGGAGCATCCATAACTTCCTTATCTGGCAAAGAAAAACCAGTAATAGGTTTAAAAATAGGCTCAAAAAGAGGTCTTAATGCCACCGACATTCCCTGCAAAGGCTTATAAAACTTCCTCATATACCAACCCCCCACTTCCGGCAAACTCAAAAGTCGCAAAGCAGTACCAGTCGGAGCAGAATCAATAATTAAAACATCATATTCTCCCTCGTCATAGTGCCTCTTCATCCGCACTAGACCAAAAATTTCATCCATTCCCGGCAAAATTGCCAACTCTTCAGCTTGCACACCATCCAAACCCCGCGCCTGCAAAACCTGAGTAATATAACGTTTTACAGCTCCCCAGTTTCCCTCCAGTTCCATCAAAGCATCCAACTCAGCACCCCAAAGATTTTCCCTAACCTTCCGAGGTTCGTGGCTCATTTCCATATCAAAGCTATCTGCTAGGGAGTGAGCTGGGTCAGTGCTGAGAACCAAAGTTTTATGGCCTAACTCTGCACAACGTAGTCCTGTTGAGGCAGCCACTGATGTTTTGCCAACGCCACCTTTTCCCGTCATTAATATTACGCGCATCAATATTTAACCTTTTATGAAAAATTTTTACCGAAAAATTGAGTCTAAAGCCTCGCCCTAGAAGGGCGACTTTTAAATTGCTTTTTATTCAATAAATTATGTTATCATACTATTAGTTCATATAGGAATGATGAAAGCTAGATTTAAGTACCATATCTATCCAACACCATGACAAAAATACCGATTAGCAAAGCTATTTGGTTGTGCCCGTGTTGTTTGGAATGATGGTCTAGATTGCTGCCAACATAAATATAAATTAGGACAAAAGAAACCGACTAATTCGTAACTACAAAAACAGTTTATAACTCAAGCTAAAAAAACTGAAAATAGGGAATGGTTGTCAGAGGTTTATGCTATACCATTGCAGCAATCTTTAAATGATTTAAACCAGGCTTATTAAAACTTTTTTAAGTCAACAAAAGGTAAGAGAAAAGGTAAACCTGTTAAACCTCCTAAATTCAAAACTAGAAAGTCAAAACAAACTGCAAGGTTTACAAAAGCACTGCAAGGTTTACAAAAGCAGGGTTTAAAATTGGTCAACATAAAGTCTATTTAGCAAAAATTGGAAAGCTGAAAATTGTTTGGTCAAGAGAATTACCTGCTGCTCCATCATCAGTAACAGTGGTTAAAGATTGTAGGGGCGATTCGCGTTTGCGGAGCATTCCGGAACGGAAATCGCCCCTACTAGGTATTTCTTAAGTTTTGTAGTAGAAATTATACCAGAAACCTTGGCTCATACTGATAATTCAGTAGGTATAGATTTAGGGATTTCTACTTTTGCTACTTTGAGTAATGGTCAAAAAATTGATGCACCCAAACCGTTAAAAAAACGGATTAAGAAGTATAGAAAATTAAGTAAGTCATTTTCTAAGAAAACTAAAGGGTCAAATCGTTATGAAAAAGTGCGACTTAGAGTTGCTAAGTTTTCCTTCGGAATGCTGCGCAAACATGCGAAACTTAAGGATACAAGAACAGATTTTCTACATAAATTATCCACCGAAATAATTCGTGAAAACCAAACAATTGTTTTAGAGGTATGACAATGTTTCTGGAATGGTAAAAAAGCGGTGCGACCCCGCGACGACGCCAGCTCGCTTGCGGAACGCGCACCAAGAGACCGTAAATTATCTAGATCAATATCAGATTTAGGTTGGAGGCAATTTAGGACGCTGTTAGAAGGGAAAACAGAAAAATACGGTCGCGTTCTAAGAGTAATTAGTCGTTGGGAACCAACATCCCAAGTATGCTCATGTTGTGGTTTTAAAGGTGGAAAATTAGACCTTTCAGTCAGGGAGTGGGAATGCCTTAATTGTGGTACTAAGCACGATAGCTTACGCTTAACCGGAGGTTATCGTGACGAAAACGCAGCAATAAATATATTAGTCGCGGGTGGGCAATCCGAGACATTAAACGGATGTGGAGGCAAGCGTAACCCACCCCCATCCCCTCCCGGGAGGGGAGCAAGAGGGGTGGGTGCAGCAGCCAGTGTTAGCAGAGCTTTGCGCCAGCAAAACGTCAACCCGCCGAGGGGCTACAGCTCGGTAGGAATCCCCGCGCCTTTAAGCCGGGGAGGATGTCAAATATTTTAACTTTAGCGGTTTTTTGACTTTTCCAGCATCTAGGGATATTTACTATATCAAAATTGTGCTTTTTTGTCAAAATATATCAAAAAATAAGCTGAGAATTATTTAGCTACTTCACTTGAAAAACCTGTTTTAAAACATCTAGTCGAGAAATATCCCAATAGTCAATATGACTGTTAATAAGTCCATATGTATTTAGTTTCAATTCACTCCATCCTGGTATTGCCATTCGAGGTTTCCAAGGCACAGGAGCTGTCCAACTAAGTGTCCAACGGGTTTTAATTAAATCTCCTGAGTGACTAATATCGTGTAATTCCAGTTGAATATTGTTAAACCAACTTTTCATAAAGCCGATCATTTTTTGATAACGGTCAATTCCTCTAAATTTATTTAATGGGTCTTCAAAGTAAACATTTTCTGCATAGATACCGTAAGTTTGATCGGCAGGAAATTTTTGATAATCTTGTTTAAGTATTGAAATAATATCCATTTTTTTAGTTGATTTTTTTACTGTAAAATTAGACACTTTTTCTCAGTTTTTGATTTGTTTTTTACTAGAGTTATTGAATTAGTTATCACTTATCAGTAAGTGCTTCAGCATTTAGACTTTATTTCCCAATGAGCGACTAAGGGAAGACTGTCGCGGAGAACAGCGGTACAACCCTGCTTCGGCGAAGCACATTAGCTCTTCTATCCTCTGATAGAAGCAAGTTGTCACAGGAGGTTTTTCAATAAGTATACAAATAGATTTGATATAACATAATAAAACTTAGTACTTGACTCAATTCAACCTAAAACCTAACACTTAATACCAAATTCAAAAAAAGTCGCTACAGTATTAATCTCAAAACTCCTACCAACAGAATAAAGCACTGTAATAGTATTTTTTGAAAATGGTATAACATCTTCTTAATTATGGTTCTACTTCCAGCCATAAACGCTCTAATTGATAACGCCAAACTGCCAAAGTTTTTTCACGATATTCTGAATTCATATCTATTTTACCCATTAAACCTTCTGCATAAAAGCGTTCTAAAGTTTACATAGTTGCTTCTCAAGTTTGTCCTTTAAATTTTACTACTTAATTACTTCGATAATCCGATTTTTTATTACTTCATTAAAATAGGTATAGATACCTTGTTCTTTTAAATCAAGCAATCTTTGAACCCACATTCCGCACGAAAAAATGTAGTATGTAAAAGCCAGAAAAATCGCTATTCAGAGGAAAATTTGTGATTTCTTCAAGGGTTCGCTCCCAGGAATTTGCAGGAACAGGAACATCCCACCGAAGAAGCGTGAATTAACCCTAATTCAGGAACGCCAAAAGTTTTAGGGAGACCGGAGCAGAGAAACCAGAGTAAGGAATTAGGAGGAATTGGGGGAGATTCTCAAGAGAATCGAGAAGAGCATTTTTACCCTTGTCTCATTAATGATACTTGATATATAGCAGTCGCCAAGGCGCTTAGAACATAAAGGATAAACATAGCGTTGGCGGAGCAGGTGTGGCAGCTATATCGCCTCTATAAGATGGTCTAATAATTTTATATTTTTCTGTGTCCTAACCGCCCTGGCAGTTGCTATAACTGATTCAATGATCAACCCCCGGGGAACTTTACCGGGGTTATTTAGAGATTGTTTGTAAAGAATTATGAAGTGTTTTTCCCACTTGCAAATTGGGTATTGGAGAGTTTCAACAATTAATAATGAATAATTACCTCTCCATGAATTGAAGAGGATTGACAAATTCATGAAAATTTTCTTTATTATTCCCTTAAAAGGGGAGGCGCATACCCACAATTTTTCGGTAAACTCTGGGATAAATAAGTAACTTGTTACAGTTATAAGGGCGATCGCTTTACCTTACAAAACTTTACAAACACTTTCTTAGCAAGGTATAAATGAGCGATCGCTACTTATGCTTTAGCTATCAATAGTTAAACTGCTGATTTTTCATCTTATCCATTCCAAAACAGCTTCTTGCTTTGTATTAGTGCGACGTTCCGGGGTTTCACGAGCGAACTTCATGTGTATAGAGCGGTTTTGTTCGCCATCGACTGCCACTGCCATGATAGGATAATCAATTAAACCATCAGGGAAGGCCATCTGGAAACGGAAAGTACCATCAGAATTTAGTTTAATAGGTCGTCCACCAATAGTGACAGTAGCATCCGGTTCCGTTGCACCGTGAATAATCAGTTCCGCATCAGCAACTAACCAGAACTTGCGGGGACGAACTGGTGGCATAGAAGCAGCAACACCAGACATATTCATGCCCATGCCGGAAGTGGTTAAACCTACACCAGACATATTCATGCCCATGCCGGAAGTAGTTAAACCTACACCGGACATGGTTAAACCGATACCAGACATATTCATGCCCATACCGGAAGTAGTTAAACCTACACCGGACATGGTTAAACCTACACCAGACATATTCATGCCCATGCCGGAAGTAGTTAAACCTACACCGGACATGGTTAAACCTACACCAGACATATTCATGCCCATGCCGGAAGTAGTTAAACCTACACCAGACATATTCATGCCGACACCCGAAGCAGTTAAACCTACACCGGACATGGTTAAACCTACACCAGACATATTCATGCCCATGCCGGAAGTAGTTAAACCTACACCGGACATGGTTAAACCTACACCCGAAGCAGTTAAACCCATGCCGGACATGGTTAAACCTACACCCGAAGCAGTTAAACCCATGCCGGACATGGTTTGACCTAACCCTGACATATTCATGCCCATGCCGGAAGTGGTTAAACCTACCCCTGACATATTCATGCCCATGCCGGAAGTAGTTAAACCTACTCCTGACATGGTTTGACCTAACCCTGACATATTCATGCCGACACCGGACATGGTTTGACCTAACCCTGACATATTCATGCCCATGCCGGAAGTAGTTAAACCTACTCCTGACATGGTTTGACCTAACCCTGACATATTTATGCCGACACCGGACATGGTTTGACCTACACCAGACATATTCATGCCTACACCGGAAGTAGTTAAACCTACACCAGACATATTCATGCCCATGCCGGAAGTAGTTAAACCTACACCAGACATGGTTTGACCTACACCAGACATATTCATGCCTACACCAGACATATTCATGCCCATGCCGGAAGTAGTTAAACCTACACCAGACATATTCATGCCCATGCCGGAAGTAGTTAAACCTACACCAGACATATTCATGCCCATGCCGGAAGTAGTTAAACCTACCCCTGACATGGTTTGACCTACACCAGACATATTCATGCCCATGCCGGAAGTAGTTAAACCTACACCAGACATATTCATGCCCATGCCGGAAGTAGTTAAACCTACCCCTGACATGGTTAAACCTACACCAGACATATTCATTCCCATACCGGAAGCAGTTAAACCTACACCAGACATATTCATTCCCATACCGGAAGTAGTTAAACCTAACCCTGACATATTCATGCCTACACCGGACATGGTTTGACCTAACCCTGACATATTCATGCCTACACCAGACATAGTTTGACCTACTCCTGAAGCAGTTAAACCTACACCAGACATAGTTTGACCTACTCCTGAAGCAGTTAAACCTACACCAGACATAGTTTGACCTACTCCTGAAGCAGTTAAACCTACACCAGACATGGTTTGACCTACTCCTGAAGCAGTTAAACCTACACCAGACATGGTTTGACCTACTCCTGAAGCAGTTAAACCTACACCAGACATGGTTTGACCTACTCCTGAAGCAGTTAAACCTACACCAGACATAGTTTGACCTACTCCTGAAGCAGTTAAACCTACACCAGACATGGTTTGACCTACTCCTGAAGCAGTTAAACCTACACCAGACATAGTTTGACCTACTCCTGAAGCAGTTAAACCTACACCAGACATAGTTTGACCTACTCCTGAAGCAGTTAAACCTACACCAGACATGGTTTGAGTAGCTCCAGAGATATTGCTACCAGATGACCACATCCCTACACCTGATGCCATAGCATAGGAACTGACTCCTTCTTCAATCATTTGGCCTGAACCAGGAACCATTTGAATAGAACCAAACATTGAACCAGCAATCCTTTGATTCTCGATTTCAGCTATACCGAACATCTCTTCATAAATATCATCGGGATTATCATGAAAAGTAATTTTGCGACTGGCAGGAACCAGTTCCATAAAGGTTTTGCCGTGTAAATCTTCATCCCAACTCACTGTGATGAATTGGTCATCAATCCAATCTGAGGGATAAACTGGTGGAATATGCACTCGCTCAGAACTAGCTAAAACTAACCACCGACCATCAGCACATCGATACCCTATTTCCACAACATAGTCGCGATCGCTTACTGGGATTGGTATGTACCATTCACGAGCTAATTCATCACAAGGATATTCCTGAATGCTATGAGGGCTTTGGTAGCTTAATTTTATGTCAGTCACATCATAGATACGCAGCGCTAACTGCTGTCCCCCCTGACGACGTAATTCTTCTTTCTGTCCATTAGGAATATCCCAATAGGCGTATGCCCACTCTGGATCTCGTGGCATTAAAACTATTCGGCTTTGAGTATAACCATTAGGTAAATCTGTTAAACCTTCATCAATGGATGAAAGAAAATCATCATTGTTGTTTTCTTGCCCTAATTCAAATTTTTTTGCCTCCACCTCTTCTTGTGTTTCTAATGCTGAAGGTGGAGGGGATGGGATATGGCTAATACCCTGAGCTTCCATAACTGATGCCAGTAGTTGTGCTTTACGCATTCTGCTGTAACGAGATATACCTAGCTCACTAGCAACTTTGCGTAGTTGTCGCAAAGTCATCTCTTCTAGAGGTGGACGTTCTTGAACCATTCTTTATTTTCTCCTATTTTTTTACAGTTTTTGCATTTCATTTCCCAAAATCTAATAGGAAATGGCATCTAATTTCTTGTTTTTTTGAAGGACTCTTTTTCCGGATCCAACAAATACTTGAAGGCTCTTAAGAGTTTCCAGATATATAGAAACGATAAGAACAGCATTTTTTTGGGATCGCCGGGATCGCCTTTAACTGTATATCTTGCAGAAAATTTCAGATTTGGTCAAGAGTGCTTACTCAAAGATTATGAGTATACATACGGGTTTATAGGCAATTCTAGATATATAATGTTAAGAAACCTTAACATTACTAATTTTATAATAAATCATAATATAATCAATTAATAAATATATATTATAATTATATTAAAAATTACTAATAAATATTCTTATTAACCCTCTTTTATCACTCTCCGAGAATTAAAATAAAGAAGTGAAAACTCAAAAGCTCTGTAAAGTAGGTATGATAATGGATGTAAAATTACAAATTCTCAAACACTTGCCCAGGGATGCACAACCAACAGTATCGTTCATCGATCAATATTGTAGCTACTACAAAGACTTATTACCGGAAGTTAGAAGCTATGAATATTTGAAATATTTACAAAAAAAACGTGCAGTTGAAAGCCAAGTGGCTTTAGCCCTTGGATGAAAACAAGTTGTGGGAATTGTTAAACTAAGTCAGTTTGTTACCAAACCGACTCGTCTTCAGAACCGGACGTGAGACTTTCACCTCATCACGGCTCCTCTCTTAGACGTCCCTTGTCATGGGTACATCCTGCATAAGAGTTAGCATA
>NZ_JAAHGO010000106.1 GCF_010672455.1 Okeania sp. SIO2C9 | reverse complement strand
TGTTGATATTAAGGCAGGGGTGTACCCATGACAAGGGACGTTTAAGAGAGGAGCCGTGATGAGGTGAAAGTCTCACGTCCGGTTCTGAAGACGAGTCGGTTTGGTAACAAACTGGCTTAGTTTAACAAATATCTGAATCATTGGTTGGGTTTTATTGCGGGGTGGATGTTTCTGTTGGCGAAAAGTGCTTCTGCTGCTACTGCTGCTTTGGGTTTTGCTGGTTATTTGCTGAATGCTTTTGGTGTGAATAATCAAACTTGGTTGGTGTTGACTGCTTTAACTGCTGTGGTTGTATTAACTATAGTTGTGTTAAGTGGAATTCGTCGTTCTAATTTTACTAATATTATTATTGTTTCGATTACGTTATTTTCTCTGGTTATGTTTATCTTGGTAGGGGTGCCTCAAGTAGTATCGTCTGCTGGGGAAAATTTTACGCCTTTTTTTGCTGGGGATAAACCTTTAGCATCTTTACTTCAAGCTGCTGCTTTAATGTTTGTTGCTTATACTGGTTACGGTCGTATTGCAACTTTGGGGGAGGAGGTTAAGGAACCACGACGTACTATTCCGAGAGCGATCGCTTTAACTATGATAGTTACTTGTTTGTTATATATGTCGATCGCTGTGGTTACTGTGGTGGTTGGTCAGGAAGTTATTAATAAATTGTCTCAAGCAGATGTTAGTTTAGCTGCTCCTCTGGAAGTTATTGCTAGAGTGGGAGGTTTAGGTGTTCCTGTGATTCCGAAGTTAATTGCTATTGGTGCTGTGACGGCAATGTTGGGAGTGTTGTTAAATTTAATTTTGGGTTTGTCCAGGGTTTTGTTAGCAATGGGGCGTCGTCGAGATGTACCGAAAGTTATTGCTAGATTGAATAGTGAGCAAACCACGCCTTATATAGCTGTGATAGTGGTGGGAGTAGCGATCGCTTTTTTAGTTTTAATTGGGGATGTGAAAACTACTTGGTCTTTTAGTGCTTTTAATGTTCTGATTTATTATGCTATTACTAATTTTGCTGCTCTGAAACTTTCTTCAGAGGAGAGACTTTATCCTAAGTGGTTAGGTTGGGTTGGTTTAGCTGCTTGTTTGTTTTTAGCTTTTTGGGTGGAGCAACAAATTTGGTTAGTTGGTTTAGGGTTAATTATTGTTGGTTTAATTTGGCATAGTTTAATTCATAGATTGATTAACGAATAGATTTAATTTTCCTCTCAGTCAATCCTCTTCTTTTCAAGGATAGGTAATAATTAATTATTAATTATTAAATATAGCTGTGATAGTGGTGGGAGTAGCGATCGCTTTTTTAGTTTTAATTGGGGATGTGAAAACTACTTGGTCTTTTAGTGCTTTTAATGTTCTGATTTATTATGCTATTACTAATTTTGCTGCTCTGAAACTTTCTTCAGAGGAGAGACTTTATCCTAAGTGGTTAGGTTGGGTTGGTTTAGCTGCTTGTTTGTTTTTAGCTTTTTGGGTGGAGCAACAAATTTGGTTAGTTGGTTTAGGGTTAATTATTGTTGGTTTAATTTGGCATAGTTTAATTCATAGATTGATTAACGAATAGATTTAATTTTCCTCTCAGTCAATCCTCTTCTTTTCAAGGATAGGTAATAATTAATTATTAATTATTAAATATAGCTGTGATAGTGGTGGGAGTAGCGATCGCTTTTTTAGTTTTAATTGGGGATGTGAAAACTACTTGGTCTTTTAGTGCTTTTAATGTTCTGATTTATTATGCTATTACTAATTTTGCTGCTCTGAAACTTTCTTCAGAGGAGAGACTTTATCCTAAGTGGTTAGGTTGGGTTGGTTTAGCTGCTTGTTTGTTTTTAGCTTTTTGGGTGGAGCAACAAATTTGGTTAGTTGGTTTAGGGTTAATTATTGTTGGTTTAATTTGGCATAGTTTAATTCATAGATTGATTAACGAATAGATTTAATTTTCCTCTCAGTCAATCCTCTTCTTTTCAAGGATAGGTAATAATTAATTATTAATTATTAAATATAGCTGTGATAGTGGTGGGAGTAGCGATCGCTTTTTTAGTTTTAATTGGGGATGTGA
Organism: Okeania sp. SIO2C9; assembly: GCF_010672455.1. GTDB lineage: Bacteria > Cyanobacteriota > Cyanobacteriia > Cyanobacteriales > Microcoleaceae > Okeania. The sequence goes on along the minus strand of NZ_JAAHGO010000106.1, from coordinate 22,026 downwards.
AAACTACTTGGTCTTTTAGTGCTTTTAATGTTCTGATTTATTATGCTATTACTAATTTTGCTGCTCTGAAACTTTCTTCAGAGGAGAGACTTTATCCTAAGTGGTTAGGTTGGGTTGGTTTAGCTGCTTGTTTGTTTTTAGCTTTTTGGGTGGAGCAACAAATTTGGTTAGTTGGTTTAGGGTTAATTATTGTTGGTTTAATTTGGCATAGTTTAATTCATAGATTGATTAACGAATAGATTTAATTTTCCCTCATTAACATCTGCTTGCATATTAATAATCTCTTGTCAATTATTAATTTCTTGAATCAATCCTATTTTCGTCTTTTTCCACTCGTTCATAACTCATATCATGTCCGGATAATTAGGGCTTACCGATCAATTATAAAAGTATTGACAGATAAAGGTTTTAGCGTTTTAGAGTTGAAAAAAGTACCAGCTTTTCGGTGGAAAAATCTCAAAAAGCTAGTATTTTGGGATGATTATGGCAGAAAAATTGAGAGACAATTCTTATTCCTACCTCCTCGCTCATTCCCTGTTCTTCCTGTCTCCTACCCCAGCAAAAAGACTTTCCATACGCAAACCCTAATTAGTGATCAAAAAACTTGATTTTTTTCCTCTTCTTTATTCTTCTTTCTTCCCTCCTGACTCCTGACTCCTGACTCCTGACTCCTCCATCGAATTTTTTATTTCTTCTTCCTTCTTCTTTTGAAAATAATAAAAGCTTACAGAAGTTGGAATCATAATTTCTCCCCCCTCCAATTTTTGGGAATTGCTGCTCAAATAATCCAGCAATACTTGTAATTGCGAAGGAGAAAAATATGTCGTATTAGCACCAACTATAAAATCCAGTAAATGTTTACCCAATTGAGAATTTTTCTGAAAACATTTTGTAATATTCAGTGGAGATTCTATAATGTCTTGATGAACAGAAATATTGTGTTCAGAAAAGAATTGATGTAAATCGTCGCTAAAAAGCATTGATCTTTGATCAAGTCGCTGATTTACATAGTAATAAGGTTCGCTTATTTCTGTTTTTATGGCTATTACAATAATTGCTATCCCTTCTTCTCTCAGAAGTTCGTGAATTTTCTCAAAAGAGGATTCAATTTCTGAAAAATAGTAAAATGAATAAATTAATAGAATGATGTCAAAACTTTGGGATGATTCAAATTTTTCCAATTCAATCGGATGAATTTTAAATATAAACTTCTCTGGTTGAAATGTGCTAAGTTCCTGACACCATTCTTCTGTTTTTGCACATTCTACTTTGTTTGGGTCTACTCCAACAAAATGAATAGATTTGTTCAACTCAAGCAGCTTTGTCAAAAAAGGTTTCTCAAAAATTCCACTGCCACAACCTATACTCAAAATAGTGTAACTTTCTTGTGAAGGCTGATGTTTTTCTATGACCTTAAATGTAGCTTTAAGAATCATCTCTTGTTCATTTTGCTGACTGCGATAAGCAATTTGCCCTTCCATATATTCTTGCTCATTAAGTTTAACGAGCTTGAGTTTTGGGTCTGAGATAAAGTTAGCGATCGCCGACTTTTGTGAACTATCTATCATCATTTTATCTCTTTTTTCCTCTGGCTTTGATTATTGATTAGATTCACAATTTTTCATTAGTTCCCTTTTTTTTAGTTCTTCTTTTGAAAATAATAAAGACTTACAGAATTTGGAATCATAATTTCTCCACTCTCCAACTTTTGTGAATTGCTGCTCAAATAATCCAGCAATACTTGTAATTGGGAAGGAGAAAAATATGTTGTATTAGCACCAACTATAAAATCCAGTAAATGTTTACCTAACTGAGAATCTTTCTGAAAACATTTTGTAATATTAACTGAAAACTCTATAATTTCTTGATGAAAAGAAATATTTTTTTCAGAAAGGACTCGATCTAAATCTTCACTATAAAATCTTTATCTTTTATAAAGTCGCTGATTTACATAGTAATAAGGTTCGCTTATTTCTCTTTTTAAATTTATTGCAACAATTGCTATCCCTTCTTCCCCAATAAGTTCGTAAACTTTCTCAAAAGAAGATTTAATTTCTGAAAAATAGTCAAATGAATGAATTAATAGGATGATGTCAAAAGTTTGAGGAGGTTGAAATTCTTCTAAGTTCACGGGATGAATTTCAAACCCAAATTTATTTGGTTTAAATGTGCTAAGTTTCTGACACCATTCTTGGATTTTTACACACTCTACTTCATTTGGATATACTCCAACAAAATGAATAGATTTGTTCAACTCAAGCAGCTTTGTCAAAAAAGCTTGCTCAAAAATTCCACTACCACAACCTATACTCAAAATACTGTAACTTTCTTGTAAAGACTGATGTTTTTCTATGGCCTGAAGCGTAGCGTCAAGAATCATCTCTTGTTCATTTTGTTGACTGCGATAAGCAGTTAGTCCTTCCATATATTCTTGCTCATTAAGTTTGACGAGCTTGAGTTTTGGATCTGATAAAAAGTTAGCGATCGCCGACTTTTGTGAACTATCTATCATCATTTTATCTCTTTTTTCCTCTGGCTTTGATTATTGATTAGATTCACAATTTTTCATTAGTTCCCTTTTTTTTAGTTCTTCTTTTGAAAATAATAAAAGCTTACAGAAGTTGGAATCATAATTTCTCCCCCCTCCAATTTTTGGGAATTGCTGCTCAAATAATCCAGCAATACTTGTAATTGGGAAGGAGAAAAATATGTCGTATTAGCACCAACTATAAAATCCAGTAAATGTTTACCCAATTGAGAATCTTTCTGAAAACATTTTGTAATATTCAATGGAGATTCTATAATTTCTTGATGAACAGAAATATTGTGTTCAGAAAAGAATTGATATAAATCGTCGCTAAAAAGAATTGACCTTTGATAAAGTCGCTGATTTACATAGTAAAGAAGTTCCCTGAATTCTGTTTTTATAGCTATTACAATAATTGCTATCCCTTCTTCTCTCAGAAGTTCGTGAATTTTCTCAAAAGAGGATTCAATTTCTAAAAAAGAGTAAAATGAATGAATTAACAGAATTATGTCAAAACTTTGGGATAATTCAAATTTTTCCAATTTAATCGGATGAATTTTAAATCTAAATTTATCTGGTTTAATTGTGCTAAGTTCCTGACACCATTCTTCTGTTTTTACACATTCTACTTTGTTTGGATCTATTCCAACAAAATGAATAGATTTGTTCAACTCAATCAGTTTTGTTAAAAAAGGTTTCTCAAAAAGCCCACTGCCACAACCTATACTCAAAATACTGTAACTTTCTTGTGAAGGCTGATGTTTTTCTATGACCTTAAATGTAGCTTTAAGAATCATCTCTTGTTCATTTTGCTGACTGCGATAAGCAATTTGCCCTTCCATATATTCTTGCTCATTAAGTTTAACGAGCTTCAGTTTTGGGTCTGAGATAAAGTTAGCGATCGCTGATTTTTGTAAATTATTCATCATCATTTTTTCTGTTTTTTCCTCTGGCTTTGATTATTGATTAGATTCACCATTTTTCATTAGTTCCCTTTTTTTTTATTTCTTCTTCCTTCTGCTTTTGAAAATAATAAAAGCTTACAGAATTTGGAATCATGATTTTTCCCCCGTCCAATTTTTGGGAATTGCTGCTCAAATAATCCAGCAATACTTGTAATTGCGAAGGAGAAAAATATGTCGTATTAGCACCAACTATAAAATCTAGTAAATGTTTACCCAATTGAGAATCTTTCTGAAAACATTTTGTAATATTCAATGGAGATTCTATAATTTCTTGATGAACAGAAATATTGTGTTCAGAAAAGAATTGATATAAATCGTCGCTAAAAGGCATTGATCTTTGATAAAGTCGCTGATTTACATAGTAAGGAAGTTCCCTTAATTCTGTTTTTACAGCTATTACAATAATTGCTATCCCTTCTTCTCTAAGAAGTTCATAAATTTTCTGAAAAGAGGATTCAATTTCTGAAAAGTAGTAAAATGAATGAATTAATAGGATAATGTCAAAACTTTGGAATGATTCAAATTTTTTCAATTTAACCGGATGAATTTTAAATCTAAATTTCTCTGGTTGAATTGTGCTAAGTTCCTGACACCATTCTCCTGTTTTTACACATCCTACTTCCTTTGGATCTACTCCAACAAAATGAATAGATTTCTTCAATTCAATCAGCTTTGTCAAAAAAGGTTTCTCAAAAAGTCCACTGCCACAACCTATACTAAGAATAGTGTAACTTTCTTGTGAAGACTTATGTTTTTCTATGACCTGAAATGTAGCTTTAAGAATCATCTCTTGTTCATTTTGCTGTCTGCGATAAGCAATTAGTCCCTCCATATATTCTTGCTCATTAAGTTTGACGAGCTTTAGTTTTGGATCTGAGAAAAAGTTAGCGATCGCAGATTTTTTTAAACCATCTATCATCATTTTTTCTCTTTTTTTCCCTGGTTATGATTACCGTTCGGATTTACAATTTTTCTTTAGTCTTTTCAAATAACCAGTCTGGGATTGTGTGTTCTTTTTCATACACAGAATTATATTTATATTCTATTTTTTCCCAGTCAATTCTAGTATCCGATAAAACTTCTTCAGTAAAGATATCTAATGCTTTGCCAGATAAACCTTTTTCCAGACATTTTTTCATCATCAAACGACTTTCATCAATTTCGCCAATACATTCAAAGGGAGTATGGGTTGATAAACCTATCATTGCTTGAAAAATCGGCAGTAAATCTTCATCATCAAATAAATTTACCTGAAAAACTTCATCAACAATATCTGTCTGACAAAAAGCCATTAACCCTAACCAAACATAGGCACATTTCGGGCATTTTTTACACCAAGGTTTTTTAATATTACAGGAATGAATTTTTGGAATAACTTCAGGATATTTACTCAAGTTTTGAAAAATACGAAGGTCGTAAATAGGTTGTAGGATACTAAAGTATTTAAAATTAGATAAGAGATTATCCCGAATAAATTGGTCTAAAAGTTGTTCTGCTTCTAGACTTTTTCCCCATTGATGGTTAACTTCTCTACCTATTTCTTCCCAAAACATATTTCCTGTATTAGCACTTTTTTCGTGAGCCAAACATAAGTAATTGTATCCTTTATCCAACATTAAAAATAATGATTCAAAGACAGATACTGGAGTTTCTGGAGCGATAATTCCTGATTTTTCTGGGAAATATAATTGGAAAAAAGGAAAATCAACAAAATCATCGAAAATAGAGATTTTATGATTTTTAACTGGATTCACCTCTGCCACTACTCCAGCAATTAAATTATGTTGTAAATCTGGTTTTCCATAAATACTATGAGAATATTGCATGGAGGCAAAAGGAATATTTGCTTCTTCTAACATTTTCATAGCGACAATACTATCTTTGCCACCGCCACAACCTGTCAGAATAGTACGACTATCTCCTAATATTGATACAGGATTAGCCTCTCCTAAATCTTGTGCATAAATAAATTCTGGTTGTTGATAATCTGTGACATTATTTTCATACCAATGCTGACCAAAAACCCCTTGGTATATTTTGACAAAAAATTTTAAAACTGAGTTTTCTAAATGTGCAGATATTCTAGAAATATCGTAATATTTCGGAAATAACGAACATAATTTCATCCCTTCAAATAAAGCAATATAACTTGCTATTTTCTCAATCAGTTCTTGAGAGTATTTTTGTTGCAGGGAAGAAAAAGATACATCGTGATAAAAAACTTTTGTCGAGAATTGAAATTTATCGGCACTATAGATAACATTTAGATGGTGTTCGTGAACTGTAAAATCATCTATTTTAATTACTTCTATTTTCATGGATTTATCTCCTTATATTGCTAAATATTGCTGGCTTTGTCAACGATAAGCAAATCAACTATCTGCTTAAATTGGTATTGATTACTTTCTTCATCAAAACACTCTTGTAATATAGGTTGAAAAAATTTTAATACATCTAATGTATTATCAAAAACACATTTTTTAAAATATATTTCTAGGATATTTTTACTTTCATAATTTATCCTATGGGAAAAATACAATCTAAGATTTTCATAATTTATTCCTAATGTATCTAAAATATTTTTATGGTCTTCAGATGTTAGAAAATATGTGGTATCTTTTCGTTCTGGATAATGGCTTAGATAAAAACTATATAAATTGTTGTAAGAAGATTTTTCAGCAAGTTGATAAATTAAAAACTTACCATTATCACCTAATAAATCTAAACAGTAAAGATAGACATCTGCCATTCTATTTGGGTTGACAGTACAAAGAGAATGAATCGCCCATATAATATCGTAACTATTAGTTTTTTCAACTAATTGGTGAAGATTTTCTGTGGCAGATAAGTAAGTTTTATTTGTACTAAAATGCTGACAACTATCAAATTGTTTTTGTGCCACTTGTAGACAGTATTCTGAAATGTCAAGTAAATCTGCCGATCTATGAATATCATCATCAAGCTTCTTGTCTAACAAACTAGGAAATTTAGCAGTACCACACCCTACATCTAGAAGCTTAAGTTGATTTTTAGCAAATCCTTTAAACAGATTATTAAATGAATATTCTTCAATTAATTTTTCGTAATCTATTTGAGTTACTTGGAACCATGAATCTAGGTCTAGTTTTTCTGCTTGATAGTAAGATTTTGAAGGATTAGAATCCTCAGTTCTTGAGTTCATATTAGTTTTCATTTTGGTAGTGGTAAAAAAGAGAAAACTGTCATTGCAGTTATCAGTTATAAGTTGTCAAGGGATGACGAGATATCCTCGCCATATCCAATTGAACAAGAGAAAATAAAAAATTTTCTTTAAGCTTCAATCCTCTTCTTTTCAAGAATAGGTAATTAATAATTATTAATTGTTGAACACCTACTACTGTTCTGATTATTGGCTCCTATTAGACAAATATTCTAAACTACTAAAATTATCAATTTCTCTTCCTAAATTTTCTAACTTTTCCAGAGATAACTGTTGAATATTCTCTCTAATTATGAGAGGAATTTCTGCTGAAAATCTTCTCTCCAGTTGATTTAATATTAGTCTTTGCATTGACAACTTACCGAAAAATTGTGGGTATGCGCCTCCCCTTTTAAGGGGATAATAAGTGGTCGATCTTCGGATCTTCCCGTAGGATGAGATGGCGAGGTCTCGGAGCCATATCCAATCGACTCCTGTGAAGAAAAATTTTCATCTCTTTGTCAATCCTCTTCAATTCATAGAGAGGTAATTATTCATTATTAATTATTCATTATTAATTGTTGAACCGCTTCTAATCCTTGCTCTATTCCTTCTTCTCGTCCCTGTTCTCGTCCCTCCTGTCGAGCTAGCAGAATTTGACCTGCACGGTCTTCTAAAAATACTTCCCGCTTGTGTACTTCCTCTAATTCTTTTCTTGATAGATTTGCCAGATTAGCAATATTTAAAGCTTTTTCTATCTCTTTTATTTCTGCTAAATTAGTAGGAATTACTTCGAAACTTGGAGCTGATTTCACAAAATAAATCCATTTATCTGTGATAGTTTCTAACTCTTCTAATTTTTTCGGAAACTTTGGTAATTCCACAAATATCATTGCTAATTCTTCATCTGTATACTCAAATAATTTCTCTTTCTCCTTAAACACAAAATGATTAATATATCGATCTGTTTTCTCAAACATTTTAAAATCTGTAATCGTTAAAGCAATTACTGGTTTTAATCTTCGATATTCCTCTCCAGTGTCTAATTGATTCCCATAAGTTTTACATAGATTATAAACTACTCGCTTTTCAAATGCTGGAATGTTTAAAACTTGCATTTCAATTATCACATTCGAGCCATCATTTAAGAGACCTTTTACATCTAAATAAGTATCTTTTAAACTAATGGTATCTCCCGGATTATAGGGGTCGATTATTTCTAAATCTTGAATTATTGATGCACCAGAATATATTAAAGCATTCAAAAAATTGATTAAGATATCTTTACTCTCAGTGGAGCCAAATATTTTTTTGAAAGCAAAGTCGGTTTTTGGGCTAATAAATCTCATAGTTTTACTATTTGATTAACTCAAGTTAAAAGTGACTTGATGGGATTGGTATAAGTGTCGCGCTTTTAGAAATTTCCTAGTTGAGAGAGGGAATAGGGAATAGGGAGAAATAATTGATAATTTATGGAGAATATTGGAGATGTATCATAAAATGTTTAATTAATTTTGCATAAGCACTTAAAATCATATTATGTTTACTAGACATCTCCAAAAATGGAGCAGAATTAAGTAGAGAATTATTTCCTAGACTTTTTATCAAAATCAATCTAAAAATCAAACAAAAGTTTCACCATCAGGATATTCATTAATATTGGTGTAAAAAAGGGTAACTTCCTCATCAGCTTTAATATGTTTTTTGACCACCAAATGTGACCATACACCTACTTCATCTTCAATCCATTCAACATAGGAATTAGGGTCTTATGCATGATTACAAAGAGAAGCTAAACCTAAGACAAAATATCCTTTTATTTTCTTCGTTGTAGCATATTATAACGGCTGTACAAAATAATAATCTAAAACTTTCGTATTATTTAAAATCTCTAGTTGTTCAGGTGGCAAGACTACCGCAGGAGCAACTTCAACTAAAGTTCCTTTGGGAATATCCTGTACAGCAAAAATACCCCGTCCTTTATTTGGTGTTTTTTTTACTTTAATCATCGATTATTTCCCATCTACAAATTTTTCAAACTAAAAGAGTATTTACTTCGTTCACCTTAAGTAATAGAAAGTTCTCGTCAGGAATTTTTCATCCACAAATAACCATCTTCTGCTTGTTTTTGTTTTTCTGGAGTAAAGTTTTTTATCATAAAATTAGGACCTAGCAATTTACTATCTGGTGCAACTCCAGCAGGAATAGTTTCATTGTTGCTCAGAATATCTTGGGTAGTTTTCACATATAAATCAAATTCGGTAACATATAAATATCCTTTTAAGTCCCAAATAGAATTAAAGGAAAACGGATCTACAATTCTTTCTGTTCTAATGATTGAACCTGTATCTACACCTTCATCAACATAATGTATTGTTACCCCTGCAGCTTGTCTAAACTGGTTAATATTTCTGTTAATTGCTAGGTTCTCAATAGCATACATTCCCCGAGCATAAGATAGAACAGCTGTATGACAATTAAACACTTGATGTTTAGTTATTTCTAGCCACCAAGGTTTCAATATTTGAGTAGCACAAACAAAAATGAATACTGATGAATTTTTAGCGACTTCCATTAACCAATTATTGGCATATTTTCCATTCAAATTATCTCCAAGAAAAATGGTTTGAGAATGCTCAGTAGTGGAATACTGAGATACTCCATACCGCTCGAGCATTGCTCTTTTAGTTTGTTCTATACCAGGATATAAATTAATTAATAATTCATACATTTCATCAGTCAAATGTTTTTCACCAAAGTATTTTTGATGATTTTTTTTTTCTCTCTGTAATTACTTTGTTTGATTGAACTTCCTCTTTAACTAATATTCCTTTCAATTCTGGCATTTTTTCAAAAGCTTCAATCCATTTGGATACAAGATAAGAACAAATCAATACTTGGGTCAGTTAATAGGTAAAACTTTTTCTGAGTCATAACTTCTGCCAATATATAAATATGTAGATTTTTTGCCAATACTAGAGGGATGTTTTATTCAAGAATATTTAGAGCTTATTTACTTATTTATTAATATACCTGAACTATTCTAAAACCAGCGTGTTGATAAAAGTTCGGACGGAACCAATTTCGATAATATTTCAAAGCTTCTGTACCATTAGTTATCCAACATCCTCCTAACATCATATTATGTTGACTATCAAAAAACGGAGCTGAATAATCTTCATAAAGTTGATGAGTTTTAAATCCTGAAAGAGGATTCAAATTATCAGTTAACCATTCCCAAACATTACCCCGCAAATCATATAATCCCGATTCATTTTTTGCAGTTTCTAATAAACCAACTGGAGAAGGAGAACCAAATTTAAAATTCAGATTATAATTATTTGCTTCTACTTCCTTACCATTTTCATAAGTTGCTAAATTATATTCAGCTTCACTCATTAACCGAGTATTTTCACCTTTCCAACTACAAAAAGCCATTGCTTCATAATGATTAACTTCCACAGGCCAATCTAAAGGTAAATCTATTTCATCAAACATAGCTCGATATTTATAACCACCATTTTCAGGTATCCAAAATTTCGGATGTTTGATGTTATTTTGAGTTTTCCAATTCCAACTTTCTTGAGTCCAATAATCTTGATTTTCGTAACAACCAGACTTGACAAATTCTAGAAATTCTGAATTAGTAATTAAATATTTACTAGCAACAAAAGACGAGACTTCTACTTGGCGATCGCCATATTCTATATCCCAACCAAAAGTAGGATAATCTTCTGGTTTGCCTAGTTTGACTACTCCACCAGTAACTTCAACCATTTCATTATCAATTTGCCTAGCATTAGTAGGAGCATATTCCCAGTTACTAGGACGTTTGAGTTTTTCTACAGGTAGTTGCCGAAACAACATAGATGAAGTTTCGATATGAATGCGTTGATGTTCGATACCCATCATCAATGCCCACAAAGGATGATTTTGATGGATGGGCAGATTTAAAGGAGTTTTCTCAATTAGGTCTAATATGATTTGATAGACTTTTTCTCGATACTGCCAAACATCTTCAAGTTTAGGCCAGTTGATATGAGCGATCGCTTGATCTAGTTCTTCTGGTATTTCTGGATCTACTCCCAATTCAAATAATATTTCATAGTTAGGGTTGAGGCGTTTTTCTAATAATTCCACACGAATTAATTTATTGATGTAGAAAACTGCTGAATGTCCGAGATAAAAAATTAAAGGATTTCTCAAAGGGTCGGGATTGAAATAAAATGTGTCTTCACCGACTAGACTATTCATCAAAATATCTTCAAGTTGCCAAGCATTGTTAAAGTAATCAAGGATATCTTGACGTAGTCTATTGTTAGGATGACTATGATCAAGTGTTGGTGGATTGATAGATTTAAGACTGTTCATCATGTCAGAAAATTTATTTGCTCGGATATTTTTTTAATTAAAGCTCTTAGATTTTAATAAGTAGACAAGAGCTAAATTGGAATAGTGAGTTAGAAATCCTGGAACTTCTACTTCTATTTATAGAATAAGCTTTAATAGTCTATTTTTAGATCATTTCATCAATGTTTTTTTGCTGAGGAATATTGAAATCAATCAAGCTTTCAACAGTCAGCATTCAGCTATTAACAATAAAGTTGAAGTCAGTAAATTTAAACCTTTCCTTGCCCTATGTTGCCCCATGTGTTGTACAAACAAAGAAGAAACTGTCAGCAATACTTTTAATATCAAACCCGAGGGAATTAGACATCAAAAAAATCCCCAATCTTCATAACTACTAAATCTTTGTGATTTTCTTTCCTCCTGACTCCTGTAGGGGCGAATGGCCATTCGCCCCTACGGACTCCTAAAGACTTAATTCCTAATTGTTAGTTAAGATTGACAAAGAATTAATCCAAACCACTGTTTAGGGTCTGTCCACACTTTCTTAACTTTAAGTCCTTTTGTTTCCAGCTCTGTTTTAATAACTGCTAAATCAAACTTGCGAGAAACTTCAGTCAGAATACTTTCCCCTTTCTCAAAATCAACCTTTAAATCTAGAATTTCCAAAGAGAATGTGGCATTTTCTTGACAAAAAAGACGCATTTCTATTTGAGATTTTTCTTGATTATAAATAGCTTTATGAGTAAATAAATCGAGGTCAAAATTGCCTTGGAAACGCCAATTCAAATGGGATAACATATTCAAATTAAAAGCAGCCGTAACTCCTTGACTATCGTTATAAGCTGGTTCTAAAATTTCTTTGGGTTTTTGTAAGTCAATGCCAAGTAAAAAATAATTTCCTGGTTTTAAAGCATTAACAACTTTGTTCAAAAAACAGTCAAATTCTTGTGGTGGAAAATTGCCAGCAGAACTTCCTAAAAAACAAATTGTTTTAGCTAAGGAAGATCCTTCAAAAGAGATTTGCGTAGGGTGTGAATTTAGATGAGCTAAAGTTTCATCATAAGTGCCAATAAATCCCTCAATAGAGAAATTTGGATATTTTTCTTGTAGCTCTAATACGCTACTTTTGAGTATTCCTCCACTCACATCTGTAGGTACATATCTAAAAGAACCACCTATTTTTTGATAAGCATCTAACAACAGGCGAGTTTTAGTCGAACTACCACTGCCTAATTCTACTAATTCACAACATCCAGTTAGTTGAGCAATTTCATCTGCATATTCCTCTAAAATGGAAGCTTCTGTACGAGTCGGATAATATTCGGGTAACTGACAAATATCTTCAAATAATTCTGAACCGCGATCGTCATAAAAATATTTGGGGGGCAAACTCTTGGGACTTTTTCTCAATCCAGCAATCACATCTTGTCCATCATTTTTCACTGCTTGATAGTTGTCATTGATAACGGTCAAAGGTTGTGAGGACATTGTGTAACTCCTACATAATAGGTTGGATAATCAAGAGTTTTTTGTTAACAAATTCTGGACAAAAATTTGTCATCATAAAATTCTTCTGGAAAAAATTTTAGTATAAATGTTCCTTGAAGTAAATGCATAAATCTTTTAGTAGTTTTATGGATTAAATGGTCAATCGCGCAAGTACGGAATACCAGATATTTTCAACAATTAATAATTAATAATTACCTCTCCTTTAAAATGGATAGGATTGACTAATCATGAAAATTTTTTCTTGTTTCTCCTTTAAAGAAGAGGCTTTAAACCTCAATTATTCGGTAACAGGAAGAAGGAAGAAGTAAGAAGGAAGAGGGAAGAAGGAAGAGGGAGAAAGGCTTAAAAGTCTGAAAAAAAAACTTAAATTTTCTCTAGATATTCATTCACTAGATATTCACGCTAACTTTTACAGAAACGATCAAGTGCGGAAATGATATAAATGGTAGAAGTAAGGAAGAAGGAAGACACAAGAAGGAAGAAGGGATAAATATTTAAAAAAAAGATAAAACAATAGATATAATTATCTAAAATAAATTGAAGTAGCTATTTTTAAGACCAATTTTATCAACTTAAACAACTCTTTTCAAGAATTTATAATTTATAATTTATAATTTATAATTTATAATTTATAATTTATAATTTATAATTACTTCTCCTTTAAAACGGATAGGATTGACTAATCATGAAAATTTTTCTTTTTATCCTCTTAAAAGAGGAGGCTTTCAACCACAATTTTTCGGTAAAAGTAATCTATAAAGCTGAAAAAACAAGATGTCAAGTTATATGTAGTTTTACTTTAGGAAATTGGTATCAGCATATCTGAATATATACCTGATTTTTAGCATTCTTTTTTCAAAGTTATATTAGACAAAAAAAATGGACATTGAATATTCTTGATAATAAAACCAGCGTTTTCCCAAACAAAATTTGGGCTTAATTAACTAACTATAAAACTATAGATTTAGATAGATTATTTTGTTGACGAAGAGTAATTTTTTGGTATTGTTATAACATTCACTATTTATTGAATATTTCAACGAGGAAAAAACATGAGCAATCTTATGACTAAGTTTTTCAGCAGTGTGTGGCATAAGTTCCCACAACAAATATCTAAATTACTAGCTACATTAGTAATAACATTTGTTTTACTGTTTATCGACACAATTTCTCTACCAGTACCTTTCGCCCACGCAGCAATGGTCCTATACTGTGATGGATTGGATGCTGGTGGCTACCCTTATACAGCAACCTATGTAGATGGACGGTTTACTCAAGTCAGGTTCGATCGTTCTCCAGATTTACCCCCTGTAGTCTCGGAATTAACCTACGATGGTGTAAATGGCGAAGGTCAACCAATTTACCGAGGTGGTTACTTGGGAGCAGCAGATGTAGTTCTTATCGATATATCAGGAGGTAATGTCAAACCTGGTTCGGAAGTATCAGTATCAGTTGACAATCAGTGGAACCTAGAAAGGGGTATTTGTGGAGTTTAATAAATAATACCATTTCTTTGTAATAATACGCTTAATAATTCTTACCGGGACTTTAGCAAAAAATGCCTGAAAAACCGAAAAATTAAGGTATAAAGCCTCTCCATTCATGGAGAAAAAAGCGGTCGTTTGCTTCGCAACGCTGTCGCGTTTCGCGTCAGCGGAACGGAGTTCTATCTTCAAAGCGAACCGTAGGGTGGGATGGCGAGGAAACCTGCGCCATATCCAATCGACCAAGAGAAGAAAAAAATCCTTTTAGCCAATCCTCTTCTTTATAAGAAGAGGTAATTGTTAATAATTAATAATTAATTGTTGAAAATACACTACTACCTACTCCTTTTAGTTATATATAGTAATGATGAATGGTGGCTGAAACGCCTACTATACTGTTACCGAAATAATTACAATGCACCACTACTCAATTTGAATCTTAATAAAAATTAACTCTAAGAGCGATATATTAAACACAAATAAATTAACTCACCATATAATACTAACTGAAATTAAAGTCAAATTTAGCTCGGGAATCTTCAAATAGGTTAATAAAAAAATAACAGTAGGCAATTACTGTACTTAATAGTTATATTGTAAAGGAGTTAAAACTATATTTTAACCCACCCTTGACGCTTACTCTAGACTCAAGTCCTCAAAATATAACTGTTATAAAAGGAGAGCTTTATGAAGTGGCCTTGGTATAAATTTCCTACTCCCATTGCATTGCTAAAATTACTTGGATTTCGTAACAAATTAAGAGAAGAAAACCTTCATAATACGGCACAATTACCCACTCAAGATGATACCGAGTTACCTTTACCTCTACCAGGCGATCGCCATTTAGTTGTACGTACTGCTGATGGTAGTTTTAATGACTTGGAAGACCCCAAAATGGGTATGGCAGGTACCCGCTTTGGGCGTAATTTTCCACTGAAGAATGTTTATCCTAATGAAGAGAATTTACTTAATCCTAACCCTCGTGTTATTAGTCGAAAGTTATTGACACGAGAGGAATTTGTACCAGCTACTACCCTAAATCTATTAGCTGCTGCTTGGATTCAATTTCAAACCCATGACTGGTTTTCCCATGGAGACAACCAACAGGATAATAAGTTTCAAATTCCCCTGGAGGAAGGCGATCCTTGGCCTGAAGAATATCGACCTTTAGAAATCAAAAAAACTTTAGCAGATACAACTCGTAGCGATGAGAATACACAAGGACCTCCTACTTATATTAACAAAGTTACTCATTGGTGGGATGCTTCTCAAATATATGGTAGCGATCGCGAAACAATAGATAAGTTACGTTCCCATGTAGACGGTAAAATGTTAATTGGGGATGATGGTTTATTACCTATTAATCCTGAAAATTCTATCGATCTAGTAGGGTTTGACGATAATTGGTGGATTGGACTGAGTATGCTCCACACTATATTTGTCAAAGAACACAACACAATTTGCGACCATCTTAAACAAAAGTATCCTGCATGGACAGATGAAGACCTGTTTGACCATGCTCGTTTGATTAATGCTGCTTTACTAGCAAAAATTCACACTGTAGAATGGACTCCGGGAATTCTAGGACTTCCTGCTTTACAAATAGCTATGGATGCTAACTGGTGGGGTTTATTGGGTCAACATTTCAAGAAGATTTTTGGCCGTGTGGGAGATAGCGAACTGCTGAGTGGTATTATTGGTTCTCCTACTGACCATCATACAGCTCCCTACTATTTAACTGAAGAATTTGTCTCTGTGTATCGAATGCACCCATTAATGCCAGATGAATTTGAATTTTATTCGGTTAAAAACGGGAATTTATTACAAAAGAATAATCTATTTGAAGTTGCTGGTAATCGTACCAGAAATCTTGTAGAAAATTTAGAAATGCCGGATTTATTCTACTCATTTGGTATCACTCATCCAGGAGCAATTAGTTTATATAATTATCCGAGTTTTCTTCAACAACTTGTGCGAGATAATGGTGAAGTTTTTGATTTAGCTGCTGTAGATATTTTACGAGACCGGGAGCGGGGTGTTCCTCGTTATAATGATTTTAGAGAATTGATTGGTCGTGGACGAGTAAAATCTTTTGAAGAGATTTCTGATAATGAAAAATGGGTGAAGGAATTACGAGAGGTTTATCAGAATAATATTGATAGTGTGGATTTAATGGTGGGTATGTTTGCGGAAAATCCTCCCACGGGATTTGGTTTTAGTGATACTGCTTTTCGTGTGTTTATTCTTATGGCGTCTCGAAGGTTGAAAAGCGATCGTTTCTTTACTGAAGATTATCGAGCTGAAATTTATACCAAATTTGGTTTAGATTGGATTGATAATAACAGTATGTTGACTGTTTTGCGTCGGCATTATCCTAGTTTAAGTCGGGCTTTATTTAGTGTGGAAAATGCTTTTGCACCTTGGCGAAAGGTGGGTCAATAATTAATAATTAATTATTAATTATTAATTATTAATTATTACCTCTCCTTGAAAAGAAGAGGATTGACTAATCATGAAAATTTTTTCTTGTTTTTCCTTTAAAGGAGAGGCTTTAAACCTTAATTATTCGCTAATAACGAAGTTAGAAGTAAGAAGTTATAAGGGTTATCATTTTAATTAAACATACAACTTTCTAGATGTTTTAAATGCACAACAGCTTACTTTTTCTTAAAAGTCTTGCTACATATTCTTGAAAATAGGCAGTAGGATTTCACCGAAGAAGATATTTTTGCTTAATGCCTAGAATTGTTAAAAACATTCTTGATGCTTACTTAATATTTGATTTGGGTGTATCTCATATTTGTAAAAATACTTTTTTCTTATTCCCTATTCCCTGTTCCCTGTTCCCTATTCCCTAAAAGCAATAAATTTTTGGCTTTATTCAAAATTGAGATACACTCTTTGACTTTTAACTTCCGCGTAGCGACACTAGCTATTAGAAAAGCAAGAAAACCTATATTTAGGAAAGATAAAAAATGTTAGATATTATCAGCTTTAATCCATTTCGAGTGAAAATTCCATTTTTACTAGACATCATTATAGTTTCTGATTCAGAGCAAATAAAGAAAATTGAAACTTCAGGAGATGTAGACCGTTTACATACATACGATACTGCTTCCTTACCTTGGTGGGCAAAAATTTATTTTAGAGCTACTAAATTTCACGATCAAGAGCGTGACTTATGGTTTTGTCCTTTTGAGTCAACCTCCAATCCTACCTATCAACAAAGACGAGCATATCTTGAGGAGAAAGTGGCAAAAAGCTATAGTGAAACAGATGTAAAAAAAATTGCTGAACTGTTAAATAAAAATGCAGAGGATGAAGTTCTTGCTTATGAAATGGTGCAAATAGTTAATCAAAGATTTTTTGATAAAGAAATTCCTCTACCTATTACTAAAACTGCCAAAAATACAGTACAAAGTTTAGGCGAAGCTATCTTGCCGTGGAAATATATAGCTGGTAGAAAAGCACAGAATCAACTGATGAATTACTGTGCAAAAAATCTTCCCAATGATGTTCATATTTTAGATGTCGGACATAATATTGGGGAGGTTGTGCAAGCAACAACAGGTGGATTAAGAACGTTAAAAAATAACCTAGATAAATCAGTAGAAGAAATTTTTACATCTAATCCTTTGACTCCTCAAGCACCACGAATAGCTGTGAAGGAATCAAATTTTGATGGATTATTATCATCTCCTACAATTCCAGGAAAAACAGTTTTTATGTTTCAAATTGGAAAAGCTGCTATTGAAACCCAGGATATAAATTTTACTTTTAGCACTGGAAGTTCAGAAAGAGCTTGTGTATTTAAAGATTTTTTTATGGAATTTATGAAGGATTTACAACAAGAGTTGCGTCAGACAAAATCTCAAAGTTAAGATTAGGGTGTTAGTTACAAAAAAAATATTAATGGGTTGAGTTACTGAAAAAAAATTAAACACTAGGGATTGATTTTGAGTACTTTTTCGCTAAAGTCCCGATATTGCCAAAAAAAATATTAGTGGGTTGAGTTACTGAAAAAAATTCAAAATGATGAATTAATCTTTACTAAAATTCTAGAACAAAATTAAGAACTCTATATTTTTCCCAGTAAGCATTTCCTAGATAAATATTTGGCACAACTTCCCTAATTTCATCCCTAATTTTTTGAGCAATAAAAGATGTTTGAGAATAGTCAAGAATGATAGACTCTCCCTCATCAAGCCAACTTTTGCCTAAATAAACTTCTGCTTTAACAAATTCTAAATTTAGAGGAGTTATTTTATTGAGTAAATAACCTTTTTCTCGATAAAATATTTTACCTTGCCAAGCTAGAAATTTAATAATTGAGGAAACATTCTGAGAAAAAGAAGTACCAGGAGCAAATATTACTGTGCCTTTACTTTCACCATCAGGAATAATACCTGTCTGGCTATTTTTGTAAAGTTCATCTAGCTCAGACTGTAGCATATTCTGTAGATCGTTAACTGTAATTGTCATTTTTCTAAATTTTTAACTTCCAATAATAATCATAACTTAAGGTAGTTTATAACTGGCTATTCTAATCGTTAATTATCCTTCTTTGGGATGACTAGTAAATACAAATATCTCTAAAGCTCATTATAAATATGAAATTGGTAGTTTTTTTTGGGTATATGGTAAAAGATGCAGATAATGTTTCTGATTTATTTGAGCTTGAAAAACAACTTTTAATAGGAATATTACCGAAAAATTGTGGGTATGCGCCTCCCCTTTTAAGGGGATAATAAGTGGTCGTTTGCGCAGCATGAACTAGGATGGGATAGCGAGGTCTCCTCGCCATATCCAATCGACTCCTGTGAAGAAAAATTTTCATCTCTTTGTCAATCCTCTTCAATTCATAGAGAGGTAATTATTCATTATTCATTATTCATTATTAATTGTTGAAGTACAATCATTTTTTCCTTGATAGGTATACCAATTCCCAAAAATAATGCGATACTTAATTAAGATTTCAGTTATTAAGTAATAATAATAGTTCAGTAATGTTTGTAACGATTATCGGCATTAAGAGCTGATTTATAAAGTAAATATTAAGAGGCTGAATTTCTGGCAATACAAGGGTTTTGGGAGTTATAGTCCAATAATGCCTAAATGCCTGAGAGTTAGATTAAATAAGGGTTTTAGCTAAGTTTACAAATCAGCTCTAAGCCAAGATATCTTATGTCTTTGAACCCTACTGCCTACTGCCTACTGCCTACTCTCAAGGAGATGTAGCAAGACTTTTGAGATTTGGTATTATTGTTGCATTTGCTCGAAAAAGTAACGTTCAACAGGTTGTTTCTGTTAAAGATTTTTGGGGAGGAATATTTACTGGATTTTTAGTTGGTTATACGGGAGAAGAATTTGTTAAATCTTTATTGGAGTTGTGACTAACTCACTACTCTAATTAATTACCAAAATTTCCTGGCAATTCAATTTCACAATTTATCAGCAAAAAAGCAAATTCATCTGTAATTTCTTCAATAATTTTCGTAGTAGGTTTTCCTGCTCCATGACCTGCTTTAGTTTCAATTCTAATTAACACTGGATTATCTCCAACATGAGCTGCTTGTAAAGCAGAAATAAACTTAAAACTATGAGCTGGAACAACTCGGTCATCATGGTCAGCAGTAATAACTAAAGTTGCCGGGTAAGATATTTCTGGCTTTAAATTATGTAGAGGAGAATAAGCATATAAAGCTTTAAATTCTTCTGGATTATCTGGAGAACCATAATCATCTACCCATGCCCAACCTATAGTAAATTTAGGGAAACGTAACATATCCATTACTCCCACTGCGGGTAAAGCTGCACCAAATAATTCTGGTCTTTGAGTTATACAAGCACCTACCAATAAACCACCATTACTTGCACCAGTAATAGTTAATTTTTTCGATGAAGTCCACTTATTTTCAATCAACCATTCAGCAGCACTAATAAAGTCGTCAAATACATTTTGTTTCTGTTGTTTTATCCCAGCTTTATGCCACTCTTCACCATATTCTCCACCACCACGAATATTGGCTATTGCATATACGCCACCCATCTCTAACCAAACTAATCTACTAATAGAAAAGTTGGGAGTGAGAGAAACACTAAATCCTCCATATCCATAAAGAATAGTTGGGTTATTGCCATCCAGCTTTACACCTTTTTTATGAGTAATAAACATGGGGATACTTGTACCATCCTTACTACTATAAAAAATTTGCTTGGTTTCAAATTCATCAGGATTAAAATCTACAGTTGGTTGGCGATAAATTTTACTTTCACCACTCACCATATCGTACTGATAAATAGTTGAGGGAGTTGTGAAACTAACATAACTATAAAATGTGGTTGTATCGTGACGTTTACCATAAAAACCACCCACTGAACCAATGCCAGGTAAATTAACATCTCGTACTGGAGAACCATCAAGATTAAATATTTTTACCTGAGTATGAGCATCTTTTAAATAGAAAGCAACAAACTGATTATTAAGTGTGCCTACTCCTCTCAATGTATCTATTGTTTCAGGAATAATTTCTTGCCATTTATCTTGATTTTCTCCTGTTACTAAAGAAGGAGATGGAGGGTTATTAATATCAATAGCAATAACTCGTCTTTTCGGAGCATCAAAATCTGTGACAAACCAAAAGATATTATCATCATTATCTATCAGACGATATTCAGCTTCAAACTCACTAATTAGTTCTACTATCGGTGCTTCTGGTATAGTTAAATCTTGATAAAAAACCAAATTTTTGAGGTCTGTACTTTGCCAAACTGTTAAAATTAAGTATTTGCCATCTTCTGTAACATAGCAGTTAAAACTCCATTCTTTTTTTTCAGGTCTTTCATAAATTAGTACATCATTATCTTGAGAAGTACCTAAACAATGGTAGTAAACTTTATGTAAATAGTTAGTCTCTTCTAACTGCCCTTCTTTTGGTTGTTCGTAGCGACTATAAAACAAACCTTCATTATCATTTTTCCAAGCTGGTACATTAAATTTTATCCATTGCAAAACATCTGGTAAATCTTCTCCAGTCTCAATATTTTTTATTCGCCATTCTTGCCAGTCTGAACCAGACTTAGAAATACCATAAGCTATTAATTTGCCATCTTTACTAAGAGCAATTCCTGAAAGAGCGACTGTTCCATCTTCTGAGAATTTGTTGGGGTCTATCAAAACTTTTGGTTCAGCATCAAGAGTAGGCAAAGTGTATAAAATACTTTGATTTTGTAAACCATCATTTTTGTAATAGAAGTAGCGATCGCCTTCTTTAAAAGGAACGCTATATTTTTCATAATCCCAGATTTTAGTCAGTCGTTTTTTGATGTTTTCTCGTTCGGAAATTTCTGCGAGATAATTAAAAGTAATTTCATTTTGCGCCTTTACCCACTCTTGAGTTTCTTCTGAATTAGGGTCTTCTAACCATCGATAGGGGTCTGCCACTTCTACACCATGATAATTTTCTACTATGTCTGTTTTGTGGGTGATGGGATATTTTAAAGGTTCTTTTAGATATTTCATATTTTTGATTTGTGAATGATTGATTTCATCTTAGAAGTTGATTGGATTTTTATCAAGTAAATATCGTCTAACTTTTGTCATTTTCACACTAGCAAAATCTCAATATTTTTGATTTTTTCGGAGAATTTCTACAGTTGCCTAGAAAATTTTTAGTAGTGGAAGGGTGGAGAGATATAAATGATTTATTCCATATATTGTTGATTTTTTCGGAGAATTTCTACAGTTGCCTAGAAAATTTTCAGTAGTAGAAGGGTGGAGATAGAGAAATAATTTACTCTATGGAAAATGTCTCTTTTACTTTTGTCATTCCCACATCAGGAAAATCTCAATATTTTTGATTTTTTCGGAGAATTTCTAGAGTTGTCTAGAAAATTTTCAGTAGTAGAAGGGTGGAGATAGAGAAATAATTTACTCTATGGAAAATGTCTCTTTTACTTTTGTCATTCCCACATCAGGAAAATCTCAATATTTTTGATTTTTTCCGATAAGTT
>NZ_JAAHGO010000105.1:1496-24193 GCF_010672455.1 Okeania sp. SIO2C9 | reverse complement strand
ACCTCAGACACCCCTCTATTTCTCACAATCAGCGCGGAGGCTACGTCTCGATGAATTGTATAACCACATTCAGGACAAGAATGAACTCTAAAGCTGAGTTTTTTCTTCCCTGTATGAGCATTGCAATCTTTGTTTTTTCTTGGTAGGGAAAATATTTTTTTCTCTTGGTCGATTGGATATTGCTCCGATACCTCCCCCATCCTTCGACCGCTTTTTTCCCCTGTAAGGGAGAGGATTTTTACCTTAATTATTAGGTGTCTTGTAGCTATCCCCTACTGCTAATACCAATTACAATCCATTAATGCTTAACTTAAGTAGGACTTCAATTATTAAGTTATTAACACAAAGAGGATGGAATTTTTAATAATTAGCACCCCAGTTAGTATTAATTATTCTGATGTTTACTTCTCCCTGTACAGACGTTGCATCCAACGTCCCTACTACTCCCCCGCTCCTAACTCCTAACTCCTGACTCCTGACTCCTGACTCAATAACTTGTCAAATTAAAATTCATCATAATTTTGTGCATCATCACGTTTAGACCCTAATAATTCTAATTGGTATACTCTAATTACTGGTTTAGAGCGATTTGTCCCTGTATTACGGTCTTGCCAGTAATCAAACTTTAGAGAACCTTTTATCCCAATCAAACTACCTTTACGAACATAGTCAGCAGCAATCTCTCCAGTTCTATCCCAAATTTCTAAATTGAACCAGTCTGGTTGGTCATTCTTACTAGAACGACGATTTACTGCCAAAGTTAAATTGCAAACCATACTACCAGACTCAAAATATTTAACATTAGGGTCTCCACCTGCCCTACCTACCAAAGTAACAATATTTAGACTCATACAATATATATATTAGTAATTAAATTCTAGTCTGATTATCTACAAGAATATCTCAAGAGGACTAATTATTCAACCATCGCTCAAATCTAACACATCCTCCGGATTCTATCCCTATCATGTAGCACTATAAAATCAGGGACAGTTAAATTTGGTTACATCAATTCTTGTAGAGTCCTGATAGACTGAGGAGTAAAAACAGAATAGAGTACCTCAGCTATATTTCTTGATAAATTATTACACAAACTAAGATTGAATTTTGGGGGTCAAAAGTCAGTGGGTTGGATAAATCGCTTTTCTTTGTCTCGGGACATGGGAATTGACTTGGGTACTGCAAATACCCTTGTATATGTATCTGGTAAAGGTATTGTTCTTCAAGAACCATCTGTGGTAGCTATTGACCAGGAGCAAAAAACTTCTATAGCAGTAGGGGAAGAAGCGAAAAGGATGCTGGGACGAACTCCAGCTAATGTAACTGCGGTCAGACCTTTACGGGATGGGGTCATTGCTGATTTTGATACAGCAGAATTAATGCTAAAGCATTTTATTAGAAAAGTTCATGAAGGAAAAACCTTGGTATCTCCAAGAATTGTAATTGGCATTCCGAGCGGGGTAACTGGTGTAGAAAGAAGAGCTGTAATGGAAGCTGCAGCTCATGCTGGTGCTAGAGAGGTACGATTAATTGATGAACCGGTTGCTGCTGCTATTGGTGCAGGGTTGCCTATGGCCGAACCCACAGGTAATATGATTGTGGACATTGGTGGGGGTACAACAGAAGTTGCTGTTCTAAGTTTACAAGGTACAGTTTTAAGTGAATCTGTCCGTGTAGCTGGAGATGAATTGAATGATGCTATTACTCAGTATATGAAAAAAGTCCATAATTTGGTAATAGGGGAGCGGACTGCTGAAGATATCAAGATTAAATTGGGTTCAGCTTATCCGACTCCGGATGACAATGAGACAACAATGGAAGTTAGGGGTTTACATTTATTATCAGGTTTGCCCAGAACTGTTAGTGTCAAATCTGCAGAGACTAGAGAAAGTATGGCAGAACCTCTATCAATAATTGTAGAGGCAGTCAAGCGAACTTTGGAACGTACTCCTCCTGAACTAGCAGCAGATATTATAGATAGAGGTATTATGCTAGCTGGTGGTGGTGCTTTATTAAATGGGATAGATACTTTAATTAGCCATGAAACTGGAATTGTCACTCATATTGCAGCAGACCCACTTTCCTGCGTAGTCTTGGGTACTGGTCGTGTCTTGGAGAATTTTAAACAACTGGAAAGGGTTTTTAGTGGACAGATGCGCTAAAATTCAGTTATTTTGTAGCGAAATTATAGGGGGTAGAAGGTTAATTATTTGTATTTCCTAGTTTTGTCTTTATTTATAATTTCTAACTTTTGTGAGTACTGCTATATTTGAGTAACTATTGAAAAGCGTTCTGATGATAATAACCTATGGATATATTATTTTATAGAATTTTTGAGAACTGTGAGATACAAGTTTAATCACTGACCCATTTTTTCTTATTTCTCTAAAACTCTGTATTTTTAAAATTAGTAAATTAGTAAATCTCGAAATTCAGTAAGAAGATTAATTACTAATAACTCATGGTTAATTGTGATTTCAATAATCAAATATTAGCTATTTAGGGCTTGCTGATTAACTATCAAAGCATTGACAGATAGAGGCAAGTGCCTTTTTGGAGCGAAAAAAGTGCAAGACTTTCAGTTGCTCAGAAGCTCATGAATTTTAGCATTTTGGGCAAGAGTTGGGCAGAAAAATCAGGGGATAATTCTTCCGACTAGCTCCTCTATAATTCCCATTTATCCTAACTTTTGACTCCTGAGTCCTAACTCCTGACTCCTGAGTCCTTATACAGAAGTTTCTGTTTTGAATACAAATTAGTAGTAATAAAGTTTAAAGTAGTAGCAAATTTTCAGGTTTTACCAATGCAAACATTGCGTCGTCGAAGCTTAAAAATCATCAGAAAAGCTGCATTATTAATTTTAGCAGTAAGTGCAGCTTTTTGGGTTAGACAAACTCAAGGTTCTTTACTTTTTGAATTTTATAATTGGCTGAGTTTACCATTTCAACCTAGTCCTGTTCAACAAGAAGTATTAGTGAATGCTCGTATAGAAGAACTAGAAATTCAATTACAAGAATTAGAGAAACAAAATAATACTCTCAAGCAACTTTTTAATTATACAAAAACTAAAAAAACAAAAGGAATAGTAGCTCCTGTAGTGGGTAGAAGTGCAGACTATTGGTGGCAAAAAGTAACTCTAGGAAGAGGTAGTAAAGATGGTATTCAAAAAGATTTTATTGTGATGGGAACTGGTGGTATAGTAGGTAGGATAACTAGCGTTACACCCCATACTAGCCAGGTATTATTAGTAAGTGACTCTACCAGTAAAGTTGGTGCAGGAATTATTCGCAGTCGTCAGATGGGTTTTATGAAGGGTCAGGGTAATGATACAGTTGTCTTAGAATTTTTTAACGATCTTCCTGATGTTAAGGTTGGTGATGTTGTATCTACTTCTGCTTATAGTCAATTATTCCCGGCAGGTTTGGCTATAGGAAAAGTTGAATCTATTAATTTGAATAATAGTCCTGCTCCACAAGCTAAGGTTAAGTTATCAGCACCACTTAATACTTTGGAATGGGTGAGTGTTTATCAAAATAAACAAAGTGAAACAGAAAAGTAATTTAACTATCAATGATTGACTTTTTAATTTTTCTTTAGTTGTCTATCTTGAGTTATTTGGTTATTGGATGTATTTAATAAAAATTAAAAGCTTTTGATTAGTCAATTTTTTATTCAACAGAGACAGTATATATAGCAATCATACTTTTATTGTGCAGAAAATATCTGGGAATTAGGGAATAGGGGTAAGGCTTTCCAATTTTTTACAGTTCATTTAAGACTGCCATAATTAAAATCATGCAAAAATATTAATAATTTGCACGACCTAAAATTATTTGATTTCCCATTTTTATTAATTTTCAATAATGGCAATTTTGCTGTTACAAAAACTCTTTTTACCTAATTATCCTTTACCTGAGACAAATGAAAATTATCATTGACTTGGAAAAAACTCTATATAGTAATTCCCAAGAAGCGTGAGGTACGCGCATTCGTTTGTTTTAGGTAGAGACGTTACATGCAACGTCCGTAGGTCTGATTCAATAATGAATAATTAATAATGAATAATTAATAATTACCTCTCTATGAATTGAAGAGGATTGACAAAGAGATGAAAATTTTTCTTCACAGGAGTCGATTGGATATGGCGCAGGTTTCCTCGCCATCCCATCCTAACGGACTGCTCCGCAAACGACCGCTTATTATCCCCTTAAAAGGGGAGGCTTTAAACCACAATTTTTCGGTAATACCAATTTGATAAATATTTACTACAAATAACTAGGTTATTTCTTAGGAGTCAACCCACCTGCGCGCCCCTCCCAGGAGGGGAAGTCACCAAGTCAGAATGAATAGCTTTGATACTATTTATTAGGTTGTAATTTATCTTTTTAATCCAAGGAGCATCTCCTTTAAAGTCTTTTAACTGCCCTGATTATTCGTAACATTCTTTTTCCAAATTGGTATAATTCGGGAAAATAAAATTAAAAGAATAAAAACAACTTGACCTCAGTAATTTGAGAAACTCTATAGATGTTTTTTGCAGCAAAAAAAAATAGTATAAATTACCAATAGCCTAAAAAAATTCTCCTAGTTAAAAATTGAATAATTAACTTATCCTCAACAACTTTCAAATTATTAAATTTATTTTCTTAATTCATATGTCTAATATATCTCAGCAAGCTATTTTAAAATCATTAATCACTATTGCTTCTGCACTAGTTTGTGCACTATTATTGTTCACCCGTATTCCAGGAATGGAGATTTTTGGCATAGGACCTAACTGGTTATTAATTTGGGTAGTTGCTTGGAGTAGCCAGAGTTCAACTATAGAAGCTTTAGTGGCTGGCTTAGTCTTAGGATTCATTCAAGATGGCATCACAGCTCCCTATCCCACTCATATTATTCCTTTAGTTTTTGCAGCATTTGTCACGGTATTTTTACAGAAGCAACGCTTTATTCAAGAAGATTTTATTTCCATAGCTTTAGTAACATTTATTCTGGCTATTTTTGCAGAAACTTTTATAGCAATTCAGTTAGGATTAATCGGTAATCAAACCTTTGGAGAAATTTGGGTTTACCACAAACAAATTGCTTTAGGATCTGCTGTTATTAGTAGTCTTTGGGCTCCTGTTATTTATTTTCCTCTCAGTCAATTGTGGAAACTTTAAAATAACTAAGTAGTTAACTTTTAAATTGAAATAAACGATAGACTTCTTGCAGAAGTGAGGGAATAGGGAATAGGGAATAGGGAATAGGGAATAGAGAATTGTTAATTCCATATCTTGACTTGATTTAATTAAAACTTTTGCAAGAGGTCTTATATATTGATATTGTTCAAATTATCAGTTCAAAAGGGTAACTATCTATGCTAAAAAGTACAGATTTTGAAAATCAGTCAGAAATCAACCGAGTCAAAGTGCTAAGTGAAGCACTACCTTACATTCAAAAATTTGCAGGTCGTAAAATAGTCGTCAAATATGGCGGTGCGGCCATGAAAGATAGTAACCTCAAAGATAAAGTAATTAGGGACATTGTACTACTATCTTGTGTGGGTATACGTCCAATTGTGGTTCATGGTGGCGGCCCAGAAATTAACTCTTGGTTGGGCAAATTAGGAATTGAACCGCAGTTTAAAGATGGTTTGCGGGTTACTGATGCGCCCACTATGGAAGTAGTAGAGATGGTATTAGTGGGAAGAGTTAATAAGGAAATTGTTTCTTTAATAAATCAAGCTGGTGGCCGTGCTGTAGGTCTGTGTGGCAAGGACGCGAACTTAATTAAAGCACGTCCCGAAGGAAGAGAAGGTATTGGTTTTGTTGGAGAAGTCAGCAACGTCAAAATAGATATTCTAGAATCCCTCGTTGATAATGGCTATATTCCCGTGGTATCTAGTGTAGCTGCAGATGAAAAAGGACAAGCTTACAATATTAATGCAGATACTGTTGCGGGTGAAATTGCTGCTGCAATGGATGCAGAAAAGTTAATTCTTCTTACAGATACAGCGGGAATTTTGGAAGATTATCATAACCCAGATAGTTTAATTGTTAAGTTAGATATCCAGGAAGCTAGACAATTGATTGAAAAAGGAATTGTATCTGGTGGGATGATTCCGAAAGTAAATTGTTGTGTGCGGAGTTTAGCTCAGGGAGTTCGAGCTGCCCATATTCTTGATGGTCGAGTTCCCCATACACTTTTACAGGAAATCTTTACAGATTCTGGAGTAGGCTCAATGATAGTAAGTAGTTTGGGACTTAATAACTTTTAACTAGGGTTTGCTGAATTAAAGTCTTTTTGCTGGGGTAGGAGACAGGAGACAGGAGACAGGAGACAGGAGACAGGAAACAGGAGACAGGAGACAGGAGACATGGGAATGAGCGAGGAGGTAGGAGTAAGAATTGTCAGAGTGATTTTTCTGCCCAACTATGAACCTAAAATAGTAACTTTTTGAGTGTTTTAGACTGAAATAGGCGCACTGCAATTCGACCCCAAAAAGGCTAAAATCTTTATATGTCAATGCTTTTAGATTTAATCAGCAAGCCCTAACTAGGGAATAGGGAACAGGGGAGAAAACATTTCCCTGTCTAAGGTTTATCATCTAGAGTAGAATCCTCAGTTGCAGAAGCAGGAGGAATATCTGTGTACAGATGGTTTTGATCGACATTTTTATGAGAAGATGATAGAGAATGCTTTAATGGCCTTCCCATATTTTCTTTTGTCTTTGAATTAAATGTTTTCCAGGCTACTTTAATACCAGTAAAAATACTTTTCGTTGTAGTTTTAACTTCCTTGGTTTGTTGACGGACATTACCAATACTTTGATCGACTTGCTTAACAATTTCTCCTGCACTCTGAACACTATCATTAACATCATCAGCCAACTCACTAATTTCTAGGCCAGTGAGACGAATTGCTTCTAAGGTTGGTGGTAGTTCGCGAGCTAGGATGTCAGCTAATTTTTCTAGACTACGGGCAGCCCTAGCTAATGCAAACATCGCAGGTAAGGTGACAATTAATACAGTAGTGAGGCTCAATGCAACCAGGAAAAGGGACAATCCTAGCCAAAACAAGGGGTTGTTCACAGGTATTTCGCCTAAACAGGGGAATGATAACTTCCTATCCCTGGATAATATTAACAATAATAAGTGCTATTGTAGAGTATTTTAAGATTAAAAAAAAGCTTATTGTTTTAATTTTCCCTGTTGATAACTACTGAAACTTCAGAGTTTTTTGCTTCTAGTTGAGATAATATTTCTTTCTCTTTTTGACTAGCTTCTAATCCAGCAGCGATCGCCTCTCTTAGTCTTTCTAAAGTTTCCTCCCAAGAATTAGTAGTAGATCCTGAAAAGCGGTCTGTTTGAAATTTGACACTGGTAGACAAGTCTGTTACAAGTTGGGGAATAGCTGATGCAGATTTTTTCACCAACTGTCTTGTTTTTTTGCCCGTTCTAGGAGCTATTAATAACCCTGTTAATGTACCTATGGCTGAACCTAGCAGTAGACCACTGATAAATAGTCCAGATTTTTTGTTTGACATACTTAAAATATATATCTCTAAAAGACTTCTTGATAATCTATTATACTAGCGCCAAATTCTATAGAAACGATGCCAAATGGTTCTGAGCAACCAAAGCATGGCCATAATTTGTTTGACCTGTTGAACTTGTAAATCCAGTTGTTTATATAGTTGTCGTAGTTGATTTATTTTCTGCTGGTGAAGTTGGAAAAATTCAGGTGTTTTACCAAGTATTTTATTAGTACAATTATCTATCAAATTGAGAGTTTGTTCTACTTGTAGCAATGTTTGTCTAACTTTCCAGATTCTCCAAGCTAGGTAAAAACAAAAAATTGAGATAAAAATATTTAGTTCAATTACTAACCACAGCATTTTTCACTTCACCAAAAAATCTAGAGAATAACTCAAACAAAAAGTCCAATCCGAATCAAAACTTGTGATATTCACTAAAACTATTGCAGTGGACCGACAGGTCTAAAATGGAGTAGGGGAGATTGAACATTGAAGAATTATAAAGTTATCAAAATATATTATATCAAATCTGCTCGGGTTGAGTATCAAAAAATGTTCCATTAAAGCGCCATTGCCAAATATTTCTCGACCTCCCCATCTTCCCACATTCCCCTCCTGGAAGGGCTTAGGGGTGGGTCCCCACCCTCCCCCTATATTTTATAAATAGAAACCAAATGGGTTCTATATGACTCCTGAGTTCTCTATATAACTGTTCATCTAGACATAATATTCAAATATTTCTCATAGTTTCTGGTGATTTTTATTGGGAGAAATACTACTATGAAATTTATTAATCCCAAGGTAGATTATGCTTTTAAAAAAATATTTGGTTCCGAGCAAAGCAAAGAGATTTTAATCAGTTTTCTGAATGCGATAATTTATGATGGAGAAAAAATAATTGAGTCTTTGACAATTGTCAACCCTTTTAATCCTGGTTAAATCATCAGTTTGAAAGATACCTATTTAGATATAAAAGCTTTCCTATTTGACGGTTCTATTGTAATTATTGAAATGCAAATGGCACAATGACTGCTTTTAATAAGCGGGTGGCTTACAATTTGTCTAAAGCTTATGCTAACCAGTTGGATAAAGGGGAGAATTATCCTTTATTAAATCCAACGATCGCTCTGACAATTACGGATTTTATTCTGTTTAAAAAAACTGATGATTTTATAAATAAATTTGTGTTTCAGGAGGAAACTAAAAAGTTTAAATGCTTGGGAAAAGAATTGCGTTTAATTTTTGTGGAATTGCCGAAATTTAATAAAAGTTTGTCAGAGTTAAAGAGTTTGACAGATAAGTGGATTTATTTTCTGAAAGAGGCGGCTAGTTTTGATGAGATACCAGAGAGTTTAGGGGAAGTTGCGGAAATAGAACAAGCTTTAAATATTGCCAACTTTATTAATATGAGTCCAGAAGAATTAGAGATAGTGGAAAACCGAGGGATAGCGATGCAAGATGAAAGAGGACGGATAGCTTATGCTGAACAACAAGGGGAAGCAAGAGGACGGCTCGATCAAGCGATCGCTCTGGTCAAGCTTTTGATAAATCAACGTTTTGGAGAGGTTTCTCAAGAGATTAGTAGTCAGATAGAAAATTTGCCTTTGGCAAATGTGGAGAGTTTGGTGAAGGTATTTTTAAGTTTTAATAGTTTGGCAGATTTGGAAAGTTGGTTACAGGAACGTTTATAAGGAGAAATACTACTATGAAATTTATCAATCCCAAAGTCGATTATGCTTTTAAAAAAATCTTTGGTTCTGAGCAAAGCAAAGAGATTTTAATTAGTTTTCTGAATGCGATTATTTATGAATGAGAAAAAACTATTAAGGATTTAACAATTGTCAATCCTTTTAATCCTGGTCAAATTATCAGTTTAAAAGAAACTTATTTGGATGTCAAAGCAGTTTTGATTGACAGTTCTATTGTAATTATTGAAATGCAAATGGCACGAATGACTGCTTTTAATAAGCGGGTGGCTTACAATTTGTCAAAAGCTTATGCTAATCAGTTGGATAAAGGAGAGAATTATCCTTTATTAAATCCGGCAATAGCTCTCACAATTACAGATTTTATTCTGTTTAAAAATACTGATGATAATATTAATAAAGATGATTATATTAATAAATTTGTGTTTCAGGAGGAAACTAAAAAGTATAAATGCTTGGAAAAAGAATTGCGGTTAATTTTTGTGGAACTGCCGAAGTTTAAAAAAAGTTTGTCGGAGTTAAAAAATTTGACGGATAAGTGGATTTATTTTCTGCAAGAGGCGGATAGTTTTGATGAAATACCAGAGAATTTGGGGGAAGTTGCGGAAATAGAACAGGCATTAAATATAGCTAACTTTATTAATATGACTCCAGAAGAGTTAGAGATAGTTGAAAACCGAGGGATAGCGATGCAAGATGAAAGAGGACGGATAGCTTATGCAGAACAACAAGGGATAGTTAAAGGGGAAGCAAAAGGACGACTAAATCAAGCGATCGCTCTAGTAAAACTGTTAATAACTCAACGTTTTGGAGAGGTTTCTGAAGAGATTAGTAGTCAGATAGAGGGTTTGCCTTTAGCAGATGTGGAGGATTTGGTGAAGGTATTTTTAAGTTTTAATAGTTTGGCAGATTTGGAAAGTTGGTTACAGGAACGTTTATAAGGAGAAATACTACTATGAAATTTATCAATCCCAAAGTCGATTATGCTTTTAAAAAAATCTTTGGTTCTGAGCAAAGCAAAGAGATTTTAATTAGTTTTCTGAATGCGATTATTTATGAATGAGAAAAAACTATTAAGGATTTAACAATTGTCAATCCTTTTAATCCTGGTCAAATTATCAGTTTAAAAGAAACTTATTTGGATGTCAAAGCAGTTTTGATTGACAGTTCTATTGTAATTATTGAAATGCAAATGGCACGAATGACTGCTTTTAATAAGCGGGTGGCTTACAATTTGTCAAAAGCTTATGCTAATCAGTTGGATAAAGGAGAGAATTATCCTTTATTAAATCCGGCAATAGCTCTCACAATTACAGATTTTATTCTGTTTAAAAAGACTGATGATTATATTAATAAATTTGTGTTTCAGGAGGAAACTAAAAAGTTTAAATGCTTGGAAAAAGAATTGCGGTTAATATTTGTGGAACTGCCGAAGTTTAATAAAAGTTTGTCTGAGTTAAAGAGTTTGACAGACTAACTGGATTTATTTTCTGAAAGAGGCAGCTAGTTTTGATGAGATACCAGAGACTTTAGGGGAAATTGGAGAAATAGAACAAGCTTTAAATATTGCTAACTTTATTAACATGAGTCCAGAGGAGTTAGAGATAGTTGAAAACCGAGGGATAGCGATGCAAGATGAAAGAGGACGGATAGCTTATGCAGAACAACAAGGGATAGTTAAAGGGGAAGCAAAAGGACGGCTTAATCAAGCGATCGCTCTGGTCAAAGTTTTGATAACTCAACGTTTTGGAGAGGTTTCTGAAGAGATTAATAGTCAGATAGAAAGTTTGCCTTTAGCAGATGTAGAAGATTTAGCGAAGGTGTTTTTAAGTTTTAATAGTTTGGCAGATTTGGAAAGTTGGTTACAGGAACGTTTATAGGGAGAAAAGCTACTATGAAATTTATCAATCCCAAGGTAGATTATGCTTTTAAAAAAATCTTTGGCTCCGAGCAAAGCACAGAGATTTTAATCAGTTTTCTGAATGCGATAATTTACGATGGAGAAAAAATCATTGAACCTTTGACAATAGTCAACCCTTTTAATCCTGGTCAAATTATCGGTAAGGATTAAGCAAGTGCTTGAGGCAGTGAAGCAGTGAAAAGGTGCAAAAAGTGTCTAGGTAAGGGCTAAATGTATTTAAAACTAGGAAAAACCCGCTTTTCATCAACCCACTCTTACCTCTTGCCTCTCCCACTTGCTAACTCTGCCACCAAGCCCTACTTAAAGATCTTGTGACACAAAGAATGGGAAAAATGGAGACAGTAGAAAGCTTAGATGTCTAATTCCAAATTTTCTAACTGCCCCACAGCCAAAACGGTTAGTCCTACCAGGCTGTATTCTCTACTGTCCAAGTTCCATCCTCGTTGTAGGTTACCCAAACATTATTGAAGCTATTGAAATCGCCACCATAACCCGTTTTGATTGTTGCAGTGTCAACAGAAGTGGCATCAATTTGAGCTAGTACATTTTCACTATACCCCCCAGTAGCTATATAAAATGTGAGAGTAGGTGTGATCGCATAGTCAATATTGGGTCTTGGTTCCCAGGTCACTCCAGTCGTGCCTTCGGTTGTAGTCACACCAAAGGTTAAAGCATTGTAATAATCTTCCACAGGTTCAAATATATTTGTCTGTGCAATCAGATTCTGTGATTTAGGTATGCGGCTAGTGTTGTGCTGCTCTATAGTGGGATATCCTCCCTTCTCGCTACTATACTCCACTAAATAGCCTTTGTTTAAGTCCACTTCTTTCGAAAAATCCGACTCTATCTTAGTACCTAAATAAATAGGTTCATTTTGTTGCGTTGCTTCAAGCTTGTATTGCACATGGGCTACAAATTTCTGGGTTTCCTCAGGTTCGTATGGAGGAATATTTAAGAAGGTGTTTGAGTTTTGATAAATTTCTCCAGGGTCTTGAGAAAATTTTGGACTATCTAAAAACAGCCACATCTCAACTGGATCTGTCTGAAGATTTCTCAGGTTGAAAGTGTAACTAGTCATAGCAGTCGCGGCCTTCACTTGAACACCAAAAGTTACTGTACAAGCAAGAATCAAAACTGCCAAAAACTTGATCGCGTTTTTCATCGTTATATTCCTTGAATTTTTTACTGGAACCTATAGCTCCTAGAACATAAAACCAATTAAGAATCTCTGACTTCAAGCAGAACTTTCTTGATTTATCTAGTTCTATAAATAGAACGATCTCGCCATGGAATTTCTGATTTTTTTTTTGCGATCACTTCTCCTCTCAGCCTCAATTCTCCCTCACAAATATTACTGTGTGAATATAAGAATTCAGATGCTATTCGCAATTGTTCCTCGGCCTTTTCTAGATGAGTCCAATCTCCATCAAATCGTCTCATCCTGACCTTAATATGGGGTGAGAGTTTATTGGCGATCGCCTCTTTTCTCTCCATCCCTATCTGATCCCTTCTCCTACTGAGGCAATTCTGGACTATCCACGAATGTCGTAAAACAATATTAGTAAGAATACCCCCTCCGTTACACAGGCACATCAACCCCTTGCGCCACCATTCATAAAAAGCAGCCTCCCTACATCCAGTCCATGTCACATCCCGCATCAAACTCGACAACACAACTGGCATAATCGGCGATAGCACATTCTCACCACAAACATTTGCCCCATCACCAATCTTCTCCTCAACAATAGCCTTCGACGACCCTACACCATCTACCAACTCAGATTTTTCTGCCACATCCACCTCGACACACTCTTCCGATGTCAATACCGCCATAGTCTCCAACCCCTGAGAATTTTGGGAGGCAATGTCCGCACTCACAACTTCTAACTCCTCCCTCTTCTCCTCTTCCCCAGACACCTCTGGAGTTGCCGATATCTCTTGCACCGACACTTTTGCTAAATCTTCCTGTTTCTGGCGCGACTCATTGGCATCTCCTAATTCCCTCTCAGTGCCCAACACCGACTCATCAAAGTCAACGAAATAACGGCTCAACATCTCCTTCAACTTTTTCCGTGCCTGGGATATCCGCTTGTAAACACAATCATAGGAAATTCCTTGCCGCTCAACTATTTCCTGATAAGAAAGCTCTTCATAAAAATGTAAAATAAAAGTTTCCCGCATCCGTTCGGGCAAAGAAGCGATCGCCCGTCGAATCACCACTGACCTCTCATCCCTCTCCAAAACCTGCTCCGGCAACTCCACCGCCGACGCCACACCCATTTCCCCACTATCACCAACCCACTCTATATCATCTACACCCACAGCTCCCCGAGAACGTTTGCGGATGAGATCCAGACATAAGTTGCGAGTCAGAGTCATCAACCAAGCTGGCAAATTAGCAATTTTCCCCGCGAACTTCCGCACCATATTCAATGCTTTCAGCATGGCCTCACTCAGAGCATCCTCCGCATCTGAATGGTTAGAGTTCATCAACCTCAGACAGCAGCGATAAAGTCGGTCTCGATGCTCGCACCATACCTGCCAAAACTCGTTTTCTGTATCCTCTTTCTCCAATTTCTGAGGATTTCTGGCTTTTCCAGGAGCGACCGCCACGGGAGAGGGAGTCAAAGTCGCTAGCATAGCCATACTTCCTCCCTCATCAGTAGTGTCACTTCCTGGTAACGGGTCTGTTAATTTCCCTTTTTCCTTGGCTTTGAGATGTACCATAGATTAATTAATTTGGGGTATTCAAAGTGTTTTAAGTGTTTTAATTTTGCTGCAACGCGATCGGACAGCTACCGTGATATCAACGTCAACTGCTTAAGTATTTTTTTTATAAATAAAGATAATTCTTTTTAATATTTACTTTGCCCAGTTCAAAAGTTAAAAATAATCCCTGACTGAATTTGAGCATTTATTTTGGTCTAAATCATCATGTAATTTGCTATAAAATTATTAATAATTTTTCTTAAATTTTCCAGCAAAACATGACAGCGAGTAGCATCGAGGAATATGCTCGCCACTGGTGAATTTTAGTCAGAATTGGAGTACCCAGGGTAGAGTTACAAGAGGTATGAGAGAGCGCGATCGCCCTGTTACCAACCGACCCCAAGGAAAATTATTCGTTTATCTGCATCCACTCACTAACAAATTAAGACTATCTAAAACATTTTTCAACTCTTGTGGAGTGGTATTTGGAAAGGTATTTGCATCAAAATAACCACTTGGACAACGTGTGAGTTATCCTTGTACTGCCGTTTCACGGAATTCAAAAGTCAAAAGTCATGCATTATGATTTTATAGCTCAAAACTTTGATGCTTCAGTAATTTCAGCAAACTATTCGACATCTGCATAAGAGTTGGAGGATCGTTTGCTGGATAATAACTATGAGCTTGACTTGGTGTCGAAAACCCTGCATTCGTTAATTCTATAATTGGTTTTTGCCAGACAGTAGCAGCGAAAACTTGTGAAGGAAACGTCATACTAAGGAAAAACGCTACTATTAATCCAACTAGAACTTTTTGAGACCACTGTTTAAGCTTTTCTAGAAACATAATCTACTTTTATCTTTATTGTTGAACTAAAGACAAAACCACAAGAAACTTTCGTAAGGACTTACGCAGAGCTACTATTCCTGGACACGACCTACTTTAGGCCATAGGCAGTATCTAAAGTTAGCTATGTAAGTCCAATCTTGTAAGTCAAGTCAATTTATAAGTAAGACGTTTAATCTTCCTATTTATGATTTTTTTTTGTGTTTTAATTTATCTGCAACTCTGTTGTCATTGAGGTGAGGGGGCGAAATCTGTCCATAGACTCTATCAACACTCTTTTTCAGGAGTAGAGGACAATTGTCGAATTTGAAAGCCATATGTAGGGTTTGCTGAAAAAGTCTTATAGGTGAGTGTAGGAGTCAACCCACCCGTGACCCAACCCACCCTTGCCCCTCCCAGGAGGGGAAGGACTGAGTCAGGAGAAATGGGAATTACAGAGGATGTAGTTGGAATAATTGTCCCTTAATTTTTCTGTCCTTGTCTGCACAAAATGCTAATACATATGAGCTTTCTTGACCGAAAAGCTGGTACTTTTTTGAATCCAAGAAGGCTGAAACCTTTATATGTCAATGCTTTTATAGTTAATCAGCAAGCACTATGTATAAATCAGGCCACAAATAAAGGAATAATAGGGGTTAGAATGCCAGGAGGCGGACTTGAACCGCCGACACGAGGATTTTCAGTCCTCTGCTCTACCAACTGAGCTATCCCGGCTTTTTTTTCTCACTTTTACTATAGTAGCAGACTAAATATAATTTTGACAAGTACTTTTGGAATTTTTTTATTCAGTCAGATTTTTAAGTCAAAAGTCAAAAGTCAAAAGTTAAAAGTCAAAAGTCAAAAGTCAAAAGTCAGAATTTAACCAAGTCAAATTTTGAAGTTAAAAGTTAAAAGTCAAAAGTTAAAAGTAAGAATTTAATTAAGTCAAAAGTCAAAAGTTAAATTAAAGCAATGAGGCGATCAGAGGAGCTGGTAACTTGATAACTAATAACTTAACTGATAATACCAAGCGTTAAAAAAGAATGTTACTAAATAGAGCTCTTTATGTTCGGTATGTTCGGTGGGTTACGGCGGACAGTTAAGATTTTGGTTCGCGGCTTAATATTTATTTTACAAGGAGTCTATAAATCTATAAAATCTTACTTTTAACTTTTGACTTTTGACTTTTGACTTTTGACTTCAAAATATGACTTTTATCTCTTTTAATTACACTCTATTCCTATTAATAGTGTTGGGACTTTATTGGTCAATGCCACGACAGTCTTGGCGAGTGTTTGTCCTGTTAGTTGCTAGTTTAATTTTCTACGCTACTATTCAACCTCAATATATTCCACTACTATTAATAATCACTCTATTGAATTTTTACCTTGCTCAAGCTATTGGGGAACCGAAAGATTGGCGTATTGCCAATAAACAATGGAACCGCCATCGCTTACTATTATTGTGGTTAGGTATAATCTGCAATATCTTACTTTTATTAAGTTTCAAATATATACCTTTCTTATTAAATAGTATTGGCATTCTCTACAATATACCTAATATTTTAGAAACTGCTAATTGGGTTGATAGTAATGTAATTGCACCATTAGGTTTAAGTTTTTTCTGCTTTGAATGTCTTGCTTATCTAATTGATGTTTATCGAGGCGCTCCTTCAGCTTCTTCTTTATTAGAATTTACATCTTATAAGTTATTTTTTCCGAAACTTATTTCTGGTCCGATAACTCGTTATCATTATCTGCAAAATCAGTTAGGAATGGTCGGGAAAAAAACTACTCAAGCTTTAGTTAAAACTCCAGCTTTAAAATTACCAACTTTAGAACAAATAACAGAAGGAATTTGGTTAATTGCAACTGGGGCAGTTAAAAAAGCTTTAATAGCTGATAATTTAGGAATTTTTGTAGACTTGAGTTTTAGTAATTTACAACGTGCTGGAAGTGGCGATCTATGGTTAGCAACAATTGCTTATGGATTACAACTTTATCTTGATTTTAGTGCTTATGTTGATATTGCCCGTGGTAGTGCTTTTTTGATGGGTTTAAGTTTGCCACAAAATTTTGATTTTCCTTATTTCAGCACAAGTATTGCAGAATTTTGGCGAAGGTGGCATACCACTTTGGGAGATTGGTTGAGAAACTATTTATATTTTCCTTTGGGAGGTTCAAGGGTAGGTTTATTTCGGACTTGTTTGAATTTGCTAACTGTGATGTTAATTGCTGGTATTTGGCATGGTGCTGCTTGGGGATTTATTGTTTGGGGAGTTTTGCATGGTTTGGCATTAGTAATTCATCGATTAATAGAGGCAATTTCTCAACATTTTAAGGTGAAAAAAGTATGGGAAAGTTTGCCTGGAATTTTAATTAGTTGGTTGTTAACTCAGAGTATGGTTTTTGGCGCTTGGATATTTTTCCGACTGCCGAATTTAAGGGATTCTTTTTGGGTGTTTTCTCATTGGTGGAATTATGATGCTGATGTTCAATTTGTGGATAAAGTTTATTTGGAGGCGATGGGTTTAGAAAGGTTACAGTTGGTATGGTTAGTTTGTGGAGTTGTGGTGGCAATGGGGATTAATTATTGGTTTCATCGTGGTCTGAAGTTACAGTTGAATTGGCAGTTGAAAGTTTTGTTAGTGCCTGTATTTTTATTTACTGTTTGGTTGTTGGCACCGGAGGGTTTGCCTTATATTTATTTTGATTTTTAAAGAAGGAAGAGGGAAGAGGTAAGAAGGAAGAAGGAAGAGGTAAGAAGGAAGAAGGAAGAGGGAAAAAGGAAGAGGGAATCAACATTGAATAAAAATGATACAGCAGTTTCCGCGCGTTATGAAGTACAACATAAATGAAGTGAATGTTTTTTTTAGACATCTCCAGAAAAGAGTAGGGACGTTGCATGCAACGTCACTACAGAGTAGGAGGAAACAATTGATAATTTTCTGTGTGATAATTGATTTTATTTATTTTTTATAGCACTACGCATTAAGATTAGGACAGCTAAGAAACTTCAAAACATTACAGTTAAAAGTTTTAACTCTAGCTAATAACGAAGTTCCTCCGATAGGAGGCTAGCTGATAGCTGTTTGCGGAGCATTCCGTAGGAAATGCTTATAGCTATATTATTAATTGTTGAACTGAGTCAGCAGATGCACAAAATTAAAGCTAAAAACCTTGTCTAGGAATAACCAAATTTTTCATTAATTGATAATTACCTCTGGTTAAAACCGTTACGGAATTGAAGATAAGGAAATATTATTTCTTTTCTCTTGGTCGATGGTCGGACAGCGAGGAGACCCGCTCTTATCAGAGCCGCTCCGCTAAGGCCATCCCTCGACCGCTTTTTCCCCTTAAAAGAGGAGGCTTTAAACCAGAATTATTTAATTATTAATAATTAATAATTAATAATTAATTATTCGGTAAATATTTATGTCCGGTTACTGTACTTACTGATTAGTAATTGATAAAAGCTAAGGTATCACCACCACAAGAAAAACAGTTATAATTGTACTTTTCCAAGAGTGATTTTGCTAAATTTTTCTCATCATCAGAAAGATGCTTATGCTCATACATGATAACACAGGGTTTATATCTCAAAAAATCAACTTGTGATAGTACTTTATAATCAAATCCTTCTGTATCTATATGAAGAAGATCTATTACTTCTACATTATTTCTATCAAAGATTTCTTGCATAGTTATAGTTTCGATATCTTCTTCAATAATATAGGGTTCAAGCTTCCCTTCAAGATGTTTAAGTATGTGATTTCTATTGAAAGAACCCAATTGATCATACCATTTTGGTAGATTTCCTAATCCTGCTTTTGCTTCCTCAGAAACATAATAGAATTTCTGAAAACCTCTTTGGGTGGATATAGCAATCTTTTCAAAAATAAATCGTTCAGAATTATTATAGTTCTGTTTTAATCTCTCGAAAAGAAAAGGAATAGGCTCAATAAATATGCCCTTCCAATTTGTATTTCTGATCACTAAATCCCGAATAGGATCTCCATGAGAGCCATCATTCGAGCCAACTTGCACAAAGAAAACAGAATTTTTATGCTTAATATTTGTCCATATTTGCTTTTGTATTTTTCTCAGTCTCTTGTTGTTGTTGTATTGTATTTTCAGGTTTCTGTAACTGTTTAATGTTTTGCGTAATGGCTCGTATACTGCAGGATATCTGCTAAGTCCACTTTTTATCCTTTCATACATATCAAAATTTTCCTATTCAATCAGGGTTAATAATCTACAAATATCTTTGATAACTCTACATTTTGTCAACTTCCTAATCCGGAATTTTAAGTTATAGGAAAATGCCACCACTTCAGAGATTCAAACCAATTTAATTAGGCTCTTCTAGACTAGATATGATGACTTATTAGCTGATAATTATTCAAGCTCACATCTCATCAAAAAATTTTTAACTGAATATTATTAAGCACTTTAGATCACCAATTTTAAAACTCAGAAGTAGTTAGTTTAATGTCTGCTGCTAACCAAGCTTTTTCAAACTCTTGTTTGACTTCATCAGCTTCTTTTTGTTTACCTTGTGCTGATAAACTTTCTGCTAATCCATATAAAGACCAACCATTATTTGGATGCTGTTTTAAATCTTGACGGTAAACTAATTCTGCTTCTTTTTCCCGATTTAATTTTAATAAAGCTGCACCTAAAGATTGACGTACAGGATAATACCAATAAGGAGGTTCCATATAAGGTAAATTATCCTGAAGTTTTACAGCAGTTTGGTATTCAGAAATCATCTCTTCATTTTTATCTTTTAGGTCTGCAATTTTTGCTGCTAATAAATGATTAGCAATTGAAATTAAATTTTTAACAGGAAAATTGGCACTTTCTAAACCACTAAATTGTAATTTTTGCAATAAGTTGTTGATTTTTTGATACTCAAATTGAGCATTTTCTAAATTTCCCTTACCAACCCATGCTATACCTCTTGCATAATGCCACATTGCCATTGTATAGGGTAACTTATTTGATGGTTGAGATTCGGTAATAATTTCATCCCACTTACCAAATTGTACCAAGGAAAAATAGGGAGTGGGGAGAAACATTTCAGTCAAAGGAAACTGCTTAACTTCCAGAAGAGAAACTTTATCTACTAACTTTCTAGCAGCATTAATTGCATCTTGACTACGTCCTTCCATACTAGCTGCTGACCAGAAAAAATGAATATTGTGAGGATAATAAAGTGCTGAATATAATCCTTTTTGTTGAGAAGTTGCTAGAAATTTTTCATCTGCTTTAATCGCATTTTGGTTACTACTAGCTGCATCATGATAACGACCAATTCTGAGATACAGATGAGACGGCATATGTACTAAATGACCAGAGGCAGGAACTAAATTACGGAGAATATCTGCTGCTTTTTCTGCTTTTTCTGGATATGAGGAAGCTTCGATGGTATGAATATAATAATGTATTGCTCCTGGATGATTGGGATTTTTTTCTAATACAAACTCTAATGTTTTAACAACTTCATTAGTTAAAGGTTGAGGTTCACCATTTTTTTTCCAGTAATTCCAGGGCATTAAATCCATTAAAGATTCAGCAAATAGAGTTGCTGCATCTAAATCATTAGGATATTGTTTTGAAAGTTCTCTCATGGCATTGGCATAAGCCATATCTAAAGGTTGACGATTTTCTAAATTTTGAGCAGAATATCTTTGAGATAAAGCTTTAATATAAGCTTGTTCTATCGGAGTAGTTTTAGGAGAAAGTTTTTGAGCTTTTTGAACAGCTTGATAAGCAGTAGGAATAGATTTTTGATTCATCGGTGCATTAATATTAGGACCTACTGATAAAGCAATACCCCAATAACACATTGCACAATTAGAATCTAATTTTGTTGCTTGTTGAAAAGAACGTTTAGCTTCATCATGGTTGAAGCCAAAAATCAAGGTTAAACCTTGGTCGAAGTAACGTTGAGCTTGGGGAGAATTTGTTGTTATTTGATGATGGATATTTCCTAAATTATTCCATAGGGGAACTGCACTGTTTAATTGATTTTGGTTTCTCTCACTAGCTGACCAAGAAGGATTTAAAGTAAGTGTAATATAAATGCAAGTAGTGAGACAGATAGAGAGAATAAAAATCAATTTTTTTTTTGTTTTAATATTCATAGTATGGTTGTTAATTATTGAATAAGGTGGGTGCATCTCAATGCGTGAATAAAGCCAAAAATTTATCGCTTTTAGGCAACAGCTCATCTGGCAACAGGGAATATATAGGAAAAAAGTATTTTTGCACATAAGAGACGTACCCTATTTATCCCTATTTCTTGAGTAAAATTACTTATCGCTTAATTGAGATGCACCCAATAAGGTTATTTAAGATGTCAACTTTTGCTCTATTTTTTGTATTGGTGTTTTTGGCAATAACTTATTTGAAAAAATATTATTCTGAGGGCAAGTAGACTTCTTTATTTATAGAATAAAATATTACTATAGAAATTCTTCAGGTAGGGTATTGTATAATCTAAAAGCTTTAATAAAATTTTATTTTTTTAGATAGAGTCTGTTTAATTAGCGGTAAAAAAACTTGACTCTATATCTTAAGCAAGTCTCCCTGATTCTATTTCTTTTCCTTTTTTTTGGCTGTTACTTACTCCGTAATATTTATAAGTATTCAACCAAACAGTTTCTTATTTTTTCTGAATTCCTTCTTTTTAGTTCAATACGGTTCAGTTAAGGATTTTTTTGGAAGTTCTGTGCTCTGAAAAGCTTATCTAATGGTTCCATAGTATAGGAGTTTTGGTCTTATCTGTTTGCGCAGCATTCCGTAGGAAATCGTATTGCTTTTTAGTTGATTGACTCTCTAGCAAATAAGAACATCTTGAAAGGGGATAAAAATAAATAAAATTCAGTATTTCAAGTCTCCCTATGCCATGAAATACTGAGAACTGATAAATGTTAACTGAAGTTACTTATTATCTACTAAATAAGAACACCAATCACTCCAACTACCTGCATAAAGTTTTCCTGTATTAATACCCGCCATTTTTAACGACCATAAATTCACACAAGCAGTCACACCAGAACCACAATAAACAAGAACTTCCTCAGCA
Organism: Okeania sp. SIO2C9; assembly: GCF_010672455.1. Classification (GTDB taxonomy): domain Bacteria; phylum Cyanobacteriota; class Cyanobacteriia; order Cyanobacteriales; family Microcoleaceae; genus Okeania. The sequence continues at coordinate 2,418 of NZ_JAAHGO010000105.1, read as the reverse complement.
TTTTTTACCTTTTCCCACCGTTGAATTTGTTCATCAACTTTTGCCAGAGAATTTTCATCAGTAACTTGTTTCCAAGGATAATTAACCGCCCCAGGAATATGACCAGCAATAGGGTCAATAGGTTCATGTTTTCCTAAGTAGCGATCGCTATCTCGTGAATCAACTAATACTACTTCTGGTAAATCTTTTTTAGCTTTAACTATTTCTATATCTACTACAATTTTTGATTGAATTTGTGGTTCAAAAAAACCTGCTTGTGGGGTAGAAATTTCATTAGTAATTGGATATTTTTTTTGCCACTGAGAAAAACCGCCATCTAAAAGAGCAATTTTTTCATGGCCCATGTATGTCAATAACCACCATAGACGAGAAGCAAAGGCAAAGCGAGAATCATCATAAGCAACAATTAGAGTTTCTCCATATTTAACACCTATAGTTGCTAATTTTTGGGCAAGTTTATGAGGATCGGGTAATGGGTGACGGCCGCCATGTTTTTGTACTGTGCTGGAAAGGTCTTGGTTAAGGTCGAAATAGAATGCGCCAGGGATATGAGCATCTTGATATTGTTTTTTGCCTAATTCTGGGTCAGCTAAAGAGAAACGACAGTCGATGATGATTAGGTCTGGGTCATTAAGATGGTCTACTAACCACTGAGGAGAAATCAGAATATTTTTATTAGTCATAATCTACTAAATTAAATCAAGTTTTCTTCTTCTAATAATACAGTTGTTTTTATTATTTTCTGTTCCCTATTCCCCGATCATGAGGTTTGGGTAATTGAGATGGTCTACTAACCACTGAGGAGAAATCAGAATATTTTTATTAGTCATAATCTACTAAATTAAATCAAGTTTTCTTCTTCTAATAATACAGTTGTTTTTATTATTTTCTGTTCCCTATTCCCCGATCATGAGGTTTGGGT
>NZ_JAAHGO010000105.1:0-1486 GCF_010672455.1 Okeania sp. SIO2C9 | reverse complement strand
CACTGAGGAGAAATCAGAATATTTTTATTAGTCATAATCTACTAAATTAAATCAAGTTTTCTTCTTCTAATAATACAGTTGTTTTTATTATTTTCTGTTCCCTATTCCCCGATCATGAGGTTTGGGTAATTGAGGTGGTTTACTAAGCACTGAGGAGAAATCAGAATATTTTTATTAGTCATAATCTACTAAATTAAATCAAGTTTTCTTCTTCTAATAATACAGTTGTTTTTATTATTTTCTGTTCCCTTTTCCCTCAAACCTAAATTTTTTCACCTCATAACAATGGGAAATGCTGTAAGTATTGATAGTTTGTGGCGATCGCTTGACTGGCATTTTACTGATAAAAACAACTACTGACATGAATAAGATTACCACAACTATTCCTAGAGTTATTTTACTCATTTTTAGATGATTCCAACTTCTATTTTTGATACTATTAATTTTTGACTTTGAATCAAATCTATATTGTTGATTATCATCAAAATCATGCCAAATCAAACTAGATGAAGAATTTAATTTTAAATCAAACTCCTGACCCCAAGTTGCATAATCATCCCTATATCTTTTAATTAGTAATTTAACTCTTTTAATTGATTCAGGATCTAATTCTATTAATTGATGTCTAACTATATCTACGATATAACTTCTCTCTGGCAATTCTTCAGATTCTAGGAGTATGTGTAACCATCCATTTACTGCACTAACTTTTGCATTAATACCTTGAGGATGTAACGTTCCATTTAATAGGGTAGCAATGGATTTAGAATTTCCTTGTTTAGCAAGTTCGATAAATCTATATTCAACCATAATTAATTACCTTTGAATAATAAATAGCAAATATTTGTTTTTATGTTTTTCTTTTAGTTTAATAACCCACCGTCTACAGGGTAGGGTGTTTACCAAATAATTAAGGTTTAAAGCCTCTCCTTTAAAGGAGAAAAAAGCGGTTGAGGGATGGCGTTTTGCTCCGCAACATATAAAGTGGAGCGGCTCTGTCAAGAGCAGGTCTCCTCGCCATATCCATGAGACCAAGAGAAGAAAAAATTTTCCTTTTAGTCAATCCTATCCGTTTTCAAGGAGATGTATTTGTTAATTATTAATTATTAATTGTTGAAAATTGCTTGGGGTTTGAGTGCCCACCCACTTTCTCTAATTTCATTCCTCCTTCTTTATTCCTTCTTCAACTACTTTTTCATTTGGTTAGGGTTATACCAATTCCCACGCATTAACGCTATACTTGGACACAACTTCAGTTATTAAGTAATCAACACAGCTAGAATAACTTTTTTGCTAATTAGCAGCTAAGTTTAATGTTAATTATTCTGATTTTCACTTCCCCTCCTGGGAGTAGGGTCAATTTATTGTCACCAGAGAAAAAAGGAGGGGGGTGGGAAGTGTGGGGAGTGTGGGGAGTGTGGGGAGTGTGGGGAGTGTGGGGAGTGTGGGGAGTGTGGGGAGTGTGGGGAGTGTGGGGAGTGTGGGG
>NZ_JAAHGO010000104.1 GCF_010672455.1 Okeania sp. SIO2C9 | reverse complement strand
ATATCATGTCCGGCAGCATCGGTCTTGTATAGCAAAGGTAAGGAAGAAGGAAGAGGGAAGAAGGAAGAGGGAAGAGAGAAGAGGAAGAAAGGCTACCCTCGCAAGAAAAAAACCATTATTTCCTGCAGATATTCACCCTTGGGTTTACACAAACGATATAAACGGACATGATATAATTTAACAATAGTTGAAACCGTGGGAAAGTTTAATGAATTTCCAGAAATTCCACCCAGTAATTTTTTACAAGAAGCATTGCAATATTACTTACCGTTAGCAGTCGCTATTAGTACATAAAAAGCGCGGTAAGAGTTAATTATTGCGCCGATTTTATTGGCAATCAAAAAACAGTTAAACAATCAAATAAGCATTTTTTATGGAGTAGAATTTAATGTTGATATCGAACAGGGATTGAATGGTTTTTGTGACTTTATTATTAGCTGTTCCAGTTTGCAACTTTTGATTGAAGCGCCAGTTGTTGCTTTGGTGGAAGCGAAAAACGGTAATATCAAGTCGGGTTTAGCTCAATGTATGGCAGAAATGGTCGCTGCCCAAGTTTTTAATCAAAGAGAAAATAACGAAATTCCTCTAATTTATGGTGTTGTTACTACTGGAACTACTTGGCAGTTTTTAGAGTTAGAATCTCAAACTATGACGGTTGATTTGGAAGAATATTCTGTTAAGAATTTACCGAAAATTTTAGGAATTTTAACGAATTTTGTAAGTTAATAGTACAACAAATAATGAGGTGGGATATGGCAGTATTAGAACAATCTCCTTAGTATCAACAGATATTACAAGAGGGAATTAAAATTGGTGAACAACGAGGAATACTCTCTGGAATAGAACATAGGATTAGAATGGATTTTCTTAATTGGTCGATAGAAAAGGAAACTCATAACAAATATCTCACCGTCCGCGATTATGAATTAATAAAGTTAACTCAGAAGCTGTAAATTCAAACTCAAGCGATCGCTCCCGGAATGCTAACACAAAGCTAGGGAACAATTTCAACAACAGTTCCAGTATCTACAAAACTGTAAATCTCATCCACATCATGATTTTTGAGAGAGATACATCCCAATGTCCAATTAAACCGTTTTTCAATCAGAGAATCCTGACCTGCTGGCACTCCATGAATACCTATTTCTCCACCAATTGGGAGTTGCCAGTTAATATGACCAGAAAATTTCGCCTGGAAATGTTCGCGCCAAGATTCAGGTCTTGGATAATCTATCCAAATAAATTTAGACCAACTTGGGTGCGGGTAGAGATCGCAAATATAATAAACTCCTTCAGGGGTTTTTCGATCTCCCTCATGAAGTTTGTCTCCAGTTGGGGAGCTACCCAATACAATAGGATATGACTTTAGAGGTTTAAGATTAGAGAAAATTGTTAATCTAAATTTGGATTTCTCGACAAGAATTGATATACCTTCTCGGTTTGCCTCCTTTTCCAAGAGTTGTTGTAAGGATTTTTCGTAATTTAAAAAGTTTTCACCTTTGATCGCAGGATGAAAAGATTTCTCAGACTGACAGGAGGAAAAACACGCTACTGATAGCACTTCTCTCAATGGCATTAGGAAGCCAAAGTTAGTGAGTAGAAAATAAAATGTAGCCCCTCCTGCTAAAAAAACAAAGAGTAATTCTAACCTTTTATTTTTAGGTGCTTTCAACTTCATAATTATGTATATGCCAAAATTGTGTATTTAGTATTTTTGAAATTCTCTAAAAGGAAACTCATTACAAATATCCCACCGCTTACCATTATGAATTAATAAAGTTAACTGAGAAGCCATAAATTCAAACTCAAGCGATCGCTCTCGAAATTCTAACCAAGCTCCTCGAAAATTCGTTTTAGTTAGGTCTCGAAAAGCTACTGTTACATGGGGAGAAAAAGGGCGAATTTTAGAAGGGGGATGTACAATTCCTAAAGTAGTTTCTGTAAATTGAATTAAATCTTTTTGTATTTTTAATAGTTCTGGAGTTTTGACAACATTGATATAGATAACACGAGGAGGGAAAGCAGCAAACCCAGACAAAGTAATGGGAAAAGCAGAGCAATTTTGAGCAAAAGTCTCTAAAGACTCCTGCAAAAGAGTTAAATTTTCAGTCGGCCACTTAAAAGGAGGCTGTAAAGTAATATGAGGCACCGATCTTAAAGCATGACTGCTATTATATTGACTAGCAAAATATTCCTTAATTTCCGTAACTTGATTTTGAATATTTTCAGGTGGCACAAGAGCCACAAATAATAAACGTTTTGATTGACCCATAAAATTCAAAATTCAACAAATAAAATGCCTTGGTTTGCCAAAATAGAAAAAGGTATAGTCGAAAAAACCATATTTGACCAATATGTACCAGACCATATAGCTTATGTCCAAGAATTAATTGCCAAAGGACATAAAGCTAAGAGTGGTTACTGGAAAAACCATGAAGGAGGAATGTTACTATTTGAAGCTTCATCTATGGCAGAAGCCCAAAAAATAGTGGCCGAAGACCCCCTGATCAAGAATAATTGTGTCACTTATGAAATTTATCAGTGGTGCATAGTTGCATAATAAAAAATTGTGTTATATTAATAAATGATTCGGACCAGCGCGACTGTAACGCCTAAACCTTGTCAGGACCGGAAGGTAGCAGCAACACGGGATGCTTATGGTAGGCGTTGACTCCGGGTCACCCAACTTTGATGTCGGGAAGGAATCTCCTGTTATACAAATGTTAACGGGAGGATAATTGCCGACAAACAAATAAACCGCTTAGTGTCCACTTATAGCTTCCATTGTGTGCTTTTTTGTGTTATTGGTAATAAAATAAGGAGTAGCGGTAGTACGCACCTGAAAGAACCATGAAAACAAATAGCGAATATGGGGTTCAATTCAGAAGTTAAGCGTTAACCCGTGAAAAGGTAAAACTCTTGAGGGAACTTTCTGGAGTACAGAACTGTTTAGTACAAGAGGGCGGTGGGTTTTGTCGTCTCTGTCTGCTGAGATTTAAGTGGTTACACTCCCTGTGTTTCGCTCCGCGACATGTAATGCGCAGCGTTGCGCCAGCAAAACAGAAAGCCCGCGTCCGTGAGGTTGGGAAGCCTACATCATAATCTTTGATTTGATGTAGGAGAACGTCATTTTAAAGGAGCCAGAATATATTATGGATAATTTGGGAGGAATTATTCAAAAGGCAGTTTATCTAGGAGTGGGATTAGCCTCCTATGCAGGAGAGAAAGCTAACGAGAAATTAGCAGAACTAAGAACAGAGACCCAAAAACTGGCAGATGAGATGGTTAAGCGTGGTGAAATGACTACGGAAGAGGGTCGTAAATTTGTCGAGGATATGATGAATAAAGCTATGCAAAAGCCAACAGTAGAATCATCTCCAGAAACAGGACCAAGAGAACCACGTCGTATAGAAATTCTTTCTGAGGATGACAGTTCATCAGAGTCAAACCAAGAAGTAGATAAAATGCGCCAAGAAGTGCATAAGCTACAGGATGAATTGCGTCGGCTACAAAAAGATTAAATCTTAGGCCAAACAATTAAGCTCCGCTCCAAGAGTTTAGAAACCCTAAGTTTAGAGAGAAAAGCTCAAACACATAATAATGGAAGACTGGTCAAAAAATTTGTTTGAAGTAATAGAAACTGCTGCTATAGAAGTAGAAAATTTCTTCAATGAAATGGCAGAAGAAGTTTCTGAAGTGCTTGATGATTGGGGAAAGTTTTCGGAGGAGATTACCGAAGAAATATGTACTAACTTTATTGTAGAGATAGATGAGTATCTAAATGATTTAATCGACCCTATTATCGAAGTATATCTGGACTTAGATTTTGATGTGGGAAGGGAAGATATAGACTATTTTGTGGATCGTGTAGAACCAACAGTAGAAAAACATCCAGCTTGTAGAGGATGTAGTAATTATCATGGTCAAGTTTATGGCGGAAATTTATTAGTTTGTGGGATGCATCCTTATGGCGTAGAGGGAGAAAGTTGTCCAGACTGGGAATCAGATAGTAGTAATTTGAACTAGACAGTAGGGGCGAATGGCATTCGCCCTCACTAGAAAAGTAATAAGTTTATAGGAAATGCAGCAATAAATATAAAAAATAGGGTGGCAGTGCATTCCGTCCTTAAAGCTCGTGGAGTCCTACGGGATACCGGGACTGGGAAACGAGAAGCCCAAATTATAGCGCAAGCTTAGTGTGTGAGTATGTCACAAAGACTTTACTCCTCAATTTTACTAATCCCCGCAGCTGTTGCCGAGGGGATTCTAAGTTGATACTACGCAACACCGATAAATCCTTGTTGCTTCGTCTTTTCTTAGCTGACCAAAGATATGCTCTTTGGGGACAAGTCAAAGTGCCCCTACACAGTCGGCTTAAGTTTAACCCTAGCTTTCTGCTTACTTTTGTCTAAACATTTATATATTCAGATAATAACACAGGACAACTAAAGTTGTCTAGTCTAAACGACTCCCTTGTTTTCATCCCCCAGTTAAAACACGGCGGCTTTCAACGTCGCTTTTCGGTAAAAAAAATGGAGGAAGTAGAATAGTCAAGTTATAACAGTCGAAATAAAGGTTAGGATATTTATAAATAAAGGCTCAAACGAGCGTCAGAGATTACTTTTGACTTTTGTACTGGTGATTCGCGAATCACCCCTACTGACTTTTCCCTTGCGCGGAGTGCTATATGAGTGAAATAAATTCAGGGACTCTTTACATTGTTGGTACACCAATAGGCAATCTAGAAGATATAACATTTCGAGCAATTAAAACCCTACAAACAGTAGACTTAATAGCAGCAGAAGACACTCGCCACACCAGCAAATTATTACAATATTTTGATATACAAACCCCACAATTAAGTTACCATCAACATAACCAACAAAGTCGCATACCTGAATTAATCGAAAAATTACATCAGGGAAAAACAATTGCTCTAGTAACTGATGCAGGAATGCCAGGAATATCTGACCCTGGATATGAAATAGTAAAAGCTTGCGTTGCAGCAAATATTTCCGTAGTACCAATACCAGGAGTAAGTGCAAGTATCACAGCATTAAGTGCTTCTGGACTACCTACTGATAAATTTATATTTATCGGTTTTTTACCAAGCAAAAGTAAACAACGTCAACAAGACTTAGAAACTTTACCCAACTTACAAGAAACCATAATTTTATATGAATCTCCTCATAAACTCAAACAAACCTTGGAAGATTTAGCTAAAGTATTAGGTAAACAGAGAAAAATAGTCTTAGCTAGAGAATTAACAAAACTCTATGAAGAATTTTGGCGTGGCACAGTTGGGCAAGCAATTATTCATTATCAAACCGATCGACCAAGGGGAGAATTTACCCTAATTATTGCAGGAGCTGAACCAGATATGCCAGTAATATCAGAAGATACTATTAAAGTAGAATTACAAAAACTTTTAGAACAAGGAATTTCGCGATCGCAAGCTAGTCGCCAACTGGCGCATCAAACCAACCTATCCCGTCGCCAAATTTATCAAATAGCTCTAAAAATATAGTTATCAGCATTTAGTTTGTTCTCGAATTTATCAACTAATATCATGTCCGGTTGAACAGTTATAAAATAAATAATGACCCAGGAGTCAGGAGTCAGGAGTCAGGAGTCAGGAGTCATGTCATGTCCGGTAGCATCGGTCTTGTATAGTGAATAGGCAACAGCTCCGGAAGGCAACAGCTCCGGAAGGCAAGAAAAAAACTTAAATTTCCTGCAAATATCCACGCCAACTTTTACACAAACGATTGCCTTCGGACATGATATCAGGAGTCAGGAGGAAAGAAAAAAGAGGGAAGAGGAAGAACTGTAGAAGAAGTAGAAAGTTTTTTGGTGGCGTAAGCGGAACGGAGTTTGATCGCGCTCTTATCCGGAGATGTTCTAATACAGCGCTTTTCAAATTGATGAACCACATCTTCACAAGCAAAATCCTGTAGGGACGTTCCATGGAACGTCCTTACTGTGGTCTACCCAAATGAAAACCGCTGTAAGGTAGAACAGAAAAACTGTTGCTTGCTAAAACTGAAAAACATGGACGATCCTAGACAAATCAAGTTGCACAGCAAATATTAAGAAAATAAAAAAAAATTGGAAGTCATTATCGACAAATAAGGTAGGATCGTATAACTTGAGTTCAACCTCAAATTTACTCCTTTTCTGTCCCAAGATTGCACATACTAGCTAATGAGACATACTAATGGAACTGAATTAATATAATAAGTTACAAACAGTAGAACAAATTAGAAATACCATCAGTTATATCTGCAATTTAGTTAGGAAATCTTAGGATGGGAAATATATCAACTAAAAAGAATACACTCAAACATGAAAGTTTTCAGAGTACTGCGGGTTTCCGTCACTAAGATCGCTGAGTCTCCGCTGAAGCTCAGTATTCAAGTAGAGGGACTGACTGCAACTTCCGGCTGGACAAATCCTCGGTTAGATAACTCAGCCGATCCTAATCCTGATGATTCTGTCCTAGAATTTAGTTTCGACGCTGATAAACCATCAGATGTTAGTCTTCCACGCTTAACGCCAATTATGGCTACTGTGGACTTTACACCGACCAATGGTGCAGATGCGGTAATTGTTTCAGCCCGCACTAATTCCATTACTGTTCATGCTGGTGAGTTTATCACACCTGGCCAGATAAGCTCTCAACCGACAACATTGGCACTAGGAGAAGAAGATCCTCAATTTACGACATTGGCACTAGGAGAGGAAGAACCAAGTACACGAGCAGTAGGGGAGGAAGGTCCTCCACCCACGACATTGGCATACGGAGAGGAAGGTCCTCAACTAATTTCACAAGCTCAACCGACAACATTGGCATACGGAGAGGAAGGTCCTCCAGCAACGACACAGGCATTAGGAGAGGAAGGTCCTCCACCCACGACACAGGCAGTAGGAGAGGAAAGTCCTCCACCCACGACACAGGCAGTAGGAGAGGAAAGTCCTCCACCCACGACACAGGCATTAGGAGAGGAAGGTCCTCCACCCACGACACAGGCAGTAGGAGAGGAAAGTCCTCCACCCACGACACAGGCATTAGGAGAGGAAGGTCCTCCACCCACGACACAGGCATTAGGAGAGGAAGGTCCACCAACAACACTGGCAGTCGGGGAAGAGGGTAGTCCATTTGGTTGGTACTAATGATTAAATCAGCAGGTGGTGAATGTTTGCTAATTGCAGGTGGGCGGTTAGATCCGAATCTAACTCGACTGATTGAAATTGCTCAAAGTCAACAGGTTCATGTTTGCGAGGTACGTCATGGGCAACAAGAGAGTCCAGAGTTTTCATGGCATCTTACCCAGGGACAACCCAGAATAAAAGACCGGGTTGTATCGGCAACTGGAGCGTTCATTCGATATGACGTTTTTGGTAATTTGAGCGCTCCCAAATCTGGAGCATCACAACGGGCGTCGGGTTGGTATCAAACTCTCTATGGTTGGTTACTCTCACAACCTAAGATCCGGTTGTTCAATCGTAACCATTTACCTGCGGTTGGCAATAAACCAGCAATGCTGATTTTAGCCCAAAAGTTAGGGTTGCTCATTCCTGATACTTTGATTACAAACGAAGCTGAGGAGTTGGGCAAATATTCTGCGGGGAGTGCAATTGCCAAGCCAGTTGCAGGGGGTGATTTTTGTTATTCCCTAGAACAATTGCATTCCTCTATTCAGTTTCGGAATGGTTGTGCAGCAATGCCAGCTATTGTCCAAAATCGATTAGTTGCGCCAGAAATTCGGATATATATAGTAGGAAATTATGCCTTTGCTTTTGAAATTCGTAGTCAGCATCTAGATTATCGGGTCAAACAAGATGCGGAAATCATTCCTCTTGCAACACTGCCAGATGAAGTGGAGTTATTACGAAAGTTAATGGCACACTTAAGGATGGATTTTGGAGCTGCTGACTTCAAAACAGATCCAAAAACGAAGCAACTTGTATTTTTAGAACTGAATAGTTCACCTATGTTTGTTAGATTCGATCAAATGGTCAAGGGGTCCTTATGTGAGGCGATGATTCAGACTTTGATTGGATAGGGGTGAACTAGAGCTTGCTGAAAAAAGCGGCATTGCTGATTCTGGGTATGATGCAAGCCCCCCTAGCCCCCCAAAATTGGGGGGAATAAAACTCTAAAAGTCCCCCAATTTTGGGGGATTTAGGCGGCTTGAGCAGAACCAAACAATCGCACATTCATACTTCAATTCAGCAACGATAAAAAAGCAAAGTGTTGGGAGGGTGGGAAGACAGAGAAAGTAGGAGGAATAATTTTTCTTTGATTTTTCTGCCCCCCTCACCCAAAAATTCTCACTTTTTGAGGGTAAGGGAATTGAAACAGGTGCACTGCAATTCGATTCTAAAAAGGCTAAAAGCTTTATTTACCGAATAATTAAGGTTTAAAGCCTCTACTTTAAAGGAGAAACAAAAAAAATTTTCCTTTAATTCAATCCTCTTCCTTTTAGGGAGAGGTAATTATCAATTATCCATTATCAATTATTGGACAGTGCTTTGAGATTTAATCAGCAAGCCCAAGCTAAAGAAGTGAAAAAATGGACATAATTATAGATTTATTGTAATACGATTCAGATTATATCTACATTATTATTATATGAGGAACGCGATCGCTTTTTGGTATAAAAAACTGTGAACTCAATAGAATCTTTCTTAAAAAGCTTTGAACACTTTGGCGTTGAGCTTGGCCTGGAACGCATCTACAAACTCTTAGATAATTTAGGAAACCCTCATCAACAAGTACCTATTATTCATGTTGCCGGGACAAATGGTAAAGGTTCTGTCTGTGCTTATTTATCTTCGATTCTCACAGCAGCAGGATATAAAGTTGGACGTTACACTTCACCCCATCTGGTAGACTGGACAGAACGTATTTGTCTTAACGAAAAACAAATTTCTCCTACTAAACTAGAAGAGTTATTAAAAGAAGTAGAAGCAGCTATTAATCCAGAACAAGCTTCACCCACTTTGTTTGAAGTTATTACTGCGGCAGCTTGGTTATATTTTGCTCAACAAGAAGTAGATGTAGCGGTTATAGAAGTAGGGTTGGGAGGAAGACTAGATGCCACAAATGTTTGTGAGCAACCAATGGTAACTGTGATTACTTCAATTAGTTGGGAACATTGGCAAAGGTTGGGTCCAACTGTGGCTGATATTGCTGCTGAAAAAGCAGGTATTCTTAAACCAGGATGTCCTGCAATAATTGGGAAATTACCGCCAGAAGCAGAAAAAGTAGTCCAAAAGCGAATTAATGATTTGGAATGTCCCGCAGTTTGGGTAAAACCTGCTGAAATATTAGAGGGGAGTAGGGAAAATGATTCTCTACCAATGGCTAATTATCGAGGTATTGAATATCCACTCCCATTACTTGGAGATGTGCAGTTAATCAATTCAGCGATCGCTATTGCGACAATTCATATCTTGGAAAAACAGGGTTGGCAGATTTTTCCCACAGCAATTAAAGAAGGGATAGCTAATACTAAATGGCCTGGGCGTTTGCAATGGACAAAATGGCAAGACCGTAAATTATTAATTGATGGTGCTCATAATACTGCTGCTGCCCAAGTATTAGGGAGATATGTCAGGAAACTGAGTTACCCATCCGTAAGTTGGGTTATGGGTATGCTTTCAACTAAGGAACATTCAGAAATTTTTCGTGCCCTGATTAGACCAGGCGATCGTTTATACCTAGTTCCTGTTCCAGACCATAGTTCGGCTGATACGGGTCAGCTTACTACTATAGCTAGGAATATTTGCACAGAATTAGCATTCTGTCAAGCTTACCCCAATTTAACAACTGCGATGGAAGAGGCTATGGTTGAAAGTGAAAATCTGATGGTTTTATGTGGTTCTCTGTATTTATTAGGACATTTTCTAGCAACTAGCGGGAACTAAAGACCCTACTACTGAAATTTCTGTTTTTGTGTTTGCTAAAGACAGATATTTATGAAAAATTGCCTCAATTTTTTCTGAGTTTACTGGTTTATTCATAAATTCAGAACACCCTACAAACTGAGCACGAACCCGATCAATTATACTACCTCTCCCAGTTAGAATTACTATAGGAGTATTTTTTAGATGAGGCACTCTACGAAGTTGGCTACAAATTTCATAGCCATTAGCAATAGGCATTTCTATGTCTAAAAATATTAAATCTGGTTGTATTTCTATGAGACTAGATACAGCTAATGTAGACTTTTGAATTCCTATAAATTTATAGCCTCTTTTTGTAATAATTTTCCCCATAATTTGACTAATTATGGGGCAATCATCAATACAAACTACTAATTTTTTCTGGCTCTTTATAATAGTTTCTGGTAATAATGAATTTTGTGTTTGAATCTCTTTTGCTTGACTCTTTACTACATCAATTTTCACTACAGATAATGCAGGTATATCAGGCACATCAGTCAATTGAATTATTTCTTGACTCACATAATTCATCAAGATTTTAGTCAGGCTTAATAAATCCTGCTTCAAGTAAAAAGCCAAATCTCGCAATGTTAATTTTTTACTGATTAATGCCTGAAATTTTTGGTAGATCGGAGTAGATGTGTGTTGTTTTAGAGTTTCAGGTTTGTTCAATACAGGTGCTAAATTGGGAGAGTAGTTGTGTAAATTTGCCTCACACCAACCTTGCCATATTGGTTTAACTTTTTCAAAAGCTTCATAGATACTCAAACGAAAAATTGGTTGTTTCATTTCCGCTTGTAGATGACAAGTGAGAGAAGTAATTTGTAAATTATCTAAATTATCTTGCTGAATTAAATCAAACAATACTTCTATCAGAGTGTTGTTAATTATATTTATAGCTTGTGAAAGTGATATTTTTTCTTGTTTAAGTAGATTATTAACTATGTAATATTGCCAGCTTTCACAAACATCATGGGTGTAGAAACTTAGAGTTTCCAGAGAAATAAAAGGGCAAAATTGAGTAAAAATTCTACGCCATCTTCGCCAAGCGCTATTACCACCTGTTGCCCAAGTTAGACATCCCCGATGAAAATATAATTGCCACTGTTGTTCTTCTGTATTCTGAAGTTCTAACTTACCACTAAATTGTTTAGGTATCAGACGGATTAAATGTTTAAAAAATCTCGCTGTAGTTTGTTTTGTTTTAGTAATCATTTTTAATGCTCCATCAATGCAGTCCTGATTGGCGATATTCTTAATATTATACTTCTAAAAACATTAACATCCGTAATTTTACTGAATCTTCATTAAAATTTTATCCAGAGGAATATATCATCTCATTCAAGACTCTAGTTTGATGATTCTAGAAGTATTTATTCAAGTTATCAACTAAAATATAATTTTACTTAAAAATTTTATAAATATCGTCGGTTATTGTACGGATATTTAATTGATTTACAGCGCTTTTCAGTTGAGTAGACCACTAAACTCATTGTTAGGAGTCAGGAGTCAGTCCTCAGGAGTCAGGAGTTAGGAGTTAGGAGTTAGTAGTTAGGAGTTAGTATCATTGTGGTTTATTCATATGAAAACCGCTGTAATTAAAAATTAAATTTCTCGCTATGCTACTAAGGAAATTTAGGAAAAAATTAATTGTTGACCAGAAGATAATCGTTTTTGATGATGTTTTTCCTCAGAAGAGAAACTTGAGCCGTTGCTAATCTTTTCCCCTGTGCAGAACCAGGGTAAGCTCATCTAAAAGAGGGTTGACAGAAAACATTGATAAAAGTAATCATGTAATTGTTGTTCATGGCAACTTGCTTAATTTTTGGAGTAAGACTGGATTTAAATATTTTCTCTTGATGAAGAACATGAACTGCCAATCGTTTCAGAAGAGCCAAGTTGTGTAGAGTATGCTCTGAGCGAATACAACATTGATATTTATAAAAAGTTACATCAAGTGTTCAATGAAGATTGTTTTCATTGACAATTTCTTATGAATTTTAAGATTTATTTGACCTTTAAGTTTTTTTTTCATTTTTGCTTTAGTCTTAGCTTAGTAGGACTGACTGCTTGTCAATCATTATCAGATCCCAAAGAAGGAATTACTCATCAAATAATTCGACTAGGTTCTGTCCTTGCTTTAGAAGGACAAGAAGAGATTTTAGGGAATAGGATGAAATCTGGTTTAAAAGCTGCACTTGATAACCAATTAGTACAGGATAAAAAAATTAAGTTAATCTTTGAAAATGATTATTATGAGCCTTCAATTGCTCATCAAAAGACACAAAAGTTGATTCAATCTGGCATTTTTTTGATGATTGGAAATGTCGGTACACCGACAGCAAAAAAAACATTGCCAATTTTAAAGAAAAACAATATTCCTGCCGTTGGTTTTTTTACTGGTTCTGAACTTTTGCGATCGCAATCTGAACTAATCATTAATTATCGTGCGAGTTATGCACAGGAAATAGAAACTGTGGTTAAAATGGCTTTAAATGCTGGGGTAAAACCCTCTGAAATCTGTGCTTATGTTCAAGATGACAGCTATGGTATATCGGGATTAAAAGGAGTCAGAAACGCTTTAGTAAAAGCAAAGGTTGAAGAGAATATCTTACGTCCCTATGACCAAGTTTTAGAGTATAAAGAAAAGGGAAATAAAGACAATCCTTTCCTTAGTCCCGTAGGATTTTATCGTCGTAATACTCCCTATATAACGGAAGGTTATAACTCATTAAAACAGTGGGAAAAAATCACGGGAATAAACTGTAGATTAGTCATTACAGCAGGAACTTATACTAATATCGCACGATTTATTAAGTTAGCTCAAGAGAAAAGAGAGGATTGGGTCATTTCGTCCCTGTCATTTGCCGATCAAGAAGGATTACAGTTCGACTTAGAAGAATACGGTGTCAAAGACAAAGTGATTATCACAGAAGTTGTTCCCTCATTAGACTCCAATCTACCTATTGTTCAAGAGGCCAAATCTAACCTAGAAAGTGAGTTCAATCATGTATCTTTAGAGGGATATATTGTAGGAAAAATGACTTTAAAAATTCTCAGAACAATACCAGGAGAAATCAGTCGTGAGAGCTTTTTAAAACAGGTTGCTATTTCCAAATTCGATCTAGGTGGTGTTGCGATTGATTTAACTCAAGGCAGAACTCAGTCCTCTGACCTTGTTTCAATAACTGTTCTTACCTCTCAAGGATTTAAACAATTAAATAAAGATAAATTAAGAGATATATTTCAATAATGATTGATCCTTATAGCAATTCCCAAAAAGAGTGAGGTACAAAATTTTAGGTTTGAGGGAACACCGGTTCTGGGAACAGGGAACAGGGAATAAAAAGACAAAAAGATAACTGTATCTCACTAATTTGAGAAACGCTATATTGTTTTCTTTATAGGAAAAATAACTAATGGATAAAAAAGAAAAAAATTTACTAGAAGAAATGAATAATCCTGAGTCTCTTAATTCTGAAAAATCTAGATTAAAAAAAACTCAACTATTGCAGCCAATTTCTGTTTTAGACACAAAAATTGCTGACTTTGTTGAATGGCTGCAAAATATTTCTTTATTTAAGTTAGTGGTTATTTTAAGTGAGAGCGCACTGTTGTTTGCCGTAATGTCTTATGTGATTACCATACCTAATCGAAACAAACAGGAGATACAAGAAGCTCGAAACATTCTGCGTGAAGAATCTGACCATAAATATAGTGGTGGACGGATTGCTGCCTTGGAAGTTTTAAATAATAAAGGTTGCCAAGGTAATCCAGGACTAGAAGCAGCTGGAGCAAATATGGCTGAACTTACCCTTAATCCTTGCCAATCTTTATCTTTCAGTCAGGGTTCACTTAAGGTTAATAAATATTCAATGGATCTCTCCTATTCAAATTTAACAGGAGCCGATCTATCACGTGCGGATCTTGTCGGAATTAATTTACGAGGGAGTAATCTCCAGAAGGCAAACTTGGCCAATGCTAATTTAGAAGGTGCGGATCTAAGGGGTGCTAAATTACAAGGTGCGAATTTAGCACGAGCCAACTTAAAGAAAGCCAAACTCCAAAATAGTTATTTAGATGGTAGTAATTTGTATGGAGCTAACTTACAATCAGCCGATTTCTCTGAAGCTAATCTATTTGAAATTAGAGCATTATGGGCTAATTCCCGTAATGCGAATTTTAATCGAGCCAAATTACAATCAGCGAATTTTAATCGAGCAGATTTAAGGGGGGCTGATTTTTATAAAGCTAATCTAGAGAATGCTTCGTTGCGTTTTGCCGATTTAAGTAGCACAACTAACGTGAGAGGAGCGCAATTAAAACCCACTAATCTGCGAGAAACGCAATTAAAAGGGGCCGATTTGTGGGGAGCAAAAATGTGGTCAACATTTCAAATTAAACAAGCTAAAAATTGGCAGGAAACCAAGATGATGTCTAATTGGGAACAGCAGATCGAACAAGAACGATTACCTCGTTTACGGATAGCTTTGCTCAAACCAGAAACTCCTCAAAGTCTTTCCGATGCCTATGAATTGGGGATGCGTCGTGCTGCTAACAGTCGTGTAGAAATTTGGGCGATTAGTCATCCCGATGGTGTAGAGAACGAAGCCAAAATAATTAAGCAGTTAATTAAAGATGGTATAGATGGGATTATCTTAACACCGGAAGATCCCGTTAAGTCACTTGATGCACTTAGACTAGCTAGGGATGCTGGAGTGGCTATTACCACTGTTGATTTTTGCTTCGATCGTATCGAAGCAGAAGATTTAGCCATTGCTTGCTATAATACAAATAGTTGCCAAATGGGCTATGATTCAGGCAAATATATAGCAAAATGGACTCAAAAAAATTTACTGACTAATTCTCCTTCAAAATTAGTTCAGATTGCTTTAGTTGATGGTGCTGTCTACGATCGCTACTATCCCTATCTTCAAGGATTATTAAAAGCGATAAATGAATCGGATATCTCGTTTCAAATCGTTGACTCCGTTAGCGTTGCTTCTCAGAATGATATTATAAAAGTTAAAAAACTACTTAAAGATAATCCTAATGTTCAGATACTTTGGGGAGGGTCAAATCTAGCAACGGAAGTTGCACTTGAAGCAGTGAAAGAATCTAGTTTGAATAATAAAGTTAAGCTTTTTGGGGTTTTAGACCTGTCGAAAGAGAAAGCAAAAATTTTACTAGATCCCAATAGTCCTTTAGAGTTGATTATCGATCAGTCTGGTCTTCAGATTGGTTATGATGCTGTTAAAACAACAATTTCTGTCTTGAGAAAAAAAAGGTCAGGAGCAGATTATCGGGTTTACCCCGTTAAGCATCGTCTATTAACTCAAGATGATCCAGACACTGTACGTGATTTTCTCAAGGAATATGGCTGGTTCTAACGGTAGTGTCACAAAAAGGCGTTGTTCAACAATGAATAATGAATAATGAATAATGAATAATGAATAATGAATAATGAATAATTACCTCTCCATGAATTGAAAAGGATTGACAAATTCATGAAAATTTTTATTTATTATCCCCTTAAAAGAGGAGGCTTTAAACCTGAATTTTTCGGTAAATCAAGAGATGAAACTTTAAGAGTAATCTGTTTCTGATACCTTTAAATAGGGTTTGCTGAAAAAGTCCTGTGAGCGAGGGTAGGAGTCAGGAGTCAGGAGTCAGGAGTCAGGAGAAATGGTTCGGGAGCGAGGAGGTAGGATTTATTAATTGATAATGGATAATGAATAATGGATAATTACCTCTGGTTAAAACCGAGAGGATTGAGAATAAGGAAATATTATTTCTTCACAGGAGTCGATTGGATATGGCTCCGAGACCTCGCCATCCCACCCTCCGGGAAGCTCCGAAGAGAGAACTCCGTTCCGCTGTCGCGTTTCGCGTCAGCGTTGCGAAGCAAACGACCGCTGTCTTGGTCGATTGGATATGGCTCCGAGACCTCGCCATCCCATCCTAACGGACTGCTCCGCAAACGACCGCTTTTTTCTCCTTAAAAGGGGAGGCTTCAAGGCGCGAATTATTTAATTATTAATTATTAATTATTAATTATTAATTATTAATTATTCGGTAAGAATTGTCCCTTAATTTTTCTGCCATAGTCAGCCCAAAATACTAGCTTTTTGAGCGTTTTCAACTGAAAACTTGCGCACTTTTTTCGACCCTCAAAAGGCTAAAACCTTTATATATAAATACTTTGATAATTAATCAGCAAGTCCTAAATATTTTACCAGAGTCAGTGATGGGTATTACCCCTAGTAGAAAATCATCTTGCCAATTACCAATGCCCTTTTTTCCTGTCTCCTGACTCCTGTCTCCTGACTCCTCCCTAATTATTTATAAATGTTTAACCGGACATAATATTACTACTTTAAGAATTCCCAATTTTAAACCTGAAAAACTATAAATTATCCCATTCAAACGCCGCATCAGCGATCGCCTGCTCAACAGTTTTCTCTGACAACATAGCTGCCTGTAAGTTTTGAGAAATAATCTGTTTTAACTTATCCAAATTTTTAACTTGTGGAAGTAAAACTTCTGCTTTAAGCATTTGATTAGCGTTAATAATTCGAGCTTTATCTTGAGTAGAAGCATTAGAAGGAAGATTTTGAAAATAATTATTCTCTAAAGTCCGAGTTATAGAAGGTAGAACATTAGTCTCTTGAGTAAAAGCCGTTTGATTTTGATTGTTAGTGATAAACAAAGCAAATTTCAGCGCTTGGTCTGGTAGTTTAGTATTACTAGAAATAGCTAAATTCATTAACATCATACCTTTTTTACCAGTTTCACCTGTAATTTGAGATACAGGTTTTGATACTTGTCCAATCTCTGGTGTATCTTCAGATATTGCCTCAATAACTTCTGAGCCAGAAAACAACATAGCTATTTCTCCAGCTTGATATAAATCAATACCAGCTGAACTTCCTTTTGTCAATACCCCCTTTGGTAATAGCCCATCTTGATATAGATCGACCCAATACTTGAATACTGCCTGACCAGTTGGAGTATTAAAAGCAGCCTTTCCATCAACATCTATCAGTGTCACTCCCATCTTGCCAAAAGATTCTAATACCTCTGACAATTCTTCTGGTAGAAAAGAAATAAAAAATGCGTACTTATTAGTTTTTTCCTTAATCTGTTTAGCCACCTCTGCTAACTCTGAATAATTTTTGGGAGGTTGCTCTAGTTCTGCTTGTTGAAATAGCTGAGAATTATAAATAGTTATATTTGTTGTGGCATACCAAGGGATACCAAAACTTTTACCATTAATTTGACTAGCCTGCCAAAAGTTAGGTAGATATTGATTTTTTACCGAATCTGATAATATAGTATCCAAATTTAACCAGGCATTAGTTTCAGTCAATAGATATCCAAAACTTGAGTTAAGATTAACCACATCTGGAAGATTTTTTGCCAAAATAGCACTCTGAATTTTCTTTTCCATCATTGACCAAGGTATATCAATCCATCGTACTGATAAATCTGGATTATCACTTTCAAAATCAGTAATCAATTGATTAAAATAATTCGTAAATTGAGGTTGAAGCTGTATCGTCCAAAACTTAATTTCTTGAGTATTTAAGTTAGTAGGAGAGGGAGTGGTGCAACTAATCAAAAATGTTAAGATTAGTCCGAATGTAGCAAATAATCTAAACCGTTTCCATTTAACGATGTAAAACATTTTATAAAATTTATACAAGTATCTGAAAGATAGTTATTTTATTGAAGTTATGATAATTTTTGCACTTGCCATTATCAAGGAAAAATAAAATTATTATCTAATTCTAAATTAGTATCTTTTTGTGTATTTATAATATAGGTTTGTTCAACAATGAATACCGCTCACTTTTTTTAACTATATTTTGTTTTCCCTTGGCCATAATTGAGAGATATAGTTGAAATGCCGAAACACTTTTACCGATTACTGATAACTGATTCAAAGCATTTTTCAGAAATTAATGCTATTCTTGGAAAATGGAAAAAACCAGCATAACAAAAGTTATTAAATACTAAACACTAACTCTTGCTTGGAAAACAAAAAATCATAGTTAAGACTTTTGGTAGTTAGTATGAGTATTTTAATAGGGATATGATCATACACACAACTAACTATACCTTAATACTTAATTAACTTATAGATAGTACTGCAAAATTATCATCATCAATTTATCAATAGTTTTTAACATTGGATTTAAGACCCTCACGCTGATTTGAAAAATTAGTGTGTACATTTTTGGTAAATCAAAAGTCCCATAATACACTTGCAGGAGGCAAACTGATTCAAAACTGCCATAATTTCTAGCTCTAGTCATGGCAAATTTAGAAAAACATATTTGTATTAAATTCAAATCAGGAGAACTATGGTTAATTACTTAAAAAATTTGTTCAAAAAAAAGCAACCTGGAATAGGAATAGAGATAGGTCCAGAAAGAATTAATATTGCTGAAATTCGTAAACAAGGAGATAAATTAAAGTTAGTAACCATGGCCACAGTAGAAGTACCAGAAGATGTATTTTTAGAAGGTCAAATAGTTGATGCCCCTACAATATCAGAGCTAATAGAGTCAATCATAGAAGAAAATAATATAAAGACCAGAAGAGTAGCAACAGCAATTCCAGGCAGAGAAGCAGTAACTCGTGTAATTCCTGTACCAGCAGAATTAAACGACCAAGAATTGCAAGATTATATGAATCAAGAAGCAGGTTTATACTTACCATTTCCCAGAGAAGAAGCAGATGTAGACTACCAAAAATTAGGAATAATAGTAGATCCAAATGATGATTTAGAAAAAGTACAAGTAGCCTTAGTAGCAACTAGAAAAGAAGTAACAGATAGCTACATAGAAGTATTCACCCAAGCAGGATTAGCAATAGACGTTTTAGAAGTTAGTAACTTTGCCTTAATCCGAACAGTAAAAGATATACTTCAACAATATGGACCCCAAGAAGCAACAGTAATTGCAGATGTAGAATTTGACAGTACTGAACTTGCTATCGTAGTAGATGGAATACCTCAATTTAACCGGACAATTCCCATTGGTACTTATCAAATGCAATCTTCCTTAAACGAAGCAATGAACTTACCTCCGACCAGAGATACTACCGAACTAATAGGAATGACTGTTCCAGTATTAGATACAATGGGAGTCACAGGCAACGAACCCAACCCTGGAACTAATGCCTTACTAAAAGTATTAGCAGAATTAGGGGATGAACTGCGACGCTCAATAGATTTCTATCTCAATCAATTTGAAGATTTGGAGGTGGCACAATTATTATTAACAGGATCGGGTGCAGCAATAGGACAAATAGATGACTTTTTTATGCAACGTTTAAGTTTACCAGCATCCAAAGTCGATCCAATAGAAACTTTAGCCCTAGAAATAGAACAAGAAATTCCACTAGAACAACGTTCCAGTCTAGGAGTCGTATTAGGTTTAGGATTAAGAGAGGTTTAAATTAATTATGTATGGCTTAGATATAAATTTTCTTAACGATCGCCCAGAATATAAAAAAGATATTCCCAAACCAGTAAGTGGTGGTGGACCATCACTAGAAGACCCCAGACCAATTTTGATTGGGGCAGCAGTAGCAGTGGCGGTTAATGGTCTAGTTGCTGGTGGATGGTTATATCTTAATCAAGTAAACACCAAATTACAGGCTGACCTAGACAAATTAAATGCCGAATTGAGTAAACTAAACGCCCAAATCAAAGATATAGAAGCAATCAAAGCAAAAACTAAAACATTTAAAGCAGAGGCAAAAGCATTAGCAACAGTTTTTGACCAAATTAAACCATGGTCCGCTTTATTGGGAGAGTTTGGCACCCTCATACCTAGCGGTGTCAAAATAGCTAGTATAGAACAAAAAGAACCAAAAATAGTTCCTCCAGCAGCACCTCCAGCAAGTAAAAAAGATCCAAAGGGGGATAAAAAAGAACAGGCAGCAGCACCCCCAAAACCAACAGCAACTATATCATTTTCTGGGACAGCAGATTCTTATGGTCAAGTTAATGACTTTTTATTGCTACTGCAAAACTCCCCATTTTTCCAAGGAGAAAAAACAAAACTAATTACTGCTGCGAAAAAACCTAATCCAACCAGACTAGAATTACAAGAATCTAGGTCAACTTTAGCCCCGGATATACCAGAATTACCACAAGTAGTTGAATATAAAATCGAAACAAATCTCAGCCCCTTAGGCGCATCAGAATTATTGCCTCAATTAAAAAGTCAAGGAGCAATTGGATTAGTAGATAGAATAGAAATACTAACAGAAAAAGGAGTATTTTAAAAATGGTAGCAGCAAATGAATGGAATCCAGAATTAGAAGAACAAGAAGGAGAAATAGGGGGTCCGAAAATATTCGGTATCTCACTCAAAGACCCCAGATTTATCGGAGCAGTTATTGGCGTTGTCGGATTAGGAGCAGCAGGATTATTAGGATATAATCAGCTCAAACCAGCTATAGAAAAAAGTGCTTTATTAAGAACAGAAATACAGACAGCAAAAAACACTATAAAAGAACAGAAAAAACAAATAAAAGAACGACCAAAAGCAGAAGCAGAAAGGGTAGAAGCTGAGAAACAAAGAGAAGACGTAACCAGCTTATTTGCCAGTGAAAAAACCATGAAAACTCTGCTGTACGATATGAATAAGCTGATCGATCAAATTAATACAGGTATTAGTGATGAAGACCGACAAGCCAAAATGATTAAATTTGAACCAGTGGAATCAAAAGATGGCAACTATATAATTAACGATAATTCATTAGGACCACTGGTAAATGGTAAATTAAAGCGACGAGAATTCAAAGTAGAATTTGAAGGAACTTATGCCCAAACAAGAGCCTTTATGATTGCTTTGGAGCGAATGCAAACATTACTGGTAGTAAAAAACTTAAAAACTAAACTACAGCAAGGAAATCAGATTATCGAAGTTGAATGGAGACAAAATAGATTTGTACCAGTCAGCCAACCAGAAAGTAGACTCAGAACATCCTTTGATATGCACGCTCTGTTGGCCTTAAGCGAACAAGAATCATTGGCTAAACCAGAACCAGCCAAACCAGAAGAGCAATCAAACAAAAATTAACATAATTTACCAAATATTATGGTATGATATCTTCTTAATATTTATGTAAATTTGAAAGCTAGTGCTGAAAAGCTTGGGAAAGTAGAAAAAAGAAAAAAGAAAAAATTAAAAAGCGACAGATCCAACTTTGATGTCGGCAAGGGGTCTCCCGTTATACATAAGTTAACGGTCGGGGAATTGCCGACCAACAAATAAACCGCGTAGCGTCCACTTAGAGCTTGCATTGTGTGCTTTTTTTGTGTTATTAGTGATTAAATTAGGAGTAGCGCTAGTACGCACCTGAAAGAACCATGAAAACAAATAGCGAGTATGGGTTTCAATTGGCGAAGTTAAGCGTCAACCCGTGAAAAGGTAAAACTCTTAAGGGAACTTTCTGGATTACAGAACTGTTTAGTATAAGAAGGCGGTGGGTCTCATCGTCTCTGTCTGCCGAGGGTTAAGTGATTACACTCCCTGTGAAGCAGAAAGCCCGCGTCCGTGAGGAAGGGATGCCTACATAATAATCTTTGATTTGATGTAGGAGAACGTCACAGCTGTGGATAAAGCTCTATACTCTAGCCAAACACATAAAAAACGACGGGACAGAGTTAGCTAGGCGGATTTATCTCCTGGTTGAAGAACGACAAGCGGGTTTTCACCCGAAGTAAAAATCTACTCTGAAAGTAAGCTCACAGGTAGATTATTGTCTACATCGAGGAGTCTAGAAGTCTGTTAGGCTGGAAGCCAAAGTGGATTTGTCCCTTTTACAGTGTTTTTTTACACAGAATCCAGGGTGTTTCAACCCCTGGAGATGTCAAACCAACATTTTCCTAATCATGGCCTAGCGTGGAGTGAGGACAGTGAAACAGCAAATTCAATTTAGTAGTGGACTGTTAGGTGGGGTAGCTGCGGTAATCATTGCCCAGACACCAGCTTTTGCAGTTACACAAATTACCCAAGTCCAGTTAAGTTCAGTAGAAGGGGGCATGAATATTGTCCTAGTGACAAACAATGGCGATCGCCCCGAAGTTTTCTCAGTAAATAGAGATAACTCTTTCGTTGCAGACATAATCAATGCTCAACTAAGCATACCCGAAGGCAACAAATTTCGGAAAGATAGTCCAGCACCAGGCATAAAATATGTAGAAGTAATGCAGGTAGATGCCAACAGCGTGCGAGTAGTCATCGCAGGTACAAAAAATAGTCCCAGAGGCAGAATTATTCAAGGGGGAGGCCGAGGAATTGTTCTGAGCGCTGCTGCCGGTTCAGGAGAAGTAGCTCAAGCATCTACACCTACACCTAATAGCTTTCCCCCACCCTCAGAAGCATCTGAACCAGCTCCCCCACCTGTACAACCGGAACCTACTGTAGTACCTCCAAGAGAAACCACCAGCTCCCAAGAATCAAAGGTATTATTACCAGATTCTGAACTAACAGGAGATGGTTTCCCCACCTTACCAGGACAACCATCCCCCAGTGAAGTCCCTCCTTTTCAACCACGAGCAGTAGCACCACCAGTAGGTGACATAGCAATATCCAATATTAATCCCTCAGTAGAAGTAATAGATTTAGGCACACAAGAAAGAATACCTCGTTTAGTTTTGCGAGATGCTCCAGTCAGAGATGTTTTAGCTTTATTAGCTAGAGCTGCCGGGTTGAATGTAGCCTTCAGTTCAGGTGGGGAAGAAGAAACTGGACCTAGTATTTCCCTAGA
This sequence comes from Okeania sp. SIO2C9, assembly GCF_010672455.1. Classification (GTDB taxonomy): domain Bacteria; phylum Cyanobacteriota; class Cyanobacteriia; order Cyanobacteriales; family Microcoleaceae; genus Okeania. The sequence continues at coordinate 1,798 of NZ_JAAHGO010000104.1, read as the reverse complement.
TATTGAAAATGAGTCTGTTCAAGATGTTTTTAACTATGTTCTACGTCTCAGTGGTTTGCAGGCCAACCGAGTAGGGAATACAGTATTTGTGGGGCAAGAATTACCAACAGAAGCCAGAAATGTTGTAGTCCGTTCTTTCCGCTTAAACCAGGTTACGGCCCAAGCTGCTGCAGGTTTTTTAGTTAGTATGGGAGCTGAAAGTGCTATTGTTACAAGTCAGCCAGTAACTCAGGTCAATACAGTTAATATCGCCGGAACTAATCAGGCAATTACAAATACCGAAACAATTGAAAGAACAGTTGTTCAGCCACTACGCTATGAATCCCAAGATGCTCCCCAACTATTGAAGGGTTTACAAGTAGTAACTGATAGCCGACTTAATAGTATAACTTTAGTAGGACCACCACAACAAGTAGAGATTGCTGCAGCCCAACTGGTACAGCTAGATTTACGACAAAGGCAAGTAGCTGTAAACGTAAAGGTTATAGACATTAACTTATCAGCAGACGAAAACTTTAATAGTAGTTTCTCCTTCGGAGTTAATGACAGTTTCTTTATTAACGATAATGGGGCAGCATCTCTGAATTTTGGCAGTCTCCAACCTGCTACTATTACACAACAAAATGCTAGTCCTCTTTCTCGTCCTGTCACTGGTAACCCACTTGCTGGAAACGACCCATTCTTTGATAGCCAACGTACGTTTGACGTTCCATTTACAGGTATCCCTAACGTTAATCAAGGTAGAGGTACTTTCCTCAGACCAATAGCTCCTACAACAGGCGAACCTACAAGAGTTGGGATTACAGATTATGAACCATCAGAGATAGATGTTGATGACGATGGAATATTGGAGGTAGAACTAGGTGAGGCAGAATTTGGCTTATTCCCTCAAATTTTATATCCCAGGCGATTTCTCGGTCAATTAAGGGCTACTGTTACGAGCGGTAATGCTAAAATTCTTACCGACCCAACTTTAGTGGTTCAGGAAGGAGAAATAGCTAGTGTCAGACTTGTGGAAAATATTGTCAGAAGTATTGACAGTAATTTTACAGATGATGGTGGTACGAGTCGAGAAACTAGAACTGTTCGGTTTGAAGATGTAGGTCTAACCCTAGCTATACAGGTAGAGAGAATAGACGATAATGGTTTTGTGACTGTAACAGTCAACCCAGAAGTCAGTTTTATTGCTCGGAGAATTGAAACAGATGCTGATAATGAAAGTGAATTTGGTACAGAAATTGCCAGACGTAGGGTAGAATCTGGAAGAATTCGCCTACGGGATGGACAAACTCTGATTATTTCTGGCATTATTCAAGAGCAAGAAAGAACGACAATCAGCAAAGTGCCTATTTTGGGAGATTTACCAATTATTGGTCCCCTCTTCCGTAGTAGTCAAAATGACAATGAACGAGCAGAGACAATTGTACTACTGACACCTCAAATACTGGATGATGGCGATCGCTCTTCTTGGGGTTATCGATTTAATCCTAGTCCAGATGCTTTGCAAATGATGGAAAGGGGTCAGCCAAGACCACGGTGACATCTCCCACACTAAGCTCGCACTATAGTGTGGGCTTCTCGTTTTAAGAGCTAACTTTTGATGCTAAACTAATATGTGAATATAATTTTAGCGACTCAAAAATTAAAGGAGGTGATAGTCACTATGGGCAATAGAAGATTGACTTTTCGACTGTACCCGACAAAAGTACAGAAAGAAAAACTATTTTTAGCCAGAAAGCTACACCAACTTTTGTATAACGCTTGTGTCGCTCATAGACGTTTTGAGTGGAGAAAAAAC
>NZ_JAAHGO010000103.1 GCF_010672455.1 Okeania sp. SIO2C9 | reverse complement strand
TGTGAGATTTTTCCCAAAGATTAAACAACTGACGATAAGTTTTGAGGAGATGAAAAATTATTTATTCCCTGAAGCTGTCTGGGGATATGGGGAGATGGGGAGATGGGGAGATGGGGATATGGGGATATGGGGATATGGGGAGATGGGGAGATGGGGAGATGGGGAGATGGGGAGATTGGGAGTGTGGGAGATGGGGAGATTGGGAGTGAGAGAAATATTTGGTAATGGTTGAAGATGGAACATTTTTGTATACCGAATTAAACGGATTTGATATAAGACAAGAAAAAAACTTAAATTCCCTGTAGATATCCACACTAATTTTTACACAAACGATTGCCTTCGGACATGATATTATTTGTAGCAAATATTGATCAAATTGGTATTAGAATTGTTTACAGGAATATAATTGCAAATTTATTCTAAATCTCGAATTGCTTAATCTGAGATACAGCGGTATTTTTTTGATATTTAAATTATAAAAAATAACTTTTTTTTTAGAAATATTTAATACAAATTTTGGTTATTTTCAAGTGTTATATTACTACTAAATATTAGATTAATATACTATTTTAATTATTCTCCAACTGTAACAAGCATTGCTGAAATACATAATTCACAACAGCAAATAATTTATCCAAATCTCCAATACTATAACTAATAGTATTCCTAGTAAAAATATCTCCTTTAAATTTACCAAATTCCCAAAATTTACCATTAGAAACAATACCAAAAATAGTTTGTTCTAAATCGTTGTTAATTTTCTGTACTGCTAATAATTCTGCTAAACATTGACCCCATCCTTCTTCAAATTTATCTTGCTTGGCTTCAACTACTAAAAAATAGGGTTTGTCAAAAATCATTCTGCCTAGAGGATTGAGTTTAGTCACGATATAATCTGGTTGTCCTGAAAGTTTTTCATCATAAATTAACGTTTCGTGGCTCCAAAGCGTCAGTTTCTCATAATAAGATTTCCAGACTTCTTTCAAAAGAGGATAAATTAAATTTTCGCAAATAGCATATTCTGAACCGTATATGGTTCCATGAGAAAGTAGAAATTCTAATTCTTCTCTAAAATTTTGAGGTACTGGAAATTCCAGTTCATTGATAAAATTTGCAGAAATATATTTGATTTGATATTCTTTGGCGACTGCTGCAATACTTTTGTAATTACTGAATGGCATGATTTAATACTCTTTTTTAATTATCTCTAATTCTAACAAACATTCCTGAAATTCTATATTTGAAATTCTTTGACTACTATGGCAATGTTTTTTTCATTAATTGATAATTGATAATTGATAATTACCTCTCCCTAAAAGTAAGCATTCAGCAGTCAGCTATCAGCTTTATAGAATTAAAAGTATGAGTAATAGAATTGCCCATTAATTAACCTTAGCAGTAAGCGCGAGCCACATCTATGATTTCCCTCCATAGAGTTGAAAATGTAGTAGAAGTTAAACGGGTACTTGCTTCATTCATTAAAAAGCTGTTTGCAAGCGCATTCCGCACCGAAGAGCTGACTGCTAATAGCTGAATGCTTACCCCTAATATAAAATCCGGTTGAATACTTATCTTATGTTTGGGGGTGGGAAGTGTGGGGAGAGTGGGGAGTGTGGGGAGAAGGGGAGGTCGAGAGATTGAAGGCTCCGAAAGTGTGGATAGAATTATAAACATATACTGTATAACCGGATTCTATATAAAAGGGAGAGGATTGACCAACTCCGAAAAAATTTATTCTCTTGGTCGATGGTCGGACAGCGCAGGTTTCGGAGCCATCCCATCCTACGGAATGCTTTCCTTACGGAATGCTATCGCAAACGCAAACGACCGCTTTTTTTCCCTTGAAAGGGGAGGCTTTTAACCCGAATTGTTGAATTATTTAATCATTAATTATTAATTATTAATTATTAATTATTAATTACTAAAGCATTCTCCATTTTACTCAACCATTCTATTAAACTTTCTAACTGTTTATCAGCGCTTAAAACACCTAAACCACGAACCGTTACTTTACCCTTACTAAAAACAAAACGAGACTTTAAATGACCTGGTAATTTCTCCTTTAATAAATTCCAAGCAGGTTCCTCCATTGGAGTTTCTAAAACAACGTGTTGTTTCCCTTCTAATTTAATCCGAGAAAAGCCTAATTTTTTGGCAATTTGTTTTAATTCCATCATCCTTAATAACTGTAAACCAGCTTTCGGAATAGCACCGTAGCGATCGCTCCAGTCAATTTCTATTTGACTCAATTCTTCCCGACTATTCGCAGCAGCAACTAACCGATATGCACTCATTTTTTGATCTAAATCTGGAATATAGTCTGCGGGAATAAATGCAGTCAAACTCAAGTCAATTTGCGTATCATCCACCTGCGGAATTTCCTGACCTTTAACTTCACTAATTGCCTCCTGCAACATTTCCGTATACAGATCGAACCCAATAGTATTCACCTGACCAGACTGTTCTGCACCCAAAATATCCCCCGCACCCCGAATCTCCAAATCTCGCATTGCTAACTGATATCCAGACCCCAACTGGGTAAATTCCTGAATAGCTCGCAACCGTTTTTGAGCATCATCTGTCAGCGCTATCCCACCGGAAGCAGTAGTTGGATAAAATAACCACGCATGAGCTTGTACCCCCGCACGACCTACTCTTCCCCGCAACTGATACAACTGAGACAAACCAAACTTTTGAGCATCCTCTATTAATATAGTGTTGACGCGAGGAATATCCAAACCAGACTCAATAATTGTGGTACAAACCAAAATATCAGCTTCACCAGCACTAAACGTGAGCATTATTGACTCCAATTCGTTAGCATCCATCTGACCGTGACCAATATTAATTCTAGCTCCGGGAATCATTTCTCGTAACTTTCCTGCTAATTCCTCAATACCCTCAATGCGCGGTACAACATAAAATACCTGTCCTCCTCTATTCAATTCTTGGCGAATTGCAGTGCGAGCAGTTTCCAGATCGTAGGGTGCAAGATGAGTTTTTATCGGACGACGCAATGGAGGTGGAGTCGCAATTAAACTCATTTCCCTAATTCCTGAAAGCGCCATATATAAAGTCCGGGGAATTGGAGTTGCAGTCAAAGTCAGCACATCTACCTGAGCTTTGAGCGCCTTAATTTTTTCCTTCTGGTTAACACCAAACCGTTGTTCCTCATCCACCACCAACAACCCCAACTCCCGAAAGTTAATCGTTTTACTTAAAATAGAATGGGTGCCAACAATAATATCCAACTCCCCAGTCGCCAACCTCCGCTGAATTTCTTTCTTTTCATTATTAGTACGGAAGCGGTTAAGTAAACCTATTTCTATGGGATAAGGTGCAAAACGTTCCTTGAGAGTATGATAATGTTGCTGAGTTAAAACTGTAGTCGGGGCGAGAAATGCTACTTGTTTGTTAGCAGTGACTGCTTTAAAAATTGCTCGAATAGCAACTTCTGTTTTACCAAAACCAACATCACCACAAACAAGACGATCCATTGCTCGCTCGTTTTCCATATCCCGTTTCACATCTTGAGTTGCTTTCAACTGGTCGGGAGTAGGTTGATAGGGAAACGAATCTTCCATTTCTTCTTGCCATGGGGAGTCAGCAGGAAAACTATAACCTGTTTGTTTGGCGCGTTGAGCATAAAGTTTCAGCAGGTCAACGGCTAATTTTTTGATTGACTTACGGACTTTATTTTTGGTGCTTTCCCAAGTTTTACCCGTCAGTTTATTGAGCTGCGGTTTTTTCTTATCCGTACTTCTCAGTCGCGACAGAGAACTTAGTTGGTCAGCGGCAACTCTCAACAAACCGTCAGCATATTGAATTGCCAGATAGTCGCGAGTTTCATTATTCAGAGTCAGACTTTCTAATTTGACAAACTTACCGATACCATGTTGACGGTGAACCACATAATCTCCGGGACGCAGTTTGTTCGGGTCTACTTGTTTGGAAGCTGCTTGACGACGTTTGCGAATATAGGTGGGAGTAGCGAGGGTATGTTGTCCGTAAAATTCTCGGTCGGTGATGACAACTAACCGGAATGTCGGCAAAATAAATCCTTCTAATTCTGCTAAACCACTATATTTGATGGCAACGGGGGTATGTTGAGTTTGCAGTCTATCAATGGCGGGGTAGTCACGGGGGTTGGGGATAAACTGAGCAGGACAGTCGTGTTCCTGGAGTAGGGATACGGAGCGCGATGGTTGAGCGGAAATCAGGAATACAGAAAATTTCCGTTCCCTTTCCTGGCGCAGATTTTCTGCCAGTTTCGCGTATTGGTGCGGCATGACTGGTAAGGGACGACTGGCGAGGTTGAGGGTGTATTGTACCGAAGCGGTAATACTGCTATTGCTTTCTTTGACGAGTTCAGATAAATATAGTCTGGGAAATAATTCTACTTCTGCGAGGGAGTCGGCAAAAGTGCGATGAATTTTTGGTAATGGTTGGGATGTTTCGTCAGCGTTGAGTTGTTGCCAGTTTTCTTCTACCAGTTCAAACCAGCGATCGCCATGAGCAGCACATTGGTCAACTTCGTCAATAGCGACTAGGGTATTTTCTGGCAAATAGTCTAGAAGGGAGACAAATTTTGAGTCGGTTATTGACTCTAAGTTTCCCCACCCCCATTGACTAAAGTTTGTGGGAGTCACTACTATTTTGGCAATTTTATCGAGGGAACGTTGAGTAGAGGGGTCAAATTCCCGAATTTTTTCGAGTTCGTCGCCAAACCATTCTAGGCGCACTGGTAATTCTGAGGCGACAGGAAATATATCTATAATATCGCCCCTGCGACTCCACTGACCCTCAGTTTCAACTAATGGTACTCGTTCGTATCCCATCTGGGCAAGTTTTTCATCTAAAGATATACACTCTAAACCATCAGACTGAGAATGATTTATCTGTGTATCCGTGGCCGATATCTGTGTTGTGCTGAAGGTTTCGGAGTTGCTGGTAATGCCTGGGTTGAGTGTTAGGCAGTATGGTTTAAATTGTTTAACTGTGGGTAGGTGGGGTTGGAGCGATCGCTCTGTTGCAACTATGGCCATTTTTGCTTTAGTTGCATTTTCTGGCGCGTTCTCACTCAACAAGTCTGCCAATACCTGCATTTGTCCCCAAATCATTTCTTCGGAGTGGGAGGTTTCGTAGGGTGATGCTTCTGAGGTGGGATAAAAGTGTACTGTCGGCCATCCTATTGCTTCTAATTGTGTCGCCCACCGTCCTGCTTCTTCTAAAGTGGCAGTAACGATAAATAAATTTTGCTGTTGTTGTTGGGCCAGGGTAGATGCAACTAAGCCTTTGGGTAAACGGGGAGCGCCGTTGAGTTGTAGGCATTGGTATTGTTGGAGTTTGTTTAGGAGTTCGGTTGTTAAGGGCGATCGCCCGAGTAGTTTAATAATAGAAGATAGTGTCATTTCAGTTATCAGTTATCAGTTATCAGTACCTCCGACTAAAGCCAAAGGCTTGAAATACTTAAGTTTACTTTTTCTTGGTCGATTGGATATGGCGAGGAAACCCGCTCTTGACAGAGTCGCTCCGAATGGCATCATCCCACCCTTATGATACATATAGTGTTTTTGTTGGAAAAATCTTTAAGTCCTGTTGGAATTGGAGCCGAAATAAATCTTCTTTCTTTGACCAGAATTAGGCAAATGCACTGTATATAGTAGATAAAAACTATAGCACTATGGTACATATAGTGTTTTTATTGGAAAAATCCTTAAGTCCTGTTTGAATTGGAACCGAAATACATCTTCTTTCTTTGACCAGAATTAGGCAAAACCACTGTATATAGTAGATAAAAACTATAGCACTATGGCACATATAGTGTTTTTATTGGAAAAATGCTTAAGTCCTGTTTGAATTGGAGCCGAAATAAATCTTCTTTCTTTGACCAGAATTAGGCAAAACCACTGTATATAGTAGATAAAAACTATAGCACTATTATACATATAGTGTTTTTGTCGGAAAATGCTTAAGTCCTGTTGGAATTGGAACCGAAATAAATCTTCTTTCTTTGACAATAATTAGGGAAAAGCACTGTATATAGTAGATAAAAACTATAGCACTATGGTACATATAGTGTTTTGCCGGAAAAATGCTCCCTACTCCCTTACTCCCTATCTTCCTACCTCCCCTCAGATGAGTTATATAGCAGTCTAAGGAAAGGTTAGGACAGATCGCTAATCTTAAAACTCAGACAACGCAATATTTTTCCTTCTTCCTTCTTCCTTCTTCCTTCTTCCTTCTTTCAATTGGAAACTATAGTTCATAAAAATATAGTCAAATATGACATATCCTTATTTTGCAGGTGTTATTCTGACTGGGTGAACTACAACACCACGCCAGTTGCTTCAAGTCGGGGGACCCGCCCAACGCACTGGCTCCTCTATCCCATGGTCAAAGACATTTGGGACTGCTTTTTTCATTATGTTTAGAGAACCGTTCACATCAGCATTAATCAATCCAATGCTTGTGGTACGATACAAACCTCTTTTTACTCTTTTTCCAGAAAAAGTGACATGATTATTCTCACCTTCCTTGTACACTGGAATCAAATCATTATCTATAAAACTCGCTTTTGACGTATAAGATTCTTCTGTAATAATTACATCTATCCCTACCATCTTGGCTTTATAAGATAAAATTTCTATTAACTTGTTGTAGGGAACACAGACAAAATTTTGATTATTTCTTTTCCCTAGATTTATCTTCTGTTTCCATTCTTCATTGTGCCCTATTATCAATGTTCCTATTTTCTGATTAATCAGGGTATTAATAATTAAACGAGATGATTTATGAAGATAATCATTGATTTTGAATTCTCTCTTATTACAAAGCTTTTTTAGTCTCTTACTTGATTGATTTTCCCGGAGTTGAGATTGTAGTAAGCTTTTAACTTTATTATAGTATTGATTGATAGATTTTAACGGTCTGCCATTTATCAAGAGTGGTTTGATTCCGGCTTGATTAAAAGTTAATGTAGCTAGATTGTTTAATCCTATATCAATACTGGCACAACGATTTTTCTCTAGCTCGTATTGTTTTTCGCATTTCTCATAAATCACCTCAATTACATAATGGTTAAGTCTAGGCACGAGACGAACTTGCTTAATTTGTGAAGTAGGTACTAATGTTTTTAGATAAATTCCGGTTTTACTGGGATTAATAATTCCTTGTTTAAGTTGCCTCTTGCTGATAGCTTGTGTCGTATAAACTACAATATTTCTTCCTATTATTTTATTCTTATATCCAGGAATACGAGGACGAGCATTAAACTTTGATGGGTTCTGTTGATAAACTTCGCTTGCTGCTAAAAAAGTCTTCCAGTTTCTATCTAGTATCATCAATATTTGTTGAGATACTTTAGCTGGCATTGCTTGATAATCTGGTTGAGTAGAGAGTGTTTTTTGCAGGTCGTAATAGTGACGATAATTATTTTCAAAGATGAAAGATTGACGAACTAAATAATTAGCATAGTTATAGAGATTTTTAGACAAGAAACACAGTCGGTCTATTTCAGGATAAAACCGATGATTTTTTGTATGGGATATGTCTCTCAACTAATCTCATAAATCAAGGGGTTAAAATTATATTAGGATTCGAGGACGCGCGGAATTTTGATGATTATTTAGTCTGGAACTAAGCGTGCCAATTTCATTATACTATTAAACAGATGGCCTTTGAGTTATTAAATTTTGTCAAATATTTAGTAACTCTTTTGCACAAATCAACGAAGATATTTGACATTATTTGACTATATATGACTATATTTACGTATAACTTTTATTATACCAGAGCAAAGTACTATATTTTTAATTCCCCATATTTTGATTTTGGGTTTAATACCCCACCGTCAACGGTCGTGTTCAAAATTAGTTGGGGGAGCACAAGACGCGGAGCGGCTATTCGCCCTTCTATCCATAAGTAATTTCCCTCCTGTCTCCTGTCTCCTGTCTCCTGTCTCCTGTCTCCTTCTTCAATATGTTATCAAAATTCCTCAAATTAATTAACTGGAAAAATTTTAATACATTTATATTATTAACATTTACCTGGATCGTTATACCTCTATTTTTGGTAGAAATTGTAATGATTGTTTTGGAGCCTTATCTATTTAAAGGTCTCTATCAGTACGATTCAGATTTAGGATTTAGAGTACGACCTTATATTAATGGGAATAATAAATTTGGTTTTAACGATAGAGATTATTCTTTACAAAAAGACCAGAATAAAATTCGATTATTAGTGGTTAGTGATTCGTTTAATTGGGCTGGTGGAAAGGAGGGAAATTATACAGCTTTGTTGGAGAAAAAATTTGAGAATTATTATGGTCAAAATCAGGTTGATGTGATTAATGTAGGCTATCCAGGAACTCATACTGGGGAGCAGTTAGCTATGTTGAAAAAGTACGGATTACAATATAATCCCGATTTGGTAGTATTAGGTTTTTTTGTTGGTAATGATTTTCGTGATGCTGACCCAGAAAGAAAACGAATTATTGTCAATGGTATATATATAGATATAGATAAGAAAGATGAATTAATTATTTTTGGTTATCCGATTATTGGTAAGTCTAGATTGTTGATGTTTTTACAGCAAAAATATCAAGTTTACCAGGAATTACAAAGGGCTAAACAAGATTATGCTCAGTTATCTAGTAGTTCTCTAGTCGCTAGTTTAAATTTAGCATCGACTCCAATTATTGAACAGGAAAAGTCACCGGGAATTTTATCTGAAAAAGCTTTTCTGCGGGTAGAAAAAAGTAGACTAAAGTTTTGTAATATTAGAGATTTACTTGAGGGTAAGCGAGACGATAATATTAACTATATTTTTCAGAGTATTTCAGAAATGCAAGCCTTATTAGAGTCTCGAAATATTCAGTTTGTGGTGGCAATTTATCCAGATGAATATCAAGTTAATGATGAATTATTGAATGATATTTTTGCCGAATATGATGATTTGAAGCGAGAGTCTTATAATACGACTTGTCAGCAAGAGATTTTGAGGAAATATTTGGAGGCTAATGGTATTCCTTATATAGATATGTTAGATAGATTCAGAAGAGAACAAAAAAATCGTCCTTTATACTTACTCAGGGAACCTCATTGGAATAGTGCTGGAAATTTATTAGCTGCTGATATTTTATTCGATTATTTAGTTAAAGATATAGATGAGTTTTTTAGTAAAATAGGGAGTAGGGGGAAATAATTAGGGCTTGCTGATTAATTCTCGCGCGTATTGACAGATAAATGCTTTAGCATTTTTGGGTAAAAAAAAAGCCAGCTTTTTGGTGGAAAAAGCTCAAAAATTTAGTATTTTGGACAGACAAGATTCAGTCTCCCAACCTTCCCCATACTTCCCATCCTCCCCACACTCTGCTTTTTTCAGCAAGCCCTAATATAGTAGTGGTTTGGTAACCAAAACCAAAAATTTAGGTCAGGAATAATTTTTAGGTTTAATTGTCGCCTTTTAATTGTTTACTATTTAATTGTTTACTATCGAATTTTTATCTAATATCTTATCTGATTTAGCCAAATAAATCCCAGATAATACTAATACAAACGTCAACCAATTTAAGAAACTCAATTCTTCTGCAAAAATTGCCCAAGCTAAGAATGCTGCAATAGCTGGTTCCAGCAACATAATTAGAGAGACAAACCCAGATAAAAATTTTTTCAAACTATAAAATAATGCACCCACTCTAATTAAATTACACAAAATTCCTAGACCAATAACAGACAACCATCCAGAAAGGTAAACTGGTAATAGTCAATCTTCAAATAGCAATGCAAATGGTAATAAAAATAGGCAGCTCAAGCAGCTATTCCATATTAAAATTGTGATGGTTTTAAATTTACAGCAGTTTCGGAGTTAGTGAGGTACAAAATTTAGGACTTTAGGCAACAGCTCCGGAAGGCAACAGAGAATTAATAAACTGTACCTTACTATCCTAAAAAGTGCTTTCAACAATGAATAATGAATAATTACCTCTCCATGAATTGAAGAGGATTGACAAATTCATGAAAATTTTTCTTCACAGGAGTCGATTGGATATGGCTCCGAGACCCGCTCTTATCAGAGCCGCTCCGAATGGCGCCATCCCTCCACCGCTTATTATTCCCTTAAAAGGGGAGGCGCATACCCACAATTTTTCGGTAATTTGGAGATGCTCTACCACCAAAATTGCCCCAGCATAGAAAATGGCAGATACTAATGCAATGCTGTCTCCTAGCAATGTATCTTTAGCTAGGTGAAAATCTTGAAAAGCAATTATTAAAGTTCCTCCTAAAGCTAAAATTGTGCCAATTAAAAAGCGATTACCAAAAGATTTGCTTAACAGTAACCACCCACCTAAAACAGTAAATATAGGAGTTGTATTGTGGAGGAGATTAGAGTTAGTAACGGTTGTTTTTGTCAAATACCAAGGCCAAATTACTAGACAAACAGTCTCTAAAATAGCAACAATAAATAAGTAGAAAAAATTCTTGAGAGTATAAGTTTCTTGAACATTAGTAGATGAGCGATCGCTCTGCTTATCCCAAGGAACTCCTAAAACCCTTTTCTGATAGGGAGATGGGGAGATGGGGAGATGGGACCCACCCCTCGCCCCTCCCCCTCCCAGGAGGGTAATACTAATTCCCATGCATTATTGCTATACTTGGGCAGTACTTCAGTTGTCAACTGATCGGGACAAGCAAAATCACTTTGCATGCTAATTTCAGCTAAGTTAATGTTAATTATTCTTATGTTTACTTCTCCCCCACTCCCCTACTCCCCTTCTCAACAAAATGTAGAAAAGTTTTTGAGAAATGGTATAATATGGGAGAAAAACCTCTAATTAAATAGGTTTACTCTCCCGAAATATCCATTTAATGGCAAATACAAAACTTCTCTCTTTTGTAAAATTTTATGTGAAGAAAGATGTTGATAAAGCATAGCTGTAATAGGGAGGCTACGAAAATACGAAATTCTCTTTTTTTATCTCCTTAAAAGGGGAAGCTATTGACCTGATTTTTTGGCAATTTAATCTTAGGTTTTTATTTGCTTGCTATATCTAGCTGTGAGGGATAGTTTTATAGCAATTATGAAAAATAATACTAAGTACCTAAGCAAAATTAATTGTATATTTTCCCTATATTTTCTGAACGTTAAATCTCCTACTATCTCTAAGCTACAACTATTTTTTATAAAAATTAAAATGCACTGGTTATTTTATGTACATACTTAGAAAAAAATTTTAGCTTTTGCCTAAAAAGGAGCTTTTACAATCCTATTTATAACTTATTTATATCTATAAATTTTTTCGGCAGTCCTGCAACCGTAATGGTATTGATTGAACTTGGGAAAAATTACCTCAGCTCCAATTAAAAGAAAAAGGATGCATTTCGGTTTCTTTCCTACTCCCCTACTTCCCTACTCTCCTACTATCCTACTCCCTTTTCCCTCTTCCCTCTTGCTTATTTATTGACACAACACTAATATTTTGACCATTCTTATTAACTATATGAATACCAGGAATTTGATAAAATTTAGCAATATCTGTATCTAATGCCCAAGCTTTAACATTAATATTTCCTTCGGGGAATTTATGAGTAGACAATACCTTTTGCCACCCTGACCTAAAGTATTTTCGACTCTTAAATTCTTTCACCAGAGAAGGTCTTGAAATTGTCATATCTGCCACAGCAGAAACAATAGATTCACCTTGATAATTATCATAACTTAAAACAATGGCATCTACAGGTAAACCCGTATCAGTAAATATTGCCCAACCAGTCCCTAGTAAATTATTACCACCAATGAATTCTAGCTTCTCAAAAATACCTTCTACTTCTCTCTCATTATTAGTATCTACAAGGTCTTGAATGCGATTAGTTTGAATTAAACCAGGGTGTAAAAAACCCATTTCTGTTAAGTAACGTGCTCGTTGTCTGTTAGATTCAAAATAGTAAGAATCAAGCAGATTTTGACAGTTATCGTGAGTAAAATCAATGAGTAATAAACATCCTTTATATTTCAAATAATTTTGTCGCCATAATTTCATCTTTTCTATACTGTAGGTAAAATTGTGTATTTGCAGAACAGTTATTATGCCGAGAAACCAGCAAATTATTTTTGAGAATAGGCTTCTATTAATTAACAAGTATTCTTTTTTTCTCCAATCCTCCCCCACAATAATCATTAAATGAATTATGGAGATAATTAGATAAGTTGAAAAGGTTGTATATCTTGAGGAAAGTGCTTGTTCTATACCAAATGAAACTCTGCCAAAGGATGTAACTAAGGCACTAATAACTGTATATAAACCAAGCATAATCCACCCTATAGTTTGATGTCTAAGTTGATAATCTTTGAAATGCCAAAGCACATAAGAAGACAAACAAATAAATAGGGTAATAATTATGGAACCAAGAATAATTGAATTATTGAGAGGTTGTATACTGCTACCTATACCAAGAGCAGTACCGATAAATGCTAGAAAGTATTGAAATATTTGATATGGATATTGAATAGATTCTACTGGATTAGGGTGAGATAATGGCTTTTGATAGTCGTAAAAATATAAGGCTATATTTGCTATAAATCCAATTATCCAGAGGATATATAATTTGATATTTTTTAGTATATCTGACCAAGATTTTAGTTTGGCTAAAGCTAAAACTGGTAAGACAATTACCCAGGCTAATAAACCATTAGCATAGGAAAAAGTGCTGATGGTTGCCAATAACATACAAATTAAAAATTTCGCTGTATTATTCAGTCGAGAATAAGCAATTAATATAGAGGTAGTAATAGAGGCGATGGGAATAAAAACAACTATTTGAATACCCCATAGCCAGTTTTCATATTGTACGGCAGAAAATATAAAAATATTAGATACTAATGCTATAGTCAGACTTTTGATAGAGGAGGTATTAATTGTTAATCTATTTAAAAGATAAATGTTTACAGCAACTATACAGGCAAGTAAAAATATTACTAACATTTCATATCTAATATTCCATTTTGTCAGAAATGCTAGGGCAATAAAAATTAGTCTGGGAAAAAATTTTCTACTTTCATTATGCTGTGCCATTAAATCGCTGAAAGACAAAGTTCTAGTATTAACTTTTTCAAAGACAGCAGCAATTGCCCACTGGTCTTGAATCGGTACATTCAAACTATACTTAAGAATAAGAATTCCCAGAACTATAGCTGGAATTATCGCTAAACATAAATTGATTCCTAAAACTAATTTAGAATGAATACGTTGCATATTTATAAAAAAAAGGGAATAGGGAACAGGGAGCAGGGAACAGGGAATGGGGAATAAGGAATAGGGAAAAATTACTCAAATTTAATTTTCCAGATTGCCAAATCTAAACCTCCCCTATAGCACTTCTTTATATATAGATATAAAGAAGTTAATTTAGAGGTATTTTTTTAAACTGGTGTTATATTAACATCTTAGCAATCGCTAATCTAAATTAACTGTACTTAATCCAGTCAAAACATTGCATATTTATCAAAAAAGAGAATAGGGGAATAGGGAAAATTTATACTCAAATTTAATTTTCTAGATTGCCAAACCTAAACTTCCCATATCGCGCTTCTCTATCTAGAAAAAGTTAATTTATAGATGTTTTTTTTTACTTGTTTTATACCGTGCATAAAAAAATAATGTGTTTGAATAATAAGTACGATTAAAAGACTTTGCAGGAGATATTCCTTTGATAAAAAAAGAGAATTATCTACCTAAAAATTGGTATTAAAGTAATTCATTCTGACTCCTGAGGACTGACTCCTGACTCCGAATCAAAAGCCTAGTCATTTGTAACAAACATTGATCAAATTGGTTTTATATTAACATCAAGCGCGATCGCTAATCTAGATTAACTGTATTTAATCCACTCAAAACGTTCATCCTTGAAAATTTAATAATGAAAATATTTTTTTCTATCCTCCGTCAAACAGCAATTATTTCTTTAATAACATTTGGCTTAACAGAAGTCACATTTAGAATTTATCACAAAATTAATCCATCTTTTATGTTTTATGACCCCTCATCTTATAATCGTTGGCGTGGGAAACCATTATCTACAGATTATGATTTCCAATTAAATTCTCGGGGATTTAAAGATGTAGAATTTAGCAAACAAAAAGCAGAAGGTACATACAGAATTCTGGGTATAGGTGATTCTTTTGCTTATGGAGGTATTCCCTACAAACATAATTTTCTCACTCTATTGGAGTCAAAACTTAATCAAGATAGTCAGCAACTAATAGAATTAATAAATATGGGCATAATTGCTATTGGACCAAAAGATTATTTATCCTTATTAGTTAATGAAGGATTAGAATTAAATCCTGATATGGTGTTGTTATCTTTTTATATCGGAAATGATTTTTCTGATAACTATAAATCACAACAAGACCGCAGGTTACTTAAAGTTCAAGATTCTTATGTTTTCTCATTTTTTTATTTTCTAATTAAGGTCAATAGTAAGTTTGAAGGTAATCTTTATCATCATAATATTGAGTATCGAGAAGATTTACCTACTGTACCGGATGACTTTCATCTGGAAGAGGCAAAAAAAAGGAGTTATATTTTTATCAAAAATCCTGAAGAAACTGAATTTAAAGAACATTTTAATGATGCTTTGGGCGACTTATTAAAAATCAAAGAAATCTGCGATCGTAGAAATATTACTTTAGTCGTAGTTTTAATGCCTGACGAAGTACAAGTTATCAAAGAATTAAGAGATAAAGTAGTTGCTAGTTATAATTTTACTCCCGATAAATTTGATTTTCGACAACCTAACAAATTATTATCTCAAGCACTTGTTAAGAACAATATATATTATCTTGATATTGTTGAAGAATTTGTGACTGCGGGTACTCAAATTCCTCTCTACAAACCTAACGATATTCATTGGAATATTGCTGGTAATAGATTAGCTGCTGAAGTAATAGATAAGTATCTCTCTGGAAAATTTTTTCAGTAGATATGGCAACAATTAATAATTAATAATTAATAATTAATAATTAATTATTAGGACTTGCTGATTAAATATAAAATAATTTGCCTTGACATATAAAGACAAGTTTGGGGTCGAAAAAAGTGCAAATTTTTCAGCTCTTTATGCTCAAAAAGGAGCGTATTTTAGGCGCATAGTTAGGCAGAATAATCTTGGGACAATTCTTACCAATGGATAATTGATAATTGATAATTAATCGCGCTCTAGGTAAGAATCCTCTCATGAGCAAAGAGAAAAAAGTGCTAGGAAATTTCGTGATATTCAATTCCGTAATGGTTAAAACCTTCTTGTAATTATCCATTATTCATTATCCATTATCAATTAATGAATCCTACCTTTTCGCTCATTCCCCGTTTCTCCTGTCTCCTGTCTCCTGTCTCCTGTCTCCTGTTTTCTAACTCTATTGATTGATTTTGATTTGGAGCAAGTATATTAAAGATTGAATTAGCTATATATTCAGAAAGAATATTTTCTCCAGCTTTTGTGTAATGGCAACAACTATCAATATAAACTATCTCTTTAGCATTATCTAAAATATTCACACCATTGAAAATATTCACACCATTCTGTTTCAAATCATCTATCTTACTTAAAAGCACTGGATACCCCAATTCTGTTGCTTCTTTAAAAGGAGTATCAGAATCAAAAGCAATTTTCTTTTCTGCTTCACTGTAAATTCTCTTAGTAGGATAATATTGATTTGGCTGTAGAACATGAAAATATAAAATATTATGATTAGCAGCAATTTGCTTCATCATTATGGAGGCTTTTTTCCAATGTTGTGCCATAGTCTCATATAATTCTGATTTTTCTAATTGAGGAGATTGTGCATAGAAATAAACGATACTAGCTTCAGTTTCTCCCGCAGCTTGTTGAGCTGCTTTTTTTCTTTCTTTATCAAATATTTTGACATTTTTACGATAGGTCGTTGCTAGATTTTGTACATAAATTGATGTCAAGGCATAACAGTAAGCTACTTGACACTTATCTAAAGTTTCTAAAGCATCTTTCAATTTACTTTTACTGTCGTTAATTTTTAACATTGCTCTAATAGATTTTGTCGAGAGACTATTATTCGCTATGTTGGTTAACGGCACAACATGATTGGTACTTGGCATCATAATATCAATATTATTTTTATTGTTTGCTTTTGCCAAAATTACCTCATTAAACCCATCTATATTGATGAGCATATCAAATTTTTGACCGATGGAGAGAAAGTAATTTAATAATATTAATTGTTGGGGTTGTTTATAGCCTCCTGTGGCAAAAGACAAGATAATAAATTCCTTATCTTTAAGTTCTGGAACTTCCTTTAATTTATCGACCAAGATTTGATTCTGAATTTCATATATTGAATAATTAGAGGCAACTGAACCACCAAAAACTCCGATTATATATTGATTGTTACTCTTTTTTTTATAGGGATAATCATAAGGAGAAATAAAACCAGCAGCATTGTACTTAAACCCTTCTCTAAAATCTGGTCCTGGTTTTTGAACATAGCCAAAGTAAGGATGCAGTCTTTCTATTACAGAGTCTTCTAACCTAATTCCTGCTAAATTTATTCCCATCACATTGCCATTAACATTAGCATTATTATTTTCATTTTCTGTTTGATTTTCCTGTTCTTCCTCTTGATTAGTTTCTGCCACCTTTTCTCTCGTGTAGAAAAATTGCTTATACCTGATAAAATACCAAGCCAAAGAACCTAATTCCAAAAATATAAATAGCAAAATTATGTTAATCAAAATAATTTTCCATAGTTCTTTGGAATCTTTGAACATACCCAGTTTTTTCATAGTCATTTTATAGAAGATATATTTATATTTAGGGTTTGCGTATGGAAAGTCTTTTAGTAGGGGTAGGAGACAGGAGAAATGGGAATGAGCGAGGAAGTAGGAGTAAGGATTGCCCCAAGATTGTTCTGTCCAACTATGCGCCTAAAATACGCTCCTTTTTGAGTGTTTTAGACTGGAAACCAGGGACTTTTTTCGGCAAAAAAAAGGCTAAAGTCTTTATATGTCAATGCTTTTAGATTTAATCAGCAAGCCCTATTTATAGATCGATACAGTTCAGTTAAGGATTTTTTTTGGCAGTTCTGTAATCTCAAAAGCTTATCTAATGGTTCCATATCTTATGAACTTTGGTCTTATAGCATTTCTCAAAAACTTTTCTACATTTTCTTGAGTAGGGGAGTGGGGGAGAATTAAACACAAGAATAATTAACATTAACTTAGCTAAAATTAGCATGCAAAGTGATTCAGATATTTTTAATTACTTAATAACTGAAATTTTACCTAAGTATAGCATTAATGCATAGGCATTTGTCTTATCTGAACCGTATTGATTTATAGATAGATTTTTTCGCTATCAGGTATCATTTGAGTTTAACACCAGTCATTCCCTCGAACACTTTTTATAACCTTAAAAGGGGAGGCTATTGACCAGAATTTATGTCAAAATATCAAGTATTATTGTTGATAAAATAATAATCTGACTAATGTTTCAGTTACCCAATAAATTCTTTGATGGTTAATTTTAATTATTATACCATTTTGAAAAAAGAATGTTACGAATAATAAGTGTGATTAAAAGGCTTGACAGGAGATGTCCCTTTGACATAAAAGAGAATTTATGAGGTAAAAACTGGTATTGAAACCATTCATTATGACTCCTGACTTCCCATCCTGGGAGTACTTAGAGGTGGGTTTACTTCTAAGAAATACCCTAGAGATTTGTAGCAAATATTTATCAATTTGATATTATACATTTTAATTTTGGTGTTGCTTATTTGATGTATGAAATTCAACTATAGCAATTTCCAAGAAGCGTAAGGTACGCGCATTCGTTGGTTTTAAGGAACAGGAAACAGAAGACAAATAAAGATAGGTGTATTTCATTAGGCTAAGAAATCCTATAAGTAGATAGACAAAATTATTTGTATATAAATTTATTTGGCATCCTTTTATGACTCTACGACAGAGCAATCAAAAATGTACAATTAATTCTGTCCAGGTACTTATAGTCATTCCAGTTAAGATTGAGACAAGGGTTTCTTGCCTTGAAAGAGTTTCAGCTGAAAAAGTGTTCCAGTCTTATTCAGAATGACTATAGTGGTAAATTTTCACCCAAAACAATAGTGGTGAGTTATACCTATTTTTAACTCTAAAGTCACTGAAAAACTCCTTTCTAGCTACTGACTCCTGTACATCGCCCTACCTAACCTGAATCCTGACTCCTGAGGACTGACTCCTGTAAAATCATACTTATCGCACAAATAATTTGACATTATTTCTCCCACCAATTTATGACCTTCTATATTCCAATGACCTCCACAAGGATCGGCATTATCAAATCCATATAAACACTTGCCTGTTTTTTGCGCTTCATCTACTAATGGTCCAGATAAAATATAAACTGGAATATTTTCTTGTTTGCCAAATGCTTCTATTCTCCGGTCTGGATAATATAAATCTGACAAATTATGAGAATTTTTAAATTTTTCACGGTGTTCTAAACTGGGATGCACCTGATGAGAATCACTAACTGCTATTAACATAAAATCTCTATTCTTTTGAGAGACTTCATCCCTCATTAACCTAATTAAATCTTCTGTTACTTTCCAAGCTTTATCCCAGTCAGAATTTGATTCAGGTTCTCGATAAAAAGAAACAATAGTTTTGCCATAATCATTTAAAAATTGACGTGGTTTAGCATCCATATCAACTTTTCTAATTAGCTGTAAAATCCGAGAATTTCTCACTAACCAAATTGGTAATATATCAACCATTGAAAAAACATAACGACCTCTTGACCAAGGTTTCATTGTCCGGAATGACATATCTAATTCTAACTGACCATTTTTATAGACAAAATAAGGTCTGAGATGGTCGTGGTCAAGAGGACGATAATTATTACGGAGGTCATTACCAGCATAAAAAGCTAATATCACTAAATCTGGTGCATAATCCCAAACATGATGTCTTAAAGTCATCAATTCTTGAGCTGTTCCATAACCCTGTACCCCAAAATTCATTACCTCAACTTTCCGGTCTTTTAAGGCAGAACATTGTTGTAATTTTTGCTCCATAATTGCACCATAAGTATCCTCCAATTTGACATGAAATGCTTCTGTAAAAGAATCTCCTAATAAAGCTATTCTTAATCCATTTTTGGGTTTAGTTTTACTACGTTCATAATCACGAAACCCTCCACTATTCATTTTTAATTCTGAAGGTATACCTTCTCCTTGCCAAAATGCTGTGGCATTAGGATTTCCTGCCCAACCTCGATTTGGATCTTTAGCAGTATATAGAGATTTATTTTCTGATTTTTCATCTGTTCTAGGTGGTGGAGGATGTGCAATTCCTAATATTCTTAACCCTACTTCTGCCACTATCACAGCAAATATAAATGTAACTACTGTTATTCCTATATTTACTGCTAAATTTTGTCTGTTTTTCATTTTCTCTACTTATATGAAACACTAAAATTTTTACTACAAATACTTAGGGTTTGCTTATGGAAAGTCTTTTTGCTGGGGTAGGAGATAGGAGACAGAAGAAATGGGAATGAGCGAGGAGGTAGGAGTAAGAATTGTAATACCAAATTCAAAAAAGGCAGTTACATCTTAATTTGTGATTTATTCATAAAAGAAAAAATTATAAATTCCATAAAATCTAAAATTTCTACCTTTTTTCCTCTTTAATATTTATGTTTTTCTTTCCCTGTTCCCTGTTCCCTGTTCCCTGTTCCCTGTTCCCTGTGTCGTCACGCTTTGCAATATTTTATGAAATTGGTATAAGAGTGATTTTTCTGCCCAAATATGCACCTAAAATACTAACTTTTTGAGCGTTTTAGACGTGATACCATGCACTTTTTAAAGACCCCAAAAGGCACTTGTCTTTATATGTCAATGCTTTTATATTTAATCAGCAGAGCAATAATTAGACTGTTTCCAGGAGGACCGAGTCATACTATTTCTCTATGAAGTTGCACTTAATATAAAGATGAGAATAGTCAGCTTAATCAGGTCTGAGCAACAATTATTAAGTCCATTGTTACAGAGAAATGGTATCAGTAGACATCTCCTCCAGAAGAGGGAGTAGAAAGCAGGGACCAGGGAGAAAGAATTGACGAATAAGAGTGGGATAATTGATTTTATTTTTTATTATTGGAAATGTTTAGTAGGAATATTCTATATATCATTTAGTGTAAGCATTTTAGTTAGAGTCAAATCCTGTTTTTATTCAAATCGACATTTCTCGGTAAAGTCTTTTAAGCAGGGAAATTATTCATAGCATTCTTTTTGATATTTCATATTAACTAACTTTCAATTTTAAGCTAGATAATGTAGCAGAAAGAAGAAAGAGTAAGAAAGAAGGACTGAAGTTGGAAAAATCTGACGTTGTCTGAGCTTTAATCTTTTGGTATCTCAGTTTCCTTTCCTTCAAAGTAAGTATTCACCTATTAGCAGTTAGCTCTGATATCTTTAAATCAATGAAGCAAGCATTCGCTTAAGCTCTACTACATTTTCAACCAGAGAATTGAAGCATAAGAACAACTAGCTTAAATTGTCCACTAAAGTTAATAAAGCTGTTTGCCCAGCATTCCGTAGGAATAGCTGACCGCTGACCGCTGACCGCTGAATGCTTACTATTATTCTAATTTTTCTCTTGATTCTCCATTACATTTTTGATGGAATTAGCAACAAAATTTGCTAATATTGTGTCCCCAAGAAAATTATAGTGACAGCAAGCATCTCGATAAACTACCTCTTTTTCTTCATCAAAAATATTCACACCATTAAATATATTGACGTTAGCTTCTCGTAACCTACTAATCTTAGACAATAACATTGGATAACCTTTTTTAACTCCTGTTGAATAAGGATTTCCTTCAATAATTAGAACTTTTTCTGCCGGGCTAAAAACTCTTTCAGTCGGATAATATTGATTAGGTTGAATAAAATGAAAATACCATTTATTTCTCTCGGCTAAAATCTGATTCATTGTTAGTGATGATTCATACCAATTTTCTGCTATCTTCTCAAAAGCTACCTTATCTTCTAATACTTCAGGCATCTTATTCAAATATACTAGACTGTCACTATCAATATTTTGAGAATTTCGAGCTATCTTTTGATCGTATTTAATAATCTCTTTTTGATAGCTTTCTAATAATCCTTTTACTTGCAAACTTCTCAAACTATGACACGAAGCTAGTTTACAACTTTCTAAGTTATTAATAGCAGTTGATAAATTCTGTTTCAGTTCGCTAATTTGAACAATTGCCTTCATTACAGACAAATCATCACTAGCTAACCTTGTTAAAGGTAAAATATGTTGTATGCTTGGCAAGAATAATTCTATTTTTTCCTGATTATTTTGGTGAGATAGTGCTACTTCATTAAAACCATCTATATTGATGACCATATCAAATTCTTGGCCGATAGAAAGAAAATAATTTAAAATCAATAATTGCTGTGGTTGCTTATAACCTCCCCCCGAAAAACATAGGATGATTATTTCTTGATCTGCTAACTCAGGTATAGTTTTTAAGTTATTGATAAACTCTTCATTACCTCTAGATTGATTAATATTAAGACCCACGGCAAAATTATTCGCAACTGAACCACCAAATATACCAATAATAAATTGATTCTTATTACTTTTAATAAAAGGATAATCATACTTAGAGACAAAGCCGTAATTATTAACCCTTATTCCTAATTCTTCATCGGTAAAAATTCCTTGTTTTAGTACATAGCCAAAAAACGGATGTAGTCGCTCCAATATTGATTCATTATTTAAATCTGCACCTAGTCTAGTTCCAGTTTTTTCCAGGTCTTCTCTTACTTTGGAAATAGTACTTTCTCTCGTATAAAATAGTCGATTTTCCTGAAAATAATAAAAACCTAATGATACAATCTCTAATCCTATAAATCCTAAAACTAAGTTAATCGTAACTAGACTGAATCCTGTTTTGATTCCCTGCATCCATTTGAAATTTTTCATGGCATTGCTAAGTTTTTATTTTCCCTACTGACACTTTTTTTGATTACCCAAATACTTTAAAGCAAATGTATTTATTCATCTTCATGGAAAGCCAAAAAAAAGAATTATTTATAGATACAAAGCGCCCATATCTAAAGCTTCGTTAACAAATTACATAAATAAATTAATAAAATTCAGACTTTTCCCTTTTGCCTTATTTTCTTAATTTAGCAGTATATCGTTCACACAAATAATTTGCCATTATTTCACCGACAAATTTATGACCTCCTATATTCCAATGACCTCCACAAGGAACCGCATTATCAAAACCATGCAAACATTTACCCGTTTTTTTCGCTTCATCCCAAATAGGTCCAGCTAAATTATACACTGGTATATTTTCCTCCTTACCAAAATTTTTTAACCGAATATCTGGATAAAATAAATTCGGTACATTCAAAGATTTCCTAAATCCATCACGCTTTTGAATATCTGGTAAAACTTGATAAGAATCACTAGCTGTTATTAACATAAAATCTGCCCCTTGATCATATACCTCATCTCTCATTAGTTTAATTAAACCTTCAGTGACTTTCCAGGTTTCTTCCCAATCATAATCAGGTTGTGGTTCCTTGTAAAAAGCTAGATTAATTTCACTATAATCTTTTTCAAACTGACGGCGTTTAGCATCAATATCCACCTTTCTAATTAGTTGTAAAATCCGAGAATTTTGCACAGACCAAAATGGCAATGAATCTACTATAGAAAAGTTATAACGGTCTCTCTCCCAAAAATTTAAATCGCGGAATGACATATCTTCAACAAGTTGACCATCTTTGTAAACAAAATAAGGTCTGAGATGATCGTGTTCTAAAGCGCGATAATTATTGCGGAGGTCATTACCAGCATAAAAAACTAATATTACTAAATCTGGTGCATAATCCCAAACATGATGCCTTAAAGTCATCAATTCTTGAGCTGTTCCATAACCCTGTACCCCAAAATTCATTACCTCAACTTTCCGGTCTTTTAATACAGGACACTGTTGTAATCTTTGCTCCATAATTGCACCATAAGTATCCTCCAATTTGACATGAATTGCTTCTGTAAAAGAATCTCCTAATAAAGCAATTCTTAATCCATTTTCAGGTTTAGTTTTACTACGTTCATAATCACGAAATCCTCCACTATTCATTTTTAATTCTGAAGGTATACCTTCTCCTTGCCAAAATGCTGTGGCATTAGGATTTCCTGCCCAACCTCGATTTGGATCTTTTGCTGTATATAAAAGTTCTTGATTAGAGTCTTCTCTTGGTGGTGGAGGAGTTTCTATTTTCGCTATTCTTAAACCTATTTCACCTACTGTCACAGCAAATATTAATGTGCTGACTGTTAATCCTAAATTGATGGCTAAGTTCTTCAGTTTTTTCATTATATAAAGGTTAGTTGAGCAAGAAATTATTCTTAGTTTTAGTATTGACAAGAAGTTAAGTTAAAAACCAAGTTAAGTTAAGTTAAAAACCAAGTTATATATAGTACCTGAAAGTATAAACAATTGGGATAATTTTCTAATTTCTGGAGATACAGTAGAGAAACTTCTTTCACTCATATCAAATTTTAATAATTAGTTATTGTAGGTCATTGTGGCTGGAACGGAGTGGAAGGAAGCAACCTTGAAAATCCCTGAGATTACTTCCTATCGTCCCAATGACCACTTTTCAGCTTTTGCCCACGTAAAAATTTTTGAGTTACAAGTCGGGAGTGGAATAGAGGCAATACAGGAAAAAGATTGAAAAATACTCCCTTACTCCCCCAGGACTTACGCAAAGGCACTACATATAGTAGATAAAAACTATAGCACTATAGTATATATAGCTTTTTTGCCAGAAGAATGCATAAGTCCTGTCCCCTACTTTTAAGATGAGAATCAGATTTTTTCCATCATTAAATCTCTCCTTCTATCTCTCCTCAGTAGAAAATCACAAATTTTTTCATTTTCTGGAGCTCATGAAAAAATCGGCGGCTCAAAGGATTTTCGGTTCCATACTCACAATTTTTGTGATATTATAAATGTTATTGGGTGTTGTTCGCCCATACGCATGACTTTTTATTCAACTAAGTTTCCTGACTGAGACACAATCAAATATTCAGGCATTTTTCCCAGGAGAAATACTAGAAATATTGTCATTTTGTGAAGCTTGGAGAAATATCTGTTTTTCCCATCATCAAATCTTTCCTTCGATCTCTCCTCAGTAGAAAACCACAAGTCTTTTCATTTTCTGAAGCTCATGAAAAAATCGGCGGCTCAAAGGATTTTCAGTTCCAGCTTCACAATTTTTGTGATATTATAAATGTTATTGGGTGCTGCTCGCCCATACGCATGACTTTTTATTCAACTAAATTTCCTGACTGAGACACAATCAAATATTCAGACATTTTGTGAAGCTCATAGGAATGCTTGTTTTTCTCATCATCAAATCTTTCCTTCGATCTCTCCTCAGTAGAAAACCACAAGTCTTTTCATTTTCTGAAGCTCATGAAAAAATCGGCGCGTCAAAGGATTTTCAGTTCCAGCTTCACAATTTTTGTGATATTATAAATGTTATTGGGTGTTGTTCGCCCATACGCATGACTTTTTATTCAACTAAACATAGTATACTTGTCTGAGCGATAGAACTCTGTTCCGCTTTCGCTCTGCGACATGAAAGGCGGAGCCTAACGGCAGCTATCGCGAATGTTGTAGAAAGGAAAGTTAATTTGACATCCTCCCCGGCTGTTAGGCACGGGGATTCCTGCCGAGCCTTAGCTCCTGGGTGGGTTGACGTTTTGCGCTCCGCAAAGCTCCGCTAACACAGGCTGCCGCTACCTTGGCGCTAGTCTTACA
>NZ_JAAHGO010000102.1 GCF_010672455.1 Okeania sp. SIO2C9 | reverse complement strand
CTCCCTGGTTCACCAACAATAGTTGTGCCACTCACTTTTTTATGTTCTATCTATTAATTTGTTGGCTAAAATTTTGATTATCGTTCATGTATCTTTTCGTACTACATTGTGAAGTGCGGAATGTGGGTTTTAAGTGTGGGTTATAGCAATAGTCAATCTGATTTTCCACCAATCACTTGTTTGGACAATCGCTGTGGGAAATCTCTTGGCAAATACCATCTACACTCTACTCACCAAAAAGTAGTAGAAAGTATTACTCTGCATAATGAGGGCGAAATTTTTCTCTTGAATTTGAAAAACACCAACCATCCTACACCCACAGCTCTAAACAAATTTTTTCCCCCATCCAAACAAGATGAGGTGATGCGACTAATTATTGGTGAAGCTGCTCTATTAGCTCGCAGCGAAATCGATCCTACTACAAGTAAGTATTTTTGTGGCGATCGCTTGATTGAAAGAACTGCTCAAATTTTTGCTGGTGGGTTGTCCACCCCCATTGACTCTAGGGTAGCAAATGCTGACAATAGCCTAACTATACTGAAATTGGGCCAGAAAGTAAGGACTTATTACAACTCTCATAGTGGCACTGTAGTTAGCTGTGCCACTAACTAACCTATTGCAAAATTATGACACCCTCACAATCAAAAAAATATATTTACCTTATAGTCCCTTTTCTTAAAGGATTTGCTCTGTTTCTCATCCTGAGTGGATTATTCGGAATTATTGGGTGTGGCTCCCATGCTCAAGCTATTGGTGGTTGGAAACCTGCCACTAAAGTCGTCTCTTTAGAAACGGCAAAGCAAATTATTGCTGATAATTCGTCCGAAAAGGCTAACGAGAACACTTATACACAACTAGAAGCAATTCGTCTGACTAATAAACTTACTTTATTTAAGATAAATTCACCATCTTTTTGTGGATATTTTGGATGTCTACATCTTGCCTATCTAGAAGAAACTCCGGGAGAGTATAGACCTATTTTGAGGCGATATATTAATCCGCTCCTTCCTAAAAATACTACTCAAATCCAATTACTGAAAGAGCCGCCTAATGGTATTATTGC
This sequence comes from Okeania sp. SIO2C9, assembly GCF_010672455.1. Classification (GTDB taxonomy): domain Bacteria; phylum Cyanobacteriota; class Cyanobacteriia; order Cyanobacteriales; family Microcoleaceae; genus Okeania. The sequence goes on along the minus strand of NZ_JAAHGO010000102.1, from coordinate 24,203 downwards.
TAAAAGTTCCCTACCTTGCTTGCGATTTTTCCAAACACATCCCACAAACAATACCTTGCAAAAGATTACCGAATGTTTTGACGGACAAGTTTACAAGATTGTGGAAACCAGAAATAGTGTTATTAATAATTAATTATTAATAATTATTGATTTCAAAAATCAGGTTTAAAACCTCCCTTTTCGATTGAAATAATAAGTAATAATTGAGTTGCGGATTCATTGGGGGTAATATAGATTCCGGTTGAATAGTTATTGTATAGTTTTGAGTAGTGGAGTGGGGGAGATTAAATATTTAAGTAATTCTAGAATTATCAACATATACTATATAACCAGATTCTATATAATACCAATAAAAAAGTAATGCTATACTTAGCTGATACTTCAGTTTTAAAGTAATTAAAAACCACAAAAAAATCATTACCTAATTATCAACCAGTTATCTAATATTTCTGTTTTTTTTCTACTTTACTCCCTCAGTTACTTATTTTTTCAAAGTGTAGAAAAGTTATCTGTAAATAATATGACTTATGATTCATTGTTTGCATAATCATTTAATTCTAGATTTTTGTAATGAATTTATTGATTTTCAGACAGCGAAATATAAATGTCCTAAAGCTTTAAGTCAGGTGGTTTCGTTAATACATTAAATAGCACAGTTTAGCATGAAACAGCCCTGCTTTGTTGGTTAATTATTTATTTATCAGAGGTGGTTATTAATTGTTAATTATTAATTGTTAATTATTCAGGAGGAAAATCATTTGAAAATCTTAGCACAAACTACTCAACCACCACCATCTAACAATATCGCAGGCGATATAGGCAGCGCTTTTGGCAATGTCTTTGGGGGAGAAAATCTACCTCTAATTCTGACTATGGGAGGAATTCTATTAGTAATGCAACTTCTCGGTGGCGACAAAAAGCAAAAGCTCACCACCGCACATTGGGCAGGAAGAGGAGAAAAAGCTTCTGCTATTGGCAAATTATGTTCCGAAATTGAAAAGCGAAAAGTTTCTGAAATTGGCCTCTACTGTGGGGACTGGAAACTCAGGAAACGGAGTTCTATCGGCACTTTCTTTTCTGGCAATCCTCCTACTATTCCCGTGTGTACAATCAATCGAGGTGTAATGGTTGTCGGAGGTGCGGGTTGTGGTAAAACTTTCGGAGTTTTGAATCCTTTGGCCTCAGCAGCGATCGCTCAAAATCTTGGTTTTCTTCTCTATGATTATAAGGGAGAGCAAAAGTGGGTTGTAGCGACTGAAGCATTGCAGAATGGTTACAAAAATGTGAGGGTTTTTGCCCCTGGAAAACCATATAGTTGTTGTATCAATCCTATCAAGGATTTCATTCGTAGTGCTACTGATAATTTTGGAGCTAAACAATTAGCAGAGGTCTTATATCAAAATGGTTCCAAAGATAATTCGGGAGGAGACCCGTTTTTTGAACCCGCCAGTCAACAGTTACTACAGGCTTTAATCCAACTGGCACGGGCTACGGAGTATCCAGACTTGGCTATGTGCTATGCTTTAATCCAGCTTTCTGATTTAGAAAAAAGACTATTAGAAGCAACTCGCAAACGGGAAAAATATTCTCCTTTCCTTTGGTATCAATTCAATCAAATAGCTTCTTTAGCTAAGGAGGATGCAGGAAAAACTACTGGTGGAATTATCGCAGGGGCTTATAATTTATTACAGCCTTTGGTACAACCTCAATTAATGGCCTGTACTATTGGTGATTCAAGTATCAAGACCTATATTGATGATGGCATGATGCTTGTGGTTGAGAATGATATTGCTCGCCAAGATGCTCTAGCTCCCGTATTGGCAGGAACTATTCACATGATTGTTTTGCAAAACTTTGCCAAGCAGCGCCAGAGTGGCTTAGTTTTGATGTTTGACGAGTTACCTACCATAAAAGTCAATGTAGCGCAATATGCAGCAGAATTCCGGTCTAAGGGATGCGGTACTATTATCGGATTTCAGAACAACAAACAGCTTGAGCAACGCTATGGCAAAGAAGGGGCTACAATTATACAGGCAAACATGGCGACCAAGTTTTTCTTCAATCCCGGCCATGTGGAAACGGCAGAGGAAATTTCCAAATACTTGGGAGAGTCGGAAATCACCTACTCTACTCAAAATGTTTCTCATAATTTTGGTACTGGTGCTGCGGGGGGGTCACGCTCTAAAAATCAGTCTATTCAGATCGTGCCGTTGATGAGTAAGGAAGTTCTGCTCAAGTTTAAGCGTAGCTGTGTTTTTATTAATCCGGCTGTCGGAAGCTCTCAAGAGGGCAGCGTCCCCTGGCATATCAAACCCGAAATCAAATTACCACTACAACAGGTAAAACGCTTTCAGGGAAACGAAAAGATGTGGCAGGAGAAAATAGAACCTCGCTTAATTGCCTCTGAGTTTAAACGATTAGAAATTAGCAGTTATGATGAGTTGGATGAGCGCATGGCTGAAGAAATGAATAAGCGTATTGCTCTAGCAGAAGAACTTCTCCCTTTACCCGAAGATCCAAAATCTTCCGCAACAATTAGTTCGCGTCGCAGTAACCCTTTACCTATAGATATTTAAGTAAATTATGAGTGAAACAAGCATCGAAATACCTGATACTGTTCGGCGTGCTGTGGGATTTGAATTGACAGCCACAAAACTGGAAAATTTTGGGGATGAATGGGCTGTTTTTGCCCAACAATATCGCAGTTTTTCTGAGCAAATTAAAGAGCAAAGTCTTTCTGGGGGGATGTCTGAGGAATTATGGGAGGAAACTAGGCAAGCTTTGCTTGATGAGCGTGAGAATTCATCCTCAAATTGGTTACAGATTGATTTTTTTCCTTCAGTTTTGAGTGATAAGAATTCTACTGCTAGTAGTAGTGATGCTGCTAGTGGAGTCACTGTTAATACTGTTGATACAGAAACACATCATCAACCTATAACAGCAGTTCCGGCTATAAACAATACCACTGAATTTAGGGACAAAGACGAACCTGACATTTCGGATACTGAGGAACTAGCAGACAAAGAAGAATCTGAAGTACAGGAGCTAGTAGACGACGATCCTTTGCAACAAGACTTGGTTCAACGAGCAGTTCCTATCCTTTTTGCTGCCCTAGAACGTTATGGGGCTGTTTCTAATATGGGCCTTGACATCCGGCTCGAAGGCGAACGCAATTCTGTTACTTGGTCTATCCTCGATCGCAAATTAACTGTAGAGGGAGAGGAGAATATGGAGATTTTGTTTGATTCAAACAAACAAGTAGAATCCTTCAATTCGAGCCTGAGCAAAGAATATGTGGAGCATCTGGAAAATCAAGTCGCTCCACAATTAGAAGCACCAAAAACCACCAGAATTATTGATAAAAATATTAGTCGTTGATAAGAGGAGATATTTTATGATTGATCTAAATTTGGATAATATTGATTTTAGTTTTCAGGAAAAGCTGATAGATGAAGTATCCATTGTTGCGAATAATATACTTAATATTCATGGTACGAACACATTTGATTCACCTACACATCAAATAGTGTACGAACCAGACCACGCTACTATGTCTATCATAGACCGCAGGACTGGCCAAACTGTTAATAGTGTTCGTGATGGTGACGGATGGATTGATAGTGGTTCAAATGCTTCTGCGGATATGTTGCACGAGTTTTTGAGACTGCAAGACCGCTTGGAAAAAGAAGCTCGGGAGAAGATGAACTCAAATAGAGGCAGAGAACAACTTAGTAGATAAAGATACTCTCTTAACGAAAAGTAAAATTGTGCAATAGGGAGTAGATATTGCCTATTTCCTTCTCATAACGACCATTTTTTCAGCCTACTTAATAATATATTATGAGCGAATGTTACCCAGTCTTAAAAATCCCCAAAAAAATACTTGATATTGATGTACAAATACCTGATATAAAAAGACCTGAACCCACAGTACCTTTGCGGACAAAAAAACCTGTCAAACCTGTGATGTCTAAATTAATAAAACCTAAAAATCTCAGATTTATATTAATTAGTTTAGGTGTATTTTTTCTTTCTATTTTTATACCGATACCTATGCCTCATAGAGCTATTTTTCTACTGTTAGGATTTACAGTAGGAACATTTATCTACTTTAATAATAATCTCCAATACGCGACAAAAAAAACTGAATATGATTCGGCATTAAGACAATATGAACAAGCATTAAAGCAGTGGCAAGGCCAGGAATTATCAATAACTAATAGCCACAGTCAAATTTTAACAAATCAGATTGATTTTATTCAAAGGAATAAGGTCATTGAACATTATAAACATCGGTTCAACCAGCTCGAAGTATTGTCTCCTACTCCGGGAAGCTCTGCACCAAAAGGTCGCACTGAATTTAGTTTTTATGATAAATTAAATCGTTATTTTCCTGGGCAAATACTAATAGATTATAAGATGGTAAAATATGTAGAATATCCATATACTCCAGACTTTATTTTACATTTACCAGCGTGGAACTTATATGTAGATATTGAAATAGATGAGCCTTATGATGCAAAGAAAAAGAAACCTACTCACTGTATTGATGTTCCGAAAGATACAAATAGAGATGATTTCTTTTTGGAGAAAAATTGGGTTGTAATTCGTTTTGCTGAAGAACAAATTGTAGAATCCCCTAAAAGTTGTTGTAAATTTATTGCATCAGTTGTGAGTGCATTAACTGGTCAGTCAATTCCTGAAGAATTACAAAATACACCTAGATTGAAAGATGTGCCTAGATGGAATACAAAAAAGGCGAAACGGATGGCTCGGAAAAAATACCGAAATTATTATTGATGATTTAATAGCGGTTCCCACCTGAGAGTCGCAAAAAAGCTAGACAATTATCTAGAAGGAAGCATTGAGGGACAGATTGACCTCAACTCAACAAATAATGACTGCAACCTCGTATACCGCTGTTGGCCTTCATTCCTCACCGCAATAGAAATCGCCTTTTTACTCCCCACCACAATTACCAACTTCTTCGCCCTAGTAATCCCAGTATAAAATAAATTGCGATTCAACATCAAATAATGCTGCATATACAATGGCAGAATTACCACTGGATATTCACTACCCTGACTCTTGTGAATAGAAATACTCCAAGCTAAAGCAATTTCATTCAAATCTGGATAATCATAAGTAATACTACGCTCACCAAAATTCACCACCACTTCCTGCTCTGTGGTATCAATACTATTAATTATACCCAAGTCCCCATTAAATACCTCCCGCTTATAATCATTAGTCTGTTGAATTACGCGATCGCCTACCCGAAAAATAGTTGCGCCCCTAACCACTTCAGTTTTTTCAGGAGTTGGAGGGTTAATAAGCTCCTGTAAAACTTTATTCAAATTACGAGTTCCCAATAACCCTCGACTCATGGGACAGAGAACTTGCAAATCCTTTGTGGGAGTTAAACCAATACTCGGAATAAAATGTTCAACTAGATCGCAAATCGTTTGAACGCCATGTTCGGGTTGAGTGCCACCCCCATGCCAAAGACAATCAGATTTAGGAGAATTAGAAATAGGTTCAAATTGGGGTAATTTTCCTTGATTAATTTGGTGAGCAGCAGTAACAATAGCACTTTGAGCTGCTTGGCGAAACACTTGTGTTAGTTTTACCACCGGAATTTTTCCAGAGGAAATCAAATCTTTGAGAATATTCCCCGGTCCCACACTAGGCAGTTGGTCTGCATCTCCTACTACCAATAGTTGACAATTCTCTGGCAAAGCTTTTACTAACGAATAAGCCAGAAAAATATCCAACATTGAGCTTTCATCAATAATTAGAGCATCGCATTTCAGGGGGTTATCCTCATCACGCAGAAAATCCATTGTTTTCGGGTCAAATTCTAGAAGGCGGTGCAGGGTTTGAGCTGGAAGTTTAGTTACCTCTCCCAACCTTTGAGCAGCTCTACCTGTAGGTGCTGCCAATAAGATACTTTTACCCATAGCTTTCCATAGCTCAACTATTGTTGCGGTGGTGAAAGTCTTTCCACATCCAGGGCCACCTGTCAAAATCATCATTTGAGAATAGGCAGAGGTTTCAACTGCTAGTTGTTGTTGTTGGGAAAGTTGAATTTGGCGACTTTGAGTAAAGCGTTGTATCCAATTGCGAACGCGGGGAATATCTGCCTCAACTGTTTGAATTAGGCGTTGGTGTAGCAGTTGTGCAAGGTTTTGTTCGGTATGAAAAATACTGGGTTTGTAGAGAGCAACTTCCCCATCTGCTCCATCTTTCATTAAGTCTTTGTCTGCCTGCATCTGAGTGATGACTGCCAAGATAGAAGCAGCTTCAGCCTCATGTTCATCTTTTGTTAGTAGTGTTTTAGCTTTTTCCACCAACTCACTTTCAGGCAGGAAACAGTGTCCGTCTGAAGTGGCCTCGGTAAGTGTGTGTAAAATTCCTGCTTTGTAACGAAACTTTGACTCTAAAGGGATGCCCACATTTTCAGCAATTTTGTCTGCTGTGAGAAAACCTATACCATAGATATCTTCTGCTAATTGATAAGGACGTTCGGTGACAGTGGCGATCGCGCCTGTACCATACTGTTTATAAATCTTAGTGGCGTAAACTGTTGATACGCCGTGACCTTGGAGAAACATCATTACTTCTTTGATGGCTTTTTGTTGTTCCCAGGCGTAGGCAATTTGTTCAATTCTTTTCTTGCCAATACCTTTAATTTCCGTGAGGCGTTCGACGTTATTTTCGATGATATCTAAGGTTTCTAGACCAAAGTGGTTGACAATACGTTTAGCAGTCACAGGTCCTACTCCTTTAATTAAACCGCTGCCGAGGTACTTTTCTATTCCGGTGAGGGAGGCGGGTTTGGTTTCGGTGTAGTGGGTAACTTGGAGTTGTGGGCCATATTGGGGATGGTCGCGCCAAAAGCCTGTGATTTGGAGGGTTTGTCCTGGTTGGATGTTGGCGAAGTTGCCGATGATGGTTGTGAGGTTGTCGGTTTTGGGGAGTTTGAGGCGAGCTACTGTGTAGCCAGACTCAGAGGAGTGGAAGGTGATGCGCTCTACTATTCCTGTGAGGGTTTCTGTGGTGGGAGTGGCGGGAACGGGCATTTTCTGGAGGATGGGTTAGGAGGTTATTTGAGAGCGTTTTTTTTGATGTCTACTATTTATTTTAGCTAATTTACCCCAGTTCTTCCAGAGTTTTGAGCTGCAAAAACCTACACCTGATTCCCCACTAATCCTCTTCAACCCAAGCGTTAGAGGCTACAGGTGGTTCTGGTTTCACGCTGAAGTAAACAGGTTTCCAACTAATCCGCATTAACCCAAGCGGTGGGGAGGTTGTGGTATGATGACTTGACGTTTCATCATAAGTCCGATCGACTCTTTCCAGGGCATCTGTCTAGTTGGTCTAGTTGGCTATGGTCTCGTGGCGGTTCTGGTTTTTGGGGAGTTTCGCTCTTGTCTCGTGTAGAGACTTGTAGACTTTGAGCGAGTGAGAAGGCAGGAGGCAACTTTACCTTCAGCTTTTTCTCCGAATTTGTTAAGACTATGGACGCACATTGTTTTTCCCGATTGATGTCGCAACGCCAATCAGGTTGGTTGTAGGAGAGGAAACTACAACTTTTGTCTAGGAAAAACTGACAAAATACTTCAGCTAGTGAAATTGAGCCATAAGTTGCTAAGAGCAACTTTATCAACCGATTAGGCTGCTGTCAAGAATTATGCTTTACCCAAAAATTAATTAATAATTCTTAATTTTTAGATGATCCAACGCTCGGTTGGACATGACTTAGCCAGTTGGCCAATACTTTTACCCGTTGAATTATTTCCTAATTGAACCTGATGATAAATTCAACAAGTCCAATAATTTTCGTGGCCTTTTAATTTAATTTACAAACTTTTCTGGCTAAAACTTCAGTAAATATAATTAAGCTATTACTAACTAATTTATCTTTTATACAAATAGCTAAAATTACAGTAATCGTGCTATAATAAAATATAGAAAGGAGTAAAAAAGAAATACATAGACACTAAAAAGTATTAAAAATATCTCAAACCAGAGAGAATTCAAAAGTAATAAAAAGAGGATAAAAACTGTGACAAAATAACTCTTGAGAAGCAAACTTTAAAAGAGCTATTACTGTAATCATGGAAAATATCTCTGTGTGTGGCCCAGACCATCTCGGACTCACTGCCCCTGTCCCTCTTAACCAACATCCTGTGGGGGTCTATTTGGCCTCTTTGAGTCCTGGTTCTGTGGTCACCATGAGACAGTCTCTCAACACTATGGCCTCTCTCTTGACGAGGGGTGAGTGTGATGCAATAACTCTGGATTGGTCTAAACTCCGTTACCAACACACCGCTGCACTCAAAGTTGTCCTTAGACAAAAATATTCCCCATCCACTGTCAATAAAATGCTTTGTGCTTTGAGGCGGGTATTAAAAGAGGCTGTTCGTTTGGATTTAATCGACCCCCAAAACTATTCACACGCAGTAGATTTATCTAATATGAGAGTTCAAGGTAAACCTAGAGGTCGCGCTCTGACTCGTTCTGAGATTACACGCATCATGGAAGTCTGTCAGTCAGATTCACCAATAGATGTGAGGGATACTGCAATAATTGCTATCCTACGGGGTACGGGTTTGCGTCGAGCTGAAGTGGTTAATTTAGACTTAGAAGATTTTGACCCTACAACCGGAAAGGTGCAGGTACGTCTGGGGAAGGGCGGTAAGGATAGAATGGTTTATTTGCCAGAGAGTGCGATCGCACTTGTGGAAAATTGGTTAAAGGTAAGAGGAGAAATGCCTGGACCATTATTGTGTCCGGTTAATAAGGGTGGCAACTTACAGATGCGCAGAATGTGTCCTGATGCTGTGTTGAAGATTTTGAAGAAACGCGCTCTACAGGCGGGTGTTGAGGAGTTTAGTCCCCATGATTTTCGTCGAACGTTTTGTTCAGACTTGCTCGATGCTAATGTAGATATTGTGACGGTTCAGAAATTAGCAGGTCATGCTTCACCCGTTACTACAGCGAAATACGACCGACGGGGTGAGGAAACTAAAAAACGGGCGGTGCAAAATTTGGAGTTTTAGGTTGTTTTTATTTGTTTAAAAGGAAAAAAATACTTATGCAATTAGTTAAAAAAATCTTATTATGTGTCTGTTTAAGTTGCTTTTTTCTAGTCAACTTTTCGTCTAATGGAATAGCTTTTAACTTAGAAAGTAGTCAACTAGAATCAATTATGCCAGAGCTTAATGGTATAGAACTATTGAAAAAAGTAGCTAAAGAATATGCTCCCAAAAAAACTTTTAGTTATAAGATGGGTAGAGATATCATGTATACAAAAATTGATAACCATGATGGTGTAGTTCAGGGTATATACACTGGTTATAGTATTGATTTAGACCCCAATTCATCTAATCCTAGACAAATAGCATATCAAAATGATATTAATGCCGAGCATATTTATCCTCAAAGTAAGGGAGCAAGAGGTTCTGCTAAGAGTGATTTGCATAGTCTTTTTCCTGCTTATAAACGGGTCAATAGTGAACGGAGCAATAATCCTTTCGCAGAAATTAATGATTCATTCACAGATAAATGGTGGATAAATAATCAAATTTTACTTAATCAACCCATTACAGAAATTGATAATTATAGTGAATCATTAACAGGAAGTGAATTTGAACCCAGAGAAAATAAAAAGGGTGATGTAGCTCGTGCTATGTTCTATTTCTACACGGTATATAGAAAGCAAGCTAATGCCAAAGACTCTAACTTTTTTCCACAGCAAAAAGAAATACTTTGTCAGTGGAATATTGCTGACCCTGTTGATGATTTAGAGATAACTCGTTCTCATTTAATTGCTAAATATCAAGGCAATGAAAATCCTTTTGTGTTAGATTCAAATTTAGCTGCAAGAATCTATTGCGAGGGAAATAGTTAGTAGCCATATAGGCTTTTTCGTGTGAGTGGTGTGAATCTTTTTCTACTCAAATTTCCAATTGTGCCTAGTTCACTTCAATGGGGAATTATTGTGAAAAAAATGTGAGTGTTCAACAATTAATAATTAATGATTAATGGAGGGGTAATATTTACTTTGAAAACCCACACAATATCCCCTGGCTAAAATCATAATAGATATCTCAGTAATTATTAATTATTAAGGAAGCCTTTTTAGATAAAAATTTCAGCATTCTACTCTTTTTACCCTTTGAAATAGTATAGTCGGCGAACACATTTCAGGCCGCCAGCTAAACTTTTTACCCAACACGACCGCAAGAAAACATTTTTGCAAAAATACAAAAACAAGTTAGTGCGGTGTCGGTTGGGTCGCTGCGCTAAAAAGTTTGCCTGAAATGTTTAGTATTGTTCAGAGAGTATTAGGAATTGAAATCATTGTTATATTTATCAATAATTTCAGCTACATCTTGATTTTTAATGTGCCAAGAAGTTTGACACTCCACGGACTCAAAGTCGCGCGGATTCTTAAGTGGCATAAATTTGATAGACTGAAGTCATGTCAAATTTCACCCTTAATGGCATAGCCAAAGATGCCTCTAATCTGTCCGGGGTAAACCCATTCAGGTTGCTTTTTACTCCAATGTTTGCTGCACCGTTAGCATCAGCATTTATCAATTTTCCTTTCCTAGTCTTGTACAAACCACGCTTTATTCGTTTACCACTAAAACTATATTCCGTGGGATTATCAGCATTATACACAGGTATTAAATCACCATCTAAAAAACTAGCTTTAGAAGTATAGGATTCTTCCTGTTCAGTGTAGGTCAAACCATACCTATCACACATAGCTTTTAGTTTAAATCTAAAATTATGGTGTGGTATTTGTACAAAATTTTGGTTAGTTTTTTTGCCTAAATTGATATTTTGCTTCATGCCAGGATTTACACCTAAAACTAGAGTAGATATTCTATTTTCAATACACCAGTTGATTAAATACCTAGCAGCTTTATTCAAGTAATCTCTGACTTTATTATTCCGATTTACCGTAATGCTAATTTGTCTCTTTGTTAAACCTTTAATGCCCTGTTTGTCTTTTATAGACTGCAATCTAGAATTTTCTTTGTTGTACCACTGGTTGATTGATTTAAGTTTTCTACCGTCTAGAATAAACGATGACCCAGTATTTGATACACAAGTTGCTAGATTGTCTAAACCAAGGTCTATTGCTAGTGCGTTTGATGATTTTACTACTGGCTGTGCTTCTGACTCTGTAATAAATTCTACTTCAAAAAATCTGGCATCAAATCTAGGAATTATCCTAACTTCCTTGAGATTCTTGTCTGCTAATCTTTCAGGAAAAGGTATTTTTACTGCACCATATTCAGTCTTGAATTTCCGAGACATTGGAATATTAAAGTATCCATCTTTTAACTTAATCCGAGGTATTATTAAAGGAAAATAACCTTCCTTTTTTAGGTATCTAGGTAGCCGTATTTGCTCAAACCGATATAGACCTTCTTGAGCTTTTTGGTAAAGGTTGAAAAATGACTTAAAAGACCTATCTACAACTTTTAAAGTTTGCTGTGCAATATCAGTTTGAAGTAGCTGGTAATTTTCATTATCTTTGCAGTAATGGTAATTTGATTCGTATCTTAGATATCCTCCCTCAGCAAAATAGAATTGTCGCACAGCAATATTGCCCTACATTGTACATATTCTTAGTCAATCTGCACAATTGTCTTAAAGATTTAAATTCCTGACTAGACAAATTTCTAATTTTGTTTTTTTGGGTTAGGTACATAATTGAGTTTTCGCTGTATAATACTTATATTAGCGAAACAACTTTCAACTGTCAACATGACTACGGGTTAAAACCCGCGCCCGTCGTTTCCATCCACCGCTTAAAAGACGGTGGTTTCCCACTTACCGACTTTTTACTATGACTAAGATACTTTTTCTGGATTAATTAATTCTAATAAACCCACAAATCCTACCCAAAACGTATAGACTCCATAAGGAAATGCCTGTTTTCCTTGAACAGAAGCATAATATCCTCCTATAATAGCCTCAATACCATGAATCAAAAGAGCAGGACGTTCTACCCAAAAAATCCATTTAAAATGAGGAGAGATTTGCCAATCAGTCAAATAAACGTTAAGATTGGCAAGTTCCCATGCGAGCGCACTTGAGATGAAAATGATAGAGATGACTTTAATGCTGGTGAGTCCCCATTGTAAACTTTTTGATGTGTTCATAGTTTTCGCTTGCTTAAGACTAGGATAATGATGATAGTTCTATTTTCTCAAATCCAGAGATTTTTAGCCAATTTTTTGATAAAATATCTGATAGATACACAACAATTAAAATTGTATCAAACCATTGACTGGGAGAAGGAAGTCACTCGCTTTCAAGCTTTAGGATTGACTTATCCATCTTACTATACATCGGTCAATTTTCACGGCATTAATCAGGGTTATCTTAATCCAGTCGCTGCTTTAACTTATGATGCTGTGACATCTTGGGCGACTTTATTCGGTGAAAAACAGTTACGTCAAGGTTTAATTCATTCTATTAAGAGTGAACCTCAAACCATTTTAGATTTAGGTTGTGGGACAGGTTCAATGACAATTGAACTCAAAAAAACTTTCTATAGCGCGAAGGTAATAGGCTTAGATTTATCTGCTTATATGTTAGTGATGGCTGACGATAAAGCCAAACAGCAAACCCTTAATATTGAGTGGAAACAAGGGTTAGCAGAAGCAACAACTTTTCCGGATTCTAGTTTTGATGTGATCACTATTTCTATGTTGCTGCACGAAACGCCACCTCATATTTCTCTAGCTATTTTAAAAGAAGCTTATCGGCTACTTACTTGGCAAGGACAATTAATGATTCTGGATGGAAATCAACAAAGATTGCGTCATGTTTTATGGTTGGCTAAACTTTTTAGAGAACCTTATTCTCCTGTTTATTCTCAAGGAGATATCAGACAATGGTTAAAGTCAGTTGGATTTCAAGATGTACAAATGCAGCCTCAATGGGGAATTTATCAAGTTAGTCATTCAATGAAACTTTATACTTTATGAATGACGAACAAACTTCTATAGGGAGCATCCCATTTTTGCAAAAATACAATTTTGTAGGGATGATGGGGAGAGAGGGGGATGGGGGGAAACAGCACCGATTACTGACTCTTGAAAAAGGACAATTGCTACTCAATCCCCTCTAATACCAATTCCCATGCATTATTGCTATACTTGGACAGTACTTCAGTTATTAATTAATTAGCACAAATAAAATCACTTTTTTACTAATTTAAGCTCAGTTCATGTTAATTATTCTTTTGTTTGCTTCTCCCCAACTCCCCCACTCCCCTGTTCAACAAAGTGTAGAAAAGTTTTTGAGAAATGGTATAACAACATAGATTATACGCACGGAGTTAGACTCAAACTAAGCGTATAAATCTAGTTAGAAGAGCAGCGATAACTTTCGTCCTTTCTCCACGGAATGTCCTATACGGATTTACGCGATCGCCTCAAAATTCAATATCTCCTGTGTATTCCCAATCATCTAAATCAAATTCCAACTTTCTCTCTCCCTCCCGAGCTTCCCACAATTTACGATAATCATGCGGTAGCCATTTAGGCCATTCTATCTCCCCTTTTCTCTCCCCTAAAACCAACCACAAAATACCACCCTTAGCACGAGTCAAACATCTTGTTAAAGCAATATAAATGTTATGTTGCTCCTGTTGCCTTTCTTCTTGACTTTGCTTCTCATATTCAATTGGCATCTGTTCGGGATAAATAATAAATGTGTAGTGCCCCTCACCTCCTTTTCCTGAGTGAATGGTATATAAATCAATGATTTTTTTAGTAGTATTTGATTCATCAAAAATTTTATCTATCTCAGTCTTCCAATCATTGAGTGATTTAGGCTGAAACTTAGCAAATAACGCCACTAAACAATCTCTATAATCTTTCAGTTCAGTTAATTTTTGCTCCTGGATTTTTTCCGGTAACTTGCTAATCGAATTAGCCTGAAATAGAAACCATTCCTCTACCTGATTCAAGAAACTATTTACATGATATTTACCCCGCACAACTTCTTTCACTTTATTTAGTAATTTTGCACCTAAATTTCTATCTTTAACTCTGGCCGGATAACCAGCAGTTAGTAATCGAATAGCAAAAATAATTAAGGGAGCATTTTTCCGACAAATACCAAAAAAAGATAAAGAGCGATCTGCTCCATCAAATATATCTAAAAAGTTAGTTTCTCTAATAATTCTAATTTCTCCATCTGGAGCAGTAGGAGCTGGTTTTATGTTAATATGTGGGTAGATTTCTCTGACTAACTCCAAATGTTTCTTGCCACATCTCCAGTTGGTAGTTAGGGGCATTTTATCACAGTTGAATTTTTTACCTATTACATCAATTCCATCTATTAAACAACCGCGAAAGCTGTAAATTGCTTGATTTTTGTCCCCACAGGCAATTACAAAATTCTTAGACGGATTGTAAAGCAACTTAATAAATTCTATTTGCAATAAGTCTGTATCTTGACACTCATCTACACTAATTACTTTAAACTTATTTGACCATTTTTCAAACACATCTTTATACACATTTTGGTCGTGCCAGAGTAGCCAACTTTGGTCGAGAAAATCAATGTGCAATTCCTTAATTCCTTCGTCCAAACCCGCTTCTAATACATCGCAAGCAGCTTCAGTTATTTCCGATAGCCTATTCTTGCAGATTTTCATACCATATTTAGAGGAAATTTCCCATACATTATCTTCGGTTATCTCATCTAGGAAATAACAATGCAACCTCATTTTATCAATTAAGTCTAAAAAATCAGTCTGAGTTTCGACTGCTATTTCTTTATATTGATTTTTAGTTTGTAATTGACCTCTAATTTCTTCTCCCCATTGATTGTAGGAGTTTAAATACTTTTTTCGTTGAGCTATTTGTTGATATTTTCCATTATTTAATTTAAATTGTTTGTGAGACTTGCCTAAAGCATCTCTTAGTATTTCATAGCCAAAGCTATTTAAAGTTTGTACCGACTTTTCCCATTTTATTTCACTTAATTTATTAGCTAAATCTTGTTTATTTTTCCGACCAAACACAACAAATCGACATTCTAATGGGGATAGCTTTTCGGACTTCAAAACCTTAGCTATTTCAGCTAACATAGTACTTTTTCCCGTCCCGGCAAGTGCTTCAATTAATAATCCTTTCTTCTTAGTTTGTGTGAGGCGAGCGCGTACAGATTTTATAATATTATATTGCTCTTTGGTTAAGAAGTTACCGTCTGAAGTTTTATAGTCGGAAAACTCAACTGCTGTATCTAGCTTTTGTGGGGTTACATTGGACGTAGATTCAAATTCTGGAATGCCTGGTGTATCTTGTTTTTCTGAGGTTATAGACTCTGATGCCGACTCCTGGAATTGAAATAGAGGCAAATCTGCTATAATCTCCTGTATGTCTGGTTTTTGGGGTGTGGCTTTTAATACAGGTTCTATTTCTGTTTCGGTAAGATCGATATCTTCCCAATAGCTAATAAAATCATCAGGAGAAAATTTTCCAAATATTTTATCTAATAATTTGATTAAAGAATCGTTTAAAAGTGCCTTAGACAAGTTTTCCGGTAAATTATTGTGTTTTTCTTGCTGTTCCAGTGATTCATTATACAGCAGGAATTTTTCGATACTATCCCATTTACTGAGGATAAAATCAGGCTCTAATTTCTTCGATAAATCATTAATTTTCTCCCCTAAATTTTCTTCAATTCTTATCGTTTTTGTAGGAGCTTTTGCTGGCCTTCCTGCTCCGGTTCTAGCCCCTCCTCTATTATGATATGCCATGACTTTAGAATGTTGTGACGATTATCTAATATCACTATATCATATATCATAGACAAGTTTTCCGATAGCAATTGCTATCGGAAAATTAGATGCAAAAAAAAAACAAGAGCGTACACTCCGGTATGAGTGTATTTCCTCCATGTAAAAATACGAATACTTATGATAATGTTCGACAAGGCCGAGGCAATTTAACCACTATCAGAATTACCCGCCCCACCACCTACAGAATATGTTTGTTTTTGCTTAAGAGCGATCGCATCACATAAAGCATTTCTCACAAATTCTAATCTTTCTTCTCTGGGCATTTGGTCTAATATGTCCATCGCTGATATAGGTATTCTTACCGACACAGGTTTTTTGGATAGTGGCTCGTCAAACTTTTGGCCGAAGCCATTCCTGATGTTTTTTGGCTGCGATCGCCACATATTGTCTGGTTTGCCCTTCATAATTTTAGTCCTTTTTTTTACCTGTGTTTACACATTAAATATACCATTTATTTTTTTCTTGTAAAGGGTTGACATTGAAGTGTAAACACATTTATAATGATAGATGTAAGAGGGTAAAACCTCTACAGGGACAAAAAAAAGGACACCGCCCGCTCCTACCAAAGTTGAGGCAATGTCCTTTAAATGTCCTTCATAGTCCGTAAACAAAGAACCGGGAAGGCAAACATTATGTTACTAAAATCCCAAACAATTATCAAGCAAGAAGAGTTGGTGTCTATCTTAGAGGCTCAACTCAAGAAAGCAAAATCCAGACTGACTGAGCTAACAAAAGCTGATACCAAGATTAAGTCAGTTGTTGCAGAACTAGAATCATTACTGACTGAGCATCCAGATTACAAACTGCTGGTAAGCGATCGCCTCAAGCTCAAAGAGCCAGAACCTACACCAATGCCAGTGCGAATTGAAATTGAATCAATTGAAATTGAGTCAGTAGGTAAAACAGCCGAATATACTGAATCAGAAATAGAAGCCTATGATAGTTTATTCGGTGACGGGCCACCACAAACCGCACCCCAAACTGAGGAAATAATTACTGAGAAATCCGCACAAATTTTAGAAAATCTGAATGAACCTATTGAATCACCATACTCATCTGAAGCAGAAATAGCTCAATTAATTGAAGCACATGACCAACTCTCTCAAAGAAATCAGCCTACGGAACAAGAAATTTCCGCATGGGATTCTGGACATGAGCAGGTACAATCCGTAGTATTGCCGATTCAATCCGACGACGAAGAACAAAAATTTGCTCTGGTTGAAAAAGTATTGTCAGAACTGGATACTTTTGAATTTTCAAAGACCCGAGGCATTCCCAAGATAGCTATGTACATAGAAATTCAAGGCAAATCTTTAGGGATGATTTTTACCGACAAAAAAGATTTAGTAAGCACTATCGAGCTTGAAGAAAACTTGATTAGGACTTACGCATTAGATTTGCCTTTACTCCTAAAGGATGTGAACGAAGGTAAATCTATCACTCTTGATAATTATTGCTTATCTAAAAAATCAGAAGTAGGCAAAGTTCAGGGGCAAGACAAGCCTACAGCTAAGGCTACTGTCGAAACTTTAAAAGCTGCTGATGTTGAGCAAGTAGAAGATGAGTCAATGGTTCAAAAACCTGAACCCACGCTCTCGCAACTGAAGGAACAATTGTTGAGCAAAAAGAACAAATCAGAATTAGAGGAATTTAAAGCATCCATAGGTGCAGATAAGGCTCTTGAGATTTGGGAAAGCTGCACCCTAGTCTCGAGGAATCTCATAAAGTGCATCAACGTCGTCGCGGATTCCAAGCGACCTGCCTTACCCTTTGACTTAGTTGGTTGGCACAACGCTCTTGGGAAGCTAGAAATTGCCCGGTATGTAGGTTTTTACTTATATGGCAAGCAAGTAGAGGATTCCAAGCGGGTTATCTACTTAGTAAAGCATGACACATTCAAGATAGTAGATAAACGATCGCTCAAAGGAGTTTCGGCAAAAGACCAGACACCTTGTCCTCCTGAGTTAACGGCCAAATTAGAAAAGGCACTCTCTGAACCACAGCTACAGCCAGACACAGAATCAGAGCAACCATCCGCTCAGGAAATAGCCAACAATAACTTCACAGGACTAGGTCCCGCCCAAAAGTCCCAAAGTGTTTTACCAACTGGAAAACAGCCAGAGGAGCTAGCATCCAAACCAAGGGTAGAAGCAGGCGACATCATTGAAGTACATACCAAAGACAGCATCGCATATGGCAAAACTGTTGAGGTGAACTTCGTCAAAGAAGATGGAACAGTACACGTTGACTGGGATGGTAAAAATGTATATATTCCAGCAAGCGGATACACGATATTCTCCAAAGGACTGAACCTAAAAAAAATATAAAGTCATCCGAGGCGTGTAATAATTCCGCCTCCTCCCTAGACGGGGCGGATACCTTGGATGACTATGTTTACATTCCAGATGATTTTGATTTTAGCTTTTTATACGATGACGACGATCCTAGCTGGCTAGATGCTATCAAAGCTGAAATAGAGAAACTAGAAGGCTTTCAAGTAGAGCATGATGAGATGATTCTCAAGGTTTGGCATTACGGGACTGAAATTGGTACAGCATATCACTGTGGAGGCCACCTAGACATCACCCCTAGCTTAATTAATGAGTTGGAAAAGTACGACCTGAACTTGGAAGCCTTCATGGTAAATGAGCAAATCTACTACCAGCTCATCACTCCAAAACACATCTTGCATCCAAAAATCAAGTCAGGGTTAAACCATAGGGTTGTCTGGAGTGAGGATGGGGATTTTCAGCACAGTGGAAAGGTTGACGGCTATCATTTTTCCTACCTCCGTAATTCGTATCATGGCGATTACATCCAAATCATCCATAATAATAGCCCGTACTGCTCTTTTTGGAGCAGCATACCAAAAGATATCTACTCATATTTTGAGGCCATTTGGAGGGAGATTAAGAATAGCGATCGCCTTCCATTAGAACCTAGTTTAGGTTCTAAAGTAGCTTCGTATTTACCTTTAGGATACAAAGCTTACAAGGCAGGCTATGGTGACGATAATAGATCGCAATGTAAAGTAGAGCGCAGTAAGAAAAAGTATTGTTACATCAAGCGCTTCCGGGATTGTGAGTATTATGTATCTCCAACTATCAACCATCAATTAATGAGCAAACGAGTTGATAGTCTTAATAAGGCTATATCAGAAGCTCTAAAAATGATTGATTCAAACTAACATAAATGCCCCCGAAACAAAAGAGGGCAATAAACACAACAATTTTTTTTAGGATAATTAGGCCATGTATAATGTATTTGGAGAAGTAGCAGAAAACTCAATCCTTGTACCCGATTTAGCTATCGGGCTTCGCAACAACTGTCAAGGGGGAGTTTGGACCCTCGGTGATAGTCCAGCAGGTGGTAAATTGCACTGTTCAATCCTCAAGTTTAGTAAATGGTTTGGGGACTTGGGTAGTACAAGTAATGAATTATGGGGTCAAATTTTCCTGGTTGCTGAACCCGGTAGCTCAGAGGATATCCCGAACAATTGTGTAATGGTATCTTATATAAAAACCCGCTCCCTATCAGACTTTAATCGCCTAATCGTCCAGTTACAATCGAGAGGCATCAATCCCGCTTTGGGGGTTTTTGCGCCTAAATACATAAAGCACTCGAAAAGCTTACAGGACGAAAAAACAGCCGTCTACTATAGTCTTGAATGGCATTGGAGAGAACGGACTGAGGAGGATAATAGTATTGATAAATTATCTGAATGCTTGCAATTTAGCGATCGCCTGATAGATTGTCGAGGAACGGCAAAAATGCAATGTTTGGATGGTTTATCTGCTCCCGAAATTCAACAAATTCTCAGCGTCCGACAGCAAGAGAAATTATTAGTTGGGGCTGAATCTTAGCTTTGTTCGGGGGTTTATACGCCCCCTTGAGGCTATATTCAGAGTTCGAGCCGGAAAAAATCCTACCTCAATAGGTACAAAAACAAACCAACTAAACGAGCATAGAAGTGAAAAACTCTTTGAAATAAATTAGGGTACTTATACCAAATCGGGTGATTATAGACCACATATATTATTGAGAGAAACTTAGTATATATAGACTGTATTTTACTCATTTGTGGTCTAGCTAAACTGAATTTAGTATTACGACCTTTTTTGTCTTGCTCAGAAACTCCAATTGGATAGATGCTACCAACCAACCAACTATGCACAATGGCATGAGCAGTTTTTGATAAAACTATACAATCAATATTCCATTTTTCACTACCTAAATTCTTGTAAGTACAATGATGCACAGCGTAGGTTTTTAATTTTATCCAAGGAAAAACTTGACAGCGATTGCCTACTTTTTTCTTGAATATTTTTCCTTTGGCTTTCCACTCTGGAGATTGGATATAAGTATGATAATTTACCTTTGGTTTTCCCTGGATTTCTACTGGCCTATCCAGGAAATAGATTATTATTTTTGCTGTTGTCATTAATAATAATCTGATGATTCTGAATAATATTTTTATTGGTTTATAGAAAATTACTTTTATCATAAACCTTCTTTCCTTTTTCATCGGCCATTACTCTCTTAAACCACTCATCATGTCCCGAAGTATCAGCAGGTAAATTGTCCCATAAAAATTTATAGTAGTGCCACAAATCCCAGTATTCTTCATCGCATGGAAACAGTATCAAATCTTTCCAATTTATCAAATTACAATTTAATTTTTTAAATCAAAAAATGACTTTTTTTCATCTTAAAGCCTCTACTGCATCCGATAACTTTACAGAGAATTGTTTACCACAATCCCCACATTTATACCGCTGTACTTTACCACTTTTTAAGGAGCGCACACCATTTTTTGGGAGGTTTTTTCCTCCACATTTAGGGCAGCTATTATTAGCACTATTTCGGCGGTTATCCTCCATTTCGACCTTTGGCGGTTCGGGAGGATTAAGATGCTCTGTTGATTGTCCTAACTGGATTTCAGACTCATCCTTCTGTGGAGAATTTTGCTGTTCGGCGTAGAATCCGGGAGGAGGCAAAACCTCCACAAACGCCTTCTCTTCACCGGGACAAATCAACCCAAAATACTTCTCACCCCGTTCGATTAAATCTGAAGTTTTAGCTACTATTTCATTTTTCTCTGTAGCTGATTTTATCTCCCGATTTATCACACTAGGAACCTTGGCAGAGTCGCCTAAATAATACCTGGTGAAGTTGAAGCTACCACTAACAGTTAAGCCGTTTGTATTAACATTTGATTCTTGAGTCAATAAAATAATTCTTATTTTTAAAGCCCGACCAACTGTAGATAATAATTTAATCGCTTTGCTATGTAATTCTTTATCATACTCTCTCAGCATTAAAGATTCATCTACTACCCAGATTTGAGGTTTTATTTCTGGTAATTCATCTCCATTCTCCGCAGCAATAGTCGCAGCATCTAATCTATTTTGTAGAGAGTTTACCATATCTTTAAGACCATCAAAACTGGTACGAAAATCCTCATTAATGGCATTTAAACCCTTGTATTGTGGTTTAAATTTTTTACCTGCAAACTTCCATTCTGTATAAGGATATTTGGGGTCAATTACAAATATTTCTGCATTACCTCCAAAATGAATATTAGCTAAAGCAGCAATATTATCTACTAAAGTAGATTTTCCCCTACCAGTTGCGCCAATAATTAAGTCGTGGTGAGATTTCACAAAGGTATCATCTAACCAACAAGTATCACGCTTTTTAGTAGTACCGGAACTGACAACAATTGGATTAACATCTCTAGATTTTTCATTTTCAGTTTTTACTAATAGATACCCTCCTTTTATTTCAGTGTTACAAAACTTACCAGTTGATAATTCCAAGGAATGATTAATCTTTAAAGCTTTAGAAGCTTTGGTAGAATCTACTAGGTAAAACTTAAAAGCTAAAGTATCTCCATAGCGATTAAATTCAGCAAAGGAAACGTTAATTTCGTTCTCTAAATAAGTATTCTGAATTATTTGAGAGAGGTAAGCTTCGTAACTTGCACCATGAGCAATTCTTAGCTTACTACTATTCTTTAAATTAGTATTCTCAGATTGTAGAGAGTTTAGTGCATCTTGATATTTTAAAAGCTGATGCTTGTAGAGTTCATTAGTTCTTACTAATTCATCAAATTTATCTTTTTCTGCCAATAAAGCTTTTTCTACTTCCAAGGCTGATTTCTCTTGATTTATTTTCAGTTGTTCTTTGTACAAGTTCAACTGTTTCTTTATATCGTCTAACCTTCTTTCTTCAGCAATTATATTATTTTCTCTACTATAAAACTGCTCTAGTTTATGCTGAGATAAGTCTAACTGATTCCTAAGTTCATCTGATACAGCGATCGCCTGATTTAATTCAGTGGTAAACTCATCATTTAATTGTTGTTTGATAACTACTATTTCAGCTTCATACCTATTAGCAATTTCTATCGAAGCTTCTTTTACACGAACATCACAGGTTTTTAACTTACGAGTTAACTTATCTATATCTTGAGCCAATTCAGATATTTTAATATCCTTTTCTTGCGTAGCTTCAACAATTTTATTTTGTAGAGAATTTATTAAGTCTTCATTTTGCTGCCGTAAAGTTGCTAATTCTAAATCAGCATCTTTTGAAATTTTATCGATTTTTTCTTGAGAGGAATTAATAGTATTTGCCAGAGTCGAGGTACTGACTATAATTCCCAAAAAAGAGCTACCTAATAATACTAATTTAATCTTTTTCTCCAGGTACACATTCATTGATGAAAAAACGAATATTCCTGTAGAAACAATAATCCCTGCCACTGCAATTTTGAACTTCATAAGCAAAAAGAAAAAGGGGGAGAATTACTCCCCAAAAAAATTAAATATCTACGAAATCAACTTGCTCACCATAATTCTTACCATTGCCAGATATACCAACAACCGATTGAGAACTAGCATCAGAGTTAGAAGCAACGGGAAGGCTGCTTAGATTAACAATGCCCACCTGCTGACCCAAATTATCGCCATCATTAACAATGCCAATCACTTTCTTGACCTGACGCTGGAAAACCCCTTTTTTAGAACTTTTACTCATTCAAAAAAACTCCTGCAACTACGACTCAATAAATATCCCATCCAACACTTCAAAATCAGCAGCATAGCGAGATTTAAGACCTGCCTGTAGCTGAGTAAGATTTAATTTTGACTCCTCTATTTGCAAATGCCGAGTGTTACCTTGAACGGTCATCATCTCTCTTTCTTGCACAGAAGACGCTTGCTCAAACATCAATTTATCCTGAAGCTGAGAATGCTTTTCCTGAGACAAAGAAAGGCGAGTCTGCTCTTGCTCATAATTTACATCTGCGATTAACTGTTTAACATCAGCAATATCAGTGTTAGTGCTTTCGATGTTGTAGTTAATTTGCCTTTGCTTAACTTTCTCACCAGAAGCAGCCACATCCCAAGATTTAGCCAGCAGGTTATTATCCATAATCTGCAAATCAAGTGAGCGCATTTGACCTTCTTTGTGCTGCTTCTGAAGATCGTAATCATGCTGTGTAATTGACTCAGTCCCATCAACGCTAACAGTAGAAAGCCTCTGACGAGCAGATGAAAATTTAGGCTGTAACGAAGAACCTAAAGTATAGGTCATTTGTTTTTGTACTCCTTATAAAATTTTTCAACTAATCTCCATTGCTGCGTGCGCTTATTCAAACATTCTGAATGCTGTTGTTGTAATTTCTGAAATTCAGAGAAATAAGCGGTTTCTGAATATTCATAGTAAGCTATCGCACCAACAAAACCCACAAAAATAGACACGCATATCTTTGTAACTTCTGCAATCATTTTGAAGTGTGGCCTAGCTGCTCTAGTATTTGTGCCATCCCATCATTGAAATTACCCACCAGCGCAGCTCCACAACGCGCCGACATTTCTGTCCCTACTTGCCCATAAAAAGACTCTAGAGAACTGGTAAGTTGGTCGAGCGCATTTCCGACATTGCTTGCTTCGTTTTTAATTCTGAATATTTGAGCCATATTAGCTGTGGCTTTAGAAGAATCGTATTTAGGTGCGGGAACAATATTAGCTACTGGCTCTGATTGAGAATAGGAAGCCCATACTTGCTGCTTGAAATCCTCATACAGCATCTTGCCTGGATTTTTAGTACCATCTGGGAGCTTGGGAGCGATCGCTTCTTGTAGCTCTTGCATTTTCTCCAAGGCCAGAGGGGTGGTTAGCTGTTGAATGAAAATTGTATAAAATAGTGGCTATTTGTAGAAAAGTGTGTTAATATTAAATAGGCAACTAAAGCTTAGGAAATAATTCATGTGAATGCGACTTGTTGACAGACATATTATTAACCGAACACATAACTTTTGGCGAGTGTGTGATGAGTTAGCCTTTAAGTC
>NZ_JAAHGO010000101.1 GCF_010672455.1 Okeania sp. SIO2C9 | reverse complement strand
CTCAATCAAGCTGTTTAGATGGGGATGATTTACCAAAATATGGAGATGATTTACCTAATTTCAGTGGAAAAAGAGTAAAAAGAGGGTTGTATCAAACCAGGGAAAAGAAATTATTAAATGCAGATGTCAATGGGTCGTTGAACATTATTAAAAAAGTAATTCCTGATGTCTTTGACCAAGGAATAAAGGGTTTGCCGTTTAACCCTGTAGTGGTCGATCCACTTGCGTTTGACTAGACTTTCAGACCTTTGAGTAAGTTTGAGTAAGTTTAGTTGAGCGGTAATAATAGACAGAAAAGGCATCTAAATTTTCTGGAAAAATGACCAAAACTATGAGTAGAAAAGAGGAAAGCGATCGCTTGATTAACAAATTTCTAGCATACGTGACATACTCCCACACTAACCTGACGGTATAGTGTGGGCTTCTCGTTTCACAGTCCCGGTATCCCGTCGGACAAGCGCGTGCTTTAAGAACGAGATGCCCCACCGCTCTTTTTGCACATAAAAAACTGCTCACCTAGTTCCGGAATAAGATTTTACGTTTTCCCACAGTTGACTAGGAATTCGGGCCAACAACCCCATATCCTATTAAATTTTCATGGTTCATTACTGGCGGCGATTAGCTCAAACCAGCATAGTTCAATGATAACATAAAAATTTGTAAATTAATGGGAAAATGCCTTCCTCCTTCTTACTTCTTCCTTCTTCTTTCTGAAAATAATTAAAGTTTTGATCAAAGTATTTACTTATGTCTGAATATAATTTACTGATCGGAAAAATTCTACGTCAACGTTATCACATTATTGACAAATTAGGCAAAGGTGGTGGGTTTGGTGAAACTTATCTTGCAGAAGATTTAGATATACCGGAAATTCCTAAACGAAAGTGTGTTGTTAAGAGGCTAAAACCGACACAAAAAAGTTTAGAAATTGATAGATTATTTGAGCAAGAAGGTCGGATTTTAAATAAATTAGGAAGGCATCCTCAAATTCCAACTTTATATGCTTATTTTGAACATGAAGGAGAATTTTTCCTAGTTCAAGAACTGATAGTAGGTCACGATTTAACTTTAGAAATGAATTCCTATTGGAGTGAACTTCAAATCATCAAATTTTTAACGGATATTCTGGAATTACTGAGTTTTGTTCATCAAAATAATGTAATTCATCGGGATATAAAACCGGGAAATCTTATGAGGCGAGAAACTGATGGAAAATTAGTATTAATTGATTTTGGGGCAGTTAAAGAAGTTAGTACAATAGTAGTTGGTAAGTATGGGGAATTTACCAGCACTATTACCATTGGAACTCGTGGTTATATGCCTGTGGAACAAATACAAGGTAGACCCCAATTTGCTAGCGATATTTATGCCGTTGGAGTAACTGCAATTCAAGCTTTAACAAGAAAAATTCCCCAAATATTTCCTCAAAATAGTTATGGAGAAATAAACTGTAAAACACTCTTTTCCTTTTCCGATGTCAGTGATGAGTTAGTTAATTTTTTAATTAAAATGGTAAGAGTTGACTGGCATCAGCGCTACCTAGACGCTAAAGTTGCTTTGGCAGAATTATCGAATATTACATCAAATTTAATAAGATTGAGAAAACGGATATGCTACACACCTACGGCACCAATGTCATGGGAAAAAGAAAAGAAAAAAACTCCTACTAATATACCTATTCCCAATATAGAACTACCTTCTGGTCAAGTTCCTCTAAATTCTCCTTTTTATATTGAGCGATCGCCTATTGAATCAGAATGTTTTCAAGCTATTGAAAAACCAAACGCATTAGTTAGAATTAAAGCGCCTCGACAAATGGGAAAAAGCTCTTTATTGTCGCGAATTTTAGCTCATTCTAGTCAGCAAGGTCATCGAACAGTTTATCTAAATTTTCAAACTATAGATGCAGAATTTATCGAAAATTTAGACAGGTTTTTGCAGTGGTTTTGTACAAGTATTAGCGACGAATTGGATTTAGAGGAACAGTTAGAAAAATATTGGAAAAAAGTATTAGGTGTGAAAAAAAGGTGTACAAAATATTTCTCAAAATATTTGCTTACTGAAATTCAAGCTCCCATAGTTTTAGGATTAGATGAAGTTGACCAACTTTTCCAAAATCCCGATTTAGCAACAGAATTTTTTGCTTTATTACGCGCTTGGCACGAACAAGGTAAAAATAATCCTGATTGGCAAAGATTACGATTAATAATTGTTCACTCCAAGGAGGTTTATATTCCTTTGAATATTAATCAATCTCCCTTCAATGTGGGGTTAGGAATTGAGTTGCCAGAATTTAACTTAGAACAGGTAAAAGACTTAGTAAAAAGACATGGTTTAAATAGGTCTGAAGAACAAATAAAAAAACTAATGGAAATGTTAGGAGGGCATCCCTATTTAATACGTCTAGCACTTTATCAAATAGCCAGAGGGAAAATGACTTTAGAACGACTGTTAGAACTGGCACCCACCGATGAAGGACTTTACTATAATCACTTACATCGACATTTGTTGAACTTGCAAAAAGATGAAAATTTGCAGACAGCAATTACAAAAGTTGTTAATGCAGAAACTCCTGTGGAAATTGGGACAATTGAAGCTTTTAAATTACGCAGTATGGGATTAGTTAAATTTCGGGGAAATACTGTTGTGCCTTTGTGTGGTTTATATAGAGAATATTTTAGAGTTCATTTTTAAAGAAGCAAGAAGGAAGAGGGAAAAAGCAAGAAGGTTATACCGTTTCACGGAAGTTATAATTTATAAATCAAAAGTCAAAAGTCAAAAGTCAAAAGTAAGATTTTATGTAAGCATTTCCTATTCCAGGATGGCGGAAATAACTGACCAGTTACAAAATTCTAAAACAATTACAAATCAAAAATGATTGGGTGCATCTCAATTAAGCGATAAGTAATTATACTCAAGATATAGGAATGAATAGGGTGTATCTCTGTATGTGCAAAAATACTTTTTTCCTATATATTCCCTGTTGCCTGTTGCCTGTTGCCTCTCTTGGTCAGCATTCCCTTGCGTCTGACGCCGACGCGGGGTCTGACCGCTGTTGCCTAAAAGCGATAAATTTTTGGCTTTATTCACGCATTGAGATACACCCAATAAAAACTCAATGATGGGACTTTAGTTTATTAGTTGATACGTTGTAATTCCTCAGCAATAATCTCTTGCATAATACCCTGAATTTTTGGGTTGAGTACCTGAGCTGTTCTTTGCATAGATTCTTGAAACAATTGTGGCATAAGTTCAATAGTTTTTCTTCCAGTTGGAGTTTGATAAAATTCAATTAATGCCTGCAAATCTTCTTCTGTAAAATACTTATCATAGATAGGATAGTAAACTTCTTCAACAATTTGTTGATAGCTAATACGTTCGAGAAACATCCGATTAGATTTCTGGACAATACTGGTTATTTCTTGGTTAAATTTATTCGTAATTTGTTGCCTTTGTTCGGGAGAAAGTTGTTGATTTGCAACTAATTCAGAAGTTAAAATCGAATCGAACTGTTGTTCCATCTGAGACAACATAGCTCGAATTACTTCTTGAAATGTTTTTTCTCCTCCTATAAGTTCCAGATATCGATCGATCAGTTGTTGTTTTTTTGTAGAAATTTTCTGGGATATTCTCAGATTAGATTCAGAAAAATTAGGAAAAATTTGAGAGTTAGCAACTTCATAATTTAGGAAAAACAATGATGAAGTTAAACTAATTAGCAATATTTGTTTGAACATGAATCAGATTAAGTTAAATTGATTAGAGGTAGACGTATAATCAAAAATCGAGTCTTAACTTCAATATTTTCTTTGTTCTTGATTCTAATAATTAGAACATAATGATTTTTTTGCAAGGTTTAATTAGGGTTTGCTGAAAAAGTCTTATGGGTAAGGGTAGGAGACAGCTATACTGGAGACAGGAGACAGGAGAAATGGGAATGATCGAGGAGGTAGGAGCGGGCGTTTTGTCCTTTGATGTTTCTGCCCTACTCTCGCCTAAAATACGCTCCATGCATGAGCATGAAGAGCTGAAACAGGCGCACTTTTTTTGACCTCAAAAAGGCACTTGTCTTTATATGTCAATGCTTTTAGATTTAATCAGCAAGGTTTAATTATCGATATTTTAGGGAACAGAAAAGAATCAAAGTAGAAAGAATAAAAATAGGTTTATCTTACTGATGTATTCTCCACTTACTATTAAAATAGTAAATAAAAATATTTGTATCCAATAGAAATTTATTCATCTCAATCAGCTCTCAATTCTTTTTGAAATTCCAGAGCATCAACCCGTTTTGGCAGGAACCCAAATAATTCTGAAGGTTCAAAAGAATCTACAGGATTTTCCGTTGACTTTGACAAAGATTGCATTACCACAACAACTTCCACTAAACCAGGTTGAATAGTCTCAGGTAGAGTAATTTTTACTTGGCGATCGCTACCAACCGAAACTATTTTTCGCACAGTTTCCATTTTTTTTATTTGTTAAACTTTACTTGATGAATATAATACCACCTTAACTCGAAACTTTTAATAATTTGTATAATAATCTTAGAGTTTGGTTTATCCGTAGGATAAACTGCCGCTAACGTACCTCAACCTAAGCTACAAAAATCAAATATAAATATTATGAATAACTATGAATATTATCTTGGTGGAAGTCTTCCACTTAACGCCACGACTTATGTCAAAAGAAAAGCTGATGAAGACTTATATCAAGGTTTAAAAAATGGAGAATTTTGCTATGTTTTGAATTCCCGACAAATGGGTAAATCTAGTTTGCGGGTAAAAACTATGCAACGCTTACAACAAGAAAATGTTGCCTGTGTCAGCATTGATATGACAGAAATTGGCATTTATGATATTACCCCTTCAGAATGGTACGCCAGTATTATTGATACTATTTTAACTGCCTTAAATTTAGAGGATGATTTTGATCTTGAGGAATTTTGGGAAGATAATAGTCAACTTTCCAATATCAAACGGTTTAGTAAATTTATTAGTCAAAACTTATTGCCTTCTATTTGCCAACAAATTGTAATTTTTATTGATGAAATAGATAGTACCCTCAGCCTACCTTTTAATATCGATGATTTTTTTGCAGTTGTCCGAGATTGCTATAACAAACGGGCAGATAATTCAGATTATCAAAAGTTAACTTTTGCCATGATAGGAGTGGCAACCCCGGCAGATTTAATTAAAGATAAAAAACGTACTCCTTTTAATATTGGTAGAGCCATAAAATTAACAGGTTTTCAGTTAGCTGAAGTCGAACCATTAGCAAAAGGTTTAGTTGAAAAAACTGCCAATATTAATAAATTGATGGATGCAGTTTTAGATTGGACTGGAGGACAACCATTTTTGACCCAGAAAGTTTGTAAACTAATTAGCAATAGTGCAGAAATTGTACCTGATGGCCAGGAGGCAGAATGGGTCGCCAATTTGCTCAGACACAGAATAATAGAGAATTGGCAAGTACATGATGACCCAGAACATTTAAAGACCATTCGCGATCGCCTGTTGGTGAATGAAAAACGTGCAAGTCGGTTATTGGGTCTGTATCAGCAGGTTTTGAATAGTGGAGGGGTAGTCGCAGATGACAGTCCAGACCAAATGGAGTTACGTCTGACAGGTTTAGTAATAAAACAGGAAGGACAGTTACAAGTTGCTAACCGCATTTATCAAGAAGTGTTTAATTTGCAGTGGGTGGAGAAGGAGTTGGGAAAGTTGCGTCCCTACTCAGAAGCATTTACTGCTTGGGAAGAGTCAGGATGTAAAGATGAGTCGCGACTGTTACGAGGTCAAGCATTGGCAGATGCTTTAGTGTGGGCGGTGGATAAAAGTCTGAGCGATCGCGACTATCAATTTTTAGCTACTGCTCAAGAAGTAGAGAAACAGGCGATCGAGTTGGAAAAACAGGCGATCGAGTTGGAAAAATTGGAAGCGCAGATCAAATTGGAAGCTCAGTTAAAGGCAAATCAGATATTAGAAGAGGCGAAACAGAAAGTAGACCTGAAGTTGGCAGAAGCAGAAGCAGTGGGTAAAAGTATTACCTCTAAATTATTGTCTAACTCTGGTAAACATTTTGAAGGGTTGTTGCAAGCTTTGAGAGCAGTTAAACAACTACCACCCCCTAACGAGATATTCCAGCCCCAGGATGAGAGCAAAATACAGATAATAGATGCTCTCAGTCAAGCGATATATATTGATGAACCGTATCGAGAGCGTAACCGTTTGGAGGGGCACAAAGATGCAGTCAACAGTGTAGCATTCAGCCCAGATGGAGAAATTATTGCCACAGCAAGTTCTGACAATATGGTAAAACTGTGGTCTCGCCATGGGAAGTTGCTGCAAACTTTGACTGGGCACCAGAGTTCAGTTTTTGGTGTAGCATTCAGTCCCGATGGAGAGACTATTGCTTCTGCAAGTCGTGACAATACGGTGAAACTCTGGTCTCGCAATCGTGAGTTGCTCCATACTCTAATTGGGCACGAAAGTTGGGTTATCGGTGTAGCATTCAGCCCCGATGGAGAGACTATTGCAACTGCAAGTCGTGATAACACCTTAAAACTTTGGTCTCGTGATGGCAAACTGTTGCAAACTTTGGCTGGGCACCAGAGTTCAGTTTGGGGCGTAGCATTCAGTCCAGATGGAGAGACTATTGTTTCTGCAAGTTTTGACAACACCGTAAAACTGTGGTCTCGCTATGGGAAGTTGCTCCATACTCTGACTGGGCACGAAGGTTTAGTCCGAGGTGTAGCATTCAGCTCAGATGGAGAGACTATTTTTTCCGCTAGCTGGGATAATACTGTGAAACTGTGGTCTCGCCAGGGCAACTTGCTCCATACTCTGACTGGGCACGAGAGTTCAGTTTTTGGCGTAGCATTCAGCCCGGATAAGGAGATTATTGCCACTGCAAGTAATGACAAAACCGTGAAACTTTGGTCTGGCGACGGCAACTTGCTGCATATTCTTACCGGGCACGATGGTGGTGTCGAAGATGTGGCATTCAGTCCGGATGGAGAGACTATTGCTTCTGCAAGTTTTGACAACACGGTAAAACTTTGGTTTCGCCAGGACAACTTACTGCATACTCTCACCGAGCATGAGAGTTGGGTTCGGGGTATAGCATTCAGTCCAGATGGGTATACCATTGCTTCTGCAAGCTATGACAAAACGGTAAAACTTTGGTCTAGGGATGGTAATTTACTCCATACTCTCACCGGGCACGAAAGTTGGGTCGAAGATGTGGCATTCAGTCCAGATGGAAAAACTATTGCCACTGCAAGTGATGACAACACGGTAAAACTTTGGTCTGGTGATGGCAAATTGCTGCATACTTTCACTGGACACCAGCGCTCAGTCCGGAGTGTCGCATTCAGTCCGGATGGGAAGACTATTGCAACTGCAAGTTTTGACAACACGGTGAAACTATGGTCTTACTACGGCAAGTTACTCCATACTCTCACCGGGCACGAAGGTAGAGTATACAGTGTGGGATTTAGTCCAGATGGAGAGACTATTGCTTCTGCAAGTGATGACAAAACGGTAAAACTTTGGTCTGGTGATGGCAAGTTACTTGGTATTCTCACCGGACACCAGGGTTCAGTCAGAGGAGTAGCATTCAGTCCGGATGGAAAGACTATTGCTTCCGGTAGTTGGGACAATACTGTGAAACTGTGGAGCTGCCATGGTAAGTTGCTTCATACTCTCACCGGAAACGGTGGTAAGGTTTTTGGTGTGGCATTCAGTCCGGATGGGGAGACTATTGCTTCTGCAAATTTTGACCACACAGTAAAACTGTGGAACTGCCATGGCAAGTTACTTCATACTCTCACCGGGCACAAAGGTTTGGTCAGAAGTGTGGCATTTAGCCCAGATGGAGAGACTATTGTTACTGCAAGTGATGACAACACTGTAAAACTTTGGCATGGTTGGAAGTTCGATCGCCTCCATCAATGGGGTTGCAACTGGATGCGCGACTACCTAGAAAATAACCCCAATGTTAGTGAAAGCGATCGCCATTTGTGTGATTGTGTTGGGGGGTGAGGTCATTTCAGTGAAAAGTTATCAATTATCAGAACGGTTACACTTGCAATGACTTCGTGAGATTTAATTATCCCTAACTAACTTAACTATTTATTATGAATAATTACGAATATTATATCGGTGGAAGTCTTCCACTTAACGCCACGACTTATGTCAAAAGAAAAGCTGATGAAGACTTATATCAAGGTTTAAAAAATGGAGAATTTTGCTATGTATTAAACTCCCGTCAAATGGGAAAATCTAGCTTGCGAGTCAAAACCATGCAACGCTTAAAACAAGAAAATATTGCCTGTGTCAGCATTGATATGACAGAAATTGGCACTTATGATATTACCCCTTCAGAATGGTATGCCAGTATTATTGATACTATTTTAACTGCCTTAAATTTAGATGATAATTTTGATATTGATGAACTGTGGGAAGATAATAGTCAACTTTCTAATGTCAAACGATTTAGTAAATTTATTGGTGAAATTTTATTACCTTCTATTTCTCAACAAATTGTGATTTTTATTGATGAAATAGATAGTACACTCAGCCTACCTTTTAATATCGATGATTTTTTCGCAGTTGTGCGAGATTGTTATAACAAACGGGCAGATAATTCAGATTATCAAAAGTTAACTTTTGCCATGATAGGAGTGGCAACCCCGGCAGATTTAATTAAAGATAAAAAACGTACTCCTTTTAATATTGGTAAACCCATAAAATTAACAGGTTTTCAGTTAGCTGAAGTCGAACCATTAGCACAAGGTTTAATTAACAAAACTACCAATATTAATAAATTGATGGATGCAGTTTTAGATTGGACCGGAGGACAACCATTTTTGACCCAGAAAGTTTGTAAACTAATTAGCAATAGTGCAGAAATTGTACCTGATGGCCAGGAGGCAGAATGGGTCGCCAATTTGCTCAGACACAGAATAATAGAGAATTGGCAAGTACATGATGACCCAGAACATTTAAAGACCATTCGCGATCGCCTGTTGGTGAATGAAAAACGTGCAAGTCGGTTATTGGGTCTGTATCAGCAGGTTTTGAATAGTGGAGGGGTAGTCGCAGATGACAGTCCAGACCAAATGGAGTTACGTCTGACAGGTTTAGTAATAAAACAGGAAGGACAGTTACAAGTTGCTAACCGCATTTATCAAGAAGTGTTTAATTTGCAGTGGGTGGAGAAGGAGTTGGGAAAGTTGCGTCCCTACTCAGAAGCATTTACTGCTTGGGAAGAGTCAGGATGTAAAGATGAGTCGCGACTGTTACGAGGTCAAGCATTGGCAGATGCTTTAGTGTGGGCGGTGGATAAAAGTCTGAGCGATCGCGACTATCAATTTTTAGCTACTGCTCAAGAAGTAGAGAAACAGGCGATCGAGTTGGAAAAGTTGGAAGCACAAGTGCAGTTGGAAGCTCAGTTAAAGGCGAACCAGATATTAGAAGAAGCGAAACAGAAAGTAGACCTGAAGTTGGCAGAAGCAGAAGCAGTGGGAAAAAGTATTACCTCTAAATTATTGTCTAATTCTGGTAAACATTTTGAAGGGTTGTTGCAAGCTTTGAGAGCAGTTAAACAACTACCACCCGCTAACGATATATTCCAGCCCCAGGATGAGAGCAAAATACAGATAATAGATGCTCTCAGTCAAGCGATATATATAGATGAACCATATCGAGAGCGCAACCGTTTAGAGGGGCACAATGATGCAGTCAACAGTGTGACATTTAGCCCAGACGGAGAAATTATTGTAACTGCAAGTTTTGACAAGACGGTGAAACTTTGGTCTCGCTATGGAAAGTTGCTGCAGACTATGACTGGGCACGAGGATGTAGTCATCGGTGTGGCATTTAGCCCGGATGGAGAGACTATCGCCACTGCCAGTCGTGACAAGACGGTGAAACTTTGGTCTCGCCATGGGAAGTTGCTGCAGACTATGACTGGGCATGAAGAGATGGTCATCGGTGTGGCATTCAGCCCGGATGGAGAAACTATTGCTTCTGTTAGTGCTGACAATACGGTGAAACTTTGGTCTTGTTACGGAAAGTTGCTACAGACTATGACTGGGCACGAAAGTTATATCATGGGTGTAGCATTCAGCCCGGATGGAAAAATTATTGCTTCTGCAAGTCATGACGAGACAGTGAAATTATGGAACTGCCATGGTCAGTTGCTACAGACTCTGACTGGGCACGAGGGTGGAGTCAATGGTGTGGCATTCAGTCCGAATGGTGAGACTATTGCCACTGTAGGTCGTGACAAGACGGTGAAATTATGGAATTACCATGGCCAGTTGCTACAGCAGATTCTGAGTGGACACCAGGAGCTGCTCATCAGTGTGGCATTCAGTCCGAATGGGGAGACTATTGCCACTGCAAGTCGTGACAAGACAGTGAAATTGTGGAACTGCCATGGCCAGTTGCTACAGACTCTGGCTGGGCAGGGTTGGGTAAATGATGTTGCATTCAGTCCTAATGGAGAGACTATTGCTACTGCAAGCCGTGAAAAGATAGTGCAATTATGGAACTGCCATGGCAAGTTGGTTGAGACTATAACTGGGCACGAGGATAGGATATATGGTGTGGGATTCAGTTCGGATGGGGAGACTATTGCCACTGCAAGTGCTGACAAGACGATAAAACTGTGGTCTCGCCATGGTAAGTTGCTGCAGACTATGATTGGGCAGGAGGATAGAATATATGGTGTGGCATTCAGTTCGGATGGGGAGACTATTGCCACTGCAAGTCGTGACAAGACAGTGAAACTGTGGTCTCGTCATGGTAAGTTGCTGCAGACTATGACTGGGCACGACGGTGGGGTCATCAGTGTGGCATTTAGCCCAAATGGGGAGACTATTGTTTCTGCGAGTTTTGATAAGACGATAAAACTGTGGTCTCGCTATGGTAAGTTGCTGCAGACTATGACTGGGCACGACGGTGGGGTCATCAGTGTGGCATTCAGCCCAAATGGGGAGACTATTGCTTCTGCGAGTGTTGACAAGACGGTAAAACTGTGGAGCTGCCATGGTAAGTTGCTACAGACTATGACTGGGCACAAGGGTTGGGCAAACGATGTGGCATTCAGCCCGGATGGGGAGACCATTGCTTCTGCAAGTGATGACAAGACGGTAAAACTGTGGTCTCGCCATGGCAAACTATTGCATACTTTAACTGGGCACGACGGTGGAGTCAATGATGTGGCATTCAGTCCGAATGGGGAGACCATTGCTTCTGCAAGTGATGACAAGACGGTAAAACTGTGGAGCTGCCATGGTAAGTTACTCCAGACTATGACTGGACACGACGGTGGGGTCAACGGTGTAGCATTTAGCCCAGATGGAGAGACTGTTGCCACTGCAAGTACTGACAACACCATGAAATTATGGAGGAACTTCGGGGGATTCGATCGCCTCCATGAATGGGGTTGCAACTGGATGCGCGACTACCTCGAAAATAACCCCAATGTTAGTGAAAGCGATCGCCATTTGTGTGATGGTATTGGGGAGTGAGGTCATTTCAGTTCTCAATTATCAAGTCGGTTCCACTCGCTGTGGACTTCGTGAGATTTAATTATTTCTATATACTTATTAATTATATTAACTATGAATAATTACGAATATTATATCGGTGGAAGTCTGCCACTTCACGCCACAACTTATGTCAAAAGACAAGCAGATAAAGACTTATATCAAGGCTTAAAAAACGGAGATTTTTGCTATGTATTAAACTCCCGTCAAATGGGAAAATCTAGCTTGCGAGTCAAAACTATGCAACGCTTAAAACAAGAAAATATTGCCTGTGTCACTATAGATATGACAGAAATTGGCACTTATGATATTACCCCTTCAGAATGGTATGCCAGTATTATTGATACTATTTTAACGGCCTTAAATTTAGATGATAATTTTGATATTGATGAACTGTGGGAAGATAATAGTCAACTTTCTAATGTCAAACGATTTAGTAAGTTTATTGGTGAAATTTTATTACCTTCTATTTCTCAACAAATTGTGATTTTTATTGATGAAATAGATAGTACCCTCAGCCTACCTTTTAATATCGATGATTTTTTTGCAGTTGTGCGAGATTGCTATAACAAACGGGCAGATAATTCAGATTATCAAAAATTAACTTTTGCCATGATTGGAGTCGCAACTCCCGCAGATTTAATTAAAGATAAAAAACGTACTCCTTTTAATATTGGTAGAGCCATAAAATTAACAGGTTTTCAGTTAGCTGAAGTCGAGCCATTAGCAAAAGGTTTAGTTGAAAAAACTACCAATATTAATAAATTGATGGAGGTAATTTTAGATTGGACTGGAGGACAACCATTTTTGACCCAGAAAGTTTGTAAACTAATTAGCAATAGTGCAGAAATTGTACCTGATGGCCAGGAGGCTGAATGGGTGGCTAATTTGGTGAGACACAGAATAATAGAGAATTGGCAAGTACATGATGACCCAGAACATTTAAAGACAATTCGCGATCGCCTGTTGGTGAATGAAAAACGGGCAAGTCGGTTATTGGGTCTGTATCAGCAGGTTCTGATCCCCCAAACTTTAGAACTCAGAACTCAGAACTTAGAACTCAGAAGTAATACTCCCCAAACTTTAGAACTCAGAACTCAGAACTCAGAACTCAGAAGTGATACTCCCCACACCTCCCACACTCCCCACACTCCCCACACTTCCCATACTCTTCACACCCAGGCAAATGACAACCCTGACCAAATGGAGTTACGCCTCACAGGTTTAGTAATAAAACAGGAAGGACGGTTACAAGTTGCTAACCGCATTTATCAACAAGTGTTTAACTTCCAGTGGGTGGAAAAGGAGTTGGGAAAGTTGCGCCCTTACTCAGAAGCATTTACTGCTTGGGAAGAGTCGGGATGTAAAGATGAGTCGCGACTGTTACGGGGTCAAGCATTGGCAGATGCTTTAGTGTGGTCGAAGGGTAAAAGTCTCAGTACTCAAGACTATCAATTTTTAACGGCAAGTCAAGAACTAGATAAACGAGAAATGCAACAGACATTAGCAGCAGAAAGACGAGCAGCTCAAATATTGACTGAGGCAAATCAGATATTAGAAGTATTACTCAAAACTGCCTCATCAAAAACACTATTTCTAGCAGGTCAAGAGTTTGAAGCATTATTAGAAGCATTGAGGGCAGCAAAAATTCTACAATCATTATCCAAATCAATTAGAACAAAAGCTGATGCTGAAATGCTGGTGGTAACAGCATTGCATCAGGCAGTCTATGGAGTTAAAGAGTGTAACCGCTTGGAAGGACATAAAGATGGAATAAGTAGTGTTTGTTTCAGCCCTAATGGTACTTTGATTGCTTCTGCTAGTAGGGATAATTCCCTGAAACTCTGGAGTCTTAGTGGTAAAGAATTAAAAACTTTTACAGGACATAGCGATCGCATCTATAGCCTCTGTTTCTATCCTGATGGTCAGAAACTTGCATCTGCTGGTTCTGACAAGACTATTAAACTTTGGGGTATTGATGGAACAGAATTACAAAGTTGGATAACAGAACATACCGATCTGGTTAACAGTCTTAGTTTCAGTCCCGATGGTAAAACTCTTGCCTCTGGAAGTTTTGATAAAACGATTAAACTTTGGAGTTTAGATGGCAAACAATTGCAAACTCTGATTGGGCATAATAATCGAATCTCTAGTGTCAGTTTTAGCCCTGATAGTCAAACTATTGCATCTGCCAGTGCTGACAACACTATCAAACTCTGGAGTTTAGATGGCCAACAATTGCAAACTCTGATTGGACATAATAATCGAGTCTCTAGTGTTAGTTTTAGTCCTGATGGTCAAACTATTGTATCTGCTAGTGCTGACAACACTATCAAGCTCTGGAGTTTAGATGGCAAACAATTGCAAACTTTTACAGGTCACAGAAATTGGGTAAATGAGGTTAGTTTTAGCCCTGATGGTCAAACTATCGCATCTGCTAGCTCTGACAAAACCATCAGACTTTGGAATATTCAGGGCAAGGAACTACAAACTTTCCGTGGCCACAGTAATAGAATTTATAGCGTCAGTTTTAGCCATGATGGTAAAACTATTGCCTCTGCTTCTAGGGACAATACAATTAGACTCTGGAGACTTAAAAGCACAAAACGAAATGTTTTCAATGGCCATAGCAATGAGATTACTAATGTTAGTTTTAGTCCTGACGGTCAAACTATCGCCTCTGCTAGTTACGATCGCACTGTTAAACTCTGGAATATTCAGGGTAAAAAACTGGAAACCCTTAATGGTCATACAGGTAGAATTTATAGTGTGAGTTTTAGCCCGACTCAGAAAATTATTGCCTCCGCTAGTGAAGATAAAACTATTAAACTCTGGAGTCTAGATGGTAAGGAACTGCAAACTTTTCAGGGACATAGAGAACGAGTTTATGATGTTAGTTTTAGCCCTGACGGTCAAACCTTTGCTTCTGTTAGTTATGACAGCACTGTGAAGATCTGGAATATTGATGGTAGAGAACTACAAACTTTTGAGGGACATAGAGATGCAGTCTTTAATGTTAGTTTTAGTCCTGATGGGAAAATAATTGCTTCTGTCAGTAAGGATGGTAGTATCAAACTTTGGCATTTGGATAACAAGGAAGAACAAACTCTTCAAGAATACGGAAATGCAGTGATTGCAGTTACTTTCGACCCTACTGGGAAAGTACTTGCTACTGCTAGTGATGATGATACTATTAAACTTTGGAGTATTGAGGGAATTAAACTACAAACTTTTAAGGGACATAGTAGTAGAATTTATAGCCTCTGTTTTAGTCCTGATGGTCAGATTCTTGCTTCTGGGAGTATGGATAAAACTATTAAACTTTGGAATCTTAATGGCAGGGAGTTACATACTTTTCAAAGGTATCGCCGTGGTCTCCATAGTATTTGTTTTAGTCCTGATGGTCAGATGATTGCCTCTGGAAGCACAGATGGCAAAGTAATTTTGTGGAATTTGAATCTCGAAAGTCTGATAAAACTTGGTTGTGAATGGGTAGGAGATTATCTGCAAAATAACCCCAATGTGAGTGAAAGCGATCGCTATTTGTGTGATGATATTACTAAAATATCCTCCGAACTTTGACAATTATACAGTAGACAGGCAACAGGCAACAGGCAACAGGCAACAGGCAACAGGTATCAGGCAACAGGTATCAGGCAACAGGCAACAGGCAACAGGTATCAGGCAACAGGCAACAGGCAACAAGCAACAGGGAAGATAAAGCAAAAAACAACAGTTGTTGATTATTTCAATTTATTAATAAGGGAAATAATCATTCTGCTTTCTTCTTTTAGTTGATTTATGATCGATTCAACGTCATTAAACGTACATAATTGTATCCTTACGGATAAAAGAAGATGTGTCTCTAATTCATTTATAGAACCCTGAGTAATATTTAAAAATCGAGTATAATCTCCTGACGATCTTCTTCCATAACCCTCTGCAATATTTGCAGGTATAGAAACAGAAGCTCTTCTTATTTGTTGAATCATACCATAAGTCTCTTCTTTAGGAAATTTTTTTGTTAGTAAATAACATTTTTCCGCAATTATCATTCCTTTTTCCCAAATTTTTAAATCTTTAAAGTCTTTGATATCAGACATTATTTATTCCTATATGAAAATTTTCTGTTGCCCGTTGCCCGTTGCCCGTTGCCTGTTGCCTGTTGCCTGTTCCCTGTTCCCTGCTCCCTGCTCCCTATTCCCTGTTGCCTGTTGCCTGTTGCCTGTTGCCTTATATTTACTATTTAGTCGCAACTACTGCTAAATTCCAAGCAAATCTTTTCATCAAAGGCAACTTTTTTAATACTCCATCTAATCTTTCTAATTTCCGATACATTGGTTCTAATCTTTGATGTTCAATAATAATTTTTTTCCAATAACGTTCTTTATTTGGGTCAATTTTTTCAATCAAATAAAACCTTAAAAAAATCCACAAAGTTGCTAACCAAAATGTATCGTAAGCTGTTTCTGAATAGAGAGATTTAATAAAATTAACAAGATTAATATCCAGAGGCATTTCATCCTCAGTTCTAACCTTTGTAGCAATACGCCGATAAACATTAATTACAGGATTATGTTTCAACGGGTCCCAAAAACAAGCTTTACCACCAGGTTTAAGAACACGGTGCATTTCTCTAATTGCTAATTTTGGATTTGGTAAGTGATGAAGTAAATTAGAAGCATAAACAAAATCAAAAGTATTATCAGGAAATTCTAAAGCCATGGCATCCATAACTTTACCCTCAATTTGAACCCCATTTGTTTCAGCCAACTTAACAGCAACATCCACCATTCCAGGAGAATAATCAGTCGCCACACACAGCGCTCCTTTTTTAGCAAAATAAACACTATTTTCCCCTGCACCACAACCTAAATCTAACAAATATTTATCTGTTAAATCTCCCATTTGTTCGAGAATAAATCTATTTTCTGGAGCAGTACAACTTTCAAAATAATCAACTACTCGAATACCTTCTATATCAATAGTTGATGCCCATATATCGTGGAATTGTCTTTCTTTAGCTAATATTTTGTCTTGCATTTTTTTCAGTAATTCAGAATAAAAATAGAGAATATTTTAGAATGAAAAATGCTATACAGCGCTTTTCAAATTGATGAACCACATCTTCATATCAAATCCGGTAGCATCAGTGTTATTCAGTATTAAAGAACTGTAGGGGCGAATGGCCATTTGCTAACGCAAAGCTGTCGCTAACGCCCTTACACATTGTATGACGATCAACAGAATTATATTACTCCGAAGCCAACGGATTTGATCTCACACATCAAACCTTGTAGGGAAGTTCCATGGAACGTCCCTACTGTGGTCTACCCAAATGAAAAACGCTCTATAGTTTTGTCGGTTGGGTTGAGGAAAGTTAACGCAGGTTATCAAAATAATATGGGTCTAAAACCCCGCTTTTTAGGCGTTGCTGAATACTGGGATGATTAAGCCTGAAACGGGGACACGGGGATTACAGTGCTTTTCAGTTGAGTAGACCACAAAACTGTTGTAGGAGTAATGAGTAATGAGTAAGGAGTAATGAGTAAGGAGTAATGAGTAAGGAGTCAGTATGATTGTGGTTTATTCATCATTAAACCGCTGTAGGCAATCCTCTGTGACAAAATCATCCCACAATTATAGCAGTTTTCATGCTGGATAGACCACAGTTGTAACCATCGGGGGGGAAGATTTGTATTCATTATTAACTAGCCTTTGACTTTTTACTCCTTACTCCTTGCTCCTTACACTCCCCACACTAATTCATCCCCCAAATATGCAACGCCCCCCGCTTTTTAAGAGGTTGTCTGAAAAGTCTCATTTTTACATCACGCGCCCCCGCGCATCCCCCACCCATTGGGGGACTTTTACCAGCTAATGGATTCTTGTTCCCCCCAGAATTGGGGGGCTAGGGGGGCAAAATTAAGTATTAAACAACATTAAATTAATCTTGCGCAACATTACAGCGCTTTTCAAATTGATGAACCACATCTTCACACATCAAACCTTGTAGGGACGTTCCATGGAACGTCCCTACTGTGGTCTACCCAAATGAAAACCGCTGTAAATTGAGATCAACCCGCCCCATCTGGTAAATTAAGAATCTACCTTCAAACCAGCATTATCTTGAGTATAAGTTTCTTGGTCGATTTTAACTGGTTGCGCTCCCCAAATCTCCTTTGCATACTCCATAATTGTTCGGTCAGAAGAGAATTTACCCATGCGAACAGAATTATAGATAGACATTTTCGTCCATTTCTCCTGGTCTTGGAAAACTTTACCAACCCGCTCCTGACATTCAATATAACTTTGATAATCAGCTAGTAGCATATATTGGTCATTGTACAGTAGAGAATCAATCAAAGGCTTAAATAAATTAGGATTACCTTCACTAAAGTGACCGCCAGCAATTCGGTCAATTACTGCTTTGAGTTCAGCATTAGTATTGTAGTATTCCATAGGTTTATAACCCTTTGCCTTCAGATCGAAAACTTCTTGAGCAGTCATACCAAATAAGAAAAAGTTTTCTGCTCCAACTTCTTCGCGAATCTCAATATTAGCTCCGTCCAGAGTACCAATAGTCATAGCTCCATTCATGGCAAACTTCATATTACCAGTTCCGGATGCTTCCTTACCAGCAGTAGAAATTTGCTCGGATAAGTCAGCAGCAGGATAAATAATCTGACCAAGAGAAGCATTAAAGTTTGCCAAGAATACAACCTTCAGGCGACCGCGCACATCAGGATCGTTATTAACCACATCAGCAACAGCATTAGTCAACTTAATAATCAACTTAGCCATGTAGTAACCAGGAGCAGCTTTGCCACCAAAAATAAATGTGCGGGGTACAACATTAATGCTAGGATTTTGCTTAATGCGATTATACATAGTAATGATGTTGAATACATCCAAATGTTGGCGTTTGTACTCATGAATACGTTTGACTTGAATATCAAATAGAGAATTAATATCCACCTCTATCCGATTATGCTTGAGAATGCGCTCTGCCAACTTAGCCTTATTCTCTTGCTTTATTGCTCGCCAACGATTCTGAAATTCTGCATCATTCACATATTTTTCTAGTTGCCGTAGTTGGTCGAAATCTCGCAACCAACTATCTCCTCCCAGTTTCTCAGAAAATAGCGCAGAAAGTTTGGGGTTACTCAGTAAAACCCAACGACGGGGAGTCACTCCATTAGTCTTATTGAAAAATTTGTCTGGGAAGAGTTGGTAAAAATCTTTAAGCACACCTTTTTTCAACAATTCTGTGTGCAATGCTGCTACTCCATTGACAGCATGACTACCAACAGTAGCCAAATTAGCCATCCGCACAGATTTTTCTCCTCCCTCCTCAATCAGAGAAACACGGGCAAGCAACTCCGGGTCTTTAGGAAACCAAGTTTGCACTTGAGTTAAAAAGCGCCGATTAATTTCATAGATAATTTCTAGGTGACGAGGGAGAAGGCTACCAAATAGACTAATTGCCCAACGCTCTAACGCTTCTGGCAGTAAAGTATGGTTAGTGTAGGCAAAAGTATTTTGAGTAATGTGCCATGCTCTATCCCAGTCCATATCGTACTCATCAATTAACAAGCGCATCATCTCCGCGATCGCCACAGCAGGG
This sequence comes from Okeania sp. SIO2C9, assembly GCF_010672455.1. Taxonomy (GTDB): domain Bacteria; phylum Cyanobacteriota; class Cyanobacteriia; order Cyanobacteriales; family Microcoleaceae; genus Okeania. The sequence continues at coordinate 6,618 of NZ_JAAHGO010000101.1, read as the reverse complement.
TGAGTATCATTCAGTTGAATTGCTGCTTTATCGTATAAATTATCTAAGTTTTCGTTTTGGGATAAATGCCTACGGATAATGTCCTGTAAAGCACAAGAAACGAAGAAATATTGTTGCTTCAGACGGAGTTCCTTACCTTGAGGAGTATTATCATTAGGATAGAGAACTTTGGAGATCGTCTCCGAACTCATTTTATCTGCTACTGCACCGTCATAGTTTCCAGCATTAAACTCTTCAAATTTAAAGTCTACACTAGCTTCTGCTCGCCACAAACGTAGAGGGTTTACAGTATTCACTTTATAGCCAGGAACAGGGGTATCATAGGGGATACCAATTACAGTTTCATCCGGAACCCAAGTTACTCGATAGTGCCCTTTATCATCATGGTATCCTTCTGTATGACCTCCAAACTTGATTTCTACCTTTTCAGCAGGACGAGCTATTTCCCAAGGGTTCCCGAAACGTAACCATTTATCAGGAATTTCTGCTTGCCAACCATCCTGTACAGTTTGGGTGAAAATGCCAAACTCATAGCGAATACCGTGCCCCATAGCTGGAATTTCTAAAGTAGCTAGAGAGTCTAAAAAACAAGCTGCTAACCTACCTAAACCCCCATTTCCTAAACCTGGATCGTCTTCTTGTTCCAGTAGTTCATCTAAATTTAACCCAGATTCGGTGATAGCTTGACGAATTTGTTCATAAATTCCCAAGTTAATCAAACTATTACCCAGGTGACGACCCATTAGAAATTCGGCAGATAGATAATATACGACCTTCACATCTTTCTCATTATAAGTACGAATTGTAGAAAGAAAGCGTTGGAGTAAGCGATCGCGTATAGTATAAGCTAAAGCTCTGTAAAAATCATCTTGTTTTGCCATGGACTCATAGGTCCCCTGCAAATAAAACAGGTTATCTGCTAAAGCACGTCTGAGAGTAGTGACACTCATGCCGGTGCGATCGTCTTCTACCCGAATTTGATTTTCAGTAGTAGGGTTGATATATTGATTCATTACTCCTCCATAAATTTAACCGTTATTAATTTTTCTGCAGTAGAAAGACAAAGGTGGTAATTAGCTTTGCCACACAGGAGTTATTCTATAGGAAACTTCTTAATCCAGTTAGACTAGCTAATGGAATTTTAGATTCCTATAATATTTGGCCGGAGTCTGCTCTTATAGTTATTCAAGCTTTACCATATAGATAAAATTTCTACTGTTTCTTAATGACAGAATCAGGAATCAGGAGTCAGGAGTCAGTCCTCAGGAGTCAGGAGTCAGGTAGGGGAGTCCTCGGATTAGCAAGGTACAGAAGCTAGAGAAATAGAATAGGGGGAAATTTGCCTCCAGATTCATCATATCCCCACATTCCCCTCCTGGGATGGGTTAGGGGTGGGTCCCAATCTCCCCACCCACCTCCTATATTTTTAAATAGATCCCAAATGGGTTCTATAGCAAGAAACGAGTTGGTGTTTGACATAGATTGATGATGAACCTTAGACAGAGAAATACTTTTCCCACTGTTGCCAGATGAGCTTTTGCCTTTTACCTGCTATATAGAACCCATTTGAGGTCTATATAATTATGGTAGTCAAGTCTTTTCGCGCATCAATGAGTGAGGAACAATCATCAGCAAGGAGTGTTGAATTTTTTATATTATTTCTCCCCACATCTACCCTCTATCCTCTATCCTCTATCCTCCTGTCTCCTGTCTCCTGTCTCCTGTCTCCTGTCTCCTAGCTCAAAAAACTTAATATTTATGAAGATACGATCGGGGGTTCTATAAACCCTCCCATCTTACTTGCAAATGAATCAAAATATATGAGGTAAATCTGACATAATCAGCAAAGCAAAAATGAAATTACCTGATGGCCCAGCATTGTCCCCTCTACAACGAAGAGTCCGGACTTGGAAATTTATTTTTCGTCCCTTACAAACAATAGAGGAACGATATTCTCAATACGGAGATATCTTCAGGACTAATACTAACTCCAAGACTCCTTTTATCTATTTCTGTAACCCTAAAGCTATTCAACAAATTTTTACTGCTGATCCTGATACCTTTAGCTCAGGTGGTAGTAATGGTGCTTTACAATACCTTGTGGGCAGAAATTCTCTACTTCTGCAAAACGGCGATCGCCATCAACGTCAAAAAAAACTATTAATGCCACCTTTTCATGGCGATCGAATGCGTACTTATGGGGACTTAATATATAATGTTACTTCTAATGTTATGGATCGGTGGCAAATAGACAAACCTTTCCCCATCCGTAGGTCTACTCAAGAAATATCCCTAAAAGTCATCCTTGGGGCGGTATTTGGTTTAGACAGAGGAGAACGTTACGAACAACTGAGAATACTTCTGTCTGATGTCCTCGACTCCATTAGCTCTCCTCTCACCTCCACTTTTCTGTTCTTCAGTTTCTTGCAAAAAGACTGGGGTCCTTGGAGTCCCTGGGGTAGATTTTTACGAAAAAGACAAAAAGTTGATGAGCTAATATTCGCAGAAATTGAAACTGCTAGGGAAGAAGCAAATCATCGTGATGATATTCTCAGTTTACTGCTAGAAGCGCGTGATGAAGCGGGCGATCATATCAGCGACGAAGAAATTAAGGATGAACTACTGACTTTGCTTTTTGCGGGTCACGAAACTACTGCTTCAGCATTAGCATGGGCATTATATTGGATCGATAAAATTCCATCAGTGCGGGAAAAACTATTAGCAGAATTAGCGACTCTCCCTACTAACCCAGATAAAGTTGCCATTACTAAACTTTCCTACCTCAGCGCTGTTTGCCAAGAAACTTTGCGTCTCTATCCCATTGCTATAAGTACTTTCCCTAGAATTGTCCAGAAACCTTTAGAAATTATGGGTTATCAACTTGAACCAGGAATGGTAATAATTGCTTCTATTTATCTAACTCATCAAAGAGAGGATCTTTATCCAGAACCTAAAAAATTTAAACCAGAACGTTTTCTCGAAAGACAATTTTCACCTTATGAATATTTACCTTTTGGAGGAGGGAGTCGTCGTTGTATCGGTTCAGCTTTTGCTTTATTTGAAATGAAATTAGTTTTGGCTACTATTTTGTCACAGTGCGAACTAAAATTAGTTTCCCATAAACCTATCCAACCTGTCCGTAGAGGGTTAACTATGGCATTACCAGGAAATATGCGAATGGTCGTTAAACAGAAATTTGGCGTTTCTAAATAAATGTATCAGGACTTACGCAGTACCGCTGCATATAGTGTATGATTTGGTCATTATTGCTGATTTAATCACTATGATTGGTGCCGTTGTGTAAGTCCTGTGTATAGATATTACCGAAAAATTGTGGGTATGTGCCTTCCCTTTTCAGGGGATAATAAAAAAAAATTTTCATGAATTTGTCAATCCTCTTCTTTTCAAGGAGAGGTAATTATTCATTATTCATTATTCATTATTCATTATTAATTATTAATTGTTGAAAGGAGTTCACCACTATGCGCAGATATAGCAGTGTGCTAGGCGTGTATTTTCAAATTTAAAAGATTAATAATTGCTAAAAGCTTTATATTATTTATATAGAATCCATTTGATAGCTATATAATTATGGTAGCCAAGTCTTTTCGCGCATCAATGAGTGAGAAAAAATCTGAAAAGGAGTGTTGAATTTTTTGTATTATTTCTCCCCACATCTTCCCTCTTCCCTCTTCCCTCTTCCCTCCTGTCTCCTGTCTCCTGTCTCCTGTCTCCTGTCTCCTGTCTCCTGTCTCCTGTCTCCTAGCTAAAAAAATTTAATATTTATGAAGATACGCTTAGGGGTTCTATAATAGTACTTTAATCTTTTTCTTGTGGGTTTAATACTCTGCACCTTACAGCGCTTTTCAGATGGATGAACCATATCGTCACAATCACGTGCCCTGTAGAGACGTTCCATAGAATGTCCCTACTGTGGTCTACCGAAATGAAAACTACTTTATGATCGGTGTTTACCGAATAATTAAGGTAAAAATCCTCTCACTCGCCGTGGAGAAACAGCGGTCGATCTTCGCAGCTTCCCGCAGGGTGGGATGGGGAGGAAACCTGCGCCATATTTAATCGACCAAGAGAAGAAAAAAAATTCATGATTAGTCAATCCTCTTTTTTTCAAGGAGAGGTAATAATTAATAATTAATAATTAATAATTAATTATTAATTGTTGAAAAGCTTGTTGGGGTTGGAGTCTCCATCCACTTGTTCCTTTTTCGGTGCTTCGGTTCTTCAATACCCAGTTCTGGCGTTCCCCGCGCCTTTGCGTAGCAGTTCGCACTCAAAGCGAGCTATTCTATACTACTGTTATTTACACTTGTATTGGTATTCATTTCCTTGATAACATCAAAACCTCCAACCAAAACCATCACCATTCTGGAAACTAGTGATATTCATGGCAACCTTATGCCTTATGATTACTATACCAACCAACCCGCAGAATGGGGATTAGCAAAAGTCGCTAGTTTAATCGCACAGGAACGAGCTAAAAATCCTAATTTACTACTTATTGATGGCGGCGATACTATTCAAGGGACACCATTAACTTATTACTATAATCGAATTGACACAGAAGCAGTACATCCGATGGCAGTAACAATGAATGCTCTCAAATTTGATGCTGCTACTTTAGGAAACCATGAGTTTGATTATGGTACTAATGTGCTTTCCCGTTGGATAAGTCAGCTTAATTTCCCCATAGTTTGTGCTAATATCCAAAAAAGTGATGGCACTCCTGCTTTTAAACCTTATATCATTAAAAATGTTGATGGTATAAAAATTGGTATTCTTGGTTTAATTACTCCTGCAACTTCTAACTGGGTGCCATCTGAAAATATAGCTGGATTAACTTTTGAGAATCTCATAAATACTGCTCAAAAATATATTCCTCAAATGCGAAATGATGGTGCAGATGTAATTACTATTGTTCAACATACTGGTTTTTCTAAAGTACCAAAAGATAAAAGGCTGGCTTCTGCTTGGTTAACCGATATTCAAGAGTGGAAAGAAACAGGCTCTATTCCTGATTCAAATCTCACCCTAGAATTAGCACAACAGGTAAAAGATATTGATATAATTATGGCAGGACATTCACATCACGATGTTCCTAAAGCTATAGTTAATAATGTTTTAATTGCAGAGCCTTCTTTTTGGGGAAAAGCTTTAAGTAAGTATACTTTAGTATTAGAGTATCGGGGTAAAAAGTGGGAAGTTATTACTAAAGATTCTACTAATTTATATGTTACTGATATTGAACCGGAACAGAAAATTTTACAACTTTCTTTGCCATATCATCAGCAAATATTACGCTATATAAATCAACCTATTGGTGTGGCAAAAACTGAATTTTATGGTGGTATAAAAGCACGCTTTAATCAGAGCAAGCTGTCAATTTTAATCAATAAAGTACAAATAAAAGCTGCAAAAGCAGCAGGTTATCCTGTAAATATTTCTCTAACTTCTATTTTTAATAACACTGGTAAAATTCCTCCAGGAAAAATTACTAGGAGAGATATTTACAGTATCTATAATTATGATAACTATTTGTTGGTTTTAGAAATTAATGGGGATATTTTGCGTTGTGCTTTAGAAAAAAATGCTGCTTATTTTAAACAAGTTAATATTGATGATTTACCTGATTATCCAGAAGAGGTTTTAGTTGAAAATTCTCTGGGCTATAATTGGGATTTATATAGTGGAATTGATTACATAGTTGATATTACTCAACCAGTGGGAAAACGAATTACTAAATTACAGTTAGATGGAAAAGATGTTGAAGCAAATCAAGTTTTACGAGTTGCTATGAATAGTTATCGCGCTAATGGCGGTGGTGGTTATTTCATGTTTAAAGAAGGAAAAATAATTTGCCAATCTGTTACAGAAATTCGCGAATTAATTGCTGAATATATCAGGAATAAAAGCATAATTGAATCAGATATTATTAGTTCAGGAGGATTAAAATTATTCCCTGATTTATATCAACAATATTTTGGTAATTAGGGTTTGCGCTTCACTAGTCTTATGGGTGAGGGTAGGAGACAGCTATACTGGAGACAACCCACCCCTCGCCCCTCCCCCGACCGTGGAGGGGAAGACAGGAGAAATGGCTTGGGAGCGAGGAGGTAGGAGTAAGAATTGTAAGAATGATTTTTCTGCCCAATTATGAGCCTAAAATACGCTCCTTTTTGAGCATGAAGAGCTGAAAACCAGGCACTTTTGAAAGATCCCAAAAAGGCTAAAACCTTTATCTGTAAATACTTTTAGATTTAATCAGCACAGCAATAATTAATATCATGTCTGATTGATATACTTATAAATAAACGATGGGGAAGTCAGGAGTCAGGAGGGAAGAAAGAAGAAGGAAAGAGGAGAAAGTCTTTTTCATAACTGATTATCCGGAAATGATATAACTCATCTGGAAATCAAAAAATGTGAAAAAATAATCTTCTAATAGTGCATGACGGCTCAACTATCCAAAAAATCCAACTTTGATGTCGGCAAGGGGTCTCCCGTTATACGAATGTTAACGGGAGGGGAATTGCCGACCAACAAATAAACCGCGTAGCGTCCACTTAGTTTCTTGCATTGTGTACTTTTTTGTGTTACGCT
>NZ_JAAHGO010000100.1 GCF_010672455.1 Okeania sp. SIO2C9 | reverse complement strand
GGGGAGATGGGGAGATGGGGAGATGGGGAGATGGGGAGATGGGGAGATGGGGAGATGGGGAGATGGGGAGATGGGGAGATGGGGAGTGAGAGAAATATTTGGTAATGGTTGAAGATGGAACATTTTTGTATACCGAATTAAACGGATTTGATATAAGACAAGAAAAAAACTTAAATTCCCTGTAGATATCCACACTAACTTTTACACAAACGATTGCCTTCGGACATGATATAATATCCACACATATTTATCACCAAATTTTAATTTTAATTCTATTTCAATTGCTAATAATAATGCCTGTTTAATTTGAGCATCCTTTTGAGATATTTGAGTGTTTTTTTCTGTTGCTATTTCATCTCCTGTTTTAATGACCGAAAATTTTTGGTCTCAAGCCTCCCCTTTTAAGGGGATAAAAAAAGATAACATTCCAGATTTCAAGCCTCCTTATTGCAGAGGTGCTGATAACTGAAATGACATTTCCATCGGCATCGCACCAACGCAACGCTGAACATGACTTAAAGGTTTTATCCTATTCTTTTAAAGTTGCGGGTATTACTTTTCCCAAATTGCAGACTTATTGTACTTATGAATTAAGCTTATTTTTTGATCCTCAGATTCCCAGTTATTCTCTGGAAAATCTCTTTCATTCATGGATAATTGATAATTACCTCTCCCTTTTAGGAAGAAGATTGACAAATAAGGAAAAAATTTATTTTTTTCCCTTTTGACAGGGGAGACTTTTAACCCGAATTGTTTAATTATTTAATTATTTGATTATTAATTATTCGGTAAATTTATCCATCTGAAAGTAGCAGGTAAACGTTTTAATTCTGCCTTAGCTCATCGTGCAAAATATGATACTCTTTTTACTCATCAACTTTATCAAAATCTAATGCAACAATCTACCAAAACTAAATTAAAGTCTAAAACAGATTCTTTTGTTAATAATCGAGTTGATACACCTTTTTAACAACATCCAGATCGGCGAGAAGTTTTTGAGAGTGAATTTAATGATTTAAAAATAGTTGTAGAAGAAATTAGTCAAGACCCAAATCATCAGAGTAGGGGTATTGTAGTTATTGGAGAACCAGGGTCAGGAAAAACTAATTTAATGATGAGACTTGCTCAAGATATTTTAGAGACTAATCATCTTTTATATATCCGACAACCTAATAATGCCCAAGCTGTAATTTTTCATACTTATAGCCGAATTATTGAGTCTTTAATTGAGCCTGTACAGTCCAGTTCCCACAATCAATTAGAATATTTAATTGCTCATAGTTTTGCTCAAATTATGGAAAATTTACAGAATAATTGAACTGTTTTAACTCAGAGGGATAAAAAAATGTTAGAAGTTATGCAAAAGAATCCTCTAAAATTATTTTCTGATTTAGCTAAGGCAGAGAGAGACTCAAACTAAAGGCGTTGCTGAATCAAGGGATGAATCTTTTTGGAACAGGTACATTTGATCTTTAATACTTCTAACTTCTTTTTTCTCCAAGACTACAATTCATCCCACAAATATGCAACGCCCAAACTAAAAGGAATTACTAGGAACATATTGAAAAACGTGCTTGTTTCAAGGAGTCAGGAATCAGTAGTAAGTAGGTCGGATAGTATATGTTTATAACTATACTTCAATATTACAGCGTATTTCATATTAGTGAAGTACAGCAGTCGCGGGCAAGATGTCCGCACTACAAACACTTTACCATTCTTATGTGTATATCATTCACCTTAAATCTGCTGTAAATCTCCTCTACTTTCCTACTCCCCCAACTATATAATAATTATTCAACCAGATTTGATATAACCCCCAACTCAAATTACCCAAACTCCCTGATGTAATATGGTCAATCAAATTAAAATTCGTAACCCACGCACTGGTATAAATGATTATTTCATTACCCAACCAACTGTAGAACAAATTGCTACTAAATGTCTCAATTTACGACCTGCTCAAATTGAGTGGGAAAAGTCTGGAATAGAAAAACGTATTCAGGCAATGCAACAATGGAAAGAAACTATATTTTCTCATCGGGAAAAACTCACACAAGCATTAGTAAATGATACAGGTAGACTAATAGAATCAAGACTAGAAATTGACTCTGTGGCTAATAGTATAGATAGATGGTGTAAGTTAGCACCGCAACTCTTATCAACTGAGTCAACCAAAACTACAACTATTCCATTTATTCAACTACAAAATCAATTTTCACCTTATCCGTTAGTTGGTATTATTAGTCCCTGGAATTTTCCTTTATTACTTTCCTTAATCGATGCAATTCCAGCTTTGATTGCTGGTTGTGCTGTGGCAATTAAACCAAGTGAAATTACTCCGAGATTTATCCAACCTTTGTTAGAAACTATTGCTAAAATTCCCTTGTTGTGTGATGTTTTTACTTATATTGAAGGAACTGGAGAAACTGGTGCAGCTTTAATAGAATATGTAGATTTTATTTGTTTTACTGGTAGTGTTGCCACAGGGAAAAAAGTTGCAGAAGCAGCAGCAAAAAGATTTATTCCAGCTTGTTTAGAATTGGGAGGGAAAGACCCGGCAATAGTTTTAGCTTCAGCAGATTTAGAGTTAGCAACATCGGCACTTTTATGGGCTTCAGTTGTTAATGCGGGGCAGTCATGTTTATCAATTGAACGTATTTATGTTGCCGAATCAATTTTGACAGAATTTATTACTAAACTTACCGAAAAAGCTAAAGGTCTGAAATTAGCTTATCCCAATGTTGAATCTGGAGAAATCGGACCAATTATTTCAATAAAACAAGCTGAGATTATTAGAGAACATTTACAAGACGCAGTGACTAAAGGTGCGGTTATTCATTGTGGAGGAAATGTCGAAAATTTAGATGGTGGTTTCTGGTGTTTACCAACAGTTTTAGATCGTGTAAATCATAGTATGAAAATCATGACTGAGGAAACTTTTGGACCAATAATACCTGTGATGTCTTTTACTACTATTGAAGAAGCGGTAAAATTAGCAAATGATACAATTTATGGATTAAGTGCTGCTGTTTTTGCTGGTTCTGAAGCTGAAGCTTTAGCAGTTGCTAGCCAGATAAATGCTGGAGGTATTAGTATTAATGATGCGGGTTTAACAGCATTAATTAATGAAGGAGAAAAAAATTCTTTTAAGTTTTCCGGTTTAGGAACTTCTCGAATGGGAGTTGATGGTATGAAAAGATTTATGCGGAAAAAAGCGATTTTAAGTAAAGTAAATTCTGTAATTAATCCTTGGTGGTTTAAAAGCTGATGAATAAATTATCTCTGGATAAAAAATTAATTGTTTTTTTTCTCAAAATATTACATACTTCCGTCTTAATTTTTACCTTGACTGGATGGCTATTACCAAATAAATTGTTATTGATTTATTTAGTTTGGATACCACTAATGGTCATTCAATGGCAACTAAATCAAGGAACTTGTATATTGACAAATCTGGAAAATTATTTGGTAGGTGAAACTAACAAACAAAAGTCAGAACAACAGGGTCAATTTGTGAAATCTTTGTTTTTAAATTTATGTGGTTTTGTACCAGCAGATAACTTTTTAAAATATTTGATTTATTTCACGATTTTTTCCTGTTGGAGTATTGGAGGTTATAAATTTTATCTGTATTATTATGGCTATTGAAGAAGGTGATAAGTTTTAGGTTTTAGGTGATACTGATATAGCAATTCCCATATTGGTGAGGTAAAAAATTCGTTTGTTGCGCGGGAGTAGGGAGTAGGTAGGGAGGTTGCATACAACCTCCCTACAGAGTAGTAATTCGGGAAACAGGGGATAGCGGTGCGACCCCACGGGGTGCGACAGACGCATCTGGTAGCGCACTCCTGTGAGAAAAGAAGAAAAACAACTGTATCTCAATAATTTGAGAAACGCTATATCATGTCTGCTTGAAGATTTATAAATAAGGGAGTAGGGAGTAGGGAGTGAGGAAATTTGCTCTGGATAAGTTTTTTGGTGGTGGTTAATTGTAATGATCGTCTATTGTAATTATTTTGGTCAAGGACAAAAACAGTGGGAGCATCTTGCTCCCATGAAGTGCCACTTTTCATCCCCATCTACCATTACGCGAGTAGGACTACCGTTTTTCGATCGCTAATTATCCGAACATAATATTATATATTTTTTCGCCGATAATATCATGGGAAGAAGGTGATAGGTGGTAGTTGAAAAAACGATCTTCTAGCTTCAAAAATAAGGTGAGGTTCCATATTTTCTCTTCTTCCTTCTTACCGAAAAATTGTGGGTATGTGCCTCCCCTTTTAAGGGGATAATAAATAAAAATTTTCATCTCTTTGTCAATCCTCTTCTTTTCAAGGAGAGGTAATTATTAATTATTCATTATTCATTATTCATTATTCATTATTCATTATTGAACTCATATAATACCTTCTTTTCTCAACTTTTCAATAGTTGCACGTTGAGTTTCAATAAAATGTTTTCGCTCAACTACTCCACTATCCATAGTATTAGCAGGATAAGCATGAAACTGACGATAACTTTCTGCATAAATATCCCACCGTTGCCTTGCTAATAAATTTTTCATTCCTACTTGAGAGCGATAGTTGCGGAGACCCATAATATCAATTTCAGCATAGGTGGCCATGCTTTCCCCTGCACCCGTTTCCGCTAATATTAAACCTCGATAGTCGATAATTTTGGAACCCCCATCAACCGAAGCTTCAGGAATAGGAGTATTGGCAATACCAGCAGTATTAGCAGATATCACATACATCATATTTTCCACAGCACGAGAAACTTTCGCTGCTTCTTTTGGCGATCGCGCTTGCCCATAAACTTCTGAAGTAGGATGCAGTAAAATTTCTGCTCCACGCATTGCCAAACATCGGGTCACTTCTGGAAATAAAATTTCATCGGAGGCAACAGCAGCAAAATTACCGATCGCTGTTTTAGCAACGGGAAATACTCCCTCTAAACCATAACAGTCAAGATATTTATCCCATACATCGTGGGGGGTCGGAGCAAACATAGAGTTGAGACGGCGATAGCGCAATACCATATTGCCACTGGGGTCGATGATAAAGCAGCTTTGAAAATATAATTCGGGAAAGTTGGGGTCAATTTCATAAGCATTGCCCCCTAGAAAAATATCATTTTTTTGAGCAATCTCTCCCAGGCGGTCGTAGATGGGGTCAGTCATTTCTAAACACGCTTTATTTGCCCAACTTGTCAAAGACTCGGCCATCGGAAAACCTGTGAGAAAATATTCTGGCAGTAAAACTAATTTACAGTTTAGGCCAATAAAAGCTTTACTAGCAGCTATTTGTTTGCCTAGGTGGTTGATGGTTTCTTGAATCAGCGATCGCGCAGATTCCCGGTCGTTGGCCTGATTTACTGCTTTAGCCTGGACTTGAAGGGCCAAAGCCTGGAAAGGGGTAACTTGATGGATAGCTTCTATCATATTTTGCTATAGTCATCCTCGGCATGGGTGTGTAGAAAATCTCTGGGAAATTTTGAAGAAGTATTCAGTAGTCAATGAGTGACTGAGAATGGGGTTGTGATTAGACTTGGAAGAAAGCTGTAGATATTAAAAGATAAAACAGTAACAAAGAAGAAGAAATGATTTATATTATACCAATGTTGCCTGACAATTTAAATTTATTGTCAAGCGCTAAAACATTAGTTATGTAGCTTTAATCAATGAGAAATTATATTACTTGGGTAATTCCAATATTCTCAAAGTAAGGGGCGTAATATTATGCGCCCCAGAAAAAATAACTGTAGTTAAAGTGTTAGGAGTAATGCACTCCAAGGCTTTATCGGTGGATGATCAACTCTATAACATTAAGAAGGTTGGTCTTGATTAATCTGGCGTTCAATGGTTTGAATGGCCGCATTAAGTCCAGCTAATCTAGTTTCTAGATCATCTCGCATCCACTTGAGGAATTTCAGTTTATTTTCCTGATGGACTTTACGAGACTCTGGTTGAAAAAAGTCCCAGCCACAGCAGGGTTTAGCAAGGAATGGAAACATAGGTAATATTCTCAACTCATCTTTACTTAATATTTTGAAACAAAAACTCTAGAAATGGCAGATTATATTCTAATTTATTTCTTAAATATCAAAAGTGAAGGCCATGCTAGTAAGCAAAAATCCTGAGAAGTCCGTACTTCAAAAAGTAGATCATTATATTTATGTAAATATATTAGACTTGTCGCTTTATAAACTAAAAAATTGTAGAAACCCCCCCTGTGTAAAGCTTGTAGTTATTTATAGACCGAAAGAATCGAAATGATTACCCTGTCTAGGTTTTGGAGATATTTTCTATCTATTTAGCGACAACTCTATTATATAATCTCCTTGGGTCTGTTTCTATAAAATGCAAGTAAGTATCCAATCGAACTTAATATAAGTAGTGCTCGCGATCGCTTCCTTACTTAGTTTCAGACATTAATCATTACCATTTTCAACAGTAATCAGTTTCACAGTATCCTGATTTTTTTCAAAGTAGATCGAGTTTATGAAACTCAAACTAAACCTAATTTTAGCACTTTCAAATATTGATCCAAACTTGATTTAATGCTAAAATTCATACTGTAAATTTTAGGCAATAATTACGGTTATAATAGAATTACTTATTAAATATAAAAAACTCTAGATTTGCCTGAAAAATCTTAATAATATTTTGCATTTATTTATAAAGGAGATATGATTATGGTTGCTCAATCTCGTATCTATTCATCACCTCTACAACAAGCAATTGACCCTTATCCGGTAACTGTAACACCCGAAACACCCCTGGTAGAAGTACTAAAACAAATGAGTATGTTACAAAGCAGTTGTGCAATACCTGTCAATACACTGACAAATGGAAAAATTCATGAATCACCATTATCAAAACAGGAAAAAGCTACAAGTGTTTTAATTGTAGAAAAAAAATCTGTTGAGGAAGATCAATATAATGCACAATCTTCTTTTCTATTAGGAATATTTACTGTCAGTGATCTTGTTAAACTAATTGCAACTGGTAAAATTGGTAATCTAAGCAATTTATCAGAAAATGTAAAGATAAAAGAAGTCATGTCATCTAATTTTGTGACTCTAAAAGAATCAGACGATCAAGATTTATTTACTGCTTTATCTCTGTTTCGCCAACATAAAATTAGTCATCTACCAGTGCTAGATAGTATGGGTCAAATAGTTGGCGTTGTGACACCAGAAAGAATTCGTCAAGTACTGCAACCTTCTAATATTCTCAGATCAAGAAGGGTAAATGAAGTAAAAAATGATTCTTTTGCAGTCACAACTCCAGAAACGACATCATTGTTAGAGGTTAGTAAATTGATGTCTGATAAACAAATGAATAGTGTAATCGTAACACAGAAGAAAAGAAATAAAACACAAAGGACTGAAATTGACAAACCTGTTGGCATAATCACTACAGATGATATTGCACAAGCCTATTATATAAATATGAGTTTGGCAACAATACCTGTAAAAAAGGTAATGAAAACACCATTAAATTGTTTGAAACAAACAGATTCTCTCTGGGATGCTCATAAAAAAATGTTGCATGAACAGGTACAAATATTGATAGTATGTGGTAAACAAGGAGAGTTTCTGGGAACAGTTAATCAGGCAAGCTTACTTCAAGTGTTAGACCCGACAGTAATGTTTGGGTTAGTTAGAAAATTACGAAAAGATGTTAATCAACTGCAAGCAGAAAAATTTGAACTATTACGCACTAGAAATGCACAATTAGAAAAAGAAGTGCAGGCACGAACGGCAGAAATACAAGCACAGTTAGAACGCGATCGCCTCCTGGCAAAAATAGCTCTGAGGATTCATCAATCTTTAAAGATAGATGAAATTATTAATGCTGCAGTTACAGAAGTTCAACAATTCCTCAAAATAGATCGAGTAGTATTATTTCAGATAGAAGCTTCAAAAGTCGCTAAAATCGTTGCTGAGTCAGTAGAAAAAAATTGCAATTCCTGGATGGGAGAAACATTTTCATCTGAATGCTTAATGTCAAATTTAAACATGAATCAAAATCAGATTCAGGCAGTTTATGATCTCACTCAAACAAATTTAAGTACAGAAAAAATTATTGAACTTCAGAAAAAACAGGTAAAAGCTTGCTTAATAGTACCAATTTCCCAAGATGAACAACTACGGGGACTGATGTGTACCCAGGAATGTTCGGAAATTCGAGAATGGCAACAATCTGAAATTGATTTGTTGAAGCAGCTAGCAACTCAGTTAGCGATCGCTATTCAACAAGCTCAACTTTATCAACAAGTACAAACTCTTAACACAGATTTAGAAAAACAAGTTCAAGACCGCACAGCAGAATTGCAACAAAAAGTGCAAGAACTACAGCAACTTAATATTCTCAAAGATGATTTTTTAAGTACTGTTTCCCATGAGTTAAGAACACCTCTATCGAACATGAAAATGGCTATTCATATGTTGAAAGTCTTTCCTGTATTAGAACGCGGTCAACAATATTTAGATATTTTAGATACAGAGTGTAAAAGAGAAATTAACTTAATTACCGATTTGTTAGATTTACAGCGCTTAGAAGGTGGCACTGAATTTGTTCCTATAGATACAATAGATTTAGCAAGTTGGCTTCCCACTATGATCGATCCTTTTAAATCTAGAGTTCGAGAACGCGAACAAACTCTAAAAGTTAAATGTTCTAAAAAACTGCCTAAAATTATATCCAATAATAATAGTTTAAGCAGAATTTTAGCAGAACTCCTGAATAATGCTTGTAAGTATACTCAGAATGGTGGCGAAATTAAGTTTTCCGTTGAATCTAACCAGAAAAAAAGTAGCAAAAAAAGCCTTAAAGAAGCACCTTCTACAATCAAATTTATGATTAGTAACCCATCAGAAATTCCCGAATCTGAGTTACCTAAAATATTTAATAAATTTTATCGAGTGCCTAATGCCGATCCTTGGAAACAAGGGGGGACAGGTTTAGGTTTAGCCCTAGTGAAAAAATTGGTAGAACAGCTAAATGGCAATTTATTAGTATCCAGTAGTAATGGTTGGACAACTTTTACAGTAGAACTACCAATTTAACGCGCGTCAGAAGTCAGAAGTCAGATAGAGGAGCCGTCGGATTGGCGACGTACAGAAGTTAACCCACCCCTAGCCCCTCCCCCGACCGTGGAGGGGAAGTAGGGGATTTGAGAAAAGCTCCAAAAACCCGATCGCCTTAAAAGGCGGGGTTGCGCGACCCTTATGATTTTGATAAAGGAATTGCATCAAATTCTAATTTCCGAAATTTAATTTTGGCTAATCTACTTCCTTATCAGGTAAGGCCGAGAGCTTGAAAACCATGTCGCTTTAGCGCATGGACGTGTCGCTCACGTGCGACTTTAGTCGCCTTTGACATTCTCCCCGGCCTAAAGGCACGGGGATTCCTACTGAGCCGTAGCTCCTCGGCGGGTTGACGCTTTGCTTCGCATAGCTGCCGCTAACACAGGGTGCTGCTTCCTTGGCGGTAGTCTAACGCTTCCCTCCACGTCCGCGCACGAGTTTCCGAGTGCCCCCCGGCAACTAATAACACTGTACCACATATTCAATTCACTTGCACATAAAATAAAAAGTCGCCCTACAAGGGCGAGGCTTTAAACCCAATTTTTCGGTAAAAATATCTAAATTTTTCCTTGACATTTTTTCAGTCAATTATGCCATAATACCAAACATAAGGATAAAAAGGTAGGTCGAGCCAAAATGATAATTTATGAGTTTAAAGTGAAGGCAAAAGAAGTCCAATATCATGCAATAGATGAGGCAATTAGGACATCTCAGTTCATCCAAAATAAGTGCTTAAGATATTGGATGGACAATAAAGGTGTAAGTAAATATGACCTAAATAAATATTGTAAAGTATTGGCTCAAGAGTTGAAATTTGCCTCGGAACTAAACTCAATGGCTCGACAATCGGCTGCCGAAAGAGCTTGGTCTGCTATATCTAGATTTTACGATAATTGCAAGAAAAAAGTCAAAGGTAAAAGAGGTTATCCTAAATTCAAAAAGTATTGCCGTTCTGTAGAATACAAAACGTCTGGCTGGAAGTTGTCACTAAACAGAAAAGCTATTACGTTTAGTGACAAAAAAGGAATAGGCAAACTAAAGCTTAAGGGGACTTATGATCTTAACTACTACCAAATAAACCAGATAAAACGGGTAAGGCTAGTAAGACGAGCCGATGGTTATTATTGCCAGTTTGCTATTAAAGTTGATATTCAAATAGATGCTGAACCAACAACAAAAGCAGTCGGTTTAGACGTTGGCATCAAATATTTCTTAGCAGATAGTAACGGCAATACTTTAGAAAATCCAATGTTTTATCGGCAATCGGAAAAGAAGTTAAACCGTGCTAATCGGCAGAAATCTAAGAAGTATAAAAAAGGCGCAAAACCGCAGTCTAAAAACTACCATAAAGCCAGATGTCGATATGCCAAAAAGCATTTAAAAGTAAGTAGGCAACGAAAAGAATATTGCAAGGGAGTAGCATATTCCGTCATCCACTCTAACGATGTGGTAGCATACGAAGATTTAAACGTTAAAGACATGGTAAAAAATCGGCATTTAAGCAAATCTATTAGTGATGTAGGATGGTCAACTTTTCGACTATGGGTAGAATATTTTGGAAGAAAGTACGGGAAATTAACTATTGCTGTATCGCCACAAAATACTTCTCAAAACTGCTTTAACTGTGGTCAAAAAGTGCAGAAGTCTCTATCAACTAGAACTCATATTTGTGATCATTGTGGATATGTAGAAGATAGGGATATTAATGCAGCCAAAAACATCCTACAAAAAGCACTCAGTACCTTGGGGCACAGGGAAACTAATACGCTTGCGGGAGATTTGCCCTCTGGCTTGGTTGGCTTCGGCCTGTCAAGTGATGGCAAGTCGATGTTCGCGCAGCGTTGCGTCAGCAAACCAAGAATCCCCGTCGCGAAGAGCGCGGGGAGTGTCAATTCCTCTTAACTTCCCTGGCGGGAAGTCCCGCGCTCTCCCGTTGGCGGAGGATGGTGGCGGCAGCTATTAGGGGAGCGGAGGGATGGTCAAGCCTGGGCCAATAGTCGGATACCTCCACAAATAAAACCTTCCTATACCCTTGACAAGCTAGGGGTATGCATGTTATCATCAAGGTCGACACAGGGTGAGGACATCACCTCTGTCAAAATAGCGGTCATTTTTTTCATGACTGAATAATCCCGTGTTGTCGCGCTATGCGCAACGTCGGGAGTATGTCAATACTATACAGTAATAACTGTAGTAAATAACTGCATTAAAAGTGCATTCAGGGAAACAAAGACAAGAGAAAATTTCTCGCTCTCAGGATTGGTCATGGCCTCTATGGCCTATTTTACCTTTATATCCTTATGGACAAAGACGAACATTACGAAAGGAGATTGTCAAAGATACAATCTGGACTTTTGACCAACTTCAGGGTATTTTCTATGTCACTGTACCAATTCGGATGACAGTGGTAAGAATGCTCGGAGGGGGTTTATTTGTTTATGCTCCCATAGCACCAACACGAGAATGTGTGTGCCTTGTTAATGAATTGGTAGAAAAATATGGAGAAGTTCGCTACATTATTTTACCAACTATTTCTGGCTTAGAACATAAAGTATATGTGGGACCCTTTGCGAGAAAATTTCCCACAGCAGAAGTTTTTGTCACGCCAAAGCAATGGAGTTTTCCTCTCAATTTACCCCTGAGTTGGTTGGGTTTACCAAGAAACCGCACCCATCTACTCCCTGCCAACAGTAGTGATGCACCTTTTGCAGCAGAATTTGACTACGCAACTCTCGGACCTCTTGATATTGGTTTCAAACCTTTTGCAGAAGTAGTATTCTGGCATAGTCCATCCCAAACTTTACTGGCAGTTGATACTGTTTTATCTGTACCTGCTGAACCGCCCGAGATTTTGAATTTAGATCCCTATCCGTTATTATTTCATGCCAAAGATGACGTGTTTGATATAGTAGAAGATAATCCGAGCAATAGACGTGTAGGGTGGCAAAAAATATGTTTGTTTGGATTATATTTTCAGGTGGATGCTTTAGATGTAGTACCTATTAGAGAGATATTTCAGAATGTTTTGAAGGCACCAGACCGCTCACAAGAAGCATACTTTGGTCTTTTGCCGTGGCGTTGGAAGTCTGACTGGCAGCGTTCTTTTACACAACTACGACAGGATGGACGGTTGTTAGTAGCACCTATATTGCAAACTCTGATTTTGAATCGCGATCCAAAACAGGTGATGGAGTGGGTTGAGAAGGTGGCAAGTTGGAATTTTCGGCAGATTATTCCTTGTCATTTTGATGCACCTATTCAAGCAAGTGGGTATGAGTTTAGGCAAGGGTTTAGTTTTTTAGAAAAGGATAGTGGCGGATATTTACCAGAGACAGACTTAAAGTTTTTGAGACAATTAGATGATAGGCTTAAAAAAATAGGGGCTTTACGTGAAAGCTGAATAGCATTTTCTTATTTTCCCTATAAGAAAAATCAGCTTTGATTTACAAACAATCCCACAAGTTTAACTTAAGCAAAAGTGGATTTACGATGAACATAATCAAAGTTGTTTTGATTGAAAAGCATGACTCAATTCGTGCTGGGTTGGTAGCTGCGTTGCAGATGTCTGAAGGTATAGAAGTAGTTGGAGATGCAGCTTATGGCCAAGAAGGTTTAAAAATTGTGCAGGCAACTCAGCCAGATGTAGTAATAGTTGCTCTTAATCTACCTGATGTGGATGGAGTTGAACTGACTCAAAATTTGAAAGAATTAAATGGAGACCGGGAAGATAAACAAACAAAAGTGTTAGTCTTAACAACAAAAGACAGTGAAGATACCGTAATAGCTGCTTTTAGTGCTGGTGCAGACTCATATAGCCTTAAGGATGTCAATTTTAGTGATTTACTTAAGGCTATTGAGGTTACTAATGAAGGTAATAATTGGATCGATCCGGCGATCGCTAGTGTTGTCATTAAGCAAGCTCAGGAAACTCCTGATGTTAATTCTCCAACTTCTCAACCACTAATCAAACTAAATGAGATGGACTGTGCGCCAGGAGGAGACGGAATAATTCAGATAGATCCTCTAACAGAACGAGAATTAGAAGTATTACAGCTAATAGTTTCTGGGTGTAGCAATGCTCAAATTGCTGACAAGCTTTATATTACTATCGGAACTGTCAAAACCCATGTTCGTAGTATTTTAAATAAGCTGTGTGCCAACGATCGCACTCAAGCAGCAGTCCGTGCTTTGCGTTCTGGTTTAGTTAGTTAAGCTCGATCAATTTCCTTTAATAGTTATGCTTTCTATCTGCATTAGTCAAATATGTCAGGATGATTTAATAGTTTGAATAAAAATATTTTTTACTCAATCCTTTCCTACTAAAAATTCACCCCAACTAATTCTTGACTTATCCTATCTTGAAAAACACTTTATCCATTCAGGGAAAAGTATTTAATACATTTTCCTTGAATTTTTCTTATAAAATAGTGGTTATACTAAAATGATTGAAAGACTTTGGTTAGCCTAGTCAATTGTTTTCTTAGCTTCATCTTTGGCATTTTCTACAATGTGTTTTGCTTTAGCCTCATCTTGCTTAACTTGTCCTTCAGCCTTATCTTCTGGATTACCAGTAATCTCTCCGAGCATTTCTTGAGCTTTACCTTCAATATTTTTAAGAGTTGCTTGTACTCTATCTTCGGTAGTCATAGATATTAACCTCAAATCTTTTTTTTATCTACATTTATATATTAATAATAATTTTTTAAGCTTTCTTCTATCGAAAGGAGTATTTTGATGTATTTTGTGATTATACCATTTGATAGATACGATCTTTTATTCAGTATAGTTCTTTCTTATACTGTAAGCATTCAGCGGTCAGCTATTAGCTATCAGCTATTAATTTTGAGGAAGATAAAAGCAACCTTTGAAATTGAGTTTGAATAAAAGTTACTGGCAAAGTCACCAGACTAAAAATTATATCATATTCGGTTGAATACTTACACTTTGGAGGAAGGAAGACAGAAGACAGAAAGCAGTAGGCAGAAGGGAAAGAAAGGTTCAACGCCAGAAGTTTTTTTTATAACTGATTATCCGTTAGCGTAGCTCCCCCGGAGGGGGAACATGATATTACTCATTACTAATTGCTGACAGCTGACTGCTAATAGCTGTTTGCGCAGCATTCCGTAGGAAATGCTTACCTTATACTTTTTGGCTTCCATCAGCAAAAAAGCCTAGCATTATCAGCTAGGCCAAACATTTCTATGTCACTTCTGAATACTTGATGATATGTGCAGCTAAACTAATTATAGTTGATAACTAAATTATACCTGTTCCTTTACCACGATTATCTTCAGACATACTTAAATTTCCATCTTCATTAGTCTGATTTATTTCTTTCATAGTTTTAGCACGTTCTAGTCTTTGTTCTTCTTCTTGCTGCCTTAAGTCTCCTGGTTCATTGACATACATTTCAGGTTCAATGGCAAAATTATTTAACCTACCTTCTGTATCAACAGTATAACCTGATGTAGTATTATTTTCTTCTGCTTCAGTTTCAGGAGTTTTCATAAAGTTTTCTCCCTCTCTTTCCATCCGGTCTGCTACATCTGTAGGAGTAATATTAGCATCGTAGTTAGGACCTATATTTGTTTGATTTGTCATTACTTAACCTCCAAATAAATTTCTATTGAACTTAAATAAAATGTTTTATCGATAGCTCTACTAAAGCGGATATTATTCAGTATTTTATTTTTTATGAATCAACTTTAGGAACAACATCAGGACGTTCTTTGTTTTCCCAACCAGGGGGACGCTTAGAGTTGTACCAGGCAATAGAACCTATTGTTACTGCAGCAATAAACCCTATTACTAATACTGCCGTTGCAGCAAAAGGAAAATGAGATACTTCTGTAGTAGCTTCCGTAGCAACTTCTAATAAATACATAATATTAGAATGCTCCTTAATCTGAAATTTGAACTTACTATAGTTATAGTAAATTAAAAAAATATAAACTTACATCTATCAAAAGGTTGAATTGGCAGTAACGCTTGGATAACTTTAGAGGGATAAATCAAGAATTAATAAGAGTTCCAGTAAAGATTTAGTTGCCTTAATTCAAAATTTATATAGGATAAATAAGAATTTAATATGACAGAAAAATTAAGAGTTAGGGTGTATTTTTTATAGGCTTGATTTACCAAAAAGTGAGGTATAAAGCCTCCCCTTTTAAGGGGATGAAAAAATATTCAGTTCAGTATTTCAAGCCTCCGGCTTTAGTGGTCGGTACTGATAACTGATAACTGATAACTGATAACTGAAATGACCCTATTTCCTGTCTATTGTTCACGATATTGTGAACTTTGGATAGATAGAATAAATAATTAATATCCAACAAAAACAGCTTTTTTGATTGACTGGGACTCTATAGGATCTATATCTTGAGATAGATGATTTATTTCAGTTTTATAAGTAAGATCGGTTCTATAATTAATAGATTTTTTGAGCTGAATTATTAAAGTTAAATAAAGCCCCTATTAAACTTTCATATAACTATTTAGCGGGGTATCAAGTTCCTCATTTTTATGAAAATGGTACTTGACGTGAATGGAATGGAAACTACAATATTGAATAGGAAAATGACAATATTCAGAGCGATTTACCAGAAGATGAAGCTCAAGTTTTTGTTTGGTAATAGTAACTAATATGAAATAGGTTAATGTCTGCTACCGATATATTAATAGGAAGATGGGGGGATAAGGAGATGGGGAAATTTTAACTAGCATCATTTTTAGTATTTCATATAAAGCGTTGACAAACTTGCCCCACGAGTTGATAATATAGCAATTCTCATCTCCTGGAGTTTAGACTAATTACAGCAGGCCGAAAACTTGCCGAGGGAGAATCGTCAGATAGTTGAACCTAGGCTGAAACTATTTCTGTATCAGCATTGCAACAACTTTTAAGTTAATTATCCCCCCGCTTGTGCTATGGGTTAGTTGTGCCATGGCAAGACTTTTTGAAAAGGAGCGAATAACCAACTCCTGACCCAAACTCCCTCAAAAATACAAATCATAAAGAGCATCGAGAACATTCGCATCCCTGATATTACCCAAGGGTAGTGAGTTCCAAGTCTTCATTGCTTCTGGGTAGATTATTTGAAGATTCCAAAATTTAGTCTAAACTCCAGCATCTCTGAGTGAGACATAAAGTTCTGGGATTTTAGAGAGCTGAAAACAGAGAACAGAGGAAATAAAAGAAGGAAAACCAGAGTGCCTCATAAAGAGTGAGATAGATTACATACCACAGAACCATTTTATTAAGGAGATTAATATGGATATTGTTCGTTTAATTTGTGCGATTTTTTTACCACCGCTTGGGGTATTTCTACAAGTAGGTTTTGGCGGTCAATTTTGGTTGAATATTCTTTTGACTTTACTGGGTTATATCCCAGGAATTGTTCATGCTGTTTGGATTATTGCTAAAAGATAAATAGTTATTATGTTTTAGGTGGTAATATCCAGATATTTCTGCCAAAATTACCACCTACGATATTACGATAAATTTAACATTAAACCTTATTAAAGAAATTAAATATAAATCACTAAAATTGATAATTTTAACTTAGATATGAATGAAATAATCAATATAATTATTAATGGATTAAAAGATGTACTTGAAAGTACTGTAAAAATTATACCAGCTATACTAATAGCATTAATTATTATTTTTTTAACTCGCTATGCAGCAAAATTACTTCGGAACCTCGCTCAACAGGTGGGAAAGCGTGCAACTGGTAGTAAATCCTTACAAATTTTAATCACAAAAACTACCTATGTGGGTACTTGGGCAATAGGAGTTATTATTGCTTGTGTTATTGCTTTTCCCGGTTTAAAATTAGGAGATATTATTGCCACATTAGGTCTTGGTTCTGTTGCAGTTGGTTTTGCGTTTCAAGACATATTTAAAAATTTTCTAGCAGGAATATTACTCTTATTACAAGAGCCATTTCGTATCGGCGATCAAATAATAGTTGATGACTATGAAGGTACTGTAGAACAAATTGATATTCGGACTACAAAAATTAGGACTTATAATGGCGAAAGAGTCATTTTACCTAATGCTAATGTATTTACCAGTGCTGTACAAGTAAGAACTGCTTTTGGTATTAGACGAACAGATTTAGGAGTAGGTGTGGATTATAATACTCCTTTATCAGAAGCAGCAGAGATATTATACAAAATTATTCAAAAGGTTGAAGGTGTCTTAGAAGATCCCGATCCTGAGATAGATTTAGTTAGTTTTAATGATAGTTCAATAGACTTTATTGTGCGGTATTGGACTAAGGCAGAACAGAAAGAAGTACGCCGAACTCAAACTCAGGCAATTCTTGCTATTAAGAAGGCTTTTGACCGAGCAGATATTAACATTCCTTATCCAATTAGGACTGTTTATTTCTACAATCAAGATAAATATAATGATTATCTTTCTATAGACTCTCCGCAAAACATAAAATCTTGCCTGTAAAGCAATTTATCTAATCCAGATTATCAATAATTTAATTAGGGTTTGCTCAAAAGTCTTTTAGTAGGGGTAGGAGACAGGAGACAGGAGACAGGAGAAATGGGAATTATAGAGGAGGTAGTCGGAAAAATTGTAAGAGTGATTTTTCTGCCATAATAGTCCCAAAATACTAGCTTTTTGAGCTTCTTCCGCTGAAAAGCTGGTACTTTTTTAGACCAAAAAATGCGCTCAACCAATATCAGTCAATGCTTTGATATTAGATCGGTAAGCCCTAATTACTGTAATTACTAGATAATTTTGCAGTAATTACAGTAACTATATTCTAGATATAAAATTTTACGAAATATCGCCTAAAGTATCGAATATATTTATAATTTTTCCCAGGCCTAATTTTAACTGATTTAGAGAGAAGATGCAGTATCAGGAGCAATTTCGACTCCACCTTTTTTCTTAATTAATTGTTGGTCTGTAATTAGAAGACTAATATTATCCACATCAATAGATATACCTTTTTGATCACAAGCTTGCTGAAGTTTTTGCTGAAATAGTTTAATATCTTGACCATAGCCACATTGTTGAGCAGCTTTTTCTACTCCATATTTAGCATTAGCTTTAGCACAATCAATTAATTCAATTCCTGTGAGATTTTTTGGGGTATTCATAATTCTTATTCCTCAGTTAACTTCAATATATGTAATGTATGTTTTAAAGGGAATTTTATTTACATTCATTTAGTAAATATTATCAAAATATTTTTCATCAAACATCTTTCTATAGTATGACTTTAATAATTCAAGGATAAAATTGTGAATATAAACTTATTATTTTGGATACTAATTTTACTAGCTTCTATTTGGGCAGCACATTGGGGTTCTGACAAATTAGCAGAACCTCTAAATAAATTACGTCAACAGTGGGGACTAACTGAAGCCGCTGGAGCTGCTTTTGTTGCCTTAGCCACAGCTAGCCCAGAAATTGGAACTAATACTGCTAGCGCTATTCAAGGTTTATCTGATATTGGACTTGGTAACTTACTGGGTTCTAATATAGTCTCTGTTCCTGCGATCGTCACTGTTGCTTACTTTGCTGCTCAAAAAAATTCTCAAAATAAACCAGATAATTTTTCCCAACCTCTTAAAATTAAACTAGAAGCTTTAACCGTGCAAACAATTCCCTATTTATTAATAATTGGGTTAGCAGCATTACTTACTATTCCTAAACCTTGGCGTGGGTTACAACCTATTTATTGATGGTTGCTTAATGTTGGCAGCCTATTTTATTTACTTAGCACAAGCAATTATTAGAAACCAGCAAAAAGGTACAAAGGTAAATTGGAAAACTGAAGAGATTATTGTTGCTATTGCTGGAATATTAGCATTAATTATCGGCGCTGACTTTACGGTAACAGCTACAGAAAAAATAGTTTCTATATTAGGCATTGCTAAATTAGTTGGTGGCTTATTTCTTACTTCTACTTTGAGTATTATACCCGAAGTTTTTGCTACTTGGAGTGTGGCAAAAAGCGGAAAATTTACAGCAGCAACTACCAGCGTTATTGCTGATAATACGGCAACAATGACTCTAGCTTTTTTTCCATTAGCTTTAGTAAGCTTACCTGTAGAAAATATCAAATTATATTCTGTGAACTTATTTTTTGTAGCTTTATTAGGAGTATTTTATTCATTATTTATTTATTTTGGTAAGCCTAAATATAGTTTCTATTTCAAGGAAGTATTGGTACTTAATAGTATTTATATAATTTATCTATTGGTAATGATTTTTGGCGTTTTGAAATGACTATAGTTGTAAGCATTTAGCAGTCATATCATGTCCAGTAGCATCGGAGTGTGTATAAAATTAAGGTGACAATAGTAGAAAACCTTCTGCCTCTCTTGGTGCGCATTCCCTTGCGTCTGCCGCCGACGCGGGGTCGCACCGCTCCTGCCTCCAGCATAGCTGCCTTCCTTCCACCAAAGTCTAATTATTCAACCGGACATGATATCAGCTAGCCTCCTATGTATGGTCGGAACTGCGTTATCAGCTAGCCTCCTACGGAGGAACTTTCCTACGGAATGCTACGCAAACGTTATCAGCTATCAGTTATTAACTCATTATCTTATATCAAATCCGTTTAATTCGGTATAAAAAAATGTTCCATCTTCAACAAAAGACATCTCCAGAAAAGAGGGAGTAGGGAGTAGGGAGTAGGGAACCCACCCCTAACCCCTCCCAGGAGGGGAAGAATTGATAATTTCTGTGGGATAATTGATTTTATTTTTTATTATTGGAGATGTCTAATTACCAAATATTTCTTGATCGCCCCATCTCCCTACCTCCCCATCTCCCCACCCTCCCCACACTCCCCACCATAAGAATCTAATTACACCGATGCTACCAGATTTGATATTAGAAGGAGAATTCAAAATTATGTTTGCGCAGCATTCCGCAGGAAATGCTTACCTAGGGTTTGCTGATTAAATCTCAAAGCATTGACAAATAAAGTTTGTAGCATTTTTTGGTCTAAAAAAGTGTCAGCTTTTCAGTGGAAAGAGCTGCAAAAAGCTAGTATTTTGGGACGATTTTGGCAGAAAAATCAAGGGACAATTTTTCCGACTACCTCCTCTATAATTCGCATTTCTCCTGACTTCTGACTCCTGACTCCTGACTCCTACCCCTACCAAAAAACTTTATGAGCGCAAACCCTACCTATAATTTTTGTGGAATAGCAGGCGATCGCCATCAAATATGAATAAATTCATTTTACGGCGATCGCTATCCTCACCAATATTAATCTGGTCTAGTCATCAAAGAGAGGACTTAAGCCTCATTTTTGACAAAGAACAATGCAGTACGGGGACCGATATTAATTCCACCACGATTGGGAGAACCCCATTTATTAATGTACTTTTGACCGTCACCACCGTAGTCTACACACATTTCAAAGTCATACTGTAGCTCGCTGTAACAACCCACTCCTAAACCTGGCATTTTAGCAGCAGTCACATCAAATGTTTCAGCAGCTTTATTAATAATGGTTAAACCCTTATCTCCACGCTCGATAAAGAGTAAATTAGGACTGTCTGCACTTTCAGCAATTTCGTTACCATTGCGATAGTATTGAGATTCTCCCATCATTTTTTCGTGAAATTTGGTACCAGCAACAATTGTAGGTTCAAAAGCATCAAAAGTTAAAATCAAGGGCGTTCCTTCTTTTCTCCCTAAAACGTAAGCTGTTGCTAAAACTAAATCGTTCTTATCAAATTTCCAATTATCAAACTGTCCTGGTGCCCAAGTGTCGTGGTTGCGAGCAAAGGTAACAGCATCGTCTCCAGGTAATGCACGCTGACTATCTGCTGGATTAACTAGAGAGCGTAAGTCTCCCCCGTAAACAAAAGCACTTTTCAAAGTATTGACCAATTGAAAATCCGTTACTTTGGGAAACACTGGAATATATTTCATGCTCTCGTCAAAGTTGCGACCGATAGCTTCACCATAGTAAAACTTATCTTCAGGGATAACTTCAACTATCTTTCCCAAATCTTCAACAGAAATGTGTTTAACAGCATCAAAGCGGAAACCATCTACTCCAAGAGCAATCAGTTTTTGCATATACTCATGCTGTTTCTGTTGCACATAAGGTAAGTCAGTCCTCAAATCTGGCAATCCTTCCTTGTCATTTGGACTGCATAACCAATCATTTTCAACTTCGTAGGAATTATTATAGTTGGAGATACATTTTGCCTCGCGGAAATATTCTTTTTTTGGGTAGAGTGGATATGCTTCAGGGAAAGGTGCAACATCTTTATAAAAACGATAATTAGCCATGTGATTAAAGACAACATCAGCAATAACTTTAATTCCCCGTTCGTGAGCAGCGTCAATCAAATCTTTTAAATCTTGCTCAT
Source organism: Okeania sp. SIO2C9 (assembly GCF_010672455.1). Taxonomy (GTDB): domain Bacteria; phylum Cyanobacteriota; class Cyanobacteriia; order Cyanobacteriales; family Microcoleaceae; genus Okeania. The sequence continues at coordinate 4,733 of NZ_JAAHGO010000100.1, read as the reverse complement.
TTCCTAGATTTCCTTCCAGAACGTAATCAAATGGCTGATACTGAATGTACCAGTATTTATCTGAAGTGCAGGCATCATCTTCCCGTGAGGGTGTTTTATTGGGAGGCGAAATTTGAATATAGTTATATCCTGCTGCTTGAACTTCAGGCAGTTTTGCTGTGACATTGGCAAAACACTCATCGAAGGCGTGGTATATAACATCTGCTTTGGCAGGAGTAGGATTGGATGTTAGTCCAATAATTAATGCCAGGAAGCAGGTACAAACCCACGTTATTAGAAAACTGAAAGCCAAACGATTTTTTGTGTCCATAAATACGATTCCTGTTTCTACTTTAGAGGTAATACGATGTCCGGTTGAATAGTTATAAATAACGAGAGAGGAGTCAGGAGATCCCCCCTAACCCCCCTTTTCAAGGGGGGGAACTAGAAGTCCCCCTTAAAAAGGGGGATGCGCGGGGGATCATTGATGTACTTCACGCCTTATGAAAACTATTATATAAGGAGGAAAAAGTTTTTGTTTGTAGTAGTGGTTGAGCCACTAAAATATCTATCTTCTTGCTCAAGTCCTACTACGCAGCTCTAATTATAACTATTCAACCGGACATGATATAACAAGTTGTCTGAATTTAAGCCTATCTATGTATTAGACATCTCTAGAAAATAAACAAGCATTTGTAACCTATTGCAAAGGACGACAATAGAGTTATCAAATATATTAGCTGGATTTTGTAGATTTAGAGAACTAATTTTTTATCAGGACTTACGTAGAACCACCATATCTTGTAGGGGCGCTTCGCGAAGCGCCCCTACAGGTGGCGTATAAATTGATATTTTGCGTAAGTCCTGTTTATTTTGCTAAATAAGCAATTCGATTCAAGAAACGATTCAACCTTGTTCTCGTTAACTTGACTTCTGATTCGGATTCGCCAATCAATAATCCAATTTGCTGACCTTGCATAATATTTAATGAAGGAAAGCGGTCTTTTTCAAACAAAAGAATATTTAACGAACCACCATATTTAAAACAACCTATGCGATCGCCTTTTTTGACTTCAACCCCGTTTGTACTATCAGTAATATTCTTGAATGGTTCCTCAAATATCACTGAAGCAATGGTATTCAATCCTACAGGGATCATGCCAACACAACCATAATTGGCTGTTTCTATTACCAAATATCCCCGCCGAAAATGTTCAAAGACGCTGTAGCTATATCCATAACCAACATTATCATCGTTCAACAAACCCGGAAAATTATTGATGCCGAAATATTCTCCAGCTACATCTTGATTAGATTCTACAACCTTGCCAGATACCGGTGCATGGTAGTAGTGATAAGTATCAGGCATGAGAATACAAGAAACAGCAGTTCCTCCCAGGAAGCGATCGGCATAACTGGAATTATTCAACAGCTCTTTAACATTCAAAAATACTGTTTTGACAGCAATTTTTGTTTCCAATGTTAAGTCGTCAACAATCATATTGATGACACTATCTGCTGGAGCTACCACAACAGAATCATCATCTGGTGCAGTAATAGGTCTTGACTTAGTTACCGTGTTGAGTTCCCTGGCAAAAAAATCATTAAAATTGCTAAATCCCTGATGTGGGGTTCCCGGAGCTGGACAAACAAACTCATCACAAACTGCATCTGCACCACCAAGCTCATTTATCCATCGGTCAACAAGGTCTGTGCTGTCAGCAGAATCAAGATAATCACCGCGTAAATCTACGAATTGTTTAGTCATTTCATAACCTTTACCTTTGGTGACAAAAGCCAAACCGTATTCATTCTTATAATATAGCCAACTAAATTTTTGGATATAATCCAACCCTTCTGGTACTCCCGGTAGCCACTCGTACCATTCTTCAAAGAAAGCACATAAGGTATCAATTGTTGCCCCTTCCCAGTCCTTGTAAACGCTTTCATCTGTACCTTCGGGAATTGGTTTGACATTTTCTACTGCTGCATCAAAAAAGGTGCAAAATCCCGTATCGTCAGTATCGTACCAAGTTCTGATTTGCTGGATAAATGGTTGAATGTCTTCTTTATTTGGCAGTGCCATAATATTCTCCTTAAGTTAATTTCCTGAAACTTGAGAAAATTTTTCAGATGTGGTCAACTACACACTTAAAACCACAACAATTGTAGGAACGTTGCATGGAACCTCCCTACTGTAGTTTACTTCAATCAAGAATGCTATAATTTTTTTTCAGACGTATTATCAATCTCCAAATAGTTGAGGTTAAGGAATTGATAAAGTTCACACAAAAAAAGATATAGTTGCTCAATGAACAACTATACCTTCAAATTCAATATTTACCGAACGTCAACTAATGTGACCATTTGTTGAGTTGAACCCCGAACCGGGCGAATCTTTTTCCCATTGCGCTTCCGAGGTTCGATCATGGATTGAACTTTAGCCGCAAATAGGTAGGGACGAATTTGAGTATTCTCAGGAATTTCCTGGAAAGCAAAATACAAAGTGACAGGTAGGTTGTGAATTGCTTGACCAGTAATATAACCAACTAGATCGTGCTCAAAGCTGTGGAAAGCATTTTTCCAGGAGTGTTGCTTAGGCATACTCAAGTCGGGAAGATTATTCTTTGCACTTACCCAGTGCCAAGTACCACCATGTTCATGGTCTATCATATACTTAAACCAATAAGCATAGCTAGTAGGCAAGTATTTAGCGTAGGAAGGATCGCGCAAACTGAATGTAGCAGCAGTTTGATCCAACTCTGCTAAAATCCACCATTCTTTATCAGTTTCTAACTGACCATATTGATTGATTCGACGACCCCAAGTTCCGTCTTCTAGGAAAGCTTCTTCAAAAATTAAAGGTGCTTTTTCTTGAGCAAAGGCAGTCAGTTCGTAATGTCCAGTTAATTTACCGATTTCATAGATCAACCATAAGGTTTTAATGGAGTGACCAAAATCTGTATGATCTGTTCCTAACCTTTGTTTGCTAGGATCGGTAATTGCTCCAAAGAAAATATTGTTGTCTGGCGTATAGAACTGCTCGCTCATAATTGTAGCTAGATGCACCAAGTCATCTTCCCATTGGGAGCGGAGTGGTTTGCCATCAAACATTTCAGGCAATGTGGGAGTGAGCAACAACATATAACCATAAACTTGGTCAAGTTGAGCTACTAATTCCCGTTGATCCTTACTAACTTTTTGTTCGTTACCATTTTCATCAACGTAATCTACATAATCTTCATGTGCCCACGCAAGTAAATCCCATTCTGCATCATAATAGGTCTCAAAGATATAGTCTTTGAGAGCAACGATATCTGCTAATACATCGGTATCGCGGGTAAGATAGTAGTAAAATCCTAGACCAGCAACAGCATAAGCCATATCTTGACTGATCCGGCGAGCTTTACTCGGTAGGCCAACTCCATCTTCAAAGTAGGTGTAAGCACCACCTTCTGGGTCTAAACCATATTCCCGCAAATAGTCTACTCCGTCTTTAGCAAATTGTAGATATTTGCTCTTTCCTGTGAGATGGTAAGCAACGCCATAGGCAAAGATTTGTCTTGATTTTGCCCTGATGTACTCTCGATCTAGCTTAACGATACCCGAATCAGCATTTTCAAGTTCTGGACAGGGATTTCTCCAACTGTACAAAGACCCGTCATTGCATCGATAAGTCGGGTAGTTGCCTACAGGATCGCCCAGTGCTTCGTCCATTTCCCAAAATGGGAGCAAGTCTTCTTCCAAATGTTGAAGCCAACGTTCGCCTGTGGGAACATCGGCAATAATGCCATCAATATTATCAACAGGATATTGAGCAGTTGATGATACTAATGCTAAAGCAGGTTGAACGCTTGATACAAACAGAAGTGTAAAACTCAGGAATACACTGGCTGCCATCTTAAATAGACGATGGCGAGTGAGGTTGAACATAAGAACTCTTGTTTGCTTTGAAGGTGAACAATTGAACTTTCTTGAAGGCCATTGCAATCAAATAATATTAATTAGTTGCTTGCAGTGATTACCTTTACTCAAGATACTATTACGTCTTTATGTTCTTGTTAACAATTTATTTTTTCTTAAACATTAGAGATTGTAGTTGACAAATAATCACCAATGGCTTATGTATAAAACAATTATCTTGAAGGAGATACAGGAACTTAAGAGGACGGCGATCGTCTTAAAACCAAATGATTCAGTAAATTGAACCCGATCGCTCTCCTCAACAACATTAATTAATCAGTTACAGCTGATAGCATAGTAAAGAAGTTAGGGACTTGTGCAAAAATAAGATATCGCAGTATGTCCAATAACTGGTATATTATTAAGCCACAAGTCCCTTAGTTAGCTATTGATTAAACGTTGCCAGGGTCATTACTGAAACAATTTTTGCTCCCAGGGGAATTGCGTCCAAATCTACCTGAAATTCAGGGTTATGGTTTGCGAATGGGAGAGATGTACCTTCTGCTATTGCTTCCTTGAATAGAATAGGGTCAGCAATACCAATAATAATATAGTCCAATAGAACATCGTTGTCACCTTTGAGCAAGTGGGCATCTTCAGAACCCGTTGTTGGAGGCATATCTGAAATCAGCTGATCTTCTCCTAGAAGCTCCTTCAAATGAGGATTGATATCATGTCCGTTGGTATCGGAGCGTGTATAAAGTTGGGGAAATATCTAGCGCCATATAAGGTTTTTCCTTCTCTTAAAGCTTCTTCCTTCTTCCAACTTCGGTCTTCCTTACCTTCTCTAT
>NZ_JAAHGO010000010.1:106717-247373 GCF_010672455.1 Okeania sp. SIO2C9 | reverse complement strand
GTGCAAAAGTTAATTCTTTTTGAATATGATTAGTAATAGAAGTTTTGCGATTAGAACATACTCGTCTAATGGCGTGAATTGTAGTTTGTGCTGATAACTGAAACTTTTCTCTAACTGTACCGTACATCAAGGCTTGCATTGCCACATGATTTGTCAGTTTTTTGTCACTATTTTTGTGTACATACTGACAAGCATTAGCAAACATTTCCATAGTGGCTTCTATTTCTTTTACCACTTCTGGGCTAACCTTCAATTTACAGGATATAGTTGTTATTTGCTTCATTATTATATGATATTTCAAATGGTGAAAAATATCAATCAACAATGAAGCTTCATTTTATTTGAAATTAAAAATTACTCCCGGCGCTGAATCATAGATTACAACGCGGGACTCCTTTTTTAAATTTAGTTGACTAGGCTTTTCAAAGGTGCTGCAAATTTATCTAAATTATCTAACCGCCATCTAGCATCTAGTCGGCGGTTTGTTTGTATTTCTAAAACTCTTATTCCACTACTAGGTAGAGTATTTAAAAGTTGTTGTAATTGCTGCCAAGAAGATATATTCTGATGTTCTACATTATAAGTATTACAGAGAGCAGCAAAATTAATATCTTGGGGAGTAGCAAAAAATTCTGTAAAAGGTGGTTCAAATTTAGCTATTGGTAACATTTCAAAAATTCCACCTCCCTGATTATTAATCAAAATAATAGTTAAATGACCGACTAATTTATTTCTCAGTAAAAAACCATTAGTATCATGTAAAAGTGCTAAATCTCCTGTTAACAAAACACTGCTTTGTTGACGATGAGCAATACCTAAAGCAGTTGATAAAGTACCGTCTATTCCATTTGCGCCTCGATTGAAAAATGGCTTGATTTGGGAATTATTAGGAACCCAGAAAAATTCTACATCTCTGACTGGCATACTATTAGCAATAAATATTGGTGTATCTTGGGGTAATATTTGAGAAATTAACCAAGGTATTTTAGGTTCAAATATTTGATTGATTGCTTCCATTTTTTTGTCGATCGCTTCTCTAACTTTTACCTCAGCATTGCACCACAAATTTAAGTAATTGCCATCGGAATTACTATGGATAAATTTAGGAGTAAAAATTTGAGCTAGTTGTTCTACTGAAAGTCGTAAATGATTTGTCTTCCCATGGAGCGGGTCAAAATTATCCTCGCTTTGATCCATGATTAATCTGTGAGGGTTAGTTCTTTCTAGCCAATTTCTTAATTGTTTACTTGTTGGTAATTCGCCGATTTGTAAAACTATTTTAGGAATAAGTTTTTCTCCTATTTCCTGATTTCTTAAAATTAAATCATAAGTACTAATCAAATAGGGATTTAACCGAGAATAGTTTCTTAGAGGAGATAAACCTTCAGCTAAAACTGGGAACTTGAGAATTTGAGAAATTTGAGCGATCGCTTGACAATATTTTTGAGGATTTTTGGGTTGTGCTAAACCTGCAATAATTATGCCTTTGCCAGATTGAAGTTGATTTTTTAAATCTAATGTTAAGTCAAAATTGGGCAAAAATTCTGTTGTAAAAATTGGTTGTACTGTAGCAAAAAAGTTTTGGGGGAATTGTGCTTCTAAGGAAATAACTTCTGGTTGGGGTATAGGAGGTAAAGGGTCTCGAAAAGGAATATTAAAATGTACAGGTCCAGGTGTCGGTAAAATTGTTTTTCTCCAACCATGAATAATTGTTTGTCTTAAATATTCAAGTATTTTTAGTTCTATAGAAGGCAAACTTAGTTCAACTTGCCAGTTAGGATAACTGCCATACAATTTAACTTGATCTATTGTTTGACCTGCATGACAATTTCGTAATTCTGGAGGTCTATCTGCCGTTAAAACTAATAGTGGGATACGACTTTCTTTTGCCTCTATTATGGCAGGATAAAAATTGGCAGCAGCAGTACCAGATGTACAGACTATTACCACAGGTCGATAATTTTTCCTTGCTATTCCTAAAGCAAAAAATGATGCAGAACGTTCATCAAGAATAGGAATAGTTTCGATTTTTGGGTGAGTAGCAAAGGCAAACGTTAGAGGTGTAGAACGGGAACCAGGGCTAATAATTGCTGTAGTTAATCCTAGATATTGTAATGTTTCTACTAAAATTGATGCCCAGACTGTATTTATATTTCTAAAATCAATTGCCATTTTTGAGTTTTGAACTACTGAAACATATAGAATATCAATTAACTAAACCTTTCCTTCCCTCTATCAGTGTTATTTAAAGAGGACTCCCATTATAATCTTTGATTTAACGGTGAGATGAATTTAAACCAGCAATTAATTGAGCGGTAGCGAATCCTTTAATTGAGCTTGAGGTCGTTTTGGCAAGCTTTTGCAATAATCTTGAATTATTTCAGACATTGATACTTGCATAATTTCTGCATAATACTCTAGTCTTTCTTTTTCATCATCAGTTAATCTTACTACAAAATTTTTTTTCCTAACCATTGACTGTATATACAATTTGCGTTACAATATTAGTATATCTAGAAATATAAAATATTGTCAAGTGATAGCTTTAACTTATCAGTACAAACTTAGACCAAATCAACAACAAGAAGCAGAAATTAATCAGATTCTTGATGTATGTAAAAGTGTGTATAATTATGCTTTAAGAGAGCGTAAAGACTGGTTAAGTTCAAGAAAATCGCCAATCAAGAGTTGTTCAATTATTTCTGAATATATTATACCTGCTGACACTCCTTATCCTAGTTATAATAATCAAGCAAAAACTCTAACTATAGCTAAGAAAACTAATCCTAAATTAAAGTCAGTTAATGCTCAAGTATTACAACAAACTTTAAAGACTTTGGATAGAGCATTTTCTGAGATGAAAAGTTTGGGTAAAGGCTTTCCTAGATTTAAGAAAAAGTTAAAAAGCTTTGTTTTTCCTGCAATGCTTAAAAATTGTTTAGGTTGTACTAAAGTTAAACTACCTCAACTTGGTTGGATTAAAATTAGACAAAGTAGACCTTATCCCGAAGGTATGACAGCTAAACAAGCTAGGATAGTTAAAAAAGCTAGTGGCTATTATTTGATGATTACTTTTACTTCCTCAGAATCAGTGCCAGATAATCCAGTAGGTAAAGTCTCATTAGGTGTAGATGCAGGTATAGAAAATTTTGTAGCTACTTCAACTGGAAAATTAATCAAATCTCCTAAGTTTTTATTGAGTCAACTACGCGAGCTTAAATTGCTGCAAAGAAGACTTAAGAAAAAAAACAAGGGGTCAAATAATTGGTTAAAACTTCAGAATAAAATAGCTAGACTACATGAAAAAATAGCTAATACTAGATATGATTGGCATTTCAAACTAGCTCATCAACTTTGCAATTTAGCTGATAATATTTTTGTAGAAGATATTAACTTTAAATCTTGGTCTAGAGGTATTGTCAGAAAACAATCTAATGACAGTGGTATCGGTCAATTTATTAATGAAATACTTCCTTATATCTGCTGGAGCCGAGGCAAGTATTATGCCAAAGTTGATAAGAATTATACCTCTCAAGAATGTCCTAAATGTGGGCATAGAAACAAGAAAAAACTCTCACAGAGAAATCACAATTGCAGCAACTGCGGATATCAAATAAATCGTGATATAGCTGCTGCAAAAGTAATCAGAAATAGAGGTTTAATAGCCGTGGGGCACGCGGTTAAAGAAAAGCGCACCGCCTGCGCTGAGGTTCCCGAGCGCGTAAAGACGGAGCAAGAAAGCTTGTGGAGATGGTCTGACAGGGGTACAACTCAGTTTATTTGATTTGTTGCCTAGTTAAGAATCTGTGTTAGCGCAGCTTTGCGTCAGCAAAACAAGAATCTCCCGTTATAGTCGCCAGATTTAACGGTGAGAGTGTCAAGTCTAAGTAATTATTTCCTTTAGTTCTTTAATTTCCGACTTTTTCTTTTTGGCTTTAGAGTTTTTTGGAGTCTCTTCTGGAGGCGGACCATAATCTCCATCTGGAAAATATTTTCGCTCAACTATATATTGTGGTTCTACTTCAATCCACAGACGGGCACCCCCAGCTTGACTTTTATTAGGTTCATGAGGTTGATAAACAATTTGGCAAGGTCCGTTAATTTTCAGGGCGTGGCAATACTTTTTTTTATCTCCCACTTTCACAGCAATTGCTGGATGAGAAGTTCCATGATCTCTGTTGTAGTCAATATTCTTGCGTATTACATGAACAATAGTTTTGGCTTTGCGTTGAAGTTTGTTCCAAGTGGGTTGTGGACCACGGCTACCTGGCTTAATCTCTGGCATTCCCCGATGGTTAAGGGGAATCATCCAAAGTCTTTTGAGTTTATAAGCACCTTGGACTCGGCCTTGATTCAGTAGAGTCCGCAATCTACCTGTTGAGATATTTAGCAGAAAAGCTGCTTGTGTTGTGGTTGTTGTTGAGATATTCATAACTATAACGTCTTAGTTTTAAAATTTTGTCGTATGTTTTTTGATTTAATAAATTAATTTTAAATTTTGAAAGACAATTTCATAGGTAACGAAGTTGTAGATTTTTCAAATAATTGATAGTTCGTTCATTTCAACTTCTGGTCGGATTTCGTCAACCCTGTGACCCTTCAGGAAATTGAAAAGAACCAGACAATTTTTCGGCAAACCTACTAAGTTGTCTGACTCTGGTTGATTTTCGGAAGCTCAATTAACTTCGCCGGAATTGACTGGACTCTTCCACGCTCTTGATAAATTCCCATTTACCAATTCTAGTAATGAAGAGTGCTAGGAACGAAAGGCAGAAACCACCGGAGAAGACGAGACGATCCGAAAACCCCTATTGTTGTTGAGGTTGTCGGCATTGTTATAGTTGCGCCTGGCACTCCGGCAATTCCTAGAATTGTTGTTCCAGCTACCACCACGGAGCTTTGGTTTGTCAGTCCCATACTTATTTTCCCATATTGAGAGTGAGAGAAGTTAATATTTTCTGTTTCAAATGCCAGGTATTGCCATGGTTTAAATGAGCAAACCAACTTTGTAGGGATTTTTGAATTTGGCTAGATTCTATTTTTCCCAGTTGGCAATCTGTCTGTAATTTTCTTAATCTTTTTCTGGCAGTTCTTAAATTTTCGGAGCGTATTCTGATGCGGTCTGGCAATACTCGGAAACCGACAAAGTTGGCTCCTTTTTTTGTTTGAAATAATTGGCTTTTAATTGGATGAATTTTGAGGCGGAGGTTGGCTAGGTATGTTTCGATTTTTTGTCTGGCGATCGCTAAAAATTCTTTGTCGTCTGAGAATAGGGCAAAGTCATCGACGTAGCGTAGATATTTTTTGACTTTTAGTTCTTCTTTGATGAAATGGTCGAAGTTATTTAGATATAAGTTGGCAAAAAATTGGCTGGTTAAATTTCCGAGGGGTAAACCTTTTCTCCGGTTTATTGAAGTGAATAGATCGTCTCCGGGAAAGTTGGTTAATACTGGGATTTGTTGGTTACTCCCATCAATAATTTGGTCGATTAACCAGAGGGTGTCTTGACATTTGATTTTGCGGCGAATAATTTCTTTGAGAATTTGATGGTCGATGCTAGGGAAATATTTAACTATGTCGCATTGCAAAACGTAACGACTGGAACGGGAAAATTTGGTAAAGCGACGCAAGGCTTTATGAGTGCCAAAATTAATTCGATTGGCATAGGTATCGTAGATAAATGTTTTTTCAAAGATGGGGATAATAATGTTACATAGGGCGTGATGGATGATTCGGTCTCGGTAGGGAGCTGCGGAAATCATTCTAGGTTTTCTGTCGATAATTGTGAAGGTTTTATATTTTCCTGGTTGATAGGTTTTGGTTTCTAATTCTGTTTTTAGTTTTAGTAGTTCTGACTCTAGGTTGTAGTTGAATTTAAGAACGCTGTTTTTATATTTTTTGCCTTTCTGGGATTTTTTTGCTGCGAGGAGGAGGTTGTCAAAGCTGGTGATTTGGGGATATAGGTTTTTGTGTCTTTTCATGTTTAATGGTTTGAGGATTTTTAGGTTTTTTGTTGTTTAATCCAGCCTCCTAATTCTTTACCTATTTCGTCGATTAGTTGGCTGATATATTCGTAACGTTTGTTGTTGATGAGTTGGAAGTCTAAAAGAATTCTGGTTTGATAGCGAATTATGTCTAGTCTAGGATTGAGAGATTTTAGTAGGTTGAGTTTTTCTGAGGCATATTTGGCAATAATTAGGGATTCTAGAAAGTCATATAGGCTGTTAATCATTCGATCGCCGATTGTGTATTTGTGGGCTTTGGGTAATTTATTAATTATTGGTACATACCAAATTATTAAGTCGTAGGTTTTTTGGATGATTGATAGTTCGTTCATTGTTTTTGGTAGGGGTTTGGTCAGTTATCAGTACCTCGCGACTTTTTTTTTGTAGTGCTTCAGAGAATGTTTGATTTTGATGGTTGTCTGAGAGGCGATATAGCTGCCGCTAGGCTCCGCCAACGCTATACTCCTAAGTTTTAGTTATAAGTTTGTGCTTTTTAGTTTGAAAATTTTAAATTTTGTCAGGAGTTGATGACAAATTAGGGGAAATTTTTTCTGATTTGGCTAACGAGGTTTCAATATTTTCAGCTCTTTGCTTAGGTTCTGTGATAGTCTAAAAGAGAAAATAATCCGAAGGAAGGTTATTGCTTAATTAGATTTTGAGCCTCGAAATGCCTATTGCTTCGTTCTTTTTGGAGGCGATCGCCTGATTTTTTTTGAGGATGAATGACTAATTTTTCTCCCTTAGTATTTTGGCAGTTTGATAGATTGACTATTTTGTGGTTCTCGGAACTAAAAAGTTTATATCTATATATAATAGGTGGCTAATGATGGGTTTCCTACGTCAACCCAACCTACCAGGCTAGATTAATTTTTCTGGTGCTTTTTTCACCCTTTGGGAAATTGAAAAGAATCAGACAATTTTTCGGCAAACCTACTAAGCTATCTAACTCTGGTTTATTTTCGGAAGCTTGATTAACTTCGCCGGAACTGACTGGACTCTTCCGCGCGCTTGATAAATTCCCATTTACCAATTCTGGCAATGAAGAGTGCTAGGAACGAGAGACAGGCAAGACAATCCGAAAACCCCTATTGTTGTTGAAGTTGTCGGCATTGTTATTGTTACGCCTGGCGCAACGGCAATTCCTAGAATTGTTGTTCCAGCTACCGCCACGGAGCTTTGTTTGGTCAGTCCCATAGTTATTTTCCCACAGGTTTCATTGATTTGAACATTCATAAAAAATTTCTCCCCGCTAAAGCGGGACTGGAAAGAGAAAAGAGGAAAGAAGGATAAAGGGGAAAAGAGGAAAAGAAAAAAGTGGAAGATTCCTAGGAACGAGAGACAGGCAAGACAATCCGAAAACCCCTATTGTAGTAGAAGAGGTCGGCATTGTTAATGTTACGCCTGGCGCAACGGCAACTCCCAGAATCGTAGTTCCAGCAACCGCCACGGAGCAGTCGATAACTATTATTTCCCCCAATTTCCCAAGCATTTCCGTCGGTAGGCGCTCCATTATAATTATTGTGCCAAACATCTAGACACCATTCCCAGACATTGCCGTGCATATCGTATAGACCAAAGGCATTGGGTGGAAAACTTCCTACATCTGTTGTTTGTCCTATTTTCCCCTCATAGTTAACTAACTCAGACGTTATAGTTTCTCCAAAATAGAAAGGAGTAGTTGTCCCGGCACGACAGGCATATTCCCACTGACTCTCACTAGGCAGGGTGTAAATTTTCCCAGTTTTTTCAGATAGCTTTTGACAAAACTCTATGGCATTGTGCCAGCTCACATTTTCTACTGGGCGACTTCCTCCTTTAAAGTTAGAAGGATTATTTCCCATCATGGCTTCGTACTGCTTTTGAGTAATAGGATATTTGCTCATATAAAAAGGTTGGAGAGTTACTTGATATTGCGGACTTTCATCAGAATTTCTTTCCGCCTCATTTTCCGGCGAACCCATGAGAAAACTTCCCCCAGGAATATAAACCATTTCTAATTTAATCCCATTAGCCAAGTCTTCAATTTTTTGCCTGGAACTTCCCTGGGTACGATTAATAATTTTGCCAGAATTGTTGACAGTAACTACTTCAAAAGTAAAGACTTCCCCTTTCGACTCCCGCTGCCTTTTTTCCTCTGCCTCTCTTTCTTGTCTTTCCCTTTCTTCCCGCCTAATTTTTTCCTCCGCCTGACGTTTAACTTCCTCCCAAACACCCAGAACAATATCTCGACTTTTCACCGCTTCATTCAAACCCAAATTTATCGCCCGGTCATAATCATCAAGTGCCTGCTGATATTCTCCTAATTTATAATAAGCATTACCCCGATAATAATATGCCCGAGCGTGACTAGCATCTAATCCTATAACCTGAGTCAAATCTTCAACTGCCTCTCGATAATTTGTCAACTTAATATAAGTCAAACCTCGCCGATAATAACCATCAGCAAATTGAGGATTCAAATCTATAACGTAGCCAAAATCAATAATTGCCTCCTGATATTTTTCCTGATTAAATTTCTCTATTGCCCGCTGGTAACAAGAATTTATTACGCTCAATTTTTTCTGCTGTTTCAAACCAACCAAACAGCGATTAATCTTAATAACAAACTCCCGATCCAGAGGCAGTAAATTTTCAGCCACTATGTCAAATTTTTCTCTGCTATTCTCCACAGAAAGATAACGGGAATTTAGCCAAGACTCCAGGGAAAAATCTAACATTTGTTCTGCGAAAGTAGGATTAGATAAACCAGTCAAACCAAAAGCAATATCCGCAGCAAATTCTGGTACTAATTCGGAGCGGTCTTTTTCCATTGCTCTGAGACTGCCAATATAACTTTCAACTACCATTTGAAACAGGTTATCTGCCAAACGTCGATCTACGGAAAATTCTATTTCTAACTCTGGCAATAATTCTGGCAACTTCGGCGATAAGTTAGTGTGAATTAAATAATGAATGTCGGTAAATAGAGCAGCAATAATATTATGATATGCTCCTAACAAAGCTGATAATTTGCCAAAGTCTTCGCTATTAGTTTTGTAGTGACATTCAATTTCTATTCCATCTGCTGCTAATTCTTGATTTTCTCTATAAATGTTCAAGTTTAAAGAATTATCTCCACCAAATCTTTGATTTATCTCTTGTTCTGTTTTGCCTTTTGCCAAGAGTTTCTGTTTGACATTCGTTTCCCAATGTAAGGCGCGTTGAATTGCAAATTCGTAGATAATTTTCGGATAATGTAGGTGAGAAATTATAGTTTTGTAGAAGGGAGATATTTCTTGTCCGCCACTCCAATAGGCAACTTGAATATTAATTAGGTCTCCATCTACTTCTGATTCTATTAATAGTATGGGTTCAGATTTTAAGCGACTAAATATGGCTTTAACTGCACTACCTCCAGCAAAACGGTTACTATCCCAAGTGTGGTCTATTAGTTCTGTAGGTCGTTCTTGGTTTTCTAGGGGATAGTATTTTTGTAGGAAGTTTTTTAAGGATTGGGAAAGACGTTTTTCTACTTTAGGAAATGCGGAGGTGGAAATTTTATTGAGATGTTCAAAACGGTCAAAGTCTATTTCTGGAGGTGCGAGTATTATTTGTACGGGAATAGGATTTCTGCCTTGATGGTATTCAAGTATTTGCCAGGGATAATTTTTGATTGGCCAGTTGTCTAATTCTTTGATTTCTAGGGCAGCTTCTCGTTGATATACTGCGATAAAAAATTGAGTTTCTCGGTTATATTGAGCTAGTTCAATTTGTACTTGTTTTTGTTGTTGAAATAGCCAGGTTTGAAATTCTTGGTTACTTTTAGCTATTTGCATATCTACTGCTTTGATAAATTCTTGGAGTTTCCGATTTTATTGGCATTGGTATTCGACTATTTTTGCTTGAAATTCTTGACGATAAGTTTCCAGGTCAAATTGTGCAGAGATTTGTTTTTCTTGTAATTCTTTTTGATGAGCAAAGCGTTGACTTTCCAAGTCTCTTTGAAATGCTTGATTATTTTGTTGTAATTTTGCTTGAGCAGTAAGACGTTGATATTCTATTTCTGCCTGAAATTCTTGGTTATTTCGTTGTAAGTCTCGTTGAAATGCTTGATTATTTTGCTGCAACTTAATCTGAGACATAGTACGCATATATTCATTTTGAAGTTGAGCCACTTTTTGTTTTTCTTGTAATTCTTTTTGATGAGCTAGTCGTTGCCCTTCTAAATTTTTTTGCATAGTTCTACCGGAGGCGCCATTAAAGGCATTAACTATTCCATTCCATGCCATTACAGCTCCGCCAGCAACTGCGGGAAGTAAAGGTAAAACCATAATTTTTTTCTCCTGTAATTTGAAATTTTCAGTAGCTTCAAAAAGTTTGATAAATGTTGGGTTTATCCTCCGGATAAGCTCCGCTAACCTGCGTCAATCCAACCTACATTATTTCTAATTGTGAGGGGTATATTTCCGGATAATTTCTGATTATTATTGAAAGTACTCCCTAAGCAATCTTACTTTAATTAGAAATTTTCAGTAGGTTCAAAAAGTTTGATAAATGTTGGGTTTCGCGGACTTAACCCAACCTACATTATCTGTCATTGAGAGGGGAATATTTCACTATTATTTCTGATTATTATTGAAAGTACCTCCTAAGCAATCTTAGTTTCTCCTGTAATTGGAAATTTTTAGTTTAATAAATGTTGGGTTTCCTACGTCAACCCAACCTACACATTGGGAGGAGAATATTTATGGATAATTTCTGATTCTTATTGAAAGTACCCTCGAAGCTTTCTCAGTCTCTGAGAAATTACTTTTCTAATATTTGGTTCATCAAAATAATTGGGTCTAAAACTTTGCCTTTTAAGCCACATCAAAAATGGTGCGTTATGCTCCACTTCTGAGAAGTTGTTTAGATAATACATATTCTTTTTTTCCCTCTGTTAAGTATTTATAAGCATAGATAATACTCTTATTTATATCCATAAACTCCTGAAAAAGCTAAAAAATCAAATCTGATAACTGTTCACTGTAAAAGGCTGATAACTGATAACTGATAACTGATAACTGAAATGACCAGGACTAACAATTTCTACTGCTAAAATAGGAGCAGAATCTAAAATAGCAGTAGTCATATTTTTGAGTAATTCTGTTTGTTCGGAAGTAATAATTGTTAAGTCGGGAATGCGAGATTTATTAATAGCTGTTCTAATGCCGATATTTCCTGGCATTACCTGCCAAGGAGCATTTATTCTGATAATTTCTCGATAAAATTCCTGAAATAAAAAAGTCAAAATTAAAGCATCAATTCCACTAGGAGGTGTCAAAGATATAAGTTCTCCATTCACTAATTCATATTTATTATCTGTACTATCTTGATATTGCGAATATTCAGCAAAGGTGTAAATTTTTGCTTTAGTTTCAATCATTTATCAGTCATCAAGAAAGTTAAATTGAAAACGTAGGGGTTTGGTCTCCAAACCATCTCCTAACCAGACTCCAAAACCTCCAAACTCCATAAATATTTGAGGTTTAATTAAGTTATTTTTTTCCTTCTTCCTTCCTCCTTCTTCCTTCTTCCTTCTTCCTTCTTGCCAAAAATTAATTTGCTCCACCATAATAGGAACATAATAAATAGGCAGCAGCACCAACCACTCCTCTGCTGGTATGGTAAACTTTACAACCTCCATTATTATAAACATTACCGTTATTATCTACCCAACCAACTGCATGATTATAGTTATCATAAACTTTGCCGTCTGTACCTGCATATCCTAGATAATAATGACTAGAATTATAAACATTACGACCTTTTAAATAACCTTCATAATGACCATAAGGATACCTGCTTGTATGTAGATAAATACTGCCAGAATCATTTATAGTTGTATATGGAGAACTGTCATTATAATTATATGCAGCAGCGGTGGATGAATTAAATTCCAAATGATGACTAGATAGACTCATATTTTGACTCTCAAAAGTATGAGAACTTAAACTTAAATTGTTTTGCTCTTGCTGAAAGTTAGAAATTTCTGGTAATGGAGATTGAGAATTTACTTCAAAAAAATCTATGCCAAAATCTTGATTTATGCCATCCGGGGTTGAGGATAAATCATCATTGTTAAGTAAACCAGAATTGTCACTAATACCACTGTCTTGATTTGCCAAATTATCCGATGAACAATCATTTTGAGCCAAGTCTGGATTTTCTCCTAAACCCATATTGAAATTTTGATAGTCGAACTGTTGTTGCTGATGGAAACTATCAGTCAAATTCTGGTTTAAGTCTTGATTTATCTCATCCAGAGTTGAGGATAAATCATCATTATTAAGTAAACCAGAATTGTCACTAATACCGCTATCTTGATTTGCCAAATTATCGGATGAAAAATCATTTTGAGTCAAGTCTGGATTTTCCCCTAAACCCATATTGAAATTTTGATAGTCGAACTGTTGTTGCTGATGGAAACTATCAGTCAAATTCTGGTTTAAGTCTTGATTTATCTCATCCAGAGTTGAGGATAAATCATCATTATTAAGTAAACCAGAATTGTCACTAATACCGCTATCTTGATTTGCCAAATTATCGGATGAAAAATCATTTTGAGTCAAGTCTGGATTTTCCCCTAAACCCATATTGAAATTTTGATAGTCGAACTGTTGTTGCTGATGGAAACTATCAGTCAAATTCTGGTTTAAGTCTTGATTTATCTCATCCAGAGTTGAGGATAAATCATCATTATTAAGTAAACCAGAATTGTCACTAATACCGCTATCTTGATTTGCCAAATTATCAAATAAATTGTTCATAGTATGACTGGCTAAATAAATAGAATGGTTATATTTATAGCAAAGAAAGAGTTGGTTAGGACAGAAATTAATAATGAACCTGAGACAGAGAAAAGCTTTTACCAAATAATTAAGGTTTAAAGCCTCTCTTTTAAAGGAGAAACAAGAAAAATTTTCCTTTTAGTCAATCCTCTTATTTTCAAGGAAAGGTAATTATTAATTATTAATTATTGAACACTGTTCCCTGTTCCCTGCTATACTTAACTAGCTATCAGCTTTTCCGTTCCGGAATGCGACCCTTGCCAGCATTTAGCTGGAGCGCTAAAAATTCGAGGTTTTAAGTTCCCCACGCTTATTTGAAAAAATTAGTGGTACGCCTTTTATGAGGGTTTTAATCTCCCATTATACATATTGAAAAGCTGACTGCTGATAGCTGAGTGCTGACTGCTACTTCAAACTAAAGCTTTTAATAAAGTCTGAAGTTTTAGTTGAACTTCTGCTAATTCTTTCTCTGGTTTTGAACCAATAACTATGCCTGCACCTGCAAAAAGTCTGGTGCGGTCTCCGTCTATTAATGCTGACCTAATACCTACAACAAATTCCCCATTTCCTTGATAGTCTATCCAACCTATAGGTGCTGCATAAAGCGATCGCTCGAAAGTTTCAAAATTATGTATTTGTTGTTGAGCAGTATCTCTCGGAACTCCTGCTACTGCTGGGGTGGGATGTAGCTCTGCTAAGATTTCTAATAGATGAATATTTTGGGAAATTTCTGCTGTAATTGGTGTCCATAAATGCTGAATATTTGACAATTGTAGTAGATGGGGTTGAGATGGGTAATGAGGATTTAATCCTAAATCTTGGAGATGTTTAATAATAAAATCTATGACAAATTGATGTTCTCGTAAATCTTTTTCACTGCATAATAAATTCTTGGCTAATTTGACGTCTTGAGTGGAGGTTTTACCTCTGGGTGCTGAACCTGCTAAAGCGTCTGTAATTAATTGGTTATTATTAATACTAATTAACCTTTCTGGACTTGCGCCTATGAATTTTTGACCTTTGCCATTACTGGTAGAAAATACATAGCAGTCTGGATAAATGAATCGTAAGTTATTTAAAGACTGAATTAAGTTAACAGGGGTTTGAGAATATATGTCTATGGCGTGGGCTAAAACTATTTTTTTTAAAGAATTTGAGTTAATCAAATCTAGGGCTGAAGCTACTGATTTTTTAAAGTCTTGTAAATGATTTGGATTAATTTTCCGAAGATTTCCGCGAGGCTTGATTAAACTTGATAAAGAAGTATTATTTATTTGAGTAATTTGCTGGTATTTCTGCCAAATTATCTGGGAAATATTTTTAACATTTATGGAGGTAGTGATAACTGTATTAATAACAAGTATATGGCAATTATTTTTCTGAGTTATTTGCCACTGTGGCAAAAATATAGTTGCGGAAGGAAAGTGAGAATTTATAGATAGTTTTTCCCGATAATTACCATTTTGAGAAACATCTAGATTGATAGGGGAATCTTGTTCAAAAAAAGTAAAACTACAAAAAAAGTGAGGACCTGAAAATGGTAAATGTGTTGCACCTAAAACAATTGTATTGTTAAGACATGACTGAATAAAAGATCGAGCTTGTGAGAAACGGTTCCCACTCGTAACAGTAAAGTGAGTCGCAGCATCCACAGCAGCGATCGCTAAGGTATTTTTTTCAGTATTTGTTTTTCCAATAACTTGTTTTTCTAGATAAAAATGTAGTTGATGGGGTTCACAAATTTCCTGCAATACTGCTAGGGGATCTACTGGTAATATTTCCACAGAAATACTAATGACTTTTTTCTGCACCTGTTCCGTTAATGTCTGTTGACAATTTAACAGAAACTGATGCAGGTCTTGGCAGCTTTGAAATAGATTAACAGAAGTAGGTATTACAGGCATGAAAACTAATGAATAGGAAACTTTCACTGAATATTAAGAGAGAGTGATTGGTAGGACTGTTCAATTCCTAAAGGCGGCCCAATTTATCCCCTAGTTTTAATTAAAATTATCACCTTTATTTACGTTAGACCCCATGTTTATTGTCAAAATTAAATCTTTTTCCTTCCTTTTCTTTGTGCTTCTCTTTCCTGTTCTCTTTTTGAGACTTTTACATATTGTTAGCCCTAGGATATTGCCAAGAGCTTTAAGTTTGGTTTTACCGTATTTAAGATATAATAGCAGTCCTAAGTAAGTAGGTATAAATAAATATCAAATATCAAACTAAATTACAGGTATGAGGTAGGGTGAAAAAAATTGCTTAATTCCTTGTTTAATAAAGATTTTCTATAAACTCTTAATTTCACCTACCTACTTAACTCTTTTTTGGGGGTTGCACATTATGGAATGATATTATACATCTCCAGAAAAGAGGCAGCAGGCAACCGGAAACAGGCAACCGGAAACAGGCAATAGGGATAAATAATTGATAATTTATGGATAATAATTGATTTTATTTTTGATTTTTACGCCTATTTATATTGCCAAAAATTAGTCGATAATTTGACTCTAAAAAACCTAATATTAATCATTCTAGCAATTCTCAAATCTAAAATTATGTTCATCAAAAATGTCAAATCATTCGTCACTGTGCAACGCCCTTTTTTGTCAAAAATCTCAAAATAGATAAAAAGTCTAAACTCTTACCTTTTCTAGAGCTATTGCCTAATTCCAAGATATTTTACACAACGATTCCGAGAACTGCTATGTAAGTCATAGAGGATTATTTAGGCAAGCATCAAGGCCAAATCCAATCAAATGTAAAGGAATAATAAATTACATTATTTTTTGTTAAATTTTCTGCATAACTCGGAAATTAAAGTCTTCACAGATGAACAATTGTTGTTAGCAAAAAATATTTATGAAGTATGTTTATCATTATCTATACTTAGGGTTGAGAAGTTTGTCACAACTGATTAAACTATAGCGTTTCTCAAGTTACTGAGGTATAGTTGTTTTTCTTCTTTTCTATTCCCTACTCCCTAAAAATTACGAATTTTGTACCTCATCAGCATGGGAATTGCTATATGACAATCAACGTAAGCATTCCGCTATTAGTAGTCAGCTATCAGCAATAATACCCTACTTTTAAGGACATAGTTTAAATGAATATAGACTTTAACGACTTTTGTAGTAAGATTAATTATAGCTCAATTAATACAGCTTTAAAGCCACACGAAAAGCAATAGCTGATAGCTGATAGCTGACGGCTGTTTGCGCAGCATGACCTAGGAAATGCTTACCAATCAACTCACATAACTATTACCAAAATCTCAAGATTAATTATCAAATTAAGATGACATTTCAAACAATAAATCAATCTCAAAAAAAATTATGGCTAGCTGCCATCAAACCACCTATGTATAGTGTAGCGATTATGCCTATATGGGTGGGAACTGCAATAGCTTTCTGGGAAAAAAATTCGATTAATTGGTCGATTTTTTCAACATTTATTACATCAGCAATTTTCATTTTAGCCTGGGAAAATATTAGTAATGATATATTTGATTCAGAAACAGGTATCGATAAAAATAAACATCATTCTTTAGTAAATTTGACAGGAAATAAATCTTTGATGTTTGTCCTGGGTAATTTATTTTTACTATTGGGAATTTTAGGAATTTCAGGAATTAGTTGGTGGCAAAAAGATGTAACGGTAATTGGATTAATATTGTTGTGCTGTTTTTTGGGATATATTTATCAAGGTCCTCCTTTTAGATTGGGATATCAAGGCTTAGGAGAAATTCTCTGTTTTTTTGCTTTTGGTCCGTTGGCAATTTCTGCTGCTTATTATAGTCAAACTAAAAATTGGTCAATGATAAGTTTGACCGCATCAATAATTATTGGAATTACTACTACTATTATTCTCTTTTGTTCTCACTTTCACCAAGCAAAAGATGACTTAGCAGCAGGGAAGCGATCGCCTATTGTAAGAATGGGAACTAAAGCAGGTTCTCAATTATTAAGTTGGTCTTGTGGTATTGTTTTTGTACTGATTTCTATCTGTGTAGGTTTAGGAATTTTCCCAGCTTGGACTCTGTTAAGTTTTGGTGGTTTACCATTTGCTATTCAGTTATGTCGCCATGTTGGTAATTATCACGACCAACCAGAAAAAGTTAGTAACTGTAAATTTATTGCTGTTTATCTACATTTTTTTAGTGGATTATTATTTGGTTTGGGATTTATTATCTAAACATGGGATATGAGGAATTATTAATAATTAATTATTAATAATTAATTATTACCTCTCCTTTAAAAGGGATAGGATTGACTAATAATAAAAAATTTTCTTTATTATCCCCTTAAAAGGGGAGGCCTTCAACCACAATTTTTCGGTAACAGGGAAAAATGGGAAAAATATTTCCCTGTTTAAGATTTATCATCACTCTTACTTTTTAAGCAACTCAATATTTTCTATAGCGTTTCTCAGTCTAATGGGGTACACAATCTTTATTTGTCTTCTATTCCCTATTCCCTGTTCCCTATTCCCTAAAACCAACGAATTTTGTACCTCACTCTTCTTGGGAATTGCTATATATAATTTTCTGCCCAAGGAAAAAGACAATCCTCAGAATGCTTAACAATATGTTACAATTAGTAAAGCATGATAATCTATAGCACTTAAAAATTAGGTGTTGTACTTAGAAATAATTTGTGAACAGGAATATTAAAAGTATGGTTAATAAAGTTCAAAAAAGTGAAAAAGAGTGGAAAGAACAACTCACACCAGAACAGTTCAATGTAACTAGAAAAAAGGGAACTGAAAGACCATTTACAGGGGAATATCACAACAATAAAGAAAAAGGAATATACAAATGTGTTTGTTGTGGTGCTGACTTATTTAGTTCGGAAGAGAAATATGATTCTGGTACAGGTTGGCCGAGTTATTGGGCACCGATTAATGAGGATAATATCAAAGAAGAAGCTGACTGGAGTTTATTTATGCGAAGAACAGAAATTCTCTGTAGTAATTGTGATGCTCATCTCGGTCATGTTTTCCCTGATGGTCCTCCACCAACTGGATTGCGTTATTGTTTGAATTCTGCTGCGCTGAAGTTTGTTAAATCTGAATAAGTAATTGAAAATTATAGCGATATATCTACCACCTTAATTTAAGGAAAGGTAAAGCTGTTGCTATAGAATATATACAGCAGATGTCAGGTTTATGAGGTACAGTAAAAAAATTTGTCAACCAGTTTAAAAAATGCTGGTAGTTTATCAAATCAATGACTGTACTTCATTTACTTGCAATCTGCTTGGTTCTGCTTTGTCTGAAGATTTATTTGTGATTTGATGAAGGATAGAAAACTATTTCAGGAAACTTATAAGTTATAGCACGACAGTAAAAATTTGGGTAGTCCTAAAGATTTAATAGATATCTCTGGAAAAGAGGGAGTAGGGAGTAGGGAGCAGGGGGGAATAATTGATAATTTATGTGCGATAATTGATTTTATTTTTTATTACTTGAGATGTCTAATGTATCGGGATATTAGTTGTGATATCTCTTTAATTTCAGGAGGTAAAGTGCAAAAATCATTTGCTTAAAATAGTCTCTATGGGAAAAAACTTTATACTTTCTTCTCAAGCTATGAAGTATATCAATATGCAAGGGTTCAAAGTCGTTGTTAGTAACTTAAAAAACTGTCTAAAATAAAAGTTGCAACTGACTAAAACAAAGATATATCAAAAAAAATGTTAAGAAACGGTTGACAATTCAAGTATCGCAGCGATAATCTAAAATTATAAAATTCTTAACAGGAGAAAGCACAATGAAAAAAGAAAAGAAAAATCTTCTACCTCAACTATCTGAACCAGTCCAGCGACAAATAACAAGTCAAGAAGTAACAGCTAGAAGTTCAAATAATGGGATAGCTTCATCTTTCTATGGTATTCAGGAGCGTGGTGATGGAGTTTACTTAACTTTTGCAGGAGATGATGCAGAGTAGAGGTCTCAAATAATTGCATATCTCAGAATACTTCAAGATTTTTTCTCTAACTTTATCAGTTTTCATTGATGTTAAATAATGCAAAAGTAAATGAGTCTAGAGAAAAATAACAAAGGTAGTAAAAATTAAATATCTGTGAATAATCTACCGACCATTCTTACCCTATCTAGGGTTTTTTTTTGAAAAAATTGACAGAAATATTTCGTTATTATCAATTCAACTATTATTTAACAGGTAACACTAATAAGCCTGTTATTCTATTACTACATGGATTTATGGGAAGTAGTAATGATTTTTTCGATTTCATTCCCCAATTATGTGAATATTTTTGTTGTCTAACAGTTGATTTACCTGGACATGGGAAAACTATAGTTACTGGCAGTGATGAGTATTACGATATGGAAAATACTGCCATAGGATTGATTCATTTATTGGATGAGTTGAAAATTGATCAATGTTATTTATTTGGTTATTCAATGGGTGGCAGATTAGCTTTATATATGGCAATTTATTTTCCCACTAGATTTGAGAAATTAATATTAGAATCAGCATCGCCAGGATTAAAGACTGAAGTTGAGCGATCGCTCCGTCGTCAATCAGATTTAAAGTTAGCTAATAAGTTAAAAAATAGTAATTTTCAAGAATTTTTATCTAATTGGTATAGTCAAGCATTATTTAAATCTTTGAGGCAAAATCATAACTTTGAGAAAATTATAGAAAGACGGTTAGAAAATAATCCATTGGAATTAGCAAGGTCTCTCCGAAATATGGGAACAGGCAATCAACCTTCTCTCTGGGAGAAGTTATCAAATCATCAGATTCCTACTTTATTAATGGCGGGAGAATCTGATGATAAATTTCAAGGTATTAATTTAAAAATAGTAGAATTATGTCAGGTTGCTCATCTGAAAATAATTCCTGAATCTGGTCATAATATTCACTGGGAAAATCCTCAAAAATGGATTGGAACTCTGATAAATTTTTTGCTAGAAGGAAGGAAAAAGAAGTAGTAGCTCAAGTAGGGCTAAACTTCATAGAAACTATGAAGTTAGTTACCGAGGTTATAACGTAAAAATATTTACTTAGTCGAAGATATTATTCTCGTAAAAAGTACCCTTTTCCACCCTAATATAATTTTATAAATACAGATTTAGCAGTTGCTTCATCTAAACCAATAGCTCGGCAAAATTGTATGTATTCAGATTGAGAAATAGTTCCATCATTATCCGCATCAAGGATACTGAAAATAGTATTAGCTTTAGCAGTATGAGATTCCTGCATTTCTCGTGAATTAGGAAAATTATCAACAGATACCTCGACAACTTTTAAGTATTCCTGAAGACTAACTTTTCCATCACCATCAATATCGGCAGGTTGCCAAAAATTTATCCAGACAGACTTAAACTTAGCAAGAAGATTTTCAAATTCTAATGTTCCAGGTTGCCAGTCTCGCAATTGAGCAAGATTTTTTGCCCACCTTTGTAAGTCTGCTTCTTCTACATAACCACTACCATCAGCATCATATACATAAAAATTCTTAGTGTGTTTTTTCGCCAAAAACTCGGTAAGCATTTTTTTCCCTTTGAGAAAGAACAAGATAGGTATGTCACGACTATAATTGATTGTAAAGTAATTTTCAATAGTCAGATTTAAAATTAGCTGATCAATTGAAAATATAAGGATGATTGTGATTTTTAGGTAAATAAATTAGACACTAAAAATACAACTTTTATAGATGTGGTCTAATCTAATTAAAACTGCTATAAATTTTATCCTTACCTTGCAATAAAAAGGCAAAGAGGTTAAATTTTTCAAAAAAAACCTTCCCCCAAAAATTATGTACTATCAACTTTTATAGATGTAGTCTAATTTAATAAACACTACTATAAATTTTATAGCAGTCACCAAGGTGCTTAGGACATAAAAGACAAACATAGCTATCGTCTCTATGAGATGGTCTAATAATTTGATACTTTTCTCTGTCCTAACCGCTGTAGCAGTTGCTATATAGTCATTCCAATTAAGATTGAGACACTTAACCTTGATATATAGTGCTGCGCGCAGGCAACAGGCAATAAGCAACAGCTCATCTGGGGGAATAAAAAGCTTACAATATAAGATTTTTAGCTATTGGACACCTCCTGCAATTTGTAAATATGCCAGCGCACATAGATATAATCCTTAAAAATAAGGGATTTATCCGTCTCATTTTTATTTGAAACTACTATACCTTGCAAAACATAGACTAGGAGGTTGAATTTTCAAAGAAAACCTTCCCCAAAAATTATGCAGTACCAACTAAAATTTTTCCTCTACAAAAGGAACTTCAAACAACCCCTAAAAACCAGTCATGGTATCTGGAATATTAGAGAAGGAGTTATTTTGCAACTAACCAACAAAACTGGAAAAATAGGTTTAGGTGAAATTGCTCCTTTAAGTTGGTTTGGCTCTGAAACTTTGTCGGAAGCTTTAGATTTTTGTCACCACTTACCAACAGAAATCACAGTAGAAACAATTTTATCTATTCCTGAAAATTTACCTGCTTGTAAGTTTGGTTTTGAGTCAGCTTGGGAAAATTTGAGGGAAAGAGAAATAGACAAGAAAGAAGAATTAAAAAGCTCTAATTGTTACAGTGCTTTATTACCAGAAGGAGAAGCAGCTCTAGAAGTTTGGCAGCCACTATGGCAAGAAGGATATCGTACTTTTAAATGGAAGATAGGAGTTAGTAAAATTAAAACGGAACTCCAAATTTTTCAGCAGTTAGCTAAAGCACTTCCTACAGAAGCAAATCTCAGATTAGATGCTAATTGTGGATTAACTTTTGAGGAGGCAAAACAATGGTTAGAAATATGTGAAAATCTCAATTTAATTGAATTTATAGAACAACCTTTACCTGTTGATAAATTTGAGGAAATGTTGAAATTAAGTCATCAACACTCGACCCCTATAGCTTTAGATGAATCTGTTGCCAACTTCAGTAAAATGCAACAATATTATCAACAGGGTTGGCGAGGAATATTTTCGATAAAACCTGCTATTTTTGGTTCGCCTTCGCAACTCCATAATTTTTGCCAAAATCATACTATTGATATGGTTTTCTCTTCAGTATTTGAAACAAAAGTTGGTAGAAAATCAGCACTACAACTCGCGACAGAATTACAACCAAATATACTTAAAAATCGTGCTTTTGGTTTTGGAATTACCCATTGGTTTGATGAACAAGAAGAAATATGGCAGTAAGTATTTCCTCCGGAATCCTGCGCAAACAGCTATTAGCGAGCAGCTCTCAGCTTTTTAATTAATGAAGTAAAAATTCGTTACTACGACTCGCAACATAATTACAACAAAATCTACTCAAAAATCGCGCCTTTGATTTTGGAATTATCCATTGATTTAATGAGCAAGAAGAAATATGGCAAGACAATTTATGAACCAAATTTTTAACTATCTGAGTACAAATAGTTATTGACTAATTGGTAATAAGTAGGTAGGTCTAATTAAACGTTAAAAAAATTGTAGGGGCGGGTTTAATCGAAAGCCTGGAGGTAAGAGCATCTAGTTCTCAAAACCCTCCCTCTAATATTGCGTTTATTTATGCTCACTTACTTAAAAGTAGTGATATTTATTCCATTGAATATGTGAAACAAAAGTTGGTAGAAAATCAGCACTACGACTCGCGAAATAATTACAACAAAATCTACTCAAAAATCGTGATTTTGGTTTTGGAATTATCCATTGATTTAATTAACAAGAAGAAATATGGCAAGATATCTGAGTACAAATAGTTATTGACTAATTGGTAATAAGTAGGTAGGTCTAATTAAACGTTAAAAAAATTGTAGGGGCGGGTTTAACCGAAAGCCTGGAGGTAAGAGCATCTAGTTCTCAAAACCCACCCTCTTTATTACATTGAGTATTTGAAACAAAAATTGTTAGAAAATCAGCACTATGACTGGCGACAGAATTAAAAACAAATCTACTCAAAAATCGCGCCTTTAGCTTTGGAATTACCGAATAATTAATAATTAATAATTAAATAATTCGTAAGCATTTCCTGCGGACTGCTGCGCAAACAGCTATTAGCTGTCAGCTCTCAGTTCTCATGAGGGGGTTTTAATGAATATAGAATGTTTTAGCCAGCTTTTATAGTAAGTATCAATTCTGACTCAATTAGTACAGCTTTTATCTAAAACTAAAAGCAATAGCTGATGGCTAAATTATGACGGCTGAATGCTTACAATAATTCTGGTTTAAAGCCTCCCCTTTTAAGGAAAAAAAGCGGTCGTTTGCGGAGCATGACCTTAGGATGGGATGGCGAGGTCTCCCGCTCTTGACAGAGCCGCTGCGCTAACGCCATATCCAATCGACCAAGAGAAAAGAAATAATATTTCCTTATATTCAATTCCGTAACGGTTTTAACCAGGGGTAATTATCAATTACCAATTAATGAACCATTGATTTAATGAACAATAAGAAATATGACAAGACAATTTATGAACCAAATTTTTAACTATCTGAGTACAAATAGTGATTTACTGATTAGCAATAAAAGTATTGATATCTATTCCATTAGTCAAAAAAAGTTTGAATACTTGAGCAAAAAATTTTACCC
The DNA here is from genome assembly GCF_010672455.1 of Okeania sp. SIO2C9. Taxonomy (GTDB): domain Bacteria; phylum Cyanobacteriota; class Cyanobacteriia; order Cyanobacteriales; family Microcoleaceae; genus Okeania. Next base: position 224,000 of record NZ_JAAHGO010000010.1, on the reverse strand, counting down.
AGAATCTGCACCAAAGATATTTATATCAGAAGCAAAACCAACAGAATTTATTACCAGTTTCATTGCTGCTGTTGCTACTGGTTTTCAAGTCTTTCTATGTAATCCAAATTGGGTTAAACAAGAATGGGAGCAAGTATTAGAATTAGTACAACCAAACATAATTTTTGGAAATACTCCCGACGAAAATTTTCTGGGGTCATATATGGAAAAAAAGAATGTTTATCCTCAAAATAGCATCTCTATAAAACCAATACATACTAATAATAATACCAAAGAATTTTTTCCAAAAAATTTGATTATGATTCCTACTGGTGGCTCATCTGGAAAAGTTAAATTTACCATTCACACATGGGAAACATTAATAGCATCAGTAGAAGGGTTCCAAAAATATTTTCAAGTACAACAAATTAACTCATTTTGTGTTTTACCCTTATATCACGTCAGTGGCTTAATGCAATTTATGCGCTCCTTTACGACTGGAGGAAATTTAGTAATTTTGCCATCATACAAAGAAATTTTTGACAAAAAGGAATGGAATATTAATTCCGATAAATTTTTTATTTCCCTAGTACCAACTCAGTTACAAAAACTGATACAAAATTCAGAAACAGCCAAGTGGTTATCTAATTTTCAGACAGTGCTTTTAGGTGGTGCTCCTCCTTGGCAAGAATTATTTGATACAGCCAGAAAATATCAGATTAGATTAGCACCTACTTACGGAATGACTGAAACTGCTGCTCAAATTGCTACTCTTAAACCGGAAGATTTTTTGACAGGAAATAATAGCAACGGTCAAATTTTACCCCACGCAGAAATTATGATTAAAAGTGAAAATGGGAAGATATTAGGCAAAAATAAAATTGGAATTATTAACATCAAAGCTAATTCTTTAGCATTAGGGTATTATCCCAATTTATTTAATCCTTCTGAAACTTTTATGACGGATGATTTAGGATTTTTGGATAATCAAGGTTGCTTAAATATAGTAGGTCGTCGTAGTCAAAAAATTATTACTGGTGGGGAAAATGTTTTTCCAGCAGAAGTAGAAGCAGCTATTTTAGCAACTGGATTAGTTACTGATGTTTGTGTAATAGGTTTACCCGATAAATATTGGGGTGAAATTGTGACTGCTGTTTATATTACTGATGACTTAGAAGTTTCTGTAGAAAAGTTTATTACTGCTATTAATGGAAAATTGAGTAAGTTTAAACAACCTAAATATTGGGTTAAAGTTGAAAATTTACCTCGTAATTATCAGGGTAAAATTAATCGTGAATTGTTAACAAAAATAGCAATCAAAAAAAATAATATTAGCAATTATGAATAAGTAAGTGAGCTTCAATAAGTATAAAATAGAAAAGTAGTTAAAAAGAGCGATATTGCTACGCAACGCGACCGCAAACGCCATATATCAGCTCGTCTCACAATGTCAGCATTCAGCTATTAGCATTTCCTACGGAATGCTCCGCAAACAGCTTTTGAAGCTAATAACTTACTAAAGTTAGCTAATGACCTTTTTATTTCCTGCGGAATGCTACGCAAACATAAGTTTTAAGTCTCTTTGGAAACTAATTCCTCCTTCGGTGTAATAGTAAGTTCATAGCTGATAGCTGATAGCTGATAGCTGAATGCTGACAGCTGAATGCTTACCTCACAATTCAACTAATAAAATTAGAAATGAATAAATATATTAGGAATATATGAATCAAACAAAAGCTTTAATTATCCTTGTTCAATAGGAAGCTTGAACAAAAGACAGCTTAAAAATGAAATTTAGTAAATATTTGGGATAAAGAGGCAGAAAAGGCGTAAAAATATCGAAAAAAAAATAAAATATACAAATATACAGTGATTGTTATGAATAATTATTTAGCACATACAAGTAGTTTAATTAAAGCTAAAAGGAAAGAATGGGAAGAGAAAGGATGTAAGCATTCAGCTATCAGCTATTGCTTTTAGTTGACGATAAAAGCTTTATTAATTATCTTATTAGAAAAGTTAGCTTCTTTGCCCTTAAAGTCTATATTCATTTAACACTATCCTATATGGGGGAGTCTTGTTGCTGAAGTCCGCAGTTCCTCCGCAGGAGGCTAACTGACAGCTAATAGCTGAATGCTTATGAAAGGATTATATCTGTTTTTTTCCCAACAATTAACTCCAGAATTAAATTTAATAGAAGCAGAATGGCATCAAATAAAAACTCATAAAATTGTCGACAGAATGTTTGAAAATGAATATGATTTAGCGCTCGGCAATAAAAAAAGTCTTTGTCAAAGAAGTTCTGCTAAAAAATATCAATTAAAGCAATATAGCAATCATATTTTATTCTTGCCCAAAATATTGCTGCTTTTTGGAAATAGAGAATGGGCAATGGGCAAAAGTTTTGGGGTTTATTTCTAGTTTTTGAATTTTTATACCATTTCTCCATGAAGTTGCACTTAATATAAAGATGAGAATAGTCAGTTTAATAAGGTCTGAGCAATAATTATTAAGCGCATTGTTACAGAGAAATGGTATGACAACCTATTTAGGATTGCTATATAAATTTAACTCTAATTGCTCAAAGATAAAGACACAAAAATATCTATATTTTTAACTTTTATTTGGGGCAAACCATTTAGTATTTATGAGTAACAATTCAGTTATTATACCAAATTGAAATGAAGCTGCATAGAATAATACTTAAAGCACAATTGACTGTAGATCAACGTAGATAAAGATAGATCAATGAATGAATTTTGTAATTCTATGCAACCTCATATAAAATTGGTATTAGCATTCGGTTTTAACATAATCTTGTTCTTGACTAAGCAAAATTATTTAATCCTAAACCTATAGCTATAGATAATTAAATATCGCTCAAAATTATTATTTTTTAATAAATTAAATCTATTATTAATTCCAGGTAAAATAAACTAATGAATATCAAATTATCATCCTAGAAACTGAGCAATTAAAAAAATGACTACTCAAACAGATTCACAAACTCTACTAACTCCCTTAATAATGGGAGATTTAACCCTAAAAAACCGAGTTGTCATGGCTCCAATGACTAGATCGCGAGCAGGTACAGAACGAATGCCCAATGCTATGATGGCCGAATATTATGCTCAACGAGCTGGGGCAGGTTTAATCATTTCAGAGGCAACTGTCATTTCTAAACAAGCTAATGGCTGGGTCAATTCTCCAGGCATTTACTCAGACGAACAGACAGAAGCTTGGAAACAAGTTGTAGATGCTGTCCATAGCAAAGGTACTCCTATATTCCTTCAACTTTGGCACTGTGGACGAGCTTCTCATAGTAGCTTTCACGAAAATGGTCAATTGCCAGTAGCTCCTTCTGCTATTAGGTTGAATCAAGAATACGTTCATACTCCCATTGGCAAACAACCATTAGAAACTCCTCGCGCTCTAGAAACAGAAGAAATTCCACGAATTGTAGAAGATTATCGTTTAGCTGCCGAACGTGCAAAGTCTGCTGGTTTTGATGGAGTAGAAATTCACGGAGCAAATGGTTATTTGATTGACGAATTTCTACAGTCAAAAACCAATCATCGGAGCGATCGCTATGGGGGCAGTCTGGAAAACAGATTTCAGTTTCTCAAAGAAATTGTAGAGTCTATTTTAACTGTTTGGCCTGCTAATAGAGTTGGGGTCAGAATTTCTCCTAATGGTAATTTTAACGATATGGGTTCGCCAGATTTTCGAGAAACTTTTGTTTATGTTGCGCAACAGTTAAATAATTATGGGTTAACTTATCTTCACGTTATGGATGGTTTAGCTTTTGGTTCTCACGAATTAGGGAAACCGATGACTTTGACTGAGTTTAGAGAGGTATTTACAAGTTCACTGATGGGAAATTGTGGATATACTCAAGAAACTGCTGGAACAGCAATTCAAGCTGGAAATGCCGATCTAATTGCTTTTGGACGACCCTTTATGAGTAATCCAGATTTAGTAGAACGTTTTACCAATGGCTATCCTCTTAATCCACCTGCTGATGTAAAAATTTGGTATTCATTTGACAAAGAAGGATATATTGATTTTCCCACTTATCAACAATCCCCAGTATAAAGTTTCTTAGTTTAGTAGATAAGTACCTGGCAAAAATCTATTGAAAATTATATTATTCCCCCTTTGTCAGCTATCCCTTACCCACATCTTTCTTCACATAAAGCTTGACAAAATAGACGAGTTATGCTTAAGTATTGGCTCGGCTTTTTCGGGAGAAAAATGTATGGGAAAATATATTTTTTTTGACAACTTCAGTAGTTTTACTTAGCTACTATGATTTTTTCTCCTTTCTCCCCTGCTCCCTGCTAACCTTCCCCTCCTGGGAGGGGTTAGGACAGTCTGCATTCACACACCAATTATTGCCTGTTCTATACAAACCACACTGTCTTGATGCAGTCGCTCATGGGGGAAACCCCCTTTGGCGGCGCTGCATCGCTTTATTCTTTTTCCTGATGGTTTCCAATCATTGGCCCGTAGGGTCGGTGCTGGTGCTCGGAACCTGAGTCCGAGCACCAGCACCGAGTTTTTCACCATAATTAGGTAGATTGTCACCATCTAAAGAAAGAAACGGGCAGACCGAAAAGTTATTGTAGTGTCGTGTCAAGCTAAAAATAGGGTAATAGGAAAATGGCAAAATCTATATAATACATTGTTTTTATCGAAAATTCTAATACAACATTTAAAGCTTGACACGAAAATAGGTAATAATAGCACAGGAAAACTTTAGAAGTCTTGTCTAAACGAATCGCTTGTTTTCATCCCCCGGTTAAAACAGGGGGCCTTCAACGTCGCTTTTCGGTAAATATACAATTAATCTTACCGAATAATTAAGGTTTAAAGCCTCTTGTGATTTGAAGAAATAAACAAAAAAATCCTGTAAGCATTTCCTTTCCTGGTGGTTATGTCGCGGAGCGTTAACGGAGTTATGTGTTGACACTCCACGGGTTAAAACCGCGTGGATTCTGACGGTTGTAAAAACAGGGGATAAATCCACCTGTTTTTACTTCTCATCAGTTAAGGGACTGTCATTGACCCCTACCTCTGAATCAACCATGCCGAGATGGGGAGATGGGGAGTGTGGGGAGTGTGGGGAGTGTGGGGAGTGTGGGGAGTGTGGGGAGTGTGGGGAGTGTGGGGAGATCAAGACACCTAGAAACAAAAATCTATTACACAGTTTTAGGCGTTTCACGCCACTACAGTGGTGGTAGTGGTGCATTGTAATAGTACAGTGGGAGCATCTTGCTCCCGTTCTAATTTTCCTCCTCTCCCTTCTTCCCTCCTGACTCCTGTACGTCGCCAATCCGGCGACTCCCCTACCTGACTCTTGACTCCTCCTACTTACTCACTAAATTCCAGAAATAACCATCAGGCGCGACAAAAGAAAAACTTTGTTCGCCAAATTCGTTATCAACAATATCTGTAACTTCCGTTGCTGCTGAATTTTTAACTCGGTCAAAATAATATTTTATATTATTAACTCGATAAGTATACAAAGACATTCCTAAGCAACCTGGTCGCGATCGCTCAAAATAACTTTCCAAGTTCATTGCTTCAGGAAATCGAATAATATACATTCTGCCAGAGCGTGCCTCCTGCCAATTTATTGAGGACCGTGGATCGTCAAAAGTTGTAACTCTAAACTTTTCCCCCGGTTGCAAATCAAAAATTTGTCTAGCTGCTTCCGAGCTTTCATAAGTAGTTTCATCATCATCCCGCGTTCGTAACAAACCTAATACATCCTCGTAAAATCTCAATGTTTCTTTGCTATCATCTTGCACCACCATACCTGCATGGGTAAATTGGCTGCTTTTGAAAGTACAGTTATGATTAATTTTGCCATATTCGGGCACTGTATAATTGAAGCGTTGAAACAATACCTGACGTGTTAATGGTTGCAGTAACATCATTTCCCGCACTCCCACTGCTGGATCGATAAACGGGCGACCTTTCTCCGTTTTGTAAATTATTTCCCATTGGGGAAAAGTGTATGTAATTGGTAAACCAGCTAAGTAGGCATCTTCAACATGGTTAAGAATATTCAAAACATCTGTAGTTAAAGTTGTCCCCCAACGGTTGCCCAAAACTTTCATTGATGTCATTTCTAAACCTTCATTAGTGGGGTTTTCCCAAGCCATGAGGCGAATAAAACCATGATCTACATCTGGGCGATCGAGTCGAATTGAGCGCAGATTAGAATTGACTCCATATAAATTTTTCACTGTGGAAGCAGTTAATTCTCCTGTTTGCCCGATGCGATAGCCAAATTGTTGCCAATATTGAATCATTGCCAAGGTTTCGGTGATACCTATACATACTTCGTAGATGCCTTTAATGGTAGGATTTTTTTGCATATTTTTTATTGGTTATATCGTTTTTGGGGAATAGGGAAGAGGGAGTAGGGAAGAGGGAATAGGGAAGAGGGAATAGTCAAGACTTACGCAAAATATCAAATTATACAACACCTGGCCGTTCGCCCCTACTCCCCCACTCCCCCACTCCCCCACTCCCCTACTCAATAAGCAGCTTCACCAAAAGTCTAACTTCTGACTAAGAAATCATTTGTCCGCTCACAACAAATAGTTCTTTTTCTCTACCATTTCGTAGAATTTTGAACTGCAATTTTTGACCAACACCACCATTTTCAACTTTCCTCTGTAACTGTTCAGCACTAATTATTGATTGATTGTCAATTTCTAAAATTACATCTCCTCTGCGCATCCCTGCTTTTTCTGCCGCAGTACCAGACAAAACTTTCGTTACTAAAACTCCTTTTACTTCTGGCAAAATTAAAACAGAATTAGGATCGCTATTATTTTGTTTGGCAATTTCTGGAGTTAAAGTAATCATCTGAATACCAACAGAAGGATAGGGTCGTTTTTCTCCACGAGCTAGTATATATTTGATTTCTTTTAAATCTGTAACTTCATCTGTTCCTTTTACCTCTCCAATAAACTGTCTACCATCATTCAAACTCACAGTAACTTTGTCAACTTTATCTACTACATTAGCAGAAGAAATCATTTGTCCGCTCACAACAAATAGTTCTTTTTCTCTACCATTTCGTAGAATTTTGAACTGCAATTTTTGACCAACACCACCATTTTCAACTTTCCTCTGTAACTGTTCAGCACTAATTATTGATTGATTGTCAATTTCTAAAATTACATCTCCTCTGCGCATCCCTGCTTTTTCTGCCGCAGTACCAGACAAAACTTTCGTTACTAAAACTCCTTTTACTTCTGGCAAAATTAAAACAGAATTAGGATCGCTATTATTTTGTTTGGCAATTTCTGGAGTTAAAGTAATCATCTGAATACCAACAAAAGGATGAGGTACTTGTTGTCCACGAGCTAATATATCTTTAATTTCTTTAGCTTTATTGATAGGAATAGCAAAACCAATACCCATAGCATCAGCTCTAATTGCAGTATTAATCCCAATTACTTCACCCCTATCATTCAACAAAGGACCCCCAGAATTTCCAGGATTAATCGCGGCATCAGTTTGAATAAAGTCTAATCTTTTATCAGGAATTCCTACTGCTGAACTAGGACGTTTTAAGGTACTAATAATTCCTAAAGTAACAGTATTATTAAATCCCAAAGGATTTCCTACTGCTATTGCCCAATCTCCTACCTGTACTAAATCGGAATTACCTAAAGCTGCTACTGGTAAATTTTCACCTTTTGTATCAACTTCAACTACAGCTAAATCTGTGACTTCATCTGTTCCTTTTACCTCCCCAGTAAACTGTCTCCCATCATTTAAGCTCACAGTAACTTTATCAGCTTTATCTACTACATGAGCATTAGTTAAAATGATTCCTTTAGAGTCAATAATGAAACCAGAACCTTGACCTTTTAATAACTCTTTTGAAGATGGTGGCATTGGTAACTCTCCACCAAAGAAACGGTCAAAAAGAGGGTCTTCAAAAAGTGGATTAGTGGGACGGGTAATTAGTCGCTCTGTGTCAATTCTCACTACGGCTAAACCTACTTTATTGACTGCCTCTGTCACAAAACTATTACTACTTCTAGTATTTAGATTTTCTGGTGCAGTTTGTAATGCTAATAACTGAGGATTTGATAATCCTTGGAATAGTCTTGAAGCTGCCATTGCTTGTGGGGTAGGTAGACAAGTAACTATTAAAGTAAAAACAACAAAAATGGCCAATAATTGAGAAATGATTTTGGTAGTTATTTGAGAAAATTTGCGCAATCTCATAGCATTAAAGTTTCATTGACTAACTTGAGTGGGATTGGTGTTATAATACTCCTAATCCTAACTATATTATACTCAAAATCATGGTTGTATCTCAGCAACAACAAAAAGAACAGCTACCTCATAATCAAGCCAAGACAGAGTCAAATTCGGAACATAACCATCACTCTTCTGCTCATCCTCATGTTCATAGTGAAGAATCCTTACAACGTCTCGTGAATAGATTATCAAGAATTGAAGGGCACGTTAGAGGAATTAAAACTATGATCAAAGATAGTCGTCCTTGTCCTGATGTATTAGTACAAATAGCTGCAGTTCGTGGTGCTTTAGACCGAGTAGCTCGTATGGTTTTAGATAACCATTTATCTGATTGTATTGCCCGGGCAACTCAAGATGGAGATATTGATGTTGAAGTTGAAGCTTTAAAGTCAGCTTTAGACAGATTTTTACCTTAATTAATGAGTCTTTTGAGGATGAATTATAACCTCTAGCACCTAAAAATAAATCAATATTTTTACTAGACCATTAAGTTAGAAGTAAGCTGCAAAATCAGCAGGCAGTCATTTCAGTTATCAGTTAGTTTCCTACGGAGGAGATATGCTAACGGTAACTCCTGCAATAAGGAGGCTTAACATTAGGAATATTCTCTTTTTTCATCCCCTTAAAAGGGGAGGCGCATACCCACAAATTTTCGGTAATAATATTTCATCAAAAAATTTGACATTTCAACAAAGCAAGAAAAAAATTTTATTACTAAACAACTACCAAAAAACTTATGTTAAAAAATATAGCTTTGTGGTTACTTTGGATTGGGTTTAGCACTTACGCATTTCTGCTAGCACCTCCTGATCAACCAGATACTTTAGAATTAATCCAAAAATTGTCAACAGGTCAATGGGAAAATATCAATCCGTTAATTGTATCTCTATTCAATATTATGGGAATATGGCCGTTGATTTACAGTTGTTTAATGTTCTTTGATGGCAGAGGACAAAAAACACCAGCATGGTTATTCTCGACATTATCATTTGGATTCGGAGCATTTGCTATTTTACCCTATTTAGGATGGCGTCAACCTAATCCAAATTTTTCAGGAAAAAAGAACTTATTTTTAAATATTTTAGATTCTCGAATTTTAGGAATTGCTTTAACAGTAGGTACAATTTTATTACTAATATACGGTTTAAAAAATGGTGACTGGGAAGATTTTATTCAACAGTGGCAAAGTAGTAGATTTATTCATGTAATGAGTTTAGATTTTTGTCTGTTGTGTCTATTATTTCCCACTTTATTAGGAGATGATATGAGCAGGCGAGGAATGAAAAAATCTCCGTTGTATTGGATAGCATTAGTTCCACTTTTAGGTCCATTAATTTATTTATCTGTACGTTCGCCTCTATTAACAGCAGATACATCTACAATATCGAATAAACAAGAAGCTACATTCAACAATTAATAATTAATTATTAATTATTAATTATATTGTTGAACACTCCCACACTCTAACTTTGTTCGCATTCCCGTTTTGTAATATCATGTCTATACCGAAACATGTCCTCTAGTCGAGAATCTACCCACCAACCTAAAACAGATTCCGCTAACCAATCTCCAGGCAAAGAAAATGCGATCGCATCAGTTAACCTAGTCTTACCATCTTCTTCACTAAATTGATGACGATGAGTCCAACTATCCATTGGCCCTTCTTTTTGTTCATCAGTAAACAGACGATATTTTTCATATTCCGTATGTAGGGCCACCCACCTCACAGGAATTGGACCGAGCCAAATTTGAAATTCTGATATAGCCCCTACTTCTAGTCCACCTTGACGACGAATGACTTGTACCGGTTGCCAAGGTGGGGTAAGTATTTGCAGAATATCGGAACGTTCGTGAAATTCCCAAACAACTTCAACTGGTGCATCGATTAAGGTTGAATACCGAAAGTGCAACATTTTAAGTCCTCAAAACTGATCACAATTATTATTTTCTAAATTATTTTTATTTCAAACTTTAACTCAATCTTGAAAATTTCGTTATATTTTACCATAAAGTTGCAGTTCTACTTGGCTTTTTGGTAGTTAGTGCTCTAGTCTGAGACTGGAAGTAAAACCTAAGGTCAAAAACTAATAAAAAATACTTAGCTTGCTGATTAAATCTAAAAGCATTGATATATAAAGATATTAGCCAAGGGATGTATAAAAAAGTGCAAGGTTTTTGCTCCCTTAAGCTGAAAATGTGGGGATTTTGAGTAGACAACGGCAGAAAAATTGAGGGACAATTGTTCCGAATACATCCTCTGTAATTCTTCATTCCTCCTGAATTCTGACTCCTACCCCCACCCATCAGACTTATTCAGTAAACCCTACTTAATCTGACACAACCTCTCTAAACTTAGAGGGGTTTTTTATTTCAATAAACTTTACTTTTTCGCAATTAGTCTATTACTTAAGCATAAATTGTTTCTTTTTACACAAGCATTTTTTCGTACTAACTTAAATTTAATTTTGTTGATTTTTAATCATGTATAAAGACTAATTCAATTTATGAATTTATGGGGAATTTTTGTATAAACAAATATTGTACAGTTCACGAAATAACATACTTACTAAGGTAGAAACTGGAGTGAAATTGAACACTACCAGTAAAAACTTAGAGATATTACATATTTGAAATTGAAATATAATTATATATTTTTGACAAAATTATATTATGATATGAAGATTTGGTAAAGCAAATTCAAAATAATTGCTACTTTTATGAAGATTTAGTAAAGATATGCACTATCGTATAGCTATAAAAATCTTATTAATTTATGATGTTATTCAAGTTGATTGATTGAACTTTAAAGTGAACAATATTCATGGGAGCAAAGAAAATATATCAAAAAAAGACTAATATAAATAGCTGATTGATTATGAAGTTGAACGTAATTACTTATTTGACTCTTGGTTAATAAGTAGTAAAGCGAAAATTTTAGATAAACCCTAATAAATTACAAATGACTATGATTTTATCTCAATCTATGGCTCATAAAATCCATACTTTCCCAGTCTCATCAAAATTACGGATGTCAAGTGTAACACAATCAAAGGTTACTACTGCTGCCTCTTGTTATGAGCTGACTGACTTAGGTACATTTAGAGGCTATGTAAGTGTAGCCAAAGATATTAACGACTCTGCTCAAATAGTTGGTTATTCAATTAACGATATAGGGCAAAAACAAGCCTTTGTATGGGACCCTGACGAAGGTATGCAAGATATTGGTACTATTGGTAATAATTCTAGCTGTCCCTATAGTATTAATGACTATGGTCAAGTAGTTGGTTATTCTGTATATGATTGTGGTCAACGAAAAGCTTTTATTTGGGATGAGACAAAAGGCATACATTACCTTGATACCAAAAGTAATAATTTGAGTGAGGCTTATAGTATTAATAATTATGGTCAAGTAGTAGGTTTTTCTGTCACCAATAATGGTCAAAGAAAAGCTTTTATTTGGGATGAGACAAAAGGCATACAAAATCTTAGTATTTGTGATGATATTGAAAGTAGTGCCTATGCAATTAACTATTCTGGTCAAGTAGTAGGCTATTCTGTTTCTTCGGATTTAATTGTAAAAGCTTTTGTATGGAATAGTGACAAAGATATTCAAGAATTACCAGGTTTTTTAGGCTCAGATATTAATAGGTCTGGCCAGGTGATTGGTTTTTATTCTATGCCTCAACACAATAACCGAGCTTTTTTGTGGAATGGCAGTGAGGAATTTCAAGACCTTGGTACTATTTCTCATAATGTCAACTTACAATTTTTTGACAGTGAAGCTAATAGTATTAACGATTCTGGTCTAATAGTTGGTTCTTCTGACAAGCTAATAAATACAGAGCAAGAACCATGGACTAAAAGAGCTTTTATTTGGGATAGTCTTAATAAGATGCAAGACCTAAATGATTTGATCGATCCTTCCTCTGGTTGGGTTCTTAAGGAAGCACGATCTATTAATAATCATGGGCAAATTGTTGGATGGGGAATTAAAGATCAAAGTAGTTGTGCTTTTCTGTTAACACCTATTTCCTAAAAGAGACAATACATAATACAATTAAATATTTATAGGTACTGATTTTCCTAGATAATTCATACTTAAACTTTAATACATATCGCTTTGCTTCTAGAAATAGAGGCAAAGCTACAAATTTAACAATTAATTATTAATTATTAATTATTAATTATTAATTATTCTTTTCAAGAAGAGGATTGACTAATCATGAAAATTTTTTCTCTGTTGGTCGATGGGATATGGCGAGGAGACCCGTTCTTGCAGACCCGCTCCGAAGATCGCCATCCTTCGACCGCTTGTTTCTCCTTTAAATGAGAGGCTTTAAACCTTAATTATTCGGTAATTGCTTATTTAGACTAGGACAAAATACAGAGATAGCTTTAATTGAGTAATTCCGAACAAAAAGTAATTTCATTAGAATTATTTTTAGCTAGAGCGTCGATTCATCTCACACCAAATTTTCAATTATGGTGTGAGATGAATCGACGGTTGCTAAATGTTTTTTTAAAGTTGTTATTGGTAGAGGTCCTTGAATGTGATTCCAAGGCAAAATTTGCTCTAACTTCCAATCATCAAAAACATAAAAATCTAACTCTGGTAACTCCCCACGCAGCTCCTTAAAAGCTCTCTTATAACTGCCCAAAGAATCCCCATAATTCCTTACCAATTCTAATAAATTAGATAACCTTCTATCTCCCCTAGAAATTAATCCCTGTATCACCGACCATTTATAACTTTCTGGGCGAAAATCTATCCCTTTTGAGCGTAGTTGTTTCTCCAAAAACTTCAGCCTTTTTTCTGATTGAGAGTTGACTCCAAACCATTGAAAAGGTGTGTGAGATTTCGGTACAAAAGTGCTACATCCCAAACTTAATCTTAAACCAGGAGCAGCTTTTTTCAAAGCAAACATCATTTCTATAGTAGCATCCAAATCTTCTACTTCTTCTCCTGGTAAACCCACCATTCCATAAAATTTAATAGCTTTTAAACCACCAGCTTTAGCATTAACAGCAGCTTCAATAATTTCCTCATTTTCCAACTTTTTATTTATAATTTTTCGCAGGCGATCGCTCCCACTTTCTACAGCAATAGTAATTGATTTTGTATCTCTATTACTTAAAATTTTTGCTAATTTTTCCGTCACCGTATTTGTTCTAACCGATGCAATACTCAAACGCACATCATCATATTTTGGCTGATTCAAATAATCCAATAAACTATCAAATTCAGGATGTTGAGTTACGGAAGCTCCCAATAAACCCAAACGTTTTGTGACAGTTAATCCCTTTTCAATGGCAGGAATTAGAGACCCTTCTAAATTAGCACTTCTAAATGGCAAAGTCAGATAACTTGCCAAACAAAAACGACACATTTCCGGGCAACTTCTCACCACTTCTACCATAAAAATATTTTCCCAAGCTGCCTTTTCAGTCACCACAGTAGAAGCAGATAAAGTATTACCCCGATAGGTTTGTTTTTGCACTACAGCAGGAATATCTTTATCTATAGGTTCAATAGATTTAATAGCACCATCAACACTTTCATAAGTTACTTCATAAAGACTAGGAATATAAACCCCAGGTACTTGTGCTAAATGTTTTAATTGTACTTGTTTTTCAGCCCCCCTAATTTCTTTATAAGCTTCAATAAAATCTCCTAATAAATTTTCCCCATCTCCCAATAAAATTACATCAAAAAAATCAGCAAAAGGTTCAGGGTTTGCCGTTAAAACAGGTCCACCACCAAATACTATTGGATAATTTTTTGCTGAACGATTTTTAGCTCTAATAGGAATTTCTAAAGATTCCATAATCTGGAAAATATTGACATAATCAAGTTCCCAAGAAACAGAAAAACCAAATAATTCTGTTTGCTGTGGAAGAGGTTCATTAATATCAGTAAATAAACGACTAACTTGTAGGTCGGAACGCATTGCCAAAGTTGCCCAAACAATCTGATAACCAAGGCTAGTTATTCCTACAGTATATTCATTAGGAAAAGCAAAAATAATTGGTATGGCATTAGGTTCAGGTATTGCTGGAGTGAAGAGTAAACTTTCAGTATTAAATATATTAGTATTAGTAGACATATTTTAGATTATAAATAAGTAGGTAAGCGTTAAAAAATACCGTTATGGGTAAGGAGAAAGCAGAAGGAAAAAGGTTATTGATTTATATATTTTTGTGGGCACAACTCTGATATACCTGTGAAACAAGCAATATCTGCTAAAGGGAGTGTTTCCAAAAATAGCAGATCGAGTATTGTAAAGTTTAAACATACATAAATATATAGCCATCCTAGATATATATAGAAATTAGCTATAGGGCTACGCAAATACGCTCTTAACATTATTCTTTTCCCTGTTCCCTTACAACCCAAGTTTACTGTCAAACACCAAAAGAAGTAGTGTTATATATATCAAGAGAAGTCACTTTCAGTATTTAGATAACTAACATTTGTTCAAAACCTATTTAGGAAAACTATAAACAAATATAGTTATTTTAGTTAATCAATAGACATGACACTTGCAGACTATGAGTATAGTATAATTTGGTAAATCGTATTGTTTTGTCAGTTTTGTACAAAATTTTGGCCACAGTATCGGCACTTATAATTCTGCTTGCTGTTATGAATTTTGTCATTTTTGACGGTATGAAAACAAGCATATTTCGGGCAAGACAGAAGTCCGGTCAACATTATCGTAAAATATTATAATATTCCTGATCTTCTTAAATAAGTAATAGAACAGAAATATTTACACATTAATATCTAGACTGGATCAAAGTTTTAGGTTTAATTTTGTGTAATTAATATTGTATTACTACTTATCTATATCTAAAAAATTTTGAGAGTAATTAACTTAGAATTATGTATTTTACTAATGCAATAGATATTAGCTGTTTTGGTTTACGCCGTAGTGGTAATTATGCGGTTATAAATTGGATTATTAGGCAAAATAATGGAAGTTTTGTTCACTTGAATGATGTCAAACTTTATAGCAACAAAGACCCCTATCAAAGCTTTTAAAAATCTACAATTGCTGGGATAAACCCACTTTTTTATCATCAAGGAAACTTCAAATGTAAAAGATATTTAAAGTATTTGATGAATAGTAAAATTGAATATTTATATGGTGGAAATTGTGTAGATATAAATAGATGAAAACTTATAAAATATAGAGTGAAAATATCTAGTAATTCAGAACTATAAGCATTATGAAATTACTAATATCATGCCATGTTTTGAGGAAATACGAGAATAATTTCTTGGCAAAAGTCAACGTAGATTTAATATATTAAATCAAATCCGTTTAATTCGGTATAAAAAAATCTTCCATCTTCAACCATTACCAAATATTTCTCGATCTCCCCATCTCCCATACTCCCCATCTCCCATACTCTCTAACTCCCCATCTCCCCATCTCCCCATATCCCCATCTAATTACACCGATGCTACCGGATTTGATATTAATTATCAGAGACCCATATAACACCTTCGCCAGTTTAATTAAAAAAAAAGAGAAAAGACTTAGTAAAAATCCAGACGCTATAATCAACAAATGGATAGAGCACGCAAGAGAATATTTAGGATTATCTAATTATCTTCAAAATCAGATTAATATAAGCTACAACGAATGGTTTATAAATAAGGCTTATAGACAAAAAATTACTGAAGCTTTAGAATTAGTGTTTACTGATGCTGGAATTAATACAGCGGTTTTCATTTGGGTAGACCACAGTAAGGACGTTCCATGGAACGTCCCTACAGGATTTTGCTTGTGAAGATGTGGTTCATCAATTTGAAAAGCGCTGTAAGGTTTCTAACGTGGGAAAGGGTAGTTCATTTGACAAAATTAATTATAATGGTAAAGCAACTCAAATGAATGTTTTGTCTGGTTATAAAGCTTTTTTAGACCACCCAGTGATATTAAAGATACTTGCCAACAAAGAATTAAATTAACTTTCTCAAGAAATATTTGGCTTAGTTGTCTAGTGTAATGTACAACACTAATACCAGTCAATAATTGCTAAAGTTTCCTAAACAATCTGATAACCAAGACTAATTATTCCTACAGTATATTTATTAGGAAAAGCAAAAATAATTGGTATGGCATTAGATTCAGGTATTGGTGGAGTGAAGAGTAAGGATTCAGTATTAAATATGTTATATCATGTCCGGATAATTAGTGATGAAAAAAACATAAAAAGCGTCGGAAGGAAGTACGCAGCGCCCGTTTTAACGGCTGGCAGAATAACGACACGCGGGTTTTAACCCGGAGTAAAATTCTGCTATACTAGAAATAGCAAGTAAGAACAAGGTTTGTCGCTATGACAAGACCGCGCTTTGCGGTGAAATTCCGGTGGACAGGAGACGGGGAATTGATTTCCTACGACGGCTGAATGCGAGCGCATTCCGCAGGAAAAGCAAGCAGGCAGCTAGGACAGCGAGAAGATTGCTCCAACATATTGAGTAAAACCACTCGTGAAAGCTATAAAAAAAGTAAGCCCACAGCTAAATTTTTGATTTACGCCGAGGAGTTTAGAAGTCTGTTGACAGGCTTGAAGCAAATGTGGATTTATCCCAAATGGGGGTGGATTTCCCACAGAATCCAGGGTGTTTCAACCCCTGGAGATGTCAATTCCTCATTCTTCCTTCTTCTTTCTTCCCTCCTGATTCCTGACTCCTCCGTCGTTTATTTATAAGCATTGAACTGGACATGATATTAGTGGGAATTACACAAAATAGAAGTAGAAAATAGGCTCAAATATAGACAGGAAAAGGCTTTTACCTCAAAAAGTACATAAATCATTAATTACCAAGGGTTCTAGGCATTTTTAGGGTATTGACCTAATTTCCTTATCTAGACTGACTCTTAGTCATTTTTCAACCATAAAATGTTTAAATCCCATTATGTAGATATATTCAGTTATAAGTAATCATAGAATATAGCATTTCTCAAGAAATGTAAGATACATTTAAACTGATATATTTTATGTTACCTGTTACCTAAAAACTCCAATTTTTTATCTCAATTGAAGCGAAAATTACTATATTGAGTTATTTATACTTTAGTTTAAACCACAAAATCGGAGAAGCTAAAGTCAGTGTAGCAACATTAGTAAAAATAACTGGTGTATCTTTAACCAGAATGCCATAAATTATCCAGATCAATACACCAGAACAAAAAATAGCAAACATTTCTAGGGAAATATCTTTTGTGGATCGAGTGCGCCAAGTTTTGATAACTTGAGGTAAAAATGAAATAGTTGTTAAACTGCCTGCTAGTAGTCCTAGAGCTGTTACTAAATTCATAATAGATGCTGATAACTTTAATACTTTTGCTTGAAACTTATCGTTTTTTTTGTTAACTACAAGACTTATTTAACACTGCTATATATAGCGTATAATTTTCCGATTATTTTGGTATTGTAACTATAATCATTGCCGTTACCTAAGTCCTGAATTAATATAGTATTAATCACTTAAATTCAACTAAATTTATCTTGATATCTTCAACATAAATATCTCATATTTGAAATTTGTGGTATCGATCGATATATAGCCTTCGTTCAATTTATCTGATTTTTTAATCCTGAAAACATCGTCAATTTGTTCAATATTATACTAACGAAAAAAGTTATTCATAATGAGACAATTTAACTCAAAGTTCAACTACTTTTAAAAAAACTTAGTAAATGCCGAAATTTCAAGAGTAACTGGTGCTTATCCAAAATTGCTTTAAAATTACATCAATTTCTAATAATCTCAGCTTCCGCAATAGCTTCCCCATTGAGAAAAGCAACCAAATAATCATTATTATTCAGAGGCCCAACATTAGCTGGAGTCCCAGTTAAAATAATATCCCCCGAACGTAGTGGTATTTGCTGACTAATGAAACAGAGCAGGTCTTGAATGGAAAATAACATTTGTTTGGTAGACCCTTTTTGACGAACTTCACCGTTTACTTCAAGTTTGATTTCAAGTTCTTCTAATTCTGTGAAACGATCCACCTTCCTAAACTTTGACAATGGACAAGCATTTATAAAACTTTTGGCTAGATCCCAAGGATACTTTTTAGCCCTCAACTCATTTTGCTTATCGCGAAGAGTCAAATCTAGAGCAATACCAACATAAGTAACTGCTTCTAAGACCTGGTTTATATCCCCCTGATACAAATCAGTACCAAGTTGGATAGCAATCTCTGTTTCATAATCGCATCGTCCTAAATTAAGAGGTAAAAATATCTTTCCTTCAAATGGTACAACACAGGCAGGGGATTTTGTGAAAATTATCGGTTCTTTGGGAACTGGGTTGTTTAGCTCTTTTGCATGATCGCCATAATTACGACCTACACAATAAATTGAACTTATTGTCTTTGGTATAGTAAAAGAATTCATTGTTGAAAATTAGGATATGCAAGGTAATCATATCATGGAGGAGTAACAATGAAACACCAATCTATGCTCTTGCCCAAGTTGCCTACTTTATTTAAATAGGGCTTGCTGATTAATTATCAAAGTATTGACTGATATTGGTTTTAGCGTTTTTGGGTTGAAAAAAGTACCAGCTTTTTGGTGGCAAGAGCTGCAAAAAGCTAGTATTTTGGAATGACTATGGCAGAAAAATTGTCCCTCAATTTTTCCGACTACCTCCTCTATAATTCCCATTTCTCCTGTCTCCTGTCTCCTGTCTCCTGTCTCCTACCCTCACCCATAAGACTTTTTCAGCAAGCCCTAAATATTAGCCGCCCTCTTTTAAAGATGTCTATTCCTGCAAACACAAATTCGATCGCCAGAAAAATGCACTCATTCCCTGAATTATCCTTGATCTTGAAGCATTGAACTTCGGTGATTTTTATCAAAATAATATGGGTCGCGCAACCCCGCCGGGAAATGGCGAAATATTTTTGGAGAATTGCTCAAATCCCCTACTTCTCCTCCCCTCCTGGGAGGGGTTAGGGGTGGGTTAACTTCTGTACGTCGCCAATCCGACGGCTCCCCTATCTGACTTGTGACTTCTGACGCGCGTTAATGCGATCGCATGAATTAAACGGACAGGGTGCATTTTGGCTTCAATGCTACTCACAGGTGGTATCTTAATTTTGTGGCAGGAAATTACTTAACCTTTTCACAGAGGAAGAAGCACCAGCCTAACTTGCGGGCGGGGATCGCCTTTACTGCTCTGCCGGTGTGAGATTTTCATCAGGTTCGACAGTAAACTCAGGTTGTTTTAGACAAATCTCTAGTTGAGTCATCAATTCAGGAATATTCACACCCTCTAGACCAACCACAATCGATGTAGTATCCAAACAGTTAGCCAGTTCAGAAAATCCACTATCAATAATCCACTGATACTCACTCAGAAATTTAGGATGAGCTTGACTACGACAGGCTGGCCAATTTTCGATAGCTTCAGTTTGATTTCCCAAAGCCAGATTCGCCTTGATCAAAAAACACGAGGCCATACCACTCCCCAACTGCTTATCCGGGAATTGCTCATTAAATTGAACAGCGGCTTGCAATTCTTCACGAGCCTCTTCATAGCGTTCTTGTTGGAGCAAAGCCCAACCTAAATTCGTCCGAAACTGATATCGCATATCAACGGACTCCTCTTCTGCAACCTGGTTCAATTTTCGGCGAATGAAAGCCCGTTGTACCCCTAGTCTCAGTATGGCTTCCGCGCGTTTCGGATTTTTAGCGATCATCACACGACCCATAGAATTAAATGCCTCCGGCAAACCTGCTGGGATGACTTTGATATACTCTGCCATCGCATTAGAAGTCTCATTTAAAGATTCATAAACCTTCCCCAAAGCAATATTAATTTCGGGATTATCCGGCTGTATTTGACTAGCCTGAGTCAACCTTATTAACGCTTTCGGCAATTCCCCCCGTTCATAGTTCTGAGTCCCTAAATAGAGTAAATATTTGGGGAGCACATTATAGATACCGGTGGAAATTAACAGCAGGGTAATTGCCATACTCAAAGTTGCCTCAGCACGGAATTCCGGTGGAATATTCAATTTTTCTAGCAGTTTCTCAACCTGAGCTTGGCCTGCTGAAGTCAGGGTTCCCCCGGCAACTAGGGCAAGACCCGTTCCTTGTAGCAAGGTCATGAAAGTTTCTGGCCATTGGACAGCACCCCCGGCTGACATGGCATTGGTGATATTAATCATAAGGCTCCCGACCATCGTCAGAGAGGTTATCGTTAGCGTATTCCATAACCAATCCAGTCGATCCCAAACACTCACAACAGGGGTTGGGCAACAATACCACCACCAAGCCGTTTCCGGGGGGTTCAAAACTTCTCGCCAGTTTTTCAGGTTCAGAGTTGTCCCAATCAAATCGTTGTGTACTTTTAAGCGTTGATCGAGCTCTACTAACTCAGCCAAGGGGGACTCGGTTCCCTCAACCCGTTTTCGCAAGAGATTCTCCACAGCATCACGGGCTAGTAATACTTCATAAACCCTAGTCTCGGTTACTTCAGTTTCAGAGGAGTCAAGCCGGTCTAACTTAGTCGCGTATTGCCCAATAGCTATTTCTAAATGGGATGTTGATTCTGAAGTAGTTGTGATATCTGATTTATTCATATTGACGTATATCTGATCGGTTGACATCCTCCCCGGCCTTTATGCACGGAGATTCTTACCGGGCCGTAGATCCTCGGCTGGGAGATATTTGATTTTTCTATACCTCTAAAAAAAATAATCCAACTCTTTTGAGAGTGGGATTATTCAGCAAAATATCAGACAAAGTAAATAGTAAAATTTTACTATTAACCAATTCAAACTTTAAATCTTTCTTATAAAGAAGAACCTACACCAACATAGGCACCATAAAAGAAAAGACCCACAACTACAAGTACGCCAGTTCCGGCAACAGTAGCAACCAACCATAAAGGAATTCTACCTGGTTCGGACATCATAATATTTCACCTCATTATTTCAAAACTACTTCGTACTAAAAAATTTTTACCTACAAGGTAATTGCTCAACAATATACTTGTTAACTTTCTACTCTATCTTACTAACAATAGGTCACCCCAATAGGGTGACTTAATATTAGTAATTTCTCTGTTTTATTTCTCAAATTAGTTAAAGAAATAACTCGAAAACAGAATACCAAGAACAAACACTAATAATAGACCAAGGTAGAGTGAAGTACGATTTAACTCTACTGGTTGTTTATTAGAATTTTCACTGCGGTCTAAAGGCATAATATACTCCTATCTTTGAATAAACTGCATAGCTGCGATGGCACCTAAAAAGAAAACTGTAGGCACGCCAAGGGTATGAACTGCTAACCATCTAACTGTAAAAATTGGATAGCTAACTGGTTGATTTGGATTTCCGCTTGTCATAATAAAAATCTCCTAAATTTTCAATTATTCACCAATAAATTCATCAATTTGTTTTTTAGCTTCAAAACGGTCTGATACAACTGGTAATTCTTGCCTTTGCTCAGTATAATACTCGTTAGGTCTAGGTGTACCAAAAACGTCGTAAGCCAAACCTGTACTTACAAATAGCCAACCTGCAACAAACAGTGCTGGAATAGTGATACTGTGTATTACCCAGTAACGAATACTTGTAATGATATCTCCAAACGGACGCTCACCTGTACTGCCACCAGCCATCTAATTTTATCCTCCAAATTTATTTCTAACCATCATCTCAATATGATAGTTTTAAAACCTTTCTAAACACCTCATCCCATCACTAATTAATGGTTTGAGTTTTTTGTCTTTGTTAACAACTAAAGATAGACTAACTTTTTGCCTTCTTTAATATCTGTTATTTTTATCTCTTAGTTAGACGGGATCAATTTTAACATATCCAGTCTAAATTTTCAGCAACTCAAACAACATCAAGAAATCGCACTTTCCCTTCTGAAGTAATACTACCCAATTAAAATTATCAGGAAGAATTTTTTTCTGATCTCTTGGTCAGCATTCCCTTGCGTCTGACGCCGACGCGGGGTCTGACCGCATATTGTATTGAGCTTCAAGCAGTTTCTGAAACTGCTGAACCATTGTATTTCAACACAGTTCCTCTTTGACCAAGAATAAAACCTTTATCTTGGTTAATAAAAACAATTTTGTAGAAATTTTCTGGAACATTCTCTACATCACGGTCTTTTTCCCAAGTCTGACCGCCATCAACACTGCGAAGTAAATTACCACTACCACCAGAAATCCAAATTTCATCAGGAGTTCGATAAGCCAAATCTAATAAACCCCAACTTGTGGCATATTCTGGAGCAATAGCTTCTCCCCACTCTTCAGGATTTTCTGGATCGCTAAACCGCAGTTGACCTCCTCGTGCTAATAGCCATAAACGACCATCATCAGTGAACCCCATATTTTCCAAACGGCGAGAGTCTTGACGATTATGAGGAGTCCAAGCTCTTTGGCCTGGTTCCCAACTAGAGTAAAAATTACCCTTTGCCGAAACAGCAATATAGTTACCATCAGGAGAACGGGAAATATTTCTCACTACTCCCACAGCATCCTCTACTTGAGCGCGCCAATGTTGGCCACCATCTTCTGTGCGATAGATAGCTCCCACATCAGTAGTCATCTCAGCAGAATTAGGCCCAAGAGCAATAATAGTATTAGGAGCACCTGGCAATTTAGAACTTAGAGGAATCTGATTCCAAGACTCTCCTTCATCATCCGTGTGTAGAAGTAAAGAAGGCTGCCCTAAAATCCACCCTTCTTTACCATTAAAACTCACTGAAGTCAAGCGAACTCTTTCTTCTATATCAATACTTTTAGGTTGCCAAGTTTTACCACCATCAGTAGTTTCTAAGAGAGTAGCATTACCACCAACAATCCAACCATGGTCAAGATTGCCTGTAAATCCGATATCAAATAACTTAGCCTCAGTTGGTAGTTGAACTACTTCCCAGGGATTGTAACTCATTCCTGGTAAAAAGGAATTTTTGCAGCCACTACAAAGTATAACTGCTGCTAATATTATGAAAATTTGTTTCCAGAACTTTACTATTGAATGCATCACATTAAATCATTAATTAGCCTTAAGGCCATCTTATCGTAAACCATATAAGCTCAAGAAAAACAAAAATCCTGCGGCTAAAGCGCCAAAAATTAGGATATTTTTCTGGCTTGGTGTGAGTGTATTAACACCAAAACCATATCCAAGGTTTTCTTTGAATCCGGAAGGACCTTCAGCTGGTCCAACATTCACAAATTGAACCTTAGTTGCTGTACAAACAGGACAGCGCCAACCAGAGGGTAAATCTGAAAAAGCAGTTCCGGGCGGAATATTACCATTAGAACTTCCCTTCTTCGGTTCATATATATATCCACAGGCTCGACATTCATACCGATCCTGTTCCTCTGTGGCCTCAGTTAGTTGCTCGCTCATAGTTCCAAAAGATTGAATAGCAATTATGAGAACATCTTTAATTATTATTACAGAATTGGTGTAATTCGAGGAGATGAGTATTGACAAATGATTAATACCCAACTTGAATGTATATAATTTTGGCTTTTTTATTTTGACTTTTGACTTAAGAATTAGATTTTTAGTAGAATAACTCAAATGAGCGAGGAGGTAGGAGTAAGAATTTTCACAAAGTAAGAGGGAAAAAGGAAGAATGAAGAAGGAAGAAGAACCCACATTTAAAAACCTATCCCTTATAAGGAATTCCTGAAAAGCTTGTGGGGAGTGTGGGGAGTGTGGGGGACAACAATCTTGTCTACAATTCTCAAAAAAATGTATTTTTAAATACACTTTTTAAAAAATACATAACTTACATATTTTGTCAAGTTTTATGTTAAGAAAGATTTTTATAAAGCATAAGTTTAAAAACGTGGGATTAAAAACAAGGACGCAGTATTCCTCGCACTACGTGTCTTGAAATACATATTTGTTTTAAGTGAGCTTTATACCCATAACTAAAGTTTTTAACTATAAAATACTTTTTTCCTTCTTCCTTCTTTGTAAGAATTTTCTACTGAAACAGGCGCACTGCAATTCGACCCTCAAAGTTCTCAAACCTTATATATACAACAGTTTCCGAAGCTATGAGGTACAGTTTTTTTTATTCTTTTCTGTTCCCTGTTCCCAGATCCGGTGTTCCCTCAAACCTAAAATTTTGTACCTCATAACAACGGGAAACGCTGTATCAATACTTTTATCATTAATCAGCAAACCCTATCCATAGCTTAAAGGTTGCAAAAGGACTTATCTAATATCAATTCGATCAAGTAATGCCAGAATAGTAAAGGTGAAAAATTAAGAATAAACAAGAATTAAGAGCAAATAAAAAATAATAAATAAATGTAGTTAAAATGATATACCTCTATATATAAAACAGAATTAGATAATATTTTTTTCAAGAACTTATCTAGTTCGTTTTTGCTACATTATTTTTGATAATTGAAATTAAATCCTATTATTTAGTGAGAGATAAATTTTGACCAATTAAGAAAAACAACCAAAGGGAGAAAATTTAATCAATCAGTATTTATGCTTAAGAAAGTGTTAATGCTAGTCAAAGATTGCAGAGGTTGCCTTCCATAACTTCCTTCCTTCCTTGAGACAGATATCACAAAAAAAAATTGTAATGGTAAGGCGAGCAATCCTTCAGAGCATTGATAGAATAGCAAAAAAACAAAAAATAAATAAGTTTTAAATCCTTTGACCGAAAAATTGGGTTTAAAGCCTCGCCCTTGTAGGGCGACTTTTTATTTGATTTGCAAGTGAATTGGATATATGCTAAACTGTTATTAGTTGCCGGGGGGCACTCGGAAACTCTAAACGGACGTGGAGGGAAGCATCAGACTACCGCCAAGGAAGCAGCACCCTGTGAAGCGTCAACCCGCCGAAGAGCTACGGCTCAGTAGGAATCCCCGCGCCTTTAGGCCGGGGAGGATGTCAATAACTACCTGGCATTGACTACTCCCCGAACTCAAGTCACGGGGATTCTGAGTAGATACTACGCAACAGGATAAATCGGTGTTGCTCCGTCTATTCTTAGCTGACCAAAGATACACTCTCTGGGGGCAAGTCAAAGTACCCCTACACAGTCGGCTTAAGTAGGGGCGAACGGCCGTTCGCCCCTACAGCTTTCTGCTTACTTTTGTGATTATATTTGCAGCCCCATTACAGTCTGCATTAATCAACCAATTATTACTACTTCTATACAAACCACGCTGTCTTGATGCAGTCGCTCATGGGGGAAACCCCCAAGACCGCGCTGCATCGCTTTATTCTCTTTCCTGACGGTTTCCAATCATTGGGTTTCTCACCATAAATAGGTAGATTGTCACCATCTAAAAATGAAGCAACACTTGTATAACTTTCCTCAGTTTCTATAAATATAATTCCATACTCATCACATAATTGAGCTATTCTTTCTTTGAGTCTAGCTGTGGGAATTGGTACAAATTCTGAATTATTTTTATGACCATTATCTATTTGATTTTTCTGACCTTTATTCCAACCAAATGCAATTGTACCAATAGAATTTTTTAAACAATGATTAATTACTATTCTGGCCGCTTTATTAATACCCAAATCGCATTTGACGGTTACGCTTTTCTGTAATGGCAGCTAGTTTATTTGACCAAAATCCAGTCGGTTGATTTTCTTTGATAGTTGATATCTGTTTGTTGTACCAACGATTCATTGACTTGAGATGTTTCCCATCTACTATCAAACTCGTACCCACATTCGATACACAGGTCAACCAATTATTGACACCGTGGTCTATTCCTAATACATTGTCTTGATTTAATTGAGGTTTAACTACTACTTCTTTTTCATAGATAAATTCCCAATAAAAACATTTGTTCCTCGGTAATATTCTCAGTTCTTTGAGAGTATAAAATGCTCTTATACTAGGCATTGGAATATAAAAGCTATCTACTCCAAACCAGCGTTTACAGGTATTGCCTAATGGTACTCTGATTTGATTACCTTTGAGTTTGAGTGCTTGAGAAGGATAACTAACTGTAGCCATTCCCCCTTTTTTTCTGTAGTTAGGAATCCTTGGTTTGTCTGAGATTTTTCCTTCTGTGTAGGCTTTAATTAGACTATAATAAGACTTAAATGATTCAGCTACAGTTCTCAATATTTGTTGTGCTGCTTGGGAATGTAGAACTTTGTAATGGTTATTCTTTTTGTAGACTAATTCCTGCGTCATACTTACCCAGAGTTTTGTGAGACTTAAAATATAATTGTCTGCCATAATATATTCCCATGTTAGTTAGTTTGTGAGACTGTTCACATAAGAATTTTAAGATAGCAATTAATTCAGGATTTTTACCTATTAAAACTTGCTGACAACAGTACATTGGAAACGGGCGGACTGAAAAGTTATTGTCGATCATAGTAACAGAGGAAAACTGTAGTTGTCTAGTCCAAATAACTCTCTTGTTTTTATGTCCCGGTTCAAACACGGAGGCCTTCAACGTCGCTTTTCGGTAAAGGTAAAATAAAATACATCGGATTAAAATCCGACGAGTAGCCTTTCATCCATCACTTAAAAGACGATGGCTTTCATGCTCCCGTGTTATTTAGGTAAAAGTCAAACTGAAAAAGTTGATGGATATGGTCTGATGAGAGTTAAAAAGGGCAGCTTTTGCATCCAAGTCTAACACTCACTAAAAAAAGAATCTCTCGTTATAATCTTTAATTTGACTGGAAAGTGTCAAAATGTTCACAGATAAGAGTCCTAATTACTTAAAAAATGTAGGTTAATTGTGTTTATTCTTAGTGGTTACGAATATTTTCTAGGCTTCCTACTAATTAGCAGCCTAGTTCCAGTTATTGCCTTAACTGCGTCCAAACTACTGCGGCCTAAAACTCGTGGCCCAGAGCGACGAACTACTTATGAATCGGGTGTAGAACCAATTGGTGGAGCTTGGATACAATTCAATATCCGTTACTATATGTTTGCCCTCGTCTTCGTCATCTTTGATGTAGAAACAGTATTTTTGTATCCTTGGGCAGTGGCCTTTCATCAGTTGGGACTTCTAGCATTCATAGAAGCCCTAATTTTCATTACAATCTTAGTTGTTGCTTTAGTCTACGCATGGCGTAAAGGAGCTTTGGAATGGTCTTAAGTCCTAATCAAAACCAAAAAATTGTTAATCCTATTGAGCAATCTCCCCAGGTTACTCAAGAACTTTCAGAGAATGTTGTTTTAACTACAGTTGATGACCTTTACAACTGGGCACGACTTTCTAGCTTGTGGCCTTTACTGTATGGTACAGCCTGCTGCTTCATTGAATTTGCAGCTCTGATCGGCTCTAGATTTGACTTTGACCGCTTTGGCTTAGTGCCACGGTCTAGCCCTCGGCAAGCAGACTTACTAATTACTGCGGGTACAATCACCATGAAGTATGCCCCAGTGTTGGTGCGTCTTTATGAGCAGATGCCAGAACCTAAATATGTAATTGCTATGGGTGCTTGTACAATTACTGGCGGGATGTTTAGTATGGACTCACCTACAGCAGTTCGTGGGGTAGATAAATTAATCCCAGTAGATGTTTACATTCCTGGTTGTCCACCACGTCCAGAAGCAATTATTGATGCCGTCATTAAGCTGAGAAAAAAAGTTGCGAATGAATCCTTGCAAGAACGTGCTCAACTGCAGCAGGTACATCGCTACTACACTGTGAAACACAATATGAAAGTGGTTGAACCAATTCTGAATGGTAAGTATCTAAAGACATCAGACCGTGAAACACCACCAAAAGAATTGACAGAAGCAATAGGTATGCCGATACCACCAGCACTGCAAGCTGCACAAAAAGAGGAGGTAAATCGTGGCTGAGTCAGAAGCTCCAATAGTTGAAGCAGGTCAAACTTCAAAATGGCTGACAGAAAATGGCTTTGAGCATGAGTTTCTAGAACCAGATCATCTGGGAGTAGAAATGATCAAAGTTGACAGAGAATTTTTAATTCCCTTAGCTACAGCTTTATATGCTTATGGGTTTAATTATCTACAATGTCAATGTGCTTATGATGCAGGTCCCGGACAAGACTTGGTAAGTGTTTATCACTTAGTTAAGGTTAAGGACGATGTAGACCAACCAGAAGAATTACGTTTAAAGGTATTTGTGCCCAGAGACGATCCTAGACTTCCTTCAGTTTATTGGATCTGGAAATCGGCTGATTTTCAAGAGCGGGAATCCTATGATATGTATGGCCTTATCTATGAAGGACATCCTAATCTCAAACGCATTTTGATGTCTGAAGATTGGGTTGGTTGGCCATTGCGTAAAGATTATATTTCTCCAGAATTCTATGAATTACAAGATGCCTACTAAATTTTAGGTTGAAACTTTGACCTTTTGACCTAAGTAGTATTAGTAATAATAGCCTTTAGGCAATTGGTAAAAAAACATTAAACAGAGAAAATTAGCTTGATTTAATATTTACATTCAAGTCAATTTCTATCTATTTTCTTAAGGTTTCAGGAAATAGGAGAAAATTTCTCTGGAATTGGAACTTGTCATAGATTAATAACGTCCCGACACCATAGCACCCCCCTATTTTTTGATTAGGTGGGTGCTTAATATTACTAAAAGATTCAATAATTAAATTTTGTTTATGGCCTCAAAAATAAAGTATTCTAGTCTATTTTCTAATCTAATTGTCACATTCTTGTCAACCTGATATAATCCTCAGCGTCCGCGCTTTAGCTTTACTCGTTATTGGGTTATAAGCATTATATTGATTTAAGGTTTATCTGTATTATTTGGTCACTCAATGCCGAGAGATTGGAATGGCGCTTTGGGAATTTTTCTCAAAGCATTGCGAGATACCGCCTGCGTTGATGGTTCTGCCGTCACGTTGCTATGAACGGTTTTCCCGACTTTTGCAGGGAATTGCCGGGCTTGATGTATCTGTTTGAATGCAGCGATAGATATAAAAAATAGGGCGGTAGGGCATTCCGTCTTTAAAGCTCGTGGAGTCCGACGGGGTACCGGGACTGGGAAACGAGAAGCCCACGTCATACCTTAAGGTTGGCGTGGGAGTATGTCACTTAAATACAAATCGCTATCTGCATAAATTTATGGTGGAGGAGTTAGAACGTGAGCAGTAATGAAAATATAAGAGGAAGCTCCCAACTTGGCGGGAGCGGAAATATAGTAGGTGTCACATTTAATGACATAGATGGGGATGGCATTTTTGATACATCAGAATCAGTAATAGGTAATGTTACAGTCTATCTAGACCAGAATAATAACGGTATTCTAGATCCCAATGAATTATCTAACATTAGTCGTCCAGATGGTGTCTACAACTTCTTGGGATTAGTAGATGGTGAATATTTTGTCAGACAGGTTCCACCCAGTGGCACTGTTTCAACTACACCACTGCCAGTAGCAGTGAGCATAGTTAATGGGAGTATGGTCAGAGAGAGCAGGATAGCCCTTGGCAGTGGCATAGGTGTCCCCACTCCAGTTCCCCCTCCAGTTCCCACTCCAGAGCCTACTCCAATTCCCCCTCCACCTCCAGTGGGACCAGGTAGAGGTAATATTAGTGGTGTATTATTTGAAGACGTAAATATTAATGGTGTCCGTGACCCTGGGGAACCAGGAATTTCTGGCAGCCAAGTATTCCTTGATGCCAACCGAAATGGCATTTTAGACGAAGGAGAAGCCAGCACTTTTACAGATGAATTTGGTTTTTATTCATATGTAGACGTATTCCCTGGCCAATACAACATTGACGTTCTCAGGGAACCAGACTCAGCAAGAACAACTTCTAATTCAGTAGTTATAATTACTGGTTTTGAAGAAACACCACCAGATATAGCTCTAGATATTGGTATAGTTACCCCTAGCGGGACTGGTAATGTTGAAGGAGCTAAATATCTCGATTTTAATGCTAATGGTATTTTAGATCCTGACGAGCCTGGAATACCAAACTTTACCATTTATGCAGACCTCAATAGTAATCACATTCTAGATGTAGGTGAACCATTCGATATAACCGATACTAATGGTGTTTACTTCTTACCTAACCTTCCAGCAACTCGCCTGACTATTCGGGAAGCAGAGCAACAAGTAGGATTTAATCTGACAACTGATTCTCGGACTGTTGATGTACCTGATGGGGGCACTTTATTTGGTGTTAACTTTGGTAATGCTGAAAGAAATGTAATCGCTGGTGTCAATTTTGTAGATAACAATAGCAATGGTGCTATTGACCCAGGAGATGTAGGTTTATCAAACTCTACTGTATATCTAGACCTCAATGAAAATGGTATCTTTGACCCTGAAGAACCATTCAGAATTACTAACAGTGAAGGTGAGTACAGCTTTAATACTCTACCACCAGATACTTATGTTGTCAGATTAGTACCTCAACCAGGATTTATTCAAACAACTCCAGACCCAGTCATTGCAGTCACCAGTGGAGACGATGTTAACTTTGTTAATATTGGTAGCTCTCCTGCCACCCCTTTACTTCAGGGTGACTTAATTGGTAATAAGTTCAACGATTTTAATTCAAATGGAGTTCTGGACCCAGGAGAACCAGGTTTAGCGAACTTCACCCTCTACTTAGACCAAAACGGTAACAATATACTAGATCCTACAGAACCTGCTGCAATATCAAATGCTAATGGTGACTTTAGCTTTAATAATCCTCCTGTAGGAACTTACTTTCTGCGAGAAATTCCCCAAGCAGGTTTTGTGAAAACTACTCCAGATCAAGAAATTACTCTGAATGCACCTATTAATGTTCTGCTAGGTGATGCTCCCATTGTCTTGAATGTTGGTAATGCTGTAATTGCAGTTCCAGAACCAGTTCCAGAACCAGTACCGCCTCCTGCTGCTCCAGCTCCAGAACCGCCTCCTGCTGATGCAGGGACAACAGATGGAACTACTGATGCTGATGCAGGGACAACAGATGGAACTACTGATGCTGATGCAGGAACAACAGATGGAACCACTGATGCTGATGCAGGAGCAACAACTGAAACTGCTACAGCAGAAACCACCACTAATGTTGATAATACCACAACAGAAGTAACCACTGATACTGAAACTGCTACAACAGAAGTAACCACTGATACTGGCACTGCTACAACAGAAGCTACCAGAGTTGCTAGTCAAGTTACATTAACAGGCAGAATCGCTGGTACTAAATTTAGTGACAATAATGGCAACAATATAGTAGATCCAGATGAACCTGGTCTTGGTGGATTCACTATTTACCTAGATACCAATAATAACCAAGTTCTAGATCCCGATGAACCTACATCTATTACAAATGTAGATGGTAGCTATAGCTTTGAAGGTTTACCACCGAATACTTATGTAGTCAGGGAAGTTCAACAACCAGGCTTTACCCAAATTACTCCCGATCCAATAATTAACATAGTTGGGGGTGACGACGTTAATTTCGTGAATATTGGCAACCAACCTGATGTACCAATAGTTCCCCCTCCTCCAACTCCAATTCCTCCCCCAGGTCCTACCCCAGTTCCTCCTCCACTTCTTCCCCCAATTGTAAATACTGATAGCACGGGTACAATTACTGGTGTTAAATTTGACGATCGCAATGCTGATGGTTTAGCAGGCCCAGATGAACCAAGACTTATAGGTGTCGAAATCTTTGTAGACCTCAATAATAATGGTTTAGCAGAAGCTAATGAACCATTTACTTTGACAGATGCTCATGGGGAATATCGGTTTACATTGCCACCAGGTAACTACAGAGTACTAGAAACACCACCTGCTGGTTTTGTTAACACCACTCCTACTCCTTTTGTTCCTGTTGTTCCTGGTCAGACTGTCGTTTACAACTTCGGTGATACCAGTATCTTTGACCCCAACACCAGCATTAGCGGTATAATCTTCACTGATAGTAATAACAGTGGTTTTCAAGAGTCTGGAGAAGCGGGTATTCCAACTGCTCAAGTTTTCCTAGATCTAGACGGCGACGGAAACCTGGATAGCAACGAAGACCTCAACCTTAACGGCGCACTGGATGATGGCGAAGATTTAGACGGCGACGGAAACCTGGATATAAGTGAACCTGAAACTTTCACTGCTCCTGATGGCCGTTATTTCTTTAATGGTTTAACGCCAGGGAATTACACAGTTGATGTTGTTCTACAAGAAAACTTATTCCTAACTAGCAGTAACTCCACTATTAGTGTTACTGTTGGTCAGGTACCACCAGACCCCAATATCTCACCCACTCCAATTAATCTTCCCGTAGGTCAGAGTCTCAATGATATTGATGTTGGCGTTAATGTCACAGCACCAGGAGGAGATACTGTTAGTGGAGTTGTATTTGCTGATAACAACGGTAACGGGCTATTTGAACCTCTGAAAGGGGAAGTTGGTTTGCCTGGAGTTGAGGTCTTCCTAGATGTACACCGAGATGGACAGATACAAGGATTTGAACCAAATCAAATTAGTGGTCCTGGTGGTACTTACGGTCTAGATGTATCTGATGTCAGCTCAGGATCGTATCCGCTCCTACAAGTCATTCGCACTGGGTTTACTCAGACTACTGCGCCAGTAGAGGTAAGTGTAGGAGGTGATAGTGTTGTCTACAACTTTGGTAACCAAGCGCAAACTTTAATTACTGGAACTGTTTTTGAAGACTTTAACAGTAATGGTATCCAAGACTTTAACGATACTAACGGTAATGGCATCCTTGACCCTGATGAATTTGTAGAAAGGGGTGTTCCTGGCTTCCGTATCTACGTCGATATCAATGAAAATGGCATTCTTGATAATGACGATATTGAGCCTAATACCTTCTCAAATACAGACGGAGAATATGCAATTGTTGGTTTGTTGCCAGGTACTTACACACTACGTCTGATTCCAGATCCGGAAAACTTTACTTCTACTACTCTAACAGACCTCACAATTACTGTTGATGAGTTTGACAACTCCAATCTGGTAATTGACTTTGGGCAGTCTCCGATAATTCCTCCCCCTGGTCTTGCTAATATTTCTGGTATTGCATTCATAGATGAAAACGGAGATGGTTTTGCAGATCCAGGTGAACCTCCACTACCTGATGCTGTTATCTACATAGATGCTAATGAAGATGGGGAACGAGGTAATGACGAACGATTTGCCCTTACCGATCAATTTGGTCGCTACGATCTTCCCAATGTGTCTCCAGGAACTTATGTTATTCGTCAGGAACCACGGCCTGGTTTCACCGACTCTACTACTCCAGCTCCAGTGTTCGTTACTTTGATAGAAGGGGATAACGCTGACTTTGTTAATTTTGCCAACGACCCCACAGGATTACCAAAAGCTGTTCTTCCTGTTGTTAGTATTGGTGGTATTGTTTTCAATGATATCAACGGTGATGGTCTGTTAGATCCAGGAGAGAATGGTATTCCTGGTACTACAGTATTCCTAGATCGCAATGATAACTCAATTCTAGACAATGAGGAACGTACTGCGATTACTGATTCACTCGGAGTATACGACTTTGATGAGTTACCTCCTGGCACTTATACCGTCCGCCAAATTCCGCCACCAGGTCTATTCCAAACTAACCAAGACCCAACTCTAACTCTGTTTGCAGGGGATGATGCTAATTTTGTCAACTTTGGCAACAGTGCTAATCCACCAGTTATACCACCTCCACCTCCACCTTCTGGTGGTGCTGGTAGTATTAGTGGGATAACTTTTGAAGACCTCAATGGTAATGGTTTCCTAGACCCTGACGAACCTGGTATTGGTGGTGTTGTTATTTACTTCGACCAAAACAACAACTCTGTTCGAGATGCTGATGAAATATTTGTTGCTAGTGATGTCAACGGTAACTACGGTTTCTCAAACTTAGCAGATGCTAGTTATACAGTTCGGCAAGATCTAAACCCAGATCAGGCAGCAATCTTTACTCAAACTGCTCCTGCTCTTGGTGAACCACTATTGATCGCCACTTTTGGTGGTGCTAATGTGCCTGGTGCTAATTTTGGTAATATCCGTCTATAAATATCTAGATAAATCTAGATATTTAGCTAAATCGCTCTTGAGCCTCACGCCATAATCTGTGATTTGACGTGAGATGAATCGGCGGTAAATTAATGGGACTCGATGTCCCATTAATTTACAAATTTTTATGTTATCATCGAACTATGCTGGTTTGAGCTAATCGCCGCCAGTAATGAACCATAAAAATTTAATAGGATGTGGGGTTGTTGGCCCGAATTCCTAGTCAACCGTGGGAAAACGTAAAA
The DNA here is from genome assembly GCF_010672455.1 of Okeania sp. SIO2C9. GTDB lineage: Bacteria > Cyanobacteriota > Cyanobacteriia > Cyanobacteriales > Microcoleaceae > Okeania. The sequence goes on along the minus strand of NZ_JAAHGO010000010.1, from coordinate 189,500 downwards.
TCTGATTGGGGAACTAGGTGAGCAGTTTTTTATGCGCAAAAAGAGCGGTGGGGCATCTCGTTCTTAAAGCACGCGCTTGTCCGACGGGATACCGGGACTGTGAAACGAGAAGCCCACACTATACCGTCAGGTTAGTGTGGGAGTATGTCACATAGCAATAAAACTCAGAATGGAACAATCAGATATTCCGTTCTGCTAAACTTACCCAAACTTACCCATAACTGATTGCATGAGCTTTGGAGCTAGCTTCCTGTCTCACAGAAGACCACTGACCGCAGTCTGTAACTTATCTTCTCCACAGGCTTAAAATCGGTGAGAACTTCACCTACTTGTTCACATAGTTTTCTAGGTTGACAGCAGCATTAAAGTCTCTGTCAGCTTGTTTGCGAAGCATTCCGTAGGAAAATCCACAGTTAGCACAATTATAAGTTCTCTCGCTCAACGGCATTTTCTGTTGATGCCCACAGTGAGAACATATTTGAGAACTTGGATAAAATCTAGGAGCTATTATTAGCTCACTGCCATACCATTCACACTTGTATGTGAGTTGACGTTTGAACTCATAAAAGCCACAGTCTGCTATGGCACTTGCTAGTTTATGATGTCTTGGTGCGCGTTCCCTTGCGACTGACGTCGTCGCGGGGTCGCACCGCTTTTTGAGCATTCCACTGACATTCAAATCTTCTATCACTATGGTGCTGTGGTTTAAAGCTCGCCCATGTTGTTAGTTTATGTAGTGCATCGGCTCTGATATCAGCTACTTTTTTGTGAAGCTTTGCTAGTTTTTTGACGGCTTCGGCCCTGTTTTTGCTACCAGGCTCTTTTTTCTTGAGACGCCGTTGATAACGAGTTAGTCGTTTTTTGGCTTGTTTGTAGGCTTTGACATTAGCGTAGGTTGTTCCATCACTACAAGTTGCTAGAGTATTTATACCAACATCTACACCGATAATAGCCCGTTTTTTGGTCATAGGTTTGGGCTGACATTCATCATACTTAAAACTAATGTACCAGTCACCTGCCCGCTTGGATATTCTCACATTTTTGACTGGTACAGATGGTAAAATTTCATAAGTTTTTACTATTCCTATTCTTGGTAGTTTGATGTAGTTTCCTCTCAGGATTTTGATACTTCCTTCTAAATAGAAACTGTCTTTTTTCCCTTTTTTCTTAAAGTTCGGAAATCCACATTTAGGAATAGTCAAAAAGTTTTTAAATGCCCTATCTAAATCTCTTAAGGCTTGCTGGGGCGCACACTTTGATACTTCATAATACCAAGGATTTTCACTTTTTACTTCAGCAATTAAACGTTTGTGTAAAGTGATGGCACTAGGACGTTTCTTGGTTTCCTTGTATTCAGAAATGCAATTCGCTAATCCCCAGTTATAAGCATGACGGGCTACACCTGCGTGTTTGGCAAGTATTGTTTTTTGTTTATTATTAACTTTTAGTTTGGTCTTGATTGATTGCATTTGAAATGGTAAGCCATGAAAAAAAAGTCTTTGATTTTTAGGATGATCCTAATGTATGATAGCACATAATCAGCAGATTTTTAATATTTATTAACATTTGTCTAATTTTGTCCAATTATTTAGCTTCAGTAGTTAGCCCCAGGCTCCAGGATAAACCGCCCAACAACTTGCCTGGAATTGATGAAACTATCTGAGCGTGCTATCGATGCATGATTCAGAAAGAATTCTTTGGATGCGTTTTCTGTGAAGTCTACGTCTTCTCCTAGCTTATAAATACAGAACCCAATCATGAGATTCTGAGCGCCCAGTTTTTTGATCTTTCTTCTGTCCTTTTGCATCAAGGCAACAAGCAGCTCTGATTTCCCCTCATGGTTAGTACCCTCTAATGTAACTCTCAACTGTGGGTTTGTGTAGAAGGTATTTGGGTAGTTACGACAGCCCCCCGCAGTAGAACCCTTCCGCCAATAGTTAGACATTTGGTGTGTCACCCATTGGTTTGAGTACCGATCGCCATCGCTCGCATTTATGGACTCAGGTTCCAAGTTGCATATCTCCAGACGGGTGAAATTTTTCTGGAAATCGTCGAAACTCATCCAAAACTCACCATCATTATCATCAGTCAAGCCCAGAGATTGTTTCTCGTCGTCGGAGATTAGTTTCCATACCTGGCTCTTATCAGCCCACCTGCCAGTCCACTTTATCTCATTCCCCCAAGGATTGCGCACCCGCACGAGTTTCACCTCTACCGATCCGCTTCTTGTTCCCGCGTTGACAGTCACTACACCCGTAACCGAGTAGCCATGTCCCTTGACTAAACCGTTGTCTAACTTGGCCTCAATTTGGTTAGGTTTAGCTTCGATACTGCAACACATCAGGCCCTGCCCCTTCATGGCTCGCTGCATGATTTGGAACAGATTTGCAGGAGGCTTTTGCAAATTAAAAACTTCAGTCAGCCCACCCGTAAAATCTTCCATCCCTTCACCACATAGTCCGGCTTTAAGGCTTTCATAAGAGCCATGAAGCTTGGCATAAGCCTTTTCCAGTAAAGCAGACCAGAACTCGTTCTTCGTTGCAGAGTGCAAGAAAACCAGTTTATTATTGTAAGTCGGCAGCCGGTCATCAACAATGACTTCAACCCATTTTCCTGCTTGCCAGAAGTTAAAACGAAAAGCACCGCAATAGTCCGAGCTATCGAATGATTGGTTTGGTGCGACTACGCGGTGCAACAACGGTTCATGGAGTGTGATACTTGCCATTGCGGCCAGTAACCAACTGTCTCCCAGCATCCCTTGACGGATGTCGAAACGGCTTGCGCCAGCTACGAACATCTCAGGGTTGGCAACTATCTCGTGAGGACGTTTCCAAACAAAAGGACGTGGTGGCTTCTTTGAGTAGAAGATGGATTCGTCGGTGGCAGGGAAGTCAGGATCTTCCCATAGTTTCTTCATTCTATGGCACTCCTTACGGATGTCTTCCATAGTTATATTTGGAGTTATATCTGGGTTGAATGGTTTTATTTGCATTATTTTTGCTGCTTGCATAGGGCAAATATTATCAAACACTAGCACAGTACGGCGGGCAAGTCAATTAAGCAGTCATACAAAATTAATGGTGTTGCACAATAGAGAATGATATTCTAGAATTTTATTGAGAGATCAATTGTTCTTATTGTCAAAGCCATAAAGTAGTGAAAAAAGGTTTATCCTTGCTTAATCAACGATTGCGTTCGCGTTAGCGGTGCGGCTCGCTATCGCCTAGTAAGCACGCGCAGCGATGACAAGAGTAGAAGGGGAAAACTGTCGTCTGAGGCACTACGCACTCTAGGTTACATCGCAAAATTTTGTGCGACTCCAAGTCCATTGATATGTTGTACAGATCAATTCGCTTGCCGATCTATTATTTGAAACATCGGCAAATTCCTCAATTCTCGTAATCATTCGTCACTGTGCAACGCCTAAATTTGTATCCTTTCTCAACCATCTACTGTTCGCTGTTCTACTGTAAGAGAGTAACAGATTATTTGTGAAATCGCAAGATTGATTGGCATTCCCATAGGAGGCTCCCCTACGGGAGAACGCGGGTATAAATACCAACGTTCAGATAAAAACAGAGCAATTTGAAAGAGAAAAACATTTTTATTATGGCTAATTAATGAGACTTGATATTAGTATTAAATTTGACAAATTTTCCAGTGAGAAAGTAATAATATATATATGGATAAATTAGGATAAATTTTCTTATTAAAACAATTGTCTATAGCAACTTCTAGTGCTAAATGTCCAGCTCATATACTGAAGTTGGATAATGGTCTAACAGTTATTCATCAATATATTTCAGCCACTCCAGCAGTGGTTATAGATGTGTGGGTAAGAGCAGGTGCTAGAGAGGAACCCGATCAATGGTCAGGTATGGCTCACTTCCTAGAACACATGATTTTTAAGGGAACAGAAAAATTAGGTCCTGGAATCTTTGATCGAATAATTGAAAATCGTGGAGGAGTAGCAAATGCTGCTACAAGTCACGACTATGCTCATTTTTTTATTACAACTGCTGCCCAATATTTAGAGGAAGTGGTACATCCATTGGCAGAATTATTATTGCGTGCCTCCATACCAGAATCTGAATTTGCTAGAGAGCGGGAAGTGGTATTAGAAGAAATTCGTCAATCAGAAGACTGTGTTGATTCGGTAGGTTTTCAAGCATTGATGGAGAATGTTTACAAATATCATCCCTACCGACGTTCAGTTATGGGGACAGCAGAACTTTTGAGAGAACGAGAAGTTGATGAAATGCGTTGTTTCCACAATCACCACTATCAACCAGAGAATATGGCAGTGGTAGTTATTGGGGGAGTAGAGCAAACCCAGGTAATAGAATTAGTCAGTGCAGCTTTTGGCAATTTTGCGGAAAAATGTTCTCATTGTCCGCGAGTCGAGATAGTAACAGAACCCTTAATAACTGAAGTTCGTCGCCAGGAAATATGTTTGCCAAGATTAGAACAAGGTCGTCTAACAATGGCTTGGTTAGGACCTGGAGTCGAACAGGTAGATGATGCTTATGGATTGGATTTACTGTCAATATTATTAGCTGATGGTAGAAGTTCTAGATTAGTTAGAGAATTACGCGAAGAGTTAGGTTTAGTGCAAGGAATTGTTAGCAGTTTCTCTTTGCAGCAAGACTCTAGTTTATTTACAATTAGCGCTATGCTAGAATCGAAAGATATTCCAGAAGTAGAGGCACGGATTGGCGATCGCCTTTATGAGTTATTAACTCAAGAGATTTCAGAGGTAGAATTAGCTAGGTGTCAGCGTTTATTATGTAATGATTATGTGTTTTCCATTGAAAGTCCAGGACAGTTAGCAGGTCTTTATGGTTATTATTTTACTATAGCAAACCCAGAGTTAGCGATCGCTTATCCAGAAAAAATAGCAGCATTTCAACCACAAGAATTACTCAATTTAGCTGAAAAATATTTATCTCCAAATCGCTATGCAGTCACAGCATTAATACCTATTTAGGGTTTGCATAAGGAGTCAGGAGGGAAGAAAGAAGAAGAAATAAGAAATAAGAATAGTTTTTTGATCGCGCTATTATCCGGACATGATATAATTTCATATTAATTTAATAGACATACACTTATTTAAGTTGCTACTATTTTGATTATAAGTACAAAAAACTATATTCCTCCCAACTAAAATTCTAGGTAAAAGTTTATGTCTGATAATCTTTCATTACTAAAAAATCGAGACTACACATTTATTTTTGCTCGAAGTTTTGAAAGCTGGTCTGCCTCTAATCTGTACTATGAAGATTGGATTGCAGCACAAATAAAAATTATTGATTTAGCCAAGCATTGTCAATCATTAGATGATGATGGAATTACTGTTTATCTTGCTTCTAGTCCTTTTATCAAGCATACAAACACAGAAGTCGTAAAATTAGCTCAACTATTTCAGCTCAAAAATCCTCCAGAAATAATAGATGTAGTAAGTAGTCTGGAAGATGCTCTTGATGACTATTTTCAACGCCGAGATGCAAAGCAAACTACAAATGGGGATATTATTTTAGTATTAGTAGATAAAATTTCTGATGAACAAGAAGCTTTGGTAAATTTAATTATTAATGCTACTGAAAAAATCGACCTAATTCCAGGTACAGAAAATAGTTATGAACTAGGAATTAGTTTTTTACAAATTGGTGAAGATCCAGCAACAAAAGAATACTTGACTTTTCTAGACGATCATCTTGTCAACGCTGGTGCAAAATGTGATATTGTTGACACGAAGTTTTGGTATGAAATTAAACAAAAATCTCTCACAGATATTCTGATTCATGCTTTAGTTGACTAGCAAAGCACTAGCATTAGGAATATAGGAAAAAGCGATAAGAGGTTGACTTAATTAGAAAATAGAGAGTAACGGTAAAAAACGACAAAAAAGCTTACTGTTTGGGGTACTGCGAGGGAAAGCAATACCCTAATATGGAGAAGTTTATGAAATATCTGTTTTTGGTATTATTGATTATTTGAAAAATAAAAATCTTTCTGGAGCCACTTTAATGAAGTCAGAAGTCAGAAGTCAGATAGGGGAGCCGTCGGATTGGCGACGTACAGAAGTTAACCCACCCCTAGCCCCTCCCCCGACCATGGAGGGGAAGTAGGGGATTTGAGCAAGGCTCCAAAAACCCGATCGCCTTAAAAGGCGGGGTTGCGCGACCCATGTTATTTTTAGAAAAAGCCTAATTATTAATTTGATTTGGTAGTTATTAAGGATAATTAAGCAACATAATTCATCATTTATTTGTAACTTCAAGTGCTAATAAAATATTGCATAATTGCCACATTTGCTACTTCAAAATATGGCAATTTTTAACGATTTTTACAGATGTTTTTGAAATAAAATTCAGATGTTTTATGTATCTATAATATTACCCTTTTCAAGAAGATATTGAGATCTGCTTTAATTGCATTCCACCTAACATTTACTATTCTATGCCATGATGACAACTAATAACTGATAACTGATAACTAATCACTGATAACTGAAATGACATCTTGGAAAATCTTTCAGGGAACTCCTGAACAACCCCATGACGGAATTAAGCGTCTGCCCAAACCCTCTAGTTGGCGTGACTTTAGCAATAGCAAAGAACAACGGGGTGCTACTTATAAATCCAGGGGAGAAGAAATAGACTTGGTTAATGCTGCTCTTTACTTGCGACGTCCCCTGTTAGTGACAGGTAAACCAGGTACAGGTAAAACTTCCTTAGCTTACGCTGTGGCCAAAGAATTGCAATTAGGAGAAGTATTACGCTGGAATATTACTACTCGTCCTACTCTCCAGGAAGGATTATATCGATATGATGCCATTGGTAGATTGCAAGATGCTCAGGGCTATCAACAGTATTAAAATAATTAGACAAAGTTAAATATAAATAGACAAGTGACATTGACCTAACCTAATGACTTATTAAATATATTTGAGGAAGGGTGGTTTGAAATTCCTGAATTGGCACGCATCGCCGATCGCCTATCTCCAGAAGTTATTGTGAGAACCAGCGACCAAAAGTATGCTAAAATAACTTTAGGAAATGTAAAATGTGGTGTTTTTCCTTCGTCTAAGCAAGTTCATGTGGCAGAAGTATTTATGAGTGGGTTGTTGAAACGGTTGTCGTTAGAAGAAACAGAGGCAGAATATATTCAGTATGAATTTTATGATGGAGTACGAGAGTTGTTATTGCAGTCTGTGCCTAAAAGTCAAACTCTCTTAGTGAAAGAAAGAGTTTCCGAGTTTGTTGTTCAACGTTTGGGTTTATCTGTGCGAGAGTTTGAAGCTCGTTTGTTAGCATCTTCGTCAGATTCTGAACTTCGTCCGTTTGCTCGTTTGAACGCTCAGGTTTTACGACAGTTAGGTGGAGAGTATTGACTTAATCAAAGAATAACGATATAATACGTTAAAAAGCATACTATTTAGACAAGCTGCACTCACGCATACATGAAATCCATTAGAACCAAGCTCAAACTGAATAACAAACAGAAAACCCTGATGGCTCAACACGCAGGTTATAGCAGATGGTGTTATAATTGGGGTTTAAGTTTGTGGAATGCTGCTTACAAACATGGTTATAAACCAAATGCCCGTAAACTCAGAGAGGTTTTTACTAATCATACAAAACCACAGATCCCTTGGATGAAAAAGTTGTCGTCTAGAGTTTATCAATACGCTTTCCGAAACTTAGGTGAAGCATTTAAGAGGTTCTTTCAAGGTTTAGGTAAACATCCAAGATTTAAGAAGAAAGGTAAACATGATTCCTTCACAATTGATAATTGTGGAAAACCAATAGAACTTAATGGTTGGTCTCACAAGTTACCTTTTATCGGTTGGGTAAAAACTTATGAACCGATTGAAGCAACAACTAAAAAAATAACAATTAGTAGACTTGCAGATGATTGGTATATCAGTTGTAGCTATGAATTTCAGGCCATAACCACACCAAAAGCAACTGATGTTATCGGTGTAGATTTGGGAGTAAAAACCTTGGCGACATTAAGTGACGGAAAAGTGTTTGAAAGTCTGAGATCGTATCAGAGGTTTGAAGCTAAGTTGTCTCGGCTACAATACTTAAATCGTCATAAAGAGATGGGTTCTGCGAACTGGAGGGCAGCGCAACTGAAGATAGCTAGGTTGCATAGAAAAGTAGCCAACATCCGTAAAGACGCACTTCATAAATTGACAACATATTTAGCCAAGAACCACGGCAGTGTTGTTATTGAAGACCTTAATGTGTCTGGGATGTTAGCTAACCATAAATTAGCCAAGTCAATTGCAGACCAAGGATTTTATGAATTTCGCAGACAGCTAGAATACAAGTGTCAATGGTACGGTTCTGAGTTAGTAATAGTTGATAGGTTTTTTCCATCATCAAAGACTTGTTGCAGGTGCGGTCACGTCCAAGATATGCCATTAAACCTGAGAACTTATGACTGCCCAGAGTGTGGGTTGTCAATAGACCGAGATTTGAATGCAAGTATAAATTTAAGAAATGCGGTCGGCTTGACCGTCAATGCCTGTGGATGAGTAACCGCCGACGGCCTCAGTTGAAGCAGGAAGTAAACAGTAAAATGTCACATTATGACGTTTTATATCGGTTTTATGAAGCAGTGAAGATGGTTAATGACGTGATGGAATATCAGCCGTATAAAGCTAAACCCGTGAGAAGGGTTTATATACCAAAAGCTAACGGAAAGAAACGCCCCTTGGGTATACCCATCCTTAAAGACCGTGTTATGCAGACAGTTGTCAAGAATGCTCTGGAACCCGAATGGGAAGCTCGCTATCAACCACAAAGCTCTGCTAAAAAAAAGTCAACACATACCCTACTGTCGTGTCAACAAGTCAAATCATGGCTCAAAGCAGGAGTAATTGACCAGGAAGTTTTTCTTCCTACCAAAGAGGGTACACCACAGGGGGGAAATAGTTCCCCCCTTTATTGGCAAATATTGCTCTCCACGGCATGGAGGAACGAATCAAGGAATATGCCTGTACTCTCAAAGGCAGCAAAAGAGACAACCAAAAAGCGTTAAACCTGATTCGATACGCTGATGACTTGGTCATTATGCACGAAAATATTAGCGTAATTAAAGACTGCCAAATAATCATAGAAGAGTGGCTAATGGATATGGACTTGGAGTTAAAACCTAGCAAAACAAGATTAACTCACAGCTTGAAAACAATAGATAGAAGGAGAAGCTGGATTTGAGTTTTTAGGATTCTAGGTACAACAGCACAAAGTAGGAAACTATAGAAGTGCCAAAAACTCAAATGGGACAGTACTAGGTTTTAAAACACTAATCAAACCCTCCAAGAAAAAAATACAAGCTCATTTGAGACATATCGGTGATGTCATAGATGCCCACAACAGTGCCCAACAATCTGCTTTAAAAGGTGCAGGTTGAAAGATGAGTTTGGGGCGAGCAGTCCCCACACTCTCACATCAGTCATATTTTAATAACCGGAGTCTTGCGGTAAATTTGGTTGTTGTGATGCTTGCACTGCTAACTTATCGCATCGCTCATTTTCTATATTGCCAGAATGACCGCGCACCCAAAAAAATTCCACTTGATGTTGATTACATAAATCTAATAATTTTTCCCATAGATCGGGATTCATTGCTTTATCTTTTTTATTCCGTTTCCAATTATTAGCTCGCCAGCGTTTTGCCCAACCTTTAGTAATGGCATCAACTATATATTTAGAGTCAGTATAAAGAGTCACATCACAGGCAGATTCTAGGGTTTGAAGTCCTAGTATTGCTGCTATTAATTCCATGCGGTTATTAGTAGTTAACTTATAACCACCAGATAGTTCTTGGCGCTGTTTATCAGTAATAATAACAATACCATACCCACCAGGGCCAGGATTGCCACTACAAGCACCATCAGTATAGATAGTAACTTCTGGGATTTTTTCTGTCATTTTGATTCGTTTTTACCATAAAATTGGGTTTAAAGCCTCGCCCATAAGCGGGCGACTTTTCATATTATGACTTTTTATGTTATAATGAAATTGATTTAAAAACCCGCCTTGTCTCATAAATACTGTAGAAAAGAAGATGTTTGTCGAAACTCCTTTAGTTGAGAGCTGAACTTGGGAAGCTTTCAGGTCAATGAGCAGTTCGCTCCTTGAAGGCACAAATAAACACCCATCAGAATTTTTGCTCTTGTCGCGGGAGGGCATTCCGAGATTTTAAATGGACGTGGAGGCAAGGGTAACCCACCCCCATTCCCTCCCAGGAGGGGATGGGGGTGGGTTGTGGTTCGCCATCATTCCTGATACATTAAGGTCTTCTATTACTATTTTGTTGTGGTTTTTAGCCAAATAAGTAGTCAGTTTATGCAATATATCTTTCCTAATATTGGCTATTCTGCTGTGCAGTCTGGCTATCTGAAATTTAGTCTTTTTCCAGTTATTAGACAATTTGGTTTTATGTCGGTTCAGATATTGCAACCGAGAGAGTTTAGCTTCTAGCTTTTTGTAAGATTTAGCACCTTCAAAAACTTCGCCTGTTGATAATGTTGCTAAAGCTTTTACTCCTAAATCAACACCAACTAAATCTACAGACTTTTCAGTAATTTGAGGAGCTGTTTCCAGACAGAAACTAATAAACCATCTACGCGAAAAACTTCGGCAAGCAGAATTACCAGCAGGTTACGAAGGAGAATTTGGCCCGGGAATTAAAAGCTTAATCATAAGTTTGTACTATGGGGGGAATATGACCCAAGGCAAACTGTTAGAGTTTTTAGAGGATATGGGTATCTCCATTTCAGCAGGACATTTATCTAATTTATTAATCAAAAACCAGTCTTTTTTTGAAACAGAAAAAAGCGAAATTTATGAAGCAGGACTATTAAGTAGTCCCTGGCAACACTTTGACCAAACAGGAGCCAGTTTGGGAGGAGTTAATTATACCACGAATCTAGTGTGTAAACCTCTTTATACGGTCTACTTTACTACTGCCAAAAAAGATAGATTAAGTGTACTTCAAGGTTTACTTGATGGACGAGAACTAGAGTTTATTCTCAATCCCTTGACCAATTCACTGTTGGAGACTTTACATATACCAGATAAATGGAAGAAGTCTCTGGAATTGTTGCCCCAAGAAAAAGTATTGAATTCCACAGAGTTTAATGGGCTACTAAATAGATATTTACCATTATTAGGGTTACTCCAAGGTAAACGTATTTTAGAAGCAGCAGCAATTGCTTTTGATCACCACCAAACTGACTGGCCAGTTATACAAACTCTCATAAGTGATGATGCACCGACCTTCAAGTTACGCTCCCGAAATTTGGCTTTGTGTTGGGTACATGAGGGACGACATTATAAAAAGTTAACTCCCTTAATTGATTATCATCAAAAACTCCTAGAGCAATTCTTGGATGATTTTTGGGTATACTACCGAAACTTACTTGCTTATAGAGATGCTCCCACACTTTCAACTGCACAAAGACTACGCTCTGAATTTTTACGACTTTTCGAGACTCAGAGTGGTGATCAGCAATTGGATAAACGAAAACGATTAACTGCGGCTAAAATCTCGGAGTTGCTGTTGGTGTTAGAGCATCCGGAATTGCCATTGCATAATAACCCAGCGGAGTTAGCTGCTAGAACTATTCGGTCTTTTTTGATGATTTTCAGTAGTAGAAATTTGATTGTATTCTCCATGCAAGTGAAATGATGTGGCATCTAAGTGAGCATATTTAGTCTCAATATTAAACTTTTTGATAACTAATAATCCTATTTCTATAAATAAGTTTGTTAATCCTAATCTATAAATTTCATCCATCACTCTACCGAGAGTGTCATCGTTTAAATATTCACTTTTTATACCTGTGCCTAATAATTTTTCTATTGGTTTGTCTTCCCAGAATTGACTAAATAAAGATAAAGGACGTTATACCATCCCTAATCCATTGAGAATTAAAGCTTTAATTACTTGTCCTGGTGTAATTTTTTCTCGATTATCTACTCCTAATTTTTGGTTAATTATTTCCACTATTCCTATCTCATCAATTAGTCCTGCTACTATCCCTAAGTGGTCGATATTTTTGACTTTTATTTATTCAATTAAAGACACTTTTTTATAATAAATAATCAGGCGATCATCAGCTTGATGATCTCATTTGAAGCTACCAAACACCATAAGTAATTCTACTTAATTAAGATAGATAAGTTTCCTGTAACTTGTTATAAGACAATTTGAAGTGCGGAATGTGGGTTTAAATACTATTATGTCACTGATAATTATAGGTATTATCAGAATATCAGAATAGTTTTTAAAATATTTATTATATTAAAGTTTTCGGTCATTTGAGTTTGTCTATTTTCTAAAGCTTCTAGGGATTTGTTGCATGAATAGGTGATAGAATAGGGTTCAGTACACTTCCCCTATGGCCATCTTTAAGCCCAGCAGTCAATTCAGTTATCAGTTAGCCTCTTTAATAGAGGAGCTACGCTATCAGTTAGCTTCCTCCGGAAGAACTGCAGACTTCAGTTATCAGTGACTATCCCCTGAAGTCAGTAGCTTTAAATCAGGAATATTTTAATTTTCATCCCCTTAAAAAGAGAGAATTGTTACTTATTTTTCTTGATCATTAACTGTACTAAAACTTAATTAGAGTAACTTATATCATGTCCGTTCAATTAGTGATAAAAAACTTCCTTCTTCTGATTCTTCTCTCCTGACTCCTGATTTCTAACTCTTGATTCCTCAGTCGTTATTGATAAGTATTCAACTGGACATGATATAACTCCTGACTCTTCCCTGATTATTGATAAGTATTCAATCGGACATGATATTACTAAAAATTTACATCCACATGGGAAAAGGATTTAATTGTTCTTCCATTAAAGACTCTTTCAAATATCCCATTTTTACAGGAACATCATACAATCTTCCTAACCCTAATCGCTTCCACATATGACGCATCCCTGGAACAATTACCTTAGCTACCCTCAACCCAATATCACTACGAGTCTGGTCTAATACTAACAGTTCCATGTCATTTTTCTCAACAATTTGCTGACACAATTTAACATCTTCTAATAGATCGTCACTAGCTAATTGAAAATAATCGTTACTTTTTTTCGACATAATTTGATTATTAGGAACTAGATAAGGTTGATTGATTAAAGTTGCAGTTTGCCACCATTTAAGTGCTAATATATCAGCATAAGGGGGATAATTCGTTGTTCCATCATCCCTAGAAGATAGTACATTAGTTAATATTTGATTCGCCTCAGTTAACGCCCGACTAATAGCTATTTCTGGGTCGAAATGTGCCCCATATCCTAATATAATATCTTCTACTTCTCTATCATTTCTAGAACTAATAGCAGCAAAACAAGGAATATTCAAATCGCTCGTAATATCTAACACCCATAAATCCCGATTCAGACTTTGATAATATTGTTTTAACTGCTGAAAATAAGGTTGTTTAAAACTGTCTAAATCTACTTGAGGTTTTGATAAACGATTGTACCACCATAAAGCCACACAATCCCGTTCTACTAACTCCATAAACCCTTGTAAAATTGCTTCCTCTATCGTATTTCCCGCCGCACAACCATTAGAATCAGCCCAACAATCTAAGAAATCAGAAGAATAAGATTCAGGATAACCATAGTAACAATAAGTAGTGGGTAAATATTTAAACTCTTGAGCAGTTAAAGACCATACAGGAGTCCAATCAATTACTCTCGTTTCATCAAAAGGTTCTGGTACTTTTTGAAACCATCCTTTACACTGAACATTCCACTCTTTTCTATTTTGGTATTGTTGCTCGCTAAAATTCATGCACTGATTCGGATGAATAGCTTTTTCTACCAATTTTTCATAACTCCCTTGCTCTCTAATTTCATCTCCTTGAAACACCCCCGAATAACGTTCGATCGCCTCACAAAAACCGCTAGCTCTTGCTTGACTATCAGTTCTCCCTTTCCCGGCACTTCTGCCACCCATATTTTGACGTAAGCTATCTAAATTGTCGAAAATATTCCTAAAATGATGTTTGGCAACATAAGTATGAACTAATCCTTGACTGGTAATTTTTGCCAATTCTCGCACAACACCCGTAATCGGACTAATATGATGTTGATACTTTCTCAAAGTTTCTTCGGGAGAACAAAAACGATGTCCGCCATCGGCAGTAAAGGCTTTTTTTCGATGTCCTAAAACTACAGGTAAAGGTTGTTTATTAAAGACTTTTCCGCAACTAAAACATTGAGGGCGTTTAACTAAAATGTGGTTTTGAGTTTGTAGAGTTAGATGGTCATAAGTAATCAGATTTCCTGCTAATCTAGGATTGCCTTTTTGGATAATCCATTTAAAAATTTCTGTTGCAGCTATATTTAAAGTTGTTTGAATTGTTGCCTGAGAAAAACCAAGGGGAGAAGTTAAAAGTTTTGCTCCTTCCTTTTTTCTATTAATAAATTCTTCAATCGGTCGATTATCTCGCCAACGTTGAGCAAAACAATCCCAACATCCTGTTTGATTAGGTTGAAATAAAGGTCCTATCCAAGAAATAGTTCCTAATGGTTTAATTAACATCCAAGGAGTTTGAGAAGCTAAAGCCTGTTTGTTAAATTCATCTAAGTTAGGATGGAGATAATCGTCAGTCAAAATAATCGTTAAATCTCCTGAATCAGCCACTTGAATCTGAAAAGATTTTAACAGGGAAATAAAATCTTTATCTGTTACCGAACCTAATGTTTTGACAGTAACTTTAGTCGATTGTAATTGATTATAAGCTTGAGACTGAGAAATCTGAATATGATGACAAAAAATAGCTAAATTAGACGGTAATAATTCATTATTTTCTAATAGATACCCTTGTTTGTTTAATTGAAACAGAGCTTGTTGGATTTTAATACTAAAATTCAGAATCTCTTGAAAAAAATTAGGATTTTCTTGTGTTAATTCTTGGTCTTGTAAAATTTCTAATTGCAGAATATCAATAATTTCATCAACATTTCGCTGACCATCAATTAACTGAACTAAACGATAATAAAGTGGGTCTTGTAAACAGACAGATTCTCTTTCAGATATGAAAAATACCGTATCTGGTTCGAGAGTTTCAATTAAGTAAGCAGGATTAAAACTAGGTTGATTGAGCATATTTTTCAAATTTTCTTGCCAAAATAATTTGATTCTACAAAGAGAATGATGGAGGGTTGATTGAATAATTTTTGATTAATTACTCAAGAATGGGAGGACGATATACAAGTTCATGGATGTTTAGTTCATATAGAAATTATTGGGGATAAACTATGGATACATCGGGGTGGTTTGGAAGATGGTATTGCTAAGGATATAATAAATCGTCGATCTATAACACTGATTTATAGAGGGTTAGATATATTTGTGCAACAAAGCTATAGCATTCCTAAATAGGTCGTCATAGATATAATAGTAATAATAACATCTCCACTTAAAAGAAAAAAAATGAATATTCTACAAGGAACTAGATGATTTTATCAATCAAACATGCATAGGCCAAAGAAATTAAAAGAGCCTTGGCAGTAAAAATGATTTTGTCGGGAAAATCCTACCATGAAGTCAAAGAATTATTAAAGGTTGAAAAGAGTTTTATTAGTGAATGGAAAAACCAAGCACTATTTCACGGCGTAGAAAGTTTAAGGCTTCAATATCAAGGAACACAAGGTTACTTAAAGGCCGAAGAAAAAGAGCAAATAATTGAGTGGTTAAGGGCACAAGATGATCTCAGATTATCAGATTTACAAAACTATTTACAGAAGCAATATAATGTAGTTTTTGAATCTAATCAAAGTTATTATAATTTACTTAAAGAGGCGGGAGTAAGTTGGAAAAAAACTCAAAAAAAATCATCCCGCTAGAAATGATGAATTAGTGAAAGCTAAAAAAAAAGAAATAGAGGAAATGTGGGCAAAATGGCCACCGGAAATCGAAGCTGGAAGCCTGAGAGTGTTTATGATTGATCAATGTCATCTTCGGGCGGGGCGATGTCTGAGGCGATGGTTGGGGAAGAACAGATGAAAGAATAGAAATTAATCTCAAAAATGAAAAAGAAAGACAGACTGATTATGGAGCCTTAGACTATCAAACTAAAGAATTTATTGTGCAAGAATTTGAGAGTGGAAATACTGAAAATACCATCGAATTTATCAAATATTTGCAAAGCGCGAAGGCCGGGTAAAAGATTGGCAATATTTTGGGACGGAGCAACTTACCATAAATCTCAAGAATTTCGAGAATATTTGATGTTAATTAATCAAAATTTATCGCATATAAGAATGGTTGATACATTGTACAAAGTTGGCTCCAAATGCTCCGGAGCAAAATCCTGTTGAAGATATTTGGTGACAAGCCAAAAATTTCATCAGAAAATATGATCATCTTTGCAATTCTTTAAAAGTAGTTAAGTGGCTATTTAAGTTTTTTTGCAGATGGTCAAATATTCGATTTCCCAAAGCTTTTTCAGTATGGAATTTTGCCAGAACCTATTTAGGATTACTATATTTCATAAATTTCTTGTTAAATAATATAGTAGAGAAAATCCCCCAAAAAATACTACAGGAATTGCTATCATCACAATCACTAAGCCTAAAGGTACTCCAAAAGATATGACATAGACGACAATTGCAGTATAAGAAATTAATAAACCTATTCCGGCAAGAGTTAATTTTTTTGGAGTCCATTTAATATCTTTTTTTAGAGGCTTTTCGAGCATTTTTGCATCTTTACCTTTTAAAACTCTATCTCTTGGCATGATCTACTCCTTTTGTTAAAAATTATGAGACTTTTTAATGTGATTTCTTTTGATTTTAACTATTGTACAAAACTGAAGCAAGTTAAATTTTATTCCCAGTTAAACTGCATTTCTAAATATTCCTCTAATCTCTGATTATGAGGTTGAAAATATTCACTCAATCTTTGGCGCATCTGATTATTTATTGGTGAATAAGACCCAGGGTTTAATTTTCTATATTCTGACAGTTGATATTCTGGCAGTTCTAAAAATTCAAATACTTGTTTCATTGTTTCTACAGGTTTCTCATAAAGGTTTTCTCCTTTTAAAATCAGTAGTTGTTCTCTGGGAAATACTGCTAACCATTTATTGATAAATTCTATATAAATACCACGACCTATATAGTTACCTGGTTGCTGCCAATAATTTTTGTCTCCCTCTGGTTTTTTGGGATTTTTTCTGAGTATTTCTAACTCGGAATTTATGGCTGTTTCAAAAGGGCGATCGTCCCAATTTAGTCTAATCCAATGATGGTATTGAGAGAAGGCTCTATCTATAGGATTTCTCAATATTACTAATAGTTTTACTTCTGGAAATACATTATATATTCGCTTGGCAGTTTGATGATTTTCTAGATAGTTAGGGGTTGCTTCTCCGGTGATAAAATTTTCTGATTTAGGAATTGGAGGAAAGTGGGCAAGATACCAATTAATTCCTTTGTTGAAGTCTCGATACCAAAAATGTGTTTCTTTTTTTATTGCTGGTATAACATGAGGGTTTTGAGCGATATAATTTTCTAGTGAAGTTGTACCACTTTTTTGAGCGCCAATAATAATAAAGTTAGGACTTCTGGCATTTTGTAAGTTCCAATGTTGTTTAACAAAGGAGGGATTAAGTTGACGGGTTTTGTTGTAGGAGGCGGTTTGATAATTTTTGATTGCTGCATCTAGGTTTCCTGTTGCTGTGAGAATTTCTCCGAGGTTAATGTAAGACCAAATACTGTCTTGGTTTTCTTGAGTAATTTTTTGAAATAATTCTAATACTTGCTGGAGTTTTCGTTGTTTAATAATAAAATTTAATAAGTTTGAATAGAAGAAAAACCAGGGATATTCAGGTTTGAGTTGAATGGCATTTATATAAGTTATTATGGCTTTGTCGAATCTCTGAAGTTTGAAGAAAATGTTGCCTAGTTGATAGTGAGAACGGAAATTTTTGGGATTTTTGTTGACGGTATCTTGGCAGTTAGTAAGTTCCTGGTCTAGTTGATTTTTTTTGTTTTCTAGTTGAGTCAGTTTGTTAGTAATTTCTGGGTGATTTTGCTGGACTTGCAAACCGAGGTTATAAATTATTATTGCTGCATTAAATAAATTTTTATGCCCTAGTAAGTTTCCTAATTTTAAGTAAAATTCTGGTGCTTCTGGCTGAATTGATAATTCTTTAATGGTGCTGGATTTTTGTTGGTGGAGGTTTTGAATAATCTGGGAATAATAGTGAATAGTTTCTGGTAAATTTGATTGAGATTGTTGTTCGAGAGCATATCCTAATTTTTCATGGATATTTGATAAATCTTGATTAATTTTAAAGGCATAAAGAAAAGCTACTACTGCTTCATTCCACCTTTGTAACTTGATTAATGTTTCTCCTAAACTGTAGTAAGACCAGAGAAAATCTGGATTTAATTGAATAGCTTGATGGTAAGCAAGGATGGCTTTATCTAATTCCTCTTTTTCTTGGAAAATATTTGCTAATTTATGATGAACTACCCAAGTTTCAGGCTGTAATTCTATGGATTTTTGATAAGCAGTAATTGCTGCATCTAAATTTTTTTGATTGACTAAAGCATCTCCAAGACAATGATAAGTAACAGCAGTTTCAGGGTTTAGTTGAAGTGCTTGTTGATAAGAATAAATTGCTTTTTCCCACTGCTGAATATTAGCAAAAGCTTTGCCTAAACTGTGATGAGACCAGGAAAATTTAGGATTAAGTTGAATAGCTTTTTGGTAGTTTAATATAGCTTCTTGCCAATTTGATTCGCCACTATAAATTTCTCCTAAATTATGATGTGCTTGAGATAGATTTTGATTTAACTTAAGTGCTTCTTCATAACAAGCGATCGCTTCTTTTTTTCGCTCATATTTTAATAGAGTTTTTGCCAATTTCAGATATTCTAAATCTGTTGCCCATTCTGGTTTTAAATTCAGTGCTTTATACCAACAAGAGGCAGCTAATTCTGGCTGATCTGTTTGATGCCATATTTGTGCTAAGGCACGATAAGCACTGGCAAAATTTGGTTGTAGTTTTGTGGCTATTTCGTAGCAAGTAATAGCTTGATGCCACTGCTGTTGTCTGACATAAATTTTTCCTAAATTTGCATGAATTTCAGCTAGGTTTGGTTGTTTTTCAATAGCTTTTTTATACCAATCAATAGCTGAGTCTAAGCCATCTATTTTTTCCATAATTTGCCCTATGGTATTGTTAGCTGGTACAAAATCTGGAACTAATTCTAAAGCTTTTAAGCAAACGTTATAAGCCTTTTCAAATTTCTCTTGATTGAGATAAAATTCTGCTTGCTGGTTTAATTGTAATGCTGCTTCCTCTGGGTTTTCCATTAAGTTAATATTAGCCATACTCACTTCATTAATGATTATATCATTAGACATCTCCACCAAAAGAGGGAGTAGGGAGTAGGGAGTAGGGAGTAGGGAGTAGGGAGTAGGGGAAATAATTGATAAATAAGAGTGGGATAATTGATTTTATTTTTTATTATTAGAAATCTCTATTAGTATTATTAACCTATTAACCTTCTTCTTTGTAAGCATTCAGCTTTTAGCTGTCAGCTCTCAGCTCTCATGAGGGGATTTTAATAAATATAGACTGTTTCAGGCAGCTTTTATAGTAAGTATAAATTCTGACTCAATTAGCAAAGTTTTTATCTAAAACTAAAAGTAATAACTGATAGCTGAAGCGCTGACTGCTAAATGCTTACTCTTCCTTAGAACGCAGTGAGTTAAATAATTTTTGTAAGTTTCATTAAGTCTAATAGTTTCTGCAAATCAACAAAAATATCTTTCTTTGCTGGTTCTCTAGAAGACTCTTCATTAAGTTGCTCCCCTAATAAGTAGTAATATTCCAAACCACATACATTGCTAAGTATCCAATAGTATTTAACTATATATTCAGGAGCAAAAAATTCTATAACTTTAGTGCCAGAACTACAAAATACAAGGTTAGTTAATCCTGCACCATGAAGTGCTACTACAACTTTAACACTAGCCAATAATGTTGCCTGCTCTGCAACAGACATTGATTCTAAAGTAATACTTTCAAAATCAAATTTATCTAAAAAACTGATTACTTCTTCCTCATTAACTACTCGTCGTCGTGATGATTCTTTCCGACTAATATATATCCTTTCTGTTTGATAATATCTTGTTTTTTTAGCTTCCTCTGACAAAAATGAATTTCTTAAAAAATCACATCCCCACTTAGGGATTCTCAGATATTTTCCATCGGAATAAGAGAAGGAAGGAACTAATAATCTTTCAGCTTGTATATAGGGATAAATTTCGCTTTCTATAATTTTGTCTTGGGATATACCCAAAGATTCTATAGTTTCTCTTTGAAATTTTTTCTGGCATTGATTAACTACGAATTTATCTATTTTCAAATTACTAAGAAGTAATAAATGAATTCGAGTTACTATATCAAACATCCAATGAAAATAATTATTTTTACCCCATTTTATTGATAATAAAGCAACTGTTCCTTCTATATTATAGATAGATGGTAGTTCTGATGAAGAGATAATTAATTCAGCATTTCTTGTAGAAACTTCTGATACTAGCTTATTTTCAGAGGTTATTACTGCGGTAACTCCCACGTTAATATAACCTTTTCCTCCAGGTACTACTGTGACAAATGCTGATTGTGAATATACTTTTCTACTTCTAAAAATGTGATGAGTTTGTTTTTCAATTGTTTGAGAAGCTAGCATATTTACTTCAGTAGCTGAAAATATTTCTATCTTACTTATATTCTGCTCATATTTAGCTTCTAAATCAAGTGCTTTGTTAGTGTATTCTTTTGTTAACTCATGCTTACCTAAACTTTGCCATATTTTAGCTAAATTTCGATAAAATCCGGCAAAAAGTGGTTTAAGACTAATAGCTTTATTATAAGACTTTATAGCTTTTTCCCATTGCTGTTGCCTAGCAAAGATACTACCGATATTTGCATGAGCTTCTGCTAAATTTGGATTATATTTAATCGCTTTTCTGTAAAAATTTTTAGCTAATTCCAACTTCCCCATTCTTTGTAATATATTGCCCTGAGTTTTATAAACTTCCCCACAATTTGGCAAAATTTCTAAAGCTTGGGAACAAGTATCATAAGCTAGATCTAACTTTCCTTGAGATAAATATATTTCAGCTTTTTGCTTTAAATTCAATACGGATATTTTTTGATTATTTACATCCAACATATCTTCAGTAACTCCTAAAAACAAATAGTTAATGACTAACGACAAACCAACAATTATCTTTTTGTTTTGAGTTGAATATCTCGCCTCCTATAGAATATTTACAATTACTTGAGGTGTGAGTTCCCATCCACTTTTGACTTTTTCCGAGCTTCAGTCCTTACTTGTTCAACATTTACATCCGACATATTTTCAGTAACTCCTAAAAACAAATAGTTAATGACTAACGACAAACCAACAATTATCTTTTTGTTTTGAGTTGAATATCTCGCCTCCTATAGAATATTTACAATTACTTGGGGTGTGAGTTCTCATCCACTTTTGACTTTTTCAGTCCTTCAGTCCTTACTTGTTCAATATTTACATCCGACATATTTTTAATAACTCCTAAAAACAAATAGTTAATGACTAACAACAAACCAGCAATTATCTTTTGATTTTGAGTTGAATATCTCGCCTCCTATAGAATATTTACAATTACTTGGGGTGTGAGTTCCCATCCACAGTATTTTGGCATTACAAGTAGTGGCGAGAATCAAAGATAAATGGGTTCTATAGAAAATATACTTCCTGTTTTCTCTTCTGAAAAGCTTTATCTGTAAGCTTTTTAAGGTTTAATAATTGGTTAAAAAAAACTTTTATATAAGTTAAATTTATAAAATTTTGTCAAATATATTTGGAATTTAAACTAATTTTTCCCAAAAAAGTTTAAATGAGCTATTTAGGGGGAAAAATGGGGATAATTTGAGTGCGATCGCGCTTTCCTTGGCCATTGATTAAAAGTTTTGATATGTAAGAAATATAGGGTGGTTGCTTGTGAAAAAATTTTCGTGTATTTTTGAGGTAAGTAATTCGCTCTGCGTAGGTGCTTATTAAGATGAAAAAGAGAATTAGTGAGTGGAAGTGCGTTCGCGTAGCGGAACGGAGTTCTATCGCATAGCGGAACGTAGTTTTATCAACTTTGGATATATTTTTTGACTACATCAATTTTTACCCAGGCAAAGATACCAAATGGGTTCTATAGGATATTTACCAATGGATAATTGATAATTAATAATTGATAATTAATCCCCAAAGGTTTAAAACCTCTCATGAGCAAGGAGACAAAAGCGGTCGAGGGATGGCGAGGTCTCCTCGCCATATCCAATTGACCAAGAGAAGAAATCAGATTTTCTGATATTCAATTCCGTAACAGTTTTAACCATAGGTAATTATCCATTATTCATTATCCATTATCAATTAATGAAAATTGGTTGGGGTGTGAGTCCTCATCCACTTTTTCCTTTTTCCAACTTCGGTCTTTCCTCATTCCTTATTCAATAATTACCAATTAAACTTCATTCCTAAATATTTCTCTAATCTCTGATTATGAGGTTGGAAATATTCAGATAATTTTTGACGTAGCAAATCGGAAATTGGTGCATAAGAACCAGAATTCAACTTTTTATATTTTGGCAGTTTATGTTCTGGCAAACCTAAAAAATCAAACACTTGTTTCATAGTAATATCAGGTGCTTGATAAAGGTCTTCTCCTCTCAAAATTAAAAATTGTTCCCTCGGAAATACTTCCATCCATTTCTGGATAAATTCTATATAAACACCTCTCCCTATATAATTTCCTGGAAGTTGCCAATATTTTTTATCTCCTTGAGGTTGTTTAGGAGTAGTTTTGAGTATTTCTAATTCTTGATTAATAGCTACTTCAAAGGAGCGGTCTTCCCAGTTTAATCTTTGCCAATGATGGTATTGAGAAAAAGCTCTATATACAGGGTTTCTTAAAATGACAAATAGTTTAATATCAGGTAGTAAACTATAGATTCTTTCCGCCACTTTATAATTGACTAAATAATTAGGAGTAGCTTCTCCAGTAATAAAATTTTGCGATTGAGGAATAGAAGGAAAATGAGCTAAATACCAATCAATTCCTCGATGAAATTCTCCTGACCAAAAATGTGTTTCCTTCTTAATAGCTTGTAAAACTTGAGGATGTTGATTAATGTAATTTGCCAAAGAGGTTGTACCACTTTTTTGAGAACCGATAATAATGAAATTAGGATTTGATGGGTTATTAAAATTCCAATGTTTTTCTACAAAAGTAGGATTGATTTTTTTTGTTTGATTGTAACAGGCTGTTTTATAACTCCTAATGGCTGCTTCAATATTTCCGATTTTTGTAAAAATTTCCCCTAAATTGAGATGACAAAAAAAACTATTTTGCTCAATTTTGGTAGCATTTTGATATAAATTTAATACTTCCTCAAGCCTATTTTCTAATAAATTATTCCATAAGACTGAATGATGAGAAAACCAAGAATGTTCTGGTCTAAGTCTAACAGCTTCTAAGTGAGCATTAATAGCTTCTTTTTTTTGATAATTGTGCAAAAAAGCATCAGCTAATTTATAGTATGCACCAGAAAATTTTGGGCTGATAATAGTTGATTTATGGTAAACATAAATTGCTTCATCCCATCGTTGTTGCTTAATATATATATTACCTAAACTGTAGTAACCCCAAAAAAAATTAGGGCTGATTTCTAGAGATTTTTGGTAACAGGCGATCGCTTGCTCTAGTTCACCTTTTTCTTGAAAGATATCTCCTAATTTTTTGTGGAATAAATGATTTTCTGGTTTGAGTTTTATCGCACTACTATAGGCGGTGTGGGCTGAATCATATTCTTTTTTTTCTTGGAAAACTGTTCCTAGTAAGTAGTAAAGTCTAGGATTTTTAGGAGCGAATTTTATGCCTTGTTTTAAAACTACTAAGGCTTCCTCTAACTCGCCATTTTGACTCAGGATTTCTCCTAATTCTTGATATGCTGCTGATAAATTGGGGTTTATTTTAATAGCATTACGGTAACAGTTAATTGCTGCCTCTATTTTATCTAACTCTAAAAGTTTATTTCCTAAATTTAGATGTTCTGTAGCTGTCAATGATTCTGGTTCTAGAATAACTGCTTGATAATTACATTCTGTGCCTAATTTTTCTTGACTAATACTGTGCCATACTTTAGCTAAATTTCGATAAACTCCTGCTAAATTTGGTTGGATTTTGAGGGCTTTTTCATAAGTTGAAATTGCTCGTTCCCATTCCTGTTGTTTGGCATACATACTACCCAAGTTGGCATGAGCTTCCGCAAAATTAGGTAGTATTTGAATAGCCTTATTGTAGTAATTTTTTGCTGCTTCTATGTCGCCTTGTGCTTGAAAAATATCTCCCATAGTTTTACAAGCTGGTGCAAATTCTGGTTGGCTATTTAATGCTTGTAAACAAGCTGCATAAGCCTCATTTAACTTTCCATCGGCTAGATGAGATGCTGCTATTTGATTTAAATTAATTGCTAGTTTTTTTTGATTTTCATTATTAGACATACAGCAGTTTTCCAGTTGATAAGGTACAAAGTTTTATGCTTGAGGGAACAGGCAACAGGCAACAGGGAATAAATAAAAATTATAGATTCATCTAAATTATATAGGGTCTGATTCGTTAGACATAATAAAAATATTTTTCTTCATTGTTTTGAGAATGTCGGAAATTTCCCACCATTTTTTACCTCCTACTCCCTATTCTCTTTTCAATAAGTTATATCGGGTCTGATTAATTAGATGTCATCAAAATACTTTTGTTAATTATCTGGAGAATGTCGGAAATTTCCCACTATTTTTTACCTCCTACTCCCTATTCTCTTTTCAATAAGTTATATCGGGTCTGATTAATTAGATGTCATCAAAATACTTTTGTTAATTATCTGGAGAATGTCGGAAATTTCCCACTATTTTTTACCTCCTACTCCCTATTCTCTTTTCAATAAGTTATATCGGGTCTGATTAATTAGATGTCATCAAAATACTTTTGTTAATTATCTGGAGAATGTCGGAAATTTCCCACCATTTTTTACCTCCTACTCCCTATTCTCTTTTCAATAAGTTATATCGGGTCTGATTAATTAGATGTCATCTTAGGATTAATGTTTACCACTCCCCCACTCCCCCACTTCCTTACTCCCCCACTCCCTTACTCCCCTACTTCAGATGGTAATTGATGTTGATGTCTACATTTTTCTGCTGCAGAGCGATCGCCTAACTGTTCAAAAATATAAGCTATTTTTTCGTAAGCTTTATGGTAGTCTGGTTTAATTTGTATTGCTTTTTTCAAACATTCAATAGCATCAGACCAATTTTCTTGTTGGATATATGTTTTTCCTAATGATGTATATAACCAGCAAGAATTAGGATTAATTTCAATAGCTGTTTGATAATTAATAATTGCCTCATCTAGTTGTCCTAGTTCTTGTAAAGCATCTGCTAATTTACGATAAAATAAATAGTTATCTATTTTTAATTCTATAGCTCGACGATAAGCTGGAATTGCTAAGTGCAATTTTTTTTGTTGACTTAGTGCTTCGCCCATTTTATAGTGAAGTCTAGCTAAATTAGGATTAAGTTTGAGACCACTTTGATAAATAATAAGTGCTTGATTTATTTTTCCCTGCTTGAGCAATACTTCTCCTATTTTACAATAAGCATCCCAATTTTTAGGGTTACTTTTAATCGCTTGATGATAAGAAGTAATAGCTTGATTTAACTTACCCTGTTCATACAAAATATCTGCTAAATGTTTGTGAGACCAAGGAAAATTGGGATTAAGTTCTATAGCTCGTTTAAATGCCTCAATTGCATCATTTAACTTGCCTATATCTTGGAAAATTGTGCCTAATTTGTAAGAGAATATCCAGTTTTCCGGCCAAAGCTTAATCAAATGTTGATAACAATTGATAGCTGAATCTAATTCTCCTCGCTCTACAAAAATTTCTCCTAATTTAGAGTAAGCTTCCGATAAATTAGAGTTTAATTCTATTGCCTCACGATAATTAGCTATTGCCTCTTCCGTTTGACCTTCATTTAATAAAATATCTCCATAATTCACTTTTTCCAAAGCAGTCTTTTCTAATTCAATTTTTTGAGCTTGAGACCAATATTTTTTTGCCAAACTTAAATTACCTAGTTTTTGGCAAACCCTAGATAAATTTCGATAAGCACCAGGCAAATTTGGTTGTAATTCAATAGCTGTTTCATAGCAAGCTATAGCTGGCTGCCATTCATTTTGTTTGGCATATAAACTCCCAATATTTATGTATATCTCCGCCCAATTTGGCTGCTGCATCATAGCTTTTGTATACCAATTTATCGCCTCTTCTAACTTTCCCATTTCCTGTAATACATTTCCTAATGTTTTACAAGTCAAAGGATAAACTGGTAATATTTCTAGAGATTTTTCACAATACAAATAAGCCTCATCTAATTTTCCAGCTTCTAAATAAGATTCTGCTTCTTGATATAAACTAAAAGCTGACATTTCTGGAGTTAAAGTCGAATACATATTGATGTTTTAAACTTTTGAAAATAATATGATAACTTGATTGTAGCCTACCTAGATTTCAATCTCTCTTTTTTTTGGCAAAAATATTGGGTCTCAAGCCTTCCTTTTTCAGGGGATAATAAAGAATATTCAGTATTTTCGTAGCCTCTCTATTGCAGGAAATACTAATAATTGCTGACTGTTAACTGATAACTAAATAACTGAATTAGCTCCTAATCCCAGTTCAATTTTATTCCTAAATACTCTTCTAGGCTTTGGTTATGAATTGGGAAATAATCATTTAAACTCTTAGGAATTGATCAATCAATAATACTCTTCTAATCTTTGATTATGAATTGGGAAATAATCATTTAAACTCCTATGGATTGATCAATCAATAAATGTTTAAAATAATACCATAACGCAGTTCCTCCGGAGGAGGCTAACTGATAACTGATAACTGATAACTGAAAAAACCTGATTGTAGCCCACCCAGATTTCAATCTCTCTTTTTTTGACAAAAATTTCGGGTGTCAAGCCTTCCTTTTTCAGGGAATAAAAAATCAAATTCAGTATTTTCGTAGCCTCCCTATTGCAAGAGGTACTGATCAATGTTGACTAATTACTGATAACTGAATTTACTCCTAATTCCAGTTATACTTCATTCCTAAATACTCTTCTAATCTTTGATTATGAATTTGAAAATAATCATTTAAACTCCTATGGATTGATCAATCAATAAATGTTTAAAATAATACCATAACGCAGTTCCTCCGGAGGAGGCTAACTGATAACTGATAACTGATAACTGAAAAAACCTGATTGTAGCCCACCCAGATTTCAATCTCTCTTTTTTTGACAAAAATTTCGGGTGTCAAGCCTTCCTTTTTCAGGGAATAAAAAATCAAATTCAGTATTTTCGTAGCCTCCCTATTGCAAGAGGTAATAATAACTGTTAACTGATAACTGAATTTACTCCTAATTCCAGTTAAACTTCATTCCTAAATACTCTTCTAATCTTTGATTATGAATTTGAAAATAATCATTTAAACTCCTACGGATTGATAAATCAATAAATGTTTAAATCCACATTCCGCACTTCAAGAGCGTATCATTAAAAGTAGTATATGAATCTGTAGCTTGGTAGGTATTTATACTATGCAAATCATCTCAATACTTTTTTCGTTCATCAAATTCCTAGTAAAAAATTTACCCATAAATACTTGCTCTTATGATGACTCAATCACGGCAGCTATAATTCTATTCTAAAATTCTGTCTCCTGTCTCCTGTCTCCTGACTCCTTCTTCGGTTGCTACATAATATATTTTGTATTAATGCCGATAATCCTTACAAACATTGCTGAATTATTATTATTACTTAATAACTGAAGTCGCATTGGAAGTATAGCATTATTTTTGGGAATTGGTATTAGAAGTTATGTATTTGCTATTAAATAGGGTTTGCTGAAAAAGTCTTTTAGTAGAGGTAGGAGACAGGATACAGGAGACACGGGGAATTTAGAGAAGGTAGAAGTAAGAATTGTCCCTAAATTTTTCTGTCCTTGATTTGCCCAAAATGCTAACTTTTTGAACGTTTTTGACTAAAACAAGGGCACTTTTTGGGAAGATTAGAAGGCTAAAACCTTTATCTATCAATGCTTTGATAATTAATCAGCAAGCCCTAAATAATTTTGGCCTTCTTCCTTATTCCTTAGCTGATAGCTGACTGCTGTTTGCGCAGCATTCCGTAGGAAATGCTTACCTGTTAACTGATAACTGAATTTATTCCTAATCCCAGTTAAATTTCATTCCTAAATACTCTTCTAATCTTTGGTTATGAATTTGGAAATAATCATTTAAACTCCTACGGATTGATGAATCAATAGGAGAATAGTTTCCCATATTATAATTTTTGTACTCTGAGAGTTGATATTCTGGCAAATCTAAAAAATTTAAAACCTTCGCCATAGTAACTTCTGGATGAGCATAAAAATCTTCACTTTTCAAAATTAGGAATTGTTCCCGTGGAAATAAACTCATCCATTCCTGAAAAAATTCAACATATACTCCTCGTGCTAAATAATTTAATTCCTTCATCCAGTAATTAACTTTTTCAGGAGCTTTCATTAGCTGTTCTAAATCTAATTGAATTGCCTCATCAAAAGATCGATTTTCCCAGTTTAATCGTAGCCATTGATAATATTGAGATATGGCTCTATCTACAGGATTCCTCAATAATATAATTAACTTAATTTTAGGGAAAACTTGAAAAATTCTTCTCGCAGCATTCGGATAATCAAAATAACTAGGACTAGCTTCCCCTGTGAGAAAATTTTTCCCTTTTGAAATTGCTGGAAAATGAGCTAGATACCAATTTATAGACTCATTAAATTTCCAAGACCAAAAATCCATTTCTTTTTTAATCGGAGGAACAATTTGTGGATGTTGAGTCAGATAACTATAAAGAGAAGTAGTACCTCCTTTGTGAACTCCAATAATGATAAAATTCGGTCCTTGTACTTGTTCTAAATTCCATGGTTGGGATACTAATTCAGGGTATAACTTCTGAGTTTGCTGATAACAAGCAGTTTGATAATAAGGTATAGCTTCTTCAATTTTATTTAAACGAGTTAGAGCTTCTCCTATATTTAAGTAAGACCAATAAGAATCAGGATTAGACTTTTGAAATTTCTGGAAAAAAGTTAGTATTTCTGATAGTTGATCCTCTCTCGCAAAAGCTTCCCATATATTGTAATAAAACCACCAAGATAGGTCTGGATTAATTTCAATAGCTTGACGATAAGCTACAACTGCTTCCTCCCATTTTTGTTGTCGAGCTAAGGCAATACCCAAATTATAATAAGACTTACTATTTGGATTTAATTCTATTTTTTTTCGGAGTTCTAAAATTTCTTGCGATAACTGATGTTTTCTATCTAAAACTTGCTGTAGTTTGTGGTAAATTTCTAATTCATCTTGATTAATCTCTAGAGCTATTTTATAAAAAATAATCGCCCCATTATTCTTATCTACTTTAGCTAAATTATTTGCTATTTCTACAAAGAAATTTCGATTATCTTGTAAAAATTCCAGTAATTTATCGTAAATAAGATGTTGCCCTTGATGCTGAATAGCTTGATGATAATCCTGAATTGCTGCATCTATATCTGAATTATATTTTTGTTCTAGAGCATCTCCTAATTTACTGTAAATTCCTGGCGCTCCTGGCTGTAACTTAACCACATAAATATAGTTATATATCGCTTCATCCCATTTTTTTAACTCTACTAAAGCATTACCTAAATTATAGTAAGACCAAGGAAAAATTCGATCTATTTTAATTGCATTTTTGTAAGCATTAACAGCATTTTCCCATCTTTGTAATTTGCTTAAAGCATCTCCTAAATTATAATGAGACCAAGAAAAATCATGGTTTAACTCTATAGCGCGATAGTACAAATTTATAGCTTCATCCCAATTTTCTTGCTGATGTAAAACTTGTGCTAAATGATAGTAATACCAAGAAAAATCAGGTTTTAGTATAATAGCTTCACGGTAGTTTTCAATTGCTAATTCCCATTTTTTCTGTTTAGCATATATAGTCGCAAGTTTGGCATACTCTTCAGGTGTATTCGGATTGAAATTATTGCTTGACGACATAAAATTTGGTAATGAGTAATTGACACATTTATAGTAATCTAACGAAAGGGGGCGGACATATTAAAAACTTCAAACTAAAACAACGCAATCTTTTTTCCTTTTCTCCTAAATCAATAAACGCCTTCTTGATTATTTCTTCTTTATAATACTTGCAATTTACCGTGATTTAAGGAATGGTAACTGTCTACATATAGCGTTTTCAAATGAGGTGTAAACATAGATTGAGTTTTTTTATTAGAAAAAACGCTTTTTTGATTCCATTATATCCTTGTATTTATTACTATTTAATGCTGTTTTCCCCCCTTTACCGAATAATTAGTAATTAATAATTAAATAATTATGGTTTAAAGCCTCCCCCTTTTAAGGGGAAAAAGCTGTCGTTAGCGCAGCTTCCCGAAGGGTGGGATGGCGAGGAGACCTCGCCATATCCAATCGACCAAGAGAAAAGAATAATATTTCCTTATATTCAATTCCGTAACGGTTTTAACCAGAGGTAATTATCCATTATCAATTAATGAATATTGCCTATTCCCTATTCGCTTTTTCATAGCACTTGGTTTCCACATCCCATTCAAAAACGCTATATATTCCCAATAAAATTTTGACTAAAGTAATCTTAATCGTAACTGATTATCTGAAAAAATATTTGTGAAATTTGTGAAATAAGGGTATAGGAAATCGAGAAAAATCATCAATCACTTTGATAAACAATACTTGGTATAATCTCTCTTTTTTATAACTATAAAAAAATATTTTTTTCATTGAAAATACACTTATTTAAACGTAAGTATTCAGCAGTCAGCGGTCAGCTAACCTCTTATGGTCGGAACTGCGTTATCAGCTTTATTATCTTTAGTGGACAATTTAAGCTAGTTGTTCTTGTGCTTCAATTCTTTGTTAAAAGATGCAGTAGAAGTTAAGCAAATACTTGGTTCATTTATTAAAAAGCTGTTTGCCCAGCATTCCGCACCGAAGAGCTGACTGCTAATAGCTGTTTGCGCAGCATTCCGCAGGAAATGCTTACGATTTAAGACCTAATTTTTTTTGTTAAAAATTTACTCAATTCTGACAAAATAACTCTGACAAAATGAGATAATAGTTAATATAGCAGTCGAAGCAAAGATTAGGACAGATCGAAAGCTTAAAACTAAGACAATATAATACTTTTCCTTCTTCCTTCTTCCTTCTTCCTTCTGCCATAACACAAAATATTCTAGGAATTCAATGGGTATATCTATAGAAGTTGACAACACAACCTTTGCCACCGAAGTCTTAAAAAATTCCCATCAAAAACCTGTTTTAGTAGACTTCTACGCTACTTGGTGTGGTCCGTGTAAAATGCTCAAACCAATCTTAGAAAAGTTGGTTGAAGAATATGACTTTATCCTAGCTAAAGTGGATGTCGATCAAAATCCCGAATTAGCTCAAACTTATGGTGTAGAGGGAGTACCAGATGTTAAAGTCGTAATTCAAGGAGAAGTTAAACCTGGTTTTGTAGGAGTTCTTTCAGAGCCAAAACTACGAAACTTTCTAGGCGAACTTAACCTAAAATCAGAACTAGAAACAGAACTCGAAACACTACGGAATTTGACAAAATCTGGTGAACTAAAACAAGCAAAAAATCTTTTAGACCAGCTTTTTCAAAAATATCCTCGTAATATCAGTTTAATCATAGAAGCTGCGAAATTTTTAGTCAGCTTAAATCGATTAGAAGAAGCTCAAAAACTAATAGAAACTATTGGAGAAAATAACCGAGAGTTTTATCCCCAAATACAAGCAGTAAAAGGACTAATTCACTTTAAACAAGAAGCAGAAAATCCTGGTGATAGTGAACTAGATAAAATGTATGCTCAAGCTTGTAGCTTAACACTATCAGCTAACTATGAAGAAGCACTAAAATTATTTTTAGATATAGTCACCAGGAATCGTAAATATAAAAATGACGGCGCCCGCAAAGCAATGCTGGCAATATTTAATATCTTAGGAGATGATAACTCTACCAGTAAAGAATATCGCAAGCAACTATTATTAAACTTGTACTAAAAGTAGTTCTTAATTTTAACTAGCTATCAGCTATTAACCCTTAGAATCTGCTTATATAGTTATGTTCATAATTCTATAATTAGGGTTTGCGTATGGAAAGTCTTTTTGCTCTTTGTAGGAGTCAGGAGTCAGGAGTCAGGAGTCAGGAGGAATGGGGAATTTAGAGGAGGCAGTAAGAAGAATTATCCATTGATTTTTCTGCCATACTCAGCTCAAAATCCTAATTTTTTAGTCGCTCCAGCTAAAAGAGTTGCACTTTTTCCGGATTTAAAAAGGCGAAAACCTTTGCCAGTAAACGTTTTGACATTTAATCAGCAAGCCCTAATTACTTCAATATTTAATCGGACCCACTCCCCCGCTCCCCTGCTTTTTAAACTCCCATTGGCAGGACTAAACCTTCGCGGGCCATAACTGCCTCGGGAAAAGCTGCTTTGACTTTTTTTGCTATTTCATCGAGAAAATCATCACTGTGAGTAGGTTCATGGTGAAAAATTACCACCTGCTTCACTCTAGCAGCTTTAGCTACTTTGATTGCTTCCTGCCAAGTCGAATGTCCCCAACCTACCTTAGAAGAGTTGGGATTATGATACTCATCATCAGTGTACATAGCATCATAGATTAATACGTCAGCATTGCGGGCTAAACTTACCACACTTTCATCCAAGCGGTCGGGAAAATGTTCTGTATCAGAACAATAAACTACCGTCCGTCCATTCCATGTCACTCTATATCCCATTGCTGTGTTAGGATGATTCAGAGAACCAGTCTCAATCTCAATATCACCCAGCATCATTTTTTCCCCATGCTGAAGCTCATAAAAACGTAAGTCAGCCTGGATACCATTTAAAGGAATAGGAGAGTTATAATGTAGAACCCTTTGTATAAAATGCTTTCTCATGGACTCCCCTTCTGGAGGTATAGCTCCGTAGATATGAAAACTATTTCCTTGGGTAAAAGCAGGAGTAAATAAAGGGAAACCTTGAATATGATCCCAGTGATAATGAGTAAAAAACATATAAGCTTCTACTGGCATTTCCTGCATCATTTCCTCGCCTAATTCTCGTAGACCAGTGCCACCATCAAATATCAGCCGCTTACCAGCTATTTGCATTTCTATGCAGGAAGTATTTCCACCATATCTAATAGTATCTTTTCCTGGAGTAGGAACACTACCTCGTACACCCCAGAACTTCACTAAAAAATCTCCCATTTGTTCAGACATCTTCGAGAAATCAACATTATCTTTAGTTAGCACTTCAGAAGAAAGTTTAGTTTCCATATGAATTTTTTTTTAGCAGTTTCCACTTTATGAATTTAAAGATTTCTGGATTTTTGGGAAATTGAACTAGAGACAGAAAATATAGCAGCTTGCTTTTCTATAAATTGTTAATTATTGCCAATTGAGAAAATTGTCCAATTTTAATAATTAACCAATCTGCAAACCACTAATTATATTTCAAACTCTCACATTGTCCATGATGGCGCAATAAATGATCGCATAGCACAATGGCTACCATTGCTTCTACCATAGGCACAGCTCTAGGTAAAACACAAGGGTCATGTCTTCCTTTCGCTGCCAACAATACCTCTTCACCTCTACGACTAACAGTACGCTGCTCTTTACGAATTGTAGCAGTTGGTTTAAATGCTGCCCGCAACACAATATTTTCTCCATTAGAAATTCCTCCCTGTACCCCTCCAGAACGATTAGTAACAGTCCGAATTTCCCCTTGCTCATCTGTATAGAATTCATCATTATGCTCGCTACCTGTCAGAATAGTACCCGCAAAACCAGAACCAATTTCAAATCCTTTACTCGCTGGTAAGGACATTACACCCTTAGCTAAATCTGCTTCTAATTTATCAAATACAGGAGAGCCAAGACCTTTCGGGACATTCCTGGCCACACATTCAACCACACCGCCCAGAGAATCTCCTACATCCCGTATTTGTTCGACTAATTCAATCATTCTGTCTGCACATTCAGTATCTGGACAACGGACAATATTACTTTCCACTTGTTCTATAGTCACTGTTTCTAAGTCAACAATGGCCTCTAAATTTTTGATGCGCTTCACATAACCGACAATTTCCACACCAGAATATTGTTTAAGAATTTTTTTAGCGATCGCCCCAGCAGCAACACGTCCAATTGTTTCTCTAGCTGAAGAGCGTCCCCCACCTTGCCAGTTCCTAATACCATACTTAGCATCATAAGTTGCATCGGCATGAGATGGACGATACTTACTAGCCATCTCCTGATAATCTTGTGAACGAGCATCCTTATTTCTCACCAACATCATAATTGGCGTACCCAAAGTTTGACCTTCAAATACTCCAGACAGTATTTCACAAATATCTGTTTCTTTGCGTGGCGTAGTAATCTTGCTTTGACCTGGACGCCTACGGTCTAACTCATATTGAATTTCTGCAACATCTATTTCTAGTCTGGGAGGGCAACCATCAATTATAACTCCTACTCCTCCTCCGTGGGATTCACCAAATGTTGTGACCCTAAATAGATGTCCAAATGTGTTGCCCATGAAACTCAAACTATAATAAAGGATATAAGACTTATATTTTAACCTGTTTTCTTTAAATAAAGCACTCAGCTTTGACATCCTCCCTCGTTAAATCGCTTGATTATAACGAGGGATTCCTAAACCTCACGATTTAGGTTTACTGCTTGAATGGCACTTATCTAGACTGTTGCCAGTCCCCGACAGTACGCCTACACAGTCAATTTGTTGAACCACGCATCTGCAAAGGCCGCAGTAACACCTCGATGACAAATCACTTTTGCTGCTGCCACATCCCGGTTGATTTCGTATTGGCATTCAGGACATTTATGAATACGCTCAGACAAATCTTTTTTGCCTGTATGCGTTCCACAATTTGGACAAATTTGACTGGTATATCTGTAGTCTACTTTGCCAAAATATACCCCTCGTTTCCTGCATACCCAAGCCAATATATTGAAGAACTGACCGAACCCTGCATCTAAAGTATGTTTACCTAACATTCCTTTGGCCCAGGTTCTAAAATCTAGGTCTTCCACAAATATCATTCCTGCTTGGTCGCATAAATGATGAGCTAGTTTAAAGTGAAAGTCTTTTCGGGTGTCTGATATTTTTTGATGAAGTCTGGCTATCTTTTGGTTAAGTTTATGTCGATTTTTTGACCCTTTAGATTTTAACTTTAACCTACGTTGCAGTAATGTCAACTCGCTTTGTAGTTTGGTTAAAAACTTTGGACGTTCAATCAATTCACCTTCAGAAGTTGCTAAAAATTTATCTAGTCCAATATCAATTCCTAATGGATGTCCTGAAGCTGGAGTATCCGGAATACTAACGGGACTTTGTAGAGATAACATTACAAAATACCCACTTGCTCGTCTGACCACTCTGACCTGTTTCAGTTTAAATCCCTCTGGAATTGGCCTAGATAATCTCATCTGAACTAATCCAATTTGTGGGAGTTTGATGTACTCGTTAGAGATGGGATTATTTTTAAACTGAGGGAAGACAAAGGACCTCATTCTGTACTTGTTTTTAAAACGAGGAAAGCCATAACCCTGCTGTTTCATGTTGTTAAATGCTCTTTCCAAATTCTTGAGAACTTGTTGTAAGACTTGAGCATTTGTTCTTTTCAGCTCTGGGTTAGTCTTCTTGGCTTTAGTTAAGTTGGCCGCTTGTATGTTGTAGTTAGGGTAAGGCGCATCCGAAGGAATTATGTACTCTTGATGTAATGAACAAGAATCAACTGCACACTTCCTACCATTAATCCAGTCTTTTCGCTCTCTCAAGGCATAATTCCACACCTTTCTTATGACTGCCAGAATATCTTCTATAATGGCTATCTGCTGTTGAGAAGGGATTAACTTAAATTCGTAGGTTAGTGTTATCATGTGGACATAATAACATAATTCTATCTGAGTTTGGTGTTAAGTTAGACCCTTGCAAATCAAGATCTGTGATCTGTTTTTATTTTGGTCGCGATTCATCTCCCGGTAAATCAGAGATTATACCGAGAGTCCTCAAAGCTCCATTTTAGATAGAAGTCAGAAGTCAAAAGTCAAAAGTTAGAAGTTATGATTTAAACTCTTGCTGTGACTAAATTTGAGAGGAGCGAGAATATCCTAATAGTAATGGCGACTACTATATCAGCGAATACTTTGCTCAAGGGAGGGTTTTTGAGGTGTAGGACTATGAGCGCGGAAAACCTTAACCGCGTTTGTTGAAGGAAAATTCGGTCTAGATATTATCATTCAGGAAGATTGTAGCGTCAAGCAAGTAATTACGTTGAATATATTCGATCGCTCTAATCTCAAGGCCCTAGCTAAGAGGCCAGTTAAATTTAACAATAATCTCCCGTTAAATTTTGATAATTATAACGAGAGAGCATTAATCAGCTTTAATCTTCGTGGTCATCAAAAGGGTCTCTCAACTCCTTAGCGGGAGGTCCAAAAGCTGTGTAAACTGAAAAGCCGGTGATGGCCACAACCATTACACCGATAGAGATACTAAGAACTGTTGCAGGTTCCATATAATTCATTAAAATTATGAGTGTTATACATATACAATATTACAAAAGATTAAAAAATTCTGCTGAATTATAGATTACATAGAAACTTATGGCACAAAGAACTGGATTAGGAGACCTGCTCAAACCTTTAAACTCTGAATATGGTAAAGTATCTCCCGGTTGGGGAACTACACCATTAATGGCCGTTTTTATGGGCTTATTTTTTGTATTCTTGTTGATTATTCTCCAAATCTACAACTCTTCGTTGTTGTTAGAGAATGTTGATGTGGACTGGGCTAATCTAACTAAATAAGATGAATTAAAGAGTAGGGCTAAGAAATTCAATTAATTAAAATTTCTCCAGCCCTAGCCATATCCTTAGTAATAATCTCAGATAAGTTTTAGGAGTAAAAAATTAAGATGAATATTTTTGGTATTGGTCTCCCTGAAATGATTGTGATTTTAGTCGTAGCTCTTTTGATATTCGGTCCAAAAAAACTACCAGAAATTGGTCGTAGTTTAGGGCAAGCTATAAATAGTTTTAAGGCAGGAGCTAAAGAGTTTGAAAATGAGTTTAAACGAGAGGCAAAACAGTTAGAAGAAGGGTCTCAAGTTAGTCAGTATGCTCCTGAATCAGAGTCAGAAAAAGTAGTAACCGTTTCTTCTCCTACAGATACAACCCAGAAAAGCTAGTTGTTCATTAATTGATAATTGATAATTACCTCTGGTTAAAACTGTTACGGAATTGAATATAAGGAAATATCATTTCTTTGTTTTTCTCTAAAAAGGGGAGGCTTTAAACCAGAATTATTTAATTATTAATTATTGGTAAAAGTAGAGAAAAAAATTACCTGAGCCAATCAAAAAAAATATAATATTTTTGACGATTTAATTTTGATTATTAACGTAATGAAAGAGGTTGCGCCAGGGCTAAAATTAGTGATTCCTCAATTAATTGTAGGTTTGGGAAATCCAGAGCCAAAATACGAAAGAACTAGGCATAATATAGGATTTGCGGCAGTTGATAATATAGCCAATATGTGGCAGACTTCTCTATCGGAAAACCGGAAATTTAAAGCAGAATTTGGAGAAGGCAGAGGTATAAAATCTGATAAAATTTATTTGCTCAAACCCTTGACCTATATGAATAAGTCGGGACAAGCAGTGCGTGCGGTGTTAGATTGGTATAAATTGCCACCAAATTCAGTGCTAATTATATATGATGATATGGATTTACCGATGGGACGACTGCGACTACGGTTATCTGGGTCTGCTGGTGGCCATAATGGGATGAAATCAGCGATCGCTCATTTAGGGACTCAAGAATTTCCTCGTTTGCGAATAGGTATAGGTAAGCCAAAGAATGCTGGTGCTGAAAGTAGAGATCCAAATACTATTAGTCATGTTTTAGGAAAGTTTAGCCCAACGGAAAGTCAATTAATGACTCAAGTACTGAAATTAGTTGTAGAGGCAGTAGAGCTTTCTATGAGACAAGGAATAGAAAAAGCTATGAGTCTCTATAACAATCGTAGTGTCAGCTTACCGGAAAATTGGGTTTAAAGCCTCCCCCTTCAGCGGGGGACTTTTGAATGCATATAGTCGCAGACATGCTCAACTGTGTGGTATATTTTTATCGTAGCATCAAACGATCAAACATTTCTATGCTCATCTATGAAATGAAGTTGCAAGGCACACAAGGCCAATATAATCAGCTAGACTCAGCCATTAGGACTGGTTGATTTGTGGGAAATAGCATGATCCGAGCATGGATAGATAGAGAAATTAAAAGTCGTAACGATGCCTACAAATACTGCACAAAACTAGCACATAATCTTGAG
Source organism: Okeania sp. SIO2C9 (assembly GCF_010672455.1). Lineage (GTDB taxonomy): Bacteria > Cyanobacteriota > Cyanobacteriia > Cyanobacteriales > Microcoleaceae > Okeania. The sequence goes on along the minus strand of NZ_JAAHGO010000010.1, from coordinate 150,847 downwards.
TTTCCCTGGGCCAAATAACTCAACTCAATGACTAGACAAGCTCATGCACAGAGGGCATGGGCAGCAATAGAAAGATTCTATCGAAATTCTCAAGCTAATGTTGCTGGTAAGAAGGCGGTGCGACCCCGCGACGACGGCAGCTCCCTTGCGGAACGCGCACCAACAGAGGTTTTCCCAAATTTCCTTCCGAATGCTACGCAAACAAAAAATACCTTGTGAGAGACTCAGTAGAATACAAAACTAGCGGATGGAAACTATCGGAGGATAGACGCTATTTAACTTTCACTGATGGTTTTAAAGCAGGTACTTTTAAACTTTGGGGTAGTCGAAACCTTCATTTCTATCAAATCAAGCAAATCAAACGAGTCACAGTTGTCAGAAGAGATGATAGCTAGTATGCTCAATTCTTGATTGACACGCCCTAGAGAGGAGGAGAAAAACCTCAAAGGGCAGCAATTAGGAATAGACTTAGGTTGAAATCATTTCTATACAGATTCTCAAGGCCAAAAAATAGAGAATCCGAAATTTTTGAGCAAAGATCACAAAAAAATCAAAAAACGACAACGTGGTCTATCTCGTACTCAAAAGAGTAGTCAAAACAAAATTAAGGCCAGAAATAGATTAGGTAGAGCGCATCTGAAAGTTTCACGCAGACGTAACGACTGGGCAGTTAAGTTAGCACAGTGCGTCATACAGTAAGTGCGACTTGGTAGCGATCGAAAACCTGAAAGTGCGTAATATGATCAAACACCATAAGTTAGCAAAGTCCATAGCAGATGCAGCATGGTACAGGTGAGCGAGAATGGTTGGAGTATTTTGGAAGAGTTTATGGTGTGCCTCTGGTAGTAGTAGAACCTACATATACTTGTGTAAATTGTTCAAACTGCGGTGGTCTTGTGGTTAAAACTCTCAGCACCAGGACTAATCAATGGCCACACTGTGGTTATATTGCCGACAGGGGAGAATTCAGCAATCAACATACTCATTCTCTGGATTAAGAGAATCAGCAACTACCCTGGGGCACAGTTGGAATAACGGCCTCCGGAGAGAACGACCTCTACTTGAAGGAGGAAACTCCAACAAGTAAGTTGACTCGACGAAACAGGAAAGTCTCATAGTGATGTGGGAATCCCCTCGCTTTTAGGCCTATCCCTTACCCATAAGTCTTGAAACCCTTGTGGGACTCACCCCTAACTCCTCCCAGGAGGGGAAGGAGAAAAAATCATAGTAGCTAAGTAAAACTACTGAAGTTTTCAAAAAAATGTATTTTTCCATACATTTTTCCTCCCGAAAAAGCCGAGCCAATACTTATTCATAACTCGTCTATTTTGTCAAGCTTTATGTTAATAAAGATGTGGGTAATTGATAGGCCTTTAGGCAGGGGAGGATGCCAACAGAAGATTAATTTACTTTTAAGAAAGTATTTAAAAGTGCCTTGATTAGTATAAGTGAGGGTATTATATAAGTTTAAAATTTTGACTTTAATAAAAGTGTGACTTGTAACTATTAATGAGTTATAAAGGTTTACCAGAAACTACTGCTTATGTCAGAGTAACTCGTCAGTCTTGGCAAAAAGGCACTATCGAAGGAGAAGTAAGTGCTGGGTCTTTTAATTGGCATTTTAAATGGGGTTTTCGCCATAAAAAAACTCTTTCCATTCACCCTTCTCAAGGACGTGCTTTAATTCAAGAACCTTTAGGTAGGTTTCTAGAAAAATGGGATTATCAACTAGAAGCTGGTGGGGATTACTATTTTACAATTAAAGCCAAATTTTAGATATTAATTAGATGGGAGATTTTAGCTAAAAATGTAGATTAACCGTCGAAAAGCAACTAATAATTTAAAATCTAAGTATTTATAAGTATTGATAGCTTAAAATCTACACAAAAAAGCAAGAAATTATAACTATTGAAATGAAATTCTTCTAGTCTTTAAACTACCACCTAAAACCTACCACCTGATATCAAATCCTGTTTAATACTTATTATATAGTTGGTAGAGATAGGGATGTGGTCCGATTTAATATTGAAGTGTGGATAGAATGATAAACATATACTGTATAACCGGATTCTATATAAAACCATCTTTCTAATGAAATGAAATTCTTCTAGTCTTTAAACTACCACCTAAAACCTTCTTTCTAATGAAATTATTTCAGCCTTTAACCTAACCTAAAACCTTCTTCAAAAAAAACTTATGAGTAAATTTGTATTTATAACTGGTGGAGTAGTTTCCAGCATTGGTAAAGGAATTGTAGCAGCAAGCTTAGGCCGTTTGCTCAAATCACGGGATTATTCTGTATCTATTCTGAAATTAGACCCCTACATCAATGTAGACCCAGGTACCATGAGTCCCTTCCAACATGGAGAAGTATTTGTCACAGAAGATGGCGCAGAAACAGACCTTGACTTGGGCCACTATGAACGATTTACAGATACCTCCATGTCTCGCCTGAATAGTGTTACCCAGGGTTCAATCTATCAAGCAGTCATCAACAAAGAAAGACGAGGTGATTACAAAGGAGGCACAGTTCAAGTTATTCCTCATATTACCAATGAAATAAAAGAGCGGGTACATAGAGTTGCCAAAAATTCTAATCCAGATGTAGTAATTACAGAGATAGGAGGGACTGTAGGAGATATTGAATCTCAGCCATTTTTAGAAGCTATTCGGCAATTTCGTAAAGATGTGGGACGAAATCATGTTTTATATATCCATGTGACCCTAGTCCCTTGGATTGCAGCAGCAGGGGAGATGAAAACTAAGCCCACTCAACATTCAGTCAAAGAATTACGCTCTATTGGTATTCAGCCAGATATTCTAGTCTGTCGATGCGATCGCCAACTTAGTCCCAGCTTAAAAGAAAAAATGTCTGAATTCTGTGATGTACCTGTAGCATCCGTAATTACATCAAAAGATGCCGAAAGTATTTATGAAGTACCTCTAATGTTAGAGGCAGAAGGACTAGCGGTGCAAGCTCTAGAATTATTAAATATGGAGCAACGCCAGCCAAATCTTGGTAAGTGGCAAACTTTGGTCAATCGTCTTTATCATCGGGACAATCCTGAAATAGAGACAAACAATGTCCAATCATCTACTGCTACAACTATTGAAATTGCCATAGTAGGTAAATATATTCAACTGAGCGATGCTTATTTATCAGTGGTAGAGGCATTACGCCATGCTGCAATAGCGGTTGGTGTGGACTTAAATCTGCGTTGGGTCAGTTCTGAAGATGTGGAGGCCAAAGGAGCAAAGACCTATCTGGAAAAGGTGAATGGAATAATTGTTCCGGGTGGGTTTGGCGTGAGAGGAATTGATGGAAAAATAGCTGCTATTCAATATTCTCGGTTGCAAAAAATTCCTTTTTTGGGGTTATGTCTGGGAATGCAGTGTGCGGTAATTGAGTGGGCACGCAATATAGCAAAATTGGAATGTGCTCATAGTGCGGAGTTTTACCCTGAAACACCAAACCCAGTGATTAATTTGTTACCCGAACAACAAGATGTAGTAGACTTAGGCGGTACCATGCGACTGGGACTTTATCCTTGCCGTCTTCAAACTGATACATTGGCATTTAAAACTTATCAACAGGAGGTAATTTATGAACGTCATCGTCATCGATATGAGTTTAATAATGCTTACCGCAACTTGTTGTTAGAAACAGGATATGTTATAAGTGGAACTTCTCCTGATGGTAGGTTAGTAGAAATTATTGAACTTCCCACTCATCCTTTCTTTATTGCTACGCAATTTCATCCAGAGTTTCAATCTCGACCTAGCACTCCTCACCCTCTATTTCATAGCTTTTTTCAAGCTGCTAGTTCACAAGAAAAATGTTATGATTTGTCTGTAAATAATGTTGAAGTCACCCAAGATAATGTAGTTAGTACAGGTTCTATCTTAAGTGCTGACTAGGTTATTGGTTACTCAAAAAAGTTTTTTTTATTGTTTGTTATCAAGTTTAATAGCCTAATTTAAGGGTATTACTAATAATATAAAATACAGCATTAACCATTGTTAGATATTCTAATATTAATAGCTGATAGTTACCTTTGAACGTTCGATATTTCAAACTTTTAGTAGTGGTGCAACTCCTTGATTAAAGAAGAAATCTTTTTTATAGAGTAGTAATTTACAAGATCGAGGATAACTCAATAGTGTCAATCGAACTTTTAGAGTAACTTGCACTAATGTCGAGAAATGCAAGAAATCAAAGCTTTGAGGGGGTCTTGTGGCCTACTGGATTAAAATAGACTATGAAAGAAGTATATACTTGATTGACCTTGATAGTATTACTGCTTTTTCTTGTAAGTCAAATAAGCAGATAACTTTTTGGTTGCCAAATAGCAGTCAGCCAATTATATTAAATAAGCAAAGTTGCGAACATGACTATCAGCTAGTCCTAAAATATATTAAAGAAAAGATTGAGATAAACTGTCCCACTAATGATGAATGTTGGGTACATATTATTTATGATCGCCATGAATGGTTTATAAATTTGAATTGTATTACTACATTTGCTTCTGAACCGAATGGTCGTATAACTTTTTGGCTACCAGATAGTACAAAAGATATTATTATTAGTCCCAATATTGATCCGGAAGCTTATGAAAAGGTTGTGGAATTTATCACAAAGATAACAGGGTATTCTTTACCTTGAATAAGGAAGAAGAAAGGACTGAAAAAATGGATGGCGATAGTCTTCGATAAGCAACTTAGTTAGTGTCTACAAACCCCAAGCAATTTTAGATACCCTGTAGACCGTGAGGTATTAAACCCATAAAGAAAAAGATAAATTCTAGGATGTTGCGATTTAGTGTGTGTTTTTGACTACTCCCCTGGCTAAAGTCGAGGGGATTCTAAGCAGATACTACGCAACAGGATAAATCCGTGTTGCTCCGTCTATTCTTAGCTGACCAAAGATACACTCTCTGGGGGCAAGTCAAAGTACCCCTACACAGTCGGCTTAAGTTTAACCTTAGCTTTCTGCTTACTTTTGTGATTATATTTGCAGCCCCATTACAGTCTGCATTAATTAACCAATTATTACTACTTTTATACAAACCACGCTTCTTGATGCAGTCGCTCATGGGGGGAACCCCCAAGACCGCGCTGCATCGCTTTATTCTTTTTCCTGACGGTTTCCAATCATTGGGTTTCTCACCATAAATAGGCAGATCGTCACCATCTAAAAATGAAGCGACACTTGTATAACTCTCTTCTGTTTCTATAAATATTATTCCATATTCAGAGCATAACTGAGCTATTCTTTCTTTCAGTCTGGCTGTGGGAATTGGTACAAATTCTGAATTACTTTTTTTTCCTAATTCTATTTGATTTTTCTGACCTTTATTCCAACCAAAAACAATTGTACCAATAGAATTTTCGTGCGCAATGATTAATCACTATTCTGGCCGCTTTATTAATTCCATCACGGATTTGACGGTTGCGAATTTCAGTAATGGCAGCTAGTTTATTTGACCAAAATCCAGTCGGTTGATTTTCTTTAATAGTTGATACTTGTTTGTTGTACCAACGATTCATTGATTTTATCTGTTTCCCATCTACAACCCGCGCTTGTACCTACATTAGATACACAGGTCAACCAATTATTTACACCATGGTCTATTCCTAATACATTATCTTGATTTAATTGAGGTTTAACTACTTCTTCTTTTTCATAGATAAATTCTTGGGTAAAGCATCTGTTCCTCGGTAATATTCTCAGTTCTTTAAGAGATAAAAATTCAAGATTACTTGGCATAGGAATATAAAAGCAATCTAGACCAAACCAGCGCTTACAGGTATTACAAGCGTGGTACTCTAATTTGATTATCTTTAAGTTTTAATGCTTGTTTGGGATAGCTAACTGTAGCCATTCCCCCTTTTTTTCTATAGTTAGGAATCCTTGGTCTGTGTTCGATTGTACCTTCATTATAGGCTTTTATTAGACCATAATAAGAGCGAAATGATTCCGCTACAGTTCTCAATATTTGTTGTGCTGCTTGAGAATGTAAAACTTTATAGTGATTGTTCTTTTTGTATACCTTTTCTAAGTCATACTTGCCAATGCCTTTTTGAGACTTAAAATATAGTTGCCTGGCATAATATATTCCCATGTTAGTTAGCTTGTGAGACTGTTCGCACAAGAATTTTAAGATAGCAATTAATTCAGGATTTTTACCTGCTAAAACTTGCTGACAAGAGTACATTTGAAACAGGCGGACTGAAAACTTATTGTTGATCATAGTAACAGAGGGCTACTTTAGTTGTCTAGTCTAAATAACTCCCTTGTTTTCATCCCCACGGTTCAAACACGGGGCCTTCAACGTGGCTTTTCGGTCAAATAAAATACATCGGATTAAAATCCGACTCCTCGCCTTTCATCCATCGCTTAAAAGACGATGGCTTTCATGCTCCCGTGTTATTTAGATGATTAATTGTTTAATTAGTATGCAAACTTGTCCAAGCTAATTTAGCAGCTCCTACAATACCAGCATGATTACCTAATTTAGCCGTTAATAATTGTAAGCCTAAACGAGAACTCAACAAAACTCGTCGCTCAATTTCTGCTTTAGCTACAGGCAAAAAAAGTTCTGCACCAGCACTCACTCCCCCGCCAATAATCACAGCTTCTGGTGTCAAGATATAAATCAAACTTGCCAAACCTGCACCCAAAAGTCTGCCATAATATTCCCAAAATTCTAGGGCAAATTTGTCTCCAGCTTGAGCCAAATTTGCTAATTCCAAAGGTTCTTTACCAGTAGCTCGACGAATTGCTTGAACAGAAACATATTGTTCTAGAGACCCACTATTACCACTATTACACTTTGGCCCATCAGGATTTAAAGTAATTAATCCTAACTCTCCACCAGCACCTTGATGTCCCATAAAAAGTTGACCGTCTAAAATAATTGCTCCCCCCACACCTGTGCCCAGGGTAAGCATAATCATATTTTTAAACGGACGACCCGCCCCTAGCCAAGATTCTCCTAAACCAGCACAATTAGCATCATTAGCCAAAACTACTGCTAAACCTGTCTTTTCCTCCAAACACTCAGCCAAGGGAACATTTTGCCAATCTGTCAAATTAATTGCTACTTTAGATATTCTACCTTGGACATCAGTAGGGCCAGGTACTCCAATACCTATTGCTTGAATAACTGCTGAGTTATCTGGTTGAGATTTAGCTACAGATAAATCGAGTGGATTAACACTATAATTGTTGAGTGAAGAATTAGATATTAAACCAGAGTTCGCAGAGCGTTGCAATAACAAAATTGCTTCTACCATCACATCAACTACTGCTTTTGAGGTTGCAGGTTGAGGAGTCGGCACATTCAAAAATTGATGACAAACTCCATCTTTGTCAAAACGCCCCAGTTTAATTGCCGTTCCCCCTATATCAATACCTATTACCTGAATATCCATGTTAGTTAGTCTGTGTTTAGCTGGCACACAATGCACTTTAACGCTTTTCTAGGTCATCAAGGGCGCAAACGGGACATCTAAAGCGTAGCATTGCCTCAACAAAACAAGAAACTTCATCAGGAAATTGGGTACAGTTATCCTTGTTTTGAAGTTCCCGTTATCATCTCATATAATGTGTCCCCTTCGGGGGAGCTACGCTGACGGTAGAACAATTATAATAGAGCTGCGTAGTTTTACTTTAGCAATAATATAAGTATTGCAAGAGCTAGAGCAAAACTACAAACAAAAACTTTATTATTGCTAATTAAGCGGACATGATATTAGATTCAACGACAGAGAACTTCACTTAATATCTTTCAACACTAGAATTAAATATAGGTTCAACCCGGATAGCAATTATAGCAGAGGGACGAACAACCATATATTCTCCTTGAATAGTCTTAATTGGCACATTTACAAACTCTGGAGAATCATGCTTTGGAACTATAACGCCACTGTACCAGGTTTGAAATTCTTTAAGAGTCAGAAAACGTACTTCTTCGCGAGCGCCACCTTCTAACAATAGGTGTATAGCAAATTCATCAGGGTTTCTAGGCATATCTTTATCAGTTATCAGTTATCAGTTACCAATTATCAGTATCTCCTACTGTTTGCGCAGCATTCCGTAGGAAAGCAGAGCGACTATATCTAATAGGGGTTAAAGGTAGTTAACTCCTACAGGTGGTTTATATTTTCATATTTTGCGTAAGTCCTGATCCTTTTAAAAGGAAAGGTCTGAGACCTTATTTCTTGGACAAAAGTTAAAAATATTAATTCCGACTTCTATAAAGTCAGATTAATTAATCATAATAATAGTAATAATAGAAGGATTATATAATTAATTAAATTAATAATTAATCATTCCCTATTCTTTTTTTCAGAGTATTTAAAACTTATCCTTTGAATGCCCAAATATAAAATTGGTCTGTATATCATAACACTACAACTATACTAACCCTTAAAATACTGTGGATTAAACCTTAATTGTCAAACAAATAAATATAAATCTATGCCGCGTCGCCAAGATATACGCAAAATTCTACTTGTTGGTTCTGGTCCGATTGTAATTGGCCAAGCTTGTGAATTTGATTATAGTGGTACACAAGCTTGTAAAGCTCTTAGAGAAGAAGGATTTGAGGTTGTGCTGGTCAACTCCAATCCAGCTACAATTATGACAGACCCAGAAATTGCCGAATGTACTTACATCGAACCCCTGACTCCTGAACTTGTAGAAAAAGTCATTGCCAAAGAACGACCAGATGCTCTCCTACCCACAATGGGCGGTCAGACAGCTTTAAATATAGCAGTATCTTTGGCCAAAAATGGTACTTTAGCTAAGTATGGTGTTGAGTTAATCGGGGCTAAACTACCAGCAATTGAAATGGCCGAAGACCGACTGCTATTCAAAGAAGCAATGGCTCGAATTGGCATCCCAGTTTGTCCATCAGGTATTGCTAGTAGTTGGGCAGAGGCAAAGGTGATCGCCAACGAAATCGGTACTTATCCTCTAATTATTCGTCCTGCTTTCACACTGGGGGGGACAGGAGGAGGGATTGCTTACAATCAGGAAGAATACGAAGCAATGTCGCAAGCAGGGATAGATGCTAGTCCAGTATCTCAAATCCTAGTGGAAAAATCGTTGATTGGTTGGAAGGAATATGAACTTGAGGTAATGCGAGACTTAGCAGATAATGTAGTAATTATCTGTTCGATCGAAAACATTGACCCGATGGGTGTACATACTGGAGACTCAATCACTGTTGCTCCAGCTCAAACATTAACGGATAAGGAATATCAACGACTGCGAGATGCTTCGATTAAAATTATCCGGGAAATAGGGGTAGAAACTGGGGGTTCTAATATTCAGTTTGCTGTCAACCCGGTGAATGGAGATGTGATTGTGATTGAAATGAACCCACGGGTGAGTCGCTCTTCAGCTTTGGCGTCAAAAGCTACTGGTTTTCCTATTGCTAAAATGGCAGCAAAATTAGCAGTAGGTTACACCTTAGATGAGATTCCTAATGATATTACTAAAAAGACACCAGCTAGTTTTGAACCAACTATAGATTATGTTGTCACGAAAATTCCTAGATTTGCTTTTGAGAAATTTCCAGGTTCCCAAGCAGTGCTGACAACTCAGATGAAGTCGGTGGGAGAAGCAATGGCAATAGGTAGGACATTCCAGGAATCGTTTCAGAAAGCATTGCGGTCTTTGGAAACAGGTAGGGCAGGTTTTGGTAGCGATCGCTGGGAAAAGTTACCCAGTTTAGAACAAGTACGCTCCGGGTTACGCACACCTAACCCAGAGAGAATGTTTACAGTACGTCATGCTTTGTTACTGGGAATGACTGTAGAAGAAATATATGAGTTGACGGGAATTGATATTTGGTTTCTGGATAAGATGCGGGAGTTGACCGATACAGAAAAATTGATTAAGCGCACTCCGCTCAACGAATTAACAAAAGAGCAGATGTGGGATATTAAACGGCAAGGTTTTAGCGATCGCCAAATTGCATATTGTAGTAAGACTGATGAGGATGAGGTCAGAAGTCATCGGTTGAGTTTGGGAGTTAAACCTGCTTATAAAACGGTGGATACTTGTGCAGCAGAATTTGAGGCGCTGACACCTTACTATTATTCTACTTATGAAGAAGAGTCAGAAGTTTTGCCTTCTGAAAAACGGAAAGTAATGATTCTGGGAGGTGGACCCAACCGCATTGGTCAGGGAATAGAATTTGACTATTGTTGTTGTCATGCTAGTTATGCTCTGGGAGAGGATGGGTTTGAAACAATTATGGTTAACTCTAACCCAGAAACTGTTTCGACTGACTATGATACGAGCGATCGCCTTTATTTTGAACCTTTGACTAAAGAGGATGTACTAAATATTATTGAGGCGGAAAACCCGGAAGGAATTATCGTTCAGTTTGGCGGACAAACACCTCTGAAGTTAGCGGTTCCTCTGCAAAAATATTTAGAGCAAACAGAAACTAAAACAAAAATTTGGGGCACTTCCCCAGACTCTATCGATACCGCAGAAGACCGAGAAAGGTTTGAGCAGATTTTGCGAGATTTAGATATTCGTCAAGCTGCTAACGGTCTCGCCCGCAGTTTTGAGGATGCGCTGGAGGTGGCACAGAAAATAGGTTATCCGGTAGTGGTACGACCATCCTATGTGTTGGGAGGCAGGGCGATGGAAATTGTCTATTCGGACCAAGAGTTAGAGCGTTATATGAAGTTTGCGGTACAGGTGGAACCGGAACATCCGATTTTGATTGACAAATTCTTGGAAAATGCGATCGAAGTTGATGTGGATGCCATTGCGGATAGTACTGGTCAGGTGGTTATTGGTGGAATAATGGAACATATTGAAGAGGCAGGTATTCACTCTGGTGACTCTGCTTGTTCTATTCCTTATCAAACTTTAGCTCCTGCTGCAGTGGAAACAATTCGTAAATGGACTGTTGCTCTGGCAAAAGCATTGAATGTTATCGGGTTAATGAATATTCAGTTTGCGGTGCAAGGGGAAACAGTATATATTTTGGAGGCAAACCCCCGTGCGTCGCGAACAGTACCTTTTGTGTCTAAGGCAATAGGAACACCCTTGGCAAAAATGGCATCGCGAGTCATGTCTGGAAAAAAGTTAGAGGAATTGGGTTTTGTGGAGGAACAGATACCCGAACACGTTTCTGTGAAAGAGGCGGTGTTACCGTTTGCGAAATTCCCCGGTACAGACACAATATTAGGACCGGAAATGCGTTCCACTGGTGAAGCGATGGGTATTGATGTTGACTTTGGTAAAGCTTTTGCAAAAGCACAGTTATCCGCAGGGCAAAAATTGCCTTTGGAGGGAACAGTATTTGTGTCAATGAGCGATCGCCATAAAGAAGCAGTTGTGCCAGTGGTTAAGGACTTGATTGAGTTGGGTTTGAAAGTGATAGCTACTGAGGGAACTCGGAAGGTATTGTGTTTGCATGGTTTGGATGTGGGGTTGATGTTGAAGTTGCATGAAGGGCGACCAAATGTTTTGGATGGGATTAAAAATGGAGAAATTCAGTTGATTATTACTACTCCTTCTGGGGAGGAAGCGCGTGCTGATGGGATTAAAATTCGGCGGAGTTCGTTAGATTATAAAGTGCCATTAATTACGACTATTGCTGGTGCGAAAGCAACGGCGGCGGCGATTCGAGCGTTGAAGTCTGAAGTTTTGGAAGTGAAGGCGATGCAGGATTATTATTGAAGAAGGAGTCAGGATACAGGAGTCAGGAGTCAGAATTAATTTAGTTGTAGAGTTTGTTGCATAGTTAGCTTCGTAGGGACGTTCCATGGAACGTCCCTACATTTGACAATACAAAAGATTCTTATAAAAAAGTAAAAGAGGGGAGCAAAGTTTACAGCAGTTTTCAGGTCAATAAACCACATCGTCATCACCAAAACCCTCTAGGGACGTTGCATGCAACGTCTTTGTGGTCTACCGAAATGAAAAGCGCTGTAATTTGTTACCCCTCAATTTTTTACTTCCCTTTGCGATCGCTACTTTCATGCCACAAAGTTGCTATAAATTGAAAACTTCTGTCGTAACGCACCTAGCGATCGCTCTGTTAATCTACAACACCAAATAAAATTCCATTATCTTGAGAATATTTTTTATACAAAGTTTTATTATATCACTTCCAGCCTTCTTAGATGTACTAACCAATAAAAATTTCTATAATTTATCTGAAGCCGTAATAAAGCTATTATTTAAGCATAATATCCGGAAAACTTAGTCTAGCTTAATCAAAACTTTATAAGTACCGTTGCCATAGCTATACACCTCAAGCCTTTATCTAGTAGTTAATTCCACTAATTTTAACTACTAAAAACACCGTAGATGAAATTAAAGATTCTGTAAAGTTAGGCAGATCAGTATTGCGAAAATTTCGGGGGGGGGGTAGATTAATGTTGTAGGCAATAAATCTTAACTCAGGAAATTTAATTATGTTGAAAAAGCTTTCAATCGCTTCTGGATTAACTACCGCAGGATTAGCGTCTGCTTTAACTTTAATAGCATCTGTTCTTCCTGCTCAAGCAGCAACTATAGAACAAACTGTAAGCAATTTTTCTAATCCAATCTCATTTGATGGCTTTGATTCTTCTGTAGGAAACCTTACAGGAGTTTCTTTAGATTATGATTTATCTGGTACAGGTTCAGCATTTGACCCAGCTCAATTATGTACAGGTTTTGAGGATTGTGAAGGAAGTTTTGTCTTATCTTTGTCTGGTAGTGGAGCTTTTGCTGGTCTGTCTGATGTAGACAGTGTTTTTGTTAGCAACCCTCAAGTAGATGATGGGGTTTCTGTAAATTTGAGTATAATAGACTGGCAAGTGTTCGACACCAGTGCGTTTGTAGATGTAGCTTCTGTTGGTGATGTGGTTGTAGAGTTTTTTGCGGATGGAGACCTTGGCAATGACTTTTTTGGTGGTCTTAATCTTTCCGAAGTGTCAGGAGAAGTTACTTTAAAATATGATTTTGAGGAAGTTCAATCAACACCCGAACCTGCTTCTATGCTAGGTTTACTAGCCATAGGTACTATCGGTGCTACTTCCCTGAAACGCAAACAAAAAGAAGAAAAGTAGGTTCACAGGTCTAATTTCTGGCAAACCTACGTCAAATTTAAAACCTAACTTAAGTATATCTCCAAATATTTGATTCTGAGGAGATGCACCCGAAAAATATTTAGGGTGTGTCTCTCAATTTTTTCATGTAATATTTTCTCCAGCAAAACAATTGTCATTGCCAGCGACAGCATTTACAGAGCATTCCTTTAGGAAAGCAATCTCCAGAACTCAGGGATGACTATGCTAAAAACTGCTCCGCTAAAGCTTCATAAATCACTATCTGATCGAAATTCATACCAAATCCAATTACTATAGACTACAATATATTATTGAGAAAACCTTAATATATATGAATTTTAGCTTACTTATTTGTGGTCTAGGTAAACTGGACTTGGTATCAATCCGTTTTTTTGATTGATTACCGAAAAATTGTGGGTATGCGCCTCCCCTTTTAAGGGGATAATAAAAAAAAATTTTCATCTCTTTGTCAATCCTCTCCTTGAAAAGAAGAGGTAATTATTCATTATTCATTATTCATTATTAATTGTTGAAAGCGGTTTTCATTTGGGTAGACCACAGTAAGGACGTTCCATGGAACGTCCCTACAGGATTTTGCTTGTGAAGATGTGGTTCATCAGTTTGAAAAGCGCTGTAACTGAAAACAGGGACGTATTTGCCAGTCATTTCAGTTATTAGTTATCAGTTATCAGTTATCAGTACCTCAAATCTGAAGTAGGAAGCTTGAAATACTGAATCTATTTTTTTTCATCCCCTTGAAAGGGGAGGCGATTGACCTTATTTTTTGGTCATAAAGAGAGTTTAGGCTATATTGACATACTCCCGACGTTGTGCATAGCGCGACAACGCGGGATTCTTCAGCCATGAAAAAAATGACCGCTGTTTCGTGTGAGGTGATGTCCTCCCCCTGTATTGACCTTGATGATAACATGCATACCTCCTAGCTTGTCAAGGGTATAGGAAGGTTTTATTTGTGGAGGTATCCGACTATTGGCCCTGGCTTGACCATACGACGCTCCCCTAATAGCTGCCGCCACCATCCTCCGCCAACGGGAGAGCGCGGGACTTCCCGCCAGGGAAGTTAAAGCTCTAAAAATTGTGTAAGTCCCCTCACAGGGTGACAAGCACTTCAAAACTATTAATTATCAATCGGAAGTTATTTTCCGGCAAGGAAAAATTAACCCTCTAGCATTTCCAGATATTTCTGTTTCAGTTAGTTCTTTTTTCGCAGAAAATTAATGATAAAAAGAAGCTATGGTTATTGAGCAAGAAGATTAGATTTAAAATTCAAAGATGAACAAAAAAATCAAAATAGGTTTGTGTGTGATTGTATTGCTTTGTTTAGGAGGAGTAGGAATTACTGTTGTCCAACGAGCAAAAAAATTAGACAAAGAAATTATTTCTCAGCAAACTGTCGATCCTGATTCGAGTTTTCAAGATGGTGAAATTATGGCATATAAATTTAATAACTATGAGATGACGATTGTTTCTTTTATTGGTAATTTTGATTTGATATACAAACCATCCCAGGCTGAATCAGTCAAAACTGTTGCAACAAAATCGAATTATAAATATATAGTTAATGGCTCATTTTTTGAAGAATCGAAAGAACACGCTGGATGGCTTTCTGTATTAGGTAAAGTAAAAACTCCGGTCAAAGAAGATAAACAACTTTCCCATATTATTAGCTTTAACCCAAATACAGAAGAATTGAAGTTTGTTGAAACTAAACTATTTGAACCTTCAACTGAGAAAACTAATATTGAATTTCAGTCCGGTCCGTTAATTATAGATAGTAATCAAGTAACAACAAAATATATTAACCAATCTCTTAATGGTCTTTTGCTATTTGAAAGAACATTATTAGCCTATACAGAAGAAGACCGAAGAAAATATTTTATTATTACTAAAGAGAATGTCAAATTAGATGAGCTGGCAGACTATTTGTTAAAGCTTTCTGTGTTTTCAGGTAAGACCTTACATATTGTTAATTTAGATGGAGGTTCTTCGGTGGCATTGTATTCTCAAACCCATCCAGAATTGAATTTTAATGAAACAGCTATATTGCCTATATTATTAGGATTACAGCGCTTTTCAGATTGATGAACCACATCTTCACACATCAAACCTTGTAGGGACGTTCCATGGAACGTCCCTACTGTGGTCTACCCAAATGAAAACCGCTGTAAAGTGAGCCATTATGTAAATTTGGGCTTAATTATGTAGCGAATATTATTTATCGTTCAACAATTATGAAAATTAGGAGTAAAATTTGTGATTGTAGTGATTGTAGGTTGGGTTAAGCGCAGCGCAACCCAAAAAAACTTTTAGAATCAAAGGGTTTTGTTGCATGAATGTTGCGATCGCAACTACCCACGGGACGACGACTCTCATATTTAATTGCTCAAGGAAAACAAGCTGCATTCAACAATGAATAATGAATAATGAATAATGAATAATGAATAATTACCTCTCCTTGAGAATAAATTGAAGAGGATTGACAAATTCATGAAAATTTTTTTTCACAGGAGTCGATTGGATATGGCGAGGAGACCTCGCCATCCCATCCTAGGTCATGCTGCGCAAACGACCGCTTATTATCCCCTTAAAAGGGGAGGCGCATACCCACAATTTTTCGGTAAGGGCGCGATTCGGCAGCTTTGCGGAACGCAAATGGCCATTCGCCCCTACAGTATAGACTCTTATCTTTAAAGACTGAATAACACCGATGCTACCGGATTTGATATAACTATTCATTAACACGGAGAAACTCTGAAAGCACTTCATCCAGCTTTTCCTCTTTCACTGCTCCAGTTTTTAGACTAAAACACCAACGATATAAATACCGAATATCGCCATTAGGATCGCGATTGCCTTCATTTGTCGCAAATACATTACCCTGTGCTAACTACTAATAATCATAATATTCACTGGATTGAGTGGAGTAAAGCGAGTTAAATTAGCTATAGGTATAGATCGAGATAACTGTACTTGCAAAAGACGATAATTCCAACTCCGATCACTCTTTTTTCTTTCCTCTACCCAACTTAAAGCAGTATGCAAATTTTCCAAACTGGTAAATGCTAATACTATCATTCCTCCAGGTAGCATCCTCATCCCACAAACTCCCAGAATATTCCTAAGTTTACCACTACTACCCCCAATAAAAATTCTATGGGGAGGGCGCAGGTGATGCAAAATATCAGGAGCATTACCGTGAATAGAAACTACATTGTTCACCTGAAAGCGACGGCAGTTTTCTTCAATTAAACTTGTTCCAGCAGCAGTTTTTTCAATTGCATATACTGTAGAATCACTAAAAAGGCGGGCAATTTCAACTGAAACAGAGCCACTACCAGCACCAATATCCCAAATAATTTGTCCTGGTTGCAAACCCAACTCAGCCAAAATTAACACTCGTATTTCCCGTTTAGTCATTAACCCTGGGCGGTCATCGTAAGTAAAAAAATAACTATCCGGTATTCCCAACCAAGGTAAATTAGTTAAATCCACAGATTGATTAGCTAATTTACCTTGACGTAATAATACCACTACATTTAACGGAGCAAATATTTCTTGTTGTGCTTCACCTATAGACCATTGTTGAACTCGTTCATCCTCACTACCGATATTTTCACAGACCCAAAAATGATAGTCAATTGGTAAATCTAAAGCCAATAATAAATTAGCGATCGCCTTTGGTGTATGACTATAGTCTGTTAACACTGCTATTTTCTCAATTCCCTGTTGCAGTGCTTGAATCAACTCATCCATCGAGCGGCCATGAACACTAATTATTTTAGCATCTTGCCAAGGAATTTTGAGGCGACTAAAAGCTAATTGTACCGAACTCAGATGCGGATAAAACCTTAATTTTTCTGGCGGAAAATGAGTTACTAATAACCTCCCTAAACCAAAAAACAAAGGGTCTCCTGAAGTTAAAACTACGATACAACTATTAGGGGTATCTAAATGCTGTCGTATTTCTACAATTGTCTCAAGTATATCTTCCAGTACAATAATTTCGGCAGAATGATTAGGAAAATAACGGAGATGGCGATCGCTTCCTACTAACACAGTCGCCCTTTCAACAATTTTCCGCACTGACTCATTTAGTCCAACAACTCCATCTAAACCTATGCCAATAACATTTATACTCACGATAATTTATAGCTATATCAGTAGTCAGTAGTCCGTAGGAATTATATAAAAGGCGCTGCTGAACTAAGGGGTGAATCTTTGCAAAAAAGGTAACACATCTTTGTATACTTCCTTCTTGTTCTAAAACTATAATTCCAATGGGCAAATATGTAACGCCCTCCACACTCCCCACACTAATTCCAATGCGCAAATATGCAACGCCATATAAAATACTCCAAATACAATTTTTAAACTCTGCCCTTAAGGACAAGTTACGATCAAAATTCTAACTTATCAAGTCAAAAAATGGCGTTGGTGAATCAACATCAGAATTAAGATATTTGGACTAACCGTAATCAACATCAGAATTATGAATACCCCTTTCATTACTTGCTCCCAAACAACCCGTAAACGAAATAATCTGTAGGGACTTTGAATACAAAGTCCCTACCTATTCCCTATTCCCTATTCCCTATATTATTTCTGGCCTAATTTAATTAGGGCTTGCTGATTAAATCTAAAAGTCTTTATAGATAAAGGTTTTAGCCTTGTTAAGTATCAAAAAGTGCGAGGTTTTAAGTGGTAATAGTTCAAAAATGAGCGAATTTTGGTCAAGATTTGGGCAGAACAATCTTGGGACAATTCTTACTCCTAGCTCCTCACTCATTCCCATTTCTCCTGTCTCCTGTCTCCTGTCTCCTATCTCCTACACCTACTATAAAGACTTTTGAGGGCAAACCCTAATTACAAATCTACAACAGGCCAATCTGGTTGTCGATAATAACGTATCATATTATCAAACTTTCGGAGTTCTCCGCGACGCAACAACATTTCTGAATTGTTTTCCAACCATTGATTATTTAATTCTAAAATCCCATCTCCCACAGCAGCAATATCTAAATCTGATGGAATTTCCCCAAAATATCCCAAGGTAATATGAGCAGTAAAGTGATATTGCTGTTCAATACCTAAAGCAATGAAATTAGGATTTTGATAAATTGACCGACGTAGTTGTAGAATCCGATCATAAGAACTTTCATCTTTTGGGACTAGACAAACACCAATAGCTCTAGTCATTACTACAATTCCTAAAACTTGCCAGCGTACTTGATGGCCACTTTGGGCAATAAATAACTCTTGAAAACTTTCAGCAATACAAGAGCGTAGTTTTTCTTCAAATTGAGGATTACTTTGACTAGCATCTAGAAAAGCACTTTCCCAAATTAAATCAGCTAAGGTTAAATGAAAACTATTGCCAGGCAAGGGAATCATTAAATTAGTTCCCAATAGTTCTACCAATAGTTGTTGAGATTGTTGCAAATACTGATAAAAGTTGCCGTTTTGCGAGTCTTCTTCCCCCGGTGGAGTAATCACAGAATAGCCAGGAAAATTCTTAGCCTCAATTTGGCCATCCAGTTTAGTGAATTTCGGAGACTGTTGGATATATTCCAACTGAGATTTGTAACTTGATAGCAAGGTTGTCTGTGCTACTCGGTTAATGTAGTTCTGATATGTATCGTCCAATCTTAATCGCCCCTTATCAAAAAATAGCTTCTTATGCCAATTTACCTATACTTTGGCGAGGATGAATATTCAATGATGCTAGCAGCTAATGCTTTGCGTGAATCTGTCCTCGATCCTAACTGGGCTAGCTTTAACTATGACAAAATTTTACCAGCAATAGATGCTGTTCAAACTGGATTGAATCAGGCCATGACTCCTCCTTTTGGTTCTGCTAGTCGTTTTATCTGGCTAGTCGATACTAATATAACTCAGCATTGTTCACAAAATCTATTGGAAAATTTGGAAAGTACTCTACCTCAGATTCCTGAAACTACTGTGCTATTGTTGACTACGCCCAATAAACCTGACAAAAGACTTAAGTCCACAAAATTGATCCAAAAATGGGCTGAGGTTAGAGATTTCTCTCCTATTCCTCCTTGGAAAACAGAATTACTGGAGCAGCAAGTCAAAGAAGTTGCTCAGGAAATAGGAGTCAAACTTAATTCTAGTGGGGTTACTTTTTTAGCAGAAGCTTTAGGTAACGATCGCCGACTACTTCATAGTGAGTTGACTAAATTACAGTTATATGTATCTGGAGATTCTGTAGTGGACTTAGAAGTAATTACTACTCTAGTCGGTTCTCAGACTCAAAGTAGTTTAAAGTTAGCTACAGCAATTCGTTTAGGTGATACGGTTAAAGCTTTGCAGTTAGTGGCAGATTTAATTGCCCACAACGAACATCCATTACGAATAGTGGCTACTCTAGTAGGCCAATTTAGAATATGGTTTTGGGTAAAGCTAATGATAGAGACAGGGGAGCGAGATGAAAAAGCGATCGCTCAAGCTGCGGAGATAGGCAACCCTAAAAGGATATATTTTTTACGACAAGAGGTTAATTCTTTGTCCTTAAATCAATTACAGAAAACCTTACCTTTATTACTAGAGCTAGAAGTAAGTCTCAAGCAAGGAAAAGAGCAAATATCTACACTACAAACTAAAGTAATAGAACTTTGTCAGGTGTTTTCTCAGAAAAATATCTTCAGTAAAAAATCGTAGAACTATCATCGGCTGGGAGTCAAAATTTAGGACATCGGAATTATTATGGCCTTGAATAAGGAATAAGTGGATGGGGACTCAAATTTCAACCAATTGTAAACACCGCTTATGAGGTGCGGGGTATTAAACCCAAAAGAAAAAGATAATTCAAACACCCCGATTGGTCTGAGTAAATTCGTATAGTTTATCTTCTAGTTTATCTTCAGGTTTTCCCTCGTCATAATCATCATTGTTGGAGATATTTATTCAGGACATATAAAGCCATTAAATTGCCAACAGGAAAAAACCTAGAAAATATTTAACAATTAACGCGAGCATCATTTTTAATCTTTAATGTCCCCTCAAATCACTGTTCTTAAAAATTAATAAAATTAATCAGATTGGCATACCATAATCAGCTAAACTATTCATAAGTTTTCTAATTTATTGACACTAAGTAAAAAAATTAGAGCTTCTATTAAGCATCATAATATGATTTAGATAAATATAACTACAGGTATAGACAGATAAGAAGCAATTTTTAATTATTAGATCTTGTTAACAATTTATAATTTCTGCTAATATACAATCCAAGTAGTAGGTTTTCTGATTCTGAAATCATCGGCTATTGGTCAGCCTATAGAAATTAATTTAATTGATTGTGGAGGAAAATCTGGACGAGGTAAAAATTAGTGGTAATAAGATTGTAGTTAATAGAGTAAAGTCGATGAATTTATAAACCTAAAAAATGACGGGAGTAAGTACGCAGCGCCCGTTTTAACGGCTGGTTGAATAACGACACGCGGGTAATAAAGCGTAGTGAAAATATGCTATACTTAAAAATAGTGGAATAGTAAGTAAGAACAAGGTTTGTCGCTATGACCTTTAGCTAGTGCGGTGAAATTCCGGTGGACAGGAGACGGGGAATTAATTTCCTACGACGGCTGTTTGCGTAGCATTCCGCAGGAAAAGCAAGAAGGCAGCTAGAGCAGCGAGAAGATTGCTCCAACATATTGAGTAAAACCACTGGTGAAAGCTATTCAAAAAAAGTAAGCTAACAGCTAGATAATAGTCTATGCCGAGAAGCCTAGAAGTCTGCCCTTCAGGCTTGAAGCAAATGTGGATTTATGAGGGGCTGCGTGCGGAATTTACTTCCGCACTTTAAACGCCCCGTCCCATTTGCGGTGGGTTAACCGCAGAATCCAGGGTGTTTCAACCCCTGGAGATGTCAATAAGGTATAAATCTGTATAGAGAACGTAAGACCCAAAATTAAGTTAACTTAGTGGAGGCAGTACTCTGATTCTTGGTTTGCGTTCCGCAAGGCTACGCAAATAACGAGTCCACTTAAATCAAAGACCTTGCGGAATCTAATCGGTGAGATGGTTCTTTGCCCAAGGGCTTACTCTATTCCAAGAGTCTGTTCCCGTATCCCCTACGGTACAGTTCAAACCTCAAAAAAACTTTGGTTATCTGGTACTTTTTGCTTAGAGCTTTTCCATGCATAAGCGTTCCTATGCAAAACCCCATAACTCTTCTCTTGGTCAGCATTCCCTTGCCCCTGAGGGTGACGCGGGGTCTGACCGCAATTTTCAAGGTGAATCGTGCGCTACGATTAGTAGCTAGGTTTTTAGAGCGGTTGAATACCTTCAGCTTTCTTAAGCATAGCACAAAGTCCCCCTTTTAGGGCTATCCCTTATAAGGAAATGCTAAAACCCTTTTCTGATAGGGAGATAGGGAGATGGGGAGATGGGGAGATGGGGAGATGGGGAGATGGGGAGATGGAGAGAATGGAGAGATAGGACCTCCCCCTAACGCCTCCCAGGAGTGGAATATGGGAGAAAAGCCTCTAATTAAATACGTTTACTCTCCCGAAATATCCATTTAATGGCAAATACATAACTTCTCTCTTTTATCAAATTTTATGTTAAGAAAGATGTTTATAAAGCATAGCTTTTAGGGGGAGGCTTTATACCCAGGTTTTTGGTAAATCAGGAAGCTCAGAGACAAAAAGTTTTGGTTTTAGTAATTCACTATAATAATTAAATAATTTTAAGTAAATCAACTATTCGCCCTCCAGCCCAAAGGAGCGCTATTTATGGCATCAAATAATCTACGGGAACTTGCTAAACAAGGAGATCCAAAAATTATCTCCTCAATTATTAACCACTCACTACAAAAAAAAGGTATTAACGTCCAAGTAACTAGGGACAATGGTTGTCTTGAAGTTACACTCGAGTCCGATCAAGTTGCTAATCAACAAGCTCCTCTTGTTGAATTTATTAGAACTGGAATCGTTAAATTGGGAGTTGAATCAATCCACACAGTCAAAGTGTATGGTATTCAGACTGGCGATCAACAACCAGTCTGGGAAGATGAAATTATTTTAGGTACCCCACCCAAATCGGATCTACCTGACTTTGAAGAAGAAAGACCGGACTTAGAAGATATTCAGCAACCTATAGATCACATAGATCACTTAGATCCAGAAGAAGTTGAAGCTGACTACGAAACTGAAACAGACGAAGATTATTACCAGGAGGGAGAATACGACGAAGAAACTGAGTATGAAGAAACTGAGTATGAAGAAAATGAAGAGGAAATATCACAGCAACCTCAAGCTCAAAAAAAGAAAACTCCTCTCATTCTGAGAATATTGCTACTAATTTTGTTAGTATCATTAGGCACCCTTGCTGCATTCCACTTTAGTGGAATATTTCCCTTCCCCTATCTAAGTGACTCAAAACCAGAAAACACTGAAACTAATGATCCAGGATCATCTCAACCAGAAACATCTTCAGAAGATACTGAAACTTCACCACCTCCAAAAACCAATGATTCGGGAAGTACTGTTTCAAACCCTTGGTATTTTGCTGTCACAAGTGCCCAAAGTGCTGCAAAAAAAGCCCAGACTGCTCAAACAAAATCTGAATGGAATGCGGTAGCTAATGATTGGCAAAAAGCTGTCGATCTGATGAAAGAAGTGCCAGAGTCTAATCCAAATTACCAAACAGCACAAATAAAAGTTCTTGAGTATCAAAATTATCTAGATGTAGCAAACCAAAAAGCAGATCGAGCTGCTAATTAGGCCTTTTCCATAGAATAGCTAGAGATTAGGAAAAGAATGCGATCGCATTCTTTTTGTTATGTCTTATGATTTTTCTCATGTCAGAAACTCTCCTACTGTTCCCTATTTATTTTCATTTGTTTGCTTAAAAATTTAATTTTTTGCCATTTTCTGAAATGTAAATGCTAAAACTACTATCTGATTTGTTCTTGTGAGCTATCTATAGCATGCGAAAGAGTTAGTTAGGATATAGACTGATTGTGAACCTTAGAGAGAGAAATGTTTTTCCCACTGTTGCCTTTTCTTTAATATAGCACCTATTTTAGTGACTATATTAGCCATTGGAATTTTCTTGTTCCAGCTTAATATCAATTGTGATCTATATCATTAGTTAGTCAACAGAAGTATCACTAACCAAGCTTCATATTATCACTAGCCAAGCTTCATGTTATCACTAAGTTATACTTATGAGAATCACTTACTAACTACATCATAATATTAGATAATTACCTTATATTTCAAATTAGCAATGTAGGAAAAATCATGGCACTCTTAATTCGTCCTTTAGGTGACTTTAATAAAAAAAAGAGTTCTCTGCTACAACATAAGTTGAAACAAATTCTATCTAATAGCTCAGAACATTGCTGTGTAGTAGACCTTGCCACTATCCATTCCATTAATAATTATGGATTAGTGACTTTGGTCACATTACATCGTATAGCTAAGAAAAATAATTGTAACTTATATCTAATAAATTTGAACGATCCAGTTAAATATTATCTAGAACTTACTGGACTAGACAGAAAATTTAATATTAAGCAGAATGTGAAAAATGTTAACTATAGTCAGTTAGTAAACTAACTTTTTGTTCTTATATTATCAATCAGGACAAGCACGTTATTTGATGATTTAGAACTCATAACTCAAAACAAAGGAAGGATTATGTACTGTGTATAAGTAGGAAAACTTGATAAATGTAACTATTGTATTGTAGGAGGAAGTTTTTCACTAACTATACAACACAACAAGATTTCAGACCGGGGAGTTTAAACAAGAATAGATTGATTGTTTGTATAATCCCTTAATGATTAATATCAATTATCATTTGAAACAAATCCTTATGAGTACCATTTTGATGATTATAGTCATAGTTAACAAGTATACTACTTAAAAAATCTGCCTTAATACTCTTTTTTCCACTTACTCCAATAAATTCATATTCCTCAGTTACTTTTTGAATTAACTCAGGAATTGGTAATCTTGGCTCATATCCACCATAAATCTAAATACAATCTTCTTTAACAATTAATTCTAAAGGTTGGGTAACTGGTTGAGTCTCTAATTTACCTGCCTTATATAATTTTCCTGCTCCATCAAATTCTAGGGCGTGAAAAGGACAAGTTATTGTGTTTCGTTCTTGACAAAACCAGCCATTAGATAAGGGAGCTTGAAAATGAGGGTAGATATTATCGAGAGCAAAAACTTCGCCTTTTTTGTTCTGCCAAATAACATAATCTTTCCCATTTAAAGTGATTTTTTTAGGTTGATTAACTCCTAGCATAGACTTATGAGCAATCAACCAAGGTGCGCCTGGTAAAATCGGTTCCATATCTACCTCTTATATAGTTGGGAGTAGGGGAGTGGGGGAGATTGAAGGCTTGAAGTAATTATAGAATTATCATCATATATTATATAGCCGGATTCTATTATCAAAAATTATATTTACTAACAAAAAAAATGTTTTAATTTCCTAGATTTATCTATAGGGTTGTATTATTTTTTAATTCTGAACTTGAATATTATTCAAATAATAATTCCCTAGCTCCAGCATAACCAGAATCTACTATTTGACAAGCCATTTGTTCATAAGCTCCAGACTCATTTGGTGTAGTAGTTGCCAAACCATCTACATAGCGATTAAACATACAAAAAGCTGCTGCAATTAATACTGTGTCATGAATTTCTTTATCTGTTGCACCTACACTTTTTGCCTCTTGAATATTATCCTCAGAAACTTGTTTACTACCAAGCTGTACTTTTGCTGCTATTTTCAGTAGCGCTCTAAGTTTGTCGGTAATATCTGCATTCTCAACGTTGTCGTAAACTGCATCAACTAAATTACTATTGCGTTTGAGAAGTTGTTTTGCAACCGTACCGTGAACACCTGTACAAAAGTTACATTCGTTCAAGTAGGATACATAAGCACCTATTAGTTCCCGCTCCTCAACTGATAGGGGTGAGTCTCCTCTCAATAAGGTTTCGCTCAATTCCAACAGCAGTTTGCCTGTATCTGGTCGATACTTCATTAACCCCACAATGCCGGGAAAGCCTGATGGTATATCGATATGTGCCATCTGTCGCTCCTCTTCTGTTTTTGCTAACTAAATATTTAGTTAATTATTAAGATAAAGCTTTTAAATGTTGTTTGTCAAGAGTTAACAAAGCAAATGCTAATATTAATCAGCTAAGGACAAAGGCCATATTTTGGCCATAGCAATTAGTGTAAAACTTGGCCTTTTCAGAGCAAGGCATTAACGAAGTCAGAAGTCAGAAGTCAAAAGTCAGAAATTGTTGGCAGGGTTGCGCGACCCCATTATTTTGATAAACTTTTTGGGAGTCTATTTATAACAGTTGTGAACCATCAAGGCAAAAAAAAACCATCGCCTAACAAGAAAGAAAGGTTGCGCGATCGAGAAGCAACAAAAGCAGAAATTTTAGATGCAGCAGAAGAGGAATTTGCGAAATATGGTTTAGCTGGGGCAAAGATAGATGCGATCGCAGCTCGTACAGGAGTAACAAAAGCCATGATTTACTATTACTTCAAAAGTAAGGATGCTTTGTATCAGGAAGTTTTTCAACGCTTGGTCAAAGAACTTAATCAAATGATTCAGCAGTCCAACCTGGAGCAGTTACCAGCAGAAGTAGCTTTGAAAATGGTAATACGTTCAGCGATCGCCTACGAAGCATCTCATCCGTATAGAGGGAGACTGTGGTTCCATGAAGCAATTCAAAATCAGGGTAAATACGGAAAATTAACTGGTTGGCAAGATAGCTTTGTATTTTTAATGGATATTTTGGAGCGGGGAATAGGAGAAGGAAGTTTCCGGCAGGTTGACCCATTTTTGACAACTATAAATATTCTGGGGATTTGTGTTTTTTATTTTGATGCTCAGGAAAATCTCAGTTATCTCAAGCCAGATCGACAACTTTTGAGTCAGGAAATGATTGAAAAACAAACTCAAGAAGTCATCAATTTAGTTCTAGGTGGTGTGCTTTTATATTCAGAAAACTCTAGTAAAGTTTAAAATATAAAAAAAAGTTAAATTTTCCTATAGTAATTTAATTGGTTTATTTTTACATCTATAATTTATTTTTAATAACCTGGAATCTATTCTGAATATAATATCGTCATAATAGATGTTTATATTGATGATCCCAAATAAATAAACCGCCAGTTGTTATGTTAAAAAATCGAATTGTTAGATTGGTATTAAGTACGATTGTATCTATAATAATTTGCTTAATTATTGGTTATTTTACTCCGAAAAATTGGTATGATAATTCTTGCGATATGACTTTCTTAAACAAAGGTATATCTATCTATATTTATAATACTGGTATCCATACAGATATTCTAGTTCCAGCCAGAACTAAAAATTGGGATTTGCAGCAACATTTCAACTTAAAATTAATAGCTAATCCATCAATTTCCATAAATTATCTAGCTTTTGGCCTTGGCGATCAAGCTTATTTTCTCGAAACTTATACTGGGACATCATTGCCAATTGTGACAATTTTTAAGGCCATGTTCCTACCAACACCCTCTGCTATAAGGGTATTAGCATATAGAAATATTCCTCAACAATATGAAATTAAGTGTGTTATAATTACCCAATCTAATTACCGTAGGCTGATGAAATTTATCAATAATTCCTTCCAGTTAGATGCCCAAGGTAATAAAATCAACCTGATCGTAGATAGTAGTTATGGAGGCGGTTTTTATGCAGCAAAAGGTAGTTATTCAATTTTAAGAGCTTGTAATGATTGGACTGCAGAAGGTATGAAATTAGCAGGAGTAAAAACTCCTCTATGGTCCGGACTTTCTAGTTCGATTATGTATCATATTAACAGTAGGTGCAACTGTTAAAAAAATAGTAGTTTTGAATACCAAAAATATTGTCTATGAATATTATACCCGCAATCGATATATTAGATGGACGTTGTGTACGATTATATCAAGGAGATTATAAGCGAACGCAAATTTTTAATGATAACCCAGTTGATGTAGCAAAAAGGTGGGTAGATGAAGGAGCAACAAAGCTACATTTGGTAGACTTAGACGGTGCAAAAGCAGGTCAACCCGTAAATCAAAAGACAATAGAAGCGATTATCAAAGCAGTAGATGTACCAATACAATTAGGGGGAGGTTTACGCAACTATTCTGCAGTGGCAAGTGTGCTTGCTCTTGGTGTCAAACAAGCTATTTTAGGTACTGTAGCGGTCGAACGACCTCAGTTAATATCTAACCTCTGTCAAGAATTTCCTGGTCAAATTATTGTAGGTATTGATGCCAGACATGGTAAAGTAGCTACTAAAGGGTGGTTAGAAACATCTGAGATATCAGCAACTGACCTCGCTCGGCAAATGGCTAAACTAAAAGTTGCAGCGATCATCTATACTGATATTCACCGAGATGGCACTCTCAAAGGGCCTAACATAGAATCCTTAAGGGAATTAGCTACTGCAATCAATATTCCCACTATTGCTTCTGGCGGTATTAGTTCAATTACTGATTTGTTAAGTCTGTTAGCACTAGAACCCATGGGGGTAGAAAGTGCAATTGTTGGTCGTGCTTTGTATACTGGTGATATTAGTCTTACGGAAGCAAATCAAGCCGTAGGTCAAGGACGTTGGCAAGATATTCCTCCAAATTTAGGATATTCTGCTTTTGCTTAATATCAAATCCGTTTAATTGCATATAGATCCAATTTAGACCGATATAGAATAGGAAATATAGCAGGGAACAGCTCATCTTTGGGAAAAATATTTCCCCTTATTAGGTTCATCATCAGCATAAGTCAAACACCAACTTGTTCCTTGCTATAGAACCAATTTTACATCTAAGAAAAGGCCGCCTTACATCATCAACCTCACAAAGCAAAGATTAATTTTGGCAGTCGCATTAGTTAGATTTCTCTCAAAGTTTTTGACGAGGATTTTACATATTTTGACATACTCTCCAGTCTAAAGACACGGAGATTCTCCTGAAACCAGGATTCTTGGTTTGCGTTCCGCAAGGCTACGGCAACACAGACTCCACTTAAATTAGATACCTTGCGATACCTAAGCCAGAGATGGTTTTCTCCTCAAGCGTTTGCTCTATTGCCTCTTTTCCTACAGAATACCTCGCAAACAGAGGAGCATTCATATAGGAATGGTGCGCAAACGCTATTAACTAGCTATCAGCTTGGACGTTCCGGAATGCGACCCTTGCCAGCATTTAGCTGGAGCGCTAAAAATTCGAGGGTAACGGTCTCCCACGCTTATTTGAAAAAATTAGTGGTGCGCCTTTTATGGGGGTTTGTAGACGCGGAGTGGCTTCTCTTGAGTATCCCCCCATTATACACCTTGAAAAGCTGACTGCTGATAACGTAGTTCCTCCTACTAGTGGTCTGTCAGCTTTGAATTGATGAGTTGAGACGACCAGAGGGAGCAGAAAAGACAGAAGCTACAGAGGAAGATTAACCCATCAAAACTAACTTGACAGACCACTAGGAGGCTAGCTGAGTGCTTACTGCTACTTCAAGAGGCTGTGAACCTATGCCCTACAGTACAGTTAAAACCTGAAAAATTTTGGTTCTCTTGTACTTAGTGCTTAAAGCTTTTCCATGCACAAGCATTCCTGTGCAAAACCGCATAAATCTTCTGTTGGTCAGCATTCCCTTGCGCCTGACGGCGACGCGGGGTCTGGCCGCAGTTTTCAAGGTGAATCGTGTGCTAAGATTAATAGCTAGGTTTTTAGAGCAGTTGAATAGCTTTGCCACTTATTACTAGTATAACATAAATTGGCCTGAAAAGGGCAAGACTTTAAACCCAATTTTTCGGTAATTCAAGAATTTGACCTTTCAATTACCCATGTTAGGCTGCCGGAGTACAGCATGATTCGTGGATCGAGCTTTGGTAGCAAATGTACTTCAAGACACTGAAATATCTCAAATGGGTTCTATGGGTTCTCAAATGTCACGACATTTTCTGTTGATGCCCACATTCAGAACATATTTAAGAACTTGGATAAAACCATGACTAATTCATTGTCCCTATAGAACCCATTTGATAGCTATATAATTATGGTAGTCAAGTCTTTTCGCGCATCAATTTTGACCGAAAATCATCTGAAGGAGTGTTTAATTTTTTGTATTATCTCTCCCCACATCTTCCCTCTTCCCTCTTCCCTATTTCCTATTCCCTCTTCCCTCTTACCAAAAAATGAGGGTATGTGCCTCCCCTTTTAAGGGGATGAAAAAAATATTTAGTTCAGTATTTCAAGCCTCCGACTTCAGTCGGAGGTTCACTGATAACTGATAACTGATAACTGATAACTGAAATGACCTCCTGTCTCCAGTATAGCTGTCTCCTGACTCAAGGCTAAAAAAACTTGATATTTATGAAGATACGATCAGGGGTTCTATAGATCATTAGTAGGATTTAGTGGCTTTGGTATATTTCCATTTCCTTCTCCTTCTAATTGTTGACGACCATTGCGAATGACCTTGAGCATATCAGTTAACTGCTGTTCAATACTATCCAGAACATGATCGGCATAGTCATCTGCACCATTTTGAATTTCATCACACTCTGTGATCGCTCTAGCTTTCATTTCCTCCAACTCTTGTTGAGCTTGATAGCGAATTTGTTCAATTTCAGCAATAGTAGCTTGTTGAATCGCTTCACAATCAAGCTGAACCTGATTTCTGAGCTGATCTGCTTCTACCTTAGCCTGCTGCACAAGACCCATTTCATTTAAAATTTGGGAAGCTCGTTGTTCAGCATTTTCAATAATCTCTTCCGCATAAAGTTCAGCTTCTTGAAGAATATCATCTTTATGCCGAACAATCATTTCTGCTTCCTGAAAAGCAACTGGTAAATTCAGACGTACTATATCTAACTGATCTAGTAACTGTTCTTCATCGATCAGAGTACGTCCTACAAAAGGAATTCTGGGACTATCGAGAATAATCTCCTCCAGCCGATTTAGTTCTCGCTGGATATCAACTCCAGGGGAGCTACTAGCGGGTTCACCCTCGATATCTTGTCCACTTACTTCTGGTTCAATATTGGCTTTAGCTGAGTTTTGTCCTAACATTATCAACTGTTATTTATTTATTAAAGTTCGTCCCATAAAGGGAATTCTAGGACTATCAAGAATAATCTCTTCCAATAGATTTAGTTCCTGCTGGATATCAAATCCAAGGGAGGCAATGGTAGGTTTATTCTCGATATTTTGTTCATTTACTTTTAGTTCAATCAGGATTTAATCTTTATGGGAGACAATCCAGTGTCCTTCTAAGTTCAGATGCACTATATTTAGCTGATCGAGTAGTTTTCATCCACCAGGGCAAACCCTACAAAGGAAATTCTAGGACTATGGATAATAATTTCCTCCAGCCGATTTAATTCTTGCTGAATATAGGTTCCAGGGGAGTTACTGGTGAGTTGCCTCGATATTTTGTCCACTTACTGCTGATTTAATATTGGCTGAATTTTGTCGTAACATTTATAAATATCAATAGCAATGTGCTGAGGAACGAGATGATCTACCGATCCACCAAAAATGGCAATTTCTTTAACTACACTACTACTTAAAAAGCTATATTCATTAGAGGTGGCCAAAAAAACTGTCTCTATTTCAGATAATAAGGTTTTATTTGTGTGGGCCATTTGAAGTTCTTTTTCAAAATCAGAAAGAACTCGTAGACCTCGAATCAGGACTTTAGCCTGTCGCATTTTTGCATAGTTTACCGCTAAACCATCGAAACTGGCTACCTCCACATTAGATAGGTGTTGTGTGGAATAGTGAATTTGATTTAAACGTTTCTCAATGGCAAACAAAGGAGTTTTACTAGGATTTTGCAGTACGGCCACAATCACCTTTTCAAAAAGCTTACACCCTCGTTCAATAATATCTATGTGACCGAGGGTAATAGGGTCAAAACTGCCTGGATAGATTGCAATCACAATATAGCTACTATATTAAGAATAGTTATTCAAATATTTTAGCAAGGTTATTAGAAATATTTCCAAGATATTATTTGTCTGTTTTTTTGAGGTAGTATTATATCAGGAAAGTAATCAGTATTTTTTGAATTAGATGATATTTGGGATTTGCTAGTGGTGCATTGTGATTTTTTCAGTAACAGCATAGTGAGGGTTATAGCCACCATTCACCATTACTATACAGAACTACCAAGATTTTTGATCGATAAAAATATATTTCGGTTTTAGTTTGATTTATTTTGGTAATAACTGCCAGACAATAAAGATAATTGTACTTTCAAATAATCTTTTAGTTTTTGGTATTATTTAAATTATTTTCTGCTTTTTTTGAGATTAAGATAAAAATCAATTGAAGCAGCAAAAAAAAATGACAATAAAGTCTATAATTCATGCTAAAAACTAGGATGTAAATTAATCAAACAAATATTAATATTTTATCTTGAATAATTAGTAGTAAATTAATCTATAAAAATCTTTAATGCTATAGTTATAGCGCTGTGCACAGGCAACAGGAGGAATAAATTGCTGATAATATTAAGATTTTTAGCTATTGGACAGTTCCTGTAATTTGTAAATATGCCAGCGCACATTGCTATATTTTTTTATCCGTACTAGATCAAGATCATGATAAAAATGTTCCTCGAATTACAACTTTAAAAATTTGTCTAATTATTCTTCTATGAAAATTTACTACAAAATTTCTGACTGGTTAGAAACTAACTGGGTAACACCAAGCTATGCAGGTGGGTTACTCGGAATGTTATCAATATTCTTCTTTGGTGCTGCCACTAATACTATGGCAGGATGGCTATATGTAATTAGTGGGATGAGTTTTGCATTATTGGGAATGGGTGCTGTTTTGCCTGGGCGATCGCTACGTCAAATACGAGTACGTCGCCATCCAATTCAACCTGTAACGGTGAACGACTATTTAACTATTGCTCTCACAATTGAAAATTCTACTAATCAACCAATAGCATTAGTACAACTCAAGGATGAAATTCCTTTTGTGCTAGGAAAATTACCTCAAGAAGCAATAGAAGTCATTCCTGGCAAAGAAGTTTACCATTGGACTTACCATTTACCTACCGAAAGAAGAGGAATATATCGTTGGCAGGATCTTCAACTGAGAAGTGCAGCACCTCTAGGTTTATTTTGGTGTCGCCGTAGTCGGAATGCTAAAGCTACTGCTATTGTGTATCCTACTGTTTTACCCCTGAGTAATTGTCCGATAATAGATGAACTTGGTAAAGAAAATAGCCGTCAACTCAATGAGGATAGTCGTTATCTGATGGCTTCGGAAGGCTTAACTCGGACATTACGACCATATCGGTTTGGCGACCCCAGTCGTTTGATCCATTGGCGGAGTAGCGCTCGTTATGGAGAGTTGAGAGTTCGAGAATTAGAGGTATCTAAGGGAGGAGAAGAAGTTATTATTTGTCTTGATAGTGCTGCTCATTGGCAAACGGATAATTTTGAAGCGGCGGTAACAGTAGCAGCTTCTTTGTATTTTTATGCTAACCGCTCTCTGAAAAATGTCCAGCTTTGGACTGCTGCTACTGGGTTGGTACAGGGGAATAGGGTGGTATTGCAAACTTTAGCTGGAGTTAACTTTGGGGAGGAGGTTGTGTTAGGAAATCCACCAAATAAGTCTTTGCTCTGGTTGACTCAAGACCGAGTTAGTTTATCTTCTCTACCTTCTGGAAGTCGGTGGTTGTTATGGTTAGATGAGTCTATTTCTCCAGGAACAGAAGCAGGAAAGATTTCGCATTCTTCTGGTTTAGAAATTAATTCTACTCAACCTTTAGAGTTTCAACTTCAGTCTCAACTTTGAAGGAAGAAGGAAGAAGTAAGAAGGAAGAAGGAAGAAGGGAAAATTGCTTGTGGATAGTCTTCGACTCAGCCATTAAAGTTTCAACTTTAGTCTCAACTTTGAAGGAAGAAGGAAGAAGGAAGAAGGAAGAAGGAAGAAGGAAGAAGGAAGAAGGAAGAAGGGAAAATTGCTTGTGGATAGTCTTCGACTCAGCCATTAAAGTTTCAACTTTAGTCTCAACTTTGAAGTAAGAAGGAAGAAGGAAGAAGGAAGAAGGGAAAATTGCTTGTGGATAGTCTTCGACTCAGCCATTAAAGTTTCAACTTTAGTCTCAACTTTGAAGGAAGAAGGAAGAAGGAAGAAGGAAGAAGGGAAAATTGCTTGTGGATAGTCTTCGACTCAGCCATTAAAGTTTCAACTTTAGTCTCAACTTTGAAGGAAGAAGGAAGAAGGGAAAATTGCATGAGGATGTCTTCTACACCCCACTTCATGTCTTACAGCGGTTTTCATTTGGGTAAACCACAGTAGAGACGTTCCATGGAACGTCCCTACAAGATTTTGCTTGTGAAGATGTGGTTCATCAATTTGAAAAGCGCTGTATAACCCCAAGCAATTTTAAGCACCCTCGTTGATGGTGTACCTAAGACCTAAAAGCTATACTTGTATTGACAAATTTAACTTTTTGTTATATGCAAGTGAAAAATCTAAGTTTTTTACCATATTTTCTCCTGAAAATGGCTTTGTGCTGTAAAATTGAAAGAATTATCTCATATCAACAGCATAACAAACGTATATTATGAACCCAACTACAGAAAGCAAACTATCCACTGAAAAATCGTTGAAGGCGATGAAAAGTTTCTCTGAAAAGTATGCTAAGAATACAAATACTTATTTTTGTGTAGATCCTTCCGTTACAGCAGTGGTAATTGAAGGGTTGGCTAAACATAAGGATGAATTGGGCGCTCCTTTATGTCCATGTCGTCATTATGAAGATAAAGAAGCAGAAGTAAAAGCTACATATTGGAATTGTCCTTGTGTACCGATGCGAGAGCGTAAAGAATGTCATTGTATGTTGTTTTTAACTCCAGATAATGATTTTGCTGGGGAAGAGCAAACAATTACTCAAGAAGTTTTAGAAGCTACTAGAGCAAGTATGTAGGTTGAAAAGTAGAAGGAATCAGGAAGAAAGTTTAGTTGAAATTTTTGCCAAAGTAGAGCTTTTTCTGATGAGTTTTGTTCAGATAAACAAAGATATTTTTTTCCTTTTTCCTTCTACTGAAAATACATAATTTTAACAATATTTTTTCTTCTTACTTCTGCTATACTAATGCACGCTACTGGACTGAATTGCAAGAGGTACTGATAACTGATAAGTGATAACTGATATGACTTCTGAACAAGAAAAAATTCCTCAAGAGTTTTGGCAGGGAATAGCTGAGTTTAATCAACAAGAATTTTATAAATGCCATGATACTCTGGAGGCTTTATGGATGGAAGCTGGAGAACCAGAACGTACTTTTTATCAAGGGGTTTTACAAATAGCAGTTGGACTTTATCACGCGGGTAATGAAAATTGGCGTGGTGCTGTTATGTTGTTGGGGGAAGGTATTAGGAAATTGAATTATTATTTACCTACTTATTTTGAGATTGATGTTGATAAGTTACTGACAGAAAGTACGGAATTATTGAAAAATTTACAAGAGTCTGGTCCGGAAAATATTGCTGATTTTGTGCGCTCTTCTGATAATACAAAATACCCGAAAATTTTAAAATTAGAATCTTAAATATAATCTTACAGGGAGTGGGGAAGTAGGGGAGTAGGGGAGTAGGGGAGTCCAGTAGGGTGTGTTAGCGGTAGCGTAACGCACCCTAACAATGTCAAGCATCCCTTGTACCTTGTACCTTGTATACCATTACTATGCAGGAATACCCATTTTTCTACCTTTTTCCCCTATTTTATCTTTGTTCTTCAATATTATAGCAGTTGTCACTATAGTTAGGACATCGGGTAATTATGATGATTTATGACCAAAAAATAAGGTCTCAACCCTCCAATTTCAAGGGGATAAAAAAAATAAAGTTCAATATTTAAAGCCTCTGACTTTAACTAGAGGTACTGATAACTGAAATGACGCGAGCAAGATGCTCGCACTAATAACTGAAATGACGCGAGCAAGATGCTCGCACTAATTTTCCTAACCAATCTGGGGGTTGCTATAATTGATCGGTAGTATAATCCATTTCGCCAATTTCATCGATAATTCCTCCTACTTGATTTTCCGGAATACTATTATTTTCAGAATTTAAGGTACAACGCCAACAAATATTAATATTAATTGTGGGTTGACAAATAGTTAAGGCAAAAGTTGTGGTTAAACCAAGAATGATTGTTCGAGTTGTAGTTAATGCTATTTCTACTCCTTTTTTTGGGTTTATTGACATAGTGGTTTTGGTGCGATAGTTATTAGAATTTGTCATTTTTTTTTGACTGACTAGGATATTTTAATTAAAATTTAGTTGTGCTGAAGCCGATATTTTTACCTAATAAATTGTGATATTTGACTAAAAATTAATAGCAAAATTTATTGGTTTTTGTGAATAAAAATCGCTTTACTTGATATTTATAATGTAGCTTTTTCCTGCTCTTCAATGATGAGAAAATGTTCTGAATTGTAGGGGTGAATGGCATTCACTCTTACCCATTCTATGACGCTCTACAGATTTAATATTCTTCCTTTGATATTTATAATGTAACTTTTTCCGGCTCTTCAATGGTTAGAAAATGTTCTGAATTGTAGGGGGGGAATGGCATTCACCCTTACCCATTTTATGACGCTCGATATTGATAATGTAGCTTTTTCCGGCTCTTCAATGGTTAGAAAATATTCTGAATTGTAGGGGCGAATGGCATTCGCCCTTATCCATTGTATGACGCTCTACAGATTTGAGATTCTTCCTTCAATTATTTGAAAAAGTTAGAAAAAGTTAGGAGTTTGAAAGAAAAGCGACATTTGATTTTTTCCAGAATCTATAATGAACAATAGTTGAAAAATTAAGAAACTATTTTCAAAATATTATGAATCCAGAACCAGCTTTTGATTTTGTTAATAATCAATATCTTAATCAGAAAGGAAAAAGTTTAAGCGATTTACAAAAGAATATTTTTTGCCTAGCTTGGGAGAATGAAAAATATGGAGAAATTGCGATAAAAACTAATTTTGCTGAGGGATATATTCGACAGGAAGCAGCTAATTTATGGAAAATATTGGGAGATTTATTCGGGCAAAAAATTACCTGCAAAAATTTTCGTGGAGTTGTAGAAACAGAACTCCAAAAACAGAGCGATCGCGACAAATTTCCCCTACCTCAACAGATGAAGGAATGGTTTAAAATTCTGGGTTATCAATTTGCAGAAAACTACAATGTTGTAGATAAAATTCACGGTAAAAGATTTTTTGAATGGATAATTAAGGTTAAGACTCGTCGGGGATATGACCGCATTCTGGTCAGGGGTGTGGAAGGAGAGGCGGCAACTTGCGACCTCAATGCTTTGCGTCAGTCCGTGGCAAAGGAAAAAACTGATGAGGGTTGGTTGGTAGCTGTGCGTCGTATTAGTAAAGCGGCTCGCCATGGGGTTGAAAAGGAGGAAAATCAAAATCTGTTCTGCTACACTTTTGATGAACTTTTAGACCAGGAAGCTGACTTTGAACGTTATTTTCAATGGCTGGAAAAACAAGTGAAGCAGCGGGGTATTGATAAAAAATATGTACCTCTTGCTTGTCGGAAGGAGGAAGTTGACCCCGAGACGAAACAAAAAATAGGGGTGAGTGACTACGAAGCGGCGGATGGTTGGATAGATGGTTACATTGATAAATGGCTCGATGACCCGGTGAAAAAGCATCTCTCGGTTTTGGGGGAGTTTGGTACTGGCAAGACTTGGTTTGTTTTTCATTATGCTTGGCAGCAGTTACAAAAATATTTGGATGCTAAAAAACGAGGTGTGGAACGCCCGCGTTTGCCCATAATTATTTTGCTGCGGGACTATGCTAAAGCTGTTAATATGGAGTCTCTATTTTCCGAGTTCTTTTTCCGACAACATGAAATTCCTCTACCCGGTTATTCTGCTTTTGAATTACTCAACCGTATGGGTAAATTGTTGGTAATTTTTGATGGTTTTGACGAGATGGCAGCGAGGGTTGACCGACAAAAGATGATTAATAATTTTTGGGAGTTAGCTCAAACGGTGGTACCGGGGGCGAAGGTTATTCTCACTTGTCGCACCGAACATTTTCCCGAAGCACAGGAAGGTCGCGCTCTGTTGAATGCTGAGTTACAAGCTTCTGTTGCTAACCTGACTGGGGAACCGCCACAGTTTGAAGTTTTGGATTTGAAAAAATTTAACGATGAGCAAATTCGTCAGGTACTTTCTTTTAATACCGAACCTTCTACGGTAGAAAAAGTGATGAATAATTCCCAACTTTTAGACTTAGCACGACGCCCGGTAATGAGCGAGTTAATTTTGGCAGCGTTGCCAGAGATAGAGAAAGGGAAAGCGATCGACTTGGCGCGGATATATTTGTATGCGGTTACACATAAAATGCAAGGGGATATCAAGGAAGAGCGGACTTTTACTTCTCTTGCAGATAAGCTTTATTTTCTCTGCGAACTTTCCTGGGAAATGTTATCTAATGACCGGATGAGTCTGAATTATCGGGAATTTCCAGACCGCATTCGGCGTTTGTTTGAGTCAAGGGTGCAGGAACAAAGAGATTTGGATCATTGGCATTATGACATGATGGGTCAGACAATATTGATTAGAAATGAGGATGGCGACTATTCTCCTGCTCATCGTTCTATGTTGGAATTTTTTGTTGCTTATAAGTTTGCTGCGGAGTTGGGAGTATTGGTTGATGATTTTGTGGAGGTGGCGCGGATGCAGTCTCATGTTAATTTGGAGGCAATGGGTGAAAATTGTACTTGGTCTGAATATTTCCGTCGGGAGGTGGATGCTAAGGGAGGGGTTATTTCTATTCCACCTCTGAAGACTTTTTCTCGGGAATGTCTGGAAAATTTACGTTCGACTTTGGGAAAAATGCCGTTGACAAAGGCGGTTTTGGATTTGTTATTGCCGATGTTGCGTCTAGGGGAAGGGAAGGAGGAAAAGCAGAATGTTTGTGGTAGGTTGCGGGAAGTTGTGGAAGGGACGAGGGGGAAAACTGCGGCAGAAGTTGGTTATGTTGGTGGGAATGCGGCGACTTTGTTGGTGAAGACTGATAAGTTTGGTTTGGAGGGTTGTCATCTTAGTAGGTCTATTATTTTGGGTGCTGACTTTACTGGTGCTAGTTTGCAGGGTGTTAATTTGGCTGAGGCAAATTTGACTGATTGTATTTTTAGGGAACCTATGAATATAGTCAGGTCTTTTGCTTTTACTCCTGATAGTAAATTATTGGCAACAGGAGATGAGTCTGGGAAAATTCATCTGTGGCAAGTTGCTGATGGTAAAAAACTTTTGACTTGGGAAGGTCATACCCATATAGTCAGAAGCATAAAATTTGCTGCTGACGGTCAAACTCTAGTTAGCGCTAGCTCTGACAAAACAGTAAAGTTTTGGGATATGACAAGCAGTAAATGTTTGAAAAGCTTATCCATAGATCCTAATTTTGTCTTCTATACTGCCTTGAGTCCGAATCTGAAAATCTTAGCTACTGGTAGCATCGACGGTACAACTCAATTATGGGATATTGGCAATGGTAAATGTCTGGCGACCCTAGAAGGACACACAAGTTGGATAAATAGGATAGTTTTCAGTCCAGATGGGGAAATTCTGGCAACTGCTAGCAAAGACACAAATATTAAGTTATGGAACATTGGTAATTGTAAATGTCTAGCCACTTTGTCAGACCATGAAGAAGAAGTGTGGGGCATTGTTTTTAGCCAGGATGGTCAAGCCTTGGCAAGTGGCAGTGCTGACTTTACCATCAAACTTTGGGATATTAGAGATATCAATAACATTTCCGTCTCTGCTACTATACCTGCACACAATAATGATGTAAGAGGAATGGCATTTTCCCCAGATGGAAAAATTCTTGCTAGTGGAAGTGGCGATCTAACTGCAAAATTATGGGATGTCAGCTATGATAAGCATCCGCAATTATTGAATACTTTACGAGGACATACTTCTTGGTTGGAGGAAGTAGCTTTTAGTCCTAATGGAAAAATTTTAGCCAGTGGTGCTGCTGATAAAAAAGTTAATTTGTGGAATGTTGACAATATTCATAATGTCACTCTCCAAAACACTTTGGGAGGTTGGGATAATTGGATACGTTCGATTGTTTTTAGCCCTGATGGCAAGACTTTAGCTAGTGGAAGCGATGACCATTGTGTAAGACTTTGGAATTTAGAAATAGGAGAAGTAGTGGCAGCTTGGTGGGAACATAGAGAGCGCGTTCAATCAGTTGCTTTTAGTCCTGACGGCCAAACTATTGCCAGTGGTAGTAGGGATTTTAAAGTTAAGTTATGGAGTGTTAATACCAGTGAATGTTTAGCAACTTTGGGCGGACATACAGATCATTTGTATATAGTTACTTTTAGTTCTGACGATCGCTTCTTAGTCAGTGCTGGAGATGATCGCTCTGTCAGATTTTGGGATGCTAAGAGCAACCGACATTTGAAAACTGCACCTAAGCACTATACATCAAAAGTTTTTGCACTTGCCCTAAGTCCAGATAATCAGAAAATAGCTGTTGGTGGAATTGAACCTATCGTTCAGTTGTGGGATATTGAGACAGACGACAATTTAATCAGTTTCCGAGGACATCAAGGAGAAATAATGTCAGTTTGTTTCAGCCCCAATGGCAAGCTATTAGCTACTAGCAGCTATGACAAAACAGTACGTTTGTGGGATGTCACCACCCAGGAATGTCTCGCTATTTTTGCAGGGCAACAAATCTGGACTTATAAGACAGCCTTCAGTCCAGACAGTCAACTATTAGCAAATGGAGGAAAAAGCAATTCCGTCTATTTGTGGGATGTCAACACCCACGAACCCTATGCCACCTTTAGGGGACATCAGAGTTGGGTATTGGGAGTAGCATTCCACCCAGACGGTCAAATTCTTGCCAGCAGTAGCGCCGACGAAACAATAAAACTGTGGAACATCAAAACAGGAGACTGCATCAAAACCCTGAGAGTACCCAGACCTTATGAAAACGCCAACATTAGGGGAGTCAAAGGATTAAGCGACATCCAAAAAGCAAGCCTCACAGCATTAGGAGCAGTAGAACGTTAAGTGTGGGGAGTGTGGTATGTAGGGGCGAATGGCATTCGCCCTCACTATTCATAAATAGTATTAAATGTGAGAAACTCACAGAGCGATCGCTTATGCTAAACTAGCTAAAAGACAAGCTTATCAAAATAACATGGGTCTAAAACCCCGCCTTTTAAGGCGCAATATTTTTGGAGCGTTGCTCTAATCCCCTACTTCCTCTCCTGGGAGGGGGAGGGGCGAGGGGTGGGTTAACTTCTGACTCTCTTGGTGCGCGTTCCCTTGCGACTGACGTCGTCGCGGGGTCGCACCGCTTCTGACTTCTGACTTCTGACTTCGTTAATGTTGGGTTCCTTTTGTCAACCAAACCTACAAAATATTAAATTTTGACCTTCGACATTTAAGCTAATGTAATAGAACCTAAGTTCAAGCATCAACAGGACTTACGCAAATTATTAGACAATACGCTATCCTTCATTAATTGATAATTACCTCTGGTTAAAACCGCTACGGAATTGAAAATAAGGAAATATTATTTCTTTTTTTCCCTTTAATATCAAATCCGCTTAATTCGGTATAAAAAAACTTCTTCCTTCTAGCCTTTTCTTCCCTTCTGCCTTCTGCCTTCCTAACTCCAAAGTGTGGGTATTCAACCGGATTTGATATAAAAGGGGAGGCTTCAAGGCGCGAATTATTTAATTATTAATTATTAATTATTAATTATTCGGTAAGAGGGCGAATGCCATTCGCCCCTACTATGACGGTTATGCGTAAGTCCTGTAAATACAATTATTATCCAACATCAATTAATCAAAAAAAATAGTAATGCTAAGGATACCGTCACACACCCCATTTAATCCTTTTCATCAATTCCAATTATTTTTTGGAATTAAATTTCTACTGAAGGAAACGCCATGAAAAAAATAACTCCATCTTGATAGTTTTGTTCAATTTGATATTCATTATTCATCAGATTACGAAATACTTTTAAATTTTTTTTAGCAACATCAATTACCCAATATTCTTCTATTCCTGAATTTGCATATAATGTCTTTTTAGTTCCTAAATCTTTTTGTAATGTACTATCAGCAATCTCAATAATGCAGTAAATATCTTCACTATCAGGATGACGGTCTAAATATAATGTATCGGGAGAACGAACAATGGTAATATCAGGTTCTGGTTCAGAGTCAACTAAAGTAACAGGATGTGCTTCCATTACTTCTGCCAGATTTCCTAAAATATAACGTAAGTATTTAACTGCTCTATAATTGATAAAACGATGAATTGGTTCTTCAGGAATCATATTAATAATTTCTCTATTAATTAATTCCACTTGACGATTTTTTATTATTCCTGCATCTATCATACGATGATAATCTTCTACTGTCTATTTAGTAAGATTTGCCATTTCAATTATCAGTTATCAGTTATCAGTTATCAGTACCTCTCTCTGCCTTAAGTCAGAGGCTTGAAATATGGAGCTTTATTTTTTTTCCCTTGAAAGGGGAGGCTTGAGACCTTATTTTTTGGTCATAATTTAATATTGTTTTTTTCAGAGATTTATTTTTATTTTAGCTTGTTTGGTAAGGAAGAGGGAAGAAGGATTACAAGTCGGAAAAAACTTACTTTTACTCTATAGATTGTTTATTCGAGCAAATAATAAGGTTGAAACTCAAAAAATAATTGGTTATATTACTATAGATATTAACAACCAATTTTTCAGAATAAAAAATATTGTTTCATCAAAACTATTAGAACTAGAAAATTATATCAAAGGCTTATCTTGAGATGAGAAGTTATGGTTATTAGAAAAGATTGTTGAACAAATGCGAGAATCAAAAAAATCTGGCAATTTCCAACAAGATTCTAACTTAGAATCTACCTCTGAAAATATAAATTCAGAAGCAGATGGTTTGATTGGTCTGTTTTCAGCTTCTCCAGATTTAGCTACCAATTCTGAGGAAATTTTACAGAATGAAATTACGGAGAAGTCTGGATGGAGTTGCAAAGAAAAATAGGGAGGGCGAATACCATTCGCCCCTACAGATATGCCTAATTTGACTTTAACTGAATCAGGCGATCGCTCTCTTCTGTTCCTACTCCATAAGCTGTGTAAGGTCTAACTTCAGGAAGCTGCATTCCTAAAACAATTGATTTAGCAGGAATTCCAGCAGCAACTAATTCTTCTGCTATTAAACAGTCAGTATTATTGGCTTGAATCCAAATTTTACCTGCGATAATATCAAGATGAATTATACAGTAATGAATCCGCTTTTCTTGAGACCAACCTAAAGAAATTAACATATATCTATCATTTTCTGAATCAAATAAAGTTTTATTTTCTATCCCACTTTCAGTAGTTGGTATCTGAGCATATTCTGTCAATAGTTGTTTAATAATTTGACGATGGTTTTCTATGGTATCCATCTGACAATATCCTCTGTTTGTGAATTAAAAATAATTATTTTTAATCGGTGATTATCCAATAATATTTTACCAAATTTTTCTCCTTCAAAAAGGTCTGTAAAAGCAGTTAATGGAAGAGCCAGATATAACTCTCTTTCTGGTTAGGCAATATCATGTTTTCATAAGCGCGTTGTAATAATTTTTTGCTGGGTTAAGCGAGAGTGAAACCCAACCTAAAAAACTACGGTGTTCACCACAGACGGGATTTAGATAAACCTCGCTATAATATTTAACTATGATTTATTATAGGAGGAAATATTTAATGAGCGATACAAATAATAATTCTCAACTACAAGAAAAATTAGAGTTGTTAAAGCAAGGAAATAGTAAGGATAAAAATTATAATGCTAAGAAAGCATTAGTTAGTGCTATTCCCGCAATAGGTTCACTTGCAGTAACTTTTTATGAGAATTATATTAAAGAACCTTCAAGCCAAAGATTGCATGATTTTTTAGAAGAATTAGTACAAAATTTATTGATTTTACAGCAAAAAATTGAAGCAGTAAGTTTTGATAATCCTACATTTGAGACAACTTTCTTGAAAGCTATCCGTATTGCTGAATGTGAGCATCAGCAAGAAAAATTAGAGGTGTTGAGAAATGCGGTTTTAAATTCGGCTATTCCTAACTCTCTTAAAGACGATATTCAAGCAATTTTCCTTAAATGGATTGATGAATTTACTGTGTCTCATATTAGATTGCTCAGAATGCTACATTATATAGATAATTATAATTACGAAGAATTTTTGGCTAACTTGCAAGATTTAGAGGAAAATCGCGATTTTTACAATCAAGTATTACTAGCATTGAGGGGTAAGGGATTGATAAAATTGAGAGAAGTATATGAAACTTT
Organism: Okeania sp. SIO2C9; assembly: GCF_010672455.1. Taxonomy (GTDB): domain Bacteria; phylum Cyanobacteriota; class Cyanobacteriia; order Cyanobacteriales; family Microcoleaceae; genus Okeania. The sequence continues at coordinate 107,340 of NZ_JAAHGO010000010.1, read as the reverse complement.
TGAAGAAGAACCTCCAACTACTGATTATGATGAAGTAGAGGAAATGTTAAAAGAACACACTGATGAAATAGAGTCAATAATATCAGACTCAAATCCTTTTATACCTCGTCGTAAGTATGAAAAAAATTTTAGAACTGTCAAACATACCAAAAATATTGACAAAATTATCTCAGATGTTAAATATAGCTCCCAAGAAAGTATCACAACAGATTTAGGAAAACAATTTATAGAGTTTATAGAAAATCCACTTGTTTAACAACAGAATGATCAATACTTCTGACTAGCAAAGAAATTTGCATTATTTATTTTCAAAATTAAAGGTTGGGCTAGCTAATAACTAAACCCAAGCAAATATGCCTAATTTTACTTTAACTGAAGTAAGCGATCGCTCTCTACGGTTGGGCTAGCTCATAACTAAACCCAAGCAAATAAACCTAATTTGACTTTAGCTGAAGTAAGCGATCGCGTAATATTTATGCCTGTTTTTCTGACTCGGCTAAATTATTCTTAGTTTCCTCTACAAAGAGAGCATCAGCCTTCTTAACAAACTCTGGTTTACTTAACCTTTTAGAAGTAGATAAAATCTCTTTTTCTAACTTTCCTAACTTCTTCTCCAACCGAGC
>NZ_JAAHGO010000010.1:47985-106617 GCF_010672455.1 Okeania sp. SIO2C9 | reverse complement strand
CTAAATTATTCTTAGTTTCCTCTACAAAGAGAGCATCAGCCTTCTTAACAAACTCTGGTTTACTTAACCTTTTAGAAGTAGATAAAATCTCTTTTTCTAACTTTCCTAACTTCTTCTCCAACCGAGCAGATAAAGCTTCAATATCTACTACTCCTGATAGTCGTAAGTATGAAACAATTTTAGGACTGTCAAACATACTAAAAATATTGACACAATTATCTCAAATGTAAAATATAAGTCCCAAAAAAGTAGAACAACAGATTTAGGAAAACAATTCATTGAGTTTATAGAAAATCCACTTGTTTAACAACAGAATGGTAAATACCTCTGATTAGCAAAGAAATTTGCTTTCTTTCTTCTCAAAATTAAAAGTTGGGCTAGCTAATAACTAAACCCAAGCAACTATGCCTAATTTGACTTTAGCTGAAGTAAGCGATCGCGTAATATTTATGCCTGCTTTTATGCCTCGACTAAATTATTCTTAGTTTCCTCTACAAAGAGAGCATCAGCCTTCTTAACAAACTCTGGTTTACTTAACCTTTTAGAAGTAGATAAAATCTCTTTTTCTAACTTTCCTAACTTCTTCTCCAACCGAGCAGATAAAGCTTCAATATCTACTACTCCTGATAGTCGTAAGTATGAAACAATTTTAGGACTGTCAAACATACTAAAAATATTGACACAATTATCTCAAATGTAAAATATAAGTCCCAAAAAAGTAGAACAACAGATTTAGGAAAACAATTCATTGAGTTTATAGAAAATCCACTTGTTTAACAACAGAATGGTAAATACCTCTGATTAGCAAAGAAATTTGCTTTCTTTCTTCTCAAAATTAAAAGTTGGGCTAGCTAATAACTAAACCCAAGCAACTATGCCTAATTTGACTTTAGCTGAAGTAAGCGATCGCTCTCTTATGTTCCTACTCCATAAGCTGTATAAGGTCTAACTTCTGGAGGTTGGATTCCCAAGACATAAGAAAGCATTAGTTAGTGCTATTCCGGCAATAGGTTCACTTGCAGTAACTTTTTATGAGAATTATATTAAAGAACCTTCCAGTCAAAGATTGCATGATTTTTCAGATAAATTAGTAGAATATTTATTGATTTTACAGCAAAAAATTGAAGCAGTAAGTTTTGATAATCCTACATTTAAAACAACTTTCAAAAAAGCTATCCGTATTGACGATTGTGAGCATCAGCAAGAAAAATTAGAGGTATTGAGAAATGCAGTTTTAAATTCGGCTATTCCTAACTCTCTTAAAGATGATATTCAAGCAATTTTCCTTAAATGGATTGACGAATTTACTGTGTCTCATATTAGATTGCTCAGAATGCTGCATTATATAGATAATTATAATTACGAAGAATTTTTGGCTAACTTGCAAGATTTAGAAGAAAATCATAGTTTTTATAATCAAATATTAAAACAACTAAATGATAAAGAATTAATTGAGTTGATAGAAGTATATAAAAATTTTAAAGAGGAAAAAAGCCCATTTATCAGTCCAGTTCCTCAACCAATAGTTGCAACATCATTTTCCCTAGCTAATCAAATAGAAGAAATTGACGTAAGAACAGTCAAGTATACCGAAGATATTGACTCAATTATCTCAAATGTAAAATATAAGTCCCAAAAAAGTAGAACAACAGATTTAGGAAAACAATTTATTCAGTTTATAGAAAATCCAATTGTTTAACAACAGAATGATAAATATCTCTGACTAGCAAAGAAATTTGCTTTTTTTATTTTCAAAATAAACGGTTGGGCTAGCTCATAACTAAACCCAACCAAATAAAACTAATTTGATTTTAACTGAAGTAAGTGATCGCGTAATATTTATGCTTGTTTTTCTGCCTCGGCTAAATTATTATTAGTTTCCTCTACAAAGAGAGCATCAGCATTCTTAATAAACTCTGGTTTACTTAACCTTTTAGAAGTAGATAAAATCTCTTTTTCTAACTTTCCTAACTTCTTCTCCAACCGAGCAGATAAAGCTTCAATATCTACTACTCCTGATAGTCGAGAATAGCTAAGTAAAGTAGATAAAACTGAAACTTTTAATACTAAACAAGGAAGCTATAGCTATAAACATATGGTAGAAGGATGTTTTCGTAGATATGTTTGTAACGGTGCATTTATAGCAGCAGCTATTTCTTTAGGTATTCCTATTCAACGTTGTCGTCTGAATAGTCCAAACGTTCATCTAAAAATTTCTCAAGAGTCTGTTAATAAGATGATTAAATATACTGAGTACGATCAAAATGTTATGGATTAAATCAAATGCTAATCCATCAACTGTGTAAGGTCGAACTTCTAATACCTGCATTCCCAAAACAATAATCAAAATTCCTGAATTACTGCCAAATAGAAAAAGTTTTTGCTAGAAATAAATTAAAAGTTGGGCTAGCTAATAACTAAACCCAACCAACTATGCCTAATTTGACTTTAACTGAAGTAGGCGAGCGCGTAATATTTCTGCTTGTTTTTCTGCCTCGGCTAAATTATTCTTAGTTTCCTCTACAAAGAGAGCATCAGCTTTCTTAACAAACTCTGGTTTACTCAATCTTTTAGAAGTAGATAAAATCTCTTTTTCTAACTTTCCTAATTTCTTTTCCAACCGAGCAGATCAAGCTTCAATATCTACCACTCCTGATAGTCGTAAGTATGAAAACAATTTTAGAACTGTCAAACATACTAAAAATATTGACAAAATTATCTCAGATGTTAAATATAACTCCCAAGAAAGTATCACAACAGATTTAGGAAAACAATTTATTCAGTTTATAGAAAATCCACTTGTTTAACAACAGAATGATAAATACCTCTGACTAGCAAAGAAATTTGCTTTCCTTATTCTCAAAATCAAAAGGTTGGGCTAGCTAATAACTAAACCCAACCCAATAAACCTAATTTGACTTTAACTGAAGTAGGCGAGCGCGTAATATTTCTGCTTGTTTTTCTGCCTCAGCTAAATTATTCTTAGTTTCCTCTACAAAGAGAGCATCAGCTTTCTTAACAAACTCTGGTTTACTCAACCTTTTAGAAGTAGATAAAATCTCTTTTTCTAACTTTCCTAATTTCTTTTCCAACCGAGCAGATAAAGCTTCAATATCTACTACTCCTGATAATGGAATTAAAATCTGCACTGTACCAAAAACACCAGCAATAGTTTGACCAACTTCTGCATCAACACTGGGAGTAATATTCAACTTTTCGACCTTAGCTAAATCCTGAATATAAACCTCACCTTTACTCAAAATTTCCCGTTCTTTTTCATTCTCACTCTGCAAAATTGCCGTAATTTTTACCTTTGGTTTAATATCAACCTCAGACCGTAAATTTCTGATAGTCCGAATTACTCCAATTAATAACTCAAACTCCGCTTCCAAATCAGAATTAATTAAAGATTTATCCAACTTCGGATAAGACTGCAAAGCCAAACAATCTTCCTCACCAACTTGATTCAAAGTATGCCAAATTTCTTCGGTAATATGGGGCATAAAAGGATGTAATAATCTTAAAATTCCATCCAAAACATAAGCCAATGTTTGCTGTGCCACTAACTTAGAAATCTCATCCTCACCCTGAAGACGAGACTTAACTAATTCCAGATACCAATCACAAAAATCTCCCCAAATAAATTCATAAAGACCCTTCGCAGCTTCCCCCAAACCATAATTATCTAAATAATCACAAGTTTGCTCTACAACTTGATAGAAACGAGACAAAATCCAACAGTCAACTAACTCTAATTTATCCGCCTCCGGTTCCCCTAATTCTTGAGGAGATTTACCCTCTAATTTCATCATTACAAATCGAGCAGCATTCCAAATTTTATTAGTAAAATTTCGAGACGCTTCAACCGATGCCGACTCATAAGTTTCTCGATTATAATCCATTCTCACATCTTGCCCTGCTCCGGCAGTTTCTCGCATCAAAGTATAACGTAAAGCATCAGTTCCATACTTTTCAACTAACAATAAAGGATCAATACCATTCCCAGCAGATTTAGATTGTTTTTTCCCCTTTTCATCTAACATTAAACCGTGAATATAAACAGTTTCAAACGGCATTTTGCCAGTAAAATGAGTTCCCATCATTGCCATTCTAGCTACCCAGAAAAAGATGATATCAAAACCAGTAGAAAGAGTGCTAGTAGGATAATACTTTGCTAAGTCGGGAGTGTTTTCAGGCCAGCCCAATGTTGAAAACGGCCATAAACCAGATGAAAACCAAGTATCAAGCACATCTGGGTCCTGTTCAATTTTGACATCAGCACCAAATTTTGCTTTTGCTTGCTCCAACGCTTCCGCTTCCGAACGAGCAATAACAAAAGGAGTGTTATCAGCAATTTCCCCATTAGTTTCACTCACCGCATACCAAGCTGGAATTTGATGACCCCACCAAAGTTGTCGGGAAATACACCAGTCCTTAATTTTCACCAACCAGTCGCGATAAACTTTCGTCCAACGTTCCGGAACAAATTTTGGTTGGTTATGTTCATCCAATAATTCCAGCGCTTTATCAGACAACGGTTGAATTTTGACAAACCACTGAGTTGAGAGCAGAGGTTCGACAGGTACTTTACCGCGATCGCTATAAGGAACGCTATGACTATACTCCTCCACCTTAACCAAAACACCCTCTGACTCTAACCGTTTAACAACATTTTTGCGCGCTTCAAAACGGTCTTGACCAACAAACGGTCCGGCGTTTTCATTCAAACTGCCATCCTTATTCATAATATTGATAAATGGCAAATTGTGACGTTTACCCATTTCAAAATCATTGGGGTCGTGAGCAGGGGTAACTTTAACACAACCAGTACCAAATTCAAGGTCAACCAACTCATCCGCAATAATAGGTATTTCCCGTTCCATTATTGGTAGGGTGAGAGTTTTGCCAATGAGATTTTTGTAGCGGTCGTCATTGGGGTTAACCGCGACACCAGTATCTCCCAACATTGTTTCCGGACGAGTAGTAGCGACTTCCACATAACCACTGCCATCGGTAAGAGGGTAACGAAAATGCCAGAGGTTGCCATTAACTTCTTTATTTTCAACTTCCAAGTCAGAAATAGCAGACTGACTAGCTGGACACCAGTTGACTAGATAGTTACCGCGATAGATGAGACCTTCTTCGTAGAGACGCATAAACGCTTCGATAACAGCTTTTGATAAGCCTTTATCTAGAGTAAAACGTTCGCGAGTCCAGTCTGTAGAAACTCCCAAACGACGTAGTTGGTTAACGATAGTACCGCCAGACTCAGCTTTCCATTCCCAAGCGCGTTCCAGAAATTTCTCCCGCCCAATATCATAGCGGGTTTTGCCTTCCGTTTTTAGTTGGCGTTCCAGAATAGTTTGTACACCGATACTAGCGTGGTCAGTACCGGGGAGGTAGAGAGCGTTGTCGCCACGCATCCGATGGTAACGAATGAGAGCGTCAATGAGGGAATTGTTAAAAGCATGACCTGCATGGAGGCGCCCTGTAACGTTAGGTGGGGGGATGACAATGCAGTAGGGGTCCCCTGGGTGGTTGGGGTCAGCTTTGAAAGTATTGTTTTCTTCCCAATATTTCTGCCATTTCGCCTCGGTTGAGAATGCGTCGTATTTGCTTGGTAATTCTGGTATGGTTTTGGTCATAGATAATATGGATTATTTGGACTGTTTAATTGTCCTTAACTTCCCTTCGGGGAAGTCCCGCGCTCTCCCGCAGGGGAGCGTCGTATGGTCAAGCCAGGGCCAAGATTCGGATACCTTCATCAGCTAAACGTTCATATGCCCTTGACAAGCTAGGTACATTTTGTTATCGTAAGGTCCAACACAGGGGGAGGACATCACCTCTGTCTAAACAGCGGTCAGGGTTTCCCAGACTGAAGAATCCCTATTTTTCCCGTAAGGGCAACGTCGGGAGTATGTCAATATTGTGCCATAATTTATAGGTCATTTCAGTTATCAGTTATCAAAAGCTAAAACTTAAAATTATACCATCTCCCCTTGAATATTTATAAATAAGGGAGTAGGGAAATTTGTTCTGGATAAGTTTTTTGGCGATGGTGCATTGTAATGATGGTCTATTATCAAGGACAAAAGCAGTGGGAGCATCTTGCTCCTATGCTCGTATCTTGCTCCCATGCTCATATCTTGCTCCCATGCTCATATCTTGCTCCCATTTTTTGCATGAAAGTAGCGTTCTTAACATCCATTCTGCAGCTATATCGCTATCTTTCGGGATTATGGATGTTCTATTTACTATTGTCCAATAGTTATTACTCTGCTGAAAAAGCGATCGCTATCTTTGGCGATTATTGATGTTCTATTTACTATTGTCCAATAGTTATTGCTCTGCTGAAAAAGCGATCGCTGTGTTTGGCGATTATGGATGTTCTATTTACTATTGTCCAATAGTTATTACTCTGCTGAAAAAGCGATCGCTATCTTTGGTGATTATGGATGTTCTATTTACTATTGTCCAATAGTTATTACTCTACTGAAAAAGCGATCGCTATCTTTGGTGATGATTGATGTTCTATTTACTATTGTCCAATAGTTATTACTCTACTGAAAAAGCGATCGCTATCTTTGGTGATTATGGATGTTCTATTTACTATTGTCCAATAGTTATTACTCTACTGAAAAAGCGATCGCTATCTTTCGCGATTATGGATGTTCTATTTACTATTGTCCAATAGTTATTACTCTACCTCCAAAGTGATCGCTATCTTTCGGGATTATGGATGTTCTATTTACTATTGTCCAATAGTTATTACTCTACTGAAAAAGCGATCGCTATCTTTCGCGATTATGGATGTTCTATTTACTATTGTCCAATAGTTATTACTCTGCTGAAAAAGCGATCGCTATCTTTCGGGATTATGGATGTTCTATTTACTATTGTCCAATAGTTATTACTCTACTGAAAAAGCGATCGCTATCTTTCGGGATTATGGATGTTCTATTTACTATTGTCCAATAGTTATTACTCTGCTGAAAAAGCGATCGCTATCTTTCGGGATTATGGATGTTCTATTTACTATTGTCCAATAGTTATTACTGTGCTGATTAAATCTCAAAGCTTTTACAGGTAAAATTTTCAGCCTTTTTCTGTCAAACATTGATGTTCTATTCCGTTTTAGGGAGAGGTAATTATCAATTATCAATTATTGAAAGCAGTTTCCGCACATTATGAAGTACATATGCGGAGCAAGTGCGGCAGCGATATACTTTCATGCAACAAAGCCATTATTAATTGTTGAATATAGCACTACAAATTTAAAGTGTTATATCATGTCTGGATAATTAGTGATAAAAAAACTTTCTCCTTCAACTCCAGTTCTTCTTCTTCCTTCTTCTTTCTTACCTCCTAACTCCTGACTCTTGAGGACTCCATCGTTATTTATTTATAACTGTTCAACCGGACATGATATTAGAGCATTGATAAAATTGAAATCCTTTACCTACAAAGTTTTGGTAGTCCCAATCGCGTAATGGTATACAGCAAAAAAGAATATCTGGCACGGGAGCAAGATGCTCCCACTGTTCTCGTAACAAATATTGCCGGACAATACATGACCATTAAAATGCACCACCGCTAAAGTTTTGACTTAAGCTGTTTGCGGAGCATTCCGTAGGAAATCCTGAACGCTATATCAAAACCTCATCATAAATGTCAGTCATTGTTAAAGTTAACCCCACCGACTTTAATTCTAAACAATCTTCTTTTCCTAAACTTTCCCTAGACCAATAACCATTATCTGACGGACGATAAACTTCTACTTTCATTTCTGTTTGAGAAACCAATACATACTCTTGCAAACTTGCTAAACTTTGATAATTCAACCGTTTTTCTCGTCGGTCTAAATCTTGAGTAGAAGGAGAAAGTAGCTCAACAATTAAACAAGGATAACTCTTGTAATATTTTTCTATATCTTGGGGGTCGCAAGTTACCATCACATCCGGATAATAAAAAATATCCGAGCTATTTTCGGCAATGGCAATTTTAACTTTCATATCTGCAATAAAAGTTTTACATCCGCTGCCGCGTAAATTCAAACGCAAAAAACTAGCAATATTTAACGAAATGCGGTTATGTTCCTCACTACCACCAGACATAGCGAATATTTGACCGCCGAGATATTCATGGCGAATGGGACTCATTTTTTCCCCTTCCAGATAATTTGTGCTTGAAATAAATGCAGTTGCTAATTCCATAGTTATTCCTCAATGTTATAAGGATGTAGTAGATTTTCTCCCACTTACAACAGAAGTTATGAACAAAGCTGCTGATTTTTGGGCTGAAGCACGCCATTTCAGTTATCAGTTATCAGTACCTCTAATATCTGGACTTTTGAAAATATTTGTGGGAGAATATGCTCAAAATTGTTGGGATATGAAATTTTAGTTTGTAAATAAGGTTGGCGATCGCTCTAATATTAAAAGCTATCTTTTTGTTGATATTTAATTAGAAATTAATTGATGATTCCTGCAGCACAACAACTTCCCGACTTAACAGGAAAAACTAAATCAGAAGCTCTCACTATTTTGTCAAATTATGGGTTTCAATTTCAAACACAAACTAGGGTTGGTTAAATAGACTTATTTTAATTTTGACGTATGATTAGCGATCGCTCCTTCCCAAACCAAGCAGATTTTAGAAACGATCGCTATTAAACCAACACAAATTCACTCCCCAGCAAATTGTAAAACCGTATTATAGAGACTAACGCTAATCCGAAAATTATTTTCAGAAATCAACCGATCCAAAATTGGCTTAATTTCTAAAATCAAACCTTTTCTCTTAGCTTCCTGCAATACAGTTAACAACCCACTTATTTTCCTGACTCCCAACTCCAAAGCTACCCTTCTTCCTCTGCGTCCATCTATCAGCAACAAATCTGCATCCAGTTCTAAAGCTAAAATAATTGCTTCTGCTTCTCCTATATCTAAATCAACCTGCAACTCCTCAACTTCTTGGCGATTTTCAACTGTCCGATTTTCAATCCGATCTAAAGTTTGAACCTCAACCGTACCTGGTATTGCTCTAAAGAAGCCATTTCATCATAAACTGCTTGAGGAATAATGACGCGATCGTAAAGTTGATGAAGAAGTTCCAAAGCTCCCACTGCTGACAAATTAGTCATAGGTGAAGTATCACTGACAACAATCATAACCTACCCATTTCCTGCAAAGTTTTAATATCCTCTTCAAACTCCTCAACATCATAATGGATGCAAATACCGCGTTCAGCAATTTCTCGCTGAAACTCTAATAAATTAATTCCAGCTAAACGACGAGCTTTACCAATACTAATTTTATCTTGTTGAAATAACATAATGGCAATTTCTAACTTTAATTGTGCTTCAGACATTTTAGCTGCTCTCAGCACGTCATCAGGAATAACCACACTCATTTTTTTCTTACCTCCTTTTGATTCTGGAATAGTGCAAATAGACTGATATAGATTTTAACATATTATTAGCGATCGCTCCCTAGAGCTAGACACTGATTATGGCACGGATGTACAGATGATCTTGGGGGTCGGTTTGACGCTCGCTTCTACCTTTTTATTTATATATGTCAATAGGTTGATAGTCTCAATCAAATAAGACAACTTATTCAAGTATTGATGCTAATATCACATCTATTGCTGATATAATAGCTACAAAACCAAGAAATAAAACTGCTCTATTTAATATTTTAACTTCAGCATCTCTGAGGTCAGCTAATTCTGTAATTTACTCGTTCCAAATTGCAATTAAGGAACGTCTATAATGTTCTTAATAGATATAATACATTTTTTAAAATATTGTAATTTATGGCAACAGCGGTATAAAATAGAATAATCATAGTTTAGTGTCTTTGAAGGAGAAAAATAAAATGCTTAATGGACTAACTTCACAGCAAGAAATAGAAGCTCTTAAAAGGACGGAAGACAATATTGAGAAAGTAAAATCGTTTTTAGAAAATTGTATTTCTCCTAATTCATTAACTGATGAAGTACAGGAGTTTTTTCGAGAAGTTGCTGCTCTCAAAGGTCAGAGTGCAGAGGCAACTTTACAGGAGATGATGGCAGGTACGAGAAAATATTTGGAGGCAATTAATACAGAAATTGAATTTAAAAATGATATCCCTAAAGATATAAATAAGTATGTGGATAAGATAGAGAAATTAGCTGCTGGTATTGAGTCTTGTTGGGATATATTTTCAGGAGAAAGTCGTCAATATTTTAGAAAAATAGCTTATAGTTTTACTGAGGCAAGTTCTAAATGTAACGGATGGCAAGGTTTGTTAATTAGATTGAGATTAATTTTGCCTTCCCTACAAAAAAAAGAAGATTTATTTAGTAAGTATCAAAAGTCTTTTTTGATAATTCCAAAAGCTGTAGCTAAAGCAATTGAATTGAGAAAGTCAAAATCTACTTCTAAGTTATGGGAGAAAGGTCAATATTTGTTAAATAAGGCAACAGAAATAGATAATTCAGAAAAAGGAATTTTATTACCATATTTGAAACATTTGGGGCGTACTCCTGAAGAGCAACTAGAGAAAAACCAAGGTGCTATGGCTTGGGCAAAAGCCAGAATGGAAGAAATTAAAAAAGAGTACAATGGAGAGAATTTATAGTTATGATTGTAATTTTAGATTCAGGAGTGCTTGGTTTACTTGCTAGCTCAGTTAAAGATATTTCTCAAACGAAATATAGTGAAATTTCCCAATGTAATGAATGGCTATATGAGCTATTAGCTAAAAGTATATATGTAGTAACTTCTCAAATTTCTGATTATGAAGTTAGACGGGAATTAATTCGGATTAAAAGTAAAAGTCTACAAAGATTAGATAGTCTTAAGGATGTAGTAGATTTTCTCCCACTTACAACAGAAGTTATGAACAAAGCTGCTGAGTTTTGGGCTGAGGCACGTCAAAATCATATCCCGACAACTGATAATCAAAATATTGATGCAGATATGATTATTTCTGCTCAATGGAATATTCTTTGTCAAGAAGCTCCTGGTCAAGGAATATATGTTGCTACTACTAATCTTAAACACTTGAAAATATTTGTGGGAGAGAATGCTAAAAATTGGCGGGATATTAAATTTTAGTTTTTTAATTCAACAACTAAAAATATTATTTATTATTCATCAGGAAAAAGAGATAATTGGGTTCCTGGCGGTGGAGATGGAGGTATAACTTCAATAACTTTTTTAATAGTGTACTGACTGGAGATTAATTTTCCACCATGATCATATTTAGAGACAATTTTAACTATTGCTTTTATTGATGCACGAGGAAAGATAAAAACATCTCCATTTCTAAAAGATTGCAACCATTCTAAGTCAGCGATCTTTGCCTCTATCCTTCTTTTTTCATGTTTAAACTCCCATTTTGATTCTCCAAGGTAGTCAGGTTTTTTGACTTTTAAAATCATTGTTAATTCATTTTCTATAACTTCTTTGAACAACAATTTTTCCTTGGATTCTTCAGAAAGATAAAAATGGCGGTTAACAGGAAAAGTTGACTTTTTAATTAAGTAAAATAACTGATCTGATTTTTTAAGTTCAGAACTGGCTTTGCAAAATTTATCTATATTTGATAATAACTCTTTGTCGCTTGGTGCTGTATAAATACCCAAAGGATTACTTTCAGTTTCTGGTGGTGATTCTTTTAGTATTTCTTGTAACTCTAATATTTCAGAACGATTATTTATTGTATTTCTATCATTCATGAATTTAATAATATCAAGCTTTCCTCTTCCCAGATATGAACAAATAGATTTAACATTTATTTTTTGGTTAGGATCAACAGGATTTAAAATGTTTTTGAACCAAACAATAAATGAACCTTGCTCTATATTCTCTAATACTAAAGTAGACTCAATTTCAACATCAAGATATTTTATTAAAGTATTATCTGTTACTTTGGAAAATTCTATGAGTCCCAACATAGCACGAAACACTCTTTCAGGGTCTTCTGTATCTCTTGCAAAATCAATTTTATAACCAAAATCTGCCATTATTTATATTGACTATCTCCACTTAAAAACTTCTAGAAAAATTCTATTTATATTAATACGAAACTTTAGGAAAAAAAAAGGTGGGGTATACCCACCTCAAAAACTATAACCTACTTCAACCCATCAACCAACTGCTTCCTCGCACTCTCCAACGCTTCCTTCAACTTACTCGGATCGCGACCTCCTGCTTGCGCTAAATTCGGACGCCCGCCGCCGCCTCCTCCACACATTTTCGCTATCCCACCAATAAATTTCCCTGCTTGCAAACCTTTACTATTCACAGACTTACTAAAAGCAGCAACTAAACTCACTTTCTCCCCAGATGCAGCACCCAATACCACAGCACTCTCGCCCAACTTTTGTTGTAACCGTTCCGCAGCAGTTTTCAACGCCTCCGCATCAACACCAGGCATTTCCGCTACTAATATCTGAAACTCACCCACAGTCTCAGCATCTCCTAACAACTGGTCGGACTTCGCCACTGCTAACTCACCTTTCAACGCTTCCAACTGTTTTTGCGACTCCTTCAACTCCTGCTGCAAATTACTCACCCGCTCCGATAACTCCTCAGGTTTTGCCTTAAAGCGATCGCTCAATTCTTTAACCACAACATCTCGGACATTCAAATAATCTAAAACTGCCAAACCAGCAACTGCTTCTATACGTCGCACCCCAGAAGAAATACCAGCTTCAGAAATAATTTTAAACACCCCAATTTCTGCCGTATTATTCACATGAGTTCCCCCACATAATTCCATCGACACTCCCGGATAGTCAACCACCCTTACTACATCGCTATACTTTTCACCAAACATAGCAACAGCTCCCTTTGCCTTTGCCTCATCCAATGGCATTTCTGCAACAGTTGCCGGATGTGCTTCAGCTATCCAACTATTTACCTGAGCTTCCACTTGCTCCACTTCCTCCGGTTTCAACCCCCGGGGACAATTAAAATCAAATCGCAAACGGTCAAAAGATACTAACGAACCCGCTTGAGAAATAGACTGGTCTACCAGAGACCGCAAAGCCGCTTGTAACAAATGTGTTGCGGTATGGTTTGCTTGCGCTCTGCGACGACAAGCAGCATCTATTTGAGCATTCACCGTTATCCCTAACTGTAACGTACCCCTTTCCACGCGACCGAAATGCACAAAAATATTATTCTGCTTCTGCACATCTTCTATCCGCACGACCACATTATCCCCACTCAGATAACCACGATCGCCTATTTGACCTCCAGACTCAGCATAAAAAGGTGTTTGGTCAAGCACAACCTGCACTTGAGTACCCGCTTCCGCAGATTCAACCTGTTCCCCTTCAGCTACTAACGCCATTACTTGCGCTGAAGAAATCAAATCTGTATACCCTAAAAATTCCGTTTTGTCAACATCCAATTTCACCCCACCTTCAGCAGTCAAGTCAATAGTTTCGTGCGCTGACTGAGAACGTTCTTGCGCCAGTTTCATTTCTTTTTCAAACATACTGACATCAACAGTTAAACCATTTTCTTCTGCTATTTCCTGAGTCAACTCCAGTGGAAAACCATAGGTGTCGTATAACTTGAAAGCATCTTCTCCCGAAATTTGTTTAGTTTTCTGAGTTTCCGGTTTTGCGATAATTTCCGCCAACAATTTTTCACCCCGCTCCAATGTTTCCAAGAAGCGAGACTCTTCCCGTTGCAACTCAGCTTTAATAGCACTTTCCCGCTCCCGCAAATTAGGATAAACATCCTCAGAAAGAGCGATCGCTTTCTCAGCAACTTTGGATGTAAACTCCCCAAAAATGCCAATCAAACGTCCGTGACGCACAACCCGACGAATTAACCGTCGCAGAATATAACCCCTGCCAACATTAGATGCGGTGACACCATCGGCAATTAAATGTGCAACTGCTCGTACATGGTCGCCAATAACTTTCAGGGAAATTTTGGTTTTGTCATCACTTTTTTTGTAGTCGATACCAGCAATATCCGCAGCAGTTTTAATGATCGGAAAAATCAAGTCAGTTTCATAATTATTCGGCACTTTTTGTAATATTTGCGCCATTCTTTCCAACCCCATCCCGGTGTCAATATTTCTGTTTTGCAATGGCGTGAGATTTCCTTCTGCATCCCGGTTATATTGCATGAATACCAGATTATAAAATTCGATAAACCTGCTGTCGTCTTCTAGGTCAATGTTCTCATCCCCCAATTCTGGATGGAAGTCGTAATAAATTTCCGAACAAGGACCGCACGGACCAGTCGGACCCGATGCCCAAAAATTATCCTCCTCATCCATCCGTTGAATGCGGTGTGCAGGAATACCAATTTTGTCGCGCCAAATAGCAAATGCTTCATCATCTTCTCGGAACACGCTGACAACCAAACGGTCTGGAGGTAAACCGAAGATTTTTGTAGAAAGTTCCCAAGCGTAGGCGATCGCTTCTGGTTTAAAATAGTCGCCAAAACTGAAGTTACCCAACATCTCAAAAAAAGTATGATGTCTGGCAGTGCGACCAACATTTTCAATATCGTTGGTACGGATACATTTTTGGGAAGTGGTAGCGCGGGGATATTTCCGGGGTTGTTGTCCGAGAAATATAGGTTTGAATGGTAACATTCCCGCAATAGTTAGTAAGACCGTGGGGTCTTCTGGGACTAAGGATGCACTAGGTAAAATATTGTGTTCCCGTTGTGCGTAAAAGTCGAGAAATGTTTGTCGAATTTCGTTACCTGTGAGTTTTTGGGTAGACATAATTAAGATACTTGATTTTGATTTTCAGTCGATCCAGGTAATACTTTACCTTTTCTGTTGTTACTTTACTTTAGTAGCTACTAGGTGTTATAGACCATTAAGATAGCTATATTTTAGCTTCTGAACCAATAGACCTCTCCGGAAATTAAGATTTAACAACCTTGTTGGGAGTTTCAGGTAAATTATCGGAGATGTCTAATATAGTTAACTAATCAGTCTATAAGAAACGGACTAAGGCCGCTACGCGGAAGTTAAAAGTCATGCATCGAGTGTGTAATTCTGAGGTCTCCTCAGAATGTAAGACACACTCAAGACAGTTAAAAGTCAATCATTTTTGATTTGTAATTGTTTTAGGATTTTGTAACTGGTCAGTTATTTCCGCCATCCTGCACTAGGGCGTGTCATCAG
Source organism: Okeania sp. SIO2C9 (assembly GCF_010672455.1). Lineage (GTDB taxonomy): Bacteria > Cyanobacteriota > Cyanobacteriia > Cyanobacteriales > Microcoleaceae > Okeania. The sequence goes on along the minus strand of NZ_JAAHGO010000010.1, from coordinate 91,462 downwards.
TTAACAAATTGACAAAATAGCCATTCTATGATTAAGGGAGATGATGATAGCTATGCCAATAAAATGATTGAACTTGCCAAATAAATTCTACAATCGATGAATCTTTGCATCGTGCTGGTCAAATAAATCTGGTAGTAGATGGTATATTCACAACATCCGATTACCACATATCCAATGTGAAAATTCATACTAGTGTAAGCGATAGTTGTGCCCTTCTAGCCAATATTCAACGCCAACTTTCATGTTGAGTAAAAAAAATTACCTTTAGCGAATCAGGAGGTTATGATCTTATTAAGAAAAGAACTCCACATTGATGAGATGAAACTTTCCTATCTTGACTCCGGTGGAGTAGGAGTTAATATTCTTGCTTTGCACGGCCATTTTGGTTGTGGGCGTTGGTTTGCCTCTCTCGCAGAGTATCTAGGGGAATCCTATCGTGTCATCGCTCTTGACCAGCGTGGTCATGGTTGGAGTGATAAAACAGAAGAATATTCTCGGGAGGCTTACATTAATGATGCGCTTAAGGTTATTCACTTGCTCAAACTTCAGCCAGTCATTTTAATTGGTCATTCTCTAGGGGGGGTCAATGCTTATCAGCTTACAGCTCGCTTCCCTCAACTTGTACAGGGTATGATTATTGTTGACATTGGTGCAATAACCCAGGACGATTTGAGTTTTGTATTATCATGGCCTCAGCGTTTCCCCACTCTGCAAACTGTAAATGCTTTCTTTACAGATGCTTGTATTGATGGCGGAAAATACTTTATGGAGAGTTTAAAAGAATACTCAGATGGATGGGGTTTTAGATTCCGATACAAAGACATGGTCGTGTCACAACAACAATTGAATGGTGACTGGTGGCCTGATTGGTTAGGTTCATCTTGTCCTGCACTGTTAATGTGTGGTCAACTTAGCAAGGTACTTCCCACAAAGCACGCTAGGGAAATGGCGGTAAAGCGTCCCAATACTCGCTTAATTGAATTTTCAGAGTGTGGTCATAATATCCACTTTGACGCTGTTGAAGACTTTCACAAAGCAGTAAAAGAGTTTATAGACTCTCTAAAAATTTCCTGAGGTCGATATGCTAGACCCCAGAAGTGTTGAATTTTGTTGCAAAACTTTACATTATGATAAATAGGACTTCTGCTGGTAACTATTAGACATCTCCAAGAATCAAAAATAAAATCAATTCTCACACATAAATTATCAATTATTTCTCCCTACTGCCTACAGCAAAGCTGCCTACTCCCTCTTTTCTGGAGATGTCTATTTATTTCATTAGCACTCAACGGCATTAACTGCTAAAGTGATTTAACACAAAATTTAATGGAATCTGTTCTTTTTCGTCTTTTGAAGGAAGTTTATATTATGGGGATAAGACTTAAAAATAAAGTTGCTGTGATAACAGGGGCAGCAGAGGGGATTGGAAAAGCGACTGCAACTCTCTTTGCTGAAGAAGGCGCCAAGGTAATTATCCTGGACAAACAAATGCTGGGGAGTAACGTCGCTGACGAAATCGTTGACTTGGGAGGGACTGCAACGTTCATTAAGACTGACATCTCTCAAGAAGAAGAGGTTAAGCAGGCGATGACAAACATTGAGCGCGAGTATGGTCGTATCGACATTTTAGTCAATAATGCTGCTGTCTTTGTCTTAAAGGGACTCGATGCCACTGTTGAAGAATGGCATCAATCTCTGAATGTCAACATTATTGGAACGTCTCTTTGTACACGATATGCTTCAGAGGTCATGAAGAAACATGGTGGTGGCTCAATCGTAAATTTGGGTTCCATTTCTTCTTTCATTGCTCAACCCGAATTTCTCCCATACAGTACGACAAAAGCAGCTATAGTCAATATGACCCGATGTATGGCTCTGGAACTTGCTCCTTATGGAATCCGAGTGAATTGTGTGTGCCCAGGTACTATCCGCACTCAGGCAATAGATCGTCATCTGGCAAACATAGGGATAACTGAGGAACAATTTCTAGCACAGGAGGCACCCCTTCACATTTTGAACCGTATAGGAAAACCCCAAGAAGTTGCTTTCGCAATCTTATTTCTTGCTTCAGAGGAAGCTTCATTTATCACTGCGACATCTTTGATGGTTGATGGCGGATACATAGCGCGTTAAAGCTGATAGATTCGCTAATGGCAGTGAAACTGCTTTTCGTGATGGAGGTCAATTTGCAACTTTAACAAATATTCCATCGATAGAAGCAGAAGATTTCTTCCTCAGAGGTTAGCAATTATATCATGTCCGGATAATTGACATCTCCAGAAAAGAGGCAACAGGCAACAGCTCCGGAAGGCAACAGGGAACCCACCCCGAACCCCTCCTGGGAGGGGAATAATTGATAATTTATGGATAATAATTGACTTTATTTTTGATTTTTACCAGATGTCTATTAGACATCTCCAGAATTGGAGATGTGTATTAATGACTTCCGTTTTTGTTACTTTTGACTTTTGACTTTTGAGATCAAATCCGTTTTATTGGACATAAAAAATTTCTCCAATCGTCATAACTACGCTCATCTTTGTAATTCTCTCTCCTCCTGACTTGTCCTCCTGACTTCCCCTCCTGGGAGGGGGAGGGGCGAGGGGTGGGTTTACTCCTCCTTACTTAACCAATCTATAACTGTTTAACCGGATTTGATATAATGACTTCCGTTTTTCTTACTTTTAACTTTTAACTTTTGAATTTTGACTTCCGTACAGATATCTGTACCAGGCGAAGTACAAACAGATAGAGAGTACAACCAGCAACAGAGATAGAATTAGGAAATTATCCCAACGTTTCATCATAAACATAATTCCCGTGAGACACAAAACTATTTGCCAGGGAATCGCGATCGCAGTTGCCAGTAAATCTCGCCGATTCTCTAATGCGATATTGACCGTGAGATTGCGGGGAATATTAACAGCGATCGGCTTCCAAAAACCGAAGGGACGGGTGACAGTATAAAAATTCTCCAGAACTGACCGTTCCGTTGCCGGGGTTAACAGAGTGCCAGCGATACATCCTGCCAAAGAACAACTGCTAGGAATTAGAAATTGGATAAATTCGGCAAGTTGCAGATCCGGCAAAGAAGGTAAAACGATCGCCTTAGTCACAATTGCGGCCACCATACCAGCAGCGATACCCGTAGCAAATCCATAACCATTAAACCGCCACCAATACCATCTTAACAGCAGAGGAACCGCCAAACCCGTACCCAATCCCAGAGTCAACCATCCCCAAATTTCATTGATATTGGAGATACTGAAGCTAAATAGCAATCCCACCATAACAATGATAACCGATGCCCAACGACTTTGAGCCAGCAGTTTGCGGTTGTCAGCTTGCGGATTGAGATAAGCTTGATAAATATCCTTCACCCAGTAAGCAGCACCACCATTAATTAAGGAGTCAAAAGTAGACATCCCGGCGGCGATAAAACAAGCTAATACCAATCCCTTAATTCCCACTGGTAGGTAAGTAGCGATAACTGTTGGCAAGACCAGTTCCGGGTCAGGAATTACTTGGTTAGTAATGCCGTAATTGATACCTAGGATAGCAAAAGCGGTTACCAAAGGCCAGCGAAAGGAAAGCAAGAATATCCACCAGAGGGACATTAACCCAACTTCCCGGTCGCTTTTGGCAGCAAAATAACGCTGCATCATATAACCACCGATACCGCCAAACCCTTCCATCAATACTTTCAGCAGATAGAAACAAAGGATAGCGCCGAACAAGTTGAAACGACCATAGTCTCCTGGCAAATCTACTTCCATGGAGGGGAATATACTGCTCCACTCGCTAAAATTCCACTCGTGCAATTGCTCAGTTCCCGGAATAGAAATGGCAAATGTCTCCGGGAGAGGAGGAAGTTGGAGAGCGATCGCGCAGATATAGATGATAGCCACAAAAATCAAAACTCCCTGAAACAGGTCTGTTAACACCACCCCATAAAAACCGCTAAGGACAGTGTATATCAATGCCAGGAATATCATTAAAATTGAGGCCAGACGGGCATCCACTGTGATAAATTCTCCTAAAAATTTGCCCCCACCAATGGCAAAGTAACTAATCCTGCCAATGGTCAAGATAATAGCAGCAACAGCACTAACTATCCGGGCGAGATTTCCTTCCCGTCCAACTCCAAAACGCAAATGCATCCATTCCGCTAAGGTCATAACTTGGGCGCGGCGGTTCCACTTGCCCATAAAAATCATGAACATTGCTAGAATTAAGGCAATGCCACCCCGGAGTTCCAGAAAAAATCCCTTTGTTCCCAAAGCGTAGACTAAGGCAGTTATCAACATTGTCCCTGCAATGTCCGTATTGGAAGCCATCCCAGATGCCCCCAATACCCACCAAGGCATATTCCGATCGCCTAGAAAGTAAGAGTCTATACCAGCGGATGCTTTGCGTTGGAGAAATATGCCAAACAGGACAATCGCCAGCAGGTAGATGACGACAATAGTGTAATCAATTAAATGCATAAACTACTCAACTTATAAAAGTAGGGAATAGGGAACAGGGAACAGGGAACAGGGAAGATGTTTTTAGGAAAAAAATACGGAAAATGATTTTTTGAGTTATACCAATTTGAAAAAAGAATAGACATCTCCAGAAAAGAGGGAACAGGGAACAGGGAACAGGCAACAGGCAACAGAGAAGAATAATTGATAATTTATGGATAATAATTGATTTTGTTTTTGATTTTTACCAGATGTCTAATGCTACGAATAGTAAGAGCGATCAAAAAACTTTACAGGAGATATCCCTTTGATAAAAAAGATAATTTACGTTCTAAAAAATGGTATTAAAGCCATTCTTATACGACTCCTGACTCCTGACTCCTGACTCCTAATAAATATCCTAGCTATTTGTAGCAAACATTTATCAATTTGGTATTATTACACTCTAGTTTATAGCAAATAAAGGGCAAGTTTATTTTCTGGAGATGTCTAATAGTGACAATGGAAACTTATTCTACAACCCCAACGGTAGCGCAACTGGTTTTGGTAATGGAGGTCAATTTGCCACTTTAACAAATATACCAGAGTTAGCACAAGAAGGTTTCTTGATTAGATAGCGATCGCTAGAAGTAGAAGTAGGGTGCGTCTGAAATGTAACGCACCGCCTATTCCAGCTATTGATGGTGCGTTACGCTGTCGCTAACACACCCCATCTCCCCATCTCCCCATCTCCCCATCTCCCCATCTCCCCATCTCCCCATCTCCCCATCTCCCCATCTCCCCATCTCCCCATCTCCCCATCTCCCCATCTCCCCATCTCCCCACCCTCTTTACTACCGTGGGGTTTCCGTTCACGTCAACCCAACCTACAAACTGCCAATTTACGAAAACGTTCAACGCATACTTTGTTTTTTCTCAGCTTTTAAGTCGCGACTACCCACAGCAGCTAATTCTGCATCCATCAAAGTTTTTCCTGTTGCTGCCAGGTAAACATCATCCAAACTTGGTCGTGCTTGAGCAATACCAAAAATTGGTAAACCTGCTGACTGCAATGACTGTTGAATTTCGATCAAAGCATCGCTCTGGGGTGTCACAACTAAGTTTAAAGAATTGCCTTGAGCAGCATTAACAATAACTTCTTGAACTATTGGCAGGTTTCCTAGTAATACTTTTGCTTTTTCAGCTTCTTCAGTAGAAGAAAATTCCCGAATACGGAGAGTGATACGATCGCCTCCCACCCGGTCTTTAAGTTCTGAAGGAGTACCCGTCGCAATAACCACACCTTGGTCAATAATAGCTACCCTATCTGCCAAAGCATCGACTTCTTCCAGATAGTGACTGGTAATCAAAACTGTTGTACCTGAGTCTCGCAACTGACGCAAAAAATCCCAAACTGCTACCCGACTATCAATATCTAAACCCACTGTCGGTTCATCCAAAACTAAAACATCTGGTTGATGCAATAAACCCGCTGCTAAATCTAGACGTTTGCGGATACCCCCTGAATAAGTGCCTGTTTTTTTGTCCGCCCAATCTTCTATTCCCAGGAGGGCGATCGCTCCTTCGATTCTTTCCCTTGCCAATTTGCCTGGAATATGGTATATAGCTGCTTGTAGTTCCAGTAGTTCTCGGCCTGTCAGTACCTTGTCGATGGCCACTTCCTGAGCAACATAGCCAAGACGTTGTCTAGCTATTCTCGGTTGGTCAACTACTGAAATACCAGATACTTCTAAACGTCCAGCGTCTGGTGTAAGTAGAGTACACAGAGCGCGTAGTGTGGTTGTTTTACCTGCACCATTAGGGCCAAGTAAACCAAATATTTCTCCAGGTTCTATCTGAAAGGAAACGTCCTTAACTGCTGTAACTGAACCATAACTTTTCTGAAGGTTTTCTATTAAAACTGCTGGTGCCATGATTATGAGTAAGTATAAAGTTTTCTTTGATAATTGTAATTGTTTATATTATTGTCGGCAGAAAACCAGCAGATAGAAAAGTTTTTCTTATCGAAATATTGTGGTTTAAAGCCTCCTCTTTTAAGGAGATAATAAATAAAAATTTTCATGATTAGTCAATCCTCTTCTTGAAAAGAAGAGGTAATTCTAAATTCTAAATTCTAAATTCTAAATTCTTGAATGTTCCCTGCGATAAAATAGATGGTAGCTACTCATAAATAGAAAATAGTTATGACCGTAGATATTAAAGCCTTTTTTCAGGCAACAAACCCTGGCATTCCTCTGTTTATAGATAATGTAGAAATTGACAAGAAATACTACATTGACTTCTCGACGGTGCGTGGGGGAAAAGTTATTAAAAAATTAAAAAATACTATTACTCTCTGGTCTTCAGACCAATCCACTTGCCAACTATTCACCGGACATATTGGTTGTGGCAAATCTACAGAATTATGGCAACTCAAGCAACAGTTAGAAGCAGAAGGCTTTCACGTTGTCTATTTTGAATCTGACAAAAACCTAGAAATGGGAGATGTAGATGTAGGTGATATTTTCCTAACTATTGCACAACAGATCGGCAGAAGTTTGGAGAAGTTGGAAAAACTTAACTTGGAGGAACCAAAAGGGTTAAAAGGTCTACTTCAGGGAGCTGCAAAATTATTGCAGACAGAAATTGAACTCTCTGCAGAAGCGAATATTCCTGGTGTGGGTAAAGTGGCAGCTAGTAGTGAGGGTTCATTTTCAGCAGAAGTTGGTTTGCCTGGAGTCGGTCAAGTCAAAGCTGGCGAAAAAGGATTAGAATTTGTAGCTTTAGGAATTGGTAAAATTACTGCCCAGGCAAAAGCTAGTCCCGAACTTCGTACTAAACTCAGAGAATATCTCGGACCCCGCACCAGCGGAATTATTGAAACTATTAACAAAGAATTGCTCGAACCCGCTAACGAAAAGCTGAAACAGTATGGTAAAAAAGGATTAGTGGTTATCGTTGACAACTTGGAAAAAGTTGATAGCTCACCTAAACCTTGGGGGCGACCTCAACCAGAATATCTATTTGTTGACCGAGGCGAACAACTGATGAGTCTCCATTGTCATATGATTTATACTCTTCCTATGGCACTGAGATTTTCCAATGACTACGACACATTAACTCAAAGATTTAAGAAAGACCCTCAAATATTGCCAATGGTGGCGACACAGTTGCGCGATGGTAGTGAATGTGCTGAAGGAATGAAGTTAATGCGACAGTTAGTGTTGGCAAGGGCATTTCCAGAATTAGAACCACAGCAACGTTTGGAAAAAGTTACCGAAATTTTTGATAGTCAGGAAACTTTAGATTACTTATGTCGTTTCAGTGGTGGCCATGTGAGGAATGTATTGCGCATAGTTAATGAAGCTATTATGGAAGAAGGGGATCTTCCAATCTCCCGTGCTAGTGTTGCCAATGTAATTAAAACTTATCGTAATCAGCGACTTTTGGCTGTAGATGACCATGAGTGGGAATTATTACGCCAAGTTGCTCAGACAAAAAAAGTAACGGGATATGATGGATACCAAACTTTAATTCGGAGTATGTTTGTTTATGAGTATCAAGATGAAATAGGCCCTTGGTTTGATATTAATCCTCTCTTGAAAGATGCACCGGAGTTAAAGATATAACTAGGCTCGTAGTAGGGCTTTAGCCCGAATTAGGCTCGTAGTAGGGCTTTAGCCCGAATTAGGCTCGTAGTAGGGCTTTAGCCCGAATTAGGCTTGTAGTAGGGCTTTAGCCCGAATTAGGCTCGTAGTAGGGCTTTAGCCCGAATTAGGCTCGTAGTAGGGCTTTAGCCCGAATTAGGCTTGTAGTAGGGCTTTAGCCCGAATTAGGCTTGTAGTAGACTGACACAGCTAAAACTGTTCAATAAGCGTAGTGGAATGGCACACCTAAAATGGTGGGTTAGATGGGGGGATGGGGGGATGGAGAGATGGGGAGATGGGGAGATGGGGACACCTAGAAACAAAAATCTATTACACAGTTTTAGGCGTGTCAGTCCAGTACGGCTTGAACCCGAAGATTCAGTATTTGATGGGCTAAAGCCCAACTACAAACAAAAATATGCCTACACATTTGGAAATTAACAATCAAAAATTATTGCATAAATTAATCCGAGGCATGGAAATGTCTCAAGGACAATTTCGGCTGTTTTTGGCACAGTGCAATAATCTCAACCAGCGCGATCGCCTAATTATACAACTCCGGGAATCTTTTTCTGGAGACTTGGCACAGTTGCAGTTGGATGAGTCTGTCGATGAACTTTATGCAACTATCAGAAAACGGTTAGGAGGCAAACAACCAGATGCTCTGATGGTTTGGGGTTTAGAGTCTGTCAGGGATATTGATAAATTGCTCGTATCAATGGGGTTAGTGCGCGAAGAGTTTAGGAAAAATTGTCCCTATCCCATAGTTTTATGGATAGACGCAGAAATTTCTCGTAAATTTATTCGGTTAATTCCTGACTTTGAAAATTGGTCAAGTCTGACCGTTTTTGAAACTGCGACTCAAGAATTAATTGATTTTATTCAGCAGACCAGTGAGAGTGTTTATCAGAAAGTTTTAGAAAGTGGAGCAGGAATATTTTTAGATGATGCTGTCCTTGGTTTGGGAGAGTCTGCTTATCAAGAGTTAGTGAGCGCAAGGCAAGAATTGTTAAACCGAGAAGTTACCTTAGAGCTTGAATTAGAAGCAAGTTTGGAATTTGTTTTAGGCAGGGCAACCGATAATTCTACCGAAACAGCACTAGAGCATTATCAACATAGTCTCGAACTTTGGCAACAAATTAATAACTTAGTGCGGGTGGCTCACACTTATTATTATCTGGGGTTATGGTGGCGTAGTTATGCAGTTAGACATCGGGTTGAGAAAAATATGGCTTATGAGAGAGCTTGTTCATATTTTCAGCAGTCAGTAGAAGGCTTTGAGACAGTTAACCGCCCAGACTTAGTTGCTAAATTTATCAATGCTTGGGGAGAAGTTTTGCAGACTTTGGGGCGTTGGGATGAATTAGAAACTGTTGCCAATAGAGCAATAAAAGTTTTCGATCTCCCCCAACCTCCGTTACCAAGGGGGGAGTTGGACTCTTCTTCTTCCTCCCCCCTTACCAAAGGGGGAATGAGGGGGGATCGCCTTACCAAAGGTGGAATGAGGGGGGATATTCAAACATCTTTTCGACTAGCTCGTGCTTATAGTTTTCTAGCAGAATTTGAACTGGCAAAAAATCATTATAAACAAGCAAAAAAACTTGCTCAAACTGCCATAGAAATTTGCAACAAAACTCTAGATGCTGTATCTCCTTATAGCTCAGAAAAAGACAAAATCACTTTAAATTGGGAGCGCTATTCTCATCTAGGAAAATATTTGTTTGCTCTAGCAAAAGCCGAAAAAGGTTTAGGTACGTTTGAAGCATCTATAGCCAATTTTGAACAAGCAAAAAAAACGACAAAACCTGAATACAGTGCCGAAATTTATATTGATATCATCACAGAATTACGAGAAATATATTGCCAACAAAAGGCATATTTAGTAGCTTTTAAATTAAAGCAAGAACGACAACAAATAGAACAACAATTTGGGTTTGTAGCATTTATCGGTGCAAATCGTTTGGGATATAGAAAACCAAATACCAATCCGGCTTTACCTCAACGGAATAGACGAAAAGTTACTCAAGAAATTTCTGCATCAGGGCGTCAATTTAATGTAGAAGAATTGCTAGAAAGAATTAGTCGCCCTGACTATAAACTGATCGTGATTCATGGACAATCAGGAGTTGGTAAAAGTTCAATTTTGGAGGCGGGATTAATACCTGCTTTAGAAAAAAAATCAATTGATACCCGTAATGTAGTAGTGGTCTTGCAGCGAGTTTATGTTAATTGGATTTCAGCATTGGGGGAAAGTTTAGCTAAAAGACTCAAAAAAAATCCCCAATTAGCAGTTAATTTACAGATGCTTAATTGGGCTGAGGCAATTTTTGAGCAGTTACGAAATAATGCTGAATTAAATCTACTGACGGTTATTATTTTCGATCAATTTGAGGAATTTTTCTTTGTTAATTCAGAGACAGAGCAGAAAAGAGAATTTGCTCAGTTTCTGCAAGAATGTTTGGAAATTCCTTTTGTGAAAATTGTTTTATCCCTGCGAGAGGATTATATTCATTATTTATTAGAATTTAATTATTTAGCTAACTTAGAAACAATCAACAATGATATTTTAAGTAAAAATATTCGTTATGAATTGAGAAATTTTTCCCAGGATCAGGCAAAATCAGTTATTCAAGAATTAACCGAAAACTCTCAATTTAAAATCGATTCAAAATTGACAGAAAAATTGGTAGAAGACTTAGACAAGGATACAGAAGATATTCGTCCGATTGAGTTACAAATTGTGGGGGCACAACTACAGACAGAGAGTATTACCACTGTCGAAAAATATCAAGAATTCGGAGATTATCCCAAGGCAGAATTAGTAAACCGATATTTAGCATCAGTAGTGAAAGACTGTGGTGAAGAAAATGAAAAACTGGCTTGGTTGGTGTTGATGTTGTTGACCGATGAAAACAATACTCGTCCACTAAAAACTCAGGCTGAATTGGTGAAAGAAAGTGAGTTTAAAGTGAAAGAGTTAGAGTTAGTATTAAAAATTTTTGTCGAGGCTAGTTTAGTATTTTTGTTGCCAGAAAAACCAGCAAAACGTTATCAGTTAGTGCATGATTATTTAGTTGCTTTTATTCGGCAAAGGAAAGGCCCTGAAATATTAGAAGAACTGAAACAGGAACGGGAAAAACGACGGCAGTTGGAAGAAGTACTTAAAGAACTGAAACAGGAGCAAGAAAAACGACAAAAGTTGCAGAAGCAACTGCTTAGAAGTTCGGTTGCTTATTCCTTAGTGATGGCAGTATTGGCAGGAGGGATGACAATATTTGGCTTCCTGGCACTAGGACAAAGTCAAGAAGCAAAAAAGCAAACCATGATTGCTCAGACAAATGAGTCTATAACTTTGTTGGTGTCAGATCAGCGATGGGATGGGTTGATAAAAGCCATGAAAGTTAGGCAAAAAATAGCTGGTAAATTTGAACTAACAGATGAAAAACACAACACTACAGATGCTTTTCGAGTAGCAGTTTACAAACGTAACAAAGAAGAATTTAGAGAGCTTAACCGTCTCCAGGGACATAAACATTGGGTCGTGGGTGTAGCATTTAGCCCCGATGGAGAGACTATTGCTACTGCAAGTGCTGACAATACAGTGAAATTGTGGAACCGTCAGGGAGATTTTTTGCAGGCTCTGCTAGGCCATAAGGAGTGGGTAAATAGTGTAGCCTTTAGCCCTGATGGGGAGACTATTGCCACTGCTAGTGCTGACAATACGGTGAAATTGTGGAACCGTCAGGGAGATTTTTTGCAGACTCTAGTGGGGCATAAGAATGATGTCTTGGGTGTAGCATTTAGTCCCGATGGAGAGACTATTGCCACTGCTAGTGCTGACAACACGGTGAAATTATGGAGCCAAAAGGGGCAACTGTTGCAGACTCTAACTGGGCATAAGAATGATGTTTTGGGTGTAGCATTTAGTCCCGATGGAGAGACTATTGCCACTGCTAGTGCTGACAACACGGTGAAATTATGGAGCCAAAAGGGGCAACTGTTGCAGACTCTAACTGGGCATAAGGATAAAGTCAGGGATGTAGCGTTTAGTCCTGATGGAAAAACTATTGCCACTGCTAGTGCTGACAATACGGTGAAATTGTGGAGCCAAAAGGGGAAGTTGTGGCTAATTCCTTTGGGGAATTCGTGGCAGTTATTACAGACTCTGAGGAGGCATAAAAATTGGGTCTACTCTGTAGCATTTAGCCCTGATGGAAAAACTATTGTCACTGTTAGTGCTGACAAAACAGTGAAATTGTGGAACCAAAAGGGGCAACTGTTGCAGACTTTGCAGGGGCATGATGATTCGGTCATGGGTGTAGCATTTAGTCCTGATGGAGAGACTATTGCTACTGCAAGTGCTGACAATACAGTGAAATTGTGGAAGCAAAAGGAACAGTTGTTGCAGACTTTGCAGGAGCATGATGATTTCGTCATGGGTGTAGCATTTAGTCCTGATGGAGAGACTATTGCTTCTGCTAGTGCTGACAATATAGTGAAATTGTGGAACCGTGAGGGGAAATTATTGCAGACTTTGCAGGAGCATGATGATTTGGTCATGGGTGTAGCATTTAGTCCCGATGGAGAGATTATTGCTTCTGCTAGTAGTGACAATACAGTAAAATTGTGGAACCGTCAGGGGCAACTATTGCAGACTCTAACCGGGCATAATAATTGGGTCAGTGGTGTAGCATTTAGCCCTAATGGAGAGATTATTGCTTCTGCAAGTGCTGACAATACAGTGAAATTGTGGAACCTTCAGGGGAAGGAGTTAGAGACTCTAACTGGGCATAAGTATTCAGTCTTTGGTGTAGCATTTAGTCCGGATGGAGAGACTATTGCTTTTGCAAGTGCTGACAATACAGTGAAATTGTGGAACCTTCAGGGGAAGGAGTTAGAGACTCTCAACGGCCATGAAGATTGGGTTAATGGTGTAGCATTTAGTCCGGATGGAGAGACTATTGCTTCTGCAAGTGCTGACAATACAGTGAAATTGTGGAACCTTCAGGGGAAGGAGTTAGAGACTCTCAACGGCCATGAAGATTGGGTTAATGGTGTAGCCTTTAGTCCGGATGGAGAGACTATTGCTTCTGCTAGTGCTGACAAAACGGTGAAATTGTGGAACCTTCAGGGGCAGTTGTTGCAGACTTTAACCGGACATGAGAATGAGATCTATAGTGTAGCATTTAGTCCGGATGGAGAGACTATTGCTACCGCTAGTGCTGACGAAACGGTAAAATTGTGGACTTGGCGGAGAGAAGATTTAACCAAGCATGTTTGCAACTGGTTAGAGGATTACCTGATTTCCCATCCCCAAGAGTTAGAGGAACTTAAAATTTGCCAAACCTACGGACGTAAGAAAGTAGCCTCTCGTAGTTGGGTGATGGAGGGAGAGAAGTTGGCAAGAGAGGGGAAGGTTAACGAGGCAGTTGTCACATTTAAGAAAGCACTAACATGGAACCCCGACCTTAACCTCAAGCCAAAAGTTCTTGCAGAATCATTATTTAAGGCAGAAAAGCTGATGGAGGAAGTTATAGCAGAAGCAACAGTAGAAAAGTATGAAGAAGCAATAGCAAAACTGGACGAGCTAGCATTTATGCCTACTCTGCAAAATATTGCTAAGGCTAAAGCTAGATATCAGGCAGTAAATGGGTTTTTGGATAAAGGAAAGGAACTTGTGAAAGAGGGTAAAGTTAAGGAAGCAATTAACTCTTACAAACAAGCAGAAAAAATCTACTCTACTCAAATTCCTGCTAATAATTGGGGTACACTTTGTTGGTATGGCAGTCTTTATAACAAAGCTGCTGATGTTATGTTTGCCTGTGAGAAAGCAGTCACCCTTGACCCTGAAAATGGCTCTATTGTTGACAGTCGCGGACTTGCTAGGGCATTAACAGGGGATCTTAAAGGAGCGATCGCAGATTTTCAGGTATATGTAGAATGGACTGATGGTGAGAAGAAAAAAGCACAACGGCAAAAATGGATCGAAGCGCTCCAGGCAGGTGAAAACCCCTTGACTGATGAGGTGTTGGAGAGTTTGAGAAATTAATTGTTATTTAGTAGAGTTGATAGAAAGAATTTATTGGAAATGACTATTTGACGAAAAAGATAAGTTACAGCGGTTTTCATTTGGGTAGACCACAGTAGGGACGTTCCATGGAACGTCCCTACAAGGTTTTGCTTGTGAAGATGTGGTTCATCAATTTGAAAAGCGCTGTAAGAAATACCCTAGCTATTCGGGTGCTGGTGCATAGTAATGGTAAAGGAAGTGTGGGGAGATGGGGACCCACCCGCGGACCCCTCCGGTGGAGGGGAATGTGGGGAGATGGGGAGTGTGGGAAAAATTAAAAAATATATATCCTCACCATTACCATGCAGGACTACCAAATTTTGAAAGAACTCTGGAAAATGCTACCGCAAAAATTAATCTTTGTTTGATTCGACTAATGCTCAAGAGATTAGCGATCGCCTAATTTTTCGAGATACGATCGGGGGTTCTATACAAACAAACTTTCAACAGCTTGAAGCAACTGGTCTTGACTCCAATCTTGATATAAATGAGCCGCGATCGCACATCCTCCACAACCCACACCTTCCTTAACATAACCCTGTTCATAAGCTCGTAATTGAGGATAACAAGACTCAGCAAAACTAAGTTGTGTTGCCATCAAAGGCACAAAACCAATTTCTCTAGCTAACCCCACAGTATCGCCTGTCGGGTCTTCAGTAACCCATCGAGTTGTTCCCACCACAATATTCTCAGGCAACCAAGATAAAGAATATTTTGCAGCTAATGCTTGCATCAAAGCATAAACTGCCAACATTTGTGTACCACCAGCTAACATCACCCCTACTTTGAGACTTGCTGCCATTGCCATTCCTGCTACTACTATTTGCATCGGGTCTCCCACTGCCGCCACCAATTTTAGGGGTTGTGAAAGGGGAGGTACAGAATTAAAACCAGAAACTTGTAAACCTTGGCGCACCACAGCCAACTTTTGAGCATGATTACATTGAGGATGACTGCTATTAACTTTACCCGCAGCAGCAATACCTAAACCCAACAAAATTGCTAAAGCTGTAGTTGTACCTCCAACCACGCATTCTCCTAAAATTAAATAGCTATCTTTTGCTTCCGCAGCTAATTTATATCCCCAACTCTTTCCAACTTCTAGTAAATGTTCCACAGTTGCCATATCTAAAGCATGACCGGAAGTTAAACAACGAGCTGGAGTACCTCCCAAATTAATTGTTGGTACAGTGGGTTGATGAGTTAAACCAGCATTAAATAAGTAGAGAGGAATATTGAGAGCATCAACAATTGCTTTTGTAATTAAAACTGGAGAAGCACCAGCATCAAGGGGTGGTAATGGATATTTAGGTTGTGGTTGAAAACCGTTATATAAAAATTCTACATCTGCCAAACAAGTATATTGGCGGTCTTTTGGAGTCGCCCCTGCTGCAGAAATTCCCGGTATTAGACCTGTATCTGTAAATCCTAATATACAGCCAAAAATTGGTTGGCGACTCCGATACCTTTGCAGCCAATTTTTTCCCTGTTGCACCTGAGTATAAACACGAATCATTATTAATGTTGAGTAAATGTAGGTAATAGATTATGAGATATCTTCAGAAAAGAGGGAATAGGGAATAGGGAATAGGGAACAGGGAGAAATATTAAAATATTTATGGATAACAATTGATTTGATTTTGGAGTGGTGGTGCATTGTCATAATCGTACATTGTAATTATTGTTGTTACCAGAGACAGTAGTGGGAACATCTTGCTCCCTCGCTTTGAGGATGCCCACGCTAGGACAGGATGCCCGCACTAGAAATTGTTCATCTGCATATATCATTATTATGCAGAACTACCTATTTTTGATTTTTGGAGATGTCTATTGGAGAGGAGAAAAGTTTACCTACCACCTAATACCTAATACCTACAAAAGAGTTTCGTGTGTTACGCTACCGCTAACACACCCTACCACTTTTGAGGGCGAATGCCATTCGCCCCTACGACTTTTGACTTCCGCGTAGCTGCACTACTCATAATCAAGCAACACTCTTACCCATTTAGGAGGTCTAGGAATAGGGTTACCGATCCGGTCTAGCAACAATAAAGCTACCAAATGTACAACAAATAAATACACAACATTATTCACAAATACCATCACTAGAGCAAGCGCTTGAATTAAAGGCAAACTAGGTTGAGCTAATAATCCCAATTTGATAAATACCCATTCTAGGAATTCTGTAACTTGTGTAGTTAAGTAGATCCAGAGGTCTTGTCCCAACAAAAGTGAAAGTAACCAAAATCGAAAAAAGAAACCAAAAGAGCCGAGGATAGAACCTAAACCAATAGAAGTTAACCAATTTCCTCCTCGTTTCCACACCCCCCCTAACATTACTCCCATCAAACCAAAGGGAATGACGAATAAAATACTACGAGTTGGCCCCATAAGCACAGATAAAAGTAATCCTGATACTGCTGCGCCCATCCAAGCGGCACGGTTTCCCCATCGTAAATATAGTAAGGCAATTGGTACTGGGAAGAAAACTCTTAATAATGGTCCCAAGGGAAAATAATAATTGATAAACCAAATTAAACTAGCTGTACTGGCCAGAAAAGCTGTTTCTACCAGAACTATTGGTTTATCTTCTTTGCTGGTGGATGATGGTATTCGATCTGAAGTTGTTTTCACAGAATTGGTTTGGCCTTATAAATTTTGGCTAGTGCCGCTACGCGGAAGTTAAAAGTCGTAGGGGCGAATGGCATTGGCTAGCGCCAAGCTCCGCTAACGCCCTCAAAAGTAAAGATTGGTAAGGCTTTTAGGATTTTGTAACTGGTTAGTTATTTCTGCCATCCTGCACTCGTGAACTTTAATTAACTTTTAATTTACTTCTTGATTAAACGGCGTTGCTGATTTTGATTTGATGTATGAAATTCAATTAGTGGTAAATTTTCACCCAAAACAATAGTCAGAATTATATCTATTTCTGATTTTAAAGTCACCGAAAAACTCTTTTATTTCTCCTGACTCCTGTCTCCTGTCTCATGACTCTTGCCTCCTAACTCCTGACTCTTGTCTCCTGTCTCCTGACTCCTGTAAAATAATACATTTATTCAGCAAGCCCAATTAAACAAGTGTACGTTCCAATGCGTGTATGTCAGGAATACATAATGTATCGCGATCGCGCTTGATTAATGACTTTTTTTCTAACTTACTTAAGACTCTAGTCACTGTCTCTCTGGCCAACCCACTTAAACTACTTAGCTCTCTATGAGGCAAATTAGGAATTTCTTTTCCTTGTTGAGAATCTATACCTTGCCCTTCTGCTAAAAATAGTAAAATATCTGCTACCCTGGCCTGAGCATCTGCTTCTCGTAGTCTAAGTCGTCGATTCACTTGTCGCAAACGTCTGGCCATTAATTGGGCTAATCGAATTCCCGCTGTGGGTTCAGTATGAATTAGATGAGCAAAATCCTGAGCTGGCATATTACCAATTAACGTGGGGGCTAAGGTAATTACGTCAGTAGAGCGAGGTACTTCATCCAAAGCGGCCATTTCTCCAAATAATTCGCCTTTACCTAAAATATTCAGCGTTACTTCTTTACCATCCAAATTATAGGTGCGAATTTTTACCCACCCATCCAGAATGAAGTATACAGATGTCCCCCAATCATTCTCCAGCAAGATTACCTGATTTGGTGGATGTTGACGACTGACTACATGAATTACTACTTTTTCTAATGCTTCTTCTGGTAAACCTTCAAAAAATGAGGTAGATAGCATTAATTCTTTAATATTTAATTGGGGGTCGCGATTATACCTTTCTTCCATAAAGTTATTTTTTCAATATTAATAGGGCAGTATATTTAGCCCACAGAGCAACTATAAATTAATAGTTAAAATTAATACATATTATATTAGTAGCCAATTGGCCAATTTTAAATATCCTGAAAGTCAACAACTTTGTGGAAGTTATGAAAGGGCTTTTACAGTATGGTAGTACATAGATATCCGTAAAAGATTTGTCAAAAATCCAAAATATAAATAATAAATCCAGAAACTTTTACTACTGCTTCTAGTTAAGCGCTCCTTTACGGATTAAACATCCACAGAGTCATAATACTGTTTCCTAATCCTAAGATATTGTCTAAACAGCTCAATTTGAGGACTATTATAGTTAATAAATATTATTTATTTGACACTCCATGAGATAAATCCGTTTTGATTCTAAAGGTCGTTTAATTTAAACAGGTGGATTTATCTCCTGTTTAAACTTTTCATTAGTTTAGGGACTATTATTGACCCCTACCTTTAAATCATCCATGCCCATTACCGATACAGCTTTCTCAAGATTCAAAGGACATAAAACACCTAACCATTGACCAATATTTTGAGAAGCATTCCACTCAGCATTGCATTGATAACCGTTATACCCTGTAAAAGATAGAAAGCAAAAGTCTTTAAATTATTAATTTAATCATATCCTGCTATTGCCACATAAAGCTATACGTTAGACTAAAGAGTCTGAAAAAACCTTAACACTTTTAATTGAATTAATCTCCAATTTGTATATCCAGCATGAAAGAGTAATTTTAAAGTCAGTTATGCTCTCATCAGTTTTATAATTCTTAATGAAGGTGAGCGACAGAGGTGAAACTCTTGAATTTCCAGAATAAGCAAATCAAATTAATAATTAGTGAAATAGATCAGGTGTTAAATCATCCTAGCACTGAAAATTCTCCTAAAGTTCTAGAAAAAACACTCAGAAAATCTCAAAAGATACTAAAGCAGGTGCTGAACTATCTGAGTCAGAATGTGGATACCATCTCAAGTCTACAGCTACTCTCTGTTGAGCCACCTTCAAATTCGGAAAATATTATTGACCAGACCACAAAGCAACATCCACAACAGCTAGAAGAGTTTTTGAATCCTATTAATCAATATCTACAAGAAGATTTTCAAATTCTTAAAGAACAACGACGAGCTTTGCAACAAGAAATTAGGCAACTGGAGAAGCAAAGACAAGATAATTATTCCCTAGCTCAACAATATGCTAAACAGGAGCAAATTATCTCTGAGTTTTCTCAAGCTTTACTTGGCCCAGTGCAAGAAACATTGGTGGAACATTTGTCTCATTTAACCAACCAGCATCCATATCCAAGTCAAAGTGCTTTACCTTTTAAGCAAAATATCGATCCACAGACTTCTAAGAATATTAAACCTTCTGAGATGGTGACAAGTTCAGAGGATAAATTTAGAGAAGATTCTAACTTTGATCGGTCATTTATTAATGATTTCAATACAGAAGATAATCAGGAAATACAGCAAGAGTCAGAAAATTTTATAGCATCCAATGTTAGTCCTCAAAATATTCAACATAAAAACCTATCTTCTCAAATAAATGAATTATATGAGTCAACCGATACAACAGTATTACCTTATCCGGGATATGAGTTTGTTGCAAAAGTAAATATAGAATCAAATACAACTGAAACAGATGATTCAAACCCTCAAGAATCATCAATTCAAAATCAACTTAATCTTGATAAACAGCAAGATTTAGAAGTTATTAAAAGTCAAAATCAGGAAAATAAAACTGTTGCTCAACTAGAAGCTCCTAGTTTTGAAGAGAATTACACACAGTGGCAAAAAGATCAAAATTCAACTGCTAAAATAGAAGATGCAGAAATAGCAAATTTGATCGAATCACCACTAAATTCAGGGTCAAAGTTAGACAACTCAGAAGATGTAGAAAGCACCCAAATTATCGAATCTCTCAGTCATCTTTTCGGTGAACTAGAGATAAATGAAGCACAAACTAACCAATTAATTGCTTCTCTGGAATCTAAACAAGAACAAGAACAAACACAAGAACAAAGAAATTACAGCAATAAATCAGAAGAAGAAGAGTATCTTCAGGCATCGGCTAAAGAAAGTCTCTTACCAATACAAGAATCGGATGAAGAACAAAATCCAAATATAGAATTATTATTAGATAGTAATACCCTCAATAATTTGCGTTCTGATTTAGAAAATTTAGAAGAATTTGACTTAGAAGAATTAGCAGATGATCCGCAACAAACTGAGTTTCAATTAGGAGAATATTCATCTGTATCTTTAGCAGAAAGTAATCTCGAATCGACTAATGATTCTGTTACTTCGACTTCAGAAGCAGAAGTTACTAACTTAGAGGGTTTATTTACAGATCTTGGTGATGTTTCAGAAAAATTAAATCTAACGAACCAAGAAAATACTCAAAATTCAGCAGAAAATACAGAAAATGAACAAAATTTAGAAGATATGTTAGATAGCTTAACATCTTCAATAGAAGTAGAACAAATAGAAACAGATGATCGAGAATTTTTACCGCTAGAAACTCTACTTCAAGACCCTCAAGAGACAGAAAAAAAAAAATTAATTTATCAAAACAGACAGATATAACACCAGATAAAACAGCTTTACTATGGTATTTAGGAATTGACTTTGGTACTACAGGTATTTCTGCCGCATTATTTAATCGTAGCAGCAGTGAAATTTATCCTATATATTGGGAGAGATTACCAACTCAACAAGAGTTCGATGTTACTCAAACAAATCAAGAATTTACTCTCTCAACAAAAATAGGCCAAAGGACTGAAAGTTCTACCAAAAAAATATATCACCTACCATCAACTTTATACATACATCAAAAATCATCTAAACAGAAAAATATAGAAGAAAAACCCTTATTACTACAAAACTTTAAACCAGGTTTAAAAATTACTATTCCCTACCTTTCAATTAAATTTGAAAAACAAAAATCGCAGGATAAACCAGACAAATCTGTTCTTCTAGGTTCTAACTTGATTGCTACAACTGCCCATGAACCAATTTTACAGTTGTCTGAACATGAACAAATTCCTCTCAAGTTAGTTAATCAAGGATTAGTAACTTTATTGACAACCCTTCAGCCCCAAGCTTTTGGCCAAGAATCTATTTCTTTAACTGATAGAGAAACTCAAACAATAGTTACTTTACCTCATTATTATACTTGTGGCGCAGTAGGACTAGACCAAGAAACATTTTTTTCCGCTTTGGCACAATTAAAATGTGTGTTGATGGGTAGTCCGACTAATTGGCCAGAAGCCTATCGCTTCAATCTTAAAGAAGCAGTTTTAGAAGCAGGTCTGGTCAAAGAAGTCAGTCAAGTAATTGTGATAGAGGACGCGATCGCTACTGCCCTATCAGAATTAACTTCAGTCACAGAAGATCCAAAAACATCTACGATCTCAGAATTTAGAAGGGGCAAAATTTTAATTGTGAATGTGGGAGCAACCACAACAGAAATGGTCTTAGTTAACTTCCCTGATGATGGCCAAAATTTAACTTACTCTCACTTCCATTGCCATAGTTTTGCTTATGGGGGTCAGGCCATAGATCAAGATATTGTTTGTCAACTATTACTAAAAAACGAAAATATTTCGCCCCAGACCCAGACAGAAAATAATCAAGAACAATCTACTCAATCATGGCCACGGCCAGGCTATCCAGATTTGTCAATTAGGTCTCAACTACAGCAATGGTTACAAAGTTCATCCTATAGACAAGAATTATTAGCAGCAGCTCGTAATTTAAAAGTAATTCTGCCATCCGAAAAAGAATTTATTTTGAATATAGGCGATCGGCAATGGAGTTTACAACAACAAGATTTAGAAAAGAAAGTATTAGAACCTTTTATACAAAAATTAAATCAGGAGTTAAATAATTTTTTGAGTAGGGTGGGAATATCTCCGGTGGGAATTAACCGCGCTTTATGTACTGGAGGTAGTGGGAGTTGGAGTGGGATATCTCGTTGGTTACGTCAAAAATTACCTAATGCAATTATTGTTCAAGATGCAAAAGTTAATTCTGAAAATGTAGAGTTAGGGCAGGAAAAGCCGCAGGGATCGGATAATTGTTTATCTGAGATTGAAGATATTAAATTAACTATAGGTAGGGTTGCTTATGGTTTAGCTATTTTACCTCTTTATCCACAAATTATAGATATACCTCAGCAACAGTACAACGACTATTTTTTACTTTGGGAAATACTGCGAGTTTTTCCAAATCGTCTTTTATCCCTAAAAGAAGTTTATCAATTATTAGAGGAACAAGGAATAAATACTCGTGTTTGTCAGGAGAACATTAAGACTATTTTAGAAAATAAACTACCTCCAGGTTTAATGCCTTCGGAGGAAGATGTCATGCTATTGAGTGAAGTTTCTCGACAAAATTCTGAATATCAAAGTTTGAGAGCAAAGCCACTTTTTTGCCAAGAAACTGATGGTAGTAGATATCGTTTGAGTAATGAACAAGCAGAATATGTAAGAGAATACTTAAATAAGCTAGTGGCTAATACTAGGCAAAAATTTGAGGAACCCTTATAGAATTCATTTGGGATCTCTTTAGAAATATAGGGGAAGTGTGGGGAGTGTGGGCAGGGCTAATTCATTGTCGCCAGAGAAAAATATTGAGGAGTACAAGTTTGGCCATATACTCAAGTATTTCATGGTCTTTTCCCCTAAATTATCATGGTTACACAGAAAAAATTTATGTCACAGAGTCAGTCGTGATCGCCAAGACCAGAACTATTGAAATGGAAAACTCCCTACTGCTGTATGCAAAGCGTCTCTGTTAGCATAGCTCCTCCTCCGGAGGAAAGAGATACCCGAAGGGCGCGGGGTCGCATCCACTTTTTCCTGTATTGCCTCTAAGTAAAAATACCACTCAGGGGTTCTATAAAGTTAGCAGAAAACGTAATTTAGCGATCGCTTGCTCTACAAGTTTTCCTGGTCAAAAATAGTTCGCTGATAAGCTTAATACAAAAATATTACAATATTTTGTTTATAGAACCTATTTGATATCTATTTAAAAACAGATGGGGAGTATTTTTCAACCTTTTTCCCTTATGCCTTCCCTCCATCTCCTGATATCAAATCCGTTTAATTCGGTATAAAAAAATGTTCCATCACAAGCGCCATTGCCAAATCTTTCTTGATCTCCCCTACTCCCCTACTCCCCTACTCCCCTACTCCCCTACTCCCCTACTCCCCTACTCCCCTACTCCCCTACTCCCCTACTCCCCTACTCCCCTACTCCCCACACTAATTACACCAATGCTACCGGATTTGATATAACTCGGTCTTCCTGACCCTTTTGACATCCTCCCCGGCCTAAAGGCACGGTGATTGCTACTGAGCCGTAGCTCCTCGGCGGGTTGACGCTTTGCTTCCCATAGCTGCCGCTAACACAGGGTGCTGCACCCACCCCTCTTGCTCCCCTCCCGGGAGGGGATGGGGGTGGGTTACGCTTCCCTCTACATCCACGCACGAGTTTCCAAGTGCCCCCCGACAACTAATAGAAATGTAGCATATATTCAATTCACTTCTAAAATAAAAAGTCGCCCTACAAGGGCGAGGCGTCTACCCCAATTTTTCGGTAACGGAATATGGAGCAGCAAATATTTATCTAAAGTCCTATTAACATATTGTTAAAAAAACATCTAAGGGTTTCTCGTTACAAATAATTGTATTAAAATATACTATTTTTTGTGATTTTAATTACATAATACTTAATTCGATCTACAAACACCAGAAAACATAAAAAGCAAAATTTTTAATTATACATAATATTTTTTCTCTTTCCGGAAGATTTGATGATGAATAAGGAAAACAACACATAAACTTTAAAAAACGGCTGATATTTGTGAAGATTGAGTAAAGTTGGGTATTTTAGCCTACCACCTTGAATTTAGTTATTCTAAGATGTAAGTATAAAAGTTTTCCATAAATTAAAACATTAATGTCAGAGTGCAAATATTATGAATACATCTAACTTATCAGTCTCCTCAAATATGAATTCTATAGCAGTTCTAGAACACAAATACTCAGCTAACTTGTATAAACAAGTAGCTCATCCGTCTGTCAATAGTCCAAGCAAGCGTCTGATTGATATTTTAGGAGCCTTAGTGGGATTAGCGATCACAGGAGTATTTGCAATTCCTGTATTTATATTTATGCAATTTAATAGTCCCGGTCCGCTATTTTTCAGTCAGGTTCGCTGTGGTTTTAAGGGCAAAACTTTTTGGATCAGGAAGTTTCGTTCAATGGTTGTTGATGCAGAAAAACTGAAGCACCTTGTCAAAAACGAAGCAAAAGGTAACATCTTTAAAAATGAGAAAGATCCTAGAATTACTCGTATAGGTCGCTTTCTGCGTCGGACTAGCTTAGACGAGCTACCTCAATTCTGGAATGTTCTCAAAGGAGATATGAGTTTAGTGGGAACTCGCCCTCCTACTCTTGATGAAGTCAAAAATTATGAAGCTCATCACTGGCACAGACTGGATATAAAACCTGGTATGACTGGAGAATGGCAGGTTAATGGTCGTTCTAGTGTGAAAGACTTTGAAGAAATAGTACGTATGGATATTGACTATCAGCAAAAATGGTCTATTGCATACGATCTCAAGTTAATATGGAAAACAATTTGGGTGGTATTTAATAAGTCAGGTGCGTGTTAGTTCTACTTTTTTGCTCGGAGTTCAATGTCGCATTTCTCAGAAATAGATTTGAGATTCTGTTTAATGCGACTAGAATAGAAGTTATTTTTAAACTAAGAAAAAAAATCTGATTATTCCGTAGCAAATTAGATTTAATTAGTTATATTATATGAAATTGTTGACCCACTACCTTTGCTGGCGCAGAGCTTCTCCTAATTATTCAAATAAGCGTAGGTTATCTTTAATCAAGATGGGAGCAATATGCTCCCACTACTTATTAATAATGAAATTTTGACAGACCACTACTATATTTTCGGCATTGCATAATTGCGGGATGATTTTGATCACAGAGCACAAACCATAATTCCCGTGTCTCCCTGTCTCCCTGTCTCCGTGGAGCGCCAAAATCATCCCAGTATTCAGCAAGGCTATATTTTCTGTCTTGAATTATAGCCTAAGTCTTGTAAAATAATTCTCTTATTTTTGACTATGAAATGGGCAACCACCAGCCGTTAAATCTTTGATAAATTTACTATTATCAAAATAATGTTCTACAGACAAAATTTTTAAATCTTCAGTTACTCTAGCAATACTCATACCAATAATTTCGATTGTTTCGCCAGTAGGTTGATAGTCTTTAAAATTACCTTGAAAAGTCCCCCAATGTCGCCATTTAAAAGTAACATTTGGCGGTCCGCAAAGCACTTCTATTACTTCCCAGAGAAACCCTTTTGGAAAAGCTTTATTAAAGGTTTCAAAGGATGATTCAAAGGTTTCTTTGTCAGGGTCATAATGTTTATTTTTAGTAATAAAAAGATTATATGTTCCGTGTTTTCCTGCTTCCTGAGCAGTATATTCTTTTCCTCCATTACTACTCATGCGAAATTTATCGGCAACAACAGATAACCACTGTTCAGGATTAGTTTTATTAGATGCTTCCATCTCAAAAGTTCTGACTAGGTTATGAGCGATCGCTTCTAAAGACCCTTCTGGATGATCATATTTACTCTCTTGTTGAAAAATTCGATCATTGTGAGAATAATCTGGTCGTTTTCCGCCTCGCCATTCCACACCTATATCATTAGAAATTACTTTTTCTCGGTCTTGTACCCATAGGGGTATATTTGTAGAATTAGTATTAGTCATATAATTTTTATTGCTAGGATGAAGTACAACTTTTTTTGATTTTAGAGAACATACAACATGATAAAAAAAGTATAATCTTTTACTTTATAGACCTTAAAAAGGCTATATTTGTCCTCAATTATCTGAATGGATTCACACTTTGATTAATTTACTAGATGATTTTTTGCGACCATAGTTTATTACATAATAATTTAATTTTTTTGATTATATGAAATATAAAAAAAATGCTACGAATAATTTCCCTGCTTAAAATACTTTACCTAGAAATTTTTATTTGACTAAAAACAGAGTTTGACTCCAGATAAATAATATATGGGCTATTCGTACTTAATTCTCTACGTCGCAAATCTGACAGATCCCCTACCTTAGTTCTTGAAACAGCCTAAATATGGTTTGCTGATTAAATCTAAAAGCATTGACAGATAAAGACTTTAGCATTTTTTTGTCGAAAAAAGTGCCTGGTTTTCAGTATAAAACGCTCAAAAAGTTAGTATTTTAGGCGCATAGTTGGGCAGAACAATCTTGGGACAATTCTTACCGAAAAATTGTGGTTTAAAGCCTCCCCTTTTAAGGGGATAATAAGCGGTCGTTTGCGGAGCAGTCCGTTAGGATGGGATGGCGAGGTCTCCTCACCATATCCAATCGACTCCTGTGAAGAAAAATTTTCATGATTAGTCAATCCTCTTCTTTTCAAGGAGAGGTAATTATTCATTATTCATTATTCATTATTCATTATTAATTGTTGAATCCTAACTCCTCTAAATTCCCCGTTTCTCCTGTCTCGGTCTTTCCCCTCCTGGGAGGGGCGCGCGGGTGGGTTGTCTCCTATCTCTACTAAAAGACTAGTGAAGCGCAAACCCTAAATATTTGTAGCAAAAATTTTAGTATTTCATATTACAAATAAACGGGAATAAAAAAAATTAATCAACTTTACTCCTTATTTTCCTCTTGCTTTTTCCAACAAATAAAAATCATCTTGATTCAAACTATATTTAACACCTTGTTGCTGAGATCCTGAATAAACAAAATTTCGCTCAAATTTTAATCCTACTTTTTCCATTACTCGAATAGAAGCTTTATTTTCTAACAATGCACTTGCTGCTACTTGCTGTATTTCCAACTCTAAAAAACCTTTCCGAATTAAAGCTTTTGATCCTTCCGTTGCATATCCTTTTCCCCAAACTTTTCTCTGTAACCGATAACCAAGTTCAATATCATTTTCTTGATACAATGCTGCTCCCATATAACTATCTAAACCTGGTCGAAAATGAAACCAACCAATGAATTTATTACTTAACTTTTCAATAGCTGCCCAAAAACCATAACTCTGATATTGTTGGTAATACCTAAAAACTTTAGGCAAAAATCCATTTTTAATCTCATCGTAAGTCGTAGGTGTTCCTGAGCGATCGCCTAATTTTGTAAATCGAGTTACTTCTGGGTCACTATCCAACTCAAATAATAACTTTGTATCAGCTTCGGTAAACTGTCGTAAAACTAATCTTTCTGTCTCTAGAAAAATCTTCATTATTTGATATCAAGTTTCATTAATTAATTATAAGAAAAACGTTTTTATCTCTAAAAATAAAATCTCTTAAATTCCCATTTTTTATGTTAACTAAAACTTTTACTGATAGGTCTTAAATTATGAATTATATCCTGTTCGGTAGAACAGTTATAATTATGCTTGTAGTTGGCTTGTAGTTGGGCTTTAGCCCTAATATCAAGTCTCATTAATTAGACAAGGGTAAAAATGATATTCCCAAGATAATTGAGAATCTATCAAATTTCCCCCTACTCCCTGCTGCCTAATCAGTGTTATTTGTGGGTATTTAAAGAGACATGATATAAGAGCTGATTTGTAAACTTCCCCAAAAGTCTTATATTACCTAGCTTTTAGCAATTATAAATTTACTTAACAAAAACCCTGAAAGCTAAATATAGCAACTCATTCAGCGCCTTAATATTTACTTTATAAATCAGCTCTAAGACAAGTATTTAAAGGACTAAAGTCCAACTACAGGCAAAAATTTTAGCCGTTGGTGAATCAAGCTATGAAAGCTAAATTTATCAAGTATAAAATGCTTTTTAATTAATATTTAGGCGATCGCCATTTAAAAAAATCATAGCTAAAATCACCAACGACAAATTTTATTATAACTATATCAACCCTACATAAATATTAGAACAAAATAACTCTATCAATGCCGAAAAAATCGTCAATTGTTTCAATATTTTGAGTTAGGTTTAAGTTAGCACCACCCTCAATTACAGCAACAGTATCTACCTCAATAACATTATTCTCTAAAGATTGGTACTCAATAACTAAATCATTACCCACTGGAAAAAGCTGAATATTATCTATTGACTGCTTAAATAGCTCAATAGAATCTCCCTCAAATTGGTTGAAATCTACTATTGTTGCCTCACCTTCACCTAAGTAGAAAGGTACAGCTACTGGTACTATGACAGGAGTAATAACAGTTGTAGTTCCCAGGATAAACTCATTTACTCCAGGAGTGCCAATGAGGCGATCGAACTCACCAATACCATCACTAAGGTAATCTCTTTCAAAAAAGTAATCTACTGCAACTCCAGTTACTTCCACAAAATTATTTTCTTCTCCCACTGGTCTAACAATATCACTACCATTTGTACCACCAAAAAAAGCAGCACGATTTTCATTAATACCAAAGTTGAGATAATGTTCTAAACCAGAACTAATGAACCCATTATTGACAGCTTCAGCAACCCCAGGATTATTTGCTAAATATTCGCCTTCTACAAAAGATATTTCTAGAGGTAAAGGTTCGTCATTCGGGGGGTTTTGAGAACCAAAGCGGAAGTTACTGTCATCCAAAAGTAACTCACCAGTAAAAGGATCGACAACATTCTCCACCACTGCTAACCCTATTCCTGTAGTGCTACGGGCAATAATGGTAGCGTCAGTTTCTCCTGGTGCAAAATTAATGGAGTAGTTTCTAATCAATGAATTATTTTCTTTTCCCAACTGGATAATGTCAACGCTGGGGTCAAAATTGCTAATCCGAACATTACTATCTATGCCATTGTAAAAATTTTGACCAGACTCACCTAAGACAAATATATCAGTAGCGTCGCCCCCAACTAGAGCATCAAAAGCACCACCCCCATCACCTGCAACACCCGTTTGATAAATACGATCGCCTGCAGCATTTCAAGCGACAGGTGCTCCGATCAAGTCTATTTCTGTTCCTGGTACACCCACGGGAAATTCTGGGAGAAAGTCATTGCCAGTGGTACCAGTAAAAGCAGCAGATCGTTGTTCAAATAACCCAAATAGTAGATAATGTTCAAAACCAGAACTAAGCACACCGCTATTTACTGCTGCTGCAACATCAGAGTTTTCTAGTAAGTATTCACTTTCAAAAAATGCCATACTTTTTTTCAGTTAAATAAGTTTTTTTGCTTGAATTAGACCTTACCACTAGGAAAAATGTTCCCTCATTTTAAATAAAACCGTTTTCACTCAAAAATTCTGGTGTAATTTCTTTGAAACTATTAACATGAGAATTTACTGCCAAAACTGAATGGTTATTAGAACCATGACGTAGAAACTTAGCCACATATTTACCAAGAATATCTACCTCAATATTCACTAAACTACTTGCTTTTAAATGACACAAGTTTGTTTCATTAAAACTGTGAGGAATAACTGCTACCTCAAACCAATTGCCATCCACATCACAATCAGCCACAGTTAAACTAATACCATTTACTGCTATACTCCCTTTAGATACAATATAGGGAGCTATCTGACGTTGCCACCTCTCGTCTTTTGTTTGTGAAGCTGTAAATCTCATTTCCCAGGCATTAATCGTTTCCACAGAGGTTTCCAAGCGTCCAACCCCGTCAATATGACCAGTAACAAAATGGCCTCCTAACTTACTACCTGCTCGCAATGAAGTCTCAAGATTCACATACCTATCCGATATTTGGCCTAATGTACTACGTTGTAAGGTCTCAGGTGATACGATCGCCACAAATCCTTGAGCTAAAATGTCTATTACTGTTAAACAAATACCATCTACAGCTACACTATCACCAATGGCCAAATCTTCCAAAATAATTTTACTGCCACTAGATGATCCCAGAGAAACTAAAATTTGGCTTTCTTCTAAAAGCTTAATTTTTCCTAAAGCTTGAATCAATCCTGTAAACACTGTTTTTCCTCTGATTAATTAATTAAAGATTAGTTAAATTTTATGAACGCAAACTCTATTAATATTCCGTTAACAGCAACGCTATAGCAGCGCGCTAGGCGTATATTTACAAATTGCAGGAACTCCCCAATAGCTAAAATCTTATATTATCAGCAATTTATTTCCCCTATTGCCTGTTGCCTGGGCGAAGCGCTATAGTCTTGAAATTACACGGTTGTTATATCATGGTTAGCCATTAGTCAAGGTAGACACCATACTCTCAAAAATCGAAGATAATAAATAAATGTAAAAATGTAAAAATGACTCATATAGGTAAATAGGTAAATATCAAGTCATACTAAAAATTACTTGATCCTTATCTATACTGACTTACATTCTATATAGCTTGACAAAAATTATTATAAAATGAGGCCGAGCCAATGATTGAAATGAAAGTTGCTGGAATAGCATTGGATGCATCAACACGCAATCCAATTGTATTGTTAAGAGATGGTACCGAGCGACGTGCTTTGCCCATCTATATAGGTCAAGACCAGGCCAAGGCAATTATCAGCGCTCTGGAAAACCATCAACCACCACGTCCATTGACTCACGACCTCACGGTTAGTATTTTAGAATCACTAAGTGGGGTGTTGGAAAAGGTGGTAATTCATTCATTGCAAGATAACACCTTCTATGCAGTGCTAATCATGAAGCAAGGAGAAACTAGAAAAGAAATTGATGCTAGGCCCAGTGATGCGATCGCTATTGCCCTACGTACCAATAGTCCCATCTGGGTAATGGAAGAAGTCGTAGCAGATGCCTCTATTCCAGTAGACCGAGATGCAGATGAGGCAGAAAGGCAAGCTTTTAGGGACTTTATATCAAAGCTTCGCCCTGAAGATTTAATCAAACGTGGTGGTTCTAGCACTGGTGAATTATCCTAGTACTATTTTAATAGAATTAAAAATGCAAAAGTCAAAGAAGATTTATTTAGCTGAAAACTTTTTCAAGTTTATTTGAACCTTGGCCAAAGGGTCAATAGTAGTTAGGACTCAGGTATTGCCTATGCCAGATTCTATCATAAATTTTGAAAGAGGACTCCCGTTATCATCGCATTTATTTAACGGTGAGATGAATTTCAAGCAGAAAAATAATTGAGCAATACGCGCGCGCATTTTTAGTGTTATAATTTTATCAATAGCCGTGGGGCACACGGTTAAATAAAAGCGCACCGCCTGCCCTGAGGTTTCCTGAGTTTAAAGACAGAGCAAGAAGACTTGTGTGGATGGTCTGACAAGGGTGCAACTCAGTTTATTTGATTTGTTATCTAGTACTTGAATCTATTTACTGGCAAGAATCTCCTGTTATAATCGCACTTATTTAACCCTGAGAGTATAAAAAGATTAGGTAGAAAGAAGCGATCGCTCAATAGCAAAACTAAAAACTAAAAACTAAAATATATAGGTGCACTACCGCAGGTTTGGCAAAACGAACTTAAACCTCTCAGTTTTTTCTTTGGGAACTATGCGATACTTGGTATCTCAGGAAAATGCTGTAGAAACAATCAAGCAAGCTGTAAATATGGGAATTAACCACATAGAAACAGCTAGAGGTTATGGTAAAAGTGAAAAATATCTGGGTGCGGCGTTGGTCTGTGATCTGCAGCGTACCCAACTTTATATCACAACAAAAATTACACCCACAAGAGATGTCGGTTTAATAGAACGCTATATAAATGAATCTCTAGAAAATCTAAATACAGACTATTTAGACTTTTTGGCTATTCATGGCATTAATACTTGGGAACATTTAGAAATTACCCATCATGGAATTAAAGCAATACATAAAATGATCGATGATGGGCGAGTTAGACACATTGGTTTTTCTACCCATGGCCCTTTAGATGTAATTTTAGCGACTATTAATACTGACTTTTTTCAATTTATTAACTTACATTACTACTACTTTTTCCAACATAATGCCCCTGCAATAGAGTTAGCCAAACAAAAAGATATGGGCATTTTTATTATTTCTCCAGCAGATAAAGGTGGGCAATTATATACACCATCTTCTACTCTTGAGAAATTATGTCAACCTTTTTCTCCATTGGAATTAAATTATCGATTTTTGTTAAGTGACCCGAGAATAACAACCTTAAGTGTAGGTGCTGCTAGGCCACAAGAATTAGAATGGCCTCTAAGTATCAGCGATCGCACAGAACCTCTCACTACTCAAGAAATTGAAATATTTGAGCGCTTGGAAAATCAGGCTTTAACAAAGTTAGGCACAGAAAAATGTAGTCAATGTTATGCTTGTTTGCCATGTCCAGAAAATATTCACATTCCAGAAGTCCTGAGATTAAGAAATTTGAGTGTAGCCTATGATATGACAGGATTCGGTAAGTATCGATATGGGATGTTTGAAAATGCAGGTCATTGGTTTCCAGGTAATAAAGGAAGTCGATGTACTGAATGTGGAGAGTGTTTACCCAGGTGTCCAGAAAATTTAGATATACCAAGTTTGTTGAAAGATACCCATCAAAAACTTAAGGGTTCCTCTGGTCGTCGGTTATGGGATTAAAGAAGGCAAAAGGCAGAAGGCAGAAGGCAGAAGGCAGAAGGCAGAAGCAAGAAGGAAAAAATCTTGCTTTGTCTGAGTTTTCAGCTTTTGATATGTTTTAACCTTTGCTTCGACTGCTATGAAAATTCCTCAGCTAGGAACCTATCTCATATCAAATCCGGTAGCATCGGTGTAATTAGATGGGGAGATGGGGAGATGGGGAGATGGGGAGATGGGGAGATGGGGAGTGTGGGAGTGTGGGAGATGGGGAGATGGGGAGATGGGGAGATGGGGAGTGGGGGAGATGGGGAGAGGGGGAGAGGGGGAGATGGGGAGATGGGGAGATGGGGAGATGGGGAGATGGGGAGTGTGGGAGTGTGGGNGACTAGATTTTGCCATTCGTAATTGATTTCAGAGGAGAAACTTAAAATGTCAGGTGTTACCGGAGAACGTCCATTTACCGATATTGTTACCAGTATTCGTTACTGGGTTATTCATAGCATCACCATCCCCATGTTATTCATCGCGGGTTGGCTGTTTGTTAGCACAGGTTTAGCTTATGATGCTTTCGGGACTCCTCGTCCTGATCAGTATTTTACTCAAGAGCGTCAAGAATTACCTATTATTCAAGACCGTTTTGAAGCAAAAAACCAAATCACAGAGTTTAATAACTAGTTTAGTTTAGAAGAGGTTTAAAACAATGGCAGACAACAATCCTAATCAACCTATTTCTTATCCCATTTTTACCGTAAGATGGCTTTCAGTTCACGCTTTAGCTGTTCCTTCAGTTTTCTTTGTCGGTGCGATCGCCGCTATGCAGTTTATTCAACGATAGGAGTTATTCATGGATAGAAATCAAAACCCTAACCGTCAACCTGTCGAATTAAACCGTACATCCCTTTATCTCGGATTACTTTTAATCGCGGTTCTTGGCATTCTCTTTTCTAGCTATTTCTTTAACTAATTCATTTTTTTTTTGGTTTTATCTTGGAGGTATCATCATTTTTGCAGAAGGTAGAATCCCCCTTTGGCTTGTTGGTTTAATTGCTGGTATTGGAGCAATTTCTGTACTTGGTCTATTTTTCTACGGGGCCTATGCTGGCCTTGGATCTTCTATGTAGTCAACGGTTNCTGACAAATGACTAATGAACATGAGCATCATTTTTTAGGAGAAAGCAACATCATCATGTTGCGACCCTCTCTTT
This sequence comes from Okeania sp. SIO2C9, assembly GCF_010672455.1. Taxonomy (GTDB): domain Bacteria; phylum Cyanobacteriota; class Cyanobacteriia; order Cyanobacteriales; family Microcoleaceae; genus Okeania. Next base: position 57,747 of record NZ_JAAHGO010000010.1, on the reverse strand, counting down.
TGGGTGCCTGCTGAACTTCCGCAATATCTTGCAAATCCACTGCCATGCGTTTGAGTAACTCCTCTGCTAAGTTAGAATGCTGGATTTCTCTGCCTCTAAAAGTAATCGTTGCTTTGACCTTATCTCCAGATTTAAGAAAGCGTTCTGCATGATTGACACGCACCCGATAATCATGATCATCGATTTTATAGCGCATCTTCACTTCCTTGACATCAGCAGTGTGTTGCTTTTTCCTGGCTTCGCGGGCTTTTTTCTCCTGTTCAAATTTGTACTTGCCATAGTCCATGATCCGACACACTGGCGGATCAGCCTTATCACTCACCAAGACTAAATCTAGCGGAATTAACAAGAAGTTCAGACTTATATAGTCTTGGTGCGACATTAATTTGTTTATTAACTGGGATAAAATCTGGAGATATTGGAAATTTAATAGATGCGAATTATCGGATAATTTTTCGTCATTTAGTTCCACCATTACAAAGGGGTTGGATTAATTGGTTGGAAAAGATGGTAGAACCAAAATTTAGTGATAGATATGAAAATGCTGAGGTAGCTTTAGCTATTCTTCAACCTTTAGATGTTAATCGTTTACCGAAAGTTAGAATTAGTCAGGAAAATCTAAATTTTTATAGCGATAAATGGGGAGAAAAAGTAATAAAAACTATTACAGTTAGTAATCCAATTCCAGAGACAATTTTATCTGGTAGATGGGAAGTTGCTCCCCATGTAAGTGACCCTCCTCATACTCCTTCTGACCATAGTTGGATTTCATTTTTACCTCATAAGTTTGAAGGTAATAATATAGAGTGTAAAATAACAGTAGATACCAGTAAGTTAGTAGAAAATGAAATTTATAAAAGGGAGATAATTTTACATAATAATTCAGAATTAGAAACTCACAAGATAAATATTCAGGTAGAAACTGGTAGTGTGCCTAAATTGATACCTAACTTCATGTTCTTTTTTGGTCAGTTTGTACTGATGTTTCCTTGTATATTTGGCAGTTTTATATTATTAAAATTAAATCCTCTATTTATTTTGTTATCAGTAATACCTATAGCAATATCTGGTTTATTGAATAAGATGAGTACTACTGCTAAAATTTTAATACTTGGTCTTGTTAGTCTGATAATAACATTAAGTATTTGGGTAGCGCTTAGGTCAAATTTCTTGATGTCTGATGATTTTTATAGAAGTCTAGGAAAAAATTTTTTCCATTTTTTCACTCTTTACTCTTTGCAAGCATTAATCCAACTATCCTGGATAACTATACTAGCGATAGTAGCTTATGTTTTAAATGTACTAGAACCAGATAAACATCAATTTAGACCAAAAAAAACAACTGGAATTATAACTGAAAACAACTTTAATAAATTATCCTCTGTCTCTTCTGATGATAAAAAAGGAATTATGTGTTTTTCAATAATAGGATTTTACTTTAGCTTAGGTACAATTTTTTTTATTTTTCATAAAGTCATATCTGTACTACATTGCCTAACTTTAGGAGAGATTTCAGTTTTAGTCGGAGGAGCGATCGCTACTCTTTCTATTGCCCTAATACCCCTAATTTATTTAATATTGAAACCTCTCAAAATAACTTATAAATACAGAAAAGCAGAGCCAAACTTAATTAAAGCATAATCAAAATATATCGACTCGGAATCTCATGTAAAAATTTAATTCCTTTTTATTCCCTGTCCCCTAAAAACTTACTAAAAACCCATGAATAACTACCCCAATTTTTCCAACTACGGCTATCAAATAATCAAAGAACTCGGACACAACCGTGCAGGTGGAAGAGTAACCTATCTTGCCACAGAAATTAACACTCAAAAAACAGTAGTAGTTAAACAATTTCAATTTGCTACAACCGGAGCGCATTGGTCAGAATATCAAGCTTATGAAAGAGAAGTTCAAGTATTAAAAACACTAGACCATCCCAACATTCCCCACTACTTAGATTCCTTCCAAACACCATCAGGTTTTTGCATGGTACAGGAATATAAAAACGCCATTTCTTTAGCAAACTTAGCAACCTCTCAAAAATGGCAACCCCAACAAATTAAACAAATAGCAATTTCAGTTCTAGAAATTCTTAAATACCTTCAAAATAGAATTCCACCTGTAATTCATAGAGACTTAAAACCAGAAAATATTCTAGTAGATGACCAGATGAACATTAGCCTAGTAGACTTTGGTTTTGCCAGAATAGGAGGAGGAGAAGTTGCTGTTAGTAGCGTAGTCAAAGGTACATTAGGATTTATGCCTCCAGAACAAATGTTTAATCGTGAATTAACAACAGCATCAGACTTATATAGTCTCGGTGCAACATTAATTTGTTTATTAACAAACACCCCTGCAACAGAAGTAGGCAGTCTCATGGATGACATGGGAAAAATTAATTTTCAGCAGCAAGTAAAAAATCTCAATCAAGACTTTATTGCCTGGCTAGAAAAAATGGTACAACCCAATTATAAAAATAGGTATTCATCAGCAGAATTAGCCCTTGACGCTTTAATTCCTTTAGAAGTATTGCCCCCTTCTCGAAGACAAAAATTGACTCAAACAGCATTAATTACGACTATTGTATATATGGCAATTTTAAGTGCTGCTTTTGCTATGTTCAGAGCTTATAATATTCAACTAAATGAACCCCTTGTATCCACGAAAATAGAAGATTCATCTCAAGCTCAAAACAAACCATTTCAAAACAAAAGGAAATGCCTCAATCATCGAAAATAGTTACAGCAGTTTTTTTAGTTTATGAAGCACAAAGTTTGAGAAATTCATAAACAAAGGAAATATACTCAGAAAAACTGTACTTCACCATTTCAATAAAATGCTAGAAGTAGACTTTGATTTTCTCGAAGTTGAATAATTATTTCTTAACAAGCTTTTTACAGCAGTGGCTTTAAAAAATTTATCAACTCTATTATCAGTCGTCAATATAATCTTCTTGAAAAGCTTTCAACAATTATAGCAATATGATTTGATTTGTGAGATATTGGAAACTTTTAGGCAACAGGCAACAGCTCCAGAAGGCAACAGAGAAGAAGAAAAAAACGTATAATATGAATGTAATAATTACTATATTCTGTACTTTTAAGGAACACTTCAATTCTCACAACTGATTCCTGATTGCTATAATAATTACCTCTCCTTGAAAAGAAGAGGATTGACTCAAAGGAAATTTTTTATTTATTATCCCCTTAAAAGGGGAGGCTTTAAACCACAATTTTTCGGTAAAATTTAACAACGAATAACTGATAACTAACCATTCTTCTTCAAAATATGAAATATGTTATTCACAATGGCTTTCTCAGATTGGCTTTAGTCAACATTTTATCTAATTTAATGGTGCCTTTAGCAAGTCTAGTAGACTTAGCTTTTTTAGGTTATTTAGATGAAATTCATCATTTAGCAGGAGTTTCCCTAGCCACAATTTTATTTAACTATATTTACTGGACTTTTGGTTTTTTACGCATGGGTACTACTGGTACAACTGCTCAAGCTAGAGGAAGTGAAAACCATCAGGAAGTAAAACAAATTTGTCTACGCAATTGCTTAATTGCTTTAGCTATTGCCACGATAATTATAATTTTCAAATATCCTTTGCGAGAAATTGGCTTTACTTTACTTAGTGCAACTCCAGAAGTAAAAGCTAGTGGTATTAGCTACTATCAAAGTTTAATTTGGGGTGCCCCTGCTACCTTATTAAACTTCGTATTAATAGGTTGGTTTTTAGGACTAGAACAAGGAGGAAAAGTTTTACTACTATCAGTATTTAATAAAGGCACAAATATTATCTTAGATTATATTTTTATTGTCCGTTGGGGATGGGAAAGTAGCGGTGCTGGTAGTGCTACAGCAATAAGTCAATATATGACTTTAGTCGTAGGCATAATTTGTGTTTTTAACTTAATATCTTTAACAGAAATTCCTCAGTTAATCAAAGATATTTGGCAACCTCAAGTAATTAGAGAAACTTTTATTCTCAATCGAGATATTCTGATTCGCACTTTTGCCCTAATTTCTACTTTTGCTGTATTTACTAATTTAAGTTCATACATAAATACTTTAGTTTTAGCAACTAATACCCTGTTATTACAGGTAGTGACATTAGCCGCTTATTTTATTGACGGTTTAGCTTTTGCCACAGAAAGTCTAGCAGGAAAAAGTTATGGTGAAGGAAATCAGGAACAATTAAAGGTATTAGTAAAATTCTCAGGAATAATTAGTGTGAGTATTGGGTTGACTTTTGCTCTAGTATTCTGTTTATTCCCTACTCCTTTATTTAGTTTATTGACTAATTATACTGAAATTATTCACAATATTAATAGTTATGTTTTTTGGCTAATACCTGTTTTGGGGTTTGGAGGAATGGCTTATATGTTAGATGGATATTTTCTCGGTTTAACTCAAGGAAATTTATTACGCAATTCTACTTTAATTGCTAGTTTAGTAGGATTTTTACCCTTTGCTATGGTGGGTTGGTTGTTAAAAAGTAATCATATATTATGGTTAGCTTTAGCAATTTTTATGGCAGCTAGGGCAATTACTTTAGGTAAAGCTATTCCTAATATAATCGTTGAAAAAATTTCTCCCTCAATAGAACTTATCAAAGACAATAATGAAAAAACTTTTGTTTTAGGGAGTAGGGAGTAGGGTTCAATTTATCCTGAGAAAAATAAACCTAGCAATAACTTAATTTAAGTTGAATTTCCCTGTGGGTTTACTCAAGCGACACTATATATTTTTTTACCAAAATAACAGTATGAATTTTATCATAATTGACCTAGGTTGGCATTCGGAAAAAAGTTGTTTTGCATATCAATACTCAGATAATAAGTTAAAAATATTAGACTGAGGCTTCATACTAGAAATTGCAGCTTTTGTCAGTGAGGTTGAGGAAAGAAACTCAAGGATATATATTTTGGTTTACCCTGATTCTTAATTTCACCATTACCTAATTATAAAAAATCAGTTTTTGCTCAGAAAAATCAACCTAACAATAACTTAATTTAAGTTGGCTTTCCCTGTTACTTCACCAATAAATTTAAGTCTGAAGCCTCCTCTTTTCAGAGGATCAAAAAAAGAAGATTCCATATTTAAAGCTCAAAGGATAAAAAGTCAAAAGATATAGCGATCGCTTTCTCAACCTCTTAGTAATACTCAAAAATAGGTAGGACGAATAAACCTAAAGTTATCTGTGCTAATAGTATGACAAAACAATTAAAAAATCATTACTACTTCCCGTTCTACTTTTTCCGGATATTGCAAAGTAACTTTCAAAAACAAAACTAAATCGCGACCGCTCGATATAGCTTTGACTAATCAAATCAGCTTTTAATATTATTTATCTAAATCAAAGTAGTCTAATTTTCCCCAAATTATTACAAAATATTTCACGAACTTGCGTTGTTTCAGCGATTTGGTACATAGTTTGTACATAAGATATTGTGCCAATGTTGTGCCTAAACCTAAGAATAGACTCTTCAATACAAGGCTACAAGCTAGTATTTACGTTAATAACACCTCAAATATGCCAATTTTCAGTCGAGAGGTATAGCCTCAAAAAAAACAAATTTTGAACAAGTACAAATACCCAATTGACTACTCCCCGGACTCAAGTCACGGGGAAACAAGCGCAGATACTACGCAACAGGATAAATCCGTGTTGCTCCATCTGTTCTTAGCTGAAATACGCTCTCTGGGGACAAGTCAAAGTGCCCCTACACAGTCGGCTTAAGTAGGGGCGAACGGCCGTTTGCTTCGCATAACTATCGTTAACGCCCCTACAGCTTTGCGGCTTACTTTTGTGATGATATTTGCAGCCCCATTACAGTCTGCATTCACAAAACAATTATTACTACTCCTATACAAACCACGCTGTCTTGATGCAGTCGCTCATGGGGGAAACCCCCAAGACCGCGCTGCATCGCTTTATTCTTTTCGGTGATGGTTTCCAATCATTGGGTTTCTCACCATAATTAGGTAGACAGTCACCATCTAAAAATGAAGCAATACTTGTATAACTTTCTTGGTGTTTCTATAAATATTATTCCATATTCATAACACAACTGAGGTATTCTTTCTTTCAGTCTAGCAGTAGGAATTGGTACAAATTCTGAATTCTTTTTATGACCCTTATCTATTTGATTTTTCTGACCTTTATTCCAACCAAAAACAATTGTACCAATAGAATTTTTGTGCGCAATGATTAATGACTATTTTGGCTGCTTTATTTATACCCAAATCGCATTTGGCGGTTACGCTTTTCTGTAATTGCAGCTAGTTTATTTGACCAAAATCCAGTCGGTTGATTTTCTTTAATAGTTGATATCTGTTTGTTGTACCAACCCACCCCTTTAGTTCCCCTCCCGGGAGGGGATAGGGGTGGGTGTTTACCATCTACAACCCGCGCTCGTACCCACGTTCGATACACAGGTCAACCAATTATTTAAACCATGGCCTATTCCTAATACATTTTCTTGATTTAATTGAGGTTTAACTACTACTTCTTTTTCATAAACAAATTCCCAATAAAAATATCTGTTTCTCGGTAATATTCTCAGTTCTTTAACAGATAAAAATTCGAGATTACTCGGCATAGGAATATAAAAGCAATCTAGACAAAACCAGCGCTTACAAGTATTACAAGCGTGGTACTCTAATTTGATTACCTTTAAGTTTTAATGCTTGCTTGGGGTAACTAACTGTAGCCATTCCCCCTTTTTTTCTGTAGTTAGGAATCCTTGGTCTGTCTGCGATTTTACCTTCTCTGTAGGCAATTATAAGACCATAATAAGAGCGAAATGATTCAGCTACAGTTCTCAATATTTGTTGTGCTGAAGAGCGAATATAAAACTTTATAGTGATTGCTCTTTTTGTAGACTAATTCCTGCGTCATACTTACCCAGAGTTTTGTGAGACTTAAAATATAATTGTCTGGCATAATATATTCCCATGTTAGTGAGCTTGTGAGACTGTTCGCACAAGAATGTTAAAATGGGAATTAATTCAGGATTTTTACCTACTAAAACTTGCTGACAACAGTACATTTGAAACGGGCAGACCGAAAAGTTATTGTAGGTAATCATAGCACAGGAAAACTTTAGTTGTCTAGTCTAAACGACTCGCTTGTTTTCATCCCCCGGTTAAAACACGGCGGCCTTCAACGTCGCTTTTCGGTAATTCTAGTCATTGACAAATAGTAGATATTAGCTGATAGCTGAGAGCTGACGGCTGTTTGCGCAGCATTCCGGAGGAAATGCTTACTTTAAAGCCTCCTTGTTGCATAGGTACTGATAACTGATAACTTAAATTACCCTGAAAAAATACTTTTTCAGCAAACCCTATTTACCAAAACAACACTATGAAATTTATAGGAATAGACCTCGGTTGGAGTTCGGGAAAAAGTGGTTTGTGCTGTCTACAATACTCAGACAAAAAGTTAAAAATATTAGATTTAGACTGCATACTAGAAATTGAAGATATTCTCAATTGGATTGATAATTTTACTCCTTTACTAACTCCTGCTCTAATTGCCGTAGATGCTCCAACAATAATTCCCAATCAAACAGGAACTAGACTACCAGATAAACTTACTCATAAATATTTTGGTCGTTATCATGCAGGATGTTATCCGGCAAATCTTAACCGTCCTTTTGCTCAGAAAACCGTAAATTTTGGCATGAGTTTGGCAGCTAAAGGATTTATTCATGCACCAACAATTGAACCGCAACAACCAGGACGTTTTCAAATAGAAGTTTATCCCCATCCAGCTATAGTTAATTTATTTGGTTTAGAAAAAATTTTGAAATACAAAAAAGGGAAATTAGCAGACCGTAAATCAGAACTTTTGAAACTGCACCAATACATAACAAATATCTTAACTACCCTGGAACCAACCCTAGAAATTTCCGAAAATTTCCTAGATACTGAAAATATAAATAGTATAGCTACTCTCAAAATTACAGAAGATAAATTAGATAGTCTAATTTGTGCTTATATTGGTGCATACTGGTGGTATTGGGGTCAAGCAAAAAATTTAGTTTTGGGCGATGACACCACCGGATATATAGTAGTTCCTGAAAGACTAGCGCCACTACGCGGAAGTCAAAAGTCAAAAGCGAGTGCGTAATTCTGAGGTCCCCTTAGAATGTAAGACGCACTCAAGACAGTCAAAAATATTGATTAGTAAGGCTTTTAGGATTTTATAACTGGTTAGTTATCCCCGCCTTCTTCTACTAAATTAAACCCTTTTCAAATATATGAAAGAAAATATAGCAGAACTAAAATCAGAAGTAGAAACTTTACAAGCAGAAATAGAAACTCTACAGACCGAAGTAGATACTCTTCGTCATCAACGTTCTTCTTTCCGAATAGATGTTAGTTTTCCTCCAGATAATACTCCTGAAACACTAGCAGAATTTCATAAAAAAAATGCTGAAGAAGCTGCAAAGTGGCAAGAAGAATTACAAGAAATTAATCAATCTCTCAAAATATTAGAAGCACAACTTAATCAGAAGAAAATTACATTAGCACCAAAAAAATCTCGACTAGAATGGCATGAACTACAAGAACAAGTTTATCAAGGGGGAAAAGAATTACAGGAGCAAGTTAAAAAAGTCAACGAAAAAGCTAATGAACTTGAAGCGGAAATACAAAATCTTAAGCAAATTTATCAACAATTAAATCCACTTTATTGTGAGTGGGTACAAAATGCAGCTAATATAGTTGACTTTAAGGCTAAAACTATTCCTTATGTTTATGTTAAAAAAAATGGGTTTGAACTTGGAAATAAAGAAATAGATTCATTAATGGATAATGGATAATTGATAATTACCTCTGGTTAAAACCGCTCTTGATTTAATATAAGGAAATATTATTTCTTTTCTTGGTCGATTGGATATGATTAGGAAACCCATCCATCTATCGACTGTTTTTTTCCCCTTAAAAGGGGAGGCTTCAAGGCGCGAATTATTTAATTATTAATGTAAGCATTCAGCTATTAGCTGTCAGCTATCAGCAATAAGACCTTGCTTTAAAGGAAGGAGTGTAAATGAATATAGAGTTTAACAACTCTTGTCGTAAGATTTAAATATGATTAGATTAATACAGCTTTGAAACTACACAAAAAGCAATAGCTGATAGCTGAAGTGCTGACGGCTGAATGCTTACTTATTAACTATTCGGTAAGGGGAATTTCAGTTATCAGTTATCAGTAAAAGGAAAGAGGAAAAAAGATTGAGATACATCTCTATTTTTGTTGAGTTTTTTTTATCCACCCAACGGACAAATGGTAAATTTTTTGTCTAATTTTATGACCTGTAAAAGTCGAGAATACCGTAGGTTGGGTTAAGCGACAGCACAACCCAACATATTCAGTTATCAGTTATCAGTTATCAGTTATCAGTAAAAGGAAAGAAGAAAAAAGATTGAGATACATCTCTATTTTTGTTGAGTTTTTTTTATCCACCCAACGGACAAATGGTAAATTTTTTGTCTAATTTTATGACCTGTAAAAGTCAGTAATACCGTAGGTTGGATTAAGCGACAGCGCAACCCAACATATTCAGTTATCAGTTATCAGTTATCAGCAAAAGGGAAGAGGAAAAAAGATTGAGATACATCTCTATTTTTGTTAGGTTTCCCACCTCAACCAAACCGACAAGTGGTAAATTTTTTGTCGGAATTTTCTCCTGTGTCAAAGTCGGGAATATCCTAAGTTGGGTTCAGGGATATTGCCACCCAACATAT
>NZ_JAAHGO010000010.1:0-47975 GCF_010672455.1 Okeania sp. SIO2C9 | reverse complement strand
CTCTATTTTTGTTAGGTTTCCCACCTCAACCAAACCGACAAGTGGTAAATTTTTTGTCGGAATTTTCTCCTGTGTCAAAGTCGGGAATATCCTAAGTTGGGTTCAGGGATATTGCCACCCAACATATATAGCTAAAGGAAGAGGAAAAAATATTGAAATACATCTCTATTTTTGTTAGGTTTCCCACCTCAACCAAACCGACAAGTGGTAAATTTTTTGTCGCATTTTCTCCTGTGTCAAAGTCGGGAATATCCTAAGTTGGGTTCAGGGATATTGCCACCCAACATATATAGCTAAAGGAAGAGGAAAAAAATTGAAAGATACCTCTATTTTTGTTAGGTTTCCCACCTCAACCAAACCGACAAGTGGTAAATTTTTTGTCGGAATTTTCTCCTGTGTCAAAGTCGGGAATATCCTAAGTTGGGTTCAGGGATATTGCCACCCAACATATATAGCTAAAGGAAGAGGAAAAAATATTGAAATACATCTCTATTTTTGTTAGGTTTCCCACCTCAACCAAACCGACAAATGGTAAATTTTTTGTCTAATTTTATGACCTGTAAAAGTCGGGAATACAGTAGGTTGGGTTAAGCAGTAGCGTAACCTACCATATATAGCAAAAGAAAGATGAAAAAAGTCGAAATACACCTCTATTTTGTTTGGTTTATCCTACGGATAAGCTCCGCTAACGTTCCTCAACCCAACCTACGAATGGTAAATTTTTTGTCGGAATTTTCTCGTATGTCAAAGTCGGGATTAAATTTTAATTCCTCACCAATTTAGTTGTCTTTTCGTAATCTGAAGATTTGCTGATATATCCTAATTTTCAAATCCAAAGAAACTGGCGATCGCTGGTAATAATTTTTTCCACTCCTGAATTAATTTTGCTGTCTTAGGTAACTCTGTAAATAAGCCTTTAAAAAATCTAATTACTCCTTTTGCTTTTTGTTGGTTTTCCTGGGGATTTTTTCCTGCTTCTGCCAAACTTTGTAATTTCTTTAAAGCTTCTTCTTTATCCTCTTGACTCAAATTTGATTCTGCTTCAATTGCTGCTTGAAGTTGAGTCAAAGATTCTTTAATTCCTGGTTTGTTTGGTTCGGAAGAATCTGGTAATTTCTTGATAGAAGCAGTAACACTAACACTAAAATTGCCCTGAACTTCATTACCTACAGTTATAGGGGAATTTTGATTTGATCCAATGCTGATAGAGTTGTCTTTCATCTGTGAACCTTACTTAATTATGAAAAATTTGTTACTTTAAAAATAATCTGATGCCTTTTATTCTAAAAAGTTTATGGAATAATCTTATCTACCTTTACATCTACATCTACATTTCCCTGAATAGTATTGTTAGATAGGATAGGGGAATCAAAATTGGTTCCTACAATATTGCTTCCATTAATCGAATAATCATTAAAGTTAAAGGTTGAGGGTTTTAATTTGCCCGTTCCAGAATTCATAACAAACCATAATTCAACAATTATTCTTTGAATCCATCGTTTACTTGAGCTAACTATAATGCTTTTATACCCTGAATTTCCTTCAATAACTAGACCATACTGTTCAGAAGTTCTATTAGGTCGATAATGACACAATAGCAAAATATCAACTATTATCAGTAATAAGCCAAATATTTGGAAGTTTTTGTTTGAAGATTGAAGTAATATAACAGCTATAGAAATAAGTAATATAGCACCTATAAGTCGCACAATTGAATAATTTATAGTTCTTTTTTTAGTGTTTTTAACTTCAATCAAACTAATACTGGTAATGTTGTTAATTTGATAAATAGTATTTTCGTAGATTAGAGTTTTTCCTCTAACTTTTAGAACTGATGGTTCTACTTCTTCTGGTTCAGGATACGATTTTGGTAAATTATCATCCACCCTTCAATTGGCTTCAAAATTATTCTTGTACTAGAACTTAGCAGTCAGCTTTTTTTAAGCTGTACAACTTAGTTTAGATAGAATAAAAATATTAACTACTCATAATATTGAGTCAGAAAATTTTTCATCATATCCTAAATCCTAATTTAAGAGTTAAACTTAGTTTTGACTATACTAAATTGCCTGCTTAAATCGCGATTTTTGTAAATAAAAATCAAGTGAATATAGGAAAATATCCTAAAATGTCCTATGAGAATGAGCTAAAATGGCTAAAACTATTATTAAATCTAAACTCAATGACTATTACAGAAATTTTACAATTTGCCGATCGCCTAGTTTTTGCTCATAGAGGAAAACATTTAGATGATATTCAAGAAACAGTTATTAAAGGTGTTTGTCAAGGTAAAAATTATGACAATATTGCACAAGAATGTAACCGTAGTGAAAGTCGAGTTCGAGATGTAGGTTATCAATTATGGAAAACTTTTTCCGAGAGTTTAGGAGAAGATATTAATAAATCTAATTTTCGCTCTACTATTGAAAGATTACACATACAAGAAAAATCACGACAAAATATTTGTGTAGGAACTAATCATAATTTCGGGTCACAAAATCTATATCAATATCAAAAATATCCTCAAGATTCTCAAGTCAAAGACATAGATAAAACAACTTTTCAGGATTTAAGTATTGCCCCTACAATTAATCCTGCTTACTTTTACGGACGTACTCAAGAACTAGAAATTTTATCCAACTATATCTTCCGTCAAAAAACTCGTCTCATGTCAGTATTAGGATTAAGCGGTATTGGCAAAACAACCCTAGTCAAAAGATTTATTGACTTGAATATCCCACAATTCGATGTAGTAATTTGGAGAAATTTAAAACTTGTTAAATCTCTAAACTCTCTAATGACCGACCTCTTAAAAAAAATCAGTATCCAAAATCAAAATATTCTCATCTCAGACGAACAATTAACCCAATTTTTAGACTTATTATCTAAACAAAAATGTTTAATTATTCTCGACGACGTACAAAACATATTTATCAGTAGAAAATTTGCCGGACAATATCAAACTAAACACACAGAATATCAAAACCTCTTCCAAGCGATCGCTCAAACCGAACATCAAAGTTGTGTAATATTAATTAGTCAAGAAAAAGCTCAAGAAATGACAGCCTTAGACCGAGAATTATATCCAATTCAATGTTTAGAATTAGAAGGCTTAGATAATTCATCCGGAATAGAAATAATCCAAGAATATAAATTACAAGACCGAGACTATTGGCTGAAATTAAACAATACGTATCTAGGCAATCCCTTATACTTACAATATATATGTACTTTAATCAAAGATATTTTTCAAGACCAAGTCTCTCAGTTGATAGCTGAAGGGAACTTAATTATCACAGAAGAAATGAAACTACTCTTCGACACCTCATATCAGAAAATGTCAGACATAGAAAAACAAATAGTTTTAAAAATAAGTAAATCCCATGAAAATGTTTCAATAGAAGACTTAAAAAAATCCTGCTCATTATCCTCTATAGATATTATCAATGGATTACAATCCCTGAAAAAACGATACTTATTAAATTCAATAAAAAATAACAATACCTTATTTAGCCTATCTCCCTTATTCAAAGAATATATTAAAAACTTTCAGATGCAAAACTAAACTATTTAGTAGCAGTTAGGAGTCAGGAGTCAGGAGTCAGGAGTCAGAATGTTAAAAGCTTTCAATTCACCAAATAAATATTTTTTGTCTTTTCCCTATTCCCTATTCCCTATTCCCTATTCCCTATTCCCTAAAAAGCAAAATTAAGTAATTTTTTTAATGATTTTAGCCACGAATTCTGATAACTTACAGCAGGTTCAGTAGTTAATGCGGTCAAACTGAAGAAATAAATATTTTTTGCCTGCCTCCTATTTTATACTCCCTACTACCTTTCAGAATTTTAAAAGTTTTAAATTCACCGAATAAATATTTTTTACCGAATAATTAAGTTTTAAAGCCTCTCCTTTAGAAGATAAACAAGAAAAAAAAATCCTTTGAGTCGATCCTCTTCTTTTCAAAGGGAGGTAACTGTTAATCATTAATCATTAACTATTAATTATTAATTGTTGAAATGTACCCTATTGCCTATTCCCTAAAATGCCAGATTAAGTAATTTTTCTGAATAATTTTAGCAACGAAATTTTATAACTTACAGCAGGTTCAGTAATTAATAGCAAATATCAAAAGTGTTGCTATACTTAAGTAGCACTTCAATTATTAAGTAATTAACACAGGCCGAATAACTTTTTTTAATAATTATTAGCTAGGAGCGTATTAATTATTCATCTTTTTACTTCTCTTACACTTCCCCACTCCCTACTCCCTACTCCCTACTCCCTTTCTGAATAGTAAACTTTCGTTACAATCGAAAGTCTAATATTTCCACAGATGTCACGTCCTTGTAAACTTAACTAATCAGGACAATCATATTGACCTACTGATACTGATATAGCAGAAGGCAAAAGGGAAAGGCTATCTTGAAAATTTGAGTTTGAGACCTTTGTTATGTCCCAACCTTATGCTTTGCTAGCTATTTAGATAAAAAATTTGAGAAGTAGAAGGTAAAATAAAGATGGCCGAATCAAGCCAACTACCATATTTATTACGAGCAACCAAGGGTGAAGTCTTAGACCGTCCACCTGTATGGATGATGAGACAAGCAGGACGTTACATGAAATCTTATCGAGATTTACGAGAGAAATACCCCTCATTTCGTGAGCGTTCCGAAAACGTAGATATTGCTGTGGAAATATCTCTGCAACCTTTCCACGCATTTAAACCTGATGGAGTAATTTTATTCTCAGATATCCTAACCCCACTTCCAGCAATAGGCATTGACTTTGATATAGTCGAAAGTAAAGGACCAATAATTGACCCTCCTATTCGCACCCAATCTCAAATTGACCAACTTCATCCCATCGAACCAGAAGAGTCTCTACCTTTTATTAGAGAAATTTTACAAATCCTCAAAAGAGAAGTTAAGAACGAAGCAGCAGTTTTAGGTTTCGTTGGGGCACCTTGGACATTAGCAGCTTATGCCATAGAAGGTAAAAGTAGTAAAGATTATACTTTTATCAAGAGAATGGCCTTTTGCGAACCAGAAATGTTGCATCAGTTTCTCGGCAAACTAGCAGACGCGATCGCCGTTTATGCTCGTTACCAGATAAATAGTGGAGCGCAAGTTATCCAAATGTTTGATTCTTGGGCAGGTCAACTTAGTCCTCAAGATTATGAAACTTTTGCCTTGCCATATCAAAAACGAGTAGTACAACAGGTTAAGGCAACTCATCCAAACACACCTTTTATTCTTTATATTAATGGCAGTGCTGGATTGTTAGAAAGAATGCCCCAAACTGGTGTTGATATAGTTAGTGTAGACTGGACAGTAGACATCGGCGAAGCAAGACAGCGACTAGGTAAAAATATTGGCATACAGGGAAATATAGACCCAGGCGTACTTTTTGGTTCTAAAGAATTTATCAAGTCTCGCATTTTAGAAACTATCCGCAAAGCAGGCAACCAAGGTCATATTCTGAATTTAGGACATGGTGTGTTGCAAAAGACTCCTGAAGAAAATGTAGAATTCTTCTTTAAAACTGCTAAAGAGGTCAGCAATTTACTAGCAGTAACCGCTTAGTTGAATTAAACCATATCTAGAGATTTCCATTAATTTTTGTTTTGCCTAGGGGTGAGTTTATACTTGCCCCTATATTTTAGCAGAAGGAAGAAGGAAGAAGGAAGAAGGAAGAAGTAGGAAGTAAGAAGTAAGAAGTAAGAAGTAAGAAGAAATAAGGAAAAATATTATTTTGTCTGAGTTTTGTAGCACTTTTAATATAGATAGACTGCAGTTATTACGGGCAACCCAAAAGCATTTTTGGCGTTGCTGAAGTAAGGAATAAAAGTCAACTTTCAGTAAGTAAATTTTCAGCCAAAACAATAGTGCAAACTATACCTATTTCTTTCTTTCTATTTAGTCACCGAAAAACTCCTTTCTACCTACTGACTCCTGACTCAGTCCTTCTGTGAAATCATACATTTATTCAGCAACGCCACATTTTTCTACTCCCTACTCCCTACCCAAAAATAATTAATTTTGTGGTCTACTTATAATGAAAAGCACTTTCAACAATTAATAATTAATAATTACCTCTCCTTGAAAAGAAGAGGATTGACTAATCATGAAAAATTTTTTTGTTTCTTCTTGAAAGGAGAGGATTTTTACCTTAATTATTAGGTAAGCTTTTGATATGTCAAATACAGTAATAGCGACTCCTATATTATTCAACTTATTGGGGACTTCCAAGTAAAAAAAATCCCATTGCACTGAACTTAGAGGAGCAGGAAGTAGGCAGTATAGAGAGTCTAAGAATTGGATAATTTATTTTTTGCTATTGCTTTATTTGTCTCATTATTTAGCTTCTTATTGACAAATTTGAAACTTGATTTAGGCAGACCATCTTGCTTCGCACTCTGACAGACATCAAAAATAAAATCTGGCAATTACTCCTATTATTTACCATATTAAAGGAAGAAGGAAGAAGGAATAAGGAATAAGGAAGAAGGAATAAGGAAAAATATTGTGTTGTCTGAGTTTTATAGCGCTTTTCAGATAGATAGACTACAGTTAGTACGACCAACCCAAAAGCATTTTTGGCGTTGCTGAAGTAAGGAATGACAGTCAACTTTGAGTAAGTAAATTTTCAGCCAAAACAATAGTGCAAATTATACTTATTTCTTTCTATTTAGTTACCGAAAAACTCCTTTCTACCTACTGACTCCTGACTCGGTCTTCCTGACAAACTTAATGATTCGGTAAGCTTTATGATATATCAAATACAATAATGGCGACTCCTATATTATTCAACTTATTAGGGACTTCCAAGTAAAAAAAATCCCATTGCACTGAACTTAGAGGAGCAGGGAGTAGGCAGTATAGAGAGTCTAAGAATTGGATAATTTATTTTTTGCTATTGCTTTATTTGTC
Source organism: Okeania sp. SIO2C9 (assembly GCF_010672455.1). GTDB lineage: Bacteria > Cyanobacteriota > Cyanobacteriia > Cyanobacteriales > Microcoleaceae > Okeania. Next base: position 41,046 of record NZ_JAAHGO010000010.1, on the reverse strand, counting down.
TCATTATTTAGCTTCTTATTGACAAATTTGAAACGTGATTTAGACAGAGCATCTTACCTCGCACTCTGACAGACATCAAAAATAAAATCTGGCAATTACTCCTATTATTTACCATATTAAAGGAAGAAGGAAGAAGGAAGAAGGAAGAAGGAAAAATATTGTGTTGTCTGAGTTTTATAGCGCTTTTCAGATAGATAAACTAAAGTTAGTACAGTCAACCCAAAAGCATTTTTGAAGTTGTTGAAGTAAAGAATGAAAGTCAACTTTGAGTAAATTTTCAGCCAAAACAATAGTGCAAACTATACCTATCTCATTCTATTTAGTCACCGAAAAACTACTTTCTACCTACTGACTCCTGACTCCTGACAACAGTTATTTATAAGTACTCAACAGAACATAATATAACACTTCAGTTATTAAATAATTAGGGCTTGCTGATTAAATATAAAACCATTGACAGATATAGACTTTAGCCTTTTTAGGTCTGAAATACCTTGGTTTTCAGCTCTTCATGCTCAAAAAGTTAGTATTTTAGGCGCATAGTTGGGCATAAAAATTAAGGGACAAAACTTAGCTCCTACCTCCTCGCTCATTCCCATTTCTCCCCTCCCCTCCTAGGAGGGGTTAGGGGTGGGTTGTCTCCTGTCTCCTACTCCTACTAAAAGACTTTTTCAGCAAACCCTAATTAACACTAACTCAATCGCCTTTTTGCTAATTTGAGCAAATTGAATGTTAATTATTCTTATGTTTACTTCCCCTCCACCGGAGGGGTTAGGGGTGGGTTCTCTTCCTTTACAGACTTTGCATGCAACATCCCTACCCACTCCCCTACTCCCATGCTCAAGAAAATGTAGAAAAGTTTTTGATAAATAGGATTGCACATCCGTATTTTTACCGTTAGTTAAAATCCGATTTTTTTACCTAAAATAACTAAGAAAGAGTGTAAACCTCTTTGGATACATAAAATTTATTTGCTATAGTCTAGAAGATAGTATCAACAGTAAAAAATTACTTATAATCGGAATTTTACCTATCATCTAAGACTGAAAATATTTTTTTATGAGCCATAAACGGATTTTTGTAACGGGTGCTAGTGGGTGTATCGGTCACTATATTGTTGAGTCATTAATTCAAAATACTCAACACGAACTTTTCTTATTAGTGCGAAACCCGGAAAAGTTAAAAGTTGATTATAAAGCTCGTTCTGGTGTAAATCTTTTAACAGCAAATATCCGAGAAATTGAAAGGTTTTCAGACTTACTTTCAGAAATTAATGTAGCTATTCTCATTGCTACTGCTTGGGGAAACTTACAGGAAGTATTTGATATAAATGTTGTCAAAACAATTAAATTAGTCAAATTACTCAATCCAGAAGTATGTGAAAATATTATCTATTTTTCTACAGCTAGTATTCTTGATAGTCAAAACAAATTACTCAGAAAAGCTGGTGAAATTGGTACTGATTATATCCGTTCTAAATATGACTGTATGTATCAGTTATCTCGACTCAAGAATGTTCCTCCTCTGACTTGTCTTTTTCCTACTTTAGTTTTAGGAGGGAATGAGGAAAAACCTTATTCTCATCTTTCCTCTGGTTTGCCAGAAATAATTAAACATATTGGTTTAATTCGGTGGTTAAAAGCTGATGGGAGTTTCCATTTTATTCATGCTGAGGATATTGCTAGAGTCGTTACTTATCTAGTAGAAAAACCGCCCCAGTCAAAAGAACTACAAAAATTAATTTTGGGGAATCCACAAGTTACAGTTAATCAAGCTATTGATGAAATTTGTGCATATCTGAAGAAGCGAATTTATCTCCAGTTTAATTTGTCTCCTTGGTTGATAGAGGTAATCATTTCAGTATTCAAAATTCAAATGGCAGCTTGGGATAGATTTTGTTTAGAATATCGTCATTTTACATATCAAAATCCAGTTAATCCAGCTACTTTTGAATTACCAACTTTTTGTCCTACTGTTGCTGATATTTTGAAAACTAGCCACTACGCGGAAGTTAAAAGTTAAAATTAAAAATTCAAAAGTCAATCATTTTTGATTGGTAAGGCTTCTAGGATTTTGTAACTGGTTAGTTATTTCTGCCATCCTGCACTAGAGAAGTAGAAAGTTCTCAAATCCTCCACTCAGAAAAATTTATTCGTTTCATTTTCTGAAGCTCAAAAAAATTGAGAGGAAATTCCCAGGGAATAAACAAAAAAACTGTGGTATTATAAAAGTATAAGGGCTAACTCGCCTATACGCATGACTTTTTATTCAACGCAAAAAACAGGGTAACAGAGTTTCAAACATAAAGTGTGGCGGTGGATGATGTAGATAAGCTCGCTACCTCTTGGGAACTAGAGATATTTTCCATAACTGAAGAAGAAGCTTTCAAATCCTCAAGTCAGAAAAATTTATTTGCTTCATTTTGTGAAGCTCAAAAAAATTGAGAGGAAATTCCCCAGGCAACTCACAAAAAATTGTGATAGTATAGAACGATAATGGTAAACTCGCCTATATGCATGACTTTTTATTCAACGCAAAAAACAGGATTGCAGAGTTTCAAACAAATATAAAGTGTAGGGATAGATGATGTCGAAAATATCGCCACTCAACACTTAATTAATCTAGGCACTCATCAACTACCAACTTCTTGTCCTACTGTTACTTATACGCGTGAGAACTAGAGATATTTTTCATAACTAGCCACTACGCGGAAGTCAAAATTCAAAATCCAAAAGTCAATCATTTTTGATTGATAAGACTTCTAGGATTTTGTAACTGGTTAGTTATTTTTGCCATCCTGCACTGGAGAAGTAGAAAGCTCTCAAATCCTCAACTCAGAAAAATTTATTCGTTTCATTTTCTGAAGCTCAAAAAAATTAGAGGAGATTCCCAGGCAATAAACAAAAAAACTGTGGTAGTATAAAACTATAATTGTAAACTCGCCTATACGCATGACTTTTTATTCAACACAAAAACAGAGTAATTTCAAACAAAGATATATAGTGTGGCAATGGATGATATGGAAAGTATCGCCACTCAACACTTAATGAATCCAGCCACTCTTCAAATACCAACTTCTTGTCCTACTGTTGCTGATACGCGTGAGAACTAGAGATATTTTCTTCATAACTCAAGAAGAAAGCTTTCAAATCCTCAACTCAGAAAAATTTATTCGTTTCATTTTCTGAAGCTCAAAAAAATAGAGGAAATTCCCCAGGCAATAAACAAAAAACTGTGATAGTATAAAATTATAAGGGTAAATTTGCCTATACGCATGACTTTTTATTCAATGCAAAAAACAGGGTAATAGAGATTCAAACAAAGTATAGAGTGTAGCGATAGATGATATGGAAAATATCGCCACTCAACACTTAATTAATCTAGCCACCCTTCAACTACCAATTTTTTGTCCTACTCTTACCGATATTCTGAGAAGAAGTAGAAAGCTTTCAAATCCTCAACTCAGAAAAATTTGCTCATTTCATTTTCTGAAGCTCAAAAAAATCAGAGGAAATTCACCAGGCAATAAACAAAAAATTGTGATAGTATAGAAGTATAAGCGTAAACTCGCCTATACATATGACTTTTTATTCAACGCAAAAAACAGGGTAATAGAGATTCAAGCAAAGTATAGAGTGTAGCGATAGATGATATGGAAAATATCGCCACTTCTTGAGAACTAGAAATATTTTCCATAACTAAAGAAGTAGAAAGTTCTCAACTCCTCAACTCAGAAAAATTTGCTCTCTTCATTTTTCATTTTCTGAAGCTCAAAAAAAATAGAGGAAATTCCCAGGGAATAAACAAAAAAACATGATAGTATAGAAGTATAAGGGTGAACTCGCCTATACGCATGATTATTTATTCAACATAAAAAACAGCACTCGAATAACCTAAACATCAAAACACAAAAAATTTAGACAGACAGAAAAACAGGCTGAATATCCAAGCGATCGCCAACCCTTAAACCCAACTCAGTAGCTCTTCCCCCCCTCAACTCAATCACTCCATCCACAGGAACATTAGGTCCATAAGTAGGACAAGGTTCAGATTCACAAGGAGGTAAATTAGAAAAAATTGCCTGTACCTCCCCATTCCTCAGAAACACCATATCCAGATTAATAAACACATTTCTCATCCAAAAATTCACAGTCCGAGGAGGATTAATCTCAAACAACATTCCTTGATCGTCCGGCAACTCAGTCCTAAACATTAAACCTATCCCCTGTTCAAGTGGAGTTTGTGCTACCTCTAAACTAACCGTTTGACCAGAAAAACTTGCCTGTGCTGAAATAGGTAACATTTGACCCAACTCCACCTCACCAAAAATAGAACTAAAACTTGACTCCTCAAGACTCGTCACCCCTGACAAAACTGCCAAATATTCTCCCGTTACTCGGTCTTGAATAATAGTATTACTCTCAGAGGAAATAATATTCAGTTCACTAAATTGTAACCCTCCAGTTAGGATTAGGCGATCGCCACCATTACCAAAATCAGTAATTACATCTGCATCTGTAATATTCACTCCACCAGTAGAAGATAGACCGCCACGTCTACCAATAGCAAACAAATCATCACCCTCACCTCCACTCATAGTATCCCTACCCAAATCACCAATTAACCAGTCAGGGCCAAAATCTCCAAACATCAAGTCATTTCCTTGCCCGCCAAAAATTGTATCGGCATCTTGTCCACCGTATACAATATCATCCCCTTGATTACCTTGAAGTACATCAGTTCCCTGGTTGCCCAAGATTTGGTCATTACCCCCGAAACCTTGAACAATATCTTTACTTGTCAAAGCAGCAATGATGTCATTTTCAGTAGTGCCACTGAGAAAATCAATACCTGGTGTACCTTGAATATTAGTCATTTCAGTTATCAGTTATTAGTCTCTACGATCAATATCTTTTAGTTGAATAAAAAGTCATATGTATAGACGAGTTAACCCTTATAGAATAAAGCATATCAAAATTATTTAGAAAGTGCAAGCTAATTCCGGTGACAGATTTTTTGGAGCTTCACAAAATGAATATAGTTACCAAATTATTGTCATATCTAATATAAATCCAGGCAAAATATCTTCACCAGATAATGTTTGAGGAGAGTCTAATATTTCCACATCTTTACCAGCACAATAAATTTCCACTTGCCGAGATTTTCGATTAATTAACCAACCTAATTTCATCCCATTTTCCAGATATTCTTTCATTTTTTCTCTAGTGTCAGATAAACTGTCGCAAGGTGACATTAATTCGATTAAAAAATCTGGGCAAAAAGACAAAAATCTTTCTCTTTGTTCGGGAGTTAAGTTATTCCATTTTTCTATAGGTATCCAGAACTGGGAGAACGGGTAGCGCCATTGGGAAGTTGACAACCTAGGGAAGAATTGAAACAAAATTAGGAATTTGTTTCTCTATTTCACATTCCTAAATTGCCAGAAATTTCAGCATTAATCATTCCAGTTTTCCCCCCATCAGTGGCACAATAATTAAATCTCCTTTAGCATTTCTTTCAAATCTTATCTCCTTATTTATTTGATATAGTTGAAAGAATTGTTCGTCTGTTAGGTCAATTATTAAGTCAAGCTCGATAGTCAAATTTGTCATTTTAGTTATTTATTCTGAGGAGTTAACTACCAAATTACTGTCATATCTAATATATATCCAGGCAAAACATCTTCACCGGATAATGTTTCAGGAGAGTATAATATTTCTACTTCTTTACCAGCACGATAAATTTCTACTTGCTGATTTTTGGGATTAATTAACCAACCTAAGCGCATCCCATTTTCTAGATACTCTTTCATTTTTTTCTGGTGTCGGATAAGCTGTCAGAAGGTGACATTAATTCGATTAAAAAATCTGGGCAAAGAGGTAAGAATTTCGTTCTTTGTTCAGGAGTTAAATTATTCCATTTTTCTATGGGTATCCAGGCAGCATCGGGAGAACGGTCAGCACCTGATGGTAATTTAAAACCACCAGATGAATCAAATATTTTACCTAGTTTAGTTTTAGCGTTCCAGTTCCAGAGTTGAGCAATTAATCCAGCATTAGTATTGCTAGTTTCTCCTGGAGTCGGCGACATAATAATTAAATCTCCTTTGGCATTTCTTTCAAATCTTAAATCCTGGTTTTTTTGACAGAGTTGAAAGAATTGTTCGTCTGTCAGGTCAATTATTGAGTCAAGCTCGATAGTCAAATTTGTCATTTTGGTTATTTATTCTGAGGAGTTAACTACCAAATTATTGTCATATCTAATATAAATCTAGGCAAAATATTTTCACCAGATAATGTTTTAGGAGAGTCTAATATTTCTACTTCTTTACCAGCACGATAAATTTCTACTTGCTGATTTTTGGGATTAATTAACCAACCTAAGCGCATTCCATTTTCCAGATATTCTTTCATTTTTTCTCTAGTTTTAGGTAAGCTATCGGAAGGTGACATTAATTCGATTAAAAAATCCGGGCAAAAAGGTAAAAATTTCTCTCTTTGTTCGGGAGTTAAATTATTCCATTTTTCTATAGGTATCCAGGAAGCATCGGGAGAACGGTTAGCAGCTGATGGTAATTTAAAACCACCAGATGAATCAAATATTTTACCTAGTTTAGTTTTAGCGTTCCAGTTCCAGAGTTGAGCAATTAATCCAGCATTAGTATTGCTAGTTTCTCCTGGAGTCGGCGACATAATAATTAAATCTCCTTTGGCATTTCTTTCAAATCTTAAATCCTGGTTTTTTTGACAGAGTTGAAAGAATTGTTCGTCTGTCAGGTCAATTATTGAGTCAAGCTTAAGAGTGTAGCTATTCATAGTTGTTCCAACATAAAAGTTTAATCGCCCCCTTTCAAATTAATAGCCCCCCTTTCAAAGGGGGGTTGGGGGGATTAATATCTATTATAATGACTAAATTAGCTATAGCGAATATCGATCGAGTTAGTATAATCTCTGTAATTTTAGATAAACATTGCTATGTCAGAAATTACTATTAATTTACCGGAAGAGATTTTTTCTGCTCGTCGTTGAGCTGCCTGAAGAATTTGTTCAGGATATGGGTTTAGCAGTGGCTATATTTTTGTATCAAAAAGGGGAAATTTTTCAAGAAAAAGCGGCTCAGGTTGCTGGGTTAACTTCGAGACTTTCTTGCTAGTTTTGCAAGGGAAAAAATAGATGTTTTTAATGTTGATTTTAATGATTTATGAAAGGAATTAGAGCTTGGTTAAATCGCTAGACAAGGATTTGGCCACGGATACACGGATGGATGATTTATCAGTTATCAGTTATCAGTTATCAGTTATCAGTTATCAGTTATCAGTTATTAGTTATTAGTTGTTAGTTAACAATACCGAAGTCAGAAGTCAAAAGTTTGAAGTCAGGGCTAGACAAGGATTTGGCCACGGATACACGGATGGATGTAGTCCAGTAGTGGACTGTTTCTATAACTGCCTCGCAATTACAATCTCTGAGAATAATCATGTCCGCAGCGAGGGGGGAAGGAAAAGTAATTATTTTACCTGAAGCACCCCAAAACCACCGAAGCAGTCTTTTCTATAATACGGGAGATTGCTTCGGCTAAGTTAATGGTAAATCCTAGAGGTTAACTGTTTCTATAACCGCCTCGCAATGACAATAACTTCTGTCATAGAAAGGGGGAAAGACTGGTATTTGATGAGCGATAAATAGGTTATTAAAAACTGATAACTGAATGCCAGACGGCTGAAATGGCTATATGTTAAAGTCTACAAAACCTTAACCACTCACATAACACCCAACCCATACCAAAAAGCAACCCCCACGCCAACAAAATAAAAACACAACAAAACAATCCCAAGAAACATTGAGATAAAATTTCATCTACTTGTTGCTTAATGTTACGCCAACCAATACCATCCAAGTACCTTAACAAGCTAATCATTCTTACCCGGCATAAAATATCCCAAAATCTCCATGGATAATCACTCAGCAGGTAAATATCACAATTGACCTTCAGAAGATTTCCCTTGGGATGTGTAAAGACTGGGAGATGTCCCTTGGGATATGTATCCAAACTACCTTGAAAAATCTCAGAGTAGCTTAACCAACTTCCTCTTTGACACCATCCCACTTGCTCGCCGAATGCTTCCCATATTTTCTCATGGTAGTTGTTTGTACCCCCCAAACTCTGATAAATTTTCTTCTGGACAGAAAAGCCAAACTTACCATAACTGTATTTTACCCAAAGTTCATTGATAGTACGGAGGTCTTCACAAGGAAAACTATCTATATCTCCACTCCTTTTTACTTTTGACATACAAATAGTAGTTTCCCGATCTGCCTCTTCCCACTTTCCTGCTGCTAATAAATCACGCAATTTAGTATAGTCTATCCCTAAGTCTTCACGGGTAAGAAGACCTATCACCTCATCGTCCGAAGCAAAGTCTCGACAATAAGGGATATGTCCCCTGTAGTGTGTATTTAGACTATAAATCACGTTCCAGGAGACCAACCATTTGCCTCCTTGACGCCATCCCACTGTATCGCCAAAAGCTTCCCATACTTTCTCATCATACGGCCATATACTACCGAAACTCTGATAAATCTGCTTCTGCGATGTACTACCTAAACTCTGATAAATCTGTTTCTGCACAGAAAAGCCAAATTTACCACGACTGTATTTTACCCAAAGTCGATCAATAGTGCGCAGGTCTTCTAAAGGAAAATAACTTCTATGAGTCCAATTACTTTTCTCTTTTTCTCTTGTCACTTTCAATATACAAAGCTTAGTTTCTTCATGTGCTTCTTTCCACTTTCCTCCCGCTAACAAATCACGCAACTTTCTATAGTTTACACCTCTAACTGAAACCAAAGGTAAATCATTAGAACGAGAATACTGTGAAGGTTGTTGTTTTTTTTGAGCAGGATAAACAGAGGTTTTAGACTGAGGAGTTAACCGATAAACATTAGAAATTTTTACACTATTAGTAGAAGCAGATTTTTTGGGATATTTTTGATTTTTTTTAGTAGGAGAAACAGAAGAATTACCAAACCCTAAGTCTACCAAAACATCCTCAACCTTCTGATAACGTTGCTTCGGTTTTTGCTCCACCAAACGATCTAAAACTTTCCCCAAATCATCACTCACAAAATTTCCATTTAAACAATTTCGCCATACCCATTTCGTTTCCATTGCATCATACAAATCAAACGGACTCATCTGAGTCAATAAATGCAAACAAGTTACCCCCAAACTATACAAGTCACTCCCAGACTTTGCCTTTCCCATCAACTGTTCCGAGGCGCAATATTCTGCCGTTCCAATAACCGTTCCTGTCACCGTCCGACGTTGAGTTTTCGGCATAACTTTAGATGCTCCAAAGTCAACCAAAACTAACTTTTTATCTGCCTCTCTCCTAATAATATTCTCTGGTTTAATATCCCGATGAATCACATTATGACGGTGAACAAACTGCAAAACAGATAATAAGTCTTTTAACAATTCTCGAATCTGACCTTCATTAAAAACACCATGATTATCTAACTCTTGTTGCAGGGTTTCACCTTTAATAAATTCCTGTACTAAATATTGACGACTATCCACAGAAAAATAAGCAAAAATTTCAGGAATTTGTGGGTGCTTTCCTAACAACTCCAACCTTTCCGCTTCCTGTGCAAATAACTCCGCAGCTTTTTCCACAGTTTCAGTTCCCTGAGCTTGAGGAAGAAACTGTTTAATAACACAAAAAGGTTTAGAAGGTTTCAACTCATCCACAGCCAAAAAAGTTCTACCAAAACCACCTTGTCCGAGAATACTTTTTGCCCAGTAACGTTATACAAGTAAAAGTTTATCTCCACATTTTTGACAAAACTGAAAATTATCGGGATTAATATTCAGACATTCCGGGTTCAGACATTGAGACATAATAAGAATTTTTTTTAGAATCTACTAAACTCTATTATTAAATTATAAACATGACTTAGGCATCCAAACAAGAAACCGGGTGTGTAGCATTTCTCTGTTTAATTAGGTACATTTACGATCCCCCTAAATCCCCCTTTTTAAGCTATGCTTTATAAACATCTTTCTTAACATAAAACGTAGACATTATAGACAAATTATGTGTAAGCCTTAAAAAGACTTTTTCCTGGGAAAAAATGTATTTAAAAGCACATTTATTTGGATAAGTTAAGTAGTTTTGCCAAGCTTTATTGACTATTTCTCCCTTCTCCCCTGCTCCCTTCTCCCCTGCTCCCCACAAGGTTTTCAGGAGTTCCTTATCAGGGATAGCTTTTTAAGGGGGACTTTGAATACTCCTCTCTTAAAAAAAGGGGGGGTTACAACTGTACCTGATAGATTATTTAACTTATTATCAGTTATTATTTTGGAAAAATTACCACAAATTTAGTCGTCAGGAATTAAAAGCTATGTTTGGTATTTATGATTTGAAAAAAACGCATTTTGCTTAGGAATTAATGGGAATTAATGGCAGAATAAAAATAGAGGAAAAAATAGAAGTTATTCCTGAATTATTCAAGGAAGGCTTTTCTGCGGAAAAAATTGCTCATATACTTCACCTTGGTATTCAGCAAGTCCAACAATTCATTAATAATCTCAATTAATGGGAATTGCTACGAGTAAAAAAAACTTTAGGTTTGGTTAATTTCTCTATTAGTGGAGCGTCTCTGAATAGAGAAAACCCAACAATTTTTTTCCCCTTTGAGGAAGTACTGATAACTGATAACTGAAATGACTCCTCAAATCAGTAATTAATATTTAATTAATGGCCGAAATTAACTTAATAACGTTAAAGTTAGGCTGAGTTTGTTTAAACTGATATTTCATCCTAATTTGAGGAACTAATATTTAATGCGAGTCTTATTAATTTATCCCCTATTTCCCAAATCTTTCTGGTCTTTTGAAAAAATTCTAGAACTGATAAATCGCAAAGTAATGCTACCTCCGTTAGGATTAGTCACAGTAGCAGCAATCTTACCCCAGGAATGGGAATATAAATTAGTAGATAGAAATATTAGGGCAGTCACAGAAGCAGAATGGGAATGGGCAGACCTAGTAATACTTTCGGCCATGATTGTCCAAAAAGAAGACTTACATGACCAAATCCGAGAAGCAAAACGACGCAATAAATTAGTGGCCTGTGGCGGTCCATATCCTACAGCATTACCCCAAGAACAACTGGACAGTGGTGTAGATTTTCTGATTTTGGATGAAGGGGAAATTACTTTGCCAATGTTTATCGATGCTATTCAGCGGGGGGAAACTCAAGGTATTTTCCGTGCAGATGGGAATAAACCAGATGTGACAATTACTCCTATTCCCAGATTTGATTTATTGGAAATGGAATATTATGAATCTATGTCGGTTCAGTTTTCCCGTGGTTGTCCGTTCCAATGTGAATTTTGTGATATTATTGTTCTGTATGGTCGCAAACCTCGTACCAAAACGCCAGCACAATTATTAGCAGAATTAGATTACCTCTACAATTTAGGATGGCGCGGTTCTCTATTTATGGTGGATGACAACTTTATTGGCAACAAACGTAACGTCAAATTGTTGCTCAAAGAATTAAAAGTATGGCAAGCAGAACATCAATATCCATTTAAAATGACTACCGAAGCTTCCGTTAACTTAGCAGAAGACCCAGAATTAATGCAATTAATGGTAGATTCTAATCTTAGAGCAGTATTTTTGGGAATAGAAACTCCTGATGAAGATAGTTTAGAGTTAACCCATAAATATCAAAATAATCGTAACCCTCTCAATGAAGCAGTAGAGAAAATTATTAAATCTGGCATAAGAGTAATGGCAGGGTTTATTATCGGTTTTGATGGAGAAAAACCAGGAGCAGGCGATCGCATCGTTAAATTTGTGGAAGAGACAACTATTCCCACTGCCATGTTTAGTATGTTGCAAGTCTTACCCAATACTGCACTTTGGCATCGTCTGAAAAAGGAAGGTCGTCTTTTAGATAAAGGTGGTAACGTTAATCAAGTAACACTGACAAATTTTATCCCCACCAGACCAATAGAAGATATTGCCAGAGAATATGTAGAAGCATTCTGGCAGTTGTACGACCATGAAAAATTTTTAGACCGAACTTATCGACATTTTCTGATGATGGGTGCCCCCACTACTAAAGGTGTTGCAAAAATGCCAAGTTGGATGGAGTTACGAGCGTTATTAATTATTTGCTGGCGACAGGGAATAAAACGGAAAACTCGTTGGAAGTTTTGGCATCATTTTTGGAGCATTAGAAAACATAATCCTAGTATTTTGCCACGTTATATTAGTACCTGCGCTCATATAGAACATTTTTATGAATATCGTCATATTGTCAAAGAGAATATTGAGGCGCAGTTAGCTGAATATTTAGCTGAGAATAAACAGTTAAATCTCATAGAGAAGGAAAAAGAAAGACCAAAATTAGAAAAGGTAAAAGAAGAAGCAGCTTAAAGTGTGCAAGTAGAAAGTAGGGGAGTATTCAACAATTAATAATTAATAATTAATAATTAATAATTAATAATTAATAATTAATTAGGGCTTGCTGATTAAATATCAAAGCATTGATAGATGAAGGTTTTAGCTGTTTTAGGTTGAAAAAAGTGCGCCTGTTTTCGGTAAAGATTGCTCAAAAAACTAGCATTTTGTGCAAGAGTTGGGCAGAAAAATTAAGGGACAAAACGCCCGCTCTTACCTCCTCTACATTCCCATTTCTTCTGTCTTCCCCTCCTGGGAGGGGGAGGGGCGAGGGGTGGGTTGTCTCCTGTCTCCTGTCTCCTACAAAGAGCAAAAAGACTTTTTCAGCAAACCCTAATTATTACCTCTCCTTGAAAAGAAGAGGATTGACAAAGAGATGAAAATTTTTTCTCTCTTGGTCGATTGGATATGGCGAGGAGACCTCGCCATCCCTCGACCGCTTGTTTCTCCTTTAAAGGAGAGGCTTTAAACCTTAATTCTTCGGTAAACATCAGCTGCTGATAAAGAACTGGTTAAGACTTATGCTAATAACGAATTTTAGACTAGAAAATGTTTTTCCAACTTCCCTGTTATGTGTGCTCTGTTCCCTGCTCCCTAAAATTTTTATTGTGGGTATTTTAAAGATACATGATATCAGATATTTATCGTTCGCTGTTTGCAGAACATGACTCTAAGAAGTCCTGACTGCATCAATTACTGTTTGCGGAGCATTCCGTCAGGAAATGCTTTTTACTTTTAAAAATCACTCAGCTTTCAACTGAGTTTTTTTGCTAAAATTTGCCCGATCTTTTTAACCATTGGGTCAATTTCAATCGCAAAATATTCTCCAATTTCCTTTTCTACCAAATTAGTTAAATTAACTGTTTCTGGATAAATATCAAACATCAAAGACAATTTTGCCATATCCCTAATTATTAACAGTACTCCATCCAAACAAACCAGGTCTTTAACATCAAGATATTGAACAAAATCATTCTTCCAAAGTACCTCAATTTTTATCCCTCCCCCTGATAAATTATCTTTAGAAATTAACTGACAATACCCCGAAGGTACACCATAAAATAAAGACCCAGAAATTTCTTCTCCCAAACGAATAGACCTTTCTAAATTCAGCTTTTTCTGCCTTTCATATTGTGCAGCAACTTTTGTTGAAGCTAGATAAAACCTTAATAGATAAAACTCTCCTAATATCTCTTTACCTAAAATTGTTAATACTCTCCCATTGACAGAAATATTAGACTTGATTTCCACTTCAGTATATAAACTATCAGAAACATCAAGAATTAATTCACATCCCAAACCTTGTGAGCTAACTTGATAAACTTTTCCCGTTTCTTGAATAATTCCAGTAAACATTAAAGAATAATTGGTAATAGTTGACACTCATTATCTAATTTATATTATGTCCGGTAGTATCGGTATTGTAAGTGCGAAGGTAAGGAAGAAGGAAGAAGGAAGAAGGAAGAGGGAAGAGGGAAGAGGGAAGAAGGAAGAAGGAAGAAGGAAGAGGGAAGAGGGAAGAGGGAAGAAGGAAGAGGCAGGAAGATTAAGAGCAAGAAAAAAACTTAAATTTCCTGTAGATATTTACCCTTGGGTTTACACAAACGCGCCCCAGCGGACATGATATTACTCGTCACTATATAATAGTGTAAATTTTAATCCAGTTAACTTTTCTTCCAAAACTCGTTCGCGAAAAGCATCTGTCGCAAAAATATAACTACGAACAAGTTGAGGAATTTTAAATAGCGCAATATTATCTAAAAGATTTGTATCAAATGAGTATTTTTTTATTTGCATAACCTTATGGCTGTTTTTAAAGTACAAACATTCACTTTTTTTTTCATCTAAACAGCCAATTATGTTGCTAATATTCAAAACTTTCATGTTAAAGTCTTCAACGTCAATAGACAAAATTTCTACCTAATTTAAAATTAGCTTTTTTAATTTTATTAACGCCAGATTATCACAAACTAAAATACCAGAATCAATGTCCACAAAGTTCCCAACACCTCTTTTAAAGCTTCTAGGAGCATTTAGGGTTTTAAACTTTGCCTGATTCTTTGGCCAAGTATCTCCAAACTTCTGACCTTCAAAATAAGGCCAGTACTCATACAAGTCTAGTATCGTCCCAGCATCCCCATTTAAATGAATAGCACCAAAATTTTCGACATCGGACTGTATGTCCCAGACCTTCTTGAACCTATCCCACTAATAAAATGCGATTCATCCAAATAATATAACTTTAATTGTTTGAGAATAAATACTTATAAAATTACCTGAGTAGAGCATTGTCTTTTAAGTTTAAAATTACTTTCTTACTCCTTTCAAAGTCTTTAAAATTAAGGTTTTCCAGGTTAACATTAAATTTTTCTAATAAAACAAAGTTATGAATAACCGTAACAAGGCTTGCTTTTTTTCGAGAATAGTATTAATCTAGAAATTAATGAAGCAATAAACCTCGTTTGAAATCAAAGATTAGTAATAGATAAGCTGTTCCAAATCAGAAAAAGTTAAGAGAATGACTTATGAGACTGAGCTAAAGTTCAATATAATAAATGAAAGCCATAGATAATCTGGTAAACATACCTAGTGCATAAAGTTAACTGTAACTCTACAACAAAAACTCGACAATAGATAAATAGCAAAATTCTACCCATAAAAACTTGAAATACTCATGACCTTAAGTTAAAAACAGGAAATCAATTATGTCAAATCTACTGAAAACAGTTAAGCAGATGAATCTATTCGGTAAAAGTGTCTGTTAAAGACTAAGAAATAAGTAATAAAAAGCATATTGTTGGTAAATTCTGTTGGCAACAGGGGATAACATCCCCTGTTTTTTTTGTTAATAGATATCTCCAACAATAAAAAATCGGCATTGCTGAATTAAGGTATGAAAGTAGGTTTATAGGTATGGAGGGAACACTTAACATTTAACAGGGAACAGTTAATATTAACAAGTAGTTCAAAGCATCCAAAATACAAAATCCAAAATACAAAATTATCAAATCATACCCAGAATCAGCAACGCCAAAAAATCAAATCAATTATCATACATAAATCATCAATTATTTCCCCCTCCATACCTATTCCCTCCATACCTATTTTCTGGAGATGTCTAATGATTTTAAGTAATTTGGTAAGAAAAAATTTGCATCTTAGCTTTTTGAATCAATTAGAGATACTATAGCACTACGCAAATAGGTTAGGAAATTTATAAATGCTCAAACGATCATCAGATATAGCAATTCCCATCCTCATGAGATCCAAAATTCGTTTGTTTTAGGGAGTAGGGAGTAGGGAATAGGGAGTAGGGAATAGAAAATAAAAAAAATCACTGTACTTCAGTAACTTGAGAAACGCTATATTACTTTTAACTTTTAACTTTTAACTTTTAACTTTTGACTTGCGCGTAGCGCTATATATTCTGACTGAGATGACACATTTAGTAAATTACGATAGACTATAAAAAATTAAATTGCCAAAATTTTTATTACTATACTTAACTATCTATGCCAAGAAAAACTAAAAAAACAGCAACTTCTAATTCTCTACCTCAAGAAAACGCCCTATCATTCTCTTCTATTCATGCTAGGATTGATTTTCTCAACGAAAAACATAAAAAACTTCTGACCAAAATCAAACGAAAAAAAACTGAGTTGTATAACCTGACTGAACAAATGCAAACACTTACTCAAGAAGTGCGTCAAAAAAGTAGACCATTTTATGAAAAAATTAATAGTCTAGATCAAAAAATTCATGGGCTATTTGATAAAATTTTAAGTAATAAACGTTTAGGAAAACGTCAAAAACAAGAAATTATAGATATTTATCGCATCTTACAACTAACAGGTAAAATTTCTCCTCGTCCAGAATATTTTTCTCGGTCATCATCAGCAAATTTTCAAGATGAAGATAAAAATGATTATGAACAGACAACAGAGAAAGATTTTTTTGGAGAAAATAATCATTACTATGAAAATGAAGATATTTCTCAACCACGTCCCAGTAGAGACCTGAGAAAAATATTCTTAAAATTAGCCGATAAATTTCATCCAGATAAAGCTAGCGATAATGAAACTCGTGTTTTCTATACTGAAATAATGAAAGAAATTAATATTGCTTATCAAAGTGGCGATCTAGCTCGGTTATTAGAGATTGAAAGAGATAAAAATCAAGAAAATGTTAAGTTTTCCCAAAATGATAGTGAAAAAGAATGCGAACAATTAGAGAAAGAAATTGAACTATTATCTCAACAATATGAACAAGTGAAATCAGAATTACGAGAGGTGAAAAAGACTCCTCAAGGAAATATGGTAAAACAGTATCGCAAAGCAAAGCGACAAGGAGAAAATTTGATGGAAAAGTTGGTTGCAGAAGCAGAAGTCGATCTAAATTCTTTGCAAGCATTGCATAATTTTGTTAAAGATTTTAAAGACCGAAAAATTACACTAAAAGAGTTTGTTAGAGGTCCTAATTATGTACATAGAGATGATATGGAAGATATGATTAATGATATGTTTGAACAAATGTTTGTAGTGGTAAATCTATAAATTAACTTAATCAGTATTCTGATTGTATTTTAAGAAGGAAGAAGGAAGGAGGAAGAAGGAATAAAGGATAGGAAAAGTGGATGGAGTCAAATCACAACAAGCTTGTATAAACTACAACTGAAGTGGTTAGGAATTAAACCTATAGAACCCATTTGGAATCTATTTATACAGGGAGATGGGGAAATTCGTATATTTGCATAATTAAATGTATTTCTGATGAATATTCTCTGAAGAAAAAGAATTAGCCTTGCCCTTTATAAGGGGATAAAAAAAGCGGTCGATAGATGGCGAGGAGACCTCGCCATCTCTAATCGACCAAGAGAAGAGAATATTCGCCAAGGTCAAGCCTCCTTATTGCAGAGGTAGTGATAACTGATAACTGATAACTGATAACTGATAACTGAAATGACAGAATCTATTTCTTGGCAGGAACGCTATCTAAATTTAATTGACCACATTGTGGAAATTACTCTCAAAGGTCAAATTCGTTCTAAAGAACAAGTATATCAAATGCTGCTAAAAGAAGTTAGTAGTGGTACGGGCGAAATTTTTGAACGTTGTTTTGATGAACGTCTGCAAACTGTTCAAAACCAAGTAGATACAGAAACTGATGAGTTAAAACAAGCAAAAGCTAATCGTCGTTTGCGAGCATTAAAAACTATTCAGGGAGAATGGGAGCGGTGGGAAAAACTAAATCAGACTCAAGAAGCGATCGCTGCTTCTGTACAAGAAATTATTAATGCTGAGTCTAGCGATCGCCTGACTACTTTATTCAATGCTATCGATCCTAACCAAAAACAACCTCTAACTCTCAATCAACTACAAAAACTGGCCCAAAATCTAGACGGACAAAAACTCCAAACTGCTGACTCTGAGTTAGAAAAAGACTTGCAACAGTTTGCGACTGGTATTACTAAAGGTCTGGAAGCTTGGCAACGACTGCAACCTTATTTGGTAAGTTGGATTTATGACCAAAGTAGGGGTCAATTAGGATTTGGTGGTACTCCCGAACAACGAGGACCGTGGGTATTATGGGCAAAACAGGTAAATAGTTCTTTTCCAGAAGGTTTATTCAATACTATTGCTCTGGAAAAGTCGATTGTAGAATTTGCGAGTAAAGCGAGTATTGAAGCTAGTAATTTAGTTGAATTGGCATTAATTTTACAATGTTTACAAAGGGGATTAGTAGAATGGTTTGATAAGTTAATTTATGATGCAAAAGTAGGGGCAAAATTATCTATTTCTACTTTTTTGACATTTGCTACTATTTGGTGTCAATTAGCTAATGGTTTTCAAGCTAGACCTCGTTTAACTAATTCTTGTTTTCAGGTAGCATTGCAAATTTTTCGTGCCTTTTCTCAACAGGAATATTTTCCGCTCTATGGTGGGATTTTTGCTTCTTTTTCTGGAGAATATTTACAGAATGCTTTGAGTTATTTAGATGCACCTTTGCAAATAGTTAAAGGTACTCAAGCTAAGGCAAGAATTTTAACTTTATTGGGTTATTCTCAGCAGACTTTAGGGGAATATTTAAGGGCGATGGAATTTCATAAACAAGCTTTAGAAATTGCCCAAGAAACTGAGGATAAATTCTGTGAAATTGCTAATTTGAATCATTTGAGTCGGACTTGTGTGGCGATGCAGGATTATAGTGAGGCGATTAATTATAGTCAAAGGGCGTTGATGTTTTCTCGACAAATAGGGGATAAAAAAGGGGAAGCTAATGCTTTAGCTAATTTAGGTTTTAGTGAAGTTTTCCAAGCTAGACAACAAGAAATGATGGAAACTGAGATTTATGAAAATGCGATTAATTATCTACAACAGGGTTTAAAGTTATCAGAAACTTTGGGTGATGGTCAGAGTAAGTCTCTTTGTTTTAGTAGTCTAGGAATTGCATTTATGGTATTAGAAAAACCTGAAGAGGCTTTGTTATATTTGGTAGGTGGTTGGCAAGCTGCTCAATATTCTGGAGATTTGTATTTACAAGGTTTGAATTTAGCTTATCTTGCTCAGGCTTACTATAGTTTACAAAATTTGGTTCAAGCTATTTTTGCAGGTTGTTTGGGTATGTATTTGTTAGAGCAAATTGGTGCTAATGAATGGCGGCAAACTGCTGGATTAATGGTGGTTTTGAAAGGGCAATTGGGAGAAGAGTTTAATGAAATTTTAGATCGGAAACGGTCAGAAATTTTGCCTGTTATTGGAGTGGATGGTTATGATTATATTTCTGAACTTTTGCTGAAATATCAACAGTCACTTTAGTTTTTTGTGGAGCAACACAGCTAAAGGAGGGGAGGATGTTTTTAATTCTAAATTGATTGAGAATTAAGCCGTTTTTCTCAAGTTCTACTTTAGCTGTGTCAGTTGGCGTAGATCAAAGGTTCGTGGAAGGAGGGGCAATTAAAGCTTGAAAGTATTGATTTACAACAGCAGGAGGTACAACTGGTGTAGCAGCAGGAGCAACCCCTTTCGCTATTTGGTAGTGGTGCATTGTAATTTTTTCGGTAACGGTATAGCAAGCATTTCAGCCACCATTCACCATTACGATACAGGACTACCCGCTATTTTTTTAGCAAATCCTCTTACTATCCCAGCAGCAGGAGCAGTTGCAGTTGTTAGTTTAGGTATTTTAGGTTATAGAAGCCACTTAAAAGGTATAGCTCGAATTGAAGATGCTAGAGAAGTAATGGTAAAAGAAATAGATAAGCACGTTGCAAGAACAAAGGAAACAATTCGTTTTATACATGAAGCATCTACTAAGGAGTATTGTTTAACACTCTTAAATCTCTGCACACAAGATATTTTTTCAGCAAATACATTTATTACCAGTCTTGAAACAAGGATTGACTCAGATAATTCTTTGATAGCTAAAAATCTAAAGTTCAGCTCAGAAGCACAAGAAAAGTTAAAGAACCTTCGTCATACTTCAGATAAATTAAAGAATGAACTTGATTTGTTTCTGGATCAAAGTAACTCAAAACTTTTCTTAAGAAATGAGTCTTAGCATTTCCATCAAATTAAATTCAAACCTTAAAATCGCCGAAAACAGAGGTAATCAAACAATGCAAACTTTTAACTATTTTACTGATGGAGGAATTCTTTGTCAGTAGTCACGTGAATGGTTCTTACAACATTTTGCGAAAAGCATCTCCCTTATGCGTTTAACCGCTATGGGATAGAGAGGTGCGTAGTTCACCCCAGGAGAATTAATCTCTCAAAGCAAAAGTGAAGGGAATTTCTGCGCCGGAAATCAAGTCTGTCTATATTTGACTATACTTTTACTAACTATGATTATTCTAATTAGGGCGTGGCTGAATAAATATCAAAGTATTCCCTGGTAAAGATTTCAGTCTTTGCAAGTGCTAAGGGAGTACCAGCTTTTAGGTAATTCAGGTTCAAAAATCTAGGATTTTGGGCAAGATAGGGACACCCAAGTCAAGGGATAATTTTTCCTTCTACATCCTCTACAACTCCTGATTCCTCTTGACTCTTCACTACTCCCTACTCCCTACTCCCTACTCCCTGCCTTAGCAAAAAGACTTTTTCAGCAAGCCCTAATTATACGAGAGCGCGTTTTTTTTGTCCATTTGCTCTCGCAACGCCCTATAGCAACGTCAGGAGTGTAGTGATGGGAGGATATCAATTATAGTTGACCACTGCCTCACCAATATTTTTTGTTAGAAAGCTAGCTTTTTTTTTATAGAATGATTATTATTATCATAAAGTATCTATTCGAGATTGTCTGCTGGTGAACAAAACTAACGATCGTTTTGAAGTTGTAATTGTGGGGGCTGGGGCTGCTGGAATTGGCTGTGGAGTAGTCTTAAAAGATTTAGGAATTGAAAATTTTGTCATTTTAGAACGACATCAAATCGGGGCTTCTTTTAGCCGTTGGCCAGAAGAAATGGGATTCATTACGCCGTCGTTTCCCAGTCATGGTTTTGGATTGCTGGATCTCAATGCAGTAGTTTTAAATACTTCTCCTGCCCTCAGTTTCAGAAAGGAACATCTTTCAGGGAAAGAATATGCCCTGTATTTGGAGACTGTAGCAGAGCATTTTCAACTACCTATAAAAACCGAGACAAATGTGAAAACTATTGCAGCTTTACCTCAAGGCAAAGGCTTTGTCTTGGAAACTTCTAAAGGCGAGTTGCGAACACAGTTTGTTATTTGGGCAGCAGGAGAGTATCAATATCCCAATCTTAATCCTTTTCCAGGGGCAGATTTGTGTATTCATAATTCCCAAATACGTTCTTGGACAGAGCTTGAGGGGGAGGAATTTGTAGTTGTCGGAGGCTATGAAAGCGGTGTAGATGCAGCGTCAGTTTTGGCAGCATTAGGGAAAAAAGTCAAGTTAATCGATCGCAATAGTAGCTGGTTAAACTTAGACTCAGATCCTAGTGTTTCTTTGTCTCCTTATAGTATAAAACGTTTAGAAGTAGCTTATTCTATGGGTCGGATCGAACTAATTGGAGACAAGTACATTGAAGCAGTCAAAGCAGTAAAAAAAGGATATGTGGTGGAGAGCGAGTACGAAGAGTGGTTTAGTTCTACACCGCCAATTCTCTGTACGGGGTTTAATAGCAGTTTAGAACAAATCGCACCTCTATTTGACTGGTCAAATGGCTATGCAGCTCTGACTCAAGAAGATGAGTCCACCCTAACTCCAGGATTATTTGTCGTCGGCCCTTCAGTGCGTCACGGCAATATAATTTTTTGTTTCATTTATAAATTTCGGCAGCGATTTGCTGTGGTAGGAAATGCGATCGCTCAACGTATGGGAATCGATACAACGACCTTGGAAGCCTATCGCCGACAAGGTTTGTTCTTAGATGACCTTTCTTGCTGTAATGACGATTGTGTTTGTTGAAAAATAAGATGAATATTTTTACGCCGTCAAAATTAGAACGCGATTGTATTGTAGTTATTGGGAAAGAGAGTACGGGCAAATCCCAACTAATTGCGGCTCTTACAGGGCAGACTCCCTATAGTGCCAATTTTCGCGGTTCTACAGTGACTTGTGACACTTATCAATCTGAAGCCTATACCTTTATTGATACTCCTGGAATTCTCTATCGTTCCGACAGCGTAACTACTAAGAAAGCTTTAAGACAGCTACAAGAAAATGACACCGTGCTACTGATAGTCAAGGCAACCGACGTAGATCGAGATTTGGCAGATCTACTGCCTTTAGTAGCAGATAAACGGGGCGTTGTGGCGATTACTTTCTGGGATAAGGTATTATCGACGGTTCATACTCAACAAGTGGTTCGGGAATGGAGGGAAACTTCTAACCTGAACATTGTCACTGTAGATGCTCGCCACCTCACAATAGAACAAAAAGACTATCTTTTGGCTTCTCTGCAAGAACCTCATCCTTTTCCCGCGCAATGGATTCCTACAAGAGCTGGCTGGTATATTCAACCCCAACCAACCCTGTTAGAACATCCTCGACTGGGCTGGTTATTGGCGATCGCTCTATTACTTATTCCTGCGATTATTGCTGTCTGGGGTGCTAACTCCTTTGCGACTTTAGCAGATTCTATAGTCCAAAATGCGGTCGCTCCCATTATTAAACTTTTATCCCAACTCCCAATCTTGTTAAGAGAAATACTCATAGGTCAGTATGGACTGATAACTATGAGTCCGTTGCTGTTTATTTGGGCGATGCCCACAGTAATTCTCTATGCCCTATTTTTGGGGGCATATAAAGCTAGTGGGTTAATAGAACGAATTACTATTGCTCTCAATCCTTTACTCCGTCCGTTTGGGTTATCGGGACGGGATTTAGTGCGAGTAATTATGGGTATGGGGTGTAATGTTCCTGCGGTGGTTAGTACCCGTGCTTGTTCTAGTTGTTCTAGAGGAACTTGTATTTCGGCGATCGCTTTTGGTTCCGCTTGTTCTTATCAGTTTGGCGCAACTTTAGGGGTGTTTAGTGCGGCTTCGTTACCTTACTTGATAATTCCTTACCTGCTGTATCTAACCGCAACTACCTTGATATATACCTACATGATTTCTTCCCCTACAGCTAAATCGAATCATAATCCCCTAGTAATCGAAGGAAGAGCATTTTTAGAATTTCCTCATGGGTTAGTAATTTGGCGCGAAACTAAGTCAACTATTAATCAATTTTTGTTCAATGCAATTCCCATCTTTTTAGTTATTACCGTTATTGCTTCTGTGTTGAATTGGTTAGGAGCGATCGCAACTTTAGCCAATATTATCAATCCTTTAATGGGATGGTTTAATTTACCCCCTGAAGCCTCATTGCCTATTATTTTAGCTTCTATTCGCAAAGATGGACTGCTATTATTTGCCGAACCAGAAACCTTGGCTATGTTAACTCCATTGCAGATTTTGACTGGGGTGTATATAGCAGGAGTATTGCTACCTTGTTTAGTTACTCTGTTAACTATTACGCGAGAACAGTCTCTTCGATTTGCCTTATTGCTGTTAAGTAGACAGGCGATCGCCGCAATCGCTTTTTCTCTATTACTTGCTTGGGGTGGACTGTTAATTAGCTAAAGTCTAAGTCGAACATAGCCTTCCAGTAAAGGGGCATTGAGCACCCAGATAGCGTAATTTTCTTTTCCTGCTGCGAGTAAGCGAACGGCTAAACTAGAGCTTTATGTGAAGGCAAGGAAGACAGTAATCATGAAGCAAATCATCTATTCTGGGTTCTTGGCAATTTTAGGAATGATTGCCAGTATTGACAGTACGATCGCACAAGTTCAATATGCTTCAGATACCTTTAAGATGTTTAAAGAAGATTACAACTGACGTGATGACGTTCAGTCGCGCCCAGCGGGAGGTTCAGTTAACGGGAAGGGGAGGGACGAATTTTAGCCCAGTTTTGGCCTATCTGGAGGAACACCGGGATTATGATGCTCTGATCGTTTACACTGATGCTTATGCTCCTTGTCCCGCAACGCCCCAGAATCGGCGTACTCGTATTATGTGGTTGTTTGTGAGCGAGGGGAATTACCGGAGTTGTTATCCCAAGCTACAGCATCTGGGGCAGGGGGCTGATCTGAAAGCTACAGCGGCGATCGCTCAGTCAGTGTAAGTTAAGATTGCTCGAAGCAACAATTGAGTAATGAAGCGATCGCTTAGAGTTTAGATTGAGCTGTTTTAACCTTGCTGACCCACTACCCCTAGAAAAAAAATTTTAAGTCAAAAAATTCAGAAATTCTTGTTGGAAATCGTCTTATTTACAGAAGCAGTTTACAGGGAAGCTACTCAATCAGCAGATTGTCCAGTATTTGCACAATCACACGCCAAAATTCGGTGTAGGACCACAAGTGCTAGATAATATGTTGCTCGAGGGAGTTATCCTGCACATGCTGTCTAAACCTCTAATCAAAGAGGAACAATTCAATATCATTATCAAAGAGGTAAAAATTCAATGAATAGAATAACTAAGGTTATGACAAATATTCCAACCTGGGTTTCGAGTTACTTGCGAAGCATGATTATAGTTATGCTTGTAGTCACCATTAGCGTAATTGGTTTTTCCCAACCATCGTATGCAGGTTTAGTGATTCGCGGTGGAACATGCTCAGCTCAGGCATTTATAAATGGTGCCGACAGCGATATGAGTGGATATATAACTGATTTGAGTGTAAACTACACGGATGAAACTACTAAGAAAGAAGACTTTTGGCAGTTTCGGCCACTAACAGCCTCAGGGCAAGACTTTAATCAGTATTGTGTTGCAACGAGTGACCAAATTGAAATGAAAGGTGGCGTTCTCAGAGCCGATCGACTACCAGGTAATGACTTACACTATCTACTTAACGGCAAGGCAAAAGAAATCGCAAAAGTGTTAACCCGTTATCCTATGTTTTCGGAGTTGCACATTATGGAATGATACTGCAACAAAGCCTTAGGCTTTAACTAAAAAAAACCTAATATTAATCATTCTAGCAATTCTCAAATCCAAAATCTTGTTCATCAAAAATTTCAAATCATTCTTGAGTTAGCCAAACTTCAAAGTAAATACCCACAGGCAGATATAGAAGTATGGTGTGAGGATGAGCTCATACTGGGACTTCAACCGAAAAATTGAACCAGAAGACCATCTTGTTAGCAAAACTTATATGACCCGCGTTGAAGGAGAAAATACTCGTCTAAGACATTATTTAGCCAGACTTCATCGAAAAACTCTCTGCTATTCTAAGTCTTTGACAATGTTAAAGTATTCGATTCGTTTACTCGTACATTACTTGAGATTTAAAACTGTGCCAGTTTCTGCTTAAACATTACGCATTCTCCAACGCCATTTCGACTCTACAAAAACAGACTCAAAGTAAGCGATATGAACACAGAGCAAGAAATATCAAAAAGCAAAATAACTACTTTAGTTGGTCCGATCCTTGGGCTTGTGTACTATGCTTGGGATCTTAGTTTTAATCTTGGTGCTTTCGGAGTTATTTTCCTGGGACATATTCTATCAATATGGCTATTTTCCTTGAGTATTCTTTTAATAACTATAGTCGTACAAAAGAACATTCTGCCTGGCCAAAAGTCGTGGGGGTATTTCATACTCTCCTTACCAACTATCTGGCTGATCCTTAAAATTATTGATGACCCATCAGAAATTGGACAAATACAGGATGTCTGGATTCATATAGTAGGTATTCTGGTGCTTACTATTTCTTTACCCTATGTAGTCTATGTCTTTTTCCATTTTACCAATCCGCAGATTCTTCTTCTTAAACGTAGATTGATTATTGGTCTCGTCGGAATTGTTCTCTTTGTAGCTCTCATTGGTTACACTTTAGGACAGAACAACTACCTGATAATGACTTGCCAAAATTTTATAGTCAGTGGCCAAGATACGCCACAAAACTGTATTAATGTGAAAAAGTAAAAAAATTTAAAGCAAATCAGCAGGAACAGAGCATTACCCCATGATTTCCCCTGCTGGCAAACGGTATACGGCTACTATCGTCGCTTGGTTAAAACGCATCTGTGGGAAGAAATCAATGAGAAACTCATAGCAAAAGTGAGGACAAAAGAAGGGCGAAATCAGTCCCCAAGTTTGGGACTGATTGACAGTCAATCTGTGGAGGGACATCAAAAAGCGGATGCGACCCCGGCGAGGAAACCTCGCCTAGGGAACGCGCACCAAGCACAGGGCCTGAACGAGGTGTGGATGGCTTGAAAAAAGTGAAAGGGAGAAAACGTCACATTGTGGTAGATGTATTGGGATTAGTTTTGAGAAACCGTTTGCACCTTCAAGTAGAACGCCAATATCGCTGTAGTCATGAAAGCAAAAGTAAAAATTGCAGTCGTGGGAGATGTTCACGACCAATGGGAAACTAAAGATCGAATTGCCCTTGAACGTATGGGGATCGATCTGGTTCTTTTTGTGGGGAATTTTGGCAATGAAGCGATCGCTGCAATCTTTTTTTCTCTATTACTTGCTTGGGGTGGACTGTTAATTAGCTAAAGGGAATTCCTTTTATAGTATAATGATTATCAAAATTGAAAAGTTGAGCCACTATGAATCCCCTATTTACTGCCAGAACTTCAGTAGAACAAGTAGAAGAAGGTTTGTTCCTTGCTCCCAAATTCGACTGCAATGGTTTGATTCCAGTCGTTACCACCGATTTCAACACGGGTGAAGTGCTGATGCATGCTTATATGAACGAAGAGGCTTTAGTTAAAACCATTGAAACGGGAGAAGCTCACTATTACAGTCGCAGTCGTCAGCAACTATGGCATAAAGGTCAATCCAGTGGACTTGTGCAAAAAGTAGCGCAGTTAACAATTGATGATGACCAAGATTGTCTCTGGATGCAGGTTATAGTAGCTGGTTCGGGGGCTAGTTGTCACGTGGGTTATCGTTCTTGTTTTTATCGCCGTATTCCTACGGGCAAAAGTGTTGTTTCTTCCCAGCAACCACTACAGTTAACTTTTACTGAAACCGAGAAAACATTTGAGCCAAAAGCCGTTTATGGTGATGCCCCTAACCCAACACAATTATAATTTACACTCCCAATCACTTGTAACTATGAAGGTAGAATCAAGTGAGAAGAAATAGACTCCTCTAAGCCTGATTTTACCTTATCCATTTCTAATGGCGTTTCAACAACTAAAATACGGCGGCTCCAGCTTGGGCTACGGCATGGTCTTGCTCTCCCGACCCCCCACTAACTCCAATTGCCCCCACTACTTGTCCTTCACTGTCAAGGGGTATTCCCCCAGCAAAAATCATGATTTTGCCATTGTTAGAGGCATGAATCCCAAAAAATTGTCCTCCTGATTGACTCTGTTCGGCTAAATCTTTAGTAGCCAGATTGAACGCCCGCGAAGTGTACGCTTTTTTAATGGAGATATCGATACTTCCGATCCAAGCTCCATCCATTCGTACATGGGCTACCAGATTTCCTCCCCCATCCACTACTGCTATATTCATTGGTTGACCAATTTCGAGTGCTTTTTTTTCGGCGGCACTAATTACTCTTCTGGCATCTTCTAATGTAACCATTAATCCCTCCATTGGACTTGACTTAGATAGCTGTTAATTTAGCTGATTGGGTTATATATTCAGACTTTAAGTACACTAGCAAATTACAGGCTATTAGACAATACCATTTTATTATTTCTAAGTTTCAGTCAATCTCGCCATCAATTGAGCCAAATTTCTGTCTTAGCTATGTTTAATTTTTCTTTGAACTCTGAAAATATCAGATATGTTGACACTCCCCGCTAATCACGAGACGGGGATTCTTGGTTCCGCGACAATACTTGCTCAACCAAGCTTGCGCCAAGCTGAGTAGAGGTTTCATCTCCCCAAGCGTTTTCTGCGTCTAGCGCAGTAGTTCCGGTATGCCCTACCGTACTAAGTCCACGATGCAAAATATTGATAGCTGCGTTTTCATCTCTATCCAACACGCACCCACACTTACAAGCATGAGTTCTGGTAGACAATGTTTTCTTAACAACTTCTCCACAGCTAGAGCAATTTTGACTGGTATATTGAGGATTAACAGCAACCGTGACACGCTTAAATACTTTTGCAAAATATTCAAGCCATACACGGAACTGATACCAGGACGCATCATTAATAGACTTAGCTAGACAGTGATTTTTCACCATATTTTTGATTCTCAAATCTTCATAGGCTATCAAGTCGTTAGACTGAACTACGCACCGTGCTAACTTCACAGCATGGTCTTTACGTTGCCTACTTATTTTAAGGTGGCGCTTACCTAAAATATGTCTAGCTTTGCCTCTATTGTTTGAACCTTTTTCTTTCTTTGATACTCGACGTTGATCCCGTTTAAGGACTTTTTCGGCCTTACGCAAAAAAGTTGGATTTTTGACGACCTCGCCGTTTGAGTCGGTATAGTATTCCTTTAATCCAACATCTAAACCTACGGTATTCCCCGTTGGCGTGATATCTTCTCGACGTTCTGAATCAATACAAAATTGAACATAAACACCATCTGCACGTTTTACCAATCGAACTCGTTTAATTTGCTTGATTTGAAAAAAGTGCAAATCACGAGTACCTTTTAACCTTAAGCGTCCAATGCCTTTCTTATCAGAAAAAGTTATTGACTTACGGTCAGGTGCTAACTTCCAACCCGTAGTTTTATACTCAACAGTACGACAATTTTTTTGAAATTTTGGAAACCCCTTTTTACCAGCTACTCCTTTTTTACAGTTTTCATAAAAACGATTAATAGATGACCATGCTCTTTCTGCGCTGGCTTGTCTAGCCATTGAGTTGAGTTCATTCGCAAAGGGAAATTCCTTGGCAAGTACAGAGCAATATTTTTGCAAATCATTCTTACCCGTTCGCTTATTGTCCATCCATAAGCGAATGCAGCTATTGTCGGGTAGGAGAGCATACGTCGCCGCATCTCTCCCCCCTAAGAACCGGACTTGACAGTTTCCCATCATCCGGCTCAAGCCTTCAAAATCTCAGAACCTTTACCC
Source organism: Okeania sp. SIO2C9 (assembly GCF_010672455.1). Lineage (GTDB taxonomy): Bacteria > Cyanobacteriota > Cyanobacteriia > Cyanobacteriales > Microcoleaceae > Okeania. The sequence continues at coordinate 12,064 of NZ_JAAHGO010000010.1, read as the reverse complement.
GTGTGTACGTGCTTGTGGCAGGTGAGGTGTAGGTGGACTAGGTTGTCCTCCTTATTGGTGCCTCCATCTTTTACTTGCACTTTATGGTGGGTTTGTAGCTTTTCTCCATTAAACAGGTGTTCACCGCATATTGGGCATTTCCAGCTTTGGTTTTGGGCTACCTTAAATAGCTTTGAACCTCTAGCAAAGTATGTTTTCCCGTAGTTGGTTCTGCGTTTTTCCCAATATTCGGTTAGTTTGGGGTCGTCGGGGGATGCTGTTCCCTTGACTTTGACGTGACGGGTTATTGGTAAGTCTCCGAGTTTCGTAAGGATTAAGTTTTTCTTTTTCCCATTTCCATCGTTGACTATTGCGTGGAAATTCCATTTTCTGCCGTTAACAGTGATAAAGTATTTCCCCGCTACCCATTTCTTTCCCTTGTTTGGGTGTCTGCTTAATGACCATTTCCAGATTGCTTGAAAAATTTGGTGGTCAACATAGCTGAACGTTTTGCTACTTACCCCGTGTTTATAGTAGTTTCCCCACCCCCTGATTCGGGGGTTTAGGTATCGGATAACTGCTTCAGGCTTGGCGTGTTTGTTAGTTTTGAGCCATTTCCGTATTTCTCTAAGGAATAGTTTTACTTTTTCCTTTTGAGGTTTTACTAGACAGCTTCCCTGGAAGTGACGGACATTGAACCCCAGAAAGTTGAATCCTTGTTCTATATGAACAATATTGGTTTTATCCTCATTTAATTCCAGTCCTCTTGTTTTGAGGAGTTCTTTTACCGAGGGGATTATTTCCTCAATATCCTCTTTTGTTTCGGCGGTAATAATGAAATCGTCAGCATACCTAACGAACCCATATTTGGGCGCTCTAGGAGATTTGTTTTTCCCTTGTCTTTTCTTGAATTGACTGAGGAATTGTTCGATTCCATCCAGTGCGATATTAGCTAATAAGGGTGAAATTATTCCCCCTTGTGGTGTCCCGCTTTCCGTTTCGTGGAATATCTCGGATTCTACATAACCTGCTTTTAGCCATTGCTTAATTAACTCTGCACCTGGTAATTCCCCAATAGTTTTGAGTATGAAGTTGTGGCTAATGTTGTCGAATGCGCCCTTGATATCTGCATCTAATACCCACCTGTCATTTCCTTGTTTATTAAGGCGTGTCCAGGTGTGTTGTATGGCATCGTGACAGCTTCTACCGGGTCTGAATCCATAACTGCTGGCTTCCATTCGGCTTTCCCAGTTAGGTTCGAGTGCATTCTTCAGTACTGCTTGTGCTATGCGATTTGTGATTGTTGGAATCCCTAATGGTCTTTGTTTTCCATTAGCTTTTGGAATATATACCCTTCTAGCAGGGTGAGCTTTCCATAGGGCGTATTCCTGCATTTCTTTGACGAGTTTTACTCTTTGTGCGGGTGTACTTACCGTCTGACCATCAATGCCAGCCGTATTTTTCCCCTCATTTTCTTGAGTTACTCTTCGCACTGACAACAGTAAATTGGAGTAGCTTCTTATTATCAGCTTCATAAGGCTGCGAACCTTGTTCCACTGACCATTCTGAGTTGCTCGATAAATTCTCCGTCTCAGGTTTTTAATCCGTTTATTCACAAGCTTCCAATCGATGGATTCCCATGTATTTAACGGTTCCTTCGTTCCGATGTCATTGCTGACCCTATCTTCCACGTCGGTTCAATTCCTTTACTTTGATTTTATCGTTGAAGACCTACCAGAAGTCTGCCACCTTTTGGTGTAGGGCAAATCTTGAACCCCTATCCAAGGCATTACCCTTGGCTTTTGCTTTCTCTGGCATCCTTTACCCCCTCGGCATATCCGTTTTCCTTGCGGTCAACCTACTTGGATTTTCATCTAGTCCAAGAGCCAGTGGGGCTTACCGTGTTTCACGTGTGTAATATTCATTCGGATTGGGTTCCATCTATATTCCGGTAGGGATTATACTCCTTCGTCATTGAAGTACGCACGTCAATGACTTACCTACTTACCTTTTGGTCGGGCGTATCAACTCATTTCGCCTGCTACAGTTCACGGAACTTATGATGATTCACTTTCGTTAACCCTTTCGGAATTTTCCTTTGCGGGATATATCAACTGAGTTGTCCGTATATCTCGCTTTTGTGCCTTGCATTCCTTGTGGTTTCATTACTTACTCCCAAAGTAGGCGGGGTTCGTGACCCTTTTACATAGGAATAGAGGGAAAGAGTCCTCTAGAGGAGTAGTTCCTCAATTACTAGCGCTGATGCGCCTTACACGCGACTTTCACGTCGCACACGGACAAACTGAGCGGTACGGATTGCTTCATTAACTGCCAAGTACTGGTTTAATTTTCCGTATGCTTTGAACTCAAAAACCAACATAGTATCACCTCCTATTCTTATACTATCATACTTGGTATAAACATAACAGATAAAATATTACGGAGCAATAAATTACTCCGTGTCGTCTTTCATCCCCGCTTTAAAAAGACGGGGCTTTCATACTCCCGCGATATCCTGGTAATGTTTATTTAGTTTATGTTAGAAAAATAAATGCAAAGCCATGCACACAACAGCAATTGATTTTATACAGCGTTTTACAGGAAAGGATTTAAGCAATCGAAATATACTCGAAGAGTTTTCAGATCAAGTCATATTCTCTAGTTGGTTAAAAAAACAATTTCCTAATACGTCACAAGAAATGTACAATGCCATGCATTTGGTGGCACGACCATATTTTGAGTATCAAGATACGCCCGTATACGTTGTATCATTGGTCGATACACTTTTTATTACGGGGCGTAGTGACTCTAGCATAAGCTTTATCCGACCTAGTACTTTAGGCACTCAAAAACAAATGATACTTGATGTACCACATGCCGGAACCTTACCACCTTCTTGTGTTGATGGACTATTATCTGATGACGTAATTGCTGATGAATCGGTATGCTCTAGCAATCCTTACACAATTTGGAATCAAGCAGATGTTGGGGTTTTGGAGGTATCTGGAAGTATTTGGCAAAATAATCAAAATTTTGTCTGTGGTTCGGCAGTATTGACAAATTTAATTATCAGCAATGGCAATCGCGCTCCAGCAAAAGAAGGTAGAACTAATCAGGTCTACAATACACACACTTATCGTGGGACTCCTCTATACAAAGATATTTCTCAGCCTACGGTCGAAACAAAACTAGGGTTAAAAAAGAATCATGATTTGAGTATTGCTGTAGCTGGAGCATGTCGTGCTGCTGCGTATATGACAAATCCGAATTATCCTATTATCTGTTTAGAACCACATAGTTATTCAGCATTTTCCCATGAAATACTCGATGCGTTATTTTCACCAAAACTAGATGGAATGAACTTAACTAAATTTGCACCGCACAATGGTGGTACAGATACCAAAGCACTACTAGATTATCTGCGCAATACCCATGACTTGAAATCGTATCAAGAGTTAGTTAGACCATTGGTGTCTGTCCTAGATGTCTCAAGTCCTGACGAACCAGATAAATACAGTACTGTTAATCGATATCAAATGGAAGCTTTTGTCGATCCGTTTATAAGCATGATACGGGAGGCTTCTAACAGACTACCCATTAATATTGATAATTGGGAAAAATCGCGTCCTGATGTTTATGGTGCTACCAATACGATGCTGCAAAGGTTAGAAGAAGTGATAAAAAAAGCCAATTATTATCTTGACATTAATGATGACAACCTAATATCAAAAACCATAAATACGGTGACAATTGAATATAATAGGGGACTTGTAACATCCAACGAAACCTCTAACATCCACACCAGTGAACAAGATTTTTACGAGCGTTGTCAATTGCTCGGTGCGGCATTTGTAGCCGGCATCAAGAATATGCAAAATCAGTGGTAATAATTCCCATGTAGTGGAAAGACTTGGCGAGTTTTTGGTCCTGCTGATGGCCTTCTATTTGATGATCTTATTATACAGAGCTAAAATATTGTTAGTTGTTAATAATACTTAGAATAACTATGCAAGTTGACCTTGAAAGTATATCTCAAGCTCGGATGATAGTTGAACCTAATGATGATGTATCTGAAGACACGTTTGACCTTCTTGAAACTTTTAATGGAGTTATAGAAGATACTCTTTCAGATTTGACAGGACTTTCTCAAGAAGAAATCTCTTCTGCAATTTGTGAAACCTTGTGTGAAAACACTTTTGTACAAGAGCTATTAAAAAATGTTAGTGAGAAAACCTTAAGATACAGAATACTAAATAAGCTTGCGCAAATTACAATATTAAGAACAGTACCAAAAGCATACTTATTGGCGATAGCTTATGTTTTAGCTGTAATTATAGTAGAGCAAGGTATTTCAACATTATGCTCAATGTGTGAAGGTGTTTAACCTAAAGTTAATTTGTTTACTTTACAAACTGCTAACCACATTAATAAAATAATGGACTTGCCGTTAAATAACTATTTTATTTATAAAGCGACAAGTCTATTAACTAAAAATAACTAGCCCTACTAGATTCAATTCATCAGAATATAGGAGGGATAAAAATGAAAGTTCTTAGTCTGTTGGAATTAGAGAAAAATTATGATTAATATTATGTTCGGTTGAATAGTTATAATTAGGATTATAGATAGAAGAGATATCTCAAACCCCTGAGATTGCTTCCTTCCACTCCGTTCCAGTCGCAATGACTTTATTATAAGTGATTATCCGAACATGATATAAATCAATCATTATCTAATTGGGATAATTCAAAGTCAACAGCAGAAAGATACAGATCATTATTGAGGGTTTCAGAAGATAAACGTCCTGGCCATCGGTTAAAACGGGATGGCTTTCTCTAGCTCACAGTTTTTTAAGTAACAAAGCGATCGCCTGATCATCTCTTAAGTTTCAGTTAATCTCGGTATCAATTGAGCCAAATTACAAGGACGATTACGAGAATCAAGTTGCTCTTTGATAATACTCCATCCTGTTTGACAAGCACCACTAGAACCAGGTAAACAAAAGATATAAGTACCGTTAGCTACGCCTGCCAAAGTTCGAGACTGAATGGTAGAGGTTTTAATTTCTTGATAGGAAATCATCCGAAATATCTCACCAAACCCTTGAATTTCTTTGTCTAAGAGTGGTTTAATGGCTTCTGGTGTACCATCTCGTCCTGTAACTCCCGTACCACCAGTAGTCAAAATTACTTGGACAGATTCATCTGCAACCCATCTAGATACTACAGCACGAATTTGGTAAATGTTATCGGGAACAATAGTTTTTTCTGCTAATAAATGACCTGTTGTAGTTAAATTATCTACTAATATTTTACCCGATTTATCGTCGGCTTCGGTTCTTGTGTCAGAAACTGTTAGGACGGCGATTTTTAAGGGTAGTAAAGATTCGTTTTGATTCATTTTTGTTATTTTTTAATTAAGCTTTAACGGAAATAATTTTCTACTTCTAAAACACTTTTACCAAAACAACTATTAACAATTGTTGTCACGCGATCGCTGTTTAAGTTAGGCAGAGAATTGCTTATTGTTAATTCTAAATATCCTGAATCACGATCAACAAAAAATCTAATTTTATTGTTTTCCCATAGCCAAACTTCAGGAATTTTTAAGTATTGATATTTAGTTAAATCGTCGATACTCCCTGATGTTAGATTTATTTCTACTGCCAAATCTGGCTTGTCTTTGTCTATTTCAAAACAGTAAGCTACATCAGGTTCTTTCCCTTCTTTTCCTTCTTCCTTAAGAGTAGTTTGATTGTAAGGAAACAGTGCAAGGTTGTTTTGACGGCAGTAAGCCCAAATAATTGCTCTAATATAATCACCAATTAATTCATGGTTACGTCCTGGGGACACGATAGTAATAACTCCATTGCGAAATGAAACTCGTTTACTGGGCAAATCTAAACTAATATATTCAGCCCAAGTTGTATTAGTAATTGTGCTAATTCGATCGCTTTTTTGTGTTCCAATAGTTAACATTTTTACTTAGGGGATATAGTTATTTCGTTACTAATCTAGAATATCAGACTAAAAAATCTAAATATTAGCCTAAAGAGCGGTCTTAAATCTTTGTGCCATCGCTAAATGTGGCAAAGGTTTTGATACCTAAATCTATACCTACTGAATTATCAGTTTGAGGCAAGATTTCTGGTTGTATTTCTACTACAAAACTTAAGGAATATCTAGTAGGGGCGATTCGCGTTTGCGCAGCATTCCGCAGGAAATCGCCCCTACAATCTTTAATTACTGTTACTGATGATGGAGCTGTAGTTCAAGAATTTAGAATGCGCGAATGCGCGAATGCGCGAATTACCTCTCCTTGAAAAGAAGAGGATTGGATTAAAAGGAATTTTTTTCTTCTCTTGGTCGATTGGATATGGCGAGGGGACCTCGCCATCCCTCGACCGCTTTTTTCTCCATGAATGGAGAGGCTTTATACCTTAATTTTTCGGTAACTCTCTTGACCATAGTATTTTCAGCTCTCCAATCTTAGCCAAATAAACTTTGTGTTGACCAACTTTAAATCCTCCCTTTGTAAACCTAGCAGTTTGCTTTGACTTTCTACTTTTAAATTTAGGAGGTTTAGCAGGTCTACCTTTTCTCTTGCCTTTTGTCGAACTGAAAAAGTTTGTAGGGGCGTTAACGATAGTTATGCGAAGCAAACGGCCGTTCGCCCCTACGGTTTAAATCATTCAAAGATTGCTGCAATGGTTACGATACTTAAATATAGCTTTCATAATTTGACTCTTAAGCTAACATTTAGGATAACATATTTATTGACATAAAATCAATTAAAAAGTCGCCCGCTTATGGGCGAGGCTTTAAACCAAATTTTCTGGTAAATACTTGAAGATTACACCTGTATGTTAGAATTAACTACTATCAAACAAACAGCCCTTGATTATCTGTTGTCCAATCTGGAAGTATTTCCAGAACATCGTCACTTGTTTGAGGTTGTAGGTGCAACCTGTTTTGATAATAATGAGTGGATGATTAACATTAGTATTGTCGGTTTAATAGGTAAATATTGGAATGTTTTTGTCGATGGCAACACGGGAAAAATTTTACCAGACTGCGAGTTTAATACAGATTGCCAAGACTTGAATGAACCCCATCAATATTCCCATCTGCCCGACTATTTAAATCAACTGCTCAATCGCCTGACTGCCAAAGTTTCTAGGTAAATTAAACGGCGTTGCTGATTAGTAATGATCTATGCTTATGTAGGAAGAGTTTGAAATTTTAGATAGTGCAGCAGAAGACGAAGTTCTTTCATCCGTGGTGAATAGGGTTGACTCTTAGGGTATTCAACGAATTAACGACCACATATTCGACATTGGAAAAACCGTTGGCCACGTCTTCTGCCATTTTTCCTGGTGTGTGTGGAGTTACATTTCGGACATATAATGTTTTGAATTCTACAACATTTATCATTACATTTCAGCAACGCCAATTAAACACTGCTTTGTATGTGATAATGATTATCATTCATTACAAAATTTAGCTAACATGAATCCCCTATTTACCGCCCGGAATTCCGTAGAACAGGTTGAGGAAGGTTTGTTACTTGCCCCCAAATTTGATGCCAATGGTTTGATTCCAGTAGTTACCACAGATGTCAACACTGGTGAAGTGCTGATGCACGGCTATATGAACGAAGAGGCGTTAGTTAAAACCATTGAAACGGGAGAGGCTCATTATTACAGTCGCAGTCGTCAGCAGCTATGGCATAAAGGTCAATCTAGTGGACTGGTGCAAAAAGTACAGCAGTTAGCTATTGATGACGACCAAGATTGTCTGTGGATGCAGGTTAAAGTAGCTGGTTCGGGAGCTAGTTGTCATGTAGGTTATCGTTCTTGTTTTTATCGCTGTATTCCTACGGGAAAAAGTGCTATTGATTCCCAGGAACCAATTCAGTTAATATTTACCGAAACGGAGAAAACCTTTGACCCGAAAACAGTGTATGGTGATGCTCCCAACCCAACAAAATTGTAAATTTACTTCAACCGTACGAATAAAACTATAGAAAATCGATCTGAGCTTTTATCTTGATATTGGATTAACCAATACTGGCGCTCTCGGCGCAGCTCACTATTCCCATCCTTCGGAATGCTGCGCAAACGGCAGTAAATGCCTCTGGGAATTTCTTATCTTATATTTGAAGACTGCTATTGATATCGGCATTAATGACTATACCAGTTGCACTCCTGAATAAACCACGTTGGACTCGTTTACCCCCATAAGTTTCACGTTTAATTGGTTCCTCAAGGTCAACGGCAGATGTTTTGCTTGTATAGCTTTCCTCTGTTTCAATGACCTTGATTCCTGCTAGCTGACATTTATAGAACCCAAATGGGTTCTATAAATTGGAAGTGTGGGAAGTGTGGGAAGTTTGGGAAGTTTGGGGAGATGGGGGCAAATTTCAACTTTTTTCCCATATTTTATTTTTCAATCTCCTGACTCCTGATATAGAATCCGGTTATACAGTATATGTTTATAATACTATCCACACTTTCGGAGCCTTCAATCCAATCTCTCGACCTCCCCTTCTCCCCACACTCCGCACCCTCCTCACACTTCCCACCCCTAAACATAAGATAAGTATTCAACCGGATTTTATATGACTCGGTCCTCCTGACTCCTTTGCCAAAAACTCTAACCTTTGGGGAGATACCACTCAGGGGTTCTATAAGTAATTTGCTTGGGCTTTCTTCTCATGTGGTATTTGGGTAAAATTTTGGTTGTTTTTTTTGCCTATATTTGCACCTTGTTTCCAGTTATCATTTTTTCCTATGACTACAGTACCAATATTATTTGTGGTTAAATACTCAAGCACTAAGAAACTGGTGTTATACAGATAATTATCGACAAAACGGTTCCGATGATAACTCAATGCTTCAATATATCCGACTGCTTTTTCTGTTCCCTTTGAGATGACTTTGGTACTTGGCTTTACGCTTGTTGTAAAGCTGATTAACACTTTTCTGATTGGGCCGCTTGGCCCAGAAGCATCGGGCTTACTCAAACTTCGAACAGGTGCCCCCCAAGCCGGTCACAATGCTGCAGGTGTTGTAAACCAGCATACCCTGATAGCTGCCTGCGGGAGTGCCCTTTTCCCCGATGCCGTCGGCAATCAGCACATCCTCTGAAATATTCACGCCCGCCTCATTGGCGACGGTACCCAGCACCTTGTCGTTGGCGGTCAGCTCCGCAAACAAAACGGGGACACCGATCGCCTTAATCCTCTCGGATAGGGATTTAACCTCGGCTGCTGTGGGTTCTTCCTCGGTTGAGAGCCCCAGCAGGGTACCTTCGACCACCATACCATAGGCTCTGGCGTAATAGCTCATGGCATCGTGGGTGGTAATCAGACGGCGCTGATTCTTTGGAATGGTAGCAATTTGTTTGGGAATCCAGGCGTCTAAGCGCTCCAACTTACTGGTGAGGGTATCAGCATTACTGGCGTAGGTGTCGGCATTGTCGGGGTCGATTTTAACCAGGGTTTGCTCGATTTGCTCTACCATGCGGATGCCGTTTTCAACGTCATGCCAAATGTGGGGATCGGGTTCTTCCTCGACTTCAATAATATCCTGGACGGCTTTTTCGTGTACCGCCACTTTGGGAGCTGGGGTAGTGCTTGCTTCCGCCATCTCAATAATCGCCGGCTCAAAGTTCATGCCCGCGTAGAACACGGCATCCGCTACCTCGATCGCCCGTCGGTCAGACGGCCTAGCTTGATATGTGTGCGGGTCTTGTTCATAGTCGATCAGACAATTGGGTTCCAACACCCCCTTCGCAATTTGCTCCACCATGCTGCAGAGAACGCTGTAGGAGGCGACGACCTCCGGAGTCCCGCCATCTGCCTGGGCGATTTCATCGGCATCTCTCCCTTCCCTCTGGGTGGCTATCGTCTCAGCAGTGCCGCCACCAGCCGCCAAGCCAACCACAACTGCTAAAGCAGCAAAAGTGCCTGCAAAACGAGGCTTTAACTGAAATAAAAAACCCATTGAAGTCTCCTGAATAAGTATATAATCGAGAAAATATCTCATTAAGTCCAGAACATGACCGTGGCAAACAAACCCAGTCTGTATCTGTAACAGAAGGTTGTCGCAACTGAGCAGACTGAAAAATTCAGTCGCTCCCCTTGGCAACCCTCCGGAAGTCTTATCTAGCAGCATTATGCAGCCAAACGACTACTCTCAATTCCCCCTCAACTGGGAAATTGTTAAATTTTGATATGTATTTGCAATAGTATACCATCATCATATTTTATGATAATGATTATCATATTTTTTTCATTTTCTATTCACTTTTTTCTAGAGGCAGACTATGCTGATTGTTCAAGATTTGTCCGTGAGGTATCGCAGTTTCACGGCGCTCAACAATGTGAGTTTTACCTTTGACCCTGGCGAGTCAGTGGCCATTCTTGGCCCAAACGGGGCGGGTAAAAGCACGATGGTTAAAGCCATGCTGGGGCTGATTCAGTCGGCTACGGGTACCGCCCTGCTGAAAGAGAAACCTCTGACACAGCAGCTTTCCCAGGTTGCCTACGTGCCCCAAAGATCGCAAATTGATTGGGACTATCCCGTCACTGTCTGGAATGTTGCCATGATGGGTCGTACCCTGCAAACCGGGCTGTTTCGTCGGCCCAGTCGCCAATCTCGCGAGCTGGTGAAGGCGGCGCTACAGCGGGTGGGAATGTACGAGTACCGCGATCGCAGCATCAGCGACCTATCCGGGGGGCAGCAGCAGCGGGTCTTTTTAGCCCGCGCCATGGCCAAAGAAGCCGAACTCCTGATTCTGGATGAACCCTTCATTGGAGTGGATAAGAAAACGGAATCCATTATGTTCGACATTTTTAACGAGCTGAAGACCCAGGCTAAAACCTTGCTCATCATCACCCATGACCTCAGCGAAACCCTGGATAATTACGATCAGCTGTTATTGCTGAACAAGCACATTGTCGCCAAAGGCCAGCGCCACGAAGTCATGACAGAAGATAACTTGCTGACCGCCTACGAAGGGCCGGTACTATCCGTCGCCGCCTAATATCTACACTATCGGAATTGATCAATCAAAAGGAGAATTTCTTGAACGTACTACTTGAACCCCTCAACTTTGAATTCATGCGCAATGCTCTGATTATGGGAATTTTGATGGGCATTTTGTGCGCTGTCGTGGGCAGCTACATGATCGTGCAGCAGATGAGCATGATGGGGGATATGATTGCTCACTCTATCATGGCCGGGTTGCCGATAGCCGTGTTTCTGAGGTGGCCCCTGTCGGTGGGGGCGTTGCTGGCGGGGGTGGTGAGTGCCGTCGTGCTGTCGGGTATTGAGTCGCAATCCCGGCTCAAGCTGGATGGCGTAATGGCATTGATCTTTTCATCGTTTTTAGCCATTGGCACAACACTGGTAACGGTGCTGCCAGGAGCAAACCGTATCGATGTGATTCACATTTTGTTTGGCGACATCCTGGGGGTCAACCAGGGCGATCTGAAGCTGACCTTCGCCATCACATTAATCATTCTGATCTGCGTCTGGCTGTTTTACAAAGAACTTTTGTTTTACACCTTTGACCCTATTGGTGCTCAGGCTGGTGGCATGAGGGTGCGCTGGTATTACCTCGGGATGGTCACCGCTATTAGCCTGACGGTGGTTGCCAGTCTGCAAACCGTAGGAGTTTTACTGGTGATGGGCATGCTGGTGGCACCTGGAATCACGGCTTATCTGCTGGTCAAAGAGCTGCACCAGATGATGATTGTGGGTGGCTGTCTGGGGGCATTTGCCAGTATTGCCGGGATGTATTTGAGCTACTACCTGGATATTCCTTCGGGGTCTGCCATCGTTCTAGTAGCTTTTGGGCTTTTTCTGCTGGCGTTCCTGTTCAGTCCATCCCAGGGGATTTTGACGCAATCCAAGTTCGTTAAAGACATCAACCAATAAATATTTCATGGCTTGTGCAACATTTAACCTTATCAAATCTATTCATCACTGAACATCTCTAATAATAGTATGGCATTACCGTAACGGTAAAGGCAGATGAGCCGCAAAGCTAATCCTTAAAGGACTAGCGCGTCCGAGACC
>NZ_JAAHGO010000001.1:269765-332827 GCF_010672455.1 Okeania sp. SIO2C9 | reverse complement strand
ATTGAAGATATGCTTGTGGTGACGTACTAATGACAATAGCTGTTTTACTGAGGAGCGCAGTGATGGGAAACTATCATGCTGCGTTCTGGAGAGCAGTGGAGGGGGCGACCTCTTCACTGACTTTAATTTCTAATTGTGGTTTTAAAGGAGGCAAATTAGACCTTCAAGTGCGAGAGTGGGAATGCCTTAACTGTGGTGCCAAACACGATCGCGATACCAACGCAGCAATAAATATATTAGAGTTGTTGGGAAATAACTTAAGTAGGGAAAAAAGGAAAACAAAAACTCATAACATTTGTTAGTGATTGCATTCTTTATGCTACCATTAGGTAGAAATTCCATAATCCACTGGCAGTTAGCATCAATTTGTCATCAAAATCACTACACCTGATTACGATAAATCTGACTGACTGCACCATAACGTTTAACACCGGCGAAAGCATTTTCACATCTCACTCTTGAAATACTTAAATTTCGGTTTTCTGACTTCTGGTGTTCAGTTAATTCTCCTCCCTTTGTTTTTTTATGGGGGATACGGATATTTTCATATTGATGGGTGGAGACCTTGAAAGCCACTATCTACTTCAATTGGAATCTCTACAGGTATATTTCCTATTAGCTTCTGTTGGTCATGGAATTTCTTGTCATGTAACTTGCCAACTCTAGCCTGACTCAATACCAAGACTTGCTTGTTTTGGTCTACTGCGGCTAGATGTTTGCGCATCGATGACGCTTTTTTTTCCCGAATAATTCAGTTTTTGTTTTTAGTATTGGAGTTGGTCGTTGCACTGGCCGTCCTGTCCCATCCATTATTACTCGTTCTACTCCAGGGAAACGCTCTATAAATGCCTGTACACAATTGATTTGACGCTCTGGTAACGCCTTTTTTTCTCCTAGGGCAGCTTCTAAAATTGGTTGTAAACGATGAGCCCAATGATGTGCCAGGCTGCGGTCCATATCAAACAATATACTAGCCAAATCAAAAGTTGGGTAACATTTAAAGTAGAAGAGAATATAGAATAATTTGTCCTAAGGAGTGCGCAAACGAGCCTTACGGTCTCCTCCAACAGCGCGAGCTACGAGGTTTATCCAGCAATGTTTGCTCATATATTTGGTGAAAAGACTTCAACAAGGATTCAAATGCTTTACGGTTTAATCCTGTTAACGCTCTTAGTAACCTGTCTTGTTTTAGGGCTCGTTCAACCTTTAGCATTTTTCTGGCCAATTTATTCTTAACTCATTCTACCTTATTTCCCAACAAGTCTATTGGATACTGACAGGGGATTTGCTGACGCAACGCTCCGCCAACGCCACCTAAATATTGGCCATTTATCAAGCATTAACAATAAATTCCCATCCAGTGATGAATTTCGGTATAACTATCAAAACCTTCTGAGTCTTCTAATTCTCCTTTTAATTTATCTTTAACTGTTTCTGAAATTAATGATTGACGACCAGGACTGGTGCTAATTGTGAATAAATTTTCTAGTCCACCTTGACGATATTGACTTAACCACCTGGAAATTGTCACCTCACGGGGTGACCAGTCAAAGCAGCTAGATGGCCAACAGTTTCAGCCTGATTAGTAACAAGCAAATATAAAATTTCTACTCTTTCTCTGTGTTTGGCCGTTTTCTGGTGTAACAATAACTTTTTTAGGACTTCTTCTGACTCCGTAATATTAATTGTTAGTATTCCATACATAGATTTTTAATATTATGTGATCGCTCCTAATCATTTGTAACATTCTTTTTTCAAAATGGTATAATATCAACCCGAACATACTTACGATCCTTATGACAGACAATATTAAAAACAGCATTTCCTCTTGCATACTGAGAAGAGGCACCAGTAACAGTTTGAATTTGTCCTGCTGCTACTAAATTCCTCATTTTCTGTAGTGCTAAAGCATTACAAGTTGACTCATCTGTAGTAGAAACAGGATTCCAGCCTGTGCTACCTCCTGGAGCATCTGTTACATTTTGTGCATTTATTTAGTGAAAGACCCAAATATTAATGCCAGAGCTGTGCAACTCACAAATATTGGTTTTGTAATTTTGTTAGTAATTTTGTATCCACTCAATATGATGGGGTAGGCAATTATGATAGCTGCCAAGACCAAGAATCGCCCTCGAGAATATCGGCTCAATCACAAAAAAGAATAAAGTATAAAGAATAATCACAGGAGAATAAAGTTGGTGATCAAATATGAAATATGAGACAAAAGAATGATAGCCAAAAATTAGTAGAGCAAGTCCTGCAAACAATTAACCCTACAGAAATTGCAGACAAATCGTTGTCTCAAACAGTAGAGGTATTACTGAACCTGATAGAGCAATTACAGACACAACTCAAAGAATTACAAGAAGAAAACCAACGCTTAAAAGACGAAAACAACCGTCTGAAGAGAGAACAACAACAGCCAAAAATTAAAGCCAAAAAACCAAGAGGATTTTCCCAAAACTACTCATCAGAAAAAGAAAGAAAACAACCTCAAAACCATTCAAAGGGCAGTAAAAAATCTCAGCTCAAAATAGATAGAGAAGAAATATTAGAGTACAAGATTGAATTACTGCCGATGGATGCACAGTTTAAAGGTTACAAAGAAGTAATTATTCAAGATATTTCCTTGGAAACCGATAAGGTATTATTCCTGAAAGAGAAATACTACTCACCTCAAAACCGAAAAACCTTTATCCTAAATTTTCCATCAAACAAATAAAAAAAAACCCTCCCAAAGGGAGGGTTTTTTTTTGCTAATTAAAATTTAATCAATCAACTAAAAATTAACCATTGATAGAAGGAGCTTCAGCAGCAGCCAAATCTAATGGGAAGTTGTGAGCATTACGCTCGTGCATTACTTCCATACCTAGGTTTGCACGGTTGATGATGTCTGCCCAAGTATTTACCACACGACCACTAGAGTCGATGATGGACTGGTTGAAGTTGAAACCATTCAAGTTAAAGGCCATTGTTGATACACCTAGAGCGGTGAACCATATTCCTACTACTGGCCATGCTCCTAAGAAGAAGTGTAAGGAACGGCTGTCATCCGTTTAGAGTTTCCGAGTGCCCCCCGGCAACTAATAACACTGTACCACATATTCAATTCACTTGCCCATAAAATAAAAAGTCGCCCTACAAGGGCGAGGCTTTAAACCCAATTTTTCGGTAAACGCTGGTTTGGAGTAGATAGCTTTTTAATACCAATGCCTAGTATAAGAGCATTGTCTACTCTCAAAGAACTGAGAATATTACCGAGAAACAAATGTTTTTATTGGGAAGCGTGTCTATGAAAAAGAAGTAGTAGTTAAACCTCAATTAAATCAAGAAAATGTCTTAGGAATAGACCATGGTTTAAATAATTGGTTGACCTGTGTATCGAATGTAGGTACAAGCGCGGGTTGTAGATGGGAAACAGATAAAATCAATGAATCGTTGGTACAACAAACAAGTATCAACTATTAAAGAAAATCAACCTTTGGGATTTTGGTCAAATAAACTAGCTGCAATTACAGAAAAGCGTAACCGCCAAATGCGTGACGGTATTAATAAAGCAGCCAGAATAGTCATTAACCATTGCTTAAAAAATTCTATTGGTACAATAGTTTTTCGTTGGAATAAAGGTCAGAAAAATCAAATAGAATTAGGAAAGAAAAGTAATTCAGAATTTGTACCAATTCCGACAGCTAGACTCAAAGAAAGAATAGCTCAATTGTGTATTGAATATGGAATTATATTGATAGAAACTGAGGAAAGTTATACTTTTAGGGGCGAATGGCCATTCGCCCCTACATTTTTAGATGGTGACAATCTACCTAATTATGGTGAAAAACTCGGTGCTGGTGCTCGGACTCAGGTTCCGAGCAAGGAAGCACCGACCCTACGGGCCAATGATTGGAAACCATCAGGAAAAAGAATAAAGCGATGCAGCGCCGCCAAAGGGGGTTTCCCCCATGAGCGACTGCATCAAGACAGCGTGGTTTGTATAGAAGTAGTAATAATTGGTGTGTTAATGCAGACTGTAATGGGGCTGCAAATATCATCAGGAAAGTAAGCAGAAAGCTAGGGTTAAACTTAAGCCGACTGTGTAGGGGCACCGCGGAAATTGTCCCCAAAGAGTATATCTTTGGTCAGTGCTCGAAGAAACGGAGCAACACCGATAAATCCGTGTTGCGTAGTATCTGCTTAGAATCCCCGTGACTTGATTCCGGGGAGTAGTCAATATTACTCTTCAATAGTAGAAAAATTTGTAAAGTTATATAAATACACTTCAACTTACCTTCTTGTCTAACTAGCAATGCAAAAAATAATAAGTCATAAAAATGGAGAATTTTGAAATAGATTTACAGAGGTTAAAGGAAGAACAAGAACTTATCCTTAACCAAATAGATAATGCCATTGCACTATTTAATAAATCCCATCACTTAGTTTTATTTAATCAAAAACTTGCTGAAATTTGGGGATTATTGCCAGAGTGGCTTGCTCAAAAGCCTCATTGTGATACTATATTTGCCGAAATAGTTGCTCAAGGTTATTGGTCAACAAAACAATGTCAACAATTAAAAGACTGTCTACTCAACACAGAAACAGAAAATTTATTCCTAGATATAAAACAAGCTAACGATATTTGTCTCAATGTGGACTGCACTCTCACATCAGACGGGGGTCATTTATTCACTTTTCGAGATGTGACTGCCCATCAAAAGTCCCAAAATAGCCTTAATGCTGAATTGAGGAGATTAAGATTTCTCTTGGGTCTTAACGAACGACTGCAATATTCAGACAGTTTAAGAGAAATTGCTCAATTTGCCCTGAATTATTTAGTAGAGGTAATGAATGCTGCTTTTGGAGATGTCAAAGTTATTAGCGGAGAAGGAGAAAATCGTCAAGCAGGGCCAATATCTAATCAAATGACTTCTCAATTTATTGCCACTTATGGTGAACCTGCAGTAATAGAAATGGAAGGTTTATTGAAACAGGGTATTCCTTATGGCCAAGGAATTTTGTGGCAAGTAGTTGAAAGTGGTGAACCTATGTATGTTGAAGATTATGCTTCTCATCCTCAAGCTATACCCGGATTTTGTAATCCCGCTATTGGTCAATTAGGCATTTTTCCCATTCCTGCCACAGATGGGACAATTATTGGTGTTTTAACTCTAGAATCTCGTAATCTGCAAAAACTACAAGAAGCTCCTCAGAAAGATATGTTATTTGCAGCTTGTCGTACTTTAGGAGTGGCCATAGAAAGGGCACAGTCTCAAGAACATCTACGCCAAATTAATGAGGAATTAGAACATTCTTCTCAATTAAAGTCGGAGTTTCTAGCTTCTATGTCTCATGAGTTGAGAACTCCACTGAATAGTATTTTAGGGTTTTCTGATTTACTACAGCGACAAACATCTGGGCAGTTGAGCGATCGCCAACTTAACCAAGTTCGACTAATACAAAAAAGTGGTCAGCATTTACTACAGTTAATTAATGATATTCTTGATTTATCCAAAATTGAAGCTGGAAAAGCAGAGTTAAATTTAGAGTCAGTAAATATTCACGAACTTTGTAGTGACTGTTTGAAAATGATTCAGCCACGAGCTGATAAGAAAAGGTTAGCTTTATCTCTAGAATTGGATTATCGTTTATCTAAAGTTTTTTTAGACCAACGTCGGGTAAGGCAAATAATTATTAATTTATTATCTAATGCTGTTAAGTTTACGTCAGAGGGAGGGCAAGTTAAACTTAGTGGACGTTTAGCTTATGGTAGTCAAATTCAAGGTGATTATCGACCTGATTGTTCTCCGATTAATCCTAGCACTCCTTATTTATGTTTAGAGGTAAAAGATTCGGGAATTGGTATTGCTGAAGATAGATGGAAATTTTTATTTAGTCCTTTCCAGCAGGTTGATTCTTCTTTATCTAGGAGACATGAAGGTACGGGTTTGGGTTTGGTTTTGACAAAAAAATTGGCTGAATTACATGGGGGGACTGTTTCTTTAAGTTCTCAGGTTAGTAAAGGTAGTGTTTTTCGTGTTTGGTTGCCATTAACAGAGATGCGCCAGGAGTTAGTTGTTAATTTTGAACCTGAAGAAAGTTCTCAAGTATTGGTTGAAAATATTGAGGAAAAAGAATTAGAATCTGAAAGACTTACTAGGATTTTGATTGTTGAAGATCAACCTTATAATCAACTTTTAATTTCTGAAGTATTGGAGTTGGAGGGCTATACTGTTGAGTTGATTAGTGATGGTAAAACTATGTTGAATACAATTAATTCTTCTCTAGTTACTACTCCAAATTTACCTAATTTAATTTTGATGGATATTCAGTTACCAGAAGTTGATGGTTTAGAGTTAATTAGAAGAATAAAAGCTCATCCCACATGGAAGTCTGTACCGATAATTGCTGTAACTGCTATGGCAATGAGTGGCGATCGAGAAATATGTATTAATGCTGGTGCATCTGCTTATCTTAGTAAACCTTTGAATATTGAAAATATGATTGCTACTGTTAAATCTTTACTCAGTAGGCTTGGCTGAAAAAGTCTTTTAGTAGGGGTAGGAGACAGGAGACAGGAGACAGGAGACAGGAGGAACGGGGAATTATAGAACCCCTAACCGGATCTTTTCTTGAAATACAAAGGCTGACAGAAAGCCGTTTTCACCCAGCCTAACAACTATAAGGGTTGCTGGAAACCGAAAAATTATGAACTTAGGACTATTGACCAATGTCGCAACTTATTACTCTATTAACTTGTTATCTGTCAATAGCCATAATTACTTAAGCATTTCTACTTGTCTAAAATTTCTCGTTTTGAGATTATTCACCTTTGCCAAAAATGTAAATATTCTGGATGATATTAACGTAAATACTTGCTTGTAGCTTTATTCAAGACAGAATCTTTTACTTTTAAACACAAAATTGGCACAATACCTTATGTACAAACTATGATACCAAATGCCTAAAATAACGCAAGTGCGTGAAATATTTTGTAATAATTTGGGGAAAATCGGAACTTGTTTGATTAAAATAAATAATTTTAATTACTGACGTGATAAGTTAAATCTATAGTTTTCCCTTCTTGTCTAATTTTGAGTTTGAAACTACTTTTGGATGATTGGCGATCGCCTGACTGACAAAAAAGAGAAAATTAAAGATACACTTAGGGGTTCTATAGAAGGGGTAGGAGGAATTATTGTCCCAAGATTTTTCTGCGATAATCATCCCAAAATACTAGCTTTATGCAGCTCTTGGAGCTGAAAAACTGGCACTTTTTGAGACAAAAAAATGCGCTCAACCAATATCAGTTAATGCGCGTGATATTTAATCAGCAAACCCTAACTATTCAACTGGACATGACATGACTCCTCCGCTCAGGTTCGGTATAATATCAAATCCGGTAGCATCAGTGTTATTCAGCATCATTTAAGATTGTAGGGGCGAATAGCCATTCGCCCCTACCCATTGTATAATTATCGAGGTAATTATATTGCTTAGTGAAAAAAGCTAAACTAAGAATATTGACATCCTCCCCGGCCTAAAGGCACGGGGATTCCTACTGAGCCATAGCTCCTCGGCGGGTTGACGCTTTGCTTCGCATAGCTTTCGCTAACACAGGGTGCTGCTTCCTTGGCGGTAGTCTAACGCTTCCCTCCACGTCCGCGCACGAGTTTCCGAGTGCCCCCCGGCAACTAATAAAACTATAGCATATATTCAATTCACTTAACATAAAAATAAAAAGTCCCCGATCAAGGGGAGGCTTTAAACCCAATTTTTCGGTAAATATCTACTCACAATATATAGGGTTTTTCAAGTTACTAAGGTACAGTTGTTTTTCTTGATTTTTTATTCCCTGTTTCCCTACTCCCTACTCCCCTACTCCCTAAAAATTACGAATTTTCCACCTCACGGTTCTTGAAAATTGCTACATATTTTCCACAAAATTAAAATTCTTGAAAGCATCAATTTTTGGTTAGAGACATCTCAAAAATTTATTCGGTACTAGATGAAAATTTTCTACATAAAAATACTCAATTTACAAATTTTCAATTATACAAGACTTGCGAAATTTTACCGAAAAAATGTGGTCTAAAGCCTCCCCTTTTAAGGGGATAAAAAGCGGTCGAGAGATGGCGATAAATCCTGACCATATCTAATCGACTAAGAGAAAAGAACTTATGCCATATTTGAAGCCTCTTTATTGCAGAGGTACTGATAACTGATAACTGATAACTGATAACTGAAATGACTCCCACCATATTATCAGATTACTTTCAAAATCCCAAAATTTTAGTTCATGAAATCTAATCAATTTAACTAAATTATATGTCAAACAAACAGTCATCTATTCTAGTAGTTGATGATGAGCCAGATAATGTCATTCTATTAGAAGAACTATTAACATCAGAAGGCTACATCACTATATCAGCAAATGGTGGAAAAGAAGCATTAGAAATTGCCCGCAATTCTCATCCTGATTTAATTTTACTGGATGTAATGATGCCTGAAATTGATGGATTTGAAGTTTGTCACCGTCTCCGTCAAAACCCCCAATCAAAAACAATTCCCATCATTTTTTTAACAGCTTTGGATGATGAAAATTCCAAATTGAAAGGTTTAGAATTGATGGGAGATGACTATATTACCAAACCATTCAATACTCGTTTACTTCTGGCAAAAGTAGCTAATATTTTGCAGCTAAATCAAATACGTTCTCAAGCTAATAAATCTCAAAATACTCAACAGACGAATCGACAAAGTCATCTTCAATTATTAGCAGCATTAAAAATTAATCAACATCTTTCAGAAAAATTTAGACTTTTTGTACCAGAGCAATTTTTATCAAGAATAGCGTCTCAAGGATTAGATTCTATTCAGCTTGGAGATGTGGCAGAAGAAGAATTAACTGTTTTATTTTGTGATATTAGAGGATTTACCGCAATAGCTGAATCACAAAATGCACGAGATACTTTTAAGTGGTTAAATTCTTTTTTTCAACAAATGAGCGCTTGTATTTCTGCCCATCAAGGATTTATAGACAAATTCTTAGGGGATGCAATTATGGCAGTATTTGACAAACACAAATGTCATAGTTTAAATGCGTTAAAAGCTGCTGTAATGATGCAGGAAAATTTAAAAGAATTTAATGCTAATTATGAAAAATATAATCTTAAAGAACCTGTAAAAATTGGCATTGGTATTCATACGGGTATTGGGGTTATTGGTACTTTAGGTTCTGAAAAAAGAATGGATTCTACAGTCATTGGAGATGTAGTTAATACTGCATCACGTTTAGAAAGTTTGACTAAGACTTATGGTTGCTCAATTATTGCAAGTGAACCAGTAATTTCAGAGATAGAAAAATGTAAAAATAACTGTCAAACAGGAGAATATATAGAAGATAAATTTAGCAGAATTAATAAAGAAGAATATTCAGACACTCAGTTACAAAATAATAATAATCTATATTCTGAGCAAATTTATTACAGATGGATTGATAAAGTGACGCTTCGTGGAAAGCAGAAGGCTACAAATATTTATGAATTATTGGGGACTGAAAATAAAATTATTGAAGCAGAAAAAATTTCCAACCTATCAATATTTAAGAAAGGAATTAAGGGTTGGCAGGTAGGTAAATTTAGAGCAGCTTTAGAATATTTCAAACAAGTGAAAAGGCAAAACTCTACTGATACTATTGCCAGTCTATATGTTGAACGTTGCCGAGAAAAACTTGGTAAGGAAGAAGGAAGAGGGAAGAAGGAAGAAGAAAGAGGGAAGAAGGAAGAGGGAAGAAGGTTATTGAGCCAAAAAAACCTAAATTTAATGAAATTTGATGAATAAATATCAATCTAGTTAATTCCAAAAAGGAAAAAGGAAGAAGGAAGAAGGAAGAGGGAAGAGAGAGGAAGGTTATTGAGCCAGAAAAAACCTAAATTTAATTACAGTAATTTCGGAGTTAGTGAGGTAGAAAATTTTATTTAGTAATTTTGGTAAGCATCCTGCTTGTTACAGGCTAGAAGCCTGAACTGCAAAGATAGAGATTAATCTTCAAGTCTACCTCACCATCCTCAAAAGTGCTGTAAATTTAAAGTTTTTTAAATAAAAAAAACTGGACTTGATGAGTATCAAACCCAGAAAAAAATAATGATAAAAATTTATCTTTTTATTTTGGGTTTAATACCCCATCATCTACATGGTGTTGACAATTGGTTGAGGTTTGAGTCCCCATCCATTTTTTCTTCCTTCTTCCTTCTTCTTTCTTCCTTCTTCCTTCTTAAATATTTAACCAAAACGACCACTTACATATTGTTGAGTAGATTCTTCCTTTGGGTTCTGGAAAATATTGTGAGTTTCGTCAAATTCAACCAAATAACCGAAACGTTTACCACCCTCAGCAGCTTTAGCATTAAAAAAGGCAGTTACATCCGCTACCCTAGTTGCCTGCTGCATATTATGAGTCACAATAATAATAGTATAATTTTCCTTAAGTTCATTAATTAACTCCTCAACCTTAATAGTAGAAATAGGGTCAAGAGAAGCACAAGGTTCATCCATCAAAACCACATCGGGACTAACAGCAACCGCACGAGCAATACATAAACGTTGTTGCTGACCCCCAGAAAGAGCAAAACCACTTTGTCCCAGTTTATCCTTAACCTCATCCCAGAGAACAGCTTGTCGTAGCGATCGCTCGACTATCTCATCCATTTCTTCTTTGGACTGAGCCAGACCATTAATTCTCACCCCATAAGCAATATTATCGTAGATTGACTTAGGAAAAGGATTAGGCTTTTGAAATACCATGCCAATACGTCGGCGTACTTCTACAGGGTCAATATCTGAGTCATAAATATTCTGATTATGATAAAGAATACGACCTTCTAAATGAAAAATACTAATCAAATCATTTAGACGATTAAAACATCGTAATAATGTACTTTTACCACAACCTGAAGGTCCAATAAAAGCAGTTACTTTATTCTTTGGAATTTCCATAGAAACATCTTTTACTGCTTTAAAATCTCCGTAAAAAACGCTTACATTTTCTGCGGAAAGAGCGGGAGCAGATTTTTGCAGAGAAATATTTTGTTTAAATTCTGGCATGAGATATTACCTCCTAAATTTAGTCTAAAAATTATTTGTGTATTTGCTATAGCAATCCTATTTAAGTTTTCAACAATTAATTATTAATTATTAATTATTAATTATTAATTATTACCTCTCCTTGAAAAGAAGAGGATTGACAAATTCATGAAAATTTTTCTTCTCTTGGTCGATTGGATATGGCGAGGAGACCTCGCCATCCCCCGACCGCTTATTATCCCCTTAAAAGGGGAGGCGCATACCCAAAATTTTTCGGTAATATTTTGGTGGTAGGGGAGCCATTGGTAGGGCGACGTACAGAATTTTAAAGGTTTTCAATTCAAATTAACTATTATAAAAATTGTCACAACCAATTTAGGATTGCTATCTTTATAACTATCAACTTCACCTAAATCATTTACCCATAAAGATTATAGGTTTTAATCGCTGTTTTTCTTCTCTTTTCATAGTGCTATTATACAGCCTTGATTCATTAAATTGAGGTACAAAATTTACGCTTTTCAGGTAATCAGGAACATAGAATATGTAATACCAATTTGGAAAAAGAATGTTACGAATAATAAGGGAAGTTAAAAGACAAGTGCAGGAGATGTCCCTTGAACTAAAAAGATAAATTATGACCTAATAAATGGTATCAAAACTATTCATTCTGACTCGGTCTTCCTGACTTCCCCTCCTGGGAGGTGTTAGGTGTGGGTTGACTCCTAAGAAATAACCTAAGCTATTTGTAGCAAACATTTATCAATTAAGAAATTAGACCTTCTGCCTTCTGCCTTCTGCCTTCTGCCTTCTTCCTTCTTCTTTCTTCCTTATGTAATCAAAACTTTTTTTGACTAGTTGCCCAACGAGAAAGAATACTTGTAATTAAAACCAATAAAACCAGAACTAAAGAACCTGCCCAAGCAAACTCCTGTAAAACAACATCAAAACTACGAGCAAATTCATATACCAAATAAGCCAAAGATGGTACAGTCGGAGCGAACGGACCGCGAGGCCAATTATTAGAATAAACAACAGTAAAAAGTAATGGAGCAGTTTCTCCAGCAGCACGAGCAATAGCAAGAGTAATACCTGTAATAATACCAGGTAAAGCAGCAGGTAAAACTATTTGTAAAACAGTTTGATAATTAGAAGCACCAACTCCCACCGATGCCCATCTAATATCCCTAGGAACTATTTGTAAAGCCTCATCAGTAGTCCTAATAATAGTCGGTAACATCAAAACCGATAAAGCAACTCCACCAGCAAATGCTGAAAATTTCCCCATAGATAGTACAAGTAAACTATAGGCAAATACCCCAGCAATAATTGATGGTACACCACTCAACACATTAGTAGCAAATCGAATTGGACGTGCAGTTTGCTCATCACTAAATTCTGATAAATAAACTGCTGCTAAAACACCAAAAGGAACAGCAATTAAACTAGCAATTGCCACTACCAGAATTGTGCCTAAAATCGCATTAGCAATACCACCAGTAGTTTGACCTGCTGCAGGTGGTAACTTAGTAAACAAATCTAAATTTAAACGAGATACTCCTTTAATAAAAACGTAAATTAATACAGCAAATAGAGGAATAAGAGTGATGCAAATACAAGCACTTGATAGTATAGTCATCACTTTATTGAATATTTCCCTTGGTCTGCTTGGGTTTCTTTTCAAACTCACAATAGATTGATTATAGGTAATGCCTTCCATGATTAATTCAAGATAGTATTCAACAATTGATAATGAACAATGAATAATGGATAATTAGGGTTTGCTGAAAAAGTCTTATGGGTAAGGGTAGGAGACAGGAGACAGGAGACAGGAGACAGGATAAATGAGAATTATAGAGGAGGTAGGAGGAAGAATAATCAAGGGATTATTTTGCGCAACTATGTGCCTAAAATGCTAATTTTTTGAACCATTACGACCTAAAAGCTTGAACTTTTTTTAACTAAAAAATCCTAAAACCAATATAAGTCAATGCTTTTATATTTAATCAGCAACCCCTAATTACTTCTATTTGAAATAAGAGGATTGAACTTAAGGAAAATATTTTCTTTTTATTTTATTCATAAATGAAGAGGTCTTAGACCAAATTAAGCAATTATCAATTATCAATTATCAATTATCCATTGATAAAAGTAGTTACTAATTCAGATTCAAATCAATTTTTATTCATTTAACAGGAATTAATACTTGGCTTTAATTCGATTAACAATCCAATTAGCTAATATATTTACAAGTAGGGTTAAAACAAACAAAATTATCCCTGTATACATCAGAGCAGAAAGTTGTAAACCAGAAGCTTCAGCAAATTGGTTAGCCATCAAAGAAGCAATAGTATTAGCTGGAGCAAAAAGAGTAGGTTTAATCGAGTTAGCATTACCAATTAACATTGTTACAGCCATAGTTTCTCCCATAGCTCGACCCAAACCTAACATTATTCCACCCACAATTCCCGAAAAAGCTGCGGGAATTAATACCCTAATAATAGTACCCCAACGAGTAGCTCCTATACCCATAGAAGCTTGTCGTAGATCGGGAGGAAGACTAGCAAGAGAATCACGAGAAATGGCTGTAATAATAGGTAAAATCATTATTGATAAAACAATCGCTGCAGGGAACATTCCCGGACCACCTGCACTAACGCCTTTAGGAAGAGAAAAAATAAAAATCCAGCCAAAATAATTACCTAGAAAAGCCTCAACTGGTTTGAGCAAAGGAAGTAAAACATAAATACCCCATAAACCATAAACTACACTAGGAATAGCTGCTAATAATTCCACCATAAAAGTTAAAGGAGTAGTAATTTTTGGAGGCAAAAATCCTTCACTTAAAAATATCGCTGTACCTAGACCGAGGGGAACTGCAATAAATAGGGCGAGGAATGAACTAATTAAAGTTCCTACAATCATTGGCCATGCGCCATAATCCCCTTTTCCATCATTAGCAACAGGGTTCCAAGCACTTTTAAATAGAAAGGTAAAGCCAAATTCATTAATAGCTGGTATAGCTTGGGAAGCTACCGTTAAAGCTATCAATATTAAAATAGCTGCAATACCCCAGGCAAAAATTTTAGTTACAGTAATAAAACCATCATCAAACTGTCTTTCTTCTTTAGTCCGAGACCGACTATTTTTTTGAACTTTAGATTGTGCAACCATAACATTGTTTACCGAATAATTAAGGTTTAAAGCCTCTCCTTTAAAGGAAAAATAATGAATTAATTTTCCTTTTATTCAATCCTCTCTTTAAAAGGAAGAGGTAATTATAAATTATCAATTATTAAACTCTATCTACCTCAATATAGGTATATACATCTTCCAGGAATTATTGAGTCAACATCAGAGGCTTTATCTGGTTAATTTTGATGTTATTTTATCTCAAAATTAGTACAATATACTCAATTTATAATTCTCTACACCTTGCCTGCAATGAAAATATCAGGAACGGGAACGGGAACGGGAATGGGAATGGGCATCTTGCCCATTCTACAATACTACACAATACTACACAATACTATTAAAATCCCAAGCACATTTATGCAACGCCATTTATTTGATGCTACTTGAGAGTAATGTTGTAATCTGGGCTAATTTTATCGGCAGTTTCTAAAACTTTTTGACGTACATTATTAGGTAGAGGAATATAACCTATTTCACCACTAATTTTTTGACCTTCATTTAAGCCAAATTCAATCATTTTTTCTAATCCCTGAGCTTTACCTGCATCATCATATTGACCATAAGCAAGCATCCAAGTGTAAGTCACAATTGGATAAGAATTTTCCCCTTCTGGGTCAGTAATAAAAGCTCGTAGATTTTCAGGTAATACTACTGCTTCTAAAGTGGCAGTTGCTGATTCAGCAGTAGGTTCTATATAATTACCAGAACTATTTTCCAGGGAAGCTATATTCAGACTAGCACTCTTAGCAAAACCATACTCAACGTAACCTATTGCTCCCTTGCTTTGACTAATTAAAGCAGCTACACCATCATTTTTAGCACCTGCTACACCTGTAGGCCATTGAACAGTTTTACCTTCTCCAACTTTCTCTTTCCATTCTGGACTAATAGCACTTAAATGCTTCGTGAAAACTCCAGTTGTACCACTACCATCAGAACGATATACAACCGTAATTGTTTGATCTGGCAAAGTTACATCAGGATTAATTGTAGCTATCTTAGGGTCATTCCAATTAGTAATTTTACCCAATAATATGTCTACATAAACTTCCCTAGAAAGTTTTACACCAGAAACATCAGGCAAATTGTAAGCTAATACAATACTACCTGCAGTCATCGGTAGCAAAATGACTCCCCGACCAACTTGAGCAATTTCCTCATCTGTCATTGCCACATCACTAGCACCGAAATCTACTAATTCTTGAGTAAATCTCTCAACACCAGCTCCACTACCTACTGACTGATAATCTACCTGTAAGTTAGGGTCACTCTGACTCAGCTCTTGAAACCAACGTTGATAGAGAGGTGCTGGAAAAGAAGCTCCTGCTCCAACGAGGTTGACTTGACCACCTCCACCTCCACCTGTACCATCAGTGTCACCGCCACCACCGCAGGCAGCTAAACCAATTGTCAAAGCTACTGCAGAAATTCTTGCAGTTGTACGAGCTATTCGAGCAAGATTAATAGCAAATTGCATAATTATTAGCTTTCTATACCTAGACACCAAAAAGAATAAACGAAAGCTTAACCTATTTAGGTTAAGGATAGGTTAATAGTTCTTGATGGTTGATAATAATTATACCTATCCGGAAAAGAAGGAGTAGGGATTAGGGAGTAGGCAGTAGGGGAAATAATTGATAATTTATCTACTATAAATTGATTTGATTTTTGATTATTGGAAAAGAGGGAGTAGGGAGTAGGAGAATGCTTTGACCACTGTAGTCTATTTATTTGAAAACCCCTATAATATTAAGTTTTTATGGTAGTAGTTCATCAAGTCTGAATTAGCCATCAGTTTTTTTCGTTCATCAGACAAATTAGACTTATTTCTGATATTAAATCAGTTTAATTTGGTATGAAAAAATTGGCGTTATTGAATGGTAATGATTTTTAGATTAAGTCTCAACGCAAAACATAAGTTTTTCAATTTTACCTTCAACTACTTACCGAAAAATTGTGGGTATGCGCCTCCCCTTTTAAGGGGATAATAAGCGGTCGTTAGCGCAGCTTCCCGAAGGGTGGGATGGCGTTTGCTACCGCAAAGCTTTCCGTTCCGGAATGCTACCGCAAACGCTAACAGCGGAGCGGCTCTGATAAGAGCGGGTCTCGGAACCATATCCAATCGACTCCTGTGAGAAAAATTTTTCATGATTAGTCAATCCTCTTCAATTCATGGAGAGGTAATTATTAATTATTAATTATTAATTATTAATTATTCATTATTAATTATTCATTGTTGAACATTACATTTCAGCAACGCCGTTTTTTATAGGGAAAATCAACCCCTCTAAATCTTCAAGAAGGGTTGAATAGTTGAAAAATTAATTACTTACCAAGATATATTTTAGGTATTAAGTGCTGTCGGTGAAAGTTAAGTGTGAAACGTGGAGAATCGTGGCTTTAACACGATTTGAAACATCCGCTTAGAATCTCTCGTATTTTAACCGAGAGAAAAGTCAATACATACAATTACTTGAGACTTATTTTGTAACCTGAGCTAATTTTATCAGCAGCAGATGCAACTGTCTGACGAACATTGTCGGGGAGTGGAATATAACCTAAATCAGCACTTACCTTTTGACCCTCATTTAAGCCATACTCAATCATTTTCTCTATACCCTGAGCTTTCGCTGCATCATCATATTGGCCATAAATCAGCATCCAAGTGTAAGTAACAATAGGGTAAGAACCACCACCTTCAGGATCGCTAATAAAAGCACGCAGATTTCCTGGTAACTTCACTGCTGCTAGAGTAGACTTAGCAGACTCCAAAGAAGCTTTCACATAACTGCCAGATTTATTTTCCAAAGCTGCAGTGGGGAGACCAGCACTCTTAGCAAAACCAAATTCCACATAACCTATGCCACCCTCTGTTTGACGAATTAAAGCAGCTACACCATCATTTTTAGCACCACCTACACCTGTAGGCCACTGAACTGTTTTTCCTTCGCCTACCTTCTGCTTCCACTCTGGACTAATAGCACTCAGATGCTTCGTAAAAACTCCTGTAGTTCCACTACCATCAGAACGATGAACTACAGTAATTGCTTGGTCTGGTAGACTCACACCAGAATTAGCAGCAGCTATTTTGGGGTCATTCCACTTTGTTATTTTACCCAAAAGGATATCTACATAAACTTCCCTGGATAATTTTAGGTCGGATACACCTGGTAAATTGTAAGCTAAGACAACGCTACCTGCAGTCATAGGTAGCATCATTACCCCTCTACCAACTTTGGCAATTTCATCATCTTTCATTGCCACATCACTAGCACCAAAATCTACCAATTCTTGAGTAAATCTTTCGACACCAGCACCACTACCAACTGATTGATAATCTACCCCAACATCGGAACGACTATCTCTCATATCAGCAAACCAACGTTGATATAGGGGAGCTGGAAAAGATGCACCTGCACCTACAAGGTTGACTTTTTGTTGAGCAAGGCCATATTTGATTCCGGTAATTGTAGTAGCTAGACCAATTGTTAAGGCTACTAAAGATACTTTGGAAGTATTACGAATTATTTGACTAAGATTGATACTAGGTGGCATAACTATTAATTTGTGATATTGACTTTAAACACAAGACATAACGTTAATGCAAGTTGAACATATCAAGGTTAAATATAGGTTAAATATAGGCAAAATATAGGTTAAATATAGGCAAAATATAGGTTAAATATAGGTTAAATATAGGTTAAATATAGGTTAAATATAGGTTAAATATTTTAGTAGTGAAGATGCCAAGTTAAAATTAACTTAACTCCTTTACTATGATCAATAATAAGTTTTTGTTTAAACTAGCTGCAATTACAGAAAAGCGTAACCGCAAAACGCGATTTGGGTATTAATAAAGCAGCCAGAATAGTAATTAATCATTGTTTAAAAAATCAGCTCGGTGCAATTGTTTTTGGTTGGAATAAAAGTCATAAAAATGAAATAGATAATGGTCATAAAAATAATTCATAATTTGTACCAATTCCTACAGCTAGACTTAAACAGAGAATAGCTCAATTATGGGAATTATCTCAACGTTGGTTGAAGACCCGCGCTCTCCCGAAGGGGAGCGTCGCATGGGAAAACCAATCAATCTTGCGGTTTTTACAAGGTTCTGCTATACTAAACACAATTAGGCTGCTGGGCTAGCAGTGTCAGTCTGTGGAGCGACCGTAAGACCAGAAAGAGGGAAAGGCCTCCTCAGCAGGTGCTACGAAGCAGAAAGACCTGAGCCGTGAGGTTTAGGAATCCCGCGTTGTCGCGCCATGCGCAACGTCGGGAGGATGTCAAATTTGTAGAAACACCAAGAAAGTTATACTTGTAGGGGCGAATGCCATTCGCCCCTTCATTTTTAGATGGTGACGATCTACCTAATTATGGTGAAAAACCCAATGATTGGAAACCTAAGTCTTTCAGACAAGCTTCGCTAACAGGAAAGAGAATAAAGCGATGCAGCGCCGCCAAAGGGGGTTTCCCCCATGAGCGACTGCATCAAGAAGCGTGGTTTGTATAGAACAGGCAATAATTGGTGTGAAGACTGCAGACTGTAAGGTTGCTGCAAATATCATCACAAAAGTAAGCCACAAAGCAGTAGGGGCACCGCGGAAATTGTCCCCAGAGAATATATCTTTGGTCAGCTAAGAACAGACGGAGCAACATGGATTTATCGGTGTTGCCTAGTATCTGCTTAGAATCCCCAGACTAAAGTCGCGGGGAGCACTGGTGTTATCTCAGTATGGAGAAATTAATCAAAAAAATAGGGTAGGCTGTACCCGAATTTACGCTTGTGAACTGGACGAGGGCGGCCTCTCAGGTTGAAGCAAGAAGCAAACATCTAAGACTTGCATTACCAGGTTTTACCTAGTTTTGCCAGAATTGTATAGGTATTGTACAGCAGTAGTCAATTGCTCCATTCCTTAGAGATATAACCTAAATTCCGCAGGACAAAACGTAGCATAAAAACAAAAATTAAAAATAAAAAGTAAGAAAAAAATCATAGTGGCTAATCAAGAACTACAATTCGGTAAGTATTTGTACTTAAAATATCACTGAGAGTTTGACTCCTGATCGAGGTAAATGAAGATAATTTATATAGTATAAATACTTAAGCAAACTACGGATTTTATACTAATTTTAATGTTACAAATTGAAGTGCGGAATGTGGGATAGAATTCAAGAATTTAGAATGCGCGAATTTAGAATTTAGAATTACCTCTCCTTGAAAAGAAGAGGATTGATTCAAAGGACAATTTTTATTTATTATCCCCTTAAAAGGGGAGGCTTTAAACCACAATTTTTCGGTAAATTTTAAAGAAATGTCTAGAAAAGATGGTAAAATTACCCAGAATTAAAAATATTGTAATTAATAAGGCTAGCTGTGGTTCAAGCACCCCTATCAACTAACACAGAAACTAATACTAAAACTTTCCTATCTTTACCAGATACGAAACAACATCTAGAGACATGGCTACAAAACTTAGCCGAGCAAATTATTTCTGGGTATCGTCTTAACCGAGAAGAGGCCATTACCCTGACCCAGATTGCAGGACAAGAAGATATACTCCTACTTTGTGAAGCTGCCGATCAAGTCCGTCAAGCCTGCTGTGGTAACGTTGTAGACCTATGTAGCATCATTAATGTCAAATCAGGAGGCTGTTCAGAAAACTGTAGCTTCTGTTCCCAGTCAGCTCATCACCCTGGAGAAGCTTCTCCAATTTATGGCCTCAAATCAACAGAAGAAATATTAGCTCAAGCAAAAGCAGCAGAAGCTGGTGGGGCTAAAAGATTTTGCTTGGTTTCTCAAGGCAGAGGTATTAAGTATAACAGTCCCAAATCTACAGAATTTGAGCAAATTCTAGATACAGTACGGCAAATTATTGCAGAGACTAATATTAAGCCTTGTTGTGCTTTAGGAGAAGTAACACCAGAACAAGCTCAAGCATTAGCAGAGGCAGGAGTCACTCGCTATAACCATAATTTGGAAGCCTCCGAACAGTTTTACCCCGAAATAGTAACTACTCATAGCTGGAATGACCGAGTAGAAACCGTGAAAAACCTCAAAGCAGCAGGTATTCAGGCTTGCACAGGAGGTATTATTGGTATGGGAGAAACTTGGGAAGACCGGATAGATTTGGCCTTGGCCTTGCGAGAGCTACAAGTTGAATCAGTACCCTTAAATTTATTAAACCCTCGTGAAGGTACACCTTTAGGAGACTTGCCGAAGTTAGACCCCTACGATGCTTTAAAGGCGATCGCTATTTTCCGTCTGATTTTACCAGAGCAAATTATTCGCTATGCTGGCGGCCGAGAGGCTGTAATGGGAGAATTGCAAAACTTGGGCCTTAAAGCTGGTATTAATGCTATGTTGATTGGCCATTATCTGACAACTCTTGGCCAACCTCCAGAAAAAGACCAAGCCATGCTTGAATCTCTAGGTCTCAAAGGTGGGGAAGCTCCTATTCCAACTAATTAGCTTTGAGATGGTAGAATAATTGTTTATATTCTAAGAAATAATTGTTAATTGCCGTGACAATTACAGTTCAATTACTTTGGGCAATTACAGGTTTACTCTTGACAATTGCTGCGACATTTTTACCTGCCTCTTTTGCAAGTCCAACTTGGATTTGGGAACAACAAGAAGTTAAAACTTTTTCCTTAGGAGTAACTTACCAAGTTGGTGCTGTTTTGTTTGTCGGTTGTTTGGGTGGAAAAAATGCTGCTGTTATTTCTCAAATTGCTTATATATTTTTAGGTCTAACTTTATTACCTGTCTTTAGTCAAGGTGGTGGTATAGGCTATTTGAAAGAACCTAGTTTTGGTTATTTATTGGGTTTTATTCCTGGAGCATGGATATGTGGAAATTTAGCTTTTCAAGCATATCCCAAACTAGAGTCATTAACTTTTAGTTGTTTATGTGGTTTGTTAAGTGTTCATATAACTGGGTTAACTTATCTAATTATTAGCAGTATTTTCAGCTGGAAAGAGGCAGATTCATTATCTTTATTTGAAGCTATTTATAGATATTCTATTTTTCCTTTACCAGGACAACTAGGAATTATATGTGCTGTAGCAGTTATGGCTTATTTACTGCGACGTTTACTATTTTATTAGAGATAAAATATTCCATTAAAATGTAAGAAATAATTGAGTAAAAGGTATCTGTAAAATTATCTATTTGTTCTGAAAAAATTAAAAATTATGTAAAGAAAATAGAGAATAGTTAATATGTTTCTAGAGATCGGAGTTGAATTAGAATCTTACAAATGGGAAACTATACATATAATAGATAATGAAGAAGAGAATGTTTACCCAATTGTTCCTTCAATAATTAGAGATTCAGAAAGTCTAGGTTCAATCTTTAATCCATATTTAGAGTATTTTAGTTTAAGAAAAAAAAGTGGAGCCACAATAATAACTTTTTTTGATTATATTTCACTCAGACAAATCCAAGAAAAAAATGAAATACGTTTTGTTTCTCTTACTCATAAATATATTGGTAAAAAAACAATGTTGGCTACAAAAACAGTTCAAAGGTGGATGAAACAATTAATAGATGAAGAGTGGATATTTCATAAAAAGATTGATGAACACATGAATGTATACAAACTCAACTTTGACAAAATTAAAAATAAAATAGGAGAATCAATAACTACTAATATGACCAGGGTACATTTACCGGAATATTATAAACTTTGATTTTTGACTTTGCTTAAACTATTTTAAACCTTATTCAACAATGATTTGGAGTACTTATAATCAAGTGAATTGTTCTAGCTAATTATCCTCAAAAATATCTGTCTTCTTCTTAAATTTTTGATTTGATGGTAGCAGTAGCTGATCGGATGTCAACCGACCGACGAGTTAAGGTTTAGCACTGAAAGGATGTCAACATGGCAATCTTAAAAAATTCTTGTTAAATTGCAGGATAAATTGAAATAGATATAATAAATCACTAACCTTGAAATTACACTTCAAAAAAAATCTTTTATTCTGGATAGCTGCTATTATTAGCATTTTGCTAGACCACTTGACTAAGTTTTGGGTGGTACAAAATTTTCAACTTGGAGAAAGTCTGGCTTTGTGGCCTGGTGTATTTCACTTTACCTATGTTACTAATACCGGAGCAGCTTTTAGTTTATTTAGCAATGGTGGAGTATATTGGCTGCGATGGTTGTCTTTGATAGTTAGTCTTGGCCTCATGGCCTGGGCTTTATTGGGGCCTAGATTTAATAAATGGGAACAACTGGGCTACGGTTTAATTTTAGGAGGGGCACTGGGTAATGGTATTGATAGGTTCATTTTGGGTTATGTTGTAGATTTTATACACTTTCGCCTCATAGATTTTCCCGTGTTCAATGTGGCAGATGTTTCGATTAATATTGGTATTGTTTGTCTACTCATTGCTACATTTTTTAGTGAAAGACCAAAACGTAAATCGCAATAGTAGAAGGAAGAATTAATTAATGGATAATGGATAATGGATAATTGATAATTACCTCGGGTTTTAACCGCTACGGAATTGAATATAAGGAAATATTATTTCTTCTGTTGGTCGATGGTCGGACAGCGAGGAGACCTTGCTATATCTCAACCGCTTTTTTCCCCTTAAAAGGATAGGCTTTAAACCAGAATTATTTAATTATTAATTATTCGGTAAGAAGTTTTTCCTTCTCTCCTAGATAACTAAAAATTTGGCGTTTGATATATCAAATACAGTAATAGCGACTGCGATAAATTGACTTTTATACGGTTAAATTCTAAAAGGCGCGATCGCATCTGTAAAGTCTCCGCAAAAAGGTCAAATTTTTTATATTTATCAAAATAATTTGGTCGTGCCACCCTGCCTTAGCGAAATATTTTTGGAGGGTTGCTCATCTATCCCCATGACAAAAATAATTTCTGTACGTCGCCCTATCCAAAGCGACCCTATCTGACTTCTAACTTCTGACTTCTGACTTCGTTAATATGGTCTCTAATTTGGTATATTTATTATTTAGTTATACTCAACTTTGGGAGCAGTTATTATAGTGGTGAGAATAGGATTTTTAGTATTGGTCTTAATATTGGCTGTCGTAGGTATTTTGCCAATTCATATTGATTCAGCTCAAGCACAGGAAAATACCGTAAACTATACTCTTACAGATTTAAACTATCGAGATTTTTCTAATAAAGATTTGCAAGGTACTTCCTTTGCAGGTGCAGAAATGCGGAGTGCAAATTTTCAAGGAGCAAATATGCAACGAACAATTATTACTAAAGGAGACTTTTTTCAGGCAAACTTAAGTGAAGCAGATTTTACTGATACTTTTGCAGATCGAGTCACTTTCGATCAGACTGACTTAACTAATGCTATTTTCACAGATGCCATGTTGAGTGGTAGCACCTTTGGTAATGCAGTGGTGACAGGAGCAGATTTTTCTGGAGCAATAGTAGACCGCTATCAGGTAAAATTAATGTGTAAAAATGCTTCAGGAATTAATCCTATTACAGGAGTAGCTACCCGCGATAGTTTGGGCTGTCCTCCTAAACTCTAATTTTGAGAAATTGAGGTTATTTTTTCATCAACATAACAAATATAGCAGAAGGAAGAAAGAAGAAGTTTGATTATTTATATTCCAAAATTTGCAGCTATTTCATAAGTCAAATATAGTAATGGCGACTGCTATGTATCCAGCATGAAACTGTTGAAGAGAAATAACCAATTCACATTACTAAAGTACTTATACCATGTCCGGATGATTAAGTATAATAAAAATGTTCTGTTGAAGCGATCTTGAAGGAATATCCCAAATTTCTGCTCCGTTTCCAGTGTGATGACTTGAATTTACCAAAAAATGAGGGTATGTGCCTCCCCTTTTAAGGGGATGAAAAAAATATTTAGTTCAGTATTTCAAGCCTCCGACTTCAGTCGGAGGTTCACTGATAACTGATAACTGATAACTGATAACTGAAATGACACCTACCACCTAAGAACTTTATTATAACTAATTAAACGGACATGATATTACGGATACTCAAGAGACCATCGCTGTGAACTGAAGCAATTTATATTTTCTCTGATGTTCAGTGCAATGGGAATTTAATTAGATGCCTTATTTTTCTTTTAATCCTTTTCCTGATTTCTTTTTTTCTATCTATACTTTTCTGCCAATCAATAAATAAGTTTTCATTTCACCCTTACCTTTAACTACTATGGCACCGCGCTCCTGAAAAATATACTGATTATGTAAGAGGTCATAAGTTTTTGTAGAAACTTGAATCGTACCGGGAATTCCATGAGATTCCATGCGACTAGCAGTATTCACTGCATCACCCCAGAGGTCGTATATATACTTTTTCGTGCCAATGACCCCAGCAACAACAGGTCCGGTGTTAATTCCAATACGGATACAGAGTTCAAAATTGTGCTGTAAATTAAATTTGCTGATTTCTTGCTGCATATCAAGAGCCATTTCTGCGGCAGCTTTGGCATGGTCTGCTCGTGGAATAGGTAGACCACTAGCAACCATATAAGCATCTCCGATAGTTTTAATTTTTTCTAACCCGTGGCGATCGCTCAACTTATCAAATTCTGAAAAAATTTTATTGAGCAATATTACTAAATCTTCCGGTAGAATTTTTTCTGAGAGTTGAGTAAAACCAACAATATCGGCAAATAGGATCGTCACTTCTGCAAATCCGTCAGCAATTTGATGATGTCCTTGCTTTAGTCTCTGTGCTATTTGTTCTGGTAAAATATTTAGTAGTAGAGATTCTGATTTTTCCTTTTCTGTTGCTAATTCTGCTGTCCGTTCAACTACACGTTTCTCCAATTCTTTTGAAGTATGTCGAAGTTTGCTAATTATTAAAGTCATACCAATAATTCCTAATACAGACAATCCTGCCAAGGTCAAAAATGTATCTCGTAATCCCGCATTAGTTGTCTTAATGATGCGATCGAGTGGTTGAGTAATTTCTAAAACACCTCTAACATCTCCGACTTTCCAATCCTTTTTAGGACTATCTGGGTGGTTATTATGACAACTAACGCAGCTTGGTTTCATAATGTCTGCTTGAGCATATCGAAATGAAGGACGCCCCTGAAACTTGACAAATCGATAAAATTCTGAATTAGGTTTTTTTTCTAAATAGCGCATAGCTTTGACTTCAAAATTGTCTCTGGGGCCACCTTCTGCTTGACGCGAGGGAAAAGGATAGTTGCTGTAGAGACGGACTGACATTCCTGGATTTTCAAGCTGGATGTATTGACCTAATTCAATCAAAAATGTTGCTG
Organism: Okeania sp. SIO2C9; assembly: GCF_010672455.1. GTDB lineage: Bacteria > Cyanobacteriota > Cyanobacteriia > Cyanobacteriales > Microcoleaceae > Okeania. The sequence goes on along the minus strand of NZ_JAAHGO010000001.1, from coordinate 307,287 downwards.
GTATAGGAATTCCCCCTTCTATGATTTTATAGTCGTGAGTGATACTAATACCTTCAACTGTTTTAGCACGAGTTACTACTTCTGAATAAAGTGTACGAGCTGCTTGGATAGTCTCAGCGTAGTGGCTGGCATTTTGCAGTACCTGTGATTTAATGAGCTTAGATGAGAGACGATATGTATTCCACAGACCAGCAATAATACCTATGCAGAACATTATGCTTAACACTAATGCTGTACGTTTGTAGAGTTGTTGGATGAATAAAGTTTTTACTCTATGAATGAGTTTATGCATAATACCCCAAACTGAAAAAAATTTGTTGCGTCACCTCAACCAAAATTCTTAAGGTTTTATACATTATTAGATTACATCCTCACTAGATTGGTGTTAATGTACCTCATCTAATTTAAAAACCTGTTAACTACACTTGATGTTTTTAATTAATTATAGCTAGAAAGATAGAATTTGTTAAGATATTTGAAGTAGCAGTCAGCACTCAGCTAGCCTCCTAGTAGGAGGAACTACGTTATCAGCAGTCAACTTTTCAAGGTGTATAATGGGGGATACTCAAGACAAGCCGCTCCGCGTCTACAAACCCCCATAAAAGGCGCACCACTAATTTTTTCAAATAAGCGTGGGGGACCGTTGACCGTTACCCTCGAATTTTTAGCGCTCCAGCTAAATGCTGGCAAGGGTCGCATTCCGGAACGTCCAAGCTGATAGCTAGTTAAACCTATAGTCTCATATTAATGAATCCTGATGGAAAATCTTAATCCAGAAAGCAACTTGACAAATTTTTTCGACTCTCAAGATTTACCTTTAGAAAAGCAAAATATTTTTCCAGGAGAGATATTCAGTCATCCTATGAATTTTGATACTGGTATTCGACATTTATTACCACGGTATGATGAAATGTTGGATGTCATAGTGCGTTGTGTACCAAAAAATTGCGATCGCATTTTGGAACTTGGTTGTGGTACTGGGGAACTAAGTTTGAAGCTATTGCATAAATATCCTAACGCACACATAGTAGGAGTGGATTATTCTCCACGGATGCTAGAATTTGCCAAAACTAAGATTGATGCTGCTGGGTATATAAATAGGTGGACTGAAGTAGAAGTGGATTTTGGTGAGTGGGCAAATAACGCGGATTTATCCCCTATTGGCGATGGTTTTAATGCTTGTGTATCATCTCTTGCTATTCATCACCTGAATGATAGTATAAAGTTAAAATTATTTCAAAAGATTAACAAAAGCTTAAATTATGGAGGCTGTTTTTGGAATGCCGATCCTGTGTTGCCTGCAACTACAGAATTAGCAGAGGTGTTTAAAGAGATACAGCAGGAGTGGGCAATAAGTCAAGGAACTACTTTAGCAGAAGTTCTTGCCAAGATGGGAACTAGCAGCACTCATGGTTATTCCAATCAAGAGCAATTAGCTAGTTTATCTGCCCATTTGGAAATGTTAACAACAGCTAATTTTATACCTGTAGCTGTACCTTGGAAATATTATAAACTGGCAATATTTGGTGGTTTTGTATAGAATAATTTTTTTTGTAAAATAGCAAATAAATAAGGGCAATTATCAAATAAACTGCCCCTGTTTTTTTATAGAATTGCCAGCTTATCAGTTGCGCTAATTAAAGCATTTATAATTCCTGGTTCAGAAACTGAATGTCCGGCATCTGGAACTACAATAAATTCAGCTTCTGGCCAAGCTTTATGTAATTCCCAAGCTGAGACCATCGGACAAATAACATCATATCTTCCTTGTACGATTACTCCAGGAATATGGCGTATTTTATAGACATTTTTTAATAACTGTTCTTCATGTTCAAAAAAGCATTTATTAATGAAATAATGACATTCTATTCTAGCAAAAGCTAAGGCGAAATAACTATCCCCAAACTTTTGTGATATGTTTGAACTTGGAATTAATTTACTGGTACTTCCCTCCCAAATTGACCAAGCACGTGCTGCTTCTAATCTAACTTTTTCATCAGCACTGGTTAATCTTTGATAATAAGCTTTAACTAAATCACCTCTTTCTTCTATAGGAATAGGTTTTAAATATTCCTCCCAAGCATCAGGAAAAATATTACTTGCACCCTCTTGATAAAACCAAGAAATTTCTTTGGGGCGCACCATAAAAATACCTCGTAAAATTAAGCCTATACAATTTTTTGGATGAGTTTGACTATAAGCTAATGCTAGAGTACTTCCCCAACTACCTCCAAACACAACCCATTTTTCAATACTGAGATGAACTCGTAATTTTTCTATATCGCTGACTAAATCCCAGGTAGTATTTTGAGATAGTTCAGCATGGGGAGTACTACCACCACAACCTCGTTGGTCAAATAGAATAATTCGCCATTTTTTGGGGTCAAAATATTGACGATAAAGAGGTATCATTCCACCACCTGGTCCACCATGTAAAAAGACTACTGGTTTACCTTGGGGGTTACCACATTCTTCATAATAAATAGTGTGAATATCGGAAACTTTGAGATTGCCTGTTTGATGGGGTTGAATGGGTGGATAAAGTTCTCGCATGGTTATATTTAAAGATTTATATTGATATTTTAGGAAAAATTGAGGATAAATAATCTTTATTTCAACTGTTAATTATTAATTAAAATAACTTTGAGTATGAAACAAAGTAATATATTATTCTGTTTAGTTATATAAATTACTAAAGTTTCAGCAATCAATTAAAGATGCTCGGCACAATGCTAGATTAACATCGGGAAAGCCAGAAAATCAAGAATTTATAACTACAAAAACAAAGTGTTAGATCCCTCAAGCGTCGCGAGTAAATGTAGTGATTTTCATCAATAAAATCTATTCATTTAATTTATAAGTAATTTAACTTATATTGACGCTCTCACCGTTAAATCAAAGATTATAACGGGAGATTCTTGTTTTACAGATTCTTAACTAGGTAACAAATCAAATAAACTTGAGTTGTACCCCCGCTACTACCATCTCCACAAGCTTTCTTGCTCCATCTTTACGCCCTCGGAAACCTCAGCGCAGGCGGTGCGCTTTTCTTTTACCGTGCGCCCCACGGCAACTAAACCTCTGTTTTTTATTACTTTTGCAGCAGCTACATCGCGATTTTCTTGATAATTACAATTGCTGCAATTATGTTTTCTCTCAGAAAGTTTTTTCTTGTTTATATGACCACATTTAGGACATTCTTGAGATGTATAATTTTTGTCAATTTTGGCATAATACTTACCCCGTTTCCAGCAAACAAAAGGTAAGATTTCATTGATAAACTGACCAATCCCAGAATCTAAAGATTGTTTGATAACAATACTTTTAGACCAGGATTTAAAGTTAATATCTTCAACAAAAATATTATCTCCTAAATCACAAAGTTGATGAGCTATCTTGAAATGCCAATCACGTCTAGTATTAGCTATTTTTTAATGTAATCTAGCTATTTTCCATACGAAGTTTTAACCAATTATTAGAACCTATTTTTTTCTTCTTAAGCCTTCTTTGCAGCAATTTAAGCTCGCGCAGTTTACTTAATAAAAACTTAGGAGATTTGATTAATTTTCCAGTTGAAGTAGCTACAAAACTTTCTATACCTGCATCTATTCCTAATGACCTTTTACCTACTGGATTATCTGGTACTAAATCTGATGAAGTAAAAGTAATCATCAAATAATAACCAGTTGCTTTTTTAATTATCCTAGCTTGTTTAGCTTGAAAACCGTCTGGATATGGTCTACTTTGTCTAATCTTGATCCAACCTAGTTGAGGTAGTTTAACTCTATTATTGCCTAAGCAATTCTTGAGCATTGCAGGAAAGATAAAACTTCTCAACTTTTTCCTGAATCTAGGGAAGCCTTTGCCCTGGGATTTCATATCAGAAAAAGCTCTATCTAAGGTTTTTAAATTTTGTTGTAAAGCTTGAGCATTAACTGACTTTAATCTAGGGTTAGTCTTCTTAGCTATTGTTAAGTTTTTAGCTTGATGATTATAATTAGGGTAAGGAGTATCAGCAGGGATAATATATTCAGAAACAATTGAACAACTATTAATTGGTGACTTTCTTGAATTTAGCCAGTCTTTACGCTCTCTTAAGCCATAATTATACACGCTTTTACAGACATCAAGAATGTGGTTAATTTCTGCCTCTTGATGCTGAGTTGGTTTAAGCTTGTACTGGTAAGTTAAAGTAATCAAGTTTGTGGTTCTTGCTGATTTCTAAATATTATATAATCTTAACACAAAATTTGTTTCTTTATCACTCAATTATTTTTCTGGTTGAAATTCACATTGGGGCTGTCTGCGTGGGTTTCCCGCCCAGTTTATACGCCCCGTCTCACCGCTAAATTAGAAATTATAACGGGAGTCCTCTTTCAAGATTTTTTGATATACTAAGTCTGTGAAACTTCCCTACAAGTATTCAATTTAAACGTAAAGCTAAAAAAACTATTAACTTACAATCGGCCACTATGATAATCCTCAAAAATGACTCTCACACTTTATCTTCCCTGAAACGTCAAGTAGTGTTTGACGAAGACCCAGAACAGCGAATAGCAGCATTGGAAGAGCTAGCCATAGAATGGAAAAATAACCCGGATACTTTAGCTATTCTTAAACAATTAGCTATATCCGATCAATGTCCAGATGTACGGAGAGCTGCAACAGAATATCTTGTCCAAGGTTGGCAAAACGATCCTAGTATATTACCTTTTCTCAAACAATTTGTAGTATCTAACAACGAATATTGGTGGGTGCAAGAACCCATACTTACTCAATTAACTACAGGTTGGCATGACGATCCAAATACGATCGCTTTCCTGAAACAACTGATTTTGGCAGATCAATATCGTACCTCAAATGTACGTTATGCAGCACTCAAACAGTTAGCCCAAAACTGGCAAAATGAGCCAGATACCCTAGCATTCTTGAAACAACGAGCTGTCTCCGATGTTGATGAAGCTTTACGGGAAACAGCAGTAGAACTTTTAGCTGAAGGTTGGCAAGATCTAGATACTCTCACTTGGCTCAGACAAAGGGCTGAATCAGATAAACATTGGGGAGTACGTTTAATCATCATCGAAAAATTAAATCAAGATGGGAAATACGATAGTAAGACTTTAGCTTGGCTCAAAGGAATGGCAATGTCAGATCCAAGCCCCTATGTAGCTTCAGAAGCAGTATTCAAGTTAGCCAAACTGGCAAAAGATGACATTGATACCGGAACTATTCTGAAACAGTTGGCTTTGTCTGCTCAAGCTTCAGAGGTAAGACGAGCTGCGATGAGTCAACTAGCAGAAAATTTGGGAAGCGATCCAGAAACGCTTTCAACCCTCAAACAACTGGCAGAATTTGATCAATGTTCTCATGTCCGACTGGCAGCAGTGGAACAGTTACTAAAAGATTGGAAGGAAAATTCTGATACAGTAACTATTATGAAAAAATTGGCTATATCAGACACAGCTTCAGAAGTGCGAAAAGCAGCAATGGGCTATTTGATCGAAAACTGGCAAAAAAACTCTGATACAGTAGCTATTCTCAAACAGGTTGTGCAGTCAGATGAATGTTGGCGGATGCGAGAACTGGCAGTGGTACAGTTGGGTGCATTTTGGCAACATGACCCAGATGTGTTGACTTTTCTCAAACAACAGGCGGAGTCTCCAGAATGTTGGGTAGTGGGAGAGATAGCAGTAGCACAATTAACTGTTGGGTGGAAAGATGAGCCTTGTGTTTTAGCTCTGCTGAAAAAATTGGCTCTGTCTAACTCCGATGCACGAGTAGCAGCAATACGAGAATTATCTATAGGTTGGAAAGATGACCCTGATACTTTGACTATTCTCAAACAAGTTGTTGTCGAAGATGACTGTTGGCACGCTAGGAAGTTAGCAGTTGAACAACTAGCTACTGCTTGGCATGACGATCCTGAGACTTTTGCAGTCATCAAAAAAGTTGCTTTGTCTGACGATCGCCACGATGTACAAATTGCAGCAATGGAGATGTTAGTCACAGGTTGGAAAGATGACCCAGAGGCGATCGCTACTATTAAACAAGCAGCATTGTCCGATAAATTTTCAGAAGTACGCATAGCAGCAATGGAATTATTAGCTACTACTTGGAAAAATGACCATGATACTTTGGCAACTCTGCAAGAAATTGCTGTATCCGATCAATGTTCAGATGTACGAGTAGCAGCGGTCGTTAAATTAGGCAATGATGGTAAGAATGACCCTAATATCTTAGCTTGGTTGAAACAACAAGCCGTTGACGATCCGTGTTCTTATGTACAACAAGCAACAATGGAACAGTTAGCTACAGACTGGAAAGACGATCCTGACACTCTAGATATTATCAAACAACTGGTTGTGTCTGGCAATTGTTCTGAGCTACAACAGTCAGCAGTCCTACAATTAGCTACTACTTGGAAGGATGATCCTGAGACCATATCTGCTCTCAAAAAGCTGGCAGTATCGGCTCAATGCCCAGATTTACAACAGCTAGCAATGCAGCAATTAGCTCTCGGTTGGAAAGATGATCCTGATACTTTGACTATTCTCAAACAAAGGGTTGAGTCTACAGATGAACGAGAAGTACGACAAGCAGCAATGCAGCAATTAGCTCTCGGTTGGAAACATAACCCTGAGACATTAGCGTTATTTAAAAAATTAGCTATTTCTGATGAGGATGTGTGCGTTCGACAAACAGCAGTGGTTGAGTTGGGTATTTGTTGGCAACATGACCCTGAGACAATAGCAATTATCAAAAAAGTAGCGATGAGCGATCGTAGTTTTTATGTGCGACAAACTGCTTTAGAATTATTTGCTCTGCTCGGAAAAAACGATCCTTGTGCTGTTATTATGCTCAAGAAACTAGCTGAGTCTGATGATAATTTTTATGTACGACGTTCGGCAATACAGCAGTTAGCTTTAGGTTGGCATGACGATCCTGGAATGTTTGAATTTTTCGGCGTTCGAGCCTATTCAGATCCATTTGTACGTCAGGAAGAATGGGAGGATAACCCGCGCCAAACTGCGTTAGAGGTAATTCTTGAACAATATCAAGAAAAGACTCAAATTTTCCAGATATTGTGCGATCGAGCCGAAAATGACTTAGATGAGCAAGTACAAAAGTTTGCTCTGAAAACTTTAAAAGGATTTTAGCGAATCTAGGCTATATCTGCAGCAAGTTTAAAGCAGTATAACTAAGGTGTGTGACGGCATGAGTGGGTTGTATTCTATAGACTCATGGTTGAGCCGTCACACACCGTTAATAATAAGTAAAGTTCAGCAATGTTTTTAGCAGTTTATTTCCATTAAGTAAGGGGTAATTAACAGCTTGACATAATCATAGATTGTACTAGATAATCATAGACTATCTATGTTTGATTTTATGCTACTAGGATTCAAAACTGAGTTACATCCAAATAATAAGCAAAAAACCTTACTAGCGAAACACGCAGGTGTGGCACGCCATGCCTGGAATTGGGGACTATGGCTAACTAGAAACATTCTTAATTCCCTATTCCAATAATCCTGAAAGTAAACTTAAATTTCCTACTGCAAACGAATACGCATAAACTTTTAGTAGCAATGGTTAAACAAACATAACTATTGGTACTATGAAGTATCGCTCAACAGCGCCTCAATATGCTTTGAGGCATTTATCTTTACTCTTGGAAACGTTGCTTCACCAAAGTGTCGGGAGTGCCTAAATTCAAGAAAAAAGGTAGAGATGATAGTTTTACTCTTGATGGTTCCATAACAGTAGGTTTTAATCGTATAAAGTTACCTCGAATTGGTTGGGTGAAAACTTATGAAATTTTGCCAGACAATGTATCTCCTAAATCTGTAACTATTAGTAGGAAATCAGATAGATGGTTTGTCAGTTTCACTCTGAGAAACTATACCTCAAATTACTGAGAAATCAGTAGATGTAGTAGGTGTAGATTTAGGAGTAAAATCATTAGCTACGTTATCTACTGGTGAGGTTTTTGTAGGTGCTAAATCTTATAGAACCCCTAACCGTATCTTTTGAGGAAAAGATATATGCTTAAGTTAAGTACAGTAGCGATCGCCTATTATAAACAAGAGTTAGGTACATGCCATATTCAAGCAGTTTAACAGACAAAGAATGGGTTATTATTGAACCATTATTGCCAAAAAAAAAGAAAACTTGTCCCACAAAATGGAGTAAAAGACAAATACTGGATGGTGTCCTCTACCAACTCAAGAATGGTTGTAATTGGTGTGATTTACCCAAGGATTTGCCTCCTTACTCCACAGTATTTTGGCAGCTACATTCAGTGGCGAGAATCAGGAGTAATTGAGAAGATTAGAGATGCACTACATTCTAAACTACGTCAACAGGTAAAAAAAAACCTAGTGCAGAATGGCGGAAATAACTGACCAGTTACAAAATCCTAAAAGCCTTACCAATCAATGCTTCTGACTTCTGACTTCTGACTTCTGACTTCCGCGTAGCGGCACTAGATGGACAACTTTAATTATTATTGATTCACAGGCAGTAAAAAATACCTGTAATGCTAGTGTCAAATCGAAGGGATTCTGTTTTTACAAGACTACTAACGGAATTAAGAGACACTTAGCAGTAGAACACCTTGGCTTTCCCTTTTTTGTCCATTGCACCAAAGCATCAGTTTCTGATGACATGGGATTAATTGAAATGTTGTCACATAACATTGATTACTTTAAATCCAAACCTGTAAACATTCCTAAAATTACTATTCTACTTGATAACGGATACCACCCCGAAAAAATCATACAGGAGTTAAAGAAAATTTATCCTGCGATTATGACCAAGATTCGGTTTAAATTATCACCAAAGCCATCAAAGGCAGAGAAAAAACAGGATTTGTTCCCGTCAAAGCCAGGTGGGTAATTGAAAGAACCAATTCCTGGATGGAAAGATGTAAAAGCTTGACCAAAAATTTTGAGAGAACTCTTGACCATGCAACAGCCAAGATTAATCTTTGTTTGATCCGACTGATGCTTAAGAGGTTAGCGATCGCCTAAATTTTTAGAGATACGATCAGGGGTTCTATACGGTGGTGATATATAGCAATGTGCGCTGGCATATTTACAAATTGCAGGAATTGTCCAATAGCTAAAATCTTATATTATCAGCTTTTTCTTCCCCCTATTGCCTGTTGCCTTCCGGAGCTGTTGCCTAAAGTCCTAAAATTTTGTACCTCACTAACTCCGAAACTGCTGTAATCTCAACGATTTGTGCAGTCACGATCGCTGATACTTCCATTAGGTAGAATTGTATTGCACAGTTGTATTGTTTCCCAGGAAATATATTCCCCCTCCATTCCTTGAAAATTTGCACCCTCTAAATGTGCTCCTTTGAGATTAACGCCTCTAAGAGTAGCTCCTTTGGAATAGGATGATGCTGCAGGTGTTTTGAGAGTACATTTCTGGGAAGCTAAACAAGCTCTTTCCAAAAAAGCATTCTCCAGATTTGTTTGCTCTAGAATCGCTCCACCAAGATAGGTATCAGATAAGTTAGCTTTTTTAAAGTTCGTCAAGGTCAAATTAGCCCCTTGTAAGTTAGCACCTGCTAAATTTGCCTTCTCAAAATCAGCTTTTTCTAGAATAGCTCCCTGTAAGTTAGCTCCTCTGAGTATTGCTCCTGTTAACCGACTGTTTGTTAACTCAGCATTTGCTAGATTCGCACCTTCCAAATTTGCATAAGCCAAGTTTGCACCTTGGAAATTTCCATTGACCATTTGAGCTGCCTGAAATTTGGCACCTTGAAGATTAGCGTGTTTTAGATTAGCTCGTGTCAGGTTGGCACCTTGTAAATTTGCCAACATTAAATCAGCATTTTGGAGGCTAGCATCAGTCAAATTAGCCACTCTAAAATCAGCATACTGAAGTTTAGATTTTTGCCATTGGGTTTGAGAACAGTTGGCTCCCTCAAAGCTAGTTCCTTTGCCATGAATATTTTTCAGGTTCGCTCCTTTGAGTTGAGAAAAATGAAAGTTGAGTCCTTGTATACTAGCTCCCTCTAATTCACATCCTAAACATTCACCCTTTTGTAACAGATACTGTAGAGCAAATGGTTGGGGAGAAATAAAAGTAGCGATCGCACTTCCTAAACTCAAAATTCCTGCCAAAGCTAAGAGCAATAGTAATTGCTTCATTGAATTTATCCTTTTTGTTTAAAAGCTATAAATATTAACCGAGCGTTGATACTTGATGACTGAGAAAATTGAGGGTGATCGCTACCAACCCAAGAATTGTCATAGACTTTAAGCCTCCTTTTTTCCTATACAACAGGGAATCATTAACCAGTGTGATCATGGCAATAACAACTAATAAATTCAAGCCCCGAAAGGGAACTAATGTTGGATTAAACGCCAGTAACAACAACTCAACACCCCAAACATAGACTACACTCATAAATAATACTAGACCATAACGATTAAGTCCTATTGTTAGACTATAGCGACAAATCAGTGAACTAAAACTCCCAACTAAAACACATCCTCCCAAAAAAGTAACAGCACTTAGGGGATGCATTAATAAAGCGGCAACAGCAGAAAGAACAATATAACCTCCAGAGCGTACTGATGACTTTTGGTAAAGAAAGTAACCCAAAAGCAGTATTACGCCAAATTGCAATAGAGGATAATTGAACTCAATATTCAGTTTGTCTGCATAAGCAGGATGAACAATATTAAAGTCTAGATCTAGCCAAGACCAGCCTAACCAATAAATTGTCGCTACAATTCCCCCTGTAAATAGGGTGGTGACACCAATACCTTGGAGAACTTTTAATCGGTCTTGTTTAGTCCAACTCAAGGCAATGATGGCTGGTACCAAACTTCCTGTCAGACCATCCTCGGCAAATCTCATCCAGCCTAAGTTATCATACAAAATAGCAATGGGATAGACCAAAAATAGAGACATCATTGCCAGGATATACATAGGTGTTCTAGGTTTGAACGACTTGATCAAATAGCGGAAGTAGCGTTGATAGAGAGCATATAAGACAAAAGTCAGAGCAACTAAGGTAATACCCCAAATGGGTGATAATATTAGTGTTACGACTATAAGTCCTGGAACAATAATTCCTCCTGGAATTACGCCTTCAGTATTTTTGTAATGAAGGGCAGAATAAGCACCAATGAGTAATGCTAGACGCGTAATTTCTGACGTGTTGAGCGGTTCAAACATACTTTCTGTTTTGTTTTTTTATGCTTTGCTTTTTTCTGTTTTGTTTTTTTCTGTTTTGTTGTTTGAGGTGTTTCCAATGTCGGAATTTGGACTAAAGTTTGGAATAAACTTAGGAGTTCTTGTGCTTGGGGAGTATGAATGTTGACAGCTCCCACTAACAGTATATTTTTCTCCTGTATTGTTTGGGTAATTTGGGTGAGTAATTTGGTGGCAGGGGCATCTTTAAAAGAAGTGGAGTCACCCAATAACAATAAATTCTCTGGTCGATCTACGAACAACTTTTTTACTTCTGCTTCGCAGCTTCCCAGGGTGACAAATTGATTGAAATTTAAGCTCTGGGCAAGTTTGGCAAATAAAGCTACTCGTGGTATTCGATCCGAACGGTTATTGAGTAAAATAACTTTGGCGTGCTGAGGATATTGAGCAAAAATACGATCGCATAGTAGCTTAAAGCTTTCTCTGTCGTTGACAGCAAACATATTTGCCCAAATTATTCTAGAACCTTGCCAGTTTATTGATTCCAGTTTCATGGCACTCTGATCATTGAGAGTTTGCCACATCGCTGGTAGCGCTCGTTTACGAGGAACTTTTAATAATTTTGCAACTTCAATAGCGATCGCTACATTATCTTCTATGGCAACGGCACTAAAACCTTTGATGTCTTCCGTTCTGACTTGATTAGGATTTGCTACAATAAACTTGGTGCCTTTCTGTTTAGCTTTAGTTTTGAGAATATTGAGTAATTTGGGGTTAGATTCAGTTGTGATCAGAGTACCATTTTGGGGAATGGTGACTGCCAAGGAATTGGCGATTTCCTCTAGAGTTTCTCCCAGATATTCTGGATGGTCATAGCGAACATTGGTGATAATACCAATATGAGAGCGGATGATTTTTCGTTCTAGCCATTGTGCATAGACTGGGTTAATAGCCATGCATTCCATCACAACAGCTTCTGCTTGCTGGCGAAAAAAATTCCGCATTACTTTTACTTGTTCGTTAACGTTAGGATAACCTTTGCGCTGCCAAACAGACTCTTTGCCATTGGGGTGAATAATATGAGCGGTACTACCAGTAATTTTACCAAAGGTTTTATACCCTGCTTCTCGCAAAATTGCTGCTACATAGCGGGTCACAGTTGATTTACCACGAATGCCATTGACATGAACCCGATAGAGAATTTTGTCTCGTTTTCGAGCAAATTGCTGATAGGAGATTAGCAAGTATAAGATATAGATCCCTAAGCTTATGAGGGTGAATAGAAAAGGTAAAGCCTCCTTTAACATTTAAAATTGAATCCTCCAAATTATATTAAGTACCTTGCTGTCAATAAAATTAACTTTGACTCTTGAGGAGTCAGGATACAGGAGCCTGGAGTCAGAATACTTTGGGAAAATTTATAGCAGGCAACAGTGGGAAAAACATTTCTCTATCTAAAGTTCATCATCAATCTATATCAAACACCAACTTGTTCCTTGCTATACTTGCTGCAATGAATGCCTTTTATGTTACTAAAATTGAGGTTTAAAAGCCCGAAAGGTAAGGTGGAGTTTGGCTAAACCAGGAGAACCTGTCAATTTTAAAAAGTCGCGGGCGTGGGGAACATTAAGTTGAATCAGATTTTTCAACTCTAGAGGCTTTTCCCAACTCACACAGGCAAAATCATCAAACATCGCAATTCCTTTCCCTTTTTCAGGAGGATAGTGACGGAGCCAGAGCATCACAGCACGGGGGTTATCTTTTTTTGGATTGACCACTTGTTCTGGATGCCTATCCTTGGGTATGTTCCAGTCTACAACAATAGGTTCCCATTCAAAAGTATGACCGGGGTGAGTAAAAACAATCTCATCTCCAAAAGCTTGCTCTCCTTCACTAGCACTATACCGAACTTTCAGCTCTATTGAACCTGCATTTTCCCCTCTTACATATCCCAACAGTGTCAAATCTTTCTCCGGCCGATCGCTTGCATCTTCAAATACTCGCATTCTTTGGCGAAACGGAACTACTGCAACCTGACGATTATTAGCCGATCGCTCTAGACAAATCCCGGTAATGCCTTGATGTGACCCTTGATAACAAGGAAAGGATGTTTTCCCTTTCTCAGATACCGCCCAACGATTTATATCCTGTTGTTCTGAGTCCATGTCCCAATCTTCTGCGTCACCAAATGCCATAATATCCCGCCCTAAACTAAGTTGGGATATTTCACCAGCGCTGACTTCCACCTGATAAAGCGATGCTTCACTGGGAGCGATCGCCCGTAAATCTACCACTGCCGATTCATTTTCATTTACCATAACAGGAACATCAAAACTGTATTCTTTGATACTAAGATTAGATTGATCTGCCCCTTTCAGGGAAACCCAACCCCGATTGAGATAGGGATAGACTAGTACTCCATCGCGAGAAAATTCCCCTATTCTACGAATAAATCTATTTGCTAGGTCTCCTCCTATGAGTTGGGGACGATAGTCTTCTAAATAAACAGGTATAACCTGGAGTTTGGTGACTTCTCGTTCTTGGATATCCGCCAGAGCTACTAATTCCAAGAAAGTTTCCAGGCGATCGGAATCAAAGACCAGGTTCCCGAGACTATGAAATAAGGGCACACCATGATAAAACCCTAAACCTTGAGCCACATGAGGATGGTGTCCCAAGACCAGTCCAGCTCCAGCACTTGCTACTTTGTCCATCAGGTTTTCTACATAGGATGTAGGGGTGTATGTATACTCAGTGCCTGTGTGTAGTTGGACAATCGGAAATCGTCCTTGGTCTCGTTCCTGGGCAATTAAGGCTTCTACTTTTGTCATGTCACGGAGGTCTGCGGCACCTCCCTGATTTTCTGTGGCCACAAATTGTAGGGGTTCTGGATAGTGATCGCCAGCAATGGAAGAAAAAGAAAACAGAGCATATTCTGCATCTCCCAAATTGAGATGATAGGGGCGTTGGGCTGTAGTTGGGGTGAGTCCAGCGCCACTGTAGGCCAGACCAATATGTTGTAAATTTTCTATAGTGGTAGTTAACCCAGATGCTAAATAATCCCAGAGATGGTTGTTACCTAGGGTTACATAATTAACTCCTAATTTATAGAGTTCTTGGACTGATTCGGGGAGGGTCATTTCAGTTATCAGTTATCAGTTATCAGTTATCAGTACCTCTGCAATAAGGAGGCTTGAAATCTGAAATATTCTCTTTTTTTATCCCCTTAAAAGGGGAGGCGCATACCCAGAATTTTTCGGTAAAAAAACTATAGGGTTTAGCCCAATGGGGTGTTTTTGGGTTATCTAGGACTGGGGTTTCCAAATTTACACTGCGAAAATCGCTGACATTAGGTTGAAATAGAGGTTGTAAATCTTCTAGCACTTTGGCACTTCCATCTTGGGGATGGGAGGCTTGAATTAGAGCATCACGGTTATTTGGAGGAATTTTATTGCGGGGGGTTTTCTTTTCTGGGTCGAGAAACCGCCTACCCATTGCTACGTCTCCTCCAAACAGAAATCGAGTTTTCGAGTCTATCCGTTTTACTAAAGGAATAGGTGCGACTTCCACTTGAGAGGTTGTCAGGGGTAATGTTAGAACTAGAGGAATGATTTCCTGGTAATAGTCGGGGGTATCAATTTCCAAAAGTTTGTTTTGACGAGGTATGGAGGGAAAGAAATACTCTCCCGAAATATTAGTAACTGTCTGTTTATCCCCCAGACGAACTTTTATATTACTTAGAGGGATATCTTCAGTTCCCACAATTCTGCCCTGTATCTGAATGGGGGTGTTTTGATACTGACGCTCCAGACGCATTTCTTCAGCTACTAAGGGATTCAACGATTCCTGGAGAGACCAAGCTTTGGCTGGTGCGGGATAAAAATATAGAGTTAGGAAAAGGAATATTGTTAAGCAAAAAATTATTTGCCCTAATAAATTGATATTAATTTTTTTAGACATTAACTAAACTTTATTTTACTGGTTCAACGGCCTTAGTCTTCGGTTGAGTTTCTAGCCATTCCTGATACTTTTTCTCATGCCCACCAAATGAATCAACAGAGACATTAACATCATCATCTTTCAACAATGAATAATGAATAATGAATAATGAATAATTACCTCTCCTTGAAAAGAAGAGGATTGACAAATTCATGAAAATTTTTTTTCACAGGAGTCGATTGGATAGGGCTCCGAGACCTCGCCATCCCATCCTAGGTCATGCTGCGCAAACGACCGCTTATTATCCCCTATCCAAGGGGAGGCGCATACCCACAATTTTTCGGTAATCCATTCTTTACAGCGGTTTTCCTGCACGGTAGACCACCGTAGAGACGTTCCATGGAACGTCTCTACAGGGCGCGTGATTATAACGATGTGGTTCATCAATATGAAAAGCGCTGTAAACTCTTCTATACTCAAAGGTTGACACTCACAATAACCAACGGCAGGCGATCGCTCTTCAACTCTGAAGACTGATAAAAAACTGGGTTTATATGAGATATCCCACAAAACTGACATCTACAAAACACAAAGTCGGTTTCTGTATTTATAGCGATCATACTGGATTTGATTTAACCTAACAGTCACAAAAATGATTACTTTTTAGCTAAATCTTACACCTTAGTAATTTCTAAAGATATTCCTCCTTGGTTATTATTTAAGTTTACAGAATCGTACGCGAGCAGGACTATCAAGTAATACCAAATCTCAAAAATTTGCTATATATTTTTATTAAACGGATTTGATATTATTCAATTTTCGCCATCTCTACAACTACATAGATAAAATACCTAACCTAAAACTTTTGTCCGGAAAGTTGACAAGTTCACTTGTTTATGATAATCAATGCCAGATTATGATGTTTGAAAATCTATGCTTACCTAATTAAGGTTAGTATTAAAAAATATCAAAAATTCTGGTACTATATCATGTCCGTTTAATTAGTTATAATAAAGTTCTTAAGTGCTAGGTCGTAGGTGTAAATTCAAGTGATAACACTGGAAACGGAGCACAAATTTAGGATATTCCTTCAAGAGCGCTTCAATAGAACATTTTTATTATACTTAATCATCCGGACGTGGTATTGCTAAATATCGTTAGGAGTCAGGAATAATTCCATGAATGAATTCTCCAAAAGAATATATTTAATTGTCAAATTAACCCTGGTTGCTTTCGGAATAATTGTTATTTTTACAACTTTTATAAAAACAGAACATTATGCAAATTCTGTTTCCCTGGAAGCAGCTGAAAAAATTGCTGAGATTAGAAATACAAAATATATCCAGTCTGTTAATATTTTAGATTCACAAGTAACTGAAAATAGCGGAGAATATGATGTTATTCAGTTACAAACTAGATTAAAACAAAAAGGTTATTATCCTGGAGCGATAGATGGAATTTATGGAGAACAAACTCAGGATGCTGTTTATAACTTTCAAATTAGTCTGGGGTTAGAAGCAACGGCAATAGTTGATGAAAAAACTTGGACTTTGCTTCAAGGAAATACTAACAGCTTCCCCCAAAAATCTTCCTCAGTAAAGTTGCTCTCTCCGGATATACAAAAAATTGTTGACCGAGGTGAGTTAATTGTTGTGATGACAGAGTATGATAATTCACCTTTTTTTGTTGAGAATAAAAGGGGTGAATTGGAAGGATTAGATATTAAAATTGCCAGAGGTTTGGCTGAAGCTTTAGGGGTTGAACTTCAGATTAATCGTAGTGCTAAAACTTTTAATGAAGTGGTTGAATTTGTCGATCGAGGTCAAGCAGATTTAGCGATTTCTAAACTTAGTCAAACTTTGAATAGAGCTAAAATAATTTCTTTTTCTCATCCTTATTTGACCATGCGCCAGGGTTTATTACTCAACCGAATACAATTAACTAAGGCAGCTAAAAATAAAGAGACAGTAGAATTTTTGAGGGATTTTGAAGGCAAGATTGGAGTAATTAATGGTTCTTCCTATGAAGGATTTGCTAAACAGAAATTTCCCAAGGCTACAATTGTGACATATCCGAGTTGGGAAGAGGTAGTGAAAGGTGCTATTCGAGGAGATATATTAGCAGCATACCGGGATGAATTAGAAGTAAAAAAGATTGTTATAAATCAACCAAATGTGGCTTTGAATTTTCAAACTGTTGCCTTAACAGATACTCAAGACCCTATAGCAATTGCTCTGCCATGGTCTAGCAATCACTTGTTAGAATTTGTTAATTTATATCTACAAATTACCAATAATCATTATAGTGTTAAGAGTTTGTTGGATGAGTATTCTGAGTTATTAGAAACATCTAGTGCAGATAAATTTAATTGAAGAAGGAAGAAGGAAGAAGGAATAAGGAAGAAGTAAGAAGAAGTAAGAAGAAGTAAGAAGGCTTTAATTATCGGCGTTGCTGATTCTGGGTATAATTTTGCCCCCCTAGCCCCCCAATTTTGGGGGGAATAAAACTCTAAAAGTACCCCAATGCGCGGGGGATGCGCGGGGGCGAAGGCGAGAACCAAACAATCGCGCATTCATACTTCAATTCAGCAACGCCTAATTATCTAGGAGAGAAGGAAGAAGTAAGAAGGAAGGAGGAAGAAGAAGGAAGAAGGCTAAATTGCATGGGGATAGTCAACTACTGGCCACTTTGTCTCTTATGAGCCCAAACAATTTTAATTACCTCCTGTCATTTCAGTTATCAGTTATCAGTAAAGTGGGGTATTAAACAAGTCACAGAAAAGATAAAAAATTTTTATAATTGTTCATTATGAAAAAAAACAAAGGATTCAATTTTTATTCATTAATTAGAGTTTTGCGTAATCCATGGTATATTATACCTGGAATTTTACTAGGATTATATATAGGAATTTTTCAAAAAGATATAGCTGCGATTTTAACTCCTTTTGGAAATCTTTATCTTGAGCTGTTGAAAATGTGTGTTTTACCTTTGTTATTTTCGGCAATAACAATGAGTGTAGGCAGACTAATAGGTAGTCAGGAAGCTAATAAATATGTCAAACGTATTTTAATTGTATTTTCATTAGGACTTATTAGCGTAAGTATAATTGGAGTAATTGTTACATTACTCACTAATCCTGGAGGTAATTTAGATGATTCAAGTTTAACAACTTTGGGGATAATTGTTAACAAATCCCAATTAGATTTAGAGGTATCTCTTACTGGTGAAATTATTGAAGAAGTGGTCGAGCCAGAAATAAATTTAATATCTTTTTTATTTAATTTAGTTCCTGAGAATATTTTTGCATCTTTAAGTGAGGGTAATGCTCTGGAAATACTGTTTTTTGCTATTGTTTTTGGCATAGCAATGGGATATCTCAAACAATCTTATAAGGAAGATGTATTTAATATTTTAGAAACTATATTTCAAGCTTCAAAAAAGTTAATTGATTGGATAATTTTATTCCTGCCCATGGGTTTATGTTGTCTTTTAGCTAGCCAAATAGCGACGACTGGTTTTGGTATTTTAGCTGCTATGAAAAATTTTGTAATCATTACAATTTTAATATTTTTTATTATTTATGTAGTTAGCACCCTGGTTGTTTGGCAAAAGGCAGATTGTTCTTTGTGGAAAGTGTTGATTAGTTTAAAAGAACCAACTATTTTAGCTTTGGCAACTAGGAGTAGTTTTACTTGTTTACCGTCTTCCATTTCTGCTTTAACTGAGCTACTGAAATTTGATAAACAAACAGTTAATTTGGTGATTCCTCTGGCAATTACTGTTTGTAGATTCGGTCCCGTGGCTTATTTTGCCACAACTTCTGTATTTGTAGCTCAACTTTATCAGCATCAATTAAACTTATCTAGTTTTGTAATTATTATTGTTGCTTCCATTTTAGCAGGGATGGCAACAGCAGGAGCAACGGGAATTTTAACTTTAACATTATTAGATTTAGTGCTACAACCTTTGGGATTACCACTAGAAGCAATATTGGTACTATTGATTGCGGTAGACCCAATTATCGATCCGTTCCGGACTTTGGGGATTGTCCACACAGGAATTGCAGCTACAGCAGCAGTTGCTGATTATAAGCGATCGCCTGGATTAAATTCTCACACTCAAAGTTTGATAGTCTAATTCACTAAAGTCATATCAAATCCGGTTAAATACTTATCATATGACTTTAACTAGAGGTACTGATAACTGATAACTGATAACTGATAACTGAAATGACTTGGTGGTGCTGCATTATTAATGGTAGTGCATTGTAATTATTTTTGTTATGAGACACGGTAGTGGGAGCATCTTGCTCCCGTACTATCCTTTTACCATTACTATCTATGCAGGACTACCTTTGACTTTATGAATTACCAACTATTTGTGACATTTTTTAAGTGAATTGGTATAATTTTTGAGTAGATGAGTTGTGTCTATTGATTGGAATTTCTTGATGACCAAATGCTAAATCTAAAGTCAGATTGGCAAGAATATCAAGGGGGTCAATATTAATCAGTGAATGAAGTTTGAGTTTTGGCAACACTACTGATATTTCAGTACATCCAGCAATGACTAATTCTGCTCCTTGGTCTTTTAACCAAGTTATAGCATTTTCTAAAATTGAAATTGCAGGTGGGAAAATTTCGACTCCTGTAGCTTTAACTCCCCAAACAGGATTGTAAATTGCATGCATAAGATCTCTTTGTAATGGAGAGTTTAAGGGGGGCGCGATCGCAGTTAATCCTAAAGCACTTAAACTATTATGATAGAGTTTAGCTTGTAATGTTCCTGTTGTTGATAAGACGCCTACTCGGCGACTATGAGGATAATGACTTTGAATAAATTGTGCAGTGATATTCATCAGATGAATCCAGGGAATATCTAACTGAGATTGTACAGCTTCATAAAATCCATGAGCTGTATTACAGGTAATTACCAAAAAATTTGCTCCTGCCATTTGTAGTATTTTCCCATATTTAACCAGCGAAGGAGTACAACTTGGGGCATTTCCCAGTAAGCTTTGAGTACGGTCTGGAATATCAGTTGCATTAATTAGAATTGAAATGGGATGATCGCTGTCGGAGGTTGCACCTCGTTCTGCATTTAAAGCAATTAGACGACGTTCAAATTCAATATGTGCTAGTGGCCCTAATCCACCAATAATTCCTGGCATTGCTTGTTGTCGAATTGCTTGTTTCATAATAATTTGGTTTTTCGTATTTTTTGATTTTTGTTTTTAACTTCTATAGTTTAATCATGTTTCTAATTTCTGGTGGTGGTGGTGATCTAAAAATGAAATTCGAGTGATTTTCATCAGGTAAGGAGTTCAACAATGAATAATGAATAATTACCTTTCCTTGAAAAGAAGAGGATTGACAAAGAGATGAAAATTTTTCTTCACAGGAGTCGATTGGATATGGCGAGGATACCTCGCCATCCCTCGACCGCTTATTATCCCCTTAAAAGGGGAGGCGCATACCCACAATTTTTCGGTAAGGGAGTTGAGGAGATTGAAGTAAGTAGGTAGGTGAGAAAATTTACAACCACGTCATTGCGACTGGAACGGAGTGGAAGGAAGCAATCTCAAGGGTTTGAATAACATAAACATTTCGTTACGTAGTGACATTTATTCGCGCCTACCTACTTATAGCTATAAACATATTAGTAGTCCTACATGGTAATGGTGAAGATATATATTTTTTAATTTCTCCCACACTCCCCATCTCCCCATCTCCCCATCTCCCCATCTCCCTACCTCCCCATCTCCCCATCTCCCCATCTCCCCATCTCCCCATTCCCGTAGCGCTATATAATGAAAAATAACTAACACATAACAGATGAAATAATTATGATTGAATGGTTAATTGCTTGGGGGGGTAGTGAAGCGGTTAAATTTATTGCTCAGGAAGTTATTGGAGAATTAGCTAAGGGTACTGCTGAAGACTATGTTAAAGATTTTTTTAAACAAGGTATTTCTGATGCTATTGGTGGCATAACAAATGGAAAAATTTTACAAAAAGCTACGGCACAAGCCATTAAATATTTTTTATATTTGGTAAAGCAAGAATTAGAAAATGCTGAATTGAATGAAGGTCAATTAAAGCAATACGACCAACCTTTAAAACAATTTATTAAAAATCAGTTGATTTTAGAAGTTTTGATTAAAGCTTTTGATAATGATATAAAAATTTTAGATACTAATAAACTAGCTATTACTTGGAACGAAATTAATCCACCTTTACCAGATGATTTTGACTGGGAATTAGTTGCCAAGCAATATCAGAGAAGGGTGAAAAAAATTATTCGAGAGTCTGATGAATTACGGAAAATATTGGATTCAGAAAATCTGGATAAATTGGCAAATCAAACTGAAATTAAGCCAGATTTTGACTTCAAAAGATATCGAGAAGGAATTGTTGAACAATATGGAAATCTGAAATTAGAAAGTTTAGATACGAGTGGTTATGCTTATAATCAATTGAAATTATGGGGAATGTTTATTCCTCAAAATGTCCGGGAATCTCAGGAATTTCTGCCTCAAGTACATGAAATTCCTAAAGAATATCGGCAGCGATTAAAAGAGACTGGGCAGTTTGGAGAAGATTTTTCTCAAGAACAATTGGAAGGTCTCAGACGGAGATATTTTGAACAGCATACTCGCTCGGTTTTAGAGTTAATAGAAAATAGTAATTATCAATATTTAGTGATTCTGGGCGACCCCGGTTCTGGTAAGTCTACTTTATTACAATATATCGCTCTCCAATGGGCAGAATTACCTCGGAAAGATTTATATTTACAGCCAATTCCTATATTAATTGAACTGCGGACTTATGTTCGGAACTATGATGCTAATAAATGCAAGAATTTTCTGGATTTTCTGGAAAAAGGTAGCGGAATAATTTGTCAATTACCTCAACAGGAACTCGATGCAAAATTACAAAATGGCGATGCTATTGTGATGTTTGATGGATTGGATGAAGTTTTTGAGCCAGCAAAACGAGAGGAAATAATTACTGATATTCATCGGTTTACTAATGTCTATAAAAATGTGCGGGTTATTGTTACTTCGCGGGTGATTGGTTATAAGCCACAAAAACTCCGGGATGCTGAGTTTTACCATTTTATGTTGCAGGATTTGCAAGAGGAACAAGTTGAGGATTTTATTCAACGTTGGCATAATCTGACTTATCAAGATGAGGCGGAAAGGGAGAGGAAAAGGGAAAGGTTGAAACGGGCAATGAAGGATTCTCGAGCTATTAAAGAATTGGCAGGAAATCCTCTGTTATTAACTATGATGGCTATCTTGAATCGTCATCAAGAATTACCGAGAGATAGAGCTGAACTTTATAATCAAGCTTCGCGGGTTTTGTTACATCAATGGGATATGGAAAGAGCGTTAGTTGATGCGAAGATTGACCCGATTACTATTGACTATAAAGATAAGCAAGCAATTTTGCGTCGAGTAGCTTTTTTTATGCAGGGAAATATTGCTGGTTTGGCTGGTAATTTGATTTTAGGAAATGATTTAGAAAGGATTATTTGGGAGTATCTAAAAAGTGTAGATATTAATGATGCTAGAGGTGTGGCTAGGGCGTTGATGGAACAGTTGCGGAGTCGGAATTTTGTTTTGTGTTTTGTTGGAGCTGAATATTATGCTTTTGTGCATCGAACTTTTTTGGAATATTTTTGTGCTTGGAGTTTTGTTTTGCAGTTTGAAAAGGAACAGAAAATTTCTAAAGATGAATTAATTGAGGATGTTTTTGGTAAGCATTGGCAGGATGAAAAATGGCATGAGGTGTTGCGGTTAATTGCGGGGATGATTGATGCGAAGTTTGTGGGAGAAATTATTAGTTATTTGATAGAGCAAGATGGGAAAGCAGAAGAGTTTAATAATTTATTTTTGGCTGGCAAGTGTTTGTCTGAAGTTAGGAGTCGTCATGGTATTGGTGATGTGGTGTCTCGGTTATTAAATAGGTTAAAAGATTTGGCTGAGTATGACCGTGGTTATTCTTACAAATCTTACAACATTAGCTCTGAAGAAATTTATCAGAAAAATGCAGCCTTAGTTCATAAAATTCGTACTCAAGCTGTGGCAGTAGTGGCTGCAACCTGGAGGGATGACCCTTTAACCTATACTTGGCTCAAACAACAGCTAGTATATTGTAATAATTGGGTTGCCGGGCGGGAAGCAGTACGACAAATTGCTACTTTATACAAAGACAAACCAGAAATTTTAGAGTTATTCAAGCAACGGGTAGTGTTTGATTCTAGTTGGGATATACGACGAGAAGCGGTACGGCAAATTGCTACTTTATACAAAGACAAACCAGAAATTTTAGAGTTACTCAAGGAATGGGTAGAGTCTAATGAGAATTGGGATGTGCAACGGGAGGCAGTGCGACAAATTGCTACTCGTTGGAAACATGAACCGGGAACTTTAGATTTACTCAAACAATGGGTAGAGTCTGGTAATAGTTCGAGTGTGCGAGTTGAAGCGATACGACAACTAACTACTGGCTGGAAAAATAAACCGGGAATTTTAGAATTACTCAAACAATGGGTAGAGTTTAATGAGAATTGGGATGTACGAGTTGAAGCGGTGCTGCAAATAGCTACTGGTTGGAAAGATAAACCGGGAATTTTAGAATTACTCAAACAAAGTTTAGAGTCTGGTAATAGTTCGAGTGTACAAGTTGAAGCGGTGCTACAAATGGCTACTGGTTGGAAAAATCAGCCGGGAATTTTAGAATTGCTCAAACAATGGGTAGAGTCTGATGAGAATTGCGATGTGCGACGAGAAGCAGTGCGACAAATAGCTACTGATTGGAAAAATCAGCCGGGAATTTTAGAATTGCTCAAACAATGGGTAGAGTCTGATGATAGTTCGACTGTGCGACGTGAAGCGGTGCGACAAATTGCTACTGGTTGGAAATATCAACCGGAAACTTTAGAGTTACTCAAACAGTGGGCAGAGTCTGATGAGAATTGGTATGTACGACTTGAAGCGGTGCGACAAATTGCTACTGGTTGGAAAAATCAACCGGAAACTTTAGAATTACTCAAACAATGGGTAGTGTCTGATGAGAATTGGTATGTACGACTTGAAGCGGTGCGACAAATTGCTACTGGTTGGAAAAATGAGTCGGGAGTTTTAGAATTGTTTTATCACATTACCCTCAATGACCCCTTTCAACGTGAAAATGAGTTTCAAGGCAACCCTCGACAAACAGCACTAGAAGCAATAGTCAAACATTACCCAGACCATCCGCAAATCCTCCCACTATTACAAGACAGAGTAGAAAATGACCCAGACGAACAACTGCGGGAGTGGGCAAAAAAGAAATTGCGACGACTAGATAATTAGTCCACGTCATTTCAGTTATCAGTTATCAGTACCTCTCTCTATATTTTTTGGTCAGATTTTTACTTTTGTTAGGTTGTGCTGTCGCTTACCGAAAAATTGTGGTTTAAAGCCTCCCCTTTTCAGGGGATAAGAAAGAAAAATTTTCATTATTAGTCAATCCTCTTCTTTCAAGGAGAGGTAATTATTCATTATTAATTATTAATTATTAATTATTCATTATTAATTATTCATTATTAATTATTCATTATTCATTATTCATTATTCATTATTCATTGTTGAAAGCGCTTTTCAGATTGATAAACCACATCGCTATAACCAAAACCCTGGCAGGGCGAATGCCATTCGCCCCTACACATGGTGTTTTCAAGGTTAATTTGCGTAAGTC
This sequence comes from Okeania sp. SIO2C9, assembly GCF_010672455.1. Classification (GTDB taxonomy): domain Bacteria; phylum Cyanobacteriota; class Cyanobacteriia; order Cyanobacteriales; family Microcoleaceae; genus Okeania. The sequence goes on along the minus strand of NZ_JAAHGO010000001.1, from coordinate 282,428 downwards.
CTCTTCCTTCTTCCTTCTTCCTTCTTCCCTCTTACTTCTTCCTTCTTCCTTCTTCCTTCTTACTTCTTACTTCTTCCTTCTTCATTACTTCTGAGTAAATGCCCAAACTCCATTCCAGTTTTTTGGAATACCAGTAGATGTTAATTTATCAATTCTATCTAAATAAAGTTTAGCTGTTTGGTCTGAAGAATTAACTGCTAATACTTTGTCAAAATAATGTTTAGCTGAAACGAAATCTCCAGAGCAAAAATATTTTGTAGCACTTTCAAAATCTGCCTGAGTTTTTAACTTTAATTCTCGCACTTCATCAATTTCAGCATTCATCACTTCATAAACATTAATAGGTTCATCTCTACCCTTAACAGATGCCCGGTCTAAAAACCTAATTTGATATTTTTCTGGATTTTTTAAACTCTGAAAAGCTGATTCAGAAATTAACAAAGAAACTCCATAATACTTAGTCAAACCTTCCAGACGAGCTGTCAAATTAACATTATCAGAAATTGCATCTCCCGACATCCGAGTTTTCTCTCCCACTATACCCACCATCATGTGACCCCAATGAATTCCTACGCCAATTTTAATGGGAAATAAACCTTTAGTTTGTAGAGTTTGATTATATTTATGTAATTTATGAAGCTGAGAAATAGATGACTGTATAGCATCATCAACACCATTAGGAAATACTGCCATAATGCCATCTCCCATAAACTTAATAATCAAACCATGGCGATCGCGAATTTCTGGGGCCACTTGTTCTAAATAACCATTAACAAAAGCAAAAGTTTCTTGAGCTGTCATCTTCTCAGATAGAGTAGTAAAAGAACGAATATCAGAAAAGAAAATTGCCATTTTCTTACAAACTCGATCGCCTAAATTAACGTCAATAATATTTTCTTTAGAGAGTAATTTTACATATTCGTGGGGGACAAAACGTCCATAAGCATTAGTAATTTTTGATAATTGAAGATGAGTTTTAACTCTAGTTAATAATTCATCTTTGGCAAAAGGTTTAGTCAAATAATCATTAGCACCAAATTGAAAACCCATTACTAAATCAGCTACTTGATTTTTAGCTGTTAACATTAAAATTGGCAAACTTTGGGCAGGATATTTTTCCCGAATTTTAGCGCAAACTTCATAACCAGATATATCAGGCATCATTACATCTAGCAAAATTAAGTCTATATTTCCTTCTCTATCTAAAGCAGCTAAAGCACTTTTTCCGTTTAATGCTTGGGTAACTTTGTAGTTATTTGCTGTTAAGTGATTGTTGAGAACTTGAATGTTTATTGGTTGATCATCAACAATTAAAATGTGGAAATCACCATCAGCTAAATAACATTTGTTGGGTTCAGTTTCTACGGGTATTTCTACTTGTTCGACCGGATGACGAATACTGTTGATTTTATGAGTAGGAAGAGATGGGGGATAGGTTACAGGTTTTTGAGAAATGGGTAGGGTAAAGCGAAAATGAGAACCGACACCGACCTCAGATTCAACCCATATCTGACCACTATGGAGTTCAACTAATTGTTTCGTGACTGCTAACCCTAAACCTGTACCTCCATATTTTCTGACTGTGGAACCTTCTCCTTGCTCAAAGGATTCAAAGATGCGCTCTAGTTTATCAGTGGGAATACCGATACCAGTATCGGAGACGACTATTATCAGTTGCTTAGATTTATCTATATCTCGGTTTTGGGTGCAGGGTTGTCGAGCGGAGTTTGTCATATTGTTGTCAACTAATTCTGCTGAGACTTTGACTTGACCAGACTCAGTAAATTTAATAGCATTACCGATTAGGTTATATAGGATTTGTTGTAGACGGTTTTCATCAGCATAGACGGGGGGTAAATCTTTAGGAGTCGCATTTATTAGTTTGAGATTTTTCTTTTTGCTAAGTAAAAGATTTAAGATGACTACTGCTTCTACCACTCCATAAACATCAACAGGTTTAAAGTCTAATGCTAGTGTGTGGTGTTTGATTTTAGAAAAGTCAAGAATGTCGTTGACAAGATTGGAGAGACGACGAGCGCTAGAAACTATCATCGTTAAGTTGCCAGTGGTGACTTGATTCAAATTTTCTGTATTGCTTTCTAGAAGGAATTCACCGATACCGATAATACCATTGAGGGGGGTTCGCAGTTCGTGAGAAGTGTTGGCTAAAAATTCGTCTTTGAGGCGATCGAGTTCCTTGAGTTGTTGGTTGTTTGCTTCTAGAGATTTAAAGGAATTTTTGAGTTGGTTTGCCATACAATTAAAAGAGTGAGTCAGTTCTCCCACTTCATCGTTACGGTCAATGTGGAGTTGAGTTTCCCATTTACCTTCAGTAATTTCTTTGGCAGCAGAATTAAGTTTGAGAATAGGTGCGGTAACTAAACGTACTGTCATAATTACTACTACAATTGCTACAGCTAAAGCTCCAATACAAAGTAATATGGTGGTGCGTGTATTAGCATGAATCTCTCCCATCACACCAGAAGTCGGGACAGTTATTACAAGTATCCAGTCTAAACCTTGCTGAAGTTCTAGTGGAGCAATATGCAGAAAATGAGCTTGGCCATTAACTTTAAATTTCAGTTCTTGAGTTGTTTTAATTTCGGAAAGGTTGTCTACTTTTAGGCTCAAATATTTGGCAGCTGCTTGAGTTAATTTATTTTGACTAGCTACTGCTTTTATTCTTTGTGGCATTTGACTTTCTTCTGATAAAAAATAGGGCTTTTCCGGTGTGGAACTAGCAATCAAATCTCCAGAAGTTTCTAACAGAAAAACTTGACTACTAGGGGGAACTTCTAGTTGTCTAAGAAAATCGCTAATATCACTCAGAATCAAATCTACGGCAATTATTCCCCTGAATTCTCCAGTTTTGTCTAACACAGGTGCTGAAAATGTAATGCCTAGTTCACCATGGCCAACAAAGTTATAAATTTTACTCCAGGTTGGTTTCTGTGCTTTTATTGCAGCTTGATACCAAGGTCTTGTTTGGGGATAAAAATCTCTAGTTTGCAGCTTTTTAATACGTTGACCTTCTTTATTTACGAGATAATCGACACGATTGGGAAAATCTTCAAATACTTTTATATTTAGAGTACCATCTATATTTCGTCTACCTTGAGCATATTCTCCATTTTTATAGTCACCTGCAAAATAAATAGCAGAAACAAATTTATACAATTGAATTTGTTTAATGAAATGAAAGGCTAAGGTATCAATATTGGTGGTATTTAGTTGTTGGAGTTGAATAGCATTTAGATTACTTTGAACAATAATGTGAGGGTATTCTAGGTAATGATTTAGGTGGTCTTCGACACGGTTTGTAACTTCATGTTCCCATTGACTTGCTAATCGATTAACTGCTTTTTCTCCATTTCTAAAAGAAAGATAACCAATTAATGTAAATGTTGTTAATATTTGTAAAATAAAAGGCACAATAAAAACGTTGCGCAGGGAATTTTTTCTAGTATTCTCGATCGATAAATCTTGATTTCTAGATACCATAGTCTTTAAATATTTGTATTTTTATGATCTGATACTAAATCTAGTTATTAGACTCGATCTTATCTACATATTTTAGATTATAGCAATTCCTAAAAAGCGTCAGCTACAAAATTCTAGGTTTTGGGGAATAAACAATAGGCAACAGTGAAGGAAAAGACTACTTTACCGAAAAATTGTGGGTATGCGCCTCCCCTTGGATAGGGGATAATAAGCGGTCGTTTGCGCAGCATGACCTAGGATGGGATGGCGAGGTCAAAGGAGCCATATCCAATCGACTCCTGTGAAGAAAAATTTTCATCTCTTTGTCAATCCTCTTCAATTCATAGAGAGGTAATTATTCATTATTCATTATTCATTATTCATTGTTGAACTCATGTTATTGATAAATTTTCTCTACTAATAAAAAATAGATGTAATCAATGGTCATAGAAAAATTTTGACAATGAAATTTAATATAGCAATCCTATTTAAGTTGTAATATTTTGGTGGCAGTTAGGAGTAAGTCCTCAGTCCTCAGTCCTCAGAATTTTAAAGTTTTTCAGTTCAAGTTAACTATTATAAAAATTGCCACAACCAATTTAGGATTGCTATATTAGACATCTCCAGAACAGAGGGAGTAGGTAGTAGGAAGTAGGGAGTAGGGGGAAAAAATTGATAATTTCTGTGGGATAGTTGATTTGATTTTTTATTATTGGAGATGTTTATTAAAAGTCAAAAAATAATGCCACTTAATCTTCAAAAAACTCATATGGAATTAAGCTATAGGTTTTCTGCTCAAAGTCCATTACATTATCTTGAGATTGAGCAAAAATTTTTCCTCACTACATCCAATGTAACACAATTAAAAAATGTAAGCATTCAGCGGTCAGCTATCAGTTATGAGTTATGAGTTATTAAGTCATTATCTTGGAAGAAGGAATTAGTATTCAAGGAGTGAAATATGTTTGCGCAGCATTCCGCAGGAAGTCCTTTCAGCTAACCTTGGTCATTGTTTGATTCTTTCTTTCATGCATCTGATAGCTGTTTGCGCAGCATTCCGTAGGAAATGCTAATAGCTGAATGCTTATACCAATTCCCAAAAATAATGCGATACTTCCGATGCGACTTCAGTTATTAAGTAATAATAATGTTTCAGCAATGTTTGTAACGATTATCGGCATTAAACCAAGATATATTATGCATTTGAACCCTACTCGCTACTCCCTACTCCCTACTTTCAAGGAGATGTAGCAAGAATGCGTGAGATTTGGTATTACTAAAAAATAAACTATTGGTCGCTCTACTTTAAATTTGAAATTACCTGGATATTCCTTTTATCTGGATGTGGATCTTAAAGAGGGTTTCCTGACAATGCTCCGCAAACAGCAATTTAACAGTCAGCATTTCCTAAAGTTATGCTCCGCAAACAGCGAGTGATTTATACTGATACTAATTCCCAAAAATAATGCGATACTTCCGATGCGACTTCAGTTATTAAGTAATAATAATGGTTCAGCAATGTTTGTAACAATTATCGGTATTAAACCAAGATATATTATGTCTTTTAACCCTACTCCCTACTCTCAAGGAAATGTAGTAAGAATTCGTAAGATTTAGTATTACACAACAGAGAAATACAATTAAAATGGGATTTTTCAACCCAAACTGAAAGCTGTTAGCTCAGAGCTAGTTAAATAATTATCATCTAAATTAGTAGATATGAAGTTTAATTTTTTATCATTAAATAGACAATCACCTGTTGCTAAAACCAAAAATTTAGTTACCCCTAATTGGCATCTTGCTTGGGGAAAAATAGACCAGATAAAGGTAGATATTTCTTGGAGCGATCGCCATTTTTTGATTCATCAAGCTCAACCGACTTTTAGCTCTAATGAAAGGTTTGTTGTTGTGGGCGATATTTTCTTAACTAATCTGTCACAATTACAAAAACTTTTAGATATTTCTACCTCTCTTACTGATACTCAAATAGTTGCTGAATTATGGCAAAGTTATGGGGTAAAAACTTTTTTGTTGTTAGAAGGAATTTTTGCTTTAGCAATTTGGGATACTGAAGAAAAAGAATTATGGATTGGGCGCGATCGCGTGGGTGGAAGGACTTTATATTACACTGCTACTGACTCAACTATTTGGATTTCTCCTCGGTTAAAAATTCTTTCTCCCTATCATTCTAATGATTTAGATTTAATTGCTTTACGGGATTATCTTTGTTGTGCTTTTGTGCCTGGGGAACGTACTCTTTGGCAGGAAGTAAAAGAATTAAGACCGGGAAGTTTTATCCGTTTTACTAATGATTTGAAAATTTCATCACCAATGTCTTATTGGCAACCACAAGCACAAGTTAAAAATGCTGATCGACCTTTAGAATATCATAGTAAAAATTTACGTTCTCTTCTAGATAAAATTATTCCTGAATATTTACCAAATAATCAACCAGTGGGAGCTTATTTATCGGGTGGTTTAGATTCGAGTTGTATTGTGGCATTAGCAGCAAAAAATCATGATTATCCAGTACATACTTATTCCATACATTTTGGTGCAGAATTACCCAACGAATTAGAATTTTCCAGTTTAGTTGCTGAACATTGTAAAACTCAACATCACATCCTAGAAATTACACCGGATGATATGTGGAATAAACTGCCAATTACTATGGCAAATTTAGATGACCCTATTGGCGACCCGTTAACAGTTCCTAACTATCTTTTAGGAAATTTAGCAGCAGAAAATGTAGGGGTTATTCTGAATGGTGAAGGTGGCGACCCTTGTTTTGGCGGACCGAAAAATAAACCGATGTTATTAAATAATATTTATGGTGGTTTGCAGTCAGGAAATCCGGATATTGTTTCGTCTTATCTAAGTTCTTTTCATAAATGTTTTGCAGATTTATCTAAGCTATTAAAACCGGAGATTTGGGAAGCTGTAAAAACAGAACCTTATATATTTGAGTCTGACTTAAATTCTGATGCTGATTATTTAAACCGCTTGATGTTACTCAATATTAAATTTAAGGGAGCAGACCATATTTTAACTAAGGTAAATAACATGACTATGGCAGCTAGTTTAATCGGACTTTCCCCATTATTTGACCAAAGAATTGTGGAACTAAGTTTAGAAATTCCATCAGAATATAAATTATCTGGTGCTGATGAAAAAGCAGTATTAAAACGAGCAGTGGCAGACTTATTACCAGAGAAAATATTAACTCGTCCAAAAAGTGGAATGATGGTACCTGTTAACTTTTGGTTTAGACAAAAATGGCAACGTCGAACCAAGAATTTATTGTTAAGTAAAAAAGCAGCGATCGCTCCTTATTTCAATCAAGATTTAATCAAAGATTGGTTAAATTATCGTGGAGATACTTGGAAACGTTATGGTATTAAATTATGGTTATTAGTAAGTTTAGAAATTTGGCTGCAAGTTAATCTTCAAGAATTAAGAATTAAGAATTAAGAATTTAGAATTACCTCTTCTTATAAATAGGGTTTGCTGAAAAAGTATCTATGGTAGAGGTAGGAGTCAGAAGTCAGGAGTAACGGGAAATTTAGAGGAGGTAGTCGGATATTTTATCCCTTTATTTTTCTGCTATAGTGAGCCTTTCATCCTAAATTTTTGGTCTCTCAAGCTGAAAAAATTGCACTTTTTTTTACTCTGAAAAGGCTAAAACTTTTATCTGTTAATGCTTTGATATTTAATCAGCAAGTCCTAATATAATTTCTATCATTAGTAGGGACAAAAGGCTATTCTACTTCCTACTCCCTACCCTCTTTTTTACTGTAACGACCTTTTTTGAATTTGATATTAGATATATATTTTTGTTTGGTTGTGTTTCACTTAACCCAACCTACATTAACCAAAACTATCAGATAGGAAAAACCTACTTTAGTCAAATAGTATTAGCTTATCCACAAGATAAAACTCACAATTATAGATATAGATATATATTTTTGTTTGGTTGTGTTTCACTTAACCCAACCTACATTAACCAAAACTATCAGATAGGAAAAACCTACTTTAGTCAAATAGTATTAGCTTATCCACAAGATAAAACTCACAATTATAGATATAGATATATGTTTTTGTTTGGTTGCGTTTCACTTAACCCAACCTACATTAACCAAAACTATCAGATAGGAAAAACCTACTTTAGTCAAATAGTATTAGCTTATCCACCGGATAAACTTCACAATTATAGATATAGATATATATGTTTTTGTTGGGTTGCGCTTCACTTAACTCAACCTACAATATTTAACCAAAACTATCAGATGTGAAAAAACCTACTTTAGTCAAACTGTATTAGAGTAGCTTATCCACAGGAAAACCTCACAATTATAGATATAGATATAGATATATATGTTTTTGTTGGGTTGCGTTTCACTTAACCAAACCTACAGTGTTTAACCAAAACTATCAGTTGAAGTATCACCATTAGTAACTGCTTGAGAAACTACTTGTAGTAATTTACGAGGAGAAAAAGATTCTAATTCTACATAAAATCCTGCCTCTAACCATTCTAGTTCATCTTTTGATAAAGTTTGCTTGACTTCTGCTGGTATCTTTCGCCCTTTTTCTGCTGAGTCATCTGACTTTAAAATCCACATATTCTTACTAGCAAATACATGACGTGGCAATAATCCTACATCATCAATAATTAGATTATTTCCCACAAACCAATTAGTACTATTTCGCAGTTCATTTATCATAGTAACTCCACGGGAGTTAGCACTATGAAAAGCATAAACTTTTAAATCTGGATTTTGTTTTAACATTTGCATTACTGTACTAAAAATATTCTGGGGATACCCATCAATGCTTAGTACAGCGCAATTATGTTCAAAGTGGAAATTATTAGCTATTAAAAACTGAGCAATTTCGGCAGTATCACACACAATAACTCTGTCAAAACTATAAGCTGTAACTTCAGAATTAATTTGCATAGTTTCGCTCATTTCTTTGGAGGGAGATAAAACATTTGTCACCTCACCATTAATTTCTTCCCAACGACTCAACCATTGGGTAATTTCATTTTGATGAAACCAAAGTGGTTGAGGTATTTTATATTGAATAGTTAGTTGTCGCGTACCAAAATAAATTAAGAATATTCCTAAACCAATACCTAACAAAAATGCTGTACTTGTTACGGTGGAGAATTTAAAAAACTAAACTAAAACAGCAACTAGAATTAATCCTCCAATAATTTGTATAGCTATGGCAAAACTTCTTCTGCTTTTAGGTTGATAATTCTTATATTGAGTTGCCCAAATAAAGTATAAAATCAGGGGTACAAATATTATAAGAAATGGTAAAATATTGAACTCCATTTCTACACTAACACGCATTATAAATGGTAATAAAAAAAATGATAAAAATAAGGAAACAACTAGACCAATATCTCCTTTTTTCCTCAAACGCTTATCTATGAAATACCACAACTGCTTAGAAGTAAAAAACAAGGTATTTTCAGAGGAAATAGTCTCAATAGAATTGTTGAAAAATATATCTGTAAATTTGCTGCCTGCTTTTGGGTCAAAAACAAAAGGATGATTACAATTTTTACATCTACCTCCAGCTTCTGTTCTTTCTTTTAAATTATTATCTGTTTTACATTTTACGCATTTCATCTATTTACTCCTTAGTTAAAAGTTGATTTAATCAAAAAAAATATTCTTAAACACTTCCCAAATAATCTTATATCAAATAATCTTATATATCAATATTCCTACTTCTTTGCCTTCAAACTGTTGATTACTGACTACTTTAATCCTAATTAGTTATAGCTTAACTAGATGAAACTGCTATTAACCAGAACTATCAGATAAAAATTGAGAGATTTCGGCAGTGTCACACACAATAATACCATTTTCAAAAAATACTGTTACAGTGCTTTATTTTGTTGGTAGGAGTTTTGAGATTAATACTGTAGCGACCTTTTTTGAATTTGGTATAACTCTGTCAAAACTATAAGCTGTAACTTCTGAATTAATTTGTATAGGTTCACTCATTTCTTTGGAAGCTGGTAAAACATTTGTCATCTCACCATTAATTTCTTGCCAACGTCTCAACCATTGTATAATTTGACTTTGCTTGAACAAAAATGATTGGGGTATTTTATGTTGAATGCTTAGTTGTCGCGTACCGAAATAAATTAAGAATATTCCTAAACCACTTCCAAATATAAATAATATGAGTGGTGTATTTGTAAGAGTAGAAAATTTAAAAAACCAAACTACAAAACTAAGTAGAATTAATCCACCAATAACTTGTATTTATCTGGCAAAATTTATTCTATTTTCAGTTTTAAACTGCTTGGCTTGACTTCCCCAAATAAGGTATGTAATCAAGATTACAAATGCAATAATAGGTAATAAAAAATAGAAGCCCATTGCTCCACCAATACCACCTACTATTGTCAATAAAAAATTCAAACCAAATAAATATTTAAATGGAGTAATATTTTTACTTCCCAAACGCTTATCTATCAAATACCACAACTGCTTAGGAGTAAAAAAAAAGGTATTTTCAGAGGAAATATTCTGAATATAATTCTTGAAAAATTTATCTGTAAATTTGCTTCCTGCTTGTGGGTCAAAAACAAAAGGATGATTACAATTTTTACATCTACCTCCAGCTTCTGTTCTTTCCTGTAAATTATTATCTGTGTTACATTTCACGCATTTCATCTATTTACCCCTTAGTTAAAAGTTGATTTAATCAAGGAAAATATTCTTAAATACTTCCAAAATAATCTTATATATCAATATTCCTACTTATTTGTCCTCAAACTGTTGATTATTGACCAAAAAATAAGGTCTCAAGTCTCTCCTTTCAAGGGGATAAAAAAAATAAAATTCAATACTTCAAGTCTCTGACTTTCCTACGGAATGCTGCGCAAACAGGTAGAAGTACTGATAACTGATAACTGATATGATAACTGATAACTGAAATGACTACTCCAATCCCAATTAATTGTAACTTAACTAGATGAAACTTGTATCAACCAAAACTATCAGATGCGAAAAAACCTACATTTCGATTATCATCATCAATACCAACCAAAATTATTCCATCATCACCACTATCACCAGAATCTAAACTATTATCTGAAGCTGAAGTATCACCATTAGCTACTGCTTGAGTTTTAGCAATACCTTGAGAAACTACTTGTAGTAATTTACGAGGAGAAAAAGATTCTAATTCTACACAAAATCCTGCCTCTAACCATGGTAATTCATTTGTTGATAAAGTTGACTTAACTGCTGTAGGTATTTGTTGCGCTTGTCTTGCTGATTCATCCGACTTGATAATCCACATATTCTTACTAGCAAATACATGACGTGGTAATAATCCTAAATCATAAATAATTAGATTATTTCTGCCAAACCAATTAGGACTATTTCGCAGTTCATCGATCATCGTAACTCCACGGGGGGTAGCACTATGAAAAGCATAGACTTTTAAATCTGGATTTTGTTTTAACATTTGCATTACTGTACTAAAAATATTCTCGGGATATCCATCAATACTTAGTACCGCGCAGTTATTTTCAAAGTGGAAATTATTAGCTATTAAAAATTGAGCAATTTCGGCAGTGTCACACACAATTACTCTGTCAAAACTATAAGCTGTAACTTCTCATCGATCATCGTAACTCCACGGGGGGTAGCACTATGAAAAGCATAGACTTTTAAATCTGGATTTTGTTTTAACATTTGCATTACTGTACTAAAAATATTCTCGGGATATCCATCAATACTTAGTACCGCGCAGTTATTTTCAAAGTGGAAATTATTAGCTATTAAAAATTGAGCAATTTCGGCAGTGTCACACACAATAACTCTGTCAAAACTATAAGCTATAACTTCTACTTCAGAATTAATTTGTATAGGTTCACTCATTATCTTTGGAAGGAGGTAGAACATTTGTCACCTCACCATTAATTTCTTGCCAAAGTTTCAACCACTCGTTAATGTCGCTTTGCTGATAATATAATGAGAGGGGTGATTTAATCCTTAAATTATCTAATTTATTGAATTGTTCCATCCCCAAATACATTATCAATATTTCAAATCCAATAAAAAGCCAAAAAAATATCAATACTTTAACTGGTATTATATAAAAAATAAAACTCAAAATACTCAGTACAATCAATCCACGACTAATTTGTAGACACCTATGGAAGACTGTTATATTTTCAGATTCATAATTGTATAATATACTTCCTTTAATCCAGCCTAAAATTTGAAAAGAAAGTCCTAAAAATATATTAAATTGAAGAAGAATAATCATAGATAAAGGTGCCAAACATCCTATGGGTATTGTTTGAGGTACTAAACGCCTCTCTAGCAAATACCAGAATTGCTTAGGAGTAAAAAATCAAGTATTTTCAGAGGAAATAGTTTGAATATAATTGTTGAAAAATATATCTGTAAATTTACTTCCTACTTGAGGGTTGAAAACAAAAAGATGATTACAATTTTTACAGCTACCTCCATTTTCTGTTCTTGTTTTTAAATTATTCTATGTCTCCCATATTAGAAATTTCATATATTTACTCCTCAGTTAAAAGTTGATTTAATCAAGGAAAATATTTTTAAACACTTCCAAAATAATCTTATATATTTTATATATTGATATTCATACTTCTTTGTCTTCAAACTGTTAATCTCTGACTACTAAAAACTGAGCAATTTTGGCTGTATTACACACAATAACTCTGTCAAAACTATAAGCTGTAACTTCAGAATTAATTTCTATAGGTCTACTGGTTTCTCTGGAGGAAGGTAAAATATTTGTCACCTCACCATTAATTTCTTCCCAACGACTCAACCATTGGGTAATTTCACCTTGCCTGAACAAAAATGATTGGGGTATTTGATTAGGTTAACACTGCTTTGATTGACTACCCCAAATAAAAAGTAATATCAATGCTAAAAATATTACAGATAAAGATATTTCTATATTAGTTGTAGTTTAACTAGATGAAACTTGTATCAACCAAAACTATCAGATGCCAAAAAACCTAAATTTGGATTATTATCATCAACATCAATCAAAATTATCCCATCATCACCACTATCACCAGAATCTAAACTATTATCTGAAGCTGAAGTATCACCATTAGCTACTGCTTGAGTTTTAGCAATACCTTGAGAAACTACTTGT
>NZ_JAAHGO010000001.1:113594-269665 GCF_010672455.1 Okeania sp. SIO2C9 | reverse complement strand
ATCATCAACATCAATCAAAATTATCCCATCATCACCACTATCACCAGAATCTAAACTATTATCTGAAGCTGAAGTATCACCATTAGCTACTGCTTGAGTTTTAGCAATACCTTGAGAAACTACTTGTAGTAATTTACGGGGAGAAAAAGATTCTAATTCTACATAAAATCCTGCCTCTAACCATGGTAATTCATTTGTTGATAAAGTTGACTTAACTGCTGTAGGTATTTGTTGCGCTTGTCTTGCTAATTCATCCGACTTGATAATCCACATATTTTTACTAGCAAATACATCAAGATATTTCTATATTAGTTGTAGCTTAACTAGATGAAACTTGTATCAACCAAAACTATCAGATGCCAAAAAACCTACATTTCGATGATCATCAACATCAATCAAAATTATCCCATCATCACCACTATCACCAGAATCTAAACTATTATCTGAAGCTGAAGTATCACCATTAGCTACTGCTTGAGTTTTAGCAATACCTTGAGAAACTACTTGTAGTAATTTACGGGGAGAAAAAGATTCTAATTCTACATAAAATCCTGCCTCTAACCATGGTAATTCATTTGTTGATAAAGTTGACTTAACTGCTGTAGGTATTTGTTGCGCTTGTCTTGCTAATTCATCCGACTTGATAATCCACATATTTTTACTAGCAAATACATGACGTGGTAATAATCCTAAATCATAAATAATTAGATTATTTCTGCCAAACCAATTAGGACTATTTCGCAGTTCATCGATCATCGTAACTCCACGGGGGGTAGCACTATGAAAAGCGTAAACTTTTAAATCTGGATTTTGTGTTAACATTTGCATTACTGTACTAAAAATATTCTGGGGATATCCATCAATACTTAGTACGGCGCAGTTATTTTCAAAGTGGAAATTATTAGCTATTAAAAATTGAGCAATTTCGGCAGTGTCACACACAATAACTCTGTCAAAACTATAAGCTGTAACTTCAGAATTAATTTGTATAGGTTCACTCATTTCTTTGGAAGGAGGTAAAACATTTGTCACCTCACCATTAATTTCTTCCCAACGACTCAACCATTGGGTAATTTCACTTTGCTTAAACTGAAGTGACTGGGGTATTTTATATTGAATACTTAGTTGTCGCGTACCAAAATAAATTACAAATATTCCTAAACCAATACCTAAAAAAAATAAGAAAAATGCTGTATTTTTCACGGTGGAGAATTTAAAAAACCAGACTAAAACAGCAACTAGAATTAATCCTCCCAGAATTTGCATAGCTCTGGCAAAACTTCTTCTGGTTTTAGGTTGATAACCCTGTGATTGACTACCAGAAGTAAAAAGTAATATTAACACTAAAAATACTATAGATAAATATATTCTTATTTCTAGTTTAAAACCCAAACTAAAAAATCCTAAGAAAATAATGAGAAACGCTGAACATCCAAATGGGTTAATATTGTTTTTATTAAGTAAACGCTTCTCTATCAAATACCACAATTGCTTAGGGGTGAAAAACAAGGTATTTTCAGAGGAAATAGTCTGAATAGAATTGTTGAAAAATATATCTGTAAATTTACTTCCTGCTTTAGGGTCAAAAGCAAAAGGATGATTACAATTTTTACATCTACCCCCAGTTTCTGTTCTTTCTTTTAAATTATTATCTGTTTGACATTTTACGCATTTCATATATATAACTCCTAACTAAAAATTTGACCATTCAGTAAAACATTATAATCTTCTCTCTGACGAATTAATCTAGGCTGACTTTTTTCTAACAAAACTTCAGCAGGACGAGGTCTATGTAAAAAATGAGAAGACATTGCATAACCATAAGCACCCGTATCCAAAATAGCTAAAATATCTTCTTTTTCTAAAGCAGGTAACTGACAATTTTTACCCAAATAATCACGGGAATAAGTTGTATTGCCACAAACATCCGTCAAATATAAATCTGATTTATTTATTTCCCGAAAACTAACAATTTCTCGATGACCTCCATGTACGGATGGCACAGATAAATTAGCCACAGTTGTGTCAACTCCAACTATTTGTTTATTTCCCTGCCATTTCACAGAAATAACTTTAGTTAATACTGTACCTGAACGAGCAATAGCAGCTCGACCAGGTTCAATAATTAATTTAATTTTTCTGCCTACTTTTTCTATCGCTGCAGTTAAATCCGTGCCAAAATTTTGCCAGTCAAAAGCTATCCCATTGTGATTATAAGGATAACCAAAACCACCACCAAAATCTAAATATTCCCAGTCGGGTAAAAATTTACCAGTTGCTAATATTGGTTCAATTACTTGAGTAAAAGCTTTCGTAGCATTTGTACCAGTACCTCGATAAAAATGTAAACCACTCAACTCTAAACCCACTGACTTTGTAATTTGAATTGCCTGGGAAAATTTCTCTAGTCGAACACCAATTCTACTTTCTCCCGTTAGTTCTGGTAAATTCAGTCTCAAGCCCAATTTTGGCGTAATTTCTCTGGCAAACTTATCTATATATATGTCACAAAATAACTGTAGTTGACTGACACTATCTAAATTAAAAGTAGTTACCTCCCAGTTTAATAGTCGTGAAAATTCTTGACCGTTTAAATTACTCCCGCTATAGACAATTTTATTAGGGGAAAAACCTGCTTTTAATCCCAGAAAAACATCCCCCGGTGTATTAGCATGAAGACCCCATTGATACTTTTGAAAAATTTTTAGTAAAGATACATTACCATTAGTTACGCTAGCAAAATGAAATTCTGTGTGGGGATAGGGAATAGATTCAGTAATATGATTTATCGTTTTTCTGAGAATATCGCCATCATAAACATAGAGAGGAGAACCATAATTTTCTAGTAATTCGTGGGCAAATTCCAGAGAAAAAGGAGTAACAAAATTTGGCATATTTTCTACCATAGTTAACTAAACAAGTAGAGCAGTTTAGAGCATAATCTATGTTATCAGTAGAGAGTATGCCATTAGCTAATATTTTAGTATCAACTAATCATACTAAATTTGGTTTGGAAAAGTAAATTATAATTTATCCATAGGTCAAGCAGTGATAGTTCGTTATACCAAGTCTAGTTTATATAAAGAGATTTATTACTCCTCTCAATTTCAGTGTTCCTCATTTCCTGTTCTCTCCCTTCATAAGTAAACCGGATTTAGTATCAGCTATTATCTATAAGCTCTTTATCATTATTTATAGAAAGGATTTATCAATTCTCAATTTCAGTGTTCCTCATTTCCTGTTCTCTCCCTTCATAAGTAAACCGGATTTAGTATCAGCTATTAGTTATAAGCTCTTTATCATTATTTATAGAAAGGATTTATCAATATTTTTTTATCCTGGTAATTTCCCTGGTGAAACCATATTATTCCCTTAAGAAAACGAGTTTCTGGAGATTCAAAGATTGAAGTTTTCCAGTCATAACCTTCATCAAAATTTGTCATTTTGTCTATATCAATTTTTATTTTGTAGCCATCAGATAAAGAAGACAGAATTGTAAAATCACGAGCTATACGTCTGTCATTTAATTCTATAACTGCAAAATTCTCTCTTTTTGTTGAAAATTGTCTTTGTTTATTAGCCTTTCTCAAGAATTTTTGTCTTACCGATGACAATGCTTTTTGTGTATGAGTCTGAATGTTTATTACTCCATCCTCATCTTCTTGAAAATTCGGCATTATACAAAAAACTTCGAGATAATATTTAGAGCTGTCATAACCCTCAACTATAACATCACATTCATTGGTTATTAATGATAAAGATTTGACCAATCTTTCTCTAATTAGTGGAATATAGTTGTGGTAAACAATCATTTCAGATATGACGGCCTCGCAACTTCTCCAGTCTTTATATTGCTTTTTATTCTCTTTGCAAAAGAAGCTGCATGGCTGGGATTATATTTGTTAATTTCTTGGAAGTATTTCAGAATTTTTAAATAGTTTCGATATGGGTTAATTGGGAAATCATTATTCCTATAGTCTAAATATTCTTCTTTCTGTTGTTTCATGTACTCATTCTCAAGTAAATCATGATTGTAGAAAGATTCTTCTATAATATCAATTTCATTTTTCATCATAATTCATTCAAGTAAAAAGAAAAAAATAAAAATTTTTTGTTGTCTGAGTTATAAGCTTTTGATATGTCAAATACAGTAATGGCAACTGCTATAATTACACATACTCTAAAGCTCTAAAGTTTATCTTGTAAAAATTACAGAGAATAAAATTAAGTAATTAATTTTGCTTAAGTACTTACCGAAAAATTAAGGTATAAAGCCTCTCCATTCATGGAGAAAAAATAACAAAATTCCTTTTAACCCAATCCTCTCCTTGAAAAGAAGAGTTCATTAATTGATAATTGATAATGGATCATTGATAATTACCTCGGGTTTTAACCGCTACGGAATTGAATATAAGGAAATATTATTTCTTCTCTTGGTCGATTGGATATGGCTCCGGGACCTCGCCATCCCTCGACCGCTTTTTTCCCCTTAAAAGGGGAGGCTTTCAACCAGAATTATTTAATTATTAATAATTAAAAATTAATAATTCGGTAATTCTAAATTCTAAATTCTAAATTCTAAATTCTTGAAAATTTTTATCAGATCAAATTTAACTTTTAACCTGCTCAACCCACTTCCACCACCAAGGCGGTAATAATAAAGGATTATACCCAGAATTACTAATAGTAGATTCTCCTAAAATTGTTACTCGCCAAATTTCCCAAATCATTAATAACCAGAGAATTTCACCCACGCGCCTACTCCTAATTTGTCCCCCTAATTTTCCTTGAATTATCGTAATAGCTAAATCCGAAATAAATCTACCTTCTGCTTGTAAAACTTCTGGGTTTAACCATTGCCTAATTTCTGACCATAATTCATTTAAGCACCAATAACTTAAAGGTACTCCCATCCCCCTTTTTTCTCGCCAAACAACTTCCGGTGGTAACCAAGACTCTACCGCTTTTTTCAATATATATTTTTCGTTTGAACCTTTTAAATTAAATTCTCCTGGTACTTGAAAAGTCCACTGAGCTAAAGCTAAATCAGAAAAAGGAGACCGCACAACTAACCCATTACTAAATGCCAAATTTGTCGCCCTAGGATGAATATTTTGTGCCCCTTTTAAAGTCAAGCTAGCACGACGTAATTTATGGATTAATCCTGTACAAAAAGTGTCATCTAAAGCAAATTCTACCCACTTTTCTGCTGAGATATTTTGTACTTTTTCATAAAATTCTGGTTGAAAAATTTTCTGTTCATAACCCCATAATTTATGAAAAGTATGGAAATATTGTTGAATGAAATTTTCTTGTCTATTGTAAACAGCAGCAGCAATAATTGGTTTATTCGTCCACCCACCAAATAATTGATCTCCTCCTTCGCCGTTGAAAATTACAGATACTTCTTGAGCTGCAGTTTGACATAATAAATATAAAGGTACTGTCACTCCATCACCAAAAGGTAAATCTAAAGCCTTAACTGTATCTAATAAAGCATTTTTTATCAGCTTTGGAGTTACAGATAATTTCACGAAAGGTATATCTAAATGTTGAGCAACTTTTTCTGCATATTCCCATTCTGGAAAACTATTTTTACCGAAATCTAGGGTATATGCACGCACTTTTATCCCAGCTTGTACTAATAAAGCTGCAACTATTGAAGAATCTAAACCTCCTGAAAGAAAAATTCCTACAGGTTCAGAGGGTAAGTCAATAATTTGCCGATAAATCGCATTTTTAAGTATGGTTTGTAACTGTTTAATTGCGTCATTTTTATCTTCAATTTGTACGGGATTTTCTCGCCAGTCATAACGACGTTGAATTTGTATTTCTGGCTCCAAAAAAATTTGTTCTGTTCCTGCTGGTACTGCAAAAATATTCTCTACTGGAGTGAGTGGTGTTGGTACATAAGAGAAACAAGTATAACCATAAAATCCAGGAATACTAATAGATGGCTCAGAAATAATAGGTAATAATAACTTGAATTGAGAAGCAAACCAAATAACTTTTTCTATTTTTGTCCAATATAAAGGCACTCTTCCAAAAGGTTCCCTACCTAAAATTAATTGGTTATTTTCTAACTTTACCCAAGCATCAATACTATCAGATAAACCAGAGGCAGATAGAGAAGCAATTAAAGTCTCACCCCTAGCTAATTTCATTTCTTCCCCACCAATATAACTAATTCCAGCAAAAGTTATTCCCTGATGAAAATTCAACACTTTTGTCTTTTTTTCCTCAGTTAGCTTGGTGAGAATAGTATTTAATTCTAGTGGGGAACCATATCCCCAATAACCAATAAATTGATATTGCACTTAATCACAAAATTTTACTTAACTGTAAACTCAGTTTGACTGAGAAGGCGATCGCCTAAATACATCTCCACTTGCCAATTTCCCGCAGGTGAAACAGGATTAAATTGATACCTACAATAAGTAGGCCAAATTTCCCTATTAATCTCTTTAGTTTGATAACTATTTTGATGACTAATTTCACCATTAGGATTAATCCACTTGCACCCTAAAGAAAGTTTTTTTCCTACTGGTGCATCTTGCAAAGTTACCCGATAAAATACCTCTGGATTTTGTTGACTATCAACCACAATTAGCATTTCTATACCACTATTTGTTTCTAATGTCAACTGACTTTGCCCTGAATTAGCATAGACATTATTTAATACTTGTTTTTGAGTTTGAAACCATAAGAAACTAGCAGCTATAACTACTAGCAACCCAAGCACCCCTACACTAATCAATTTATTCCGCTTTTCCTCTAGTGCCAGTGCTTCTCGCCTTCGCAGTTGCATCATTGCCTCATCTACCAAGTCAGTAGGCAAATTTAGCTCTTGTAAAATCTGCTCCATCTGCTCTCGGTCAATTTCTTCGTCGCGCTGTCTAGATAATTGTTCAACTTCTGCCACCAGTTGAGTAAATTGTGCTTGTGTCAGTCGTTCTTCTGTCATAGATATTAAGTGAGGAAAATTATAACGCACAGAAAAAGAAGCAAAATAACTATTTATAAGTATAGTTTTCAATAGACATCTCTAGAAAAGAGGGAGTAGGGAGTAGGGAGTAGGAAGTAGGGGGAAATAATTGATGATTTATGTATGATAATTGATTTTATTTTTGATTATTGGAGATGTCTAATAGTTAAACTATATTAATTATGTGGAAAAAGTTTTAAATATTACTTATGATTTTGAAAGTCTAGGGTCATTAACCATTAACTTAGTAAGTTCTTGTTTCATGGGATTTAAAAGTTTAGGATTAGAAATTAAAAAATAGAGTTTTTTCATCTGAAATGTTGTTTTTATTTCCTCTTCCCCGATGATTTCTTTCAATGCTTTTATTTCTTCTGATTGGGGATTTGGAGAATTATATATTATCCAATATAAATAAGGTAGTATTTCTGAATATCGGGTAAAAAATTTTTCTCTTTCTTCTATTTTCAAAACATAATTGATTCCGCTTTCTGCGCTCAAATTCGTCCATAAACTATCAATTAAGTTTAAATTAGAAATACACTTTTGATAACCTTCCCACAATTTTTATTTTTCCCAAATCTTGGTATCTTTACTGAGTTGATGACGATTGTTTAAGAAAGTGAAAAATATCGCGATGCTTCCACCAACTAAAGAGCTAATAACATATTTCCAACCATCAGGAATATCTGGAATAACCATTGGTTTTATTTTTCTCAATTCAAATATGCAGCAATTGAATTATCAAAAATGTATTTGTTTGTAGTTGCGCTGAATGCCCCCTAAATATATTTGGGAGAACTCAAGCGCAACAACGACTTTCATTTGGGTAAAAAATCAGCTTTCTGATACAAAGCTATAATATATAAAGGCAAACAAATAACCTCCATCATTAAGATGAGTTGTAACCACGACTATACTATTATTCTTACTTTTGCCTTTTGACTTTTTACTTTAAGATGAGTTGTAACCACGACTATACTATTATTCTTACTTTTGCCTTTTGACTTTTGACTTTTAACTTTAAGATGAGTTGAAACAACGAATATACTATTATTCTTACTTTTGACTTTTGACTTTTAACTTTTAACTTTCATTTCCCATGTCGCTGCTGATGCCATTGCCAAGCGTGAGTAACAATATCTTGCACCTCTGGATATTTAGGAGACCAACCTAATACTTTCCTTACTTTATCGCTACTTCCTACCAAAATAGGTGCATCTCCTGGTCGGCGATCGCATTCTATTACTTGAAAATCTTTTCCAGTTACTTTCTTAACCGTTTCTATCACTTCCCTGACAGAAAACCCATTACCATTACCTAGATTAAATACTTCACTATCACCACCATTCAATAAATATTCTAACCCCAACACATGAGCATCCGCTAAATCACATACATGAATATAATCGCGAATACAAGTACCATCATGGGTAGAATAATCTGTACCAAAAATTGATATAGCATCTCGTTTACCTAATGCTGCCAATAAAACCAGTGGAATTAGATGGGTTTCCGGATTATGATCTTCTCCAGTTAAAGCATTAGGATGCGCCCCTGCTGCGTTAAAATAGCGAAAACAAACAGACTTAAAATCATAAGCAACCTCAAAGTCCGAAAGTATTTGCTCTACCATCAATTTACTCGCCCCATAAGGGTTGATCGGATTTTTGGGGTGGTCTTCAGGGATAGGACTAGTCTGTGGTTCCCCGTAAATAGCAGCAGTTGAGGAAAATACAAATTTTTTCACAGATGCTGCCAACATTGCTTCTAATAATGTCAGCGTACCTACTACATTATTATGATAATATTTTTGGGGATCTTTAACTGACTCTCCAACAAAAATATATGCAGCAAAATGCATGACTGCTGCTATATTGTGAGTGGCAAAAATCTTGTCTAATAGAGAGCGATCGCTGGTATCTCCCACAATCATCTCTACTTTCAGGACATTTTCTACTATATCCCGATGTCCATAGACAAGATTATCCAGAATTACCACTTCATAACCTGCAGTTTGTAGGGCCTGCACTGCATGAGAGCCAATATATCCTGCTCCCCCAGTCACTAAAATAGTTGGCTTAGTTTGTGACACTTTTTTAGTCTTCCTTAATTGCTATTAATTTAGTTATACCAATTCACTTTAAGGATGTCACAAATAGTTTCGCTCCTTTTAATGTCAAATAATTGCCTGAAACTATTGTATTGCCAAAGTCTTTAGCCGATCAAATCTAACTTCTGACTTCTAACTTCTAACTTCTGACTTCTGACTTCTGACTTCTGACTTCCGTGAAACGGTATTAGTAGCTTCCCTGAAATTAATATTCGGTAGGCATGAAATAACTTTTTTGTCTTTACCCTACACTATTTTAATCCTTATATTACAAATAAACAGCAAAATATTTCCAATCCCCAACAAGAGATTGGAACCAGAGAAACTTACTACAAATTAGCAATCTTTTGTGTTATGCTTCTAAACTAAAATGTTTTTCAATAACATCAGGAATTTCTGATGAACTAATCCGGCTATAACGGGCTTTGTTAGGCATAATTACTAGATTAGGTCCTGCTTTACACTTTTTCAGACATCCAGTCTTCTTAATTGTCACATGGTCTTGTAAGCCGCGATCGTTTAATACTTCTGATAATGCTTTACAAACTTTGCCTGCACCCCGTTTTTGACAATCTGATTTTTGGCACACTAAAATCTGAGCTTTCTTCGCTGCACACTTAGAATTAGTTCCAGTGATTTTTTGTGGAGATTTACTACAAGTATGTTCAGTTTCAGATAACTTCTGCTCTTTTAGTTGGCTAGATAAAGTTTCAACTAATTCCACACTATGATTTTTACATGGTGTTATTGCGTTATTGCTAAAATCTGGTATAATTTTTAAAGCCTTCAATTCTTCTTCACCAGTTTTCCGATAAACTGTTCTTTCTCCAGTTACTTTTACTCCTAAACCTGGTATTAATACTGAGGCAAAAATCTTCCGTAAAGGCTTGGCAAGTTTAACTGTATAATTATTACCCCCTGGTGTTTCTACATTAATATATTTCAGTTTGTAGCCGTCTTTAACGGTAACTTCTTGGATTTGTCCTTCTAAGATAAATTTTGTCATTTGCTTCTTGGATTTAGACATTGTTGGTTATTTTTGTTAGGTCATGGTCATCTATGTGGCTAGGGGAAGGTTTAAATACTTATACAGTTTCACTAAAGTCAAAAGTCAAAATTCAGAAGTCAAAATTGATATTTTAAGTACTTAAAACCTCTACTCTACAGGAATTTCAGCTTATTATTTGACTTCATCAGTTACCAACTATTTGTGACATTTTTTAAGTGAAATGGTATTACTAAAAGCTTTGTATCTCTACAGATAAATACATTACTTTTGCCCCTCTCTAATTTATGGTATTAATTCAGGATATTAGCTAACTTGCCAACAGCGTTGTAACAATTGCACCAATTCGCAACGATTAGCTGTGAATTGTTTTAAAACACTTTCTAATTGGGTAGCTTCATTTGTGTTTTTGAGCTGTACCCGCAATGGCTTTTCTGCTTCACACCAACAATGAATATCCAATTCTTGTAAGCGTTTATAGACTTCCCATCGGTCTACCGAGCTTATTTGTAAAATTTCCTTAGTGTCTGGCCTCTGGTTGAATGTACTCATTTTTTTTCAATTGCAATATATTAGCACTAAATTTACCGTTAAGACCTCTAGTAGTTCTGATGTGTTTCTACCAGAGTAACTATACTTTTGACTATACAATAGCTGCTAAATTTTCTCAATAGTTTTATCAAAAAAATTTGCTAACTTAGAATATATTCTATCTGCGATCTTGGCTCAGGTTGACTCTCCTATTAACTGTGGTAGACTTAAAACTGTTAGCAATAAACAAAGCTAGATAACTAGCAATAAATTAGGTTAATTGAAAGGAGAATACATAAGATGGCTACAGCAACTCCAGTACAAGTATTTGGTCAGATTGCCGATAACCCAATTGGATTAGAAAAAAGTGTTACTGAACCCATATGTGAGGGTATGAATATAGCTTTGGCCAGTTTCCAAGCTTTATATCTCCAATATGAGAAACATCATTTTGTTGTCGAAGGAGCAGAGTTCTATCAACTCCATGAGTTCTTTCAAGAAAGTTATGATGATGTAAGAGGTCATGTCCATGACTTGGCTGAACGTTTAAATGGTCTAGGTGGCGTTCCAGTTGCTAGCTTTGCTAAGTTGGCTGAAATGTGCTGCTTTACTCCTGAAGAAGATGGAAGTTTTAACTCTAGAGCTATGGTCGAACAGGATCTAGGAGCAGAACAAGAAGTTATTAAACTTCTGCGTCGTCTTGCTGCACAAGCTGAAAGCTTAGGCGATCGCGCTACTCGCTACCTCTATGAGCAAATTCTACTCAAAACTGAAGAGCGCGCATATCACTTAGACCACTTCCTAGCTCCAGACACATTAGTAGTCTTGAACTAGGTTCACATACTTATTAGGTAGCAATTCAAGAATTTCCTAGAAAATGAACTATACAAAAGAAGCTGGTAGATGCAACACCTAAACTTTTGTTGTCAAAGATTCTTTATACACTAGCAAAAAACTCTATTTTAGTAGGTATTTGCAAGCAAAGCTTCAGAAATTCAACTTCTCAAACTTTAATTGCCTACAAAACTTTCACTCAGATATAAAATACAAGAATATTACTGGCAGAGAGATACACCCATTCTCTCTGTCAAATTTTTTTTGCTGGATAACTAGGTAAGTAGATAAGTAGTTAGTTACTAATTCAAAGTATACTTCTGTTGCAAAAATATTGCAACTACTCTGAATAAAATTTAATTTTTGTAAAATTGGTTACTGATTTATAAATAGAAGTTAGAAAAAGATGTTATATTATTTCCAGTTGAACAACCAGAATAAATTTTTATCTTTTTATCTCTTTAACCCCCCGGAGAAACCTATCCCTTACCCATAAGTCTTAAAACCCTTGTGGGGATCAGGGAGCAGGGGAGAAAGGAGAAAAAATCATAGTAGCTAAGTAAAACTACTGAAGTTTTCAAAAAATGTATGGAAAAAGACATTTTTTCTCCCGAAAAAGCCGAGCTAAGACTTACACATAACTCGTCTCTAAAGTCAAGCTTTATGTTAAGAAATGATGTGGGTAATGGATAGCTGAGAAATTAAGGCTAATTGATCATGATGATCAGAGAATATTTATCACCCTATATTTTCAATTTTATCAGTATTCAACCGGAGATAGTATATTTTTCTTTAGAAATAATAATTGATTTAGTTTAAACCAATTAGTCAAGATTTTAACAAAAAAAATTAACTAGCCTCTAGGTAAGCTAAAGTCGATTGAACTGTGCTTGCTAGTAGTGTTTCATCTTCAAGAATTCTACCAATTATGGCCATGCCTTGAGTTGTACAAAGTAGCATCCTTGCTAAATCTCGTGGATTGGCATTAGGGCTTAATTCTCCGACTGCTTGAGCTTGTTGAAGTACTTGGCAAAAGACATCTTCTAAGTGTCGCAGGTAGGCGCGAAACAATTGAGCTATCTCTACATCATCAGTATTGAAGTCCGCAATGTTTGTTCCTAGCATACAGCCATAACTGCCTGGTTGACCATGTTGCCTTTGCCACTTGAACAGGATTTGTTTTAGATTCTCTAAAGGGGAAGCAGTTGTAGCTAATTCCTCTTTTAATGAGCGAATCGTGGTTTGGCCATAATAATCCAGAGCTTTGAGAAATAGCGATCGCTTATTACCGAAGGTGTCATATAGGCTTTTTTTGTTTATACCCATATTTTTTAGGAGTTCGGATAAACTAGCTGCTTCATAACCCCGCGCCCAAAACACTTCCATTGCCTTAGCCAAAACAACTTCTGGGTCAAATTGTTTGTTCGGTCCACGAGTCATGAGGAAAACCTTCGTTTTTTTAACCACAATACAATATTGACCTTACTACAACTTAAACTAAGCAGTAAAGGTTTAAGTAACATTTTTTTGTCTTGATCGACTCTCAGCAGAATAGGCCAGGGGAGAAAAATAGCGATCGCTTTAAATATAGCAATGAGCGCTGGTATATTTACAAATTGCAGGAGGGGCCAAATAGCTAAAAGTCTTATATTATTAGCAATTTATTCCCCCAGATGAGCTGTTGCCTTCCGGAGCTGTTGCCTGCGCACAGCGCTATATAGGAGAAGGAAGAAGGATGGACTAAAGTTGAAAACATCTTGCGTTGTCTGAATTTTAAGTTTTTAATATGTCCGGGCTCTTTGCTTGGACTGCTACAGTGGTTTTCAAATAGATAGACTAGAGTGGCCGAAGCATTCTCTTACTCCCCAATCCCTAAACCAAAATAATTTTTGATTTTACCTAGAATCACTCTTATGGCCAGCGCTATAATTTTTAATGAGCGCGCCTGGATGAATGGTGCGTGTATAATTATGATTTCCTACGGAATGCTTCCCTACGGGATGCTGCGCAAACGCAAACGATGTCATAATTATACACAAATATTAATAGTTTATCTAGTAGACATTTTGGGTAAATTTAGCTATAACAATAGATGTAGTCGAGGAATTAATAATATCTTTGCTAGTAATTGAAGCCAAATTAAAAGGCAGTCAACATCAGTACAAAGTTTTAGATGAAATGATTCTCACAGGTCAATTTATCAGAAACAGTTGCTTACGTTATTGGATAGATAATAAAAACGTCAAACGCAACGACTTACAAAAGCTTTGTGCTGTATTAGCAAAGGATAATAATTTTCCTTGGGTCAAAAAACTAAACTCTCAAGCTAGACTTGCATCAGCCGATAGAGCATGGCAATCAATACAACGATTCTACAAAAATTGTAGACTGAAATTACCAGGTAAAAAGGCGGTGCGACCCCGCGACGACGACAGTCGCAAGGGAACGCGCACCAAGAGAGGTTATCCTAAATTCAAGAAGTTCACCCGTTCAATAGAGTATAAAACAACTGGTTATAAGCTATCCCCAGACAGAAAGAAAATTGAGTTTAAAGATGGTTTTAAAGCAGGTGTATTTGAGTTATGGACAAGCCGTGATTTAGTCTGGTATTCACAACAACAAATAAGTAGAGTTAGAGTTGTTAGACGTGCAGATAGTTATTATTGTCAATTTTTAGTAAATGTAGAGAGAAAAGAAACTCATAATTTTGAAGGCAATGTAGTAGGAATAGATTTAGGTTTAAACGCTTTCTATACTGATAGTAATGGTGATGTTGTAGAAAATCCTAAGTATTTGAGTTCCTCAGAAAAACGACTAAAAAAGCTACAAAAGAGAGTATCACGTCGCCACGAGAAAGGTAAAAAGCCACAGTCAAATAACTACCATAAAGCCAGAAAGCAATTAGCCAGGCAGCATCTCAAAATCAGCTTTACTGCGTAAAGACCATGCAGTAAAGACTGCAAGGGCGTTAATCCAATCTCACGACTTGGTAGTCTACGAGGATTTGAAGATTGCTAACCTAGTTAAAAATCATCACTTAGCTAAATCTATATCTGATGCAAGTTGGTATCAGTTCACCGAATGGCTGGAATATTATGCTAAGTCCCATGGAATTGCTTGCATAGCAGTACCTCCACATTTCACATCTCAAAATTGTTCTTCTTGTGGTCAAACTGTTAAAAAATCGTTGTCTGTTAGGACTCACAAATGTCCTCATTGTGGTTATATAGCAGACCGTGACCATAACGCAGCAAAGAACATTTTAGCTAAAGGTTTAGAGATGTTAGGAGCAATAGTCAACAGTACCGAGGGGCACTCGGAATCTGGGGGAGACCCAAAAGCTACGGGAGAGTCCGACCTCTGGATTAGTAATAGCAATATTTCGCTCTTTAAGTTGTCTCTATGAGCGTAGAATCATCAATGATGAGAATCCCGCATTGCGTTACTCTGATTTGATGCCGGGAGTATGTCAATAGTACGATAACTACAGCAGTTTTGGAGTTGATGAGGAAAAAAGTTTTACGAGTTTAGGGAATAGAGACTATATCATGTCCGGATAATTAACGATAGAACTCCGTTCCGCTTACGCGACCAAAAAAACTTTCTCCTTTTCTTCCTCTTCCCTAGAGCTGATTTGTAAACTGAGCTGAAATCTCTTTCTAGCATGGGTTTTTCCAAAGTTATGACCTTGGGGTTTAGATAGTGTCAAACCCTTACACTGTAAAGTATTTATCCTTTTAATATTTACTTTATAAATCAGCTCTTATTGCTTATTGCTTTTTCCTTCTTCTTTGTTATTCTTTCTTACCTCCTGACTCCTGACTCCTCCCTAGTGCCGCTACGCGGAAGTCACCAAGTCAGAAGTCAGAAGTCAGAAGTATTGATTGGTAAGGCTTTTAGGATGTTGTAACTGGTCAGTTATTTCCGCCATTCTGCACTAGTTTATTTATAAGTATTCAACTGGACATGATATTAGATATTAGAGATGAGTATTAAACTGTACCTCACTATCCTCAAAAGTGCTGTAATTAGCTGGATTATATATAAGTGACACCAATCACAAAAAAACAAAAATATACTCACATTTTGAGATGATATTAACTACAAATTGAGTTGACAACAATTATGAAATAAACATTACTTGAATCACTTGATTTAATTGCAAAATACCTAATAATAAAAATGACAGTTTTGGTTACTCATTAGTTTATTAATTTCTATGAAATTACTCAATATATCATCAACAAGAAAAGCACTTGAAGAATTATTTACTCAAGTAATGTGTTCCAGTGTTCTTACTCCCAAGGAACGTATGCAGATTCAGAAAATCTTATTAGAGGGTTATCTGAATGATGATGAGTATGCTATTATTAATAGGTTATTTTATAACGTCCGCCGTGGTTGGATCAAACTTGTTGACTAGCATTTTAGCATCTAATGGAGATGTTCAATAATTGATAATTGAAGTATGAAGAATTAATAGTTACTTTTGCCTAAAAGGAAGAAAATTGATATAGCCGAAGAAATTGTTGACTTTTTCTTCTGAAAATAATAGGTTTTAAATCTTGATCAATTATCAATTATCAATTGGTAATATTATGTATCTTTAAAATACTCACAAATCAAAAAGGTTGTGAGGGTGACTAGAGCAAGGAGTAGGAGAAGAAGACGATTGAGAGAATGGAGAAGAGCTTTTTTATTACGTCTAATTAATGAAATTTTATCTCATACCAATTAAAAAAAAGAATGTTACGAATAATTAGGAGAGTTAAAATACTTGATATCAGATACTACGAAGGACTAAGAAGAGGTATTCTAGCTCATAAATGATACTTAATATATTTATTCTGTACATCGCCCTACCGACGGTTCCCCTATCTGAGTTCTGATTCCTAAGCAGTCACTTAACTATTTGTAGCAAACATTTGTCAAATTGGTTTAATCTATTCAAATAGAACACATAATCAAAAAATAATCTTTGTAATTATGACTATATGTTTTATCTTTGGTAAAACCACTATGTAAGTTTTAAGAAAACAAGTTAATATTTATATTGATATCTAGATTAATTAAATTCTGCTACTACTGGAAAATGGTCTTAAGGAAGTATTCCATCATATTTTTTATTCTCTACTTTCACACTGTGCAAATTTAATCTACTGTCATAATAAAATAAATAGTATCAATGGGCAAAAAAGCTTTGTCTGTAAAATTGTTATAAGTTATCTGCTTACTTAATTTTAAACCAGATAAAACATCTAATAAAAACAATCCATTTTTAAAAGGATTTAAAAAAGTATTTCGTGCACTCGATCCTGGTTGATCGTTAAGATCTGCCGTGACAAAAATCAATGATTGTTTGTCAGGATTTAACTTTTCTGTTTGTAGGAAATCGAAGATTAATTTAGCACCTAATTCTCTAGCTTTTTTACTGTCATAATCCAAGTGCGTATTAATAATAACTATTTGCCGATAATTTTCAACAATATTAAATCTTGCCTAACTAGCCATTCTGGGTAAATGATTTCCCTAACTAGAAGTAATACTACCTGGTACATCTGGTGTTTCACTCAGCCAAAAATCTCCATGGTCGAGACAATTTAATCTATCTTTCTGATAAAATATTGCACAGTGTTCATCATTACCTGTACCTCTTCTATCAGCTCCAAGACAGCAATAATTAGGCAATAATTGCTGTAAATCTAATAACTGATTTACTTTAAGTTCTTGAGTGCCAATTATATCTGGAGCATATTCATAAATTAGGCTAGCTACAGCATTTTTTCTGACTTCCCATCGATGATTTCCAGGGTCTGGTTTATCATATCGAATATTAAAAGTAATAATTTTGATTACCATGATTTTAGGTAGTAGTTGATAGGTGGTAGGTGGTAGATAAAAAAAGCTTAGGGAATAATTAAACTTGAAAGCCTCTTCTTTGAAGAAATAAAGACTTTGAAGCAGACATAAAGAAAAAATCTTAGGTTGTCCTGCATAGTAATAGTGAAGATATATATTTTTTAATTTCTTCCCAGACTCCCCACACTCTCTCTACCATTACTATGTACCACCACCAAATCTTATTCGTATTCTATCCGTTTTAAAGCTATCCATTACCCACATCTTTCTTAACATAAAGCTTGACTTTAGAGACGAGTTATGGGTAAGTCTTGGCTCAGCTTTTTCGGGAGAAAAAATGTATTTTTCCATACTTTTTTTTGACAACTTCAGTAGTTTTACTTAGCGACTATAATTTTTTCTCC
This sequence comes from Okeania sp. SIO2C9, assembly GCF_010672455.1. GTDB lineage: Bacteria > Cyanobacteriota > Cyanobacteriia > Cyanobacteriales > Microcoleaceae > Okeania. The sequence continues at coordinate 251,936 of NZ_JAAHGO010000001.1, read as the reverse complement.
TTTCTCCCCTATTCCCCACAAGGGTTTCAAGACTTATGGGTAAGTGATAGGTTTTAAAGAGAGGTAATTATTAATTATTAATTGTGAATTATTAATTATTAATTATTGAACGCACTACCTAAAATCTAACTTTTTCTGATTAACTTCAACAAGTTTGTTTTCAGCGTGCGTGACTGTGGGTTTTTAAACAAAAGTTAGTTCGCAGTAATGCTCTGGAAAAATTTGCTTCCTAACACCTAAAAACTAACACTTAAAAATCAACGAAAATCTCGCAATAAAAAATTCAACTATCGCAATTATATTTTTAGTTGCAAGCTTATGCTCAAAGGTTATAAATAACGTGATAAATCAAAAAATTACTAATATAAATACTAGGTATGATTTCAAATATATTAGGTTTATCTTAGTTAATTGTTATTTTAAAACCCTACAATTTATTTAAGATTACTACATAGCTAGTCAAGTATGATTTGAAAAATCATTGACATCAACTTAACATACAAATTTGATGATAAACATCACAAGGAAAGCCTCTCAGAGAGCGACAGCAACACTGTGAGGCCGATCTATCTATACAGAATCTAGTTATCTTCTGACAATAAATTTTAGATAAGGTTCCCTAATTAGTCAAAATTCTTAAATTTTCATTTATATTCTATCAAAATGCTTCAATATAATCGAGAATAAATAGGCATAATTTATTTAGTAAATTATGACTTTAAAGATAGTAATAAAAAAATTAATTTTTGGGAAAAATGACAGAAAAAAACAAAGTTAAAAAATCAATTTTAGCTAGTCAAGAATATCTATTGAATCTGCAAAAACCACAAGGGTACTGGTGGGATGAATTAGAATCAAATGTAACAATAACAGCAGAAATAGTTTTACTACATAAAATTTGGCAAACTGACAAGAAAAGACCTCTTGATAAAGCAAAAAATTATCTAATTTCCCAACAACGAGAACATGGTGGTTGGGAATTATTTTATGGGGATGGGGGAGACTTAAGCACTTCTGTTGAAGCTTATATGGGTTTGAGATTATTAGGTGTTGCAAAAACAGATCCAATCATGCTTAAAGCACAAGATTTTATTATTAAAAAAGGAGGTATTAGTTGCAGTAGAATTTTCACGAAATTACATCTGGCTTTAATTGGATGCTACAACTGGCAGGGTATTCCTTCTATTCCTCCTAGCATAATGTTACTTCCTGAAGATTTTCCATTTACTATTTATGAAATGTCAAGTTGGGCAAGAAGTAGTACTGTTCCACTATTAATTGTGTTTGATAAAAAGCCGATTTTTTCCGTCAACCCCACAATTAATCTGGATGAACTTTATGCCGAAGGGATTAACAATGCTAGTTTTGAATTACCTCGTCAATACGATCTGACAGATTTATTTTTGGGGTTAGATAAAGCTTTTAAATTTGCAGAAAATTTTAACTTGATGCCTTTGCGAGAAGAGGGTTTAAAAGCAGCAGAAAAATGGATTTTGTCAAGGCAAGAAGTTACGGGTGACTGGGGAGGTATTATTCCGGCAATGTTAAATTCTATGTTGGCATTGCGGTGTTTGGAATATGATGTGGCAGACCCTGTGGTGGTGCGGGGGTTGGAGGCTATAGATAGGTTTGGTATAGAAACTGAGGATAGTTATTGGGTACAACCTTGTGTTTCTCCTGTTTGGGATACCGCTTGGGTAATACGTTCATTGGTTGATTCTGGTATTCCTTCTAGTCATCCAGCAGTAGTTAAAGCTGGGGAATGGTTGTTGCAACAGCAAATTTTGGATTATGGTGACTGGGCAGTTAAGAATAAATTGGGTAAACCGGGGGGTTGGGCATTTGAATTTATCAATCGTTTTTATCCAGATATAGATGATACGGCGGTGGTGGTTATGGCTTTGGATGCTGTGGAGTTGCCTGATAAGGAGTTGAAAAGTCAGGCGATCGCTCGTGCTATGGAATGGGTAGCTTCGATGCAATGTCAACCTGGGGGTTGGGCGGCTTTTGATGTGGATAATGACCAAGACTGGTTGAATGGTATCCCCTATGGAGATTTAAAGGCCATGATTGACCCGAATACGGCGGATGTGACGGCGCGGGTGTTGGAAATGGTTGGTTGTTGTAGGTTGTCTATGGATAGTTGGCGGGTGAAACGGGCGATCGCTTATTTGGAAAGGGAGCAGGAAGGGGAAGGTTGTTGGTTTGGTCGATGGGGAGTTAACTATATATATGGTACGAGTGGAGTAATTTCGGCTTTGACTGTTGTGGCAGGGGAAAGTCATCGAGTTTTTATTGAGAGAGCGGCGACTTGGTTGGTTGGTTGTCAAAATTCGGATGGGGGATGGGGAGAGAGTTGTCGGAGTTATAACGATCCGTCGTTGAAAGGGAAGGGAAAAAGTACAGCTTCTCAAACTGCTTGGGCGTTGATTGGGTTATTAGCTGCGGGGGAGGCGACTGGTAATTTTGCTAGGGAGGCTATTGATGGGGGTGTTGATTTTTTGGTATCGACTCAGAAGGATGATGGGAGTTGGTTGGAATCGGAGTTTACTGGTACTGGTTTTCCCTGTCATTTTTATATTAAATATCATTTTTATCCGCAGTATTTTCCTTTGATGGCTTTAGGAAAGTATGAGAATTTGTTAAGTGGTTGAGCGATTATCTTACCACTCAGCAAAGGGAATCGCTCAACTTTACCTCTTGTCTATAGCCCAATTAACTTTTTCTAAGCTTGCTTCTTGCGCTTCAGACCTAAACCCAAACCTCCAACAGCGAGGAGTCCGAGGATAGTGCCAGGTTCTGGTGTTACCCTTTTTTGCGTGAAGGTGTTCTTGAAGCCATCGAAAGTGCCACCCTCTGGAATGGAGACTGTATTCATAACACTGATAAACTGATACATCGTTGGACCAAGAATAGGCGTTGGGGTAACTGAATTTCCATCAGAACTTACTAGCTCAAGTAGTAGATTGCCAGTTCCACCAGACCCATCTGTCACCTGTGCTTCAACTCCGCCAGAAGTTACATCACTATTAAGACCTACTTGATCAAAGAAAAAGTCAGGGTTGGCGATTGTAACATCATAAGTAGCTGTACCTATGAATGAACCTAAAGTTTGACCGGGATCTAATTCAAGCTCAAATGTTTCTCCATCACTAGCTACTCCGATTATAATTTGAGCACCAGCAGGTATGTCGAACTCGGCAATAAGTTCAAAATTACTAAAAGTTTTATCAAAACAAGTAATAGATCCCATAGGGATCTCAGAACCAGTTAGTCGGCCACACTCACCAGGAGTAAAAGTGGCTGCTCTTGCTGAAGGAGATACCACCAGAGAGAGAGGAACAGAAAGCATTCCCAGACTAATTCCGACTGGAAGCAACTTTTTTAATAAAGAAAATTGTTTCATAAGTTTTCCTATGAAAAACCTCAAAAAATGTTTGACTCAAGAATTACTTAGTGGGACTTAGATAAAATTCAGGCAAAAAATGGCATCAAATCTATACAGGGAGAGTATTTTAGGTCAAAAATTGATAAATCTAGGAATAATCGGTGTTTTCCCACGGAATGCGGAGCTAACAACAATTTTTCGGTCTTTGACGTCCTTCTCATGCCTAGACTAACTTTGATAAACTTTCTAGCCGACAAAATGTTTAATGGGACTCAAACAAAACAGCAATAGAAAATAGGCTCAAACATAGACAGGCAGAGGTTTTTAGGTCTAAAAGGTATAAATCCTTAACTACCAAGGGTTTCAGCAATTTTTAGGTCATTGACGTAATTCCCTTGTCTAGAATGACTTTCAGACAGTTTTTCTCCCAGAAAATGTCTAAGTTCCACTAAGTATCATTAGTTATAAGTTGACAATAGTGCCAACAAAAAAATAAAACAATAACAAATCAGCATCTTTACTGAATCTTTATATAGTAAATATATTAGTTTTTCAAATACTTCTAAATTCCAGATCAACCAATAAACTTTTCTACCCCCTGAGAAGCGCTATATAGTAACAATGTTAATCACAAAATAATTTAGATTTTTGTTAAATGCTCAATTTGATATGAAGAAAAAAAACCTTATAACAACGGAGATACTTTATAATCATAAGTAAAACTTATAGTAGATTTCCAGAAATCAGAAAGGCTTGTCTTCATCAAATCTTCACAAAACTCAGCCAGGACTCTAACGGTACTTTGATATTTTTTACAGTAAAAATGGCTTCAAACCCAATAGGGGCAAGGGTAATTTCAGTTATCAGTTATTAGTTATCAGTACCTCTGCAATAAGGAGGCTTGAAATATAGAATATTCTCTTTTTTATTCCCTTAAAAGAGGAGGCTTCAGACCATAATTTCTAGGTAATATATGAACAGGCTAAAAATGGCTCAAACCTAGATATATCAACAAAAATCCTGATTAGATGTAAAACCTTTACTGTATAAGCTTTTGATGCTATTTGGAACTTATTTTTTGTTAAAATTTCTATATTATACTAACCTTTGCCTTCTATAGCTACAATATTTTTCATAACTTCTGAGATTAACTGTATCAAAAGTATTATGAGATTTATTAACCCAAAAGTCGATTATGCCTTTAAAAAAATATTTGGATCGGAACAAAGCAAAGAGATTTTAATTAGCTTTCTGAATCATCAGAAGCCAAAGAAATTGACATACTCTCCGGCTGTTAGGCGCGGAGATTCTCCTGAAACCAGGATTCTTGGTTCACTGAGTCCACTTAAACTAATTACCTTGCGATACTTAGCCCAGAGATGGTTCTCTCCCCAAGCGTTTGCTCTATTCCAAGAGCCTGTTCCCGTATGCCCTACGGTACAGTTCAAACCTCAAACAAAAATTTTGGTTCTCTGGTACTTGTTGCTTAGAGCAATTCCTAAGTACAAGCATTACTGTACAAAACCCCATAACTCTTCTCTTGGTCAGCATTCCCTTGCGCCTGACGGCGACGCGGGGTCTGACCGCAGTTTTCAAGGTGCAAATGCTACAGTTAAGTAGCTATAGGTTTTTAGAGCGGTTGAATACCTTTCCGCTGTTTCCATAATAACATAAAGTCCCCCTAAAAGGGGGAGGCTTTAAACCCAATTTTTCGGTAATTTCTAAATCAATTCCAAAATTACTCAAATTATGGATAAAATACTCTCCCAAAATCTTGAGAGAGCTGACCAATAAACAAAACTCATTTAATTACTCAAGAATAAATGTATTTATTAGAGAGTATTTGTCCTAATTCAAGACTTAATTTCACCTCTCTATTATGTATGTGGTTTTCTAATCTGGTTTTGTGACAGTGGCGATCGCAAATTTATTATTAAACATCTCTTTTTTTTATGAGTTAATTGAGATTTAGACCAGTTGCCAAAAATCTTTCTTTGTCGGCGCATTTTGTTAGAGATATTTTCCATTTGCTTCCCTTATTTCCTGAAAAAATCTCTAATTTATGACAACTCAAAATAACTCTCAAATCTTCACTTTCCTACAGGAGTCGCGATTGCCCTCTTCTACCATTTCACGGAAATTAAAAGTCAAAAGTCAAAAGTAAGATTAGCATTCCATTACTAAAATCAAAAAACAGTTTCCCGCCATAACGCCAAAATATAAATTTAAACAATAAAATTAACTCTTATAATTTTTTCTGCTTATCAAAAAAATCTCTTGTTTTAGCTAATTATTACAAAATATTTCACGGACTTGCGTTATTTCAGCGATTTGGTATCATCTAGATACATAGTTTATTGTGCCAATGTTGTATTTAAAAATAAGAAATTTTATCTAGAAAAAGCTACAACCTTCTATTTTTCGTCAATATAGGGTGCAAAAATTTATACTTTCTCCACGGTTGAATAAATCTCAAAAAAACAAATTTTGAATAGGTATTGGTGCTTAAGCAATTATAGCCATTGACAAATTTCTTTTTTATAGGGTAAAACAATTCTCTTCAAGATAAAATATGTCAGAAATGTCCAGATAATGGTCGATCTATAATTTTGTTCTTAGAGCAATCGCCAATCAAAATTGTTAATTTCAACTTCAAGAGGCGATCGCGCAAAATTATCGTGGTATTCAGAAAAATCAAACACAAGCTAAGAACTACAATTTTTGTAAAGAGCTTGCAATGATTAAGTAGGGTTTGCTGAAAAAATCAGAGTGTGGGAAGTGTGGGAAGTGTGGGAAGTGTGGGGAGACAGAGAAAGTAGGAGGAATAATTGTACCTGTATCTTTCTGTGCTTGTCTGCCTTTTATCCTAACTTTTTAGTTACTCAAGCTGAAAATTTTGCACTTTTTTTCGCTCTAAAAAGGCTAAAACATTTATTTCTCAGTGCTTTTAGATTTAATCAGCAAACCCTAAGTAATTAACACCAGCCAAATCATTTTTTGATAATTAGCACTCTAGGAGCGCGTTAATTATTATGCTTACTTCTCCCCCACTCCCCTACTCCTCTACTCAATGAAATGTAGAAAAATTTTTGAGAAATGATATTATTCCTCTAGCAAAGGCAATAATTCTAACTGATAACGATACAAAGCTACGGGATAATTACCTGCCACAAAATAATCAGGGTCTTGAGGTGATAAATAAATAGCAGTTATCTGATTTGCTTCAATTATTTCTCCTTGATTTTCATCGAGAATGTGATGATAATCTGTAGTTGTTTCTACCTCATTTAAGTAAATCATAGTCTCACCCTGAAATAGTTGCTGAGTTATTTCGCAGGTAATAAAATTATCTGGGTTTAATTGTTCGTTTGCCCTGTTGGTAATAACTGAAACTAGCTCTAGATTATCTCGCAAAATAGTTGTCTGACGATTAGGATTATTTTGGTCAATATTTACAGATAAAATTGCATCATCGCCCAAAAGTGCTTTGCCAATATTTAATCCGTTAAATTCTCGATCTGCAATAACTGCTTTTGGAGGTAAGTCTAATTTTTCAGTAGACCAATATATAGGCAAATTAATTAATTTTTGTTGGGATATTCCTTCAATATTCAAGTTTTGCTCCAACTTAATAAATCTAACTTTAAAATTTACTGATTTATGCAAATATTTACGATTATTTTCAAATCCTGGCGTAACAATTTCTGGTGCTAATGGTGCAACCATATCTATTAAAGTACTTTTAACATTCCAATTTCCTGCCATCCATTTTGGATAAATTAAATCTTCTTTCGCACTGCTAATTGATGGTTTATTTTCCCAGTTAGGAAAATCATCAATTCTGGAACTCAGTGTTCCTGCTATTGCATTATTAGCCCGAAGCAAAATAATTGTAATTAAATATAAACTCCAAATTACTTGGCAGAATTTTTGATGATTTTTTCTAGATTTGTGCATTATTATAGTCGAAATTACTTTTTGAATAATTTCTTAGTATACCATTTCTATTTGAGATGTTTGATTGAATCAAGTCTTCAGCCTTTTTGTTGGATAGTTGCTGCGAATATCGTTCCTCAAGCCAAAATACATAAACCAAATCTCAAAAGTTTTGCTACATTTTAAGGTGTTGTTATCTACAAATATCAGTATCAACTTTGTGAGCTTTCTGACAATATCCTCTCACTTTTAAAACATCCTCTCAATTGTACTTTTAACAATTCTTCGATCAAATCACTTAAATTCTGTAAATCATAAATTCTTTATTGGTGATTACAGCAAAATTTTAAATTGAGTTTTCCTAACTAATACTAATTTAATAAAGTTCTGGAAGAGATAAAGCTTTTGACATCCTCTCCGGCCTGAAGGCGCGGAGATTCCTACTGAACCATAGCTCTTCGGTGAGTTGACGTTTCACTGGCTGCTGCTAGCTTGACGTTAGTCTTATACTTGCCTCCACGTCCGTTTAATGTCTCGGACTGCCCGCCCGCGACTAATATATTTATTGCTGCATTATGGTCTCTATCGTGTTTTGCACCACAGTTGAGACACTCCCATTCTCGCACTTGAAGGTCTAACTTTCCACCTTTGAATCCACAGCTAGAGCAGGTTTGAGATGTTGCCTCCCAACGACTAATGACTCTGAAATCACGACCATATTTTTCTGCTTTTCCTTCTAAAAATGTTCTGAAGGTTCTCCAGCCTAAATCTGATATTGCTCTGGATAATTTGCGGTTTCTAATCATACCAGATACATTCAAATCCTCTAAAACAACTGTTTGGTTTTCACGAATTATTTCAGTGGATAATTTATGTAGAAAGTCTGTTCTTGTATCTTTCAGTTTTGCATGTAATTTAGCTACTCTAACCCGTGCTTTTTCATACCTTTTAGAGCCTTTAGTTTTATGAGATAATGACTTACTTAACTTTCTTAATTTTTTAATTCGTTTCTTAAGTGGCTTAGGAGCATCAACCTTTGTACCATCACTCAATGTAGCAAAGGTAGAAATGCCTAAATCTATACCTACTGAATTATCAGTCTGAGGTAAGATTTCTGGTTGTATTTCTACTACAAAACTCAAGAAATATCTATGAGCTGAATCTTTGATTACTGTTACTGATGATGGAGCAGCAGGTAACTCTCTTGACCATACAATTTTCAGCTTTCCAATCTTAGCCAAATAAACTTTATCTTGACCAATTTTAAATCCTACCTTTGTAAACCTAGCAGTTGCGAGCGACTTTCTACTTTTAAATTTAGGAGGTTTAACAGGTCTACCTTTTCTCTTGCCTTTTGTCGAACTGAAAAAGTTTTGATAAGCCTGGTTTAAATCATTCAAAGATTGCTGCAATGGTATAGCAGAAACTTCTGATAGCCATTCTCTGTATTCAGTCTTTTTAGCAGATGTGATAAACTGTTTTTGTAGTTCAGAATTAGTGGGTTTCTTTTCTCCTGATGTATACTTTTGTTGGCAACAAGCTAGACTATCGTTCCAAACCACACGGACACAACCAAATAGCTTTGCTAATCGGTGTTTTTGTCCCGGTGTTGGATAGATACGATACTTAAATCTAGCTTTCATAATTTGACTATTAAACTAACAATATTATAACATATTTCTTGAAATAAAATCAACTACTAAAAAGTCGCCCTAGAAGGGCGAGGCTTTAAACCCAATTTTCTGGTAAAATTTTAGAATGCTGATTTGAGTCATATCAACTACAGTACAAGAAAATCTTTCCTGTTTGATGCCAAATTTATTTCTAAGTTGCATAGAATAATATTTGAATCAGAGTTGACTGTAGATAGAGATAGGCAAGTTAATAAATTCCATAATTCTGTGCCACCTAACATAAAATTGGCATAAAACTAAGTACCCAACACCCAACACCTAAAACCTAACACCTAAAATTTAAAATTTAAAATTTAAAAAGGATTATTGCTTAGAAGGCTGGTATCTATAGATTGACATAAATAAACTATCGATCTTTTGATACTCAAGAATTTTGATAATTTAAAAATGAACTCAAAGTAACAGAATCTCCTTGTTCTTGAGATTCAAAAAGAGCTTCTTCTGCTGCTAAAAACAGACTACTAGGTTCATTTTCCCTGGGAATTGTACAAGCAATTCCCATACTCATAGTTACTATAGAGTTAGGGAAATTAGTCCACATATCTCTGTCAGGAGATAATGTCAATTCTTTAATTTCTCGGATAATTATTTCAGCAATTTCTATTGCTTTTCCACCATCTATTTTCGGCAAAATCATTATAAATTGTTCGTTTTCCTTGTTGAAATGTACATTGTGAATATCCTGCAAAATTAGAGATATTTTTTTTGATATAACTTGTAAACAATTATGACTAAATTTAGTTCCATATTGATTTTTATAATCTTTATAATTATCTATTTCACCTAATATCAAAGCAATCGGATAATTTTCAGCAACTATATTATCCCATTCAATCTTAGTGTAGAAGTTAAAAAAATCATGGTTACTCATTTTAACAGAATTAATATTTGTAAAAACTTGTGGATTTTGATAATCTTGATTTTTGGTTTTTTCTTCCACAGTTTTATCACTTGTATGCCCTAATTTTTGCCCTTGAAAATAGAGAGAATATAACTTACAGCAAGGAACACAAATATTTCCATCTATTTTGACTAATCCTAAATTTTCTAGTTGATAAGTAATCATCGGTTCCAATTGAATATTCGTTGGTTCTATAATTAGCTGTGTAAATTTAGCTGCCAGTTTTGGTTGTTTTTGCAATACCATCCATAAACTGCGTAAATAATCACTATAAATTCCTCTTTGAGTAGGAGCATCTCTTAATAATTCTTCAAAAGTTAAATTGTGATGATATAAATTATCTAAAGCCAGATGTACTAAATAGGGATGCCCGCCTACTAAATTCATCAATTCTTGTATTTGTTCTGCTGGCAACTTCAGTCCATAACGTTGAGCAAAATCTTTAACTTGTTCTAGTGTAAATTCAGATAATCTAATGGCTAAACCAAGATTAAATGGCGATTGATTCACACTTAATGAAACATATATTTCAGTAGCATGAACTAACACTAATCGTAGTTTTTTCCAAATTTCTACTATCCGAGCTTGTTCATGCCAAAATCGTAATAATGGTAAAAAATCCTGAGTGATTTTAGTATATTTAAAGACGCAATTAACTTCTTTAAAAATTAACACTACAGGAGTATCAATTTCATGTAATAGTTCTTCAACAAAAATCGTACAACATACCTTATATCCTATATCTTCGTCCCAATAATCATCTATATTAGAAGTAGATTTTAGCTTTCTAGTAAGATTAATACAAAACCAACGTAAAAATTTTTCTGTACTCTCAAAAACTGCTGTATCAGTCTCTAAAAAATCTATAGTTATGATTCGGTAATCTAAAGTTTTAGTGTAGTTAATCAATCGTAGTAGGAAAGAAGTTTTTCCCATTTGTCTAGGCCCTCTAATCCTAATCAAACTACCTGGAGTAGCAATTTCTTGATATGCACGTTCTTCGCAAGGTGGTCGCTCGATATAAAATCTGGAGTTAAGTGCTATAGGTGTTCCTGGATGATCTGGCCTGGGATCTATACTTTTTAATTTAGGAATATATGTCATCAGATTTAAAAGATTATGTATACATTTATCATTTTCTTTGTGGGTTTAATACCCCACCGTCAACGGGGGTGTTCAAAATTACTTGGGGGAGCGTAGACGCGGAGCGGCTTGTCGAAGACTATCCATAAGTAATTTTCCTCCTGTCTCCTGTCTCCTGTCTCCTGTCTCCTGTCTCCTGTCTCCTGTCTCCTGTCTCCTGTCTCCTTCTTCAAAGCAGTTTTCGCTTTATTAGACTACAGTTCTATAGAGGGTCTATACAAGAGTTATAATTTTTACTGCGTATTCCATCTTCCTGAAAACCGCTCTAATTTATATTCAGATATAGCTATTTAAAATAAGTCGTGAAAAATCAAAAAATAGATTAATTTTTTTTAATTCCTACCATTGTTTTCTAGTTCATAAATTCTATGCATATTCTCTACAAGCTCCAAATCTAAGGTTGATTTTATTTGTATAAAAATAATATTATTTTATTTCGTATTTAAATCATAAACTTGCCTCAATATCTACTTATATATCTTTCTTTATTACTAAATACTTAATAATACTAATATCACCGGAAAATTGAGGATTTATATCATGTCCGGTTGAATACTTATAAATAAACGACGGAGGAGTTAGGAGTCAGGAGTCAGGAGGAAATAAAGAATAAAGAAGCAAGAATAAAGAGGAAGAAAAGGAGAAGTTTTTTTTCTCACTAATTATCCGGAGATGATATTGCCGAATAATTAAGGTTTAAACTCTCTCCTTGGCTGCGCCGCGAGCTGTCGCTCTACAAGGAGCCATATCCAATCAACCAAGAGAAGAAAAATTTTTCATTATTAGTCAATCCTCTTCTTTTCAAGGAGAGGTAATAATTAATTATTAATAATTAATTATTAATTGTTGAAATACTTTAATATCAATCATCAAAATGTTTGAATAAGAATTTATCATGAATAAACTCTTTTCAACCTTCCCCTGTTTTCTCCTGTCTTGCTTCCATCAAAGTATTAGTATTCAATCGAATATAATATAACCTGTGAATAAATAGTCACAACCAACAGCACGAATACTCACATTCTCTAACTCCACAGCTTCTGTCATTTTAATTAATCCTAAATCTCCCACAGGTGAAGGTGCTGTTTGCCCACCAATAATTTTAGGAGCAATAAAAGCCAATATTTTCTGCACCGCACCATCAGCGATCGCCCTTGCTGCCAAAGTTCCCCCGCATTCCCAAAGTACGGAAAGAAATCCGCGATTGTAGAGATTTTCCATCACCTTTGCCGGAGTCAATGATGAAACTTCTACTACTTCAACCCCTTTTTGCCTCAAATATTGCTGAAATTCTCGATTAGACTCTACCTCCGTAAACACTAAAGTATTAGCTTCATCAACATTCCATAAATTAGCCTCTGTAGGCAAATCTAGACTGCGACTCATAACCACCCGCAAAGGATTATCAACTTTACTGCCGCGACTCGTCAAAAGTGGATTATCTCGACGCACCGTATTCCCTCCAATAATCACCGCATCACAAGCAACCCGTAACTTATGTACTTCACTCCGCGCTACCGGTGATGTAACCCATGCACTATGACCTGTAGTAGTAGCAATTTTGCCATCAAGAGTCATGGCATATTTCAAAATTCCAAAAGGTTTTTGGTGGAGTATTCGGTGAATAAAAGCTTCATTTAGTTGACGACATTCAGCTTCTAACACTCCAACCACCACTTGAATACCAGCTTCTCGTAATTTTGCAATACCACTACCTGCAACCAAAGGATTTGGATCGATCATTCCAACCACAACCTTTGCCACACCTGCTGCAATTAAAGCTTCCGTACAAGGTGGCGTGCGTCCATAGTGATTACATGGTTCTAAACTCACATAGACAGTAGCTCCTTTTGCTTTTTCACCTGCCTCCTTGAGAGCAAAAACTTCTGCATGAGGATGACCTGCACCAGGATGAAACCCTGTTCCTATAATTTGGCCATTTTGAGCGATCGCACAACCTACCATGGGATTAGGGGCAGTTTTACCTAAAGCTTGTTGGGCCAACTCTAGACAATAACCCATGATTACCCGATCGAATTTTTGTTGATTTTCACCTCGATCAAATTCTGACATCTTCAAATTTTTAGCTTCAAAGTACAAATTAAATAGACATTTCCAGAAAAAAGGGAGTAGGGAGTAGGGAGTAGGGAGTAGGGAGTAGGGAGTAGGGAGTAGGGGGAAAGAATTAATGAATCAGAGTGGGATAATTAATTTATTTTTTATTATTGGAGATGTCTAATGAAGAAAGAGGGTCATTAATGCTCCGCAAACGAGGGCGTCTCAAAAAAAATCTGCTGATTGCTGTTAGCTCCGCATTCCGCAGGAAAAGCTGACCGCTGAGGTGCTTCTTTAACTACTCTTGAGACGCTCCATTAATGCTTCAAATCTAGACTTAGCTACCGCACTATTGTCTACTAATATTTCAGTATTATTATTCCCATAACTATCTTGATAAAGTAAATCTTTATGTTCACTAAAGCGGGTTACAGTACCGCGTAATCGATTCGATAAAAACTTAGTAATTGCTCGATAAAATCTGAGAGAAAATAATACATCTTGCTCTAATTTTTCATTTAATTTTTGTTTAGAGATAGACAGAATTAAAGTATTTTCTATCGCCTTTACAGTAGCAGATGGTAATCGACCATCTACAAAAGACATCTCTCCCAAAATTTCACCAGAAGTAATAATACCTATTTCTTGATTTCCAACACCAGCTACATAAGCTTTCATTGTGCCATCAAGTACAATATAAAGAGCATCAATTGGTTGACCTTCATGGATTAATATAGTGTTAGTAGTAATTTTTTCCTTACTACCATTAGCAATCATCCAATCAATGTCATGATTGCTCAATTCCCCTAAAATAGCTAACACTTTACTCATAGGATATTTGTTTAAAAATACATATTTCTAAATGACTTAACTTAAGTATTTAACTGGACATAATACATTAAACCTGAAACGGCGATTCATTCCTACTAAACAGATTTTACCAACATTAATACCAATTATCAAAAATAATACTATAAAAAGGAATTTGGAAATTTATACCTACTAAGAGGCTGATCATCATATTTCCTACCTAATCTCTATCATGATTTTTATTCTTTTTTCTTCCTTACCTTTTTGCGAAATTGTTTGATGCAACAATTATTACTAAATAACTCTAGGAAAACTTTTTTGCCTTAAGCAAGCTCCAGTATAATGCCACCATCATTCCTAGTAATTTTGTAAATCGAAGGGTTTGATAAGTTATCGATCGCCTTGATGAGCTTAATATTTTACCGATTTAGTTTACAATACTTCACAAAATTAGTTACTATAGTTTAAGATGAGGTTAACTTTTTCCTAGTCTATCCTTAGACCAGATAATTTACCACTTTGAAAATAGTTATAAAAACTAATAATCCTGATAAGGAGTTAAAATATAACCATGACTGACAACTACCCTTCAACTACTGAGAAAAATTTAGAAAATTATCTTGAGATAGATAAACCAGAAGAAGCTTGTGGCGTTTTCGGAATTTATGCCCCAGAAGAAGATGTAACTAAACTCACCTATTTTGGCTTATATGCACTACAGCATCGAGGTCAAGAGTCTGCAGGAATTGCTACTTTTCAAGACGATCGAGTTTACATACATAAAGGAATGGGGCTAGTATCTCAAGTATTTAATGAGTATATCTTACAGCAGTTGACTGGTAATATAGGAATTGGTCATACTCGTTACTCTACTACAGGCTCTAGTCAGATTATTAATGCTCAACCTGCTCTTGTTGAGACCCCTCTTGGACCTTTAGCAATCGCACATAATGGTAATCTTGTCAATACACAAGAATTAAAAAAAGAACTAATCAACCGTGGATGTAACTTTAAGAGCACTACAGATTCAGAAATGATTGCATTAGCGATCGCCACAGAAGTTAAAAGTGGTAAAAGCTGGCTAGAAGCTGCTATTAGTGCTTTTCATTTGTGTCAAGGAGCTTTCAGTTTAACCATTGGTACTCCAGAAGGTCTGATGGGAGTACGCGACCCCCACGGAGTACGGCCCCTTGTGATTGGTACTTTAGAAGATATCAACCCAAAAAGATATGTCCTTGCCTCAGAAACCTGTGCTTTAGATATTATTGGTGCAGAATATCTTCGAGATGTTGAACCTGGAGAGTTAGTTTGGATTACAGAAGAAGGTATGGCTTCCTTCCATTGGAATCAGAAACCACAAAGGAAGCTATGTATTTTTGAAATGATTTACTTTGCCCGCCCTGACAGTATAATGGAAGGTGGTAGTTTATACAGCTACAGACTGAAAATAGGACGCCAGTTAGCAAGGGAATCTTTAGTAGAGGCAGATATGGTAATAGGTGTTCCTGATTCTGGTATTCCAGCAGCTATAGGTTTTTCTCAAGAATCAGGTATTCCCTATGCTGAGGGATTAATTAAAAATCGCTATGTTGGCCGTACCTTTATTCAGCCCACTCAACACATGAGAGAATCAGGTATCCGAATGAAACTTAACCCTCTCAAAGATGTACTAGAAGGTAAGCGAATTATTATGGTTGACGATTCCATTGTGCGTGGCAACACCAGTAAAAAAATCGTTAAAGCTTTGCGAGATTCTGGCGCAACAGAAGTTCACATGAGAATTTCTTCTCCACCAGTTACTCATCCCTGTTTTTATGGCATCGATACAGATAACCAGGAGCAATTAATTGGAGCAACAAAATCAGTTGCAGAAATTGCTGAACAAATAGGTGTTGATTCTCTGGCATACTTGAGTTGGGAGGGGATGTTAAGAACAACGGATGAAGATCCTAAGACTTTTTGTTCTGCCTGTTTTACTGGTGACTATCCTATTCCTTTGCCAGACAAATTGAAGCGTTCTAAACTTGTTCTAGAAAATCCTGTCCAAGTTTAAAATGGTGAAATACAGTGGTTTGTGTATAGCTTAAGTAGAATTTTGGTATTCACAAAATAGTGAGTAATGTTATTCATTTTTGCCGGTCTCAATTGTGGTTAAGATAGTAGGAAACCAGAGGATAAATACTGAATATATCTTCAATTAAATGATGTAGCAAAAAAAATAATATGAAAAACAGTCAAAGACCTAACAATTAATGATAATTGTAGTCCTATACTACCGATATTCTAATTACTGACTACTTACTGTAATTACAATTCGTTTAATGGCAAACTGTGATAATCTTTGATGATTGATTACTGAATAATAAAAACTTTTTGTATGAGATACCCACACCTTTTTCAAGATTATCGTGTGGGTGTCTAAGTTTAAGAGCTGATTTATAAAGTAAATATTAAGAGGCTAAGTTCCTTACTATACTTGGGCTTTGAAAGTTATAGTTCAGTAATGCCTGAATCCCTGAGAGTTAGATTACATAAGAGTTTCAACTAAGTTTAGGAATCAGCTCTAAAGTAATATTTAGCGCATAAGCATCATAATTTATAGTTGTTTAACTTAAGGATGAGACACTTTTTTAGCTGAAACTCTTTCACAGTAAGAAACTATCGTCTCAATCTAAACTGAAATGACTATATACCAAATCTGTTTATTAATTATATTGCTCCGTCAAAATAAAAATGATGGGTATTTCAAAATTGAAAAGCCGATCAATCAAAATTTTTGATAGTTTATCATCCGTTAAAATTCTTTTGACACACCACTATTTTTCAATTCATCTTTAACGCTCCTACTTGATACAAAACAGAACTATTTGATCAAATTTTTGCAACTTTATCGAAAAATCCCTGACCTAAAACCCAGACTTTTAGAGTGTGAATTAAAAAAAATTTTGAACAAAACTTCTCATGCCCGGTTTTTTTATACTATCTGACAAAGTCTAGTATCATGTCTGTTTGAATAACCACTTCGGAAAAATTTAGGGAGTAGGGAACAAGGGAAAATTTGTTTTCTGCACATTCCGCACCGAAAAAATATTCTCTCTCAAAAGAAGAACATTTTTATTATGGCTAATTAATGAGACTTGATATCAGATTAAGGTCGAACCATAATAATTTATGAGTGCCTCCTACGGAGGAGTTACGCTTTCAAAGTCAAAGCTAAACTTCAGAAATAAGTAGAAATAGATGATCCTATTTGTACATCTAAATTCATCCAAAATTTGTCGATTCTTAATATTTATGGCGATCAAAAAATTAACAACTATTACTTTTGAGAATCTGTATCCGTCACGTTTGTTTGTCCCAAATATTTCTTAAGATAAGGTGAAAACACTTCATAAATTAATGTCAGTGGTTGGCCATGATGCCAAAATAGGTAATGTCGCCCCCAAAATGGTCCTAACTCGCCAAAAGCTAACTCTAATTCTCTAGAATGACCATAATAAATTCCCTGGACATCTCGATATAATTCAGTCCGCAAACGAGCTAAACTAGCCCAGATAGGCAAAGACCGATTTTGCAAATACTCATCCACATGACTCGCTTCCCACCAGGAAGCAGCATAAGCTAGCCTTTGTCCTGAAGTTGTTCTCAACCATACCTGTCGTCGCAGTCTAGGGCCAGGTACAACATGAATTAAGTCAGGGGCATTATCAAGATTCATGCCAATGGGACACATATCAATTACATCAACTTCTGTGGGTTCAGTTGTCAAAAGTTGCAAGTGACGAGTGGGAGAGCCATCTCCAAGTAGTAATATTTGCCATGCAGGTGAAAGTTGGGAATGGGGTAGACCTTGGCGAACTACTTCTTCTCCTCCTTGCCATAAGGGAGCTAGGGAGTACCAAGGCTTGGGTTGTATAATAGGATTTTTGGGTGAAATAGCAGTCAATTTTTTTCTTTACAAAACTTAACTTAGTTATTTCGATCATAGCGTCCCGACTCAATTCTTTCTACTAGCATCAAAATAATTAGGGTTTGCTTATGGAAGTCTTATGGGTGAGGGTAGGAGTCAGAAGTCAGAATTCTGAATTCAGGAGGAATGAGGAATTGCAGAGGATGTAGTTGGAACAATTGTTCTGAGATTTTTCTCTTGTCTGCTCAAAATCCTTACATTTTCAGCTTAAGGGAGCAAAAACCTTGCACTTTTTTAGTACACGCCTTGGCTAATATCTTTATATATCAATGCTTTTAGATTTAATCAGCAAGCCCTAATTAGGGTTTGCGTATGGAAAGTCTTTTGGTAGAGGTAGATCAATTTAGAGGAGTATTTAAACTGCCTCTAAATCTTTTATGGGGGACTTCAAGCCATTCCTTTAAGAAGTATTAATGGAAGATAAAAACTTTCTAGTATTGGCTTTTTGTTTCTTCCTTTCCTAGATAATGCTGCACATTCATATCATGCTGTAAAACAAGTCAAGCAAGTTAAAGTTCAAGAAATATTTTTGCTATATTTCATACTATTAGTAAACAAAAATTAAATTACTGGGTATATGAATAAAATATAGCGCTAATACCAATTTCATAAAAATTTGTCTATAAGGTAACAACTTCATAAAATAACGGGTGCATCTCAATGCATTAATAAAGCCAAAAATTTATCGCTTTTAGGCAACAGCTCCGGAAAGCAACAGCTCCGGAAAGCAACAGGGAATAGGGAATAGGGAATAGGGAATATATAGGAAAAAAGTATTTTTGCAAATATGAGATGCACCCAAAATAACAGGGAATATTAAAAGATAAGTCTATGAAAAAAGATAAAAAAAAATTAATATTTATAACATCTGCAAGAGATAAAATTTTCTACTATAGATATAAAACACAGATTAAGATGTAAGTAATACCAAATTTAACGCATTTTTGCTACATATTTTTTAGAGTAGGGAGTAGGTAAATAACGAATAATATATCTTTACTTCATACAAATAATTGCTCAAAACATTACTGAACCTTACTTATTACTTAATAACTGAAGTGTCACATAGTAAGCATTTCCTGCGGAATGCTGCGCAAACAGCTATTAGCTGTCAGCTATCAGCAACAAGACTCTCTTCTTAAGGACAGTGTTTAAATTAACGACTGACTTTAAGGGCAAGGAAGACAACTTTTATAGTAAGACAATTAATCAAGCTTCTATCCTAAATTGAAATCAATAGCTGTTAACGCAGTTCCTCCGGAGGAGGCTAGCTGATGGCTGACCACTGAATGCTTACTTCACATAAGTATAGGATAATTTTTAATAATTGGTATGACTAGGTCTAAATTTGGTATAAGAAAAAAAGACTGACAGCGATTAAATCCTAAAATGTTACATATTCTTTGAGTATAACTTAGTACTGAACCCTGTACTATTAGTTGCTCAGATATTAAGTATGAGACAAGAGAGATAATTTATAAATAATCAAAATTATGAATAAAAAACAACCATCATCCTTATGGAAATCAATGACTAACAAGGCATCAACAGTTAGAGAAAATCTTGGTAAAAAAGTATCTAAAGCCGGGCAGTCAATCAGTGAAAAAGCTTCCGAAACTGCTAAAAGTAAAGCTTCAGAAATAGAAGAAATGATCGGTAATAAAACATCAGATGTTGGTAATTATTTGAGAGAAACTGCTAAAGAATATGTTTTGGGAAAACAAAAAACTAATTCTGAATCATCTTCTGAATCATCGCCAGAAATAGAAAATGATTTAGAACAAGAAGAAATATATCATATCTTTGTTGCTTATCAGGTTGCGAGTCAGGGAGGTACTCAAAAAGTTACTCTTAAATCAGGTAAAAGCTATAACGTGAAAATTCGCACCAATAGTACTGAAGGCTCTACTTTACGATTAAAAAAATGCGGTTTACAAGGAAATGACGCCTTTCTAGTTTTACATACTTTTTATAATCCCGAATTAAATCTAGACCGTCGGATGAATAATTTGATAATTCATTCATCAATTTATGAAAGAAGTAAAACTAGGTGTTTAGAAGCTTATAACAGAATTAATACTGGTTTATATGTTTATGATTTAGCAGCACTCAATCTATTGGATTTTATTGTTAACTCTTCAAATATAGATTCTTTGATTGGTTTACGCTATACAATTGCTAGTGAAAATTCCCGGTGGATAGGTATTGATAAAAGTGTAGAAGAAGTTTTAGAATTTGCCAATTTAAGTGAAACTGAAAAATATCAAATTAAGAGTATTTATCAATATATTAAAGCAGAAGATCCTTTGCCTAAATTAGAAAATTTTCAACAGTTAAATGCGATGATTTTAAATTCAGCGATCGCCTCTGAGCTGAAAGATAAATATTTATTGGCAAGTGCCACATCAACTGGGTTAAGAATAGATATGTTAATTGTAGATTTAATTTACAATAGCCCAGAAATAAATGATAATCAGCGTCGGAAATATTTATCCTTCTATCAGCAGATTAAAGAAGGTGCAAAAGTGGCAGATAATTTGATTTCAGAAAGTTTAGATGGGATAATTATGCAGGGAAAAATTCCGAGAATATGCAAAATTGTCTATCAACTTTTAAGAGAAAGATATTTTGAAATAGAAATAGAATTAGAAAGACTAGAACGAGAAGAATTTTACTCAGTTTTTAACAAATTCAAGAAAGTAGAACAGTTTGTCAAACAGGCAGAAAATCCAGCAAAAACTACAAATAGTTTCGGGAATATTGCCATTCAGAAAGGAATGTTAATCGAAGAAGCAGATGATGCGGTGGTGAGTGGTGGTGTTGGAGTATTAGCAGGAGTAAAAGTATTAAAAGGAGGAAAAGCTTTAATTGGAGCTGTTGGTTTAGTAGCGATCGCCTCTACATTGGAAATGAGTAATCAGGAGAAAATTAAATTAGGAATTACTGAGGAGGGAAATTTTTCTGGAGCAGTTGCTTATAGTGGAATTATGAATGCTATTAATCAAGTTAGTTGGGTAATTGGCGATAGTAGAGAAAGAAAATTAGAGCATAAATTAGATATTTTTGGAATCTTAAAAGGTAGTCAGGATAAAAAGCAAATTTTGCAAGAATTGGAAACTAAATTGTATAGTTAGAATCCATAAATAAGGTATTAGGTGTTAGGTGTTAGGTTTTAGGTTGTGGACTGATAGTAGATAAAATCAATTAGTGTCGCTACCCGGAAGTTAAAAGTCATGCATTTAAAAGCGAGTACTAATTGGCGAGGTCTCCTACGGCGCTTTTAAAGTGCGGAAATGGTTCCGCACACATCACCTCCAGAATGTAAGACGCACATCTGAAAGTCAATCATTTTTGATTTGTAATTGTTTTAGGATTTTGTAACTGGTCAGTTATTTCCGCCATCCTACATTAGGTACATAAAAAAAGTTACATAATTGGGTTGAATATAAATCAATACAGTTTAGATAAAACAACAATTAATCTGATAAGCAAGTTCAACAATTAATAATGAATAATGAATAATGAATAATTACCTCTCCTGGAAAAGAAGAGGATTGACTAATAATGAAACTTTTTTTTATTATCCCCTTAAAAGGGGAGGCGCATACCCACAATTTTTCGGTAAAAATATGCTTTTTATGCCACAGGTTTATCCTAAAAATTATTAACTGAACCCTATTGGAAAAATCAAAATTTACACCAGATTTAACTATGATTAGGCGATAGTTTTTTTAACTTATGTAGAATAGCGACCGCTGATTTTTGTTTGAGATATTAGGGAGCAATTTCTAGTATTACAGCAGAAGGAAGAAGGAAGGACTGAAGTTGGAAAAAGGAAAAATCTTGCGTTGCCTGAGTTTTAAGCTTTTGATATGTCCGCGCCCTTTCCTTCGACTACTATAATAAATTGTCTCAAAATAAATTACAGAAACAAAATTGCCCGTATTTTTACTAGAAATACAATTAACAGATAATCCTGTTAGGGAATAGCAAAAAATAAATTATCCAACTCTTGGACTCCCTTTATTCTCTACTTGTTGTTCTCCTAAATTCAGTGCAATGGGATATTTTTCACTTAGAAGTCCCTTATACCAATTTGATGTGAAGCTGCACAGAATTAGGTGTTAGGTATTATGCCAAGCATGATAAGTGTTTGTTACAAATAGTATCAGCACCGAAGTTGTAAGAAGGAAGACCGAAGTTGGAATAAACAGATCGGGAAAAAACGAAAAACAATCGAAATAGGTGACTTATATATAGGATTAGACAAGTTCTTTTTAGGCATAATTTTCAGCCTTTTTTTGTAGCATTCTTTTTTCAAATTGGTGTGAGGTGTGAGGTGTGACGTCTCAGGTATTAGGTATTGAATGTTATACCAATTTTATGTAAAGCTGCACAGAATTATGAAATTTATTAACTTGTCTATCTCGATCTACAGTCAACCCTGATTAAAATATTATTCTACGCAACTTAGAAATGAGTTTGGTTTTATAACACACGAACGAGTTGGTGTTTGACATAGACTGATGATGAAGCTTCAACAATTAATAATGAATAATGAATAATGAGTAATTACCTCTCCTTGAAAAGAAGAGGATTGACTAATAATGAAACTTTTTTTTATTATCCCCTTAAAAGGGGAGGCGCATACCCACAATTTTTCGGTAAGACATAGAAATGTTTTTCCTGCTGTTCCCTGTTCCCTGTTCTCTGTTCCCTACTATAGTAAAAATAATCCTAAATCAACAACAGGAATATAGTAGTTTTCTACAGCCATAATTTTTTCCTAATATCCTAATTTATACTTAACCAATATATTATTAGAATAGTCAATCAATACAAATTAATATGTTAGAAGTCAGACAACCAAAATATCCTGTTATTTCTTATAATCATATTCTTTCTGAACCTTCTATTAACCGCAAAGATCCATGTGAAGTTATTCGTGAATTAATCTCTAATTCTTATGATGCCAATGCTTCTAACATTCAAATATACCCACTTTTACAAGAAAAAGGATTTATATATTTTGATAATGGCATTAGTTTAAGTGAAACAGAAGAAATTAATGGTATTACTCCTTATGTAGCTTTTTTCTCAATCGGAAAATCCACAAAAATTCAAGGAGAGTCTATAGGGTATAAATGTCAAGGTTCTAAACTTTGTTTTGCATCTAAAAAAATTACTGTTATTACTAAATGTTCAGATGAACCTTGGTGGAGATATATATCAATAGATAATCCACAAAAAAATATTAATGAGTCTTTTAATATTTATTCTCAGTTTGACGATCAACCTTGGAATATTTTAACTGAACTTTTTCCTACAGCAAAATCTCAAACAAAAAATATACTTAAAAAATTAAATCAAGATTTTTTTTACTACTCAATTAAAAGAAAAGAGCTTAAAAGACACAGTTCACAGAGGACTAGAATATAAACACACTTTTTCACCTTCACCGACAGATGAATATAATCATCCTTTTATTGTGACCAATTTTATAGTTTGTTAGCATATCTCCATACCAGAAGAGCGGGAACTAATTAAAGATGCTTATGGCTATTTTGGATATGTATCTTTAACTGAAGAATTAAATAATATTGGTTATGAAATAGTTGATGTTGAAAGTCAAACAGGTGAAATTCATAACCAAAGCATTAAAGTAATTAGCTTAAAGAAATTACTAGATAAGACTTTTGATTGTGAATGGACTACTCCTCCAAAATAAGCACTTCATCACATCTAAAACTTTACTTTTTTGCTTTTAGATAGTTCGTCGTATTTGCTGCGGAGTATATTTCAAAGATTTTCCAATTATCTGGCCAGAAAAATTTTCTAGGCGATCGCCCCATCCCAAAAACACACCTTGAGGTATTTCTCCAGCTCAAACATTAGAACAGCTATAGCACTATAGTTATTCACTAGACAGGACTTAGGTCAAAGCACTATATATAGTAGATAAAAACTATAGCACTATGGTACATATAGTTGTTTTATCGGAAAAATCCCTTAGTCCTGACTGGAAGATTTTTCGATTATCTAGCCAGAAAAATTTTCTAGGCGATCGCCTCTTCCCAAAAAAACACCTTCAGGCATTTCTACAGCTCAAACATTAGAACAGCTATAGCACTATAGTTTTTGATTGAAAGCTCACAAAATGTGAATGACTGCCATGAGAAAACTATAACGTTTGAGTTTAAGATACTTCCACTCCCCACGGAATCATTCTGAACGCCACCAAAAAATGGAGACTGAGGTAAGTGGGGAGCAATAAATCTCCCCTTCACCCACAATAATTGGAAGCTCACAAAATGTGAACGACTGCCATGAGAAAACTATAACGTTTGAGTTTAAGATACTTCCACTCCCCACGGAATCATTCTGAACGCCACCAAAAAATGGAGACTGAGGTAAGTGGGGAGCAATAAATCTCCCCTTCACCCACAATAATTGGAGGCTCACAAAATGTGAACGACTGCTATGAGAAAACTATAACGTTTGAGTTTAAGATACTTCCACTCCCCACGGAATCATTCTGAACGCCACCAAAAAATGGAGACTGAGGTAAGTGGGGAGCAATAAATCTCCCCTTCACCCACAATAATTGGAGGCTCACAAAATGTGAGCGACTGCTATGAAAAAACTATAACGTTTGAGTTTAAGATACTTCCACTCCCCACATAATCATTCTGAACGCTACCAAGAATAGGTCAAGGCACTATATATAGTAAATAAAAACTATAGCACTATGGTATGTATAGTGGTTTTGTCGGAAAAATCCCTTAGTCCTGACTAAAAGAATTTTCCATTATCTAGCCACAAAAATTTGCTAGGCGATCGCCTCATTCCAAAAAGACACCTTGAGGTATTTCTCAATCTCAAACATTAAAGCTATAGCACTATAGTTATTTACTAGACAGGACTTAGGTCAAAGCACTATATACAGTAGATAAAAACTATAGCACTATGGTACATATAGTGGTTTTGTCGGAAAAATCCCTTAGTCCTGACTAGAAGAATTTTCGATTATCTAGCCAGAAAAACTTTCTAGGCGATCGCCTCATGCCAAAAAGACACCTTGAGGTATTTCTCCAGCTAAAACATTAAAGCTATAGCACTAAAGATATAGCGCTATAGTTTTAATTCTCCATATCTAAAATTAATTCCTGAGTCCAAAAAAGAGAAAATCAGAGGTTAAACTAACAACCCCTGACTATTCTCCAATGCGGATGGCGAGACTCGAACTCGCAAGGCAAAGCCACACGCCCCTCAAACGTGCGCGTATACCAATTCCGCCACATCCGCTCTAGTTAGCATCTATCAACCAAACTTCCAGAAAATTATGGAATTTTAGCTAACAATATACAATAATAACATAAAATTCTGGAATGTCTACAAGAAATTTTCTAAAATCTTTTTAATGTAGTAGCCGTTGGGTTGGTTAGGACATTATCCCTCCTCTAAAATTTAGTCACAGTTAAGAATGTGCAAAGGGTCATTGACTCCCAATCGCTTATGACAAAAAATAAGGTCAATAGCTTCCCCCTTTCAAAGGGATAAAAAAGCGGTCGTTAGCGGAGCGCACCCGTTGGGTGGGATGGATGGGTGTCCTAACCATATCCAATCGACCAAGAGAAAATAAACTTCAGTATTTCAACCCTTTGGCTTTAGCCAGAGTTACTGATAACTGATAACTGATAACTGATAACTGATAACTGAAATGCGGTTCTCTAAAATCCTAATAGCCAACCGAGGCGAAATAGCCCTACGCATTCTCCGCACCTGCGAAGAAATGGGCATAGCCACCATAGCCGTCCACTCAACAATAGACCGCCATGCTCTCCATGTGCAACTGGCGGACGAAGCAGTTTGCATTGGTGAACCAACCAGCAGCAAAAGCTATCTCAACATTCCCAATATTATCTCAGCAGCCCTAACTAGGGACGCCTCTGCCATCCATCCAGGCTATGGCTTCCTAGCAGAAAATGCCCGATTTGCAGAAATCTGTGCTGACCACGACATTGCTTTTATTGGCCCATCACCAGAAGGGATTAGGGCAATGGGAGACAAATCTACAGCCAAAGAAACCATGCAAAAAGCCGGAGTTCCCACAGTTCCAGGAAGTGATGGTCTTCTCACAGACGAAAAAGAAGCAGAAGCGATCGCCAAAAAAATCGGCGTTCCCCTGATGATCAAAGCCACTGCCGGAGGTGGAGGACGAGGAATGAGACTGGTTCGCCAAGAAAACGAACTATTAAAACTGCTTCAGGCAGCTCAAGGAGAAGCAGAAGCAGCCTTTGGCAACTCTGGAGTCTACATAGAAAAATTCATTGAACGTCCGCGTCACATTGAATTTCAAATCCTGGCCGATAGTCACGGAAACGTGATTCACCTGGGAGAGAGAGACTGTTCTATTCAGCGTCGCCATCAAAAGTTACTAGAAGAAGCTCCCAGTCCAGCATTAAGTCCTAAACTACGTCAGAAAATGGGAGAAGCTGCAGTAAAAGCAGCCAAGTCCATCAATTATATAGGTGCTGGCACTGTGGAATTTCTCCTAGACCAGTCTGGTGAATTCTACTTCATGGAAATGAATACTAGGATTCAAGTAGAACATCCAGTCACAGAACTAATTACAGGACTTGACTTAATTGCCGAGCAAATTAGAATTGCCCAAGGAGAGAAACTGCGACTAACCCAAAAGCAGGTTACTTTTAATGGCCATGCAATAGAATGCCGAATTAACGCTGAAGACCCAGACCATAATTTTCGCCCCCATCCTGGTCGCATTAGTGGTTATTTACCACCGGGAGGTTTAGGAGTGAGGATGGACTCTCATGTTTACACAGACTATGAGATTCCACCTTACTATGATTCTTTGATTGGTAAACTAATAGTTTGGGGACAAGACCGTCCTACTGCTATCCAGAGGATGAAACGTGCTCTAAGGGAATGTGCTGTGACAGGAATTCCCACAACTATAAGCTTTCATCAAAGAATTTTAGAGACTCCAGAATTTCTGGAAGGGCAAGTATATACAAACTTTGTTGAAACCGTGATGAAGCCTGATAGTAGTAAATAATTTTTATTATTAGCTACAGCATCATTCTCAATAAACCTTGCTGGCCCAAAAGCAACTCTCGTAATAAGCTGAAAATCCCTACCCAAATAATCGGACTAATATCTACTCCACCTAGAGGAGGCACAATTTTCCTAGTGGGGGCTAAAAATGGTTCTGTCGGCCAAAAAATCAAATTAAACGGAAGTTGATTGATATTTACCTGGGGATACCATGTAAGAACAATTCGGAAGATAAATAAGAAAGTCATTAACCCCAGGGCAATACCTAGAGTCCAATTAGCTAATGTCAAATAGTCCATAAGACAATAAAAAAATGAAATTTTGTCAATTAAAAATTAGCTTTAAGTTACTTGAATTGTATTTCAAATTATCTCAAGGTTGAAGACTCGCGCTCTCCATCCCCACTTAATTTACTACTACCAAAATTTGTACTGAAAAAAATCGCAAACCGCTATAATATCTAAAATAAAGTAAATCAAATTTTGTGGCAAAGGGCAATAATCCATGACTCCTTCTTTATCAAACTTCTTATTAAGTCTACTGGCGGGAACTCTAATTGTAGTTATTCCTGCTACAATTTTTCTGATATTCGTCAGCCAAAAGGATAAAGTTACTCGTTCCTAGACCCTAGATACTAGACATTTTTCTTTTTGGAGCAAAAGTTAAGTCAGAATACCATTTCCTAGAAGTCTAAAAATCATGAATTCTTCTTAGGAATAAACTTTTTTCTGCAATAACTTAACAGTTATGTGAAGAGCCGAAAAGCAAACTATTTTAGGTTTAAGTTTCACCTAATTTTTTTTTGCAAAGACAAAGTTAAAGCCTCAGACTATAGAATAGGGAAGACAGTGATATAATTGTCCAAACCTAACAAGCTGAGGTTTTTCTTTGTTAAATTGATGATATAGCAGAAGGCAAAAGGAAAAATCTGGCGTTGTCTGAGTTTTTAGCTTTTGATATGTCAAATATAGTAATGGCGACTGCTATACAATATCCAACTAAATATTAAATAAGCTTTATTCTACCAAGTAACTTCAAGTCCAGATACCAAGTCAGGGTAGAAATTTTAAACTTGAATTACTAATTTATGACTTACTTAGGAGATTTAGAATGGTCAACTTAGGATTAAATTGGAGTAGTTTGCTAGGAATAATCCTGGCCGTAGCAGGAGCAGGACTATACTTCCTCCGCACATGGCGTCCAAAGCTAGCTAGAGACCACGATATTTTCTTTGCCGCCATTGGCTTACTATGTGGAGGTATTCTTATATTCCAAGGCTGGAGACTAGACCCTATTTTAGCTTTCGGTCAGTTTTTGTTAACTGGTAGTGCCATATTTTTTGCAGCAGAATCTATCAGAATGAGAGGTCTTACAACTAAGCAAGCTAGGGAACGTACTCCTATTGTAGATGAAGAAAGATCGGTAAGTCCTGTTTATGGTTATGCAGAAACAGACTTAGATGAACTAGAACCTTATGAAGAATATCCTGCTAACCGTCGTATCAGAGGTACTCAAGATTATCGTTCTTCTAGGCAAGATAATTTTGAGGATGACTACCGTCGTCGTCCTCCCAATCGTAGAAGTAGTTATGATAGACCAGGAGAAACAAACCCAAGATTACGCAAACGTAGTCCTCGTTCAGAAGATTATTCTACTAGATCGTCTTCTGAATATTGGGAAAACTCTGTAGATTTAGAAGATAAGAGACCTACTTCTCGCAGTCGCGGTAATTTTGGTGATGCTAATAGGCCAGAAGATAGACTACCTCGCCCTCGTAGTCGAGATAGCTGGGAGACTTCTAGTACTGAAGAAAGAGCATCTAATAACCGTACTCGTCGTCCTACTCCTGAAACAAGCTACTCGGAAGAAATATCCTCTAGAACTAGAAAACGTCGTCCACCAGAAGCATCATCTACTGATGGAGAAGCAACATCAGAAAATTATGTAGAGTATACTCCTATGGACTCTGTTGATAGTGATGTTAATGGTTAAATAAATTTATAATAGAAGTAGGAATATTAGGTGGGGATAATTTGTCTTTTTAGAGTAAATAAAAAAATCCCATTTTTCCCCGCCCATTCTATTATTTATTTAGTAGCTGAATATCAATACTTCTGTATAAAATGTATAAAATAAATTTTTGCTGAATCTAAAAAATTATCATCAAAGCTTCACCACAAAATTCCTAATTTACTCATTAATAAGCTGTTTTGTATTCAAGCCATATATCAAATTTTTTTCAAAGGGAAAAGCGTTGCAAACCCGTGGGGTGCGACAGATGCAAGCTGAAGGAACCCGGCGAGGTATCCTAGCCATGGGAATGCTGACCAAGAGAGGGAATGCGCACTCCTGTGAGGAAATATAGAATCTAAATGATTCTTGGCTTATTACTAATTTTCTATTAGTTTATAAACAATAGTTCAAACTGTTCAAATGTTATGAACTCCTCTATCCATTTTCAGTGAACTATAACCCCAATACTTTGCTGTGGTAAAATGAAGCCCTAATTGATTAAATTTCTTGTTTAATTTGCTCTACAACTATAGAAATTTTAGCAGTTTTCAATTTAGTAAAAAATACAAAGTACATAGACTTTAGCCTAAAATTAGAACGAACCTCTTCTCATAGACCTGTGGTGATAATTAATCTCAAACCCTGATCATACATGCATGGGCAAAAACTTAGTTCCCACCAGATGTCTAATGGTAAAAGTTATATGTTTCACTCAAGTGAAAAGTGCTATTGCTATAATTATTAATAACTTTATCTACAAAGCTTGCGCGAAGCTAATGCCTAGAATACTTGAAAGCCAATTCCCAATACAATAGTTAAAGAAGAGATAAATTTAATCTACCATAACTTTTCAGTCTAGTGCTAATAATTATTAGAATAAGTAAGTCGGCCAAATGAAACCTAAAATAACTGATATAGCAGAAGGAAGAAGGAAGAAGGCCCTTAGTTATCTAGGCGATTTAGTTATCTAGGCGATTTAGTTATCTAGGCGATTTAGTTATCTAGGCGATTTAGTTATCTAGGCGATTTAGTTATCTAGGCGATTTAGTTATCTAGGCGATTTAGTTATCTAGGAGAGGACTGAAGTTGGAAAAATCTGACGTTGTCTGAGTTTTAAGCTTTTGATATATCCTAACCTTTCCTTCCACTGCTATAGTAAATTTTTCCCAACCCCGGCCAAATTTTTACTCCTGTACCTCGCACATATGACAATTCTCCTATGGGACTCCTCCTCTTCAAAGTTAATTTTATTTATGACTAGGTACTTAATCTGAGAAAGTTGCTCAAATGTAATAGTAAGTAGCTGAAGGTAAAATTGAAAAACTTATGTTTTTCGTTGATACTTAATCTAAAAATCATTACCACTCAGCAACGCTAATCTAAGAGCTACAATAAAAATGATAATAGTTTTAATATTACATTGTTTCCACGCTAAAATTTATAGAGACAAAATAATGCCAAATCTCACGCATTTTTGCTACATCTTCTTGAGAGCAGGGATTAGTAGGGACGTTACATGCAACGTTCCCAAGTCCTAGGTCAATCAAGAATAAGATATCTTTACTTCATACAAATAATTGCTAAAAACATTACTAAACCTTACTTATTACTTAATAACTGAAGTTTTCTATAAAAGAAGCATTATTTTTAGGGATTGGTATAACTTTTAAAATGTCTTAATAGGTAGCTGATTCTAATCTATGGAATTAATTATCAATTGAATAAAAATTTTATTAATAAATAATTCAGGAAACAGGTAGACGATAAATTTAGTTTGCGATTTAAAGAATTCAGAATTGATTTTTTCACATAGAATGAGGATAAATAAATAAGTTATACACCCTCACCAAATATTAATATTGGGTGGTCTTTAGTTAGTGGCAACTGCTGAATAACTCACTCATTAATTCTGTCTATTGGCTACTCAACTCCTAACTCTATTTTTCAAAAAATTACTGCGTAATAATATTAAATATAAACTAGACTTGACAAGCAACAATGAATGCCCAATTTTTGTCAAAAACCACATTAAGAATACTTATAGTAGTAGTAGCAGTTGGTGTAAATTTAAGTAATTTTCCTCCAGTCAAGGCTCAAATAAAATTGGATACAATTCCCAGACCCCTGAATAAAAACCGAAAAGAAACGCTACTTTCTCTGAGTCTAGAAGAACAAACTAATATTCGTGTTTATGAACAAGCTAGTCAAGCAGTAGTTTCCATAGATACAGATAAAACTAATGGTAGTGGTGCCATTATCAGTCCCGACGGAATGGTATTAACAAATGCTCATGTCGTATCTCAAGGCGGTGTGGTCAAAATTACCTTAGCAGATGGTAGAAAAGTTACAGCAGATGTCATAGGTTTTGGTGAAGAAGATTTAGACTTAGCAGTTCTCAAAATTCGAGGCGAAAGAAACCTTCCCACTATTAGAATAGCTCGTCCAGGTTCTACAAAGGTAGGTCAGCGAGCTTTTGCAATCGGAAATCCTTTTGGCAGATTTCAAGGTACTCTTACTGTAGGGATAGTTAGTCGTATAGACCGAGAAAGAGGATTTATCCAAACAGATGCAGCTATTAACCCTGGTAATTCCGGGGGACCACTATTGAATAGTTCTGGAGAACTTATTGGTGTCAATACTGCTATATTTACTCGTGGTCAATTAGGGGGTAATATTGGCATTGGTTTTGCTATATCTATAGATAGAGTCCCAGAGTTTCTAAGAGCGGTTCGAGAAGGAAGAGCGCCTTTAGTAGCTCAACAGCAAACAGGAATGTTTGATGAGAGGCAGGCTGAAAAATTAGACCTTAATGGTTTAATAGAAATAAAGGGCAATTTGGACAGTGAATCTAATGTATTACCTGTAGACAATAGTTATTATGACCTTTACGCTTTTGAAGGTTTAGCAGGTCAAAAGATTTCTATTGATATGAGTAGTAATAAAATAGATTCTTACTTAATTTTATTAAGTTCAAATGGTCAAGAATTAGCTCAAGATGATGATAGTGGTGGAGAAAAAAATGCCAGAATTGTGATTACGCTACCAGAAAATGGAACTTACAAGTTATTAGCAAATTCTTATGAAGCGGGAGAGTCAGGAGAATATCAGTTGAAAATTGAGTCTGTTTCACCCAGAATTAGACCTTTCTTTGAGCGTGAAAGGATAAATTACTATAGATAAATTGTCTGAAATTTTATCTACTGATTTATAGATAGGGATATGAAGATTAAAAAAAATTTTTGACCAGAAAGATCGACAAAGGAGGATGAAAAAATTTTGACTTTTAAAGTCACCTACATAGTAAATAGTTGTTTGCCAGTACAGTAGTTAGTAGATATAAGTAGGTTTGAGGAACGGAAACCCAATAAGATGTATTGAGATGAAATACTAAAACTTCTTGCCACATATTCTCCCCTTTTTTAGAGATGAGCTAGAGGTTAGGAGAATCAAGGGAGTGTATTTTGTTTATATGAAATATTAAATTGATTTAAAATGTCATAATGAGCGGATAATAGCAATTTTCTCAAAAAATTTATTTATAGGAAACATGAATTTCTAGGAAGTGCAACAAATTGTATTACAGCAAAATCAAACAGTTAATAAGTTAAGTACAAGTATTGGTTTGAAAATAAAAAAAAGATGATTATAGTGATACTCTGTAACTACTAACTAAAATTTACCCTAAACTTTTTCAATTAATAATTATTCGTGATTATTTCCCACTATGCTAGTAGACTAGTTGGAGAATTTAAGTAGTATATTTATTTGAGGTGATTAATGCGTCAAGCAAGATTTTGGGCGATCGCTCCTTTTGGTCTACTAAGTATTATGGGAAAAACTTTACTTTTCCCTGTCCTTCTATTTCATCCGGTGGTTATCAATTCTAGCTATGCTAATGAAATTTTAGTTCAGGATACCCCAACTCCAGAAGAAACTACTCCAACTCCAGAAGAAACTACTCCAACTCCAGAAGAAACTACCCCAACTCCAGAAGAAACTACCCCAACTCCAGAAGAAACTACTCCAACTCCAGAAGAAACTACTCCAACTCCAGAAGAAACTACTCCAACTCCAGAAGAAACTACTCCAACTCCAGAAGAAACTACTCCAAATCCAGAAGAAACTACTCCAACTCCAGAAGAAACTACTCCAAATCCAGAAGAAACTACTCCAACTCCAGAAGAAACTACTCCAACTCCAGAAGAAACTACTCCAACTCCAGAAGAAACTACTCCTTCTACCCAAGAACAAAAAGTTGGAAAAGAAATATTACAGCTAGAAGGAACACTGAGTGATGGAGACTTAGTACTTCCATCTGATGAAAGTATTTATGATGAACATACTTTTGAAGGAACAACAGGTCAAGTAGTAACTGTAATCTTAGAAAGTCCTGACTTTGATACTTATTTAGCAGTATTTAGTCCTACTGGTGAATTACTGGGAGAACATGATGATGTTAGTCAAAAAAATACAAATTCTCAACTAACAATTACTCTAACTGTTACAGGTAAATATCGTGTAATAGTTAATTCTTACGATAAAACAGGTAGGGGTCAGTATAATCTCCAAGTAATTGAGTCAGGTCATACATCAGATTTATAATTGAAAAAATTTAATGGTTAATGGCTAATATCTAAATGCCATTTAAAGATTAGCCATTAACATTTAGCTGTGAATAAATAAAACAAATAAAACTAAATTATCCTAGTACAAACCTAATAAAAAAATCTGGTAGTGGTGCATAGTAATGGTAGAGGAAGTTGGGGAGTTGGGGAGTTGAGGAATTTCAATAATCGCCGATTTATGAAACAAGAAGCATCGCAATTTGCGATGCATAAAATAGACATTCATTAATGGATAATGGATAATGGATAATGGATAATTACCTCTGGTTAAAACCGTTCTTGATTGAATATAGGGAATATTCTCTTTTCTCTTGGTCGATTGGATATAG
The DNA here is from genome assembly GCF_010672455.1 of Okeania sp. SIO2C9. GTDB lineage: Bacteria > Cyanobacteriota > Cyanobacteriia > Cyanobacteriales > Microcoleaceae > Okeania. The sequence goes on along the minus strand of NZ_JAAHGO010000001.1, from coordinate 217,994 downwards.
CGCAGGTTTCGGAGCCATCCCTCCACCGCTTTTTCCCCTTAAAAGAGTAGGCTTCAAGGCGCGAATTATTTAATAATTAATTATTAATTATTAATTATTAATTATTCGGTAAATCTCAACCAGAATCAGAATATAGATAGAGAAATTCCAGTGATAAAACAGTAATAATTCATGATAAAGTATAATCTCCAAGTAATTGAATCAGGTCAAGCATCAGATTTATAAATACTAATTTTTTGACTATTTAATAGCTAATAGCTAAATCTCATTCTAAAGATTAGCTATTAGCATTAATTAGGACTTGATGATTAACTATAAAACCCACATTCCGCACCACAAAATGTAGTATCGAATCAGGAGTCAGGAGTCAGGAGACAGGAGACAGAATTTTAGAATAAAATCATAGCTACCGTGATTGAGTAATCAATACTGCAAGTATTTATGCTTAATATTTAACTGAGAATTTGACTCCCAATCGAGGTAAATGAAGATAATTTATATAGTATAAATACCTAAGCAAGCTACGGATTTTATACTAATTTTTATGTTAAAAATTGAAGTGCGGAATGTGGGATAAAAACATTTACAGATAAAGGTTTTAGCCTTTTTGCTGCGAAAAAAAGTGTCAGCTTTTAGCTCCGAATCGCCCAAAATACTCACATTTTGAGCAGACAAAGACAGAAAAATTTAGCGACAATTCTTTCGACTGCCTTCTCTGTAATTCGCATTCATTCTGACTCCTGACTTCCCCTCCACCGGAGAGGTTAGGGGTGGGTTGAATCCTAAATCCTGACTCCTACCCTCCACAAAAATACTTTTTCAGCAAACCCTAATTAAACTTTATTTTTTACCGCAAACCTAACCAAGAAAAAAAATCTTGATGAGTAAATAATTCCAGTAATAACAAAATGAAAAATCCTAGCATAGCAAACCTACCATTGATTCTTTCTGCATAAGTATTCCAACCAAAAGCAGGTTCATTAGACTTGGTAGTTTCAACTTTTTTAGCAGATTCTGATGTGGATTGAGAAGTCAAATTTTCAGACATAATATTGATAGAATTTTATTAGCTTTGAAGATTTGGTAGTCCTGCATAGTAATATTTGAAGAACAAAACTTGGTATTTACCCAAACATTTATTCTCCCAGATATTCAACAGTATTTTGAGAATGGGTTGTGAAAAAATTATCGCTCCCCCTAACTTTTACCATTACTATGCACCACCACCAAAGATTTTTTATTACGGATAAAATTACTGAATTATCCCAGTAGATTTATTGTCCAATTTTTTTACTGATTCAATCAGCGATCGCACAATTTCAGTTCCCTCAGAAGGTTCAAAAGTCAAAGGAAACTTACCTTTTGCCAACATTCTTAATCCTAATGGACCCAAACTAAATAATCCTTGAATATCTCTAAAATAGTTACCCACTACCTGAATACCAAATTTTCGTTCATCAATCCAACCCCCGTCTTTAACCAAATCAATTAATACTTTTCGATGGCGAATAGATCGACTAGCTTGTTTATCTTGACGATCAAGAATTTCTTGTTTAATTTTACCTATTTGATCCATAGGTGCTACTTCCATAGGACAAACAGAATTACAATAATAACAGCGGGTACAACCCCAGACTCCTGCTGTGTCAAGATTATATTCTTCTAATCTTTTCTCTATTTGACTGTCACGAGAATCAGCAACCATTCTATAAGCTTTGGCCAAAGCGTGTGGACCAACAAAATCTGGATTAACTTCACGAGCATTACATTCAGAATAACAGGCTCCACAAAGAATACAATTACCTGTTTGATTTAGTTTATCCCGTTCAGTGGGAGTCTGTAAAAATTCTCGTTCTGGAATTTGTCGTGCTTTTGTGCTGATATAAGGTTCAACTGCTTCTAGATTTTGCCAAAAACTGTTCATATCTACTACCAAATCTTTAATTACTGGCATATTGCCCATAGGAGCAATAGTTATTTCTGGAATAGATTTTTCAGTAGTATTAGCATAATTATTATTACTATTATTAGCTATTTGTTGTATTCTATCTACTTCATTTCTAATATTTTCTTTACACGCTAAAGCTGAACGACCATTAATTCTCATTCCACAACTACCGCAGATAGTATTACGGCAATTTTTACGAAAAGCTAAACTACCATCTTGCTCCCATTTAATCCGATTAAGGCATTCTAAAATTGTATTGCCTGGTTCAACTTCTAAGGTGTAAGTTTGAACTCTAGGAGTAGTATTTTGATGTTGACGAACGATATTAAAACTGACTTTCATTGATGATAAATTCAAGATATTTTGTACTAGCTTAAGAGCTGATTTGTAAACTTAGTTAAAACCCTGATTTAATCGAACTCTCAGGGATTTAAGCATTGTTTGGTTGTAACTCCCAAAACCTTTGGTATTGCAAGGAATTCAGCCTCTTGATATTTACTTTATAAATCAGCTCTAATTGTGTTTTTTTTAGATGGCGTTGCTGATGGGTGGCTATGATTTTTCTTCAATGGCGATAATGTTCAGCATCGCTACTACGTTTTCCTAGGTCATGCTGCGCAAACATATCGTGCAGCGAAACGCCTAGCTATTAACTGAAAATCATTTTATATTTTGCCAAATTTAAGTTTCATAGCTTGATTGAGCAACACCTTTTAGATAATACCAAATCCAGCGATAAAAGCAGATTTTTCTCATCTCCCAATCCTTGATTTAGCAATGGCTGTAACTTTCAAAAATACCCTTTTACTAAGGCGGATTTTGTATAAAACAAGATTAGCATTAACTATTAATTTTTTTGTTCCGATATTATTTTTGTTTTACTACACTTCCATGAGTTTTTCGGTAGTCGGTAGTAGGTTTTAGGTTTTAAGTTTTAGCTTGTAGATGAAAAACGTTTACTTAAAATCTATTATTTGTAATATTTGCACAAACAATTGGGTAGAAATATCCACATTTCACCTGCGTTGTCAACAATTTTTGGGGTTGAATTCCCATTAAATTGAAATATTAACCTACCGTCTACAACTTTCTTCAATATCTTCACTGTCGTGACTGTACAAAATAACAAAACAACAGGTTACAAGAAAAATCTTCAACAATTAATAATTAATAATTAATAATTAATAATTAATTATTACCTCTCCTTGAAAATAAGAGGATTGACCCTTAAGGAAATTTTTTCTCTTCTCTTGGTAGATTGGATATAGCCTTCCCTTCGGGACTTTAGGGAAAGTAGATCCTAAGAATGTAGAGCAGCTCCGCTTGTTCCATTTTTCATGCTGCGCTTTCCATGTCGGCGAGGTTGAGCTACTCTGTAAGAGGCTAGGCTTTAACGTAGTTGTGCGAAGCGCAAAACGACCGGTTTTCTCATTTAAAGAATAGGATTTAAGCTCAATTTTTCAGTAAAACTTAAAATTAAAAGTTAAAAGCAAAACTTGAGAATTTATGGAGTAATTATACTGATTATTGACCAGAGCAAAAATCTCATTTTATCTTAAATGTAAAATCATAGTAATTCCTCAATTGTAGTGAATATTGTGATTGAATTAGATAGAATTTCATATTCAAGTTAATAACTACTTAGTAACTTAGCCATCAGATCGGATTAGTCCTACCCATAGCTACCAGTAATAATTTATGTATATTAGCTTCATATCTGAAAAACCCGGAAAAATTGACAAATAAAAAACATGATAAAATTATAGAACAGTAACAAAAGCCAATAAAACAGTTACATATTCTCCTAACCAGACCAAAAAATAATTAAGGTCTATCTTATGAGTGACAATATTATACCCCAATTGCCAAAAGCACCTCTATCCCGTCGCGTAGCAGCATTCAGTATAGATGCTGTAGTAGTTTGGTTTTTGAGTGCCATAATTAGCAATAATTGGTTCACGTTTATTTTATTTTTTATGGTACTTTGGATAATAACACGAGTACTAGTGGTCTATAAAAACTATGGTCAGAGTATAGGTCACTATGCTCTAGATATGAAAGTTTTAGATACTAGATACCAAAGAAATCCAGGTATCCTAGAGTTATCAAAGCGAGAAGGAATTTTAGCATTGTCTGGGGCATTGGCCATGTTAGGAATTAGTAATTTAACATCAGGAAATGCTGCTGTCTTACTACTAATAATGCCTTTATTTTTGGACTTTACAGTAGCTTTAGTAGATATTGAAAGGTATCAACAAGCTTTCCATGACAGAATAGCTCAGACAATAGTAGTAGGGACAATGCGTGGTTACTCCCTAGATATTAAGGTAAAGTGGCTAGTTGACGAAGCCAAGCGCTATGTGAGAAGATAGTAATTTGTGTCTAACATTCATGGAAACTGAAAAATGGCTAAAGGAGTCAGAATTGTTATTACACTAGAATGCACAGAGTGTAGAACAAATTCCAATAAACGTTCACAAGGTGTGTCTAGGTATACAACAACTAAAAACCGCAGGAATACAACCTCAAGATTAGAATTGAAGAAATTCTGTACTCACTGTAATAAACATACAGTTCACAAAGAAATTAAGTAAAAATTCAGTGAGTATTAAAAATAGTAAGTAAATAACTAAAACGTAAACAAAAATAACTAACAAATAATTAGAAATGGCGAATTACTTCCGTAAAAGAGTATCACCAATTAAACCAGGAGATCCAATCGACTATAAAGATGTGGAACTACTAAAGAAATATGTTACAGAAAGAGGTAAAATTCTGCCAAGAAGAATAACTGGTTTAACTTCAAAACAGCAGAGAGATTTAACGAAAAGTATCAAAAGAGCTAGATTAGTAGCTTTATTACCCTACGTTAATAGAGAAACCTGAAGATAGAGTGTTTGAGATTTGAGATTTTGGAAAAATCTGAAAAAGTTAAATATTAAGAAAAAAGCCAAAGTCAAAAAATCTCAAACTAAACTAGCAAAAACCACAACCCAAGCCAAGGCAATTGAAAATTTATAGGGATATATAAATAAGGAAAAGTGGAGAAGGGAAAATTAATTGAATTTAGATTGCATGGAGAACGGCGACTAGCCATAGCAGAACGTCCAGATGGTAAAAAAAACTGGGTCGTGGTGGAAGCAAATGGTCAATCTCACAGCATACCTCCAAAGCAAATCAGTTATGAAGTAGCAGGAGAAAGTTACAAATCATCAGAAATTCCCAAATTTCTTCAGGAAGTAGAAACTTATATAGACCCTTCAAGTATAGAATTAGCATGGGAACTACTGGTAGAAGAAGCAGAAACAGTAAATCCAGAAGAAATGGCCTTACTGCTATTTTCAGAACAAACACCAGCCCAATGTTACGCAGCATACATATTACTATCAGACGATAAACTCTACTTTAAGCAAAAAGGCGATCGCTACGAACCCCGACCTATAGCTCAAGTAGGAGAAATCAAACATCAGCAAGAAGTCCAAAAACAAAAACAACAAGAACTAGAAAACTTTTTACTCCGGGTGCGTAACCGACTAGCAGGAGAAGAGGTAGAGTGGCAACCAAGCGATTATAACCGCCTAGATGTAATAGAAAAATTGGCGACTTATGGAGAAGAAGCTTCTAATCGTACCCAGGCAATGGATACCTTGGCAGTCTTAGAATTACCCGAAACTCCAGAAGCAGCGTTTAAACTATTAATGGATCTAGGTATATGGAGCGAACATGAAAATCTATTTCTGCGACGTAGTCAGATTCCAAAACATTTTTCTACCAAGGTACTAGAAGTGGCTCAAAGCTGCCTGCAATTTCCCCCGCCAGATCCAGACACAAACCGTTTGGATTTAACTCATCTAAAGGTCTATACCATAGACGATGAAAGCACAAAAGAAATAGATGATGGCCTCAGTATCGAATTTTTAGAAAACGACCGACAAAAGATATGGGTACATATTGCTGATCCGACTCGCTTACTTACTCCTGGTGATGAGTTAGACCTAGACGCAAGGCGAAGAACTACTACATTATATTTACCCACTGGTATAATTCCCATGTTCCCCTCAGAGTTGGCCACAGGACCAATGAGTCTGATTCAGGGACAAATTTGTAGTGCTTTGAGTTTTGGCGTTATTTTAGATGAAAGTGGGGAAGTTGTAGACTACAGTATTCACGCTAGCTTAATCAAACCTACCTACCGTCTGACTTATGATGATGTAGATGAAATGTTACAGTTACAGATTAAGCTAGAGCCAGAAATTCATGTTCTCAATCAGTTGGCTAAACAAAGATTTCAGTGGCGACAGTCACAAGGCTCTATTAGTATATATATGCCAGAGTCAGTGATTAAAGTTGAGGGTGAGGAAGTAAAAGTAGAGGTATTGGATGATTCACCATCAAGACAGCTCGTGGCAGAGATGATGATTATGGCAGGAGAGGTTGGGGCAAAATATGGTCAAGAAAATAATATTCCACTTCCTTATCGCAGTCAACCTCAACCGGAACTTCCACCAGAGGCCGAACTAATATTATTGCCTGCTGGGCCAGTTCGCTCTTGTGCCATGCGTAGATGTATGCCTAAAAGTGAAATGGGGATTATACCAGCTCGTCACGCTAGTTTGGCCTTAGAAACTTATGTTCAGGTTACTTCTCCGATTCGGCGTTATAGCGATCTATTGGCTCACTTTCAAATTAAAGCTCATTTACGAGGAGAGGAGTTACCTTTTAGTCGAGACCAGATGCAAGAAATAGTAATGAGTTTAGTTCCTGCTGTCAAAGAAGCTTCTAGTGTGGAAAGATTTACTAACCGTTACTGGGGATTGGAATATTTGCGACGTAATTCTGATGAGGTTTGGCAAGCATTGATAATTCGGTGGTTGAAAGAAGAAATTAATTTAGGCTTGGTGTTATTGGAAGAGTTGGGGTTAGAGTTGGCGATGAGGTTTGGTCGGTCTGTCAATGTGGGCGATCGTCTAGAGGTAAAAGTTGCTCATGCGGACCCTCGTAAAGATGAGGTGATATTCCAGGAAGTAATTACGACTGTAGCAGAGGCGGCAGCGAATTAGAGTGGAGGAGTAGGGGAGTAGGGGAATGGGGAGAATTTTTCTACTTTTTTCCCTCGTTGCATAAATGCTGGATAATTTTAATAGTTTTGTGGAATGGGCATCTTGCCCGTTCGCCCTAATTATGATGATTTATAACGCGAGCAAGATGCTCGCACTAATTGTTCTAACTAACCTGACAGTTGCTATATTTTTGAGATTAAAATCAACATTTTTACAGATATATAAAGGTTATTTAATACCTTTTATGTAAGTAAAAATGCCAAAGAAACTTAATATAGCAGTCGAAGGAAAGGTTAGGACAGATCGACAGCTTAAAACTCAGACAAAGCAATATTTTTCCTTCTTCCCTCTTCCTTCTTTCTTCTTCCTTCTGCTATATATTAACTTAACTATAGTTGGTATTAAAAAAAAGGGATTAACCATCGTTATTTGATTCCTGTTTAAGGTTAATTATAAGCCTCAGTAATGTGTCTGCCTCAGATGAGTCGCAGTCAAACCCCCTTTATAGAATTATTAAAGCGCTTAATCTTTTGTAATAAGTACCTCTACACTACTCCTATCAACATTTTTTTACTTTTGGTAACTAAGATGTATACCTCATAAAAGTTGTCGGTCACATAGAGTTTAATTAAAATATTAATAGAGGAATAAATTATTTGAACAGAATTCCTTTAATAATATAGATGGATAATAAACAACTATAAATCAGTAAATGATTATCAGGGATCAATGTGATATATATTATTGATCGTTAACAATAAAAGTTTTTAAAAGGCAAAAATATAGTGATTTGCCTTGAATATAAATTTGTGACAAAATTCTATCCAAGCTGCACCGTGACGTGATGAAACAGCTTAATTTTAGGAGAAATAAAAGCAATGCTAAAAACAGTAACAATTCAAAATAAGACTTTTACTGCTAAAGAGAAAAGCTTAGTATTGTGGTTTGATGAAGTTAATATTAATGACATTCCTTTAGTAGGAGGTAAAAACGCATCTTTAGGAGAAATGATGCAACAACTTACCCCCAAAAACATCAATATTCCTAATGGTTTCGCTACCACTGCTTACGCCTATCGTTACTTCATCAAATCTGCTGGTTTAGAAGCAAAACTGCGTCTACTATTTGCCGACCTTGATGTTGAAGATATGAAAAATTTGCAACAACGGGGCAAAAAGGCGCGAGCATTGATAATGAATACACCCTTTCCAGCAGAACTAGAAAAAGCGATCGCCCTCAGCTATGAAACCCTTTGTTACCTCTACGGTCAAGACACAGATGTTGCCGTGCGCTCCAGTGCTACTGCCGAAGACTTGCCAGATGCCAGTTTTGCCGGACAACAGGAAACTTACCTCCATATTCACGGGGTCAAAAATGTACTTAAAGCAGCCCATAAGTGTTTCGCATCAGTATTCACTGACCGTGCTATCTCCTACCGCACTATCAACGGTTTCGACCACTTCGATGTTGCCCTCTCAGTTGGGGTGCAAAAAATGGTGCGCTCTGACCTTGCTACCTCTGGTGTCATGTTTTCTATAGATACCGAAACTGGGTTCAAAAATGCTGCCCTAATCACAGCAGCTTATGGTTTAGGGGAAAATGTCGTACAAGGCGCAGTCAACCCCGATGAATACTTAGTATTTAAACCAACTCTCCGGGAAGGTTTCCGTACTATTCTCAACAAACGCCTGGGCACTAAAGCTCTGAAAATGGTTTATGATGGCGGTAATTCGATTAAAAACGTACCCGTACCAGAGCGACAGCAACAAAAGTTTGCTCTAAGTGATGATGAAATTCTGCAACTTGCCCATTGGGCGATAATTATCGAAGACCATTATTCCCAAGTACGCGGTAGTTATACGCCGATGGATATTGAATGGGCAAAGGATGGCATAACCGAGAGTTTATATATAGTTCAGGCGCGACCAGAAACAGTGCAATCTCAAAAATCTGAGAATATGCTGCGTAGTTATCAGTTGCAGGAGAAAGGGAAAGTGTTGTTAACAGGTCGTGCTGTGGGTCAGGCGATCGGTCAAGGTAAAGTGCGCGTTATTCTGGATACCCATAACATTTCTGAATTTAAACCAGGGGAGGTGTTAGTAACTAACAAAACTGACCCCGACTGGGAACCCATTATGAAAAAGGCTAGCGCTATAGTTACTAACCAAGGTGGTCGTACTTGTCATGCTGCAATTATTGCGCGGGAGATGGGTATTCCGGCGATTGTTGGTTGCGAAAATGCTACGAAACTATTGTACAATAGTCAGGCGATAACTGTTGACTGTGCTGAGGGAGAAGTGGGGATAGTTTATGATGGGTTGCTCCCGTTTGAGGTTGTGGAAACAGTATTGGATGATTTGCCAGAAACTCGCACTCGCATTTTGATGAATGTGGGCAACCCAGAGGAAGCTTTTCGGTTATCGGCACTTCCTGTTGATGGTGTGGGTTTGGCTAGATTGGAGTTTGTAATTGCTAATCATATTGGGGTGCATCCTTTAGCATTGCTGCATTTTGATGAAGTGGAAGATGAGGCGGAAAAGGCACAAATTTCTGATTTGACTATGGGATATGAAAATAAGGCAGATTTCTTTATCGATCGCCTAGCTTATGGGATGGGAGCGATCGCTGCTGCTTTTTATCCGAAACCTGTGATTGTGCGGATGAGCGATTTTAAGAGTAATGAATATGCCAATTTATTGGGAGGGAAACAGTTTGAACCTGATGAAGAAAATCCGATGATTGGTTGGCGGGGTGCGTCTCGTTATTATCATCCTAAATATCGGGAAGCATTTGGTTTGGAATGTCTGGCGCTGAAGCGAGTGCGGGATGAAATGGGATTGGCAAATGTAATTCCGATGATTCCGTTTTGTCGTACACCTCAAGAAGGAATGAAGGTTTTAGAGGAGATGGCTAAGTATGGTTTGGAGAGGGGTGACAATGGTTTGCAGGTTTATGTGATGTGTGAGTTACCGAGTAATGTGATTTTAATCGAACAGTTTGCTGAAGTGTTTGATGGATTTTCTATTGGGTCGAATGATTTGACTCAGTTGGTGTTGGGTTTAGACCGAGATTCGGCATTAGTAGCAGATATTTTTGACGAACGCCATGATGCTGTGAGGCGAATGATTAAGATTGCGATTACTATTGCTCATGAGTGTGGGCGTAAGATTGGTATTTGTGGTCAGGCGCCGAGCGATCATCCTGAGTTTGCGCAGTTGTTGGTAGAGTTGGGGATTGATTCTATTAGTTTGAATCCTGATTCTGTGTTGAAGACTCGGTTTGAAGTGGCGAAGTTGGAGGGGTTAAGTAGGGCTTGCTGAAAAAGTCTTTTTCAGGAGTAGGGGAGTAGGGGAGTAGGGGAGCGGGGGAAATGATTTACAATTAGCAACATCTAAATAGAGCGAAAATAAATTATATTAGCGTATCTTTGTATTAGTTATTATAATTTTGATGTTCAGGCGATCCCTATAATTTTTCAAGCGATCGCCTAGATTAATAGACGCTATATATAGTGTATGTGCGTAAGTCCTGTATATGTTGGTCTCTCAATCTATTACCTTTATTCACTCTATCTAGGCTGATAAACATAGCCTTATTGGTATCTCCAACATATCTAAACCTGGCATCTAGCCACACTTTCAAAGCATTAATAGTATTAGGGTTTAGGGTTATTCGTTCCTTGTCAGCTCTGCCTTTACCCATAACCCATAAATAGCGATTATGCTCCGCATCGTTACCACGAACGCCATCCCAATCATCAAGACTAATACTGACAACTTCAGCACGTCTCAAAGCGTTGCCCCATAGAAGCTGCAATATAGCGTAATCTCTCTTGCCAATTAAGGTTGAGCGGTCTGGATGCAGCAACATTTTATTAATCCAATCTGGTGAGACTCCTGTGGTATCTCTATACTTTTGAATACCCCTACTGCAAACCAAAGCTTCAGAAGTCAACACCCAATCACAAGCCACTATATCATTGCTGAATTTAACTAAAGCCTTTATGCTGCCTACTTTACGAGAGATTGACGACATCTTGAGACCGCGTTCTACTAGATGGTTTTTCCACTTCAAAACTAATGCAGTTGCTTCTACTTTGGTTAAGCTTAGGAACTCCTTAATAGTTGCAGGAGTTGGCTGCATATCAAAAAATCCGAAAAAATCTTTTATGTCGCTAGCATAAGCACGTTTAGTCTGAGGCGATCGCTTGTGGTCTAACATCTCCTGATAAATGTCCCTTTGGCCTCTGACAGCTTCTAAATGGCTGTCAAATGACGATGTTTTAGTAATTTCTGTCATAAATGGATGTAAGAATATTATAGGCATATAATATCAAATTCGCTTTGCCAATTTATTTATAAAAAATTTTTTTTACATTGTTTTCAGTATATTTACGCAATTATTAAAAATTCAATGAAGTTTGCTAAATCGTCTTGACATATAAAATTGGGGGGGGTACGATCATGTAAGGTAAAATTATTATAAGTGTTTTTTTTACATTTTTTTCACACACATACAGGTACAATGAACATGAATTTCAGCAACATAAGCAAGCAGATCCTGACAGCTCTCGGCGCGACGACCGTTTTCTTTGGAGCCGCCTTTTCCCTCTTTCTCGCCCCAGCCCAAGCAGCATCATTTACCACCACATTTACCACTACCCAAGGAGACGTGACGTTGACGTGGAGTGGTGAAGATGCGACTGATGACACAGACAATCTGATTACCTTTGATGAGTTGTACGGGGAAATGACTCTAGTATGGGATGGCACGACATACGAGTTGGGGGACGTAGATGACCCAGACAGATACCACTACCGCAGTTTTACATATAATTTAGACCTAGGCAAAATAGATTTAGATACCCTGAATGTGGGCGATGTAGTAGACTATGTTAACTTTTTTGATGTGAATTTTTATGCTACAAGCGATAATAGGATTGAATTGAATGCGGCTGTAGCGGGTGAGAGCCATGTCTATATTTCTCAAGAAACCATAAACGCAAACCCGGGGGCAGGTACAGACACTACAGTAGTAGCAGCGACCCCGGAACCGAGCCTCACATTAGGTTTGATCGCACTTAGCGGTTTAATGCTAGCTGGAACAAGAAATACTAGAAAGGTAAAAGCCTAACGGAGAAGAACTCAGGAGTCAGGAGAAGGAAAATTTTCCTTCACTGATACCTGACACGGAAGGAAGTTAGAAGTCAGAAGTTAGAAGTATTTTTCCTCACGGGGTGACAAATTATTTAGATGAACTTGCCCTCGCACCAGTAATAATCGGTAGTGCATCAACAAAGTGTGGGATAGGTAATTAGATCATTCCACTTCCAAGGAGCGATCGTCAACCCCGACCTTTGGGCAGCAGTATTGTTCTTGCGAGTATGAACCCAGATCCAATTAAAGTAGGCGATCGCTAACCTAACTGTTATCTCTGTCTGCTCCCAGACCTTACCAAATTTATTCTGTCGGCGATGCCAGCGACCTATCTGCTGTCGGACAATACCATTAGTTCGCTCCTTATGTTGAGTCTGGTCTTTACCGATAATATGTTTGACTTCTGGAGGTAAAACTCGTTCATACCCTCCCCAATCATCAGTATGCCACTGTTTACAGTTAGTTTTCCCTTCTGTATTGGTGATTAATTCTGTGATGAACTGGTCAGTGTGTTTACCGACACGAGTGGCCAAAATTAATCCCGTTGATGATGCTTGAGTCATCCCAATCCAACAATCCCCTTGTGTCAATTCATTGATCTCAGAGTGTTTTTGTTTTTTTGAACAAATGACCAAAATTCGTCACTACTGATTTGTGAGGTTTCTATATTCTGTACATGGGCATTATGAATCATTTGCCCTTTTTGAGAAGCTGCTCTGATCAAACTAACCACTGTATTGTAGGCTAGATTCATTGTACGACTAATTCCTCAGGACTTACGCAGGTGAACCCAGAAACCCGGTTTCTCGTATACGTTTACTGTTCAAAACAAGGATTTCTCGTAGAAACCGGGTTTCTTTGCGTAAGTCCTAATAATGATAAATGTTGGGTTTCGCTGTCGCTCTACCCAACCTACATCAAAATTTTAACTATCCATAAGCAATTTTCCCTTCTGCCTCCTGCCTTCTGCCTTCTGCCTTCTTCAATGAGAATGTCTTTCTAAAGCTAACTGAATTAAACAGTCTACTAACTCAGAAAAAGGAATGCCACTAGCTTTCCAAAGCATAGGATACATACTTGTCGCAGTAAAACCAGGCATGGTATTAATTTCATTAATAAAAATTTCCCCTGTTTTCTCCACATAGAAAAAATCTACTCTAGCTAAACCCGCAGCATCCACAGCTAAAAATGCTTGAGTTGCCATTTCTTGAATTTGAGCAGCGATCGCTTCACTGACTCGCGCTGGAATAAATAACTCTGCTTTTCCTTCTGTATACTTAGTTTCATAATCATAAAAATCACTGTCAAAAGTAATCTCTCCCACCACAGAAGCTTTCGGCAAATCATTCCCCAGCACCGCACATTCCAACTCTCTCGCTTCTACACCCGCTTCAACAATAATGCGACGGTCATAACTAGCAGCATTATCCAAAGCAGTTTCCAATTCCGAGCGCGACCGCACCTTAGCAATACCCACTGACGAACCTAAATTAGCAGGTTTAACAAAACAGGGATATCCTAAAGCTGCCTCAATATCATCGCACAGTTTGGGAAACACACAAGGATTAGACCAAATCTGCGATCGCGTCACTGCCTGATATTTTACCTGGGGCAAACCTGCTTGAGCAAAAGCCATTTTCATCGCGATCTTATCCATACCCATTGCGGACCCCAAAACCCCAGACCCCACAAATGGAACCTGCATTAACTTCAGTAAACCCTGTATAGTACCATCTTCGCCATTGGGACCGTGAAGCACTGGAAACCACACATCTATCTGAGCTGCTTGAGGAGGAGTTTGCCAGAGGTAAGACGAGGTTTGAGAAGCAAGAGAGGAGGTGGTTTCAGTCTCGGAACTATCATTCTGATTTCCATCTATAAGCGGCAATGATGGTAGGTTGCCAGACTCCAAAACTTGTTGAGAAAAATCAGTTGCTTGCCAACGACCATCTTTTTGAATGTAAATTGGCATCAATTCGTATTTGTCTGTATTTTGACCTTGAGTTAAAGCACTAGCGATCGCTTTTGCCGAATTAAGGGATACTTCATGTTCCCCGGAACAACCACCAAATAATAAACCTACTCGTAATTTTGTCATTATTTAGATTCCTTTAATAGAATTTTATTGCTGATAGATTATCATATTCAGGTTAATCAGTCATGATCAGAAAAATTCAGGAAAGTTTATTTCTACCTTGATTCTTGACTATACCTATTGCAAAAGTCAAAATTAAATCTTTTTTCCTCCTTTTGTTATCTACTTCTGTTTGATGTTAACTGTGTCTTTTTCGCTTTTAATAGTTGGTGCAAAAATTTGAACATTCCTTTGTTTTTAATTTCGTAGATATTGAGGTTAAGTGTTCCACAAAACTGTAAATAAATCTTCATTTTTGAATAACAAATAGTTCATATAGTATTGAAAATTTACCTTGTTTTTCTTTTGTAAAAAAATTAGCTTAATCATCAGCAATTTATGAAATATGTAAAAATCAGCCATTCATTATTTATTAATAATACATCTGGTAAAAATCCAAAATAAAATCAATTATTATCCATAAATTATCAATTATTTCCCCCTACTCTGTAGGGACGTTGCATACAACGTCCCTACTGCCTCTTTTCTCGAGATGTCTATTTATTAACTGATTATCTGAAATAAAATCAAGAGGCCATATAGGAAATAAATTATTCAAAATTTAAGATTATATTCATGGGAGTCAACAGTGTAGATGTGATATATAAAATTAGATAGTCGATAATCATATATTTAGGAGTTAATAATGATGACTAACGACGAATTTCAGATATTGACACAGCAACGTAATGCTAAACTTGCTGCAGTTTTGACCGAGATAATTGATAGTGAATGGAATCGAGTTAGTAGGCAACTAGATGCTCTTGATACTGATTCTAATGATGTTACTAAAGCAGCAATTTTAGTGGGACAATTTCAAATATTAGATAAATTGAGGTTAGCATTATCTGAAGGCAGTCTAAGTTCTGATTATGAAATAGAAGCTATATGGCGTTCAAAATTAATTCAGCGTGTTATAGAAGGTTTTAATTTAGATTTAGATACTCACACTCCACCTCGAAAATATAAGAGCATAGCACAACAACTGGCAGAAGCTTGTGGACTAGAAGTAATTAGAGATTAATTCTACAAATATAAATGTTATAATTTGATTAAGATTAACTAATTATTTAAATCAAGTAGCCCGGTGAGTTGTAGAGGTAACAACTTCCGGGCTAAGTTATAATTTTGCTTAATCGGATTTATTAATAAGAGTAAAGACAATTATGGAAACTAATACTAACAAATTTAATTCAAACATTATTCGACAGTGGGCTAATTTAATAGGAATTATTGCTGCTTTTTTTCTGAATGTTTATGTTAATCTTGCTCCTCCTGGTGGCAAAACTATTGGTGAAATTTCTAACACTGTATTTGAGGATGTTTTGATTATTCCGGCTAGTTATGCTTTTGCAATTTGGGGATTAATTTATTTGGGTTTAATTAGTTTTGGAATTTATCAAGTATTACCAGTACAAAGAGAAAATCCGATTTTACAGAGATGTGGATATTTTTTAGTAGGTGCGAGTCTGGCACAAATTATCTGGGTATTTTTATTTCAATATCAATTATTTACTTTTTCAGTTTTGGCAATGTTAGGAATTTTAGGTTGTTTAATTTGCTTATATCTAAGTTTAGGAATTAGTTATGAAAGAGTGCCCAAAAAAGATAAATGGTTAGTTCATCATCCGATAAGTATATATTTTGCTTGGATTAGTGTGGCAACAATTGTGAATATAGCAAGCGCCCTACATTACTTAGGTTGGAATAGTATAGGGCAAGTTGCAATAGTTTGGACAATAGTTATGTTAATAATTGGAGCAATTATTGCAGCAATTATTAATATACAAAAGCAAGATATTGCTTATCCTTTAGTATTTGTTTGGGCACTTGTAGCTATTATAATTCGTCATTTAGATATGCCAGTAATTGCAGTTACTGCTGGAATTTTAGCTTTAGGGTTAGTGGTTTTAGTTTGTGTAAAACTTGTCTCAATCAGATTAAAATAGAATTAGGTTAAAAAGCGTTTCCTGACGGAATGCTTCGCAAACAGATACCATTATCTATGTACTACCTTTTTAAGCTAATAGCTAATAGCTAATAGCTAATAGCTGATAGCTAGTTAAATTAAGTAAAACTTGAAAAAATAATATGGCAAGAGGAGAGCAAATATATACTCTTAGAGAGTTTCTAAATATAGATGGTGTTTACGAACATCATGGCATTGACTATGGTGATGGAACAGTTATTCATTATCGCAAAGGAACAGAAACTATTGAAAGAACTTCTAAAGAATATTTTACTGATAGAAGAAAAGTTTATGTTAAACGTTACCCAGTTCGTTATATTGCTGATACAGTCATTCAAAGAGCAGAAAGTAGACTAGGAGAAAGAAAATATAATATTGTTTTTAATAATTGCGAACATTTTGCTACTTGGTGCATAACTGGAGTTAGTCACAGTCAACAGGTAAAAAACTTTATTCCTCTGCTTTATCACATTAATGTTGAGCAAATATCAGAACCAATTAAACAAGCAATTTTAGGAGTAAAAACTGACGTAGATACTGCCGAATTGGTCAACAAAGCTTTAGCGGATATAAAAATAGCTTGGGAAAATATTCAACCAGAATATAAACAAGTTAAACAAGAAATAAATACCTGGCAAAAAGTAGCAGTGGCGGCGGTAAAACAAGACCGGGAAGATTTAGCTCGTGCAGCCTTAATGCGTAAGAAAAAACATCAACAACGTGCTGATGAATTAGAAGCTAGTTTGCAGAAATTGGCAACCATGACAGAAACACTTTTAAGAAGCCAAGATTTAATTGGTAAAAGTTGATTTTATTTGATTAAAAATCCATCATTAAGATGTATTTGTTTCCCCTTATTCCTGATGGAATTTTTGAATAAGATCAGTTTGTTGAAGAAGGCAGAAGGCAGAAGGCAGAAGGGAAAATGGAATGGGGATAGTCTTCGACTATCAGTTATTAGTACTTCTGCAATAAGGAGACTTTAAATCTGGAATCTTCTCTTTTTTTATCCCCTTAAAACAAAACAGGAGGCTATTGACAATAATTTTTCGCTCAGGATTCAGGAGGGAATAAAGAAGGAAGAAGCAAGAAAAAAGAGGAATAAAAGAAGAAAGTTTTTTGAGCAGTAATTATCCGGACATAATATTATTAGTCAAAAGAATATTTTCTTTAAAGTATGCATGATCGCCCTTACTATTCGTAACATTCTTTTTTTAAAATAGTATAATTTCTAATGCCAAGAGTGATAAATGTTTGCTAAATTTTATTGAATAGGGGAGTAGTTCAACAATTAATAATTAATTATTACCTCTCCTTGAAAAGAAGAGGATTGACGCGGTAGGAATTTTTTTTTCTCCTTTAAAGGAGAGGTTTTAAATCTTAATTATTCGGTAATAACGTTGCATAAAACATCTATCAAAAAGGAATAAGTAAGACTTAATTTTTAGTAAAAGAGACATCATGCGTAAAGTTTTTACTTCACTCAAATTATTTGTAATATTGTTTATTTTATCATTGGTATGAGCTAATGTAAAAAAAAGTCATGGGAAGTTCATATACAGTTATTAATGTCTGAAAAACAGCGCCGTATATTCCGTAAAGAATCTTTAGAACGGCTTTCTTCCCCAGAACGACTAGACCAATTAATGCAAGTAGTTACTCTCAAAGATTGGCTACCTTTAGCAACATTAGGTAGTCTAGTAATTCTGGGTTTATTATGGAGTATTTTCGGCAAAATACCTATTACTATTAGTGGAAAAGGAGTATTAATTCGCCCCCGACAAGTAATAGAATTTCAGTCAGCGATCGCTGGTAGATTACAATCTTTAAATATACAAGATGGGCAGTGCATAAAAAAAAATTATGTACTGGCAACTATCGATCCATCTCAGCTTAAAAAACAATTAGAATTACAACAGAATAAACTAACTCAATTAGAATCTCAAGCTCAAGATACCCAACAACTACAAAATCAACGAACTCAACTCGAAATAGAAGCTTTAGCAGGAAAAAAAAACAGTTTAGAACAACGCTTGAAAGATACTCAGGCAATAGCGCCAATACTACAAAACGATACTTTAAATGCCATTCGAGAACAACGTCAGAGTTTAGAAAAACGTTTGTCAGACCTAGAAACAGTAACTCCCGCATTAAAAGAGAAAAAATTAGAGGCGATCGCCAAACAACGAACTAGCTTACAACAGCGTTTACAAGATGCTAAAGCACTAACTCCTGAGCTACAAGAAAAACAACTAGCAGCACTCACTGAACAAAAAGTTGCCCTGGAACAAAGGTTAGAAAATACCAAAGCTTTAACCCCTATTTTGCTTAATCAAAATGAAGTAGCATTGCAACAGAAACGAGAAAGTCTACTGCAACGTTTACAAGATGCACGAGAGTTAGCTCCTACTTTTGAAGAGAGACTAAAAAGACGTCAAGACTTATATGAACAGGGAGCTATTTCTGAAGATACTCTACTGCAAAGCAAACAAGAATATCAACAAAATCTGCAAAATATTACAGAAATAGAAGCAGAGCTAAAACAACTAGAAGTAGAACGAACAGAAGCTATAGAAAAATATGCACAAAACCTCAATAATATCAAAGAAATTGAGACTGAATTAGCAGAATTAAAAGTGCAGGAAGCAGAAGTTAATCAACAATATTTAGACAACCTCAATACTATTAGAGAAATTGAAACCCAAATCCAAGAATTAGATTTACAAATAACCGAAACAGACGAACAATTTTTAGAGAATACCAACAAAATTAATGAAATTAAAACTCAGTTACAAGAACTCAAACTGCAAGAAACAGAAACAAAGCAAAAATTTTTAGAAAATCAGAATACAATAACTCAAATAAAAGCAGATTTACAAGATTTAGAGACTCAGAGAAAACGTTTAGAACAAGAAAATTTAGAAGCAGTTAATACACGCAAAAATCAAATAGAAGAAGTTAAACGAGAAATTGCTCAATTAGAAAAACAAATTGCTGATAATAGTAAAATTCTTAGTCCTGTAGATGGATGTATTTTGGAAATTCAAACAACTCTCGGACAATTTGTTAATCCAGGTACAACTCTAGGTAAAATTAATATCAAAGGAAAATCAGGAGAACTACAAGCAGTCAGTTATTTTGCTGTTTCAGATGGTAAACGCATCACACCAGAAATGGAAATTTTAATCACTCCTGATACCGTAAAACGGGAAAGGTTTGGTGGAATTATCGGCAAAATTATTTCTGTATCTGATTTTCCTGTAACAAAAGAAGGTGCAAACTTTGTAGTAGGAAATTCCGAAATAGTAGAAAATATTATCGGCGAAAGTGGAGGAAAAATTGAAGCGATCGCTCAACTAAAATTGGACTCCAATACCTTTAGTGGTTATCAATGGTCTTCTTCAAAAGGACCTCAACAAAAATTAACCGCTGGTACAACCACAACAACACGAGTACAAGTAGAAGAAAGAGCGCCTATTACTTTTGTTTTACCAATTTTAAGGGAGTGGAGTGGGATTTGATTTTCAACTTGATTTTCACCTAGCGGTTACTAATACCAAGTTCAGACAATCAACTATTTATCCGAACTTGATATTAGCAGTCAATCAGAAATAATTGCAGGGCAATTCATGATCGACATCCCTAGTAGTCGCAATTATTGCATACAGGCGATCCACAATCATCAAAATCATTCGGAAAACCATCCTCACGAAGAGCCAAATTATTGCCATCAGGATCGCAAAAGAAGGCGAGTACCGTATAACCGTCCCCCGCGTTGCAAAGTGGCCCAACTTCAACCCCTTGTTCCTCTAGGTTACCTACCGCTTCCTCAATATCATCTACAGCGATCGTAGCAGTTGCTTTTCCAGATTGAACAGGGGTACTCTGACTCAGGCCAATTTGCGTTTCAGGAAAATCTTCATAGTAAAGTTGCACATAATAAGGGAATGCGGAACTCTCATCATTGACGATCATATCAAGTTTTTCCTCATACCACTGAGCTGCCTCTCCTCCATTACTAACGTTAAACCGTATCAACCATCCTGTTGTATAGGTTCCGCCAGGCCCAGCAAACGCTGGGGAAGTCACCCCCGAAAAGCCAAATAGGACAAAAGTGAAAGCAAATAGAGCGATAATAGCTGTCATCAACTTTCGGTGAGCTTTTGTGTGGTTCACTTTAGTTGAGTGAGGTCCATTATTTGGTGTCATATAGTTCTCCCACATTTTTGTGTGCAAAGCTGAACATTTATATCCTATATCTAAAAGTTAGAGACTTTTTGTAAAGTTTTGTAAAAGAAAGCGTTGGCGGAGCCTAGCAGCAGCTATTTTGTGGTTGGTCTAATAGTCAGGCAATCGCATAAGATGACAGTGAAGATCGCTACAACTATTAAACATCTCCGGAAAATCAACTTGCCCTTTATTTACTAAAAACTAACTAGGGTTGTAAAAGTTACTCACAAAATCATTTTCCGTATTTTTTTCCTAAAAACATCTTCCTTGTTCCCTACTGTTACAAAAAGTCTACATCTTTTTCAACAGATGTCTATTATATAGCACTACCCGTTCAAGTTAGGATATTTTCCAATGCTGAAACCCTTTGAAAGTCAACTATTCCCTGTTCCCTAGCGCGTAGCGCCATATATAGTCGTAAGTACTGTATTTGAGATGCGAAATGTAGGTTATAAAATTCGCATCAAATGCTAGACTGTTTACTAATTATTACTACTTATGCCCCTATTTTTTCAACAACCACAGAGAAAAACAATATGACTTCAACCACCCCGCCAAGACAACAACCAACCCATACAGCATCATTGATAGATATTGGGCTGAATAATTTTCAAATCTGGGCACTTCAACATCCAGAAAATATCTTTAGCAAAGTCTTGCTGCCAATAATTATCTTCATAGAAGGTTTAGTAGCAAATATTCCTACATACCTAGACCAGAAACGCCTAGTTTTAGGACCAAACTTTTGTTGTGCTGGCCAGGTAGTAATGGGAGAATTTGAAGCCATAGAAACAGCATTGACTTCTCCTCAAGCTCGAACATGGCATTTAGGGACTACTGTACTAGAAGCAAATCATTTGCCTAACCAAGATGTAGGTGGCAGAAATGTTTTCCTACTAGCACTTTCAGACCAAGAAGCAACAGGTAGTAATAGCCATGAAGCTTTCCGTAGATGTTTACAGGATTATATTCTCAATGACTCCTCAATAGCACGTCAGCAAGATGCGATCGCCAGACAACTTATTGAAAAGTTAGCAGCAGATTATATAGATATGCCTCACGGCCCTGGTGGGGCTTTCTTTAGCGAGGATAAGCGGGGTTGGAAACGGTTTCTGATTGAATATCTTCACTATGTTTTATTTCAGTTAGACCCTAACGATCAAGCTACAATGGACTTCCTCACAGATTTACACTATACACGCCAGGGTACACTGCGCTACTTTGCAGGTGTTAGTACTATCTTAGAGGAGTTAAACATATTTAGGCATGGAAAAATTTCAGAGTCCATCGAGCAAGCAGCAACCATATATGAAAATTCTCCTGTATTAGCCAACTTTAACGAACAGAGCGATCAGTATAATGGCATGACAAGACGAGAATTAGCCAAACTGATGACATCTATTATGAGTATAGCCGCTTTACAAGGTCCTCTACATCTTGGTCAAACTGCTATGGGCGATCGACCTCTTCCCGCCTACAAAGGTAGAAATACATCTGAAATTAACCCTACTCATTATTGGGATGAACTCGACCTAGACAACCGAGAGTCTGTGCGACTCTATCTCCTAGAATGTTCCCGTCTCTGGGCACCCGTTAGTGCCTCCCATAGAATAGCAACCGATACTTTTACAGTGACAATAGCTGGCAGATATAGAACTTTTCCTACTGGTACAAAAATATTGATTCCTATGAGCTTAGGATTGTTAGACGAGAGCTTTTGGGGTCCGACAACCTATCAATTTGATGCCAACCGAGAAAATCTTTGCCCTTTCCACATGGGTTTCCATTCTGTAGGCGATCGTAGTGCTGGACGCATCTGTCCTGGTAAAGATGTAGCAATGAATATGCTTGTGGATGTCACGATCGCTTTAGGTAAGGTACGACGTTAATTTTTCGCCCAGGGAACAGGGAACAGGGATAATGCAGGGCTGTTTCATTCTCGATAGACACGGGGACGCACCAGACACGGAGACACGGGGATGGAGGCTTTTAATTTATGATTAAAAGTTGACTTTTCACCCAAAGAAGTATAACAGCCTATAACTTTCTCCCCATAAGGCTTTGAGAGAAGTGCAAAAATTTAGAATGAAACAGCCCTGGGAATAATGGAAGTTGACAAGGTAATTGTTTTATGTTATGTAAAAGTGTGAATTGGGAAAATCACAAAAGTGTTAGCTCCCAAGATGTTGAAAAATCTCTGATTTCAAATAAACTCAAAATCAAATAAAAGTCTGTGAATTTCCAATCAGTCATAGCCACCTTAAATCAGTTCTGGAGCGATCGCGGTTGTCTCATCGCTCTACCTTATGATACTGAAAAAGGAGCAGGTACAATGAACCCCCACACATTTCTGCGGGCGATCGGTCCTGAACCTTGGTCAGTTGCTTATGTAGAACCCTGTCGTCGTCCTACTGATGGGCGTTATGGGGAAAACCCCAACCGCTTCCAGCACTACTACCAATATCAAGTTCTGATCAAGCCTTCTCCCAATAACATTCAGGATGTTTACCTAGACTCTCTCCGCGCTCTGGGTATTCGCCCAGAAGACCATGATATTCGTTTCGTAGAAGACAACTGGGAATCTCCTACTCTAGGAGCTTGGGGAGTAGGTTGGGAGGTTTGGCTTGATGGCATGGAAATTACGCAGTTTACCTACTTTCAACAATGTGGTAGTATTGATTGCCGACCAGTGTGCATCGAAATTACTTATGGTTTAGAACGCCTTGCGATGTATCTCCAAGAAGTAGATGCGATTACAAAAATAGCTTGGACTGATAAGGTAACTTATGGAGACGTTTATCTTCAGGGAGAAATTGAACAATGTACCTATAATTTTGAGGCATCTAATCCTGAGTTTTTATTTACCCTCTTTGGTCTCTATGAAAAAGAAGCCGAACAACTAACAAAACAAGGATTAGTTTTACCTAGTCTTGATTACGTTCTCAAATGTTCTCATAGTTTTAACTTACTTGATGCTAGAGGGGTAATTTCTGTCACTGAACGCACTCGTTACATTGGCAGAATTCGTAATCTAGCACGCAAAGTCGGTCAACTTTATTTACAACAACGGGAAAGTCTTAACTTTCCATTGCTGAAAGCTAACCCAGAAGGTCAGGCTAAAGCAGCAGCTTAATAAAGTCAGAAATCAGTAGGGGCGAATGGCTATTCGCCCGTACAGAAGTCAGAAGCTGTTTTTGTAACGGGAATTTGAGCAAGCCTCCGAAAACATTTGAGGGCGAATGCCATTCGCCCCTACAAATGGCGTTTTATAAGGTGAATTTGCGTAAGTCCTGTTGTGGTTATTCAAAGAGACATAATATTAGACCCAATTATTTTGATAAACTTAAACTTTGAACAAGAAAGCAAAAACTACCACCAGAGAGAAAGAAATGGAAATCAGAGAATATTTAGAACCAATAGCTGACATCTTCCGCAATTTCGGTACACCAGAACCAATTGTACATTGGGGACATCCATTAATGATGGCGATCGTTGTATTTGTTATGGGTAGCTTTGTAGGTTTTACTGGATGGCGTAGACGAGTAGTTACTGATGAAGCCATAGCTGTTGAAAGTGCCTCTAACCACCGTAAGATGGCACCATTTATGTTTTTATTTATGGCATTAGGTTATACGGGTGGAATATTATCTCTAGTGATGCAGGAACAGCAAATGTTTGAAAGTCCTCATTTTTGGACTGGTTCGGCAGTATTATCCCTACTAGCAACAAATGGTTTTATCTCCCTGACAAAATTTGGTGGAAATCAAGCTGTATTACGTACTACTCACGCTTACCTTGGTAGCATTGCACTTTGTATCATGTTTGTTCATGCAGTGTTGGGTCTAAGACTTGGTTTAGCTATCTAAATTAGGACTTACGCATGAGGTACGAAAAACTAGGACTGGAGATTGCCTTCCGTTCCGGAATGCTCCGCAAACCCTATCGGTCGCAATGACGGAAATACCTTGAAGTGCTTCATTAATGGATAATTGATAATGGATAATTGATAATTACCTCGGGTTTTAACCGCTCTTGATTGAATATAAGGAAATATTATTTCTTTTCTTGGTCGATTGGATATGGCGCAGGTTTCCTGCGCCATCCCACCCAACGGGGAAGCTGCGAAGAGAGAACTCCGTTCCGCTGTCGCGTTTCGCGTCAGCGTTGCGTTACGCCAGTTTTGCGAAGCAAAAGCAAACGACCGCTGTCTTGGTCGATTGGATATGGCGCAGGTTTCCTCGCCATCCCATCCTAACGGACTGCTCCGCAAACGACCGCTTTTTTCCCCTATCCAAGGGGAGGCTTCAAGGCGCGAATTATTTAATTATTAATTAGTTAATTATTCGGTAAGTCCTAGAGAACTAATCTTTCTAAAGCATTGCTAATGTATGGCTATAATTTTTATTGGATGGTGATTTCGAGATGAAACGCTTAACTATTAGACATCTCCAAAAATCAAAAATAAAATTAATTCTCACAAAGAAATTATTAATTCTTTCTCTCTACTGCCTAATCCCTCTTTTCTAGAGATGTCTATTAATTGAAAAGGATTTGAGATTTTGCCAAATTCAAATTTAGGTTTAATAGTTTGATCTTTTCTTTTGCGGGTTTAATACCCCACCGTCAACGGAGGTGCTTAAAATTGGGCATTGCATAATTGCGGGATGATTTTGTCACCAGAGCACAAACCATAATCCCCGTGTCTCCCTGTCTCCGTGTCTCCGTGGAGCGCCAAAATCATCCCAGTATTCAGCAACGCCAAAATTGTGTGGGGTTTGTAGACACGAAGTGGCCTTAGTTGACTATCCATAAGCAATATTCCCTTCTGCCTTATACCTTCTGCCTTCTACCTTCTTCAATGAAATATGAATCAAGCTGTAGCGATCGTCATCAGTCTAGCTTACATATTAGGGCTAGTATCTACCATTGTTCCTTGGGGTATATATGGTATGCTAACTGTGGGGTTAGTCTTAGCAATTATCGTACAACAAGGATATCGACAAAACTTACGAAGGTCTACTAAAATCATAGCAACTTCTCAGCAAAAAATTAATACTGAAGACTTACTCAGAAATGGGCAGTTTCCAGATTTACTCCCAAACAGAACGAGAAAATCTCTGCTAAATTCCAATTGGTTGTGGATCACCGCTGGAGCGATCGCTTTTCTTGCTAGTATTTATTTTTCAGTCCGAGTACCCCAACCATCAATAGATGATGTCAGTAAAATTATTCCCGTTGATGGTGACTCCCAACAACAAGTAGTTACTGTTCGTGGAAAAGTGCTTTCTCTCTCCCGCAAGACTCGCTCAGAAAAAGCACAACTTTGGCTAAATGTCACTCAAGTTAGTGAAATAGTAGGTACTGATGGTTCGGCCAATGTACACCAAGACGTTACAGGCAAACTTTATGTCACAGTTCCCCTATTACATGCAACAGGTGTCTATCCTGGTGAAGCGGTAGCAATTACTGGTTCTTTATACAAACCATCACCAGCAACTAATCCCGGAGGTTTTGATTTTCGTGCCTACTTGGGTAGAAAAGGTGCTTTTGCTGGCATTACAGGTTATAAACTCACCATCACTAACCAAGAAAAGACTAATACTTGGGGATTAAGTCGGATACGCCAACGAATTATTCGCTCTCATGTGAGTTCATTGGGAGTACCAGAGGGTCCCCTTGTGAGTGCAATGGTATTAGGACGTAGAGCTGTAGATTTATCTTATCAATTACGAGACAAGTTTGTCAAAGTAGGGTTGGCTCATGTATTAGCAGCATCAGGTTTTCATATTTCGTTAATTTTAGGTGTGGTGCTGACTTTGACTAAAAGATTGCCTCCCGGAGCAAGATTTAGCTTTGGCATCCTAACTTTAATTATTTACGTTGGTTTAGCAGGTATTTCGCCTTCAGTATTACGAGCAGCATTTATGGGGTTAGCTGCTTTGGTTGGCATCGTTTCCCAACGTCAAGTTCAACCATTAGCTTCTCTAGTTGTGGCTGCAACTTTTCTACTATTAATTAATCCCTTATGGATTTGGGATTTAGGATTTCAGTTGAGTTTCTTGGCAACTTTCGGATTGTTGGTAACAGCACCACCATTAATGAAATATTTGGATTGGTTGCCCTCTGGTATTGCATCTCTAGTTGCTATTCCGATCGCTGCTTCTATTTGGACTTTACCTCTATTACTGTATGTTTTTCATGTTGTATCTCCCTATACTATTTTTGTGAATGTTATTACTGCACCTTTGGTTGCGGTGATTACACTGGGGGGTTTTATCAGCGCCATCGTGGCTTTGATTTCTCCTTATGTAGGTAGTCTTATTGCTGGAATATTGTATTTTCCAGTCAGAGTTTTAATAGAGGTGGTAAATTTTTTTAGCGTGTTGCCAGGAAATCAAGTGGCGGTGGGTGCTATATCAATTTATCAATTGGTTGTGCTTTATGGGTTGATTTGTGGTATATGGTTGTGGAGGAATAGACCGCCAGAAGCGAATCAGAGAAAAAAGAAAAAGTTTTCTCTAAAGTCTTGGCAGTGGGGTGTGATTTTGGCGATCGCCATCATTATTATTCCTCTTTGGTATACTCGAGCTTCTGTGTTTCAAGCTACGATTCTTGATTCATCTGAGGAACCAGTGTTTGTGATTCAAGATGGACGGAAAGTAACTTTGATTAATTCTGGAGGTGAAAATACGGCCAGGTTTATGGTATTACCATTTTTACGCCAGCAAGGTATTAATAGAATTAATTGGTCTATTGCCCTTCATTCTCAAAAAGGTTTGAGTCGTGGTTGGTCAGATATTTTGAATACCTTGAGAGTGAAGATATTTTATGATGTGGAAGCTGATGATGAAAAGAATTATCAAACTAACAACCAACCTGTGCTAGATGCTGTGGGAGCTAGTCGGGCTGATTACTATACTTTAGTAAATAATCAAACTGTTGAATTGGGTTCGATACAGATGAAGTTAATTAATTCTGAGACCCCAATCGTGGAATTTCTGATTCATGGCCAAAAATGGTTATTATTGGGAGATGTGAAATTGCCCGAACAGAGTCGGTTACTATCGGCAAGAAGTTTTCCGCAGACTCAGGTGCTTTGGTGGTCTGGGAATAAACTAAATCCAGAGTTGTTAAATATTATTCGGCCAAAAGTAGCGATCGCTTCGTCTGATTCTGTCCATCCAGATATGGTTGAACTTTGCCAGGAAAATGATATTCTTCTATTTTGGACTGGTCGTGATGGTGCAATTCAATGGACTCCTGCTACGGGCTTTCAAACTACTTTAGAATCAGATAAGGTTGATAGTTCTCTACTTTGATCGAACGAGCAGGCTAGTGCCACTACGCGGAAGTTAAAAGTCAAAAGTCAAAAGTTAAAAGTATTAATTTGTAATTGTTTTAGGATTTTTTAACTGGTCAGTTATTTCCGCCATCCTGCACTAGCACAGATAAGAATTTCAGACTGTTGATCTATATGACCAGGATAGAAGAGCATTGACTTAATCAACGAATAACGATATAATACGTATCTAAGCATCCTATTTAAATGGTATGCCCTCAATCTCTATGAAATCCATTAGAACCAAACTCAAATTAAATAATCAACAAAAAACTCTAGACCGAGACTTGAATGCCTCAATTAATTTAACAGATGCGGTCGGCTTGACCGTTAATGCCTGTGGAGGTCCTGCTGCCGACAGTTCCGGTGGTTTGCGTAGCATTCCGTAGGAAAGCAGGAAGTAAACATTAAAATGTCACGCTATGTGACGTTTTATATCAGTTTTATGAAGCAGGAAAATACTCGAGGAACACATTACCAAAGAATTAAGGTTTAAAGCCTCTCCTTTAAAGGAGAAACAAGCGGTCGGGTGATGGCGAGGAAACCTGCGCCATATCCAATCGACCAAGAGAGAAAAAATTTTTCTTTTATTCAATCCTCTCCCTAAAAGGAAGAGGTAATTAGGGTCTGCTTATGGAAAGTCTTTTTGTTGGGGTAGGAGACAGGAGACAGGAGACAGGAGACAGGAGAAATGGCTTGGGAACGAGGAGATAGGAGCGGGCGTTTTGTCTCTCAATTTTTCTGCCATAATCACCCCAAAATACTAGCATGCACGAGCTTATTCTTGCGAAAAGCTGGTACTTTTTTAGAATCGAAAAACGCTAAAACCTATATCACCCAATGCTTTGGTATTTAATCAGCAAACCCTAATTATCAATTATCCATTATTGAAAGATAGGCCGTAGTCATTAAAATTTCGTGTTTGATATCTCCCCATTTTTTTCCACAGGCTATTTTTTGTTGTAAAATTTTTTCTAGCATATCAGGAGAAACTACAACTTTTGCTGGTGATAATTGGCCATATAATCTAGCTTGACGATAATGGTACGATTGCATTAAAAGTTGGTCTAAATTTTTAGCAATTTCCGATCGGGGTTCGTCAAGGCTATCGACTACTAAGACATAATGGGGTTGAGAACTATTTATGGGAATTAGACTCTTAAAAAAACTTTTTGTAATTGATAACTTTCTAATTACTTCTGCAACAAAATCTTCATGTAATTTCTCTCCCACTAAATCGCTAGTATTTTCTTCTCTACCTATAAATTCTAGACAAGGAGTATTCAAGTAAAATTTTGTAACTAATACGCGATCGCCACTCCGATATCTGTATAATCCCCCTTTTTGGGAAATAATGACGGAATATATTTTATCTTTCTCTAGTTGATGCAGTGGATAGATATTTTTATCCCTACCTTCAAACTCAAAAAATACTTCATCTAATAATGGTACGCATCCAGAAGCTTTAATTAAGGGTACAGTCATCGGTACTTCTGTAGCTAGCAGTCCTTTGCCTTGTACCATTACTCCTGGAAATAATCCTCGTAAATAATCTGCTTGTTCCTTCGAGGAAGCATTATCCCAGCAGGATATTAGTTTAAGTTGTGGCCAGAGTTTTGTCCAAGGAATTGGCGATCGCAGTAACAATTTATAACGTTTCTCTGAAATACGATGTTTTAATTTTTCTGCTAATCTTTTTTGATGGGTTTGAATATATTCGAGATGTATTTTTAAGAAACTCGGACTCCAAATTGATATTATTTCTAATTTTTCTGTTTCTAGGAGTTTAAGGCAGAGCTTTTCTTTAAATTGTTCTACTGTTTTGAATCTTTTTGGCAAGAAGATTATAAAAGGACTCAAAAACAATCTCAACCAAGAATCTAAATATTCTGAATCGTCTTCTAATCCTAAATTTTCTTGATTTTCTTCTAATTGAGGGGAGATACAGAAATAGATTTTTCCCGTAGTAAATTTGGGACCATTTTTAATCAAATCTTGTGCCCAAATACAAAACATTTGATTAAAAGATTTTCGTAAAGATTTTGTATAAGGGATTAATTTGGCTTGACTTCTACTTCCCGATGTTTTTTCGTAAAATATGATTGTTTCTGGGGTTAATAATTTATTTTTACCAGGTTCGATCCATTGTTTTATATCTTCGTAGTTGACAACCGGGATATTTTGCCAGTCTTCTAAAGATTTTATGCCGATATATTTGCCATATTCACTATTTATAAAGCGATCGAATATTTCTTTTTGAACTGCTTTTTGTGTTGTTTCTGAATTTAACAAACTTTGCTCAAATTTGTTGGCAGTAGGGGTTAATATTTTAGCTAATAAGTTAATTAATATTCGCATTTTTATTGGGATATAAATCTGTAGTTACGGGGATAAATGTTTCATCTTTTATATTGACACCGGGGCCGAAACGGCAACCAGCTCCGATAAAGACATTGTTGCCTATTTTAATTTTTTTGACATACAACATTAGGTTATTATTTTTAGGTTTAATAACGTGAGAATAGAGTCTTATTCCGTAGCCAAAAATTACATTATCGCCGATTTCAATTAATCCTCGATCGGCTATTTCTAACTTCGGAGTCCAATAAATATTTTTACCAATTTTTGCGCCCCAAAGTCGTAACCAAATTGAAAATAATCCGGGGATGAGACGTAATAATGTTTCTAAAAATGGAAAGGCAATATATATTGTTTGAATTTGATGACTGCCCCACCAAGGTGAATATTTTTTGTCTAATAAATAAGTTACTCCAGCTTCGAGGGGATAAAAAAGATTATGAATTCGATAGATAATTAGAGGTATTCCGTAAAGAATAAAAATTAGACAAGATATATTCAAAAAATTAGGATGGAAACAAATCGAGATAAAGGAACCGATTGCGAGGGAGATTATTATACTGGGAAACCAAGATAGTAGGATACTTAATAAAGTCATGTTTCAATAATTAATAATGAAATATCACTCAGCACTCAGCATTAGTATTTTTTTATGTTTAAGAGGGGATATCCCTCTTATATCAAACACTGATTAACCACTCCTCAAGAGTCATCTTAAGATGACTTAAACTATTAGCCAAGGATTGAAATCCTTGGCGAGCTATGTCATCCGCCAAGAAATAAATTTCTTGGCTCAAAGCAGAAGTCATCTAAAAGATGACTAAAGATAGCTAGGGTGCATCTCATATTTGTAAAAATACTTTTTTCCTATATATTCCCTGTTGCCAGATGAGCTGTTGCCTGTTGCCTAAAAGCGATAAATTTTTGGCTCTATTCAAAATTGAGATGCACCCGATAGTTAATTTATTATGGCTAATTAATGAGACTTGATATTAAACTATCCGGCTTATAGAAGCTGGGGATTTAACCCAAGGTCAAAAAGCTGAATGCTGAATGCTGAATGCTGAATGCTAAAAGCTGATAGCTATTTAAAAGGAAAAAATAATTTTTGTTTAAGAGTAAGTTGAGTTGTAATTCCCAGATTTTGAGGAGGTTTATCGCTAGTAAAATTAGTCCTGTGAATTACGTCCCAAATTTTTAAGTTAGCACCATAATTACCTATTTGGGGATTATTACTATGATGCCAAGCATGGTCTTGAGGAAGTATCAACCAAGGAGATAAAAAGCGAGCGAGAAAATTGTTAGATTTCGGTTCAATTTCGCTATGCCTCCATAAATCTAAAGCAGAAGTAAGACTAACTCCTAAAATGTACCAACTCGGATCTATTAGTAGATAAATAAATAAGGAATGTACCCAAAGATAGATAATGAAAAAACTCGTCCATAGAGTATTTCTAGAAGTTCCAAAAACATTTCTCTGAGTGACAGTATGATGCACTTTATGCAGATGCCAAAACCAAGAACTGTGTAATAGACGATGGTTCCAATAATAGAGATAATCTATTAACACAAAACTGAGAATAAAAGCTGGGACTGAAGTAATATTTATACTATTTTCCCAGTGAGGGAGAAGAAATTTATAGCCTTGGTAAACTACTGTAATTTGTAGTACTGGTATGACCAAACCCTGAAATAATAATCCAGTCATATCTAGCAACCAATCTTGCCAATTTGTTTTCCATACATCTTGACGAGTTAAAGTTAAAATCGTCAAAACCCAAAAAGTAATAAAAACAATCATTTTTAGATAGGGTTTGCTGAATAAAGTATGAGTGGTAGGAGACAGGAAACAGGAGACAGGAGACAGGAGAAATGGAAATTATAGAGGAGGTAGTCTTCAATAATTAATAATTAATAATTAATAATTAATAATTAATAATTACCTCTTCTTGAAAACGGATAGGATTGAATCAAAGGAAAAGTTTTTCTTGTTTCTCCTTTAAAGGAGAGGCTTTAAACCTTTATTTTTCGGTAAAAATTTATGTTTATAATTCTATCCACACTTTCGGAGTCTTCAATCTCTCGACCTCCCCTTTTCCCCACACTCCCCACCCTCCCCACACTTCCCACCCCCAAATATATGATAAGTATTCAACCGAATTTGATATGACTCCTGACTCCTGACTTCTTCTTCAAACCCAAAAATTTACATTTACTGCTTTATTTGCTAATTGTCTAGGATCTTCTCCAATAGCAATTTTATCAATAATAGATTCGACAAAAATGTGAATAGTATCTGCGGGTGTATTAGCAAAATTAGTCCCGTATTTTTTTATTACTTCTTGCTGAAGGTTCAAAATTTGCACGTCTTGACTGATAATATATTGAGCAGTCCAATATACAAAAGGACGAGCAATTTTATTCCAAATGCCGTAGTTATAGGTAACGTCGGTGTAAACTAAAGTAGAGTCCTCTGTTTCGGGAATAGATTGACTGGTAATAAATAACCTTCTATTTTTTCCCAAGTTGTATTCGACACTGGTAATATTAGGCATTTGAAAACTGTCTGTATGTTGAATTTCTGCACCACTGGGATTAAGAAATTTGGCATACCATCCTAAATTATTAGTCTCTTGTAGATATTCGACAAATACCGATCCGTTTTTCCTCTCCACAGTCATCGTTAATTTTTGTTTCCGGGGGTTGCGAAATATCCCCGGATGTACTGTTACAGTGTGAGGAATATCGATAAAATTTTCGGCGCAATTGGTAATATTGTTGTGAAAGCGATTAATTACTCGTACAGTTTCCCAACCAGGTTGACGGTAATAAGGCATGGGAAAAGGATTAAACTCGTTATTATCTGAAAGTTTGACGTAAATATAGTCGTCTTCTTCTCTGGTTTGATAAGATTTTGCACTACGACAGTTTAATTGTTTAAAATTATCCCCTTCTGCAGGTACAGAGACAACTTTACCAGTGCCATCGTACACCCAACCGTGATAGGGACATTGAATCTTACCTGCATTTACTTTACCCCAAGATAAACGATTATTTCTGTGCATACAGCGATCGCGCAACACAACTGGTTTACCATCTTCGTCACGAAATACTACTAACCATTCTCCTAATATTGTTCGACTTAATACTTGATTTTTCCTAAGTTGCTTGCTTAATGCAACTATATACCAAAAATCTTCAAATTTCATATTTTTCTTTTGGGTTTAATATCCCACCGTCAATGGGAGTGTTTAAAATTGGTTGGGGTTATAAGACGCGGAGTGGCCGATCAGAGACTATCCCCATCCACTTTTTCTTCCTTCTTTCCTTCCTTCCTTACTTCTTTCCTTCTTCCTTCTTCCTTCTTCCCTCTTCCTTCTTCAATGATTTTGATGTTATTTGTTAGTTTTATTTGACAAGCTAGTCTTGCTTGTTTATTTCCGGGTGAGAATATTTCTAGTATTTCTAATTCTTCTGAATTTGGTGGTGGGATATCTCCTTCTACTTCTACTAAACAAGTTCCACAAATACCCGTTCGACATCCAAATAATACGGGAGAATTTTGTACTGTTAGATGTTGGGAAAGTTGGGAGTCTCTTTCTAAGGCTAAAGTTGGATATTTTGTATCTGAAAAGCTGATATTGTAAGTATTTTGATTCATTTTTATTCTCCTTCAGTTTGAGCGGAAATATTTTGCTATTTTCCCTTATATCAAATCCGGATAATTAGTTGTCGAAAACCTTTTACCTTCTAATTTCATTCCTTCCCTTCTGCCTTCTGCCTTCTGCCTTCTGCCTTCTGCCTTCTTCAAGGTTAAATTTACTCCAGAGAGATATATCTAATTTATTCACATATTCCATATACTTTGCCAATGGTGTATCTATATCGAGCAAAATATTTGGATTAAAACGAATATTATCGTAAATTTGTCCGTCTTCATCTCGTAAGGCATAATAAGTAAGTCGAGTACAAAAAATTAAGAATCTCGCAACTAAATTTCCCCATATACCTCCGCGCTTTTCAGTAACATAAATAGGTTGAATGCGAGTCTTTCCATCGAGAGGAGTATAAGCATAAATCATATGTAACTGAGGAAATAATTTCACATTTTTCATTATGGTTAAAAGTCCCATACAACCATCAGCATATCTCATCGTATATTCGTAATTTTCGCCTAAAAATTTCCGTCCGATTTTCTCTCTAAAAGTCTGGTTAGGAAATTTGCCACTGAGAGTAAAATCAATAATATTTCCCCTTCGATTTTGCTGCAATTTTAAATCCATTTCGATATTTATCTTATGGACTGTTTGTAGATGTTGTGAGTCGATACCGTTCATCATACAAATATGGTGGTGACAACTGCGCGTAAATGCTTTGTCTGCTACTGATAATAATTTTTTACCTTTTAATTCATCAAATTCTGTTACTCCTGCCGGAGCTTCTTTATCTGGATATACCCAAATAAAGCCATATTTTTCATCAGTAACATAAGCTTGTAACTTAGCTCGAGTAGGAATAGTATTTTGACAGGGAATATCTTGACAATTACCAGCGCCATCGAACGCCCAATGGTGAAAGAAACAGCGAATATAATTTCCATCTACTCTGCCAATTCCTAGATCCGTTCCTAAATGGGGACAATAAGCTTCTATTGCATTTACTTTGCCATCTTCACCACGAAATAAAACAATTTTTTGCCCGCAAATTTCTACAGATTTTGCCTTATTTAAAGGTATTTCTTGACTGGGACAAGCAATATACCAACCTTTAGCAACTACATCCCAATTATTAAAGATTTTCATGGTTTTTTTCCCATTTAGAAAACAATCGTTTTTGAACTGCCAAATATTTATCTATAGAGTTAGAACTCATTAAAGACATTTCTCGATTACTCGGCCAGATATAATCGAGAGATTCGATATAAACCTTGTAAGATTCGACAGCTTCTTTATGGGTATTATAACTTCTATATAATCCTTCCGATTCTGTTGTAAAACAAGCCAACATTATTTCTTTTGCTTCGCGAGAGTCCATGCCAAAAATATTACTTGTAAGAACTTGATAAATCGCTGAATATAGTGCCGGATCGTACCAAAAAATCCCGTTAATTGCTACTGAAAAATGATAGTGGTCTTTTTGACAACCTCTTATTCCTAAATTAGCTACCATTTTTTCAAATTTAGTCGGTTTTGGCAAACAATTTATAACATCTTGAGAGATAATAGTCGAACTATTAAAGTGAAAACTCTCATCAAGAAAATGATAATAAGAAATTTTGCTCGGAATCGGTACTTGATTTTTATCCACATAATTTTGATAATAACGACTGAGTTGATGCTGAACTATTTTCCCATTTAAAGTTCTCAGTCCGCGAACTGTAAAATACTGACAAGCTAAAAAAGTATTGTCAGAAGAAAGCAAACCAAAACAATGTAACTGTACCTTCTTCCACCAACTTTTTAACCGATTAGTATCGGCAAAAATCATAGTTTCAGAAAAAGGCGATCGCATCGGATAAGAAAAAATACGCCTTCCAAATAAACTAGCTTCTACTCGTTCACAAATAATCTTAAAAGCATTAATATGCGCCCTTTCTTGACTGGACTCCAAATCTAAAGTATCACAAACTAAACGAAAATCTTCCTGAGCATAAAGCCCAGCAGCGCTAGTCTGATTAAAAAAAATAGTAGCAATTTCAGCCGAAATAATTTGAGAATAATAAGCTACCCAATAAAGCTGATTTAAAATAATCCTTTGACTGGGACTAGATTGCTGCCATAAACGAGTTCCATAAAGTAAAGAAAACTCTTCTGGATGCCAATACTCATTTTGACAATCTTGGTAACAAAAATCAGCAGCAACAGCATCCAACAATTCAGTACAATCCTGTTTACGATTGCGCTTATAATTAACTTTTAACTTGTGATAGAATGGGTGTTTACTCCCCATTGCGTAGGAATCGCAAGGCAAACGATTATCCTTAACTTCCTCGAAAATATTATTCATAACACAAAATTCTAAAAAATGCATAAATGAGCAGGATAACGAAGTCAGAAGTCTGTAGGGGTGATTCGCGAATCACCCCTACAGAAGTCAGAAGCGAGTGTGTAATTCTGAGGTCCCCTTTCTGGAGGAAATGCTACGCAAACAGAATGTAAGACACACTTCATCACAGTCAGAAGTTGTTTTTGTAACGGGGATTTGAGCAAGTCTCCAAAAACATTTTGCTTAGGTGGGGTTTTAGACCCAATTATTTTGATAAGCACTAAATAATCCTTTTTCCTCCAATTCAGTCACAAATACACTTCCTTCCTGACCAATTAAAGAACGAAGTATACTCAAACGACTACTGCTATGACTTTCAGCATCCAACTCCTCAAATAACTTGATTTTTTGCGATCGAGATAAATCCCCCAAAACCATCTCAACAGCACTTAAGACTCTTTGAGGACCAACCCGAATCATCTCTAAAAATGATGCTAGAATTTCTAATATCGCCCTTCTACTACTCAAATCAAGATGTTGTTGCTGAAATAAAGTTACCCCAGTAGCATGATGTCGAGACTCATCATCCAAAAAACTGCGAAACACAATACTTAAATCTCGATCGCCACAACCTTTTGCTAAACTGCGATAGTGACTCAAACCCCATCCTTCTAAAACCACCTGAAGTACAAATAAAATTACACTTTTATCCTCACTTTCGACGACATCCCCCAATAACTGTAAAAAAAGATCGTCCGTATCTAGAGGGATGCGTTCGAGAAAGGGCATAATCTTAGCTAAATGAGTAGTTTCATCGGCAGCAAATAGAGAATAAAGCATCCTTTCTTCTGTAGTCTCCGACAATAGCACCATTTTTGCCATATAACCCATTCCAGCTTTTTCGATAAAATAAGCTTCTTCTAACAACTCTCGACTAGCTACTTTGAGAATGTCTTTCTTTTGCTGGAGGGTAGCATTTTGAAAAACAGTGCTATTGTCTAAATTAAAATAACCAGCATCCCAGTAAATGTGATTACTGCTGTCGCTAGGCTCCGCCAACACCTTATCTAACCGAGAATCTAATATGCGTTTAAGTTTAGCGCATTTTGTCTGAGATAAATCAAAACCAGCTATATTTTTTTTCATCATAAACTTATTTTTTTTCATTTCCCTCTTTACCGAAAAATTGTGGGTATGCGCCTCCCCTTTTACAGCGCTTTTCAAATTGATGAACCACATCTTCACACATCAAACCTTGTAGGGACGTTCCATGGAACGTCCCTACTGTGGTCTACCCAAATGAAAACCGCTGTAAGGGGATAATAAAGAAAATTTTTCATTATTAGTCAATCCTCTTCTTTTCAAGGA
Organism: Okeania sp. SIO2C9; assembly: GCF_010672455.1. Classification (GTDB taxonomy): domain Bacteria; phylum Cyanobacteriota; class Cyanobacteriia; order Cyanobacteriales; family Microcoleaceae; genus Okeania. Next base: position 180,447 of record NZ_JAAHGO010000001.1, on the reverse strand, counting down.
GAGGTAATTATTCATTATTCATTATTCATTATTCATTATTAATTGTTGAAAGCAAGGCTAATTCATTGTCGTCAGAGAATATTTACAACCCCATATTTTTTAAATCCTGTACTTCCCACACTCCCCACACGGAGACACAGAGATAGCGAGATAGGGTGTCACTGACACGCCAGGTCCCCGCGTCTCCGCGTCCCCATGTCAAATCTTACTAATTAATTATTAATTATTAATTATTAATTATTAATTATTAATTATTAATTGTTGAAACCATCAACTTCTCCCCAACTTCCCCAACTTAAAGCTTGTTGAGCTTCAGTATGTTTAATAAAATCAACGATAGCTCGATCCGCTGGTGTCGGAGTTTGTAAATTAAATTTAATGGTTTGAAAAATCCGTGTATCCCCTTTAGCAAAATAATTTCCTACCAACCAAGTTAAGCAAAGTACAATCCGATTAAATAACCATCCCAGTAACCCAAAACGTTTTTTAGCGATCAAGATTGTTTTTCCTGCTGTCTTCCCTCCCTCCAACCCACGCAAAGCAAACATAATATAAAAATGAAGGAAGTCAGGGCCAATCGTTACAGTACCCGTACTACCGTACCAGTAACAGATTTTATAAGTAACTTCGTTGCGATAAAAAGGACGAATCAGTTTAATTAAGAAAGAATCGTCACCTCCTCTAGTAGTATTGTTAAAAGCAATCGCATTTTCATTGATCTCTTCTTTGTCGAAATTTATTTCTAGAGGTAAATTGTGAACTGTATTAAAATGATGTGCGTCGATCGCGTTAATTGTTAATACGTTGGGATGGCAATTTTTAATAAAGCTATTAGCGACTATTATATCGCATTCTTCTTTTTCTAATTCTGGGACAAAAGGTAAAGATTTTGGTGATTTTTTTCCTGTCCAAACCCAAATTATACCGTATTTTTCTGCTGTAGGATGGATTTGTAAATTAACAGGTAAAGATTTATTTAAACAAGGAACTTCAATACATTTACCCTCATTATCAAACTTCCAATTGTGAAAAAAACATCTTATCCCTTCTCCTTCCACTTTTCCTTCTGCTAAATGTGCCCCCATGTGAGGACAATAAGCATCAACAGCAATAACTTGTTTTTCAAAGTTACGAAAAATCGCCAATTCTTTGCCCAACAAACTAACTGCTTTTATCTTGCCAATTCCCAACTCTTTTGCCGGAATTGCCCAATACCATCCCTCAATAAAACAATCGGAGTTATTAAAAACTTTCAATTGCTCTTTCATCTGCTTAAACTACTCAAATAATTCTGATTTTTACTTTAGACATCTCCAGAAATTATACTTATGGATCGTGTTTTGTGTCTTTATTTCATAAATTTTCTTCCCTGTTGCCTGTTGCCTGTTGCCTGTTGCCTGCTGCCTATTTTGTGTCTTTATTTCATAAATTTTCTTCCCTGTTGCCTGTTGCCTGTTGCCTGTTGCCTGCTGCCTATTTTGTGTCTTTATTTCATAAATTTTCCTCCCTGTTGCCTGTTGCCTGTTGCCTGTTTCCTGTTGCCTATTTTGTGTCTTTATTTCATAAATTTTCTTCCTTGTTGCCTGTTGCCTGTTGCCTGCTGCCTGCTACTGCAAAAAATCTATTCTTTTTCAGAGATGTCTTTTTATTTTTCCACATTCTCTTTCCAGCTTTTGTTAAATTCTCTAGAGAAATTTCAGTCAAACAAACCAATTCATCGCCATTAATATGACAAGGATTCTTGTTGTTAAAAAAGCTAATATGAGGGTCATTCAATCGTTCAGGAGGTATTCCTTTTAAACCTTCTTTCAGTTGATGGGGATGAAGAAAGCGAACTATTCCGGTTTCTCGATCGTAATTTTTGCCAAATTTTTTAGCTGCCAAAAAATCGATTAAATCTTGAATTTCTTTTGGAGTTTCCCGCTCGAATCTGGGATAAAATTCTTGCCAAAACACAGGTAAAAACCGATAAGTTCTATATCCAGAACAAATTAACAACCAATACAATTTCCCTAAAGCAAACTCTTGACTCAATAAATCTATCGCCTCGATCCAAGCTTTAGATAGTGCAGAACTAGACCAAGCGGAAGGGTCTACAATTGTATCTCCCGAATAAACAACCGATATCGTTTCTCCTTTAAATTCAGTATTGTAAATTAATAAAGTAGAAAAACCTTGCAGTTGATGAGAATTTTTATCTTTGAGAAGAAGTATCCAATTTTTCTCTGCTAAATCTTCATCAAAAACATCTCTTTTTACTCCTACAAAATGAGTCGAAAGAAGTAAATACATCTCATTTTTTTGCTGAGATGATAGCTCTTTGTTGTTAATTAATTGTGATTTCATTGTTCTTTTACATAAGAAACTTAAAAGTTATTCGTTAAGCAAAGCTGGACGTAGCTAATGACAATACACAATCATTCAATTCAAGCTTAAATCAGTAGGTGATTTGTCCAAAATTCAAATAGTTATATCATGTCCGGTTGAACAGTTATAAATAAATAACGGCGTAGGAGTCAGGAGTCAGGAGTCAGGAGTCAGGAGGGAAGAAAGAAGAAGGAAGAAGAAGAACTGGATTTGAAGGAGAAAGTTTTTTATCACGCTCTTATCCGGACATGATATTAGTCTAAAATTCAACATAATTGTCATTAACCAGACTCATCTTTTCTAGTTATAACATTTTCACCTCTATCAACAATTATTTGCTGATTTCTTATAATTCTAGGTGTATAAATTTATAAACACGATAGTAGAGTGACAGTCTGTACAGATACACAAGCGATCGCTCTGATTTTGGCTTTTTCAAAACGCTGAAATAAGCTTTGAGATTGACAAGATAACATTGTAGGAGTAGACAGTTCAAAAACTGTACTACAAAATTGAGTGTTGCTGAAAAGTAATGATAGTATTATGTCCGGTTGAACAGTTATAAATAAATTACTCAGGAGTCAGAATTTCCTACGGAATGCTCCGCAAACAGAATTCAAGAGGAAAGAAAGAAGAAGAGAAGGAGAAAGTTTTTTTATCACGCTCTTATCCGGACATGATATAAATGTTCCAAATTGAAATGTCCAAAATGTAACTCCACCAAAACTAGGAAAAACGGCCATCGTCATATCAAATCCGGTAGTATTAGTGTAATTAATATGTAGCATTAGTGTAATTAAGATAGTGAATTAGAATTCAGGAGTCAGAATTCAGGAGAGAAGAGAATTCTGAATTATTTGGGCTTTGGGTGAAGATGGAACATTTTTTTATACCGAATAATAGCGGATTTGATATAACCTATTTGCCTAGTGCTATAGATTAAGAATTTTTTACAAATCAATCATATTAGCTATATAATATGAGAATGTGTATTTTCTGAAGATCGAAATTTAATTATCATTTTTGACTTTGAAATTTTGACTTTTGACTTTTGACTTTTTATGGAGAGGTGGCAGAGTGGTCGAATGCGGCGAACTCGAAATTCGTTGAAGGGTGACTTTCCGTGGGTTCGAATCCCACCCTCTCCGTTTAAGTATAACTTATGGACTTGATATAAAATCGGTTTATTCCGTATAAAAAAATGGGTGGTGGTGCATTGTCATGGTCGTGCATTGCATTATTTTTGTTACGAGGTACGGCAGTGTGAGCATCTTGCTCCCGTGCCAAGCTTCCCTTGTTCCTTGTATACCATTAGTATGCAGGACTACCAAAAAATGTTCTCTTCACGAGCGCCATTACCAAATCTTTCTAGATATTCCCCTCTTGGGAGCAGGGCTAATTTTTTGCCTGGGGAAAATATGTGCGACTCTATATTTTTAGTTAACTAATCCTAGGAAGATGTACGAAATTTCAAAGGATACAATTTTTCTAAGCGTGACAATAAATTGACCCTACCTCTTGGCAGGGGTTAGGGGTGGGTCTCCACACTCTTTATCTGTAGGAGAACGCGGTAGTTATTCCTATTTTTGTTATAAAGGCGCAGACATTTATTTATAGATCCCCTAAGCGTATCTTTTACATTGATTTTCCTTTCTACAACATTCGCGATCGCGCTCACTATACTATCTTTTGGTTGAATAAAAAGTCATGGGTATAGCCGAACAACCCCTTATACTTTATAATATATCACAAAAATTGTGAGGATGCAACCGAAATTCCTTTGGCGCGCGATTTCTTAGGAGCTTCCAACAATGAAAATGTTGGTAATTTTCCACTAAACTAAGTAAGGAAGTATAGATCGATCCGGAAAAATCTGATTTTAATCTGAAAAGTAGAGGAATAAGGAAGCATTTTTCAATCTTTTTCCTGTATAGCGCTGTGCGCAGGCAATAGGCAACAGGCAACAGGGGGGGGATAAAAAGCTGATAATATAAGATTTTAGCTATTGGACACCTCCTGTAATTTGTAAATATGCCAGCGCACATTGCTATATTACTTCTATTGCACTCCCGACTAGTAACTCAAAAACTTAATCCCAGGCAAAAATACCAAATGGGTTCTATAAATGCGGATTCGACCCCGCGACGACGTTTTGCTACCGCACAACTGGTGTTCACGCTGCGCGACATGTTTAGGCAGTATTCGGAAGGAAAAAGCTTTAGTTCCTCTGAAAGAGGCTAGTCGAAAGCGGTCGGAACCAGGCAAAGTTTCGGCTCCATGGGAATGCCGACTCCTGTGTTTAACTTTTAACTTTTAACTTCTGACTTCAACTTAACCACCTATCCCTAAACGACCAGCTAAAGCAGGAGTTAAAGGAAATAAAGTAGCGATCGCCATAAACAAAGCGAACAAACACAAAGTAGCTCTTAGATCGTCAGGTTCGATTAATTCATTTAAACAAGGACGTTCCAAATTTCGCTGTAATACCAAAATAATAATCGCCCAATATAATGCTAAAGGATTAACCAGAGAAGCAATGACTAAAACTACAAAAGTGAAAAATGTTGCTCTACCTGCAACTTTCCGAGCATAAATTGCCTGAATAATTCTACCGCCATCCAACTGACCCGCAGGCATAAGATTTAGCGCTGTAATGACCAAACCCAGCCAACCTATGATTGCTAGTGGGTGAACATCTACTATATTTTGATTTACCGCCGAACCTAAAATCACCCGTGCTAAAGTTCCCACTAAAACAGAAGCTCTGAAAAATTCGGATGGCATCTGAAACATACTACCTTCGTGGGAAAGCAACAAACCCACCAATAGCATTGCCAAAGAAAGTATTCCTCCAGCAGCAGGTCCAGCAAAAGCTACATCAAACAGCACTTTCCTATTCGGTATCGCTGACTCGAAACGGTTAACAGACCCAAAACTGCCAATTTGCCAAGCTGGGAGAAAAAATGGCCAACTAAAGCGAACATTGTGACGTTTTGCCAAGATTTGATGGGCGACTTCGTGAATACCTAAAACTGCACATACACCAAGTGCAATGGGTAATGCTTCTGGATACCGTGTGGGTTCGTTGAAAAAGTCAAACCCTAATAACAAACCACCTGCTTCAAAACTGGTAGCAATAGTAGCGATCGCCAGCACAACTGCCAGAATTTTTTGGGATGTAGTAGCAGGTTGAGGGTCATTTTTGCTTGGTAAAATGATGACTACTGGTTTAGCTTCAGGACTTTCTATGAGGAATAGTCGGTAGCGATCGCCTAGTTTTTCTTTTAAACTTACTGATAATTTAGTATAGACTTTTTCTACATCTCCCCGTAAGTTACCTTTGAAAATAGCTCCTTCTTGATAAGGAATAGTTTCGGTGGTGAAGAAAGTATCGATACCAAAAATATCTTTGATTTTCTGGAGGTCTTCACTAGGAATAGGGAGAAATTCTGGAGTTTGTTCTTTTTGTGGTTCAGTGTTTGCTATTTTATCCTGGGTTAGTTGAGTTTCTTCTTCATTGCTAGATAGTTGTGAGGAGTCGCCGAGGGTTTTGAGACCGGGTTGGTTTTCTGCATCTTTAGCTGCTATTGTTCGTAGCTGTCGTCCCAAATATATGTATAATCCTGTACAAGTTACGAGCAAAAATAGAACAAATACTAAGTTAAGATAAATTCCGGCAGCAAATAGAGCAAAAAATAGTAGCCAAGGTGACATTAATACTACTGATTGTAACCAGGCTAGAATGCCTACTCTACCATAAGGTCTTGCTCTGTTGTATCCCCACCCGAGAATTCCCAGAATAATTAAAGCGACTATTACTGTGGTTATGTTTTCAGATATGTTATACATAATTGTATGTGCAATTCAAAAGTCCAAGATGGAATGAAATAGATTTTATATTATATTTTTGCGAACAAAGGAAAGAATTTTCTGATCGAAATTCTTTGTATTTCATACATAAATTTTCAGGAGTTTAATCAAAATTTTTCTCACTACTGTAGCTATTTAAACAGTATTTTATTAATTAGGTTTCAATCTGAATCTGCCTAAGTATTTTTTTTTGGAAAATCTGTTGAGCTGATTAATTTGTTACCGAAAAATTCAGGTATAAAGCGCTCTCCATTCATAGAGAAAAAAGAAAAAAAATTCTTTGTTCCAATGCTCTTAATTTATAAGAAGAGGTAATTCAAAATTCAAAATTCCGATCACTCTTGCATAAATTTTTCTGTCGTTCCTGTATCAACACGAACATAACTACGATGTTTGGCAGATGTATAATTTGGGTTGAGTCTAATTGCTTGATTATAATCAGCGATCGCCCCCCAATTATCTCCTACTTTTCGCAATACATTTCCCCGTCGATAATAAGCTTTTGGATGAGTCGCATCTAATTTAATTGCCTGGTTATAGTCATCAATTGCTCCTTGATAATCTTCTAATTTTTCTTTAACATCACCTCTATAAATATAAGCATCTGAGTTACTTTTATCTATATCTATTGCATGATTAAATTCTGCCAAAGCTAATTGATAATTTTGTTGCTCATATTCTACTAATCCCTTTTTATAAAAATCATTAAATCCTAGCTGATCATTTTCACTTTTTATTTCTGTATATGCATCATATTCGATTTTTTTTTCTTCTGCATTTGCTAGCTTTTCTTCAACATTAACTAATACATTTTTTAGAGAATTAGCTACTATCAAGCTTCCAGCTACAGCCTCTTTTCTTGCCCATTTATCTGTAGCTAAAATATCATCTAGACTAGGATTTTTCTGATAATCTGACTTATGCTTTTCACATACATATTCAATCAACTTAGGAATATCCAAAAAAGGAATTTTTTCTTCTAAAAATAATGCCACAGCCTGTTCATTTGCGGCATTCAAAGCCGCCGGCATCGAACCACCTATACGACCTGCAGTATAAGCCAATTGAATACAAGGATATTTCAAATTATCGGGTTCCTTAAAAGTCAAACTACCAGCTTTAACTAAATCTAATTGTTTCCAATCAGTATAAATCCTTTCCGGCCAAGATAAAGCGTAAAGTAGAGGCAAACGCATATCTGGCCAACCCAACTGAGCTAAAACAGAAGTATCTTGTAACTCAATTAAAGAGTGAATTATACTCTGAGGATGAATCACTATATCAATATTTTCATAATCTAATCCAAACAAATAATGAGCTTCAATAACTTCCAAACCTTTATTCATCATCGTGGCAGAATCCACGGTAATTTTACGACCCATTGACCAGTTAGGATGTTTAATGGCATCTGCCACTTTGACTTTTGATAATTTCTCAATTGGCCAGTCTCGAAAAGCACCACCAGAAGCAGTTAAAATAATTCTACGTAAACCCTCTTTAGGTACACCTTGAAGACATTGAAAAATTGCTGAATGTTCTGAGTCGGCAGGCAACAATTTTACTCCGTGTTCTTCAATTAAGGGATTAACAACTGGGCCTGCTGCAATAAGTGTTTCTTTATTTGCCAAAGCAATATCTTTTCGGGCCTCAATAGCGGCAATAGTAGGTAATAAACCAGCACAACCGACAATACCTGTTACTACAGCTTCTGAATTACCATATCTAGCAACTTCGATGACACCATCTTGGCCTGCAAGCAATATGGGTTGAGGTGTCAGGTCAGCAATGGCCTCTTTTAACTCTGTAAATTGGGACTCATTGTTAATAGCAACAATTTCAGGGCGGAACTGTCGTACTTGTTGGGCTAACATTTCTACGTTGCTTCCAGCAGCTAACCCAATAACTCGAAACTTATCTGGGTTTTGAGTAACAATATCTAAGGTTTGAGTACCAATAGACCCTGTAGATCCCAAGATTGTAATTGCTTTCATATTTTTTTGAGAAATTTGTCCACAATTCCACTATACGATTCATTGGTTATTTTGTGTTAAGAGCAAGGTTGCCAGAGTAATAGATTTTAGTTATTTAGATTTTTAATATCAAAAGAGAAATCATAATTTTGCTGACAAATTATCCCAGATTAATCCAGCATTAGATGTACTTTTCTCTAGATATTCCTGTTTCTGAATTTTTTTTTACTATTGGGACTTTAGCAAAAAACGCCAAAAGTATTAAACCCTTGCTGTATAATACTTTAACGTCAAAATAGCCTATTTCTTGATATATCTAGTGCAGGATGGCGGAAATAACTGACCAGTTACAAAATCCCAAAACAATTACAAATCAAAAATGATTGACTGTCAGATATGCGTCTTACATTCTGAGGTGTCCTCAGAATTACGCACTCGATGCATGAATTTTGACTTTTAACTTCCGCGTAGCGGCACTAGGTTTTCCTGGGTCATGCTACGCAAAGAGCAATTTTTAGCCTGAGTTTCGTATTTTCCTTGCTACCGTTGAGTTGGAAGCCATTTTTACCATCAAAAATATCAAAGTCCCGCTATGAAATTTTCCTAATGCAATAGTATCAAGCTATTGACACTCTCACCGTATAAATCTAAAGATTATAATGGGAGATTGTTGCGAGTGCTGACGCAACGCTAGGCGTTTTCGTTGCGGAATGCTGCGCAAACATGTCGTGGAGGGTTAACGTTTGTGGTAGCATGACCTTAGGAAAGTTGTGCGCCAGCTAAATATAAATTCTTACCTAGGCAACAAATCAAACAAGTTGAGTTGTACCCCCACAATTACTGCAATTATGTTTTCTATTCCTGCGAAATGCTGCGCAAACAGAGAAGAGAGTTTCTTTAAGAATATGATTAATATCTATTTCTTGCTGTTTAGTTGACAAAAGTTTTGTACTGGTAAGTTAAAGTAATCAAAGGTTGAAAATAAAACATTAATAACTTTGATTGATTCGCTACCGCTCAATTAATTTGCTGATTTAAATTCGCATTGTGGCTGTCTAGCGTGCCTTTACCAAGCAGTTTATACGTCCCGTATCACCGCTAAATCATAGATTATAGCGGGAGTCCTCTTTTAAGATTTCCTGATAGTATCAAGCTAATATACTAGATATAATATAAAAATCAAAACTGATATAAAAAAACTTAGTAATGCTTGGCAGCTTTTTCTAAATAAGCTATTATAGAGCAAAAAATTATTACTGTGAAAAATGAGTAATTTAATCAAGGAAATACGTCAATCTATCCGATTGATTAAAAATGACATGATTCATAAGTATTATGACTTGAGAATCAATCAAGTTGAAGACCCATACCGAGCAATGTTCAGAACGGAACCATACAAGTTCATTTTTATTCTCAGCCATATGCGTTCTGGTTCTTCATTACTAGCTAATATATTAAGTTCTCATACAGAAATCTTAGGATATGGTGAAACTCACATTCAATATGCCTCTGAATTTGATTTGAATAAATTAGTATCTAAAGTGTATCGTAAAACCCAAAATATTCGCAATTTGCAAGACTTAAAAAGTTTGAGAATGAATCATAAATATATTCTCGATAAAGCTTTACATAATAAGATTTTTTTAGATGAAAAATTGTTAACTTCGGAAAATTTATATAGTATATTTCTCATCAGAGAACCAGAGAGAACAATAGCTAGTATTCTCGACCTAAAGCCACACTGGAGTGAAGAAAAAGTATTAACTTATTATTTAAATCGCTTATCAACTTTAGAAAGATATGCAAAGTTAATCAATAGCAAAGAACGTACTTTGATGATTTCCTACGATCAACTACTGAATCAGACGGACTTAGTTTTTGATGCTTTAAAAAAAGTCCTTAGAACACAATCAGAATTTTCGGAGGAATACAAAGTAACGAATAAAACAGGAAGACCTGGAATAGGTGATTCTAAAGAGAATATCAAAGCAGGTCGTATTGTCAGAAACCCTAGAAAATTAGAACAAAAAATAACTCCGACATCAATGGCAGAAGGGATTAAGCAGTATGAAAATTGTGCTTTAACACTTTCTGAGTATTGTAAATTCGTGAAAAATCCCAACTAATACCGTTTCACCCCCTTTGGGAGGAAGTCAAAAGTCATGCATTAAGATTTTATAGAGTTTGAAACTATTTGTAAAATTATTTTTTCAAATTGGTATAACCTGTTCAAAACATTAGTAAAAAAATCATGGGAATACTTGTTGAAAAAGAGCGAAAAAATAAGATTTAACTTACATTCCGCACTTCAAAACCTAGTATATAAAGATAAGTAGTCAGGTAAGAAAGCTGTCAAATTGGCGACGTACAGTCAGGAGAGAGTAGTAGTCGCCAATAACTCAAAATAAATTCATTATTTATACTTAATATTTTCTTGATAATTTGACTCTTACCGAAAAATTGTGGTTTAAAGCCTCCCCTTTTAAGGGGATAATAAGCGGTCGTTTGCGCAGCATGACCTAGGATGGGATGGCGAGGAGACCTCGCCATATCCAATCGACTCCTGTGAAAAAAAATTTTCATGAATTTGTCAATCCTCTTCTTTTCAAGGAGAGGTAATTATTCATTATTCATTATTCATTATTCATTATTAATTGTTGAAAAAGGCCAATAAAGATAATTTACGCGATATAAATACTTAGAGAATCGCTAGTTTTTGTCCTTTGTGCTACTTTTTATTTGACAAATTGACTTGCGGAATGTGGGATTTAAAAATATGATGCTTTTTCCACCACCTGTTGTGAGTAGGATAATAATTGTTGCAGCTTTGATTTTCTTTCTGTGTAGTAGTTTACGCCACGCATTGTTCTATTCTACTGGTTTTGACTTAGGTATTTATGACCAAGTTGTATATTTGATTAGTCAAGGAGAATCTCCCATTTCTTCTTTTTTGGGGTATCACCATCTGGGGAATCATGCTGCTTGGGCAGTTTATCCTCTGGGATTATTGTATCTGATTTATCCTAATGTACACTGGCTACTTTTAGTACAAGCTATATGTTTGGCCTTGGGAGCGTGGCCTACTTGGTGTTTGGCCAAACAGGCGGGTTTAAATCAAGAACAAGCAGTAGTGATCGCTATTTCTTATCTCTTTTACCCAGTAGTTTTTAATATTAATTTATTTGATTTTCACCCAGAAGTTATGGCGTTGCCTGCTATTTTAGGAGCAATTTTAGCTGCTAGACTGCAACTTATTTTCTGGTTTTGTCTGGCAATTATTTGGGTGTTAGGTTGCAAGGCAGTTTTATCATTAACTGTAGTTTTTATGGGTGTTTGGTTACTAAATTTTGAAAGGCGGAAGTTTTGTGGTTTAGTTGCTCTTTGTTTAGGTATTTTTTGGTTTGTGGTTGTTACTCAAGGAATTATTCCTTTTTTCAGTGGTGAAGAGGTAGCTGGAGTAGGGCGTTATAGTTATCTGGGAGATTCTGTTGTAGGAATTATGATTAATATTTTGCTACAACCAGGAGTAGTGTTAGGGAAGATATTATCTTTTGAAACTATCAAATATATTTGTCTGTTATTGTTACCTGTAATTTGGGGAATATTTCCTCTAATTCAGACAAATCAGACTATTTTGCCTCATCTTATCCCTCTCATTCCAACTATTCCCACAATTGTGTTGAATGTGTTGTCTGAAGTATCATTTCAAAGAAGTTTAAATTATCAATATTCATTGCCAGCGATTGGTTTTTTATTATTATCAGTAATTTCCTGTTTAGCAGCAGCTTCAAAAACTGAAGAAAATCATATTTCATTAGATTCATCTGGGAAAAGAGAGTTAGAAATTCCCAAATTTAATCTGAGATTATCAGTACCAAATTTTCAAGCTCCTAAAATGATTATTTTGTGGTCTGTTTTAATGTTTTTCTTGCTTGGCAATGTAGCAGATTTATTTTTATATTGGCAGAGTTTGGATACTTGGCAAGCCACAAAAAATGCAATTACTTATGTCAAAACTGAAGGAGGAGTGCTCACAGATAATCGATTAGCACCTCATTTTACTCATCGTTCAACAGTAAAATTATTAAATCAAACAAAGCCAGATAATTTAGATGAATTTGATTATGTAGTTTTGAATTTACGTCATCCTTGGCCGGATACTGAGGAGACAGGTATTATCCTTTCTCAAAATCTTCAAAATAACCAAGAATGGGAATTAAATTATCAGGAGAATGATGTACTGGTATTTCAGAGGGAAGAAGGAGGAAAAATTGGTAGTGCTGCAGCCGTAATTGTAGGGAAAGATAGGGAGATAAGGAGATAAGGGGATAAGGAGATGGGGAGATGGGGAGATGGGGAGTGGAAAAAACTGTGAGTAAGAAATAAACCGAAATACATCCTCATTATTTTAGTAAGCATTCAGCCGTTAGTGCTTCCCTGCGGGATGCTACGCAAACAGGGTTCAGCTATTGCTTTTAGCTCTATATAAAAGCTTTAGTAATTGAGGCAGAATTTATACTTACTATCAAAGTCTGCTTTAAAGTCTATATTAATTTAAACCCCCTCATCAGAGCTGAGAGCTGACAGCTAATAGCTGAATGCTTCCAAAAATCATTACCACTCAGCAACGCCTAAAAAATTACCGACCACATTGCTGCGATCGGCTCCTTTGATTTTTTATTCTTCTTCGTTTGTGTCTTCTGGTAGTTTTTCGACCTGCTCCAACAGTCTAGCTATTTCTTTTTCTAGAGAAACTGTTTTATTTAGAAATCCAGCTTTGGCTGCCTGGCTTTCTGTCAATCTTTTCTCCAAATGCTCGTTATGAGCGTTCATGTAATCTAATGCTTCTGAAACTACTTCCCGAAGCAGGTCAAGGATTCCCCCAATAATCCTATAGATTGTAGTTCGTCCCACGCTTGAACCCACTTCTCCAGCAGCTCGCTTTGACTTGTATTCAATGCCTCTGCTATCTCCTTCATTCTTTCCTTTGTTTTAGGAGTTACTGACAGATTTAATTTGTCTTTCCTGATTCCGTATTTCGGTTTTCCGGCCATATATTTTTACGTCACTCATCTTTTGGGTACAAAAATATTTTACTTAAACCTCTTGACATTATATTATACGTAAGTAATAATAATATTAAACAAATACGCCAAAAATGTTCGGGAGGTGACACCCAACGAAGCAGTTCAAACAGTTAAAACCTAGTACTTAACTGAAGTAGCCATACTTATTTTCAGTGACTATCTAATCTATATCTTTCCGGGTGAGGCTTTTGTCTACTAATTTCACCCCTTTCTTACCCCTTTTACCCCTTTTTACATCTTTCAAATGTCTGGAATCTTTGACACATTCGGTTTTGCCAATTGCTTTAGCCCCGACGATCTGCCTGTTTGGGGAGAATATATTTGGTATTCTTACGAGGATCTGTTTCTCTGCAACAATGTCCCAGACCTCGAATTACAAATAGACCGTGTAGAACAAATATGGACTAAAGCTAGCTATTCTTATATACAAGAAGGTATGGCTTATAGCATCATCAAAGTTTATAAGCTCTACAAAAAATTAGGATTTAAAGACTTCAAAGAGTACTGCCTGAAACGAGTCAAGAAAACAGCTTGGCGAGTCGAACACATTATCAAGGCAGCTCAAACAGCTTGGAATTTGATGGTTGCCGGGTTCAACGAACTTCCCAGCAATGTATCTCAAGCCTACGCTTTATATGAACCTTTAGTGAAGAAAGGCTGTGACTATGACGTTGAAGACGCTTGGAAAAACATACTTTGTCGCAGTCAAGAAGAAAATATGGCCATTACTGCGGGATTAATAGAAGCAACTGTTAGTCCTGAGAAAAAGAGAAAAAGGTCAAAAATTAAACTGCCTGAAGAGGTGATGGCTTTACTCAGAAAAAAGGCCGAAGAAAAAGGTCAAAACCCTGAAGATTTGGCAGCCGAAATTATCAGCGAATATTTTGCGGTAGAACAAGACTCTGAGCCAGATACTGAAACAGTAGCCGAGCCAGAGTCTATAGACGATTTAAAAGGGTGTGTGTCAAAAACGCCTGAGATTAAAGCCTGGGAAATTGATTTACAGAACTTAGTTCAGGAAAAATATACTAATAAATCCAACTTTGAGACAACCGCAGACAGTTCCGTAATACCGGGAGGATGTCAATCAGATGGGGATATCTTCTCTGGAGGCCAAGTACGGCGACCTCCGACTTAGAGGTACTTAGGGCTTGCTGAAAAAATTGGTTGGTGGGGTAGGACACGGGGACGCCGAGACGCGGGGACGTGTGGGTAACAGGTAACGGTTTCGGCAATTTTATGTGAAAAAATTTTCTTGAATTTCAGCAGAAAATTTCAGTATTTTGAGGCAAAACTAGCCAATAACTAGGAGATAAATTGAATATAAAGAGCTTCATTACCTTAGCGATCCTGACTTTTAACTTTATTCAGCAAGCCATACTTAGAAGCAGGCTTACTTTGAATATACTTATGGACTTGGTATCAGTTATAGCGCTGTGCGCAGGCAACAGGTAATAGACAACAGCTCATCTGGGGAAATAAAAAACCGATAATATAAGACTTTTAGCTATTAGACAGTTCCTGTAACTTGTAAATATGCTAGCGTAAATTGCTATATTCAAAATTTGCTTACTTGTTTCTTCTTCCTTCTAAATAGAAGTACAGTCAGAAAATATTACTGAATATTGTCAAACTTAGACTCAGTTGCTAAAATTTTCTTCCTTCTTCCTTCTTACTTCTTACTTCTAAAATGCTAATTGTCAAACAACTAAAATCTGCTCCTCTCTCTACAATAACAATCATTGCTGCCATAATTTTATTTATATGTAGTAGTACACGTCATTTATTATTTCAATCTACTGCTTTTGAAATGGGAATTTATGACCAAGTTACTTATTTAATAAGTCAAGGTTTACCCCCTATTTCTTCCTTCTTAGAAGTACATCATTTAGGTAATCATGCTGCTTGGTCAATGTATCCCGTGGCATTACTTTATAAAATTTATCCTTCAGTTTATTGGTTATTACTAATACAAGCTATTTGTTTAGCAATAGGAACAATACCTACCTGGAGTTTAGCGCGTCATTCTGGCTTAAATAAAAAACTTGCTTTTGCTATGGCAATAGTTTATTTATCGTACCCAGTAATATTCAATCTCAATTTATTTGATTTTCATCCAGAAGTAATGGCATTGCCAGCAATGTTAGGGGCAATTTTAGCAGCAAAATTAGATAAAACTCTTTGGTTTTGTATAGCTATTATTTGGGTTTTAGGTTGTAAAGATGCTTTATCTTTACCAGTCGCTGGAATGGGTTTTTGGTTATATTTCTATGAAAAAAAACGACTGTGCGGAGGAATAGCTTTATTTGCTGGTACAGCTTGGTTTATTATTGCTACTCAAGTACTAATACCTTATTTTAAAGATGGTCAACCACCAGGAGGAGTCGGACGTTACCGATATTTAGGAGGCTCCATACAAGAAATTTTACTGAATATTTTTTTAAGACCAGAACTGGTGTTTGGCAAATTAATTTCACTGAAAACTCTAGAATATTTACTATTACTAAATCTGCCCGTAATTTGGTGGCTGGCTCCTAAATATTTAACTCCTTTAATAGCAGCTTCTCCCGTTTTGGCGATGAATATTCTCTCTAAAGTTGATGCTCAACGAGACTTAATTCATCAGTACTCTTTACCAATATTACCTTTTTTATTAATGGCTGTAATTTATGCTATTGCTGATGGAAAATGTGGTTTATGGTATTGGCTATGGAATTTACGCCGACATCAAATAGATAAAGCTGAAAATATATCTACAATTGTTAGCGATCGCTTACCAAAATTTATTATTATTTGGTCTTGCATCGGATTTTTAGCTCTGGCTAAATATGGGTATTTTTGGTCTATTTATTTAGATTATCTAGATACTTGGCAAGCAGCACGAGAAGCAGTGGCTTTAGTTAATACAAAAGGTGGTGTTTTTACTACTTCTGAAATTACGCCTCATTTAACTCATCGTCAGTTCATTAAGTTAATTGTGGAAGAAGATAAATTACCAACAAATGAAGCATTAGATGAGTATGATTATGTGTTGGTAAATGTACGTCATCCAGGGTGGAAATGTAGTCAGGAATATTCGCGAAAATTAGTAGATAAACTCAAAATTAATTCAGAATTTCAGCTTAGTTACGAACGGGATGATGTTTATTTGTTTAAAAAATAGGTATAGCGCTACGCACAAGTCAAAAGTTAAAAGTACAGTACTTACGCAAATTCACCTTGAAAACGCCATATGTAGGGGCGAATGGCATTCGCCCTAACTGTGTTTAGTGTACATGCGTAAGTTCTGAAGTAATCTCTGAGTGAGTTTTAAATGCCCAAATGCGTGGAGAGCGATCGCCTATTACCATTATATTTAAACTATTTAACTGGACATAATATTATCAGGACTTAGGCAGTACAACGTATTTTCGTCATTGCGACCGACAGGGTTGGCGGAGCATTCCGGGACGGAAAGCCATCTCAAATCCTAATTTTTCGTACCTCATGCGTAAGTCCTGATTATTTAATTCATGCTACTCTAAAAAAATAAAAGCATAAAATAGGGGGTTAACAATATTATGCGATCGCCGTAAATTTTATGTCGGTACTTCTACTAATTTTGCTACTTCTTCACCAAGACGTATGAAATGGTTAGGATTTAAAGTAAGTAACCGATCTACCTCTACTTTAAAAACAACTTGAGCAATTAAACCATCGTAAATTCCACCTCCTGTTAAATTAAAATTTACCATTTTATTAATAACAGTTTGATAATCTTCAGTAGAAAGAGAAATTAGGCGTTGCTGATTCTGGGTATGATGCAAGCCCCCCTAACCCCCCAATTTTGGGGGGAATAAAACTCTAAAAGTCCCCCTTTAATCCCCCTCCCGTCCCCCTTGGAAAGGGGGAAGCCAGATGTTGCTTCGCTTTTTGTTGAAAGGGGATTTAGGGGGCTTGAGCAGAACCAAACAATCGCGCATTCATACTTCAATTCAGCAACGCCAGAAATTACTTCAAATTCTGCTAAATTTTCTCTGATTAATTGTTGTGAAAGTTGTGGGGAAACAGCAGGTTTTATAGGAAGGCGAGTTAGAGGATATCTGAAAAGTTTTTTGATACTGAATTTTGCCCCCCGAGCAAGCCAACTTTGGGGGGAACAAGAGTCAATTTGCTTGCTCTAGTCCCCCAAAATTGGGGGATGCGCGGGGGCTTAGATGTAGTAAATGGGACTTCTCAGACAACCTCTTAAAACGGAATAGAGTTCTGCCAAAGTATGAGTGCAAATTATTCCTTGAATATTTCCAGATTTAACTTTTTTTAATCGTGAAAGACAAGCTGAATGTTTAGGATGATTAGTCCATAATGCAGCGACTAAAACACTTGTATCAAATAAAGCTTTTACCACGATGTTAATTCATTAATTCTTTCTGTTCTCAGTTCATCAATAATTGTTTCTGGATTAGATATTGGTTCAGCTTTAAAGACTAATATTCCATCTTCATAGTAGGTTTCTAATTCTGGTTTTAAGGGTTGAAGAATAAGTTGATCATTCTCAACTTTTAAGAATAACTTAGTTTGATTGTTAATTCCTAATTGTTGGCGTATTTTTTCAGGGATTTCGATACGACCAAATTGATCGACAGTGAGTTGTTCCATATTGTAATTATCTGCTATAACCTGCATCTTAAACCATTAGAGTCCAGTATTAGACTGACACAGCTAAAACTGTGCAGAGTGCTGTTTTGGTATAATTATTATAGCAAGGTTTGAGAATTTTTTCCTAATGCAACATTTAAGGTGTGTCAGTCCATTAGGGTGTGTTGTGTAAGTCCTGATATTATTTAATCCATGCTACTCTAAAAAAATGAAAACATAAAATAGGGGGCGAACAATGACTACAGAAACATCTCCCAAAACCGAGTTACCAACCGAAGTAACTCCCGACTGGGAACCACCCATGCCACCTACAGACTTAATCTTTGATGATGGAGAACTCTTGGAAAGCAAACGTCACCGTATTGCCATGAATTCTCTGATTAATTCCTTGTATCAACATTGGTCACACCGCAACGACTTTTTTGCAGGTGGCAATATGTTTATTTATTACAGTAGCACTCAAGCGAGAAATCGTGATTACAAAGGTCCTGATTTCTTTGTGGTTTTGGATGTTGATGGCAAGACAGATCGTCAAGGATGGGTGGTTTGGGAAGAAGAAGGTCGTTATCCAGATGTGATAATTGAACTCACATCTGCTTCAACTGCTAGTGTAGACATTGGCAAGAAAAAGGATATTTATGAGCAAATATTCCGCACCCCATATTATTTTATCTTTCATCCATTTGACCCGAACTCATTGCAGGGATGGCGTCTGGAAAATTCTAAATATCAGGAGTTACAGCGGAATGATAAAGGATGGTTGTGGTGTGAGGAGTTAGAGTTATGGTTGGGTACTTGGGAAGGAACTATTCTGCAAGAGTCGGCAGTGTGGTTACGATTTTATGACGAGCAAGGAAATTTGGTATTATTGCCAGGAGAAGTAGCTGACCAGGAACGTCAACGGGCTGAAAGTCTGACTGCTAAACTAAAAGAGTTAGGGGTCGATCCTGATTCTGTCTAATAGATCCCCCCTGCTGCCTAAAAAAGGGGGGAAGCCCTCAAATTCCCCCTTTTCGGGGATTTAGGGGGATCGTAAATGTATCTCATTTTTATGGGAAATGCTATAACGGCAATCTTGACATTTTCCTTATTCTCTAGACAAACGTTGTCTCTCCCGAAATTCCGCTTTGGCTTTATCGTTCCAACCTGCATACTTGAGACAAGCTTCTGCTGCTTTATCATGCTTAACGAGGTCAGGATGAAATTGTAGTTGATCGCATCCCTCTTTTAACAAATTTTGCCCATCTAAACTGAGCCACAAATGCAAGGTGTTGTCCCCACTGCTCTATAAAACTGATACAAACGCCACATAAAGTGACAATCTGATGTTTACTTCCTGCTTCTACTGAGTCCGTCGGCGGTTACTCATCCACAGACATTCACGGTCGAGCCGACCGCATTTCTCAAATTTATACTTGCGTTTAAATCTCTATCTATCGACAGGCCACACTCTGGACAATCATAAGTCCTTTGATTTAATGGCATATCTTGGACGTGACCACAGTTAGAACAAGTCTTTGAGGATGGAAAAAATCTATCTACTACTACGAGATCTGAACCGTACCATTGGCATTTGTACCCAAGCTGTCTCCGAAATTCATAAAATCCTTGGTCTGCTATTAATTTAGCTAGCTTATGATTGGCTAACATTCCGCGAACATTCAAATCTTCTATGACAATAGTGCCGTGGTTTTTGGCTAAGTATGTTGTCAATTTATGAAGTGTGTCTTTACGGATGTTTGCTACTCTTCTATGCAATGCTGCTATCTTTAGTTGTGCTTTTCTCCAATTAGCTGAACCAATTTTTTTATTGCGGTTCAGGTATTGTAGTCTAGATAGCTTGCCTTCAAATTTCTTGTAAGATTTAGCTCCTTCAAATACTTCTCCTGTGCTTAAAGTTGCTAAAGTTTTTACTCCTAAATCTACACCCACAACTTCAGTCTTTTTAGGTGTTGGAGTCGGAGTAAATTCGTAGCAAAAACTTAAGTACCAATCGCCAGCTTGTCTACTAATAGTTATTTTTTGAGTTGTTGCCTCAATAGGTTCATAAGTTTTGACCCAACCGATAAAAGGTAATTTATGATTCCATCCATTTAATTCTATGGGTCTTCCAGAATTATCAATTGTAAAAGAATCAGACCTACCTTTTTTCTTAAATCTTGGATATTTACTTAACCCTTGAAAGAAGTTCTCAAATGCTTCACCCAAGTTGATAAAAGCATATTGATAGACTTTAGATGACAAGTTTTTCATCCAGGGATAAAGAGGTTTTGTGTGATTGGTAAAAGTTTCTCTAAGCTTAGGAATATTTGGTTTATAACCATTTTTATAAGCAGCATTCCATAAACTTAAACCCCAATTATAACACCATCTGCTATAACCAGCGTGTTGAGCCATCAGGGTTTTCTGTTTGTTATTCAGTTTGAGCTTGGTTCTGATGGATTTCATGTATGCGTACTGGTGGTCTGTTTAATAGTATGCTTTTTAAGGTATTGTATCAATTAAGTCAATGCTTCTACTAAGAATCTTTTTGTCATCTGGACCAAGGGAGGCCAAGACATAACTTGCATGACTTTCTAATTTCTGGAGAAGTATCTATTTTTCGGGTAGTACATTCAATTGTAACTCCGCCAAATGCATCAAAGGCTATCGAAGTGATGGCACCCACAAGTGTCATAACCGCTAACAATTTATTTATGTTACGTTGCTGAATGCTGCGATCAATAAATTCCTTCCCCAAAAAAGACAGCAAACCTAACTTTTCATAATTCCCCAAAAAATTCTCTGCTTCCGTCAACTTTGACCCCACAAGCAAATCATCCTTCAATTTCCTTTGACTTTCCCACTCTTCAGCCGCCATCTCAATCTTACGCTTGATTCTAATGACATCGCGGTTTTCACTCACCCAACTCCGCAATAGACTCCAGTGACGAATCAATGCTTCATGTGCCACATCCACCACTGCTACTCTCTCCACTCCTCCTCCTTTACCTACCATTTCAGTCGTAACAACCAACTTTTCATCAGCCAACTTCTGAACTACAGTCTCAATCAGTTTTTCTCCATAACGCTGATTAACTAAATTCGGCTGCAATACTCTTCTGCGGGTATCCTCTGTACCCTCTCCCAACTGAGTTAGTTCCAGAAAAATATGTCGCACCGCTGCTTTTTCCTCTTCATCAAATCCCTCATACACCTGATCAGCACGTTGACGCCATGTACCCATCACACCACCCAATTGCACATAAGTCTTGAGTCGCAAACAATTATCTGTTCTTTCCTCCCACAGTCGTGTCAGTGTATATTGTAACAATGGCAGATACCCTGGAGCATCCGCTACATCTGCCAGTATTTGTTCCACCAGTGCTGGCTCAATTTCCAATTCTACCTGTTTTGCTGGTTCGACAATGGCTTTTCTTAACTCCTCTTCGGACATTCCCATGACAACAACACCATGTTGCTGCATAAGTTGTGCGAGTCCGCTATATTCCTGTTCAATACATTTACTAAAAAAATATGCCCGCATTGTCAACACTAAACAGAGTTTATCGGTTTTCGGTAAAGCATCAAACAAGCAGGCAAAAAACTCCTGACGTTCTGAGGTATCCTGACATAAGGTAAAAGCTTCTTCAAACTGATCAACTACCAGCACCACTTTCGGTGTATCCGCCACAGAAATTATTTGTCTCAAACCTTCAGAACCCTTTTTTATCAATTCCTCAGCTTGAGCTAATTGGGTAGCGCGTTCGATATCGGATAACTCAGAATCTAAAAAAGCGAGTGCTAAAGAATTTAGGGGATGTTCCCCAGGTTGAAATATTTTAATCTGCCAACTTTCACTACCAGATAACCGCCTTCCCAACTGTAACTGATATAACAATCCTGCCCTAACAACACTAGATTTACCACTACCCGAAGCACCCAAGACAGCCAGAAAATTACCAACACGCACCTTTTCTAAAGTGTTATATGGAATCTGGCTGAAGAGTCGTCATTGCGACGATAGGAAGCAATCTCCGCGCACCCGTATCTATTGCTTCCTTCCACTCCGTTCCAGTCGCAATGACTTGGGTATAGTGATTATTCGGATTCTATAATTACCATTATATTTTTGGTAAATACTTTAACTCAAATTATACTACATTATGACACAATTAACCCCAATTCAACTAGAGGACGGTACAACTATTTATATTGAAGCTACAGAAGGTTTGGACATTCCTGTGGTAGACAGTCCAAAAAAGGTAGTAGAAAAATCTCTCAGAGGCAAGGGTGCAAGTCCTGCTGAAAAATTAAAACAGCAACTAATACAACACGCCCAAACAATTGAAAGTACGATCCGGGGTTATACTATTATTGGCTTAAATGCTTTTAAGAAAAAGAGAATACCCAATGTAGAGAAAGTAACCCTAGAATTCGGCATTGAATTGGGTGGAGAAGCTGGCATTCCCTATGTAACTAAAGGTACTGCTAAAAGTAATCTCAAGGTGACAGTTCAATGTTCGCTTCCTGAGCAAGTTGAAGAAACAACATTATAGCGGTTTTCAGCAAGATGGAACACACTCTTAATATCATGTTCTGTTGAATACTTACACTTTGGAAAAAGTAAGGCAGAAGGCAGGAGGCAGGAGGTTTTCTCCCATTGTCACCTTAATTTTATACACAAATGATGCTACCGGATATGATATAAAATCTTACTTCTTGACTTTTGAATGCATGACTTCCGCGTAGCGACATTAGGGTGTTGGGTTGCGATCAACGCTTAACCCAACCTACGACTCAGATTAACTCATCATCTCAATGTACCAACTCGATCGCTCGCTTAGTCAAAGTCTCGGCAGTTAAACCATTAAAAGCCATCACCTGACCAGCACTGGAAGCAGTCTCTCCCCGACGCCAAGCAAAGGTATCCCGCTTAACCTGACTCCGTAACATTATCGGTTCCAACATCAAACTTGCGCCACCAGTAACGCCAATTAAAGCATCACCACCAAATAACTGCTCAAAACCAGCATCATCTAAAAATCCGCCATCAGCTTCAGAACAAGTATCCCAACCTGTATCCTGGGGACGGTACAAACGGCGGGGATTAATCACCGAGACTATGCGCACCCCAATACCTTCAGTTTCCAAATAAGCAGCAGCTTCAAATACAGGAATTAATGGCATATCTCCCACTACTGCAAACACAACTGTCCGGTCTCCTGCAACTTCTTGGAGAACAACAGCACCATCCCGCAACCCTTGTCTTGTCTGTTCAAAAGTAGTCCGAATTGGTAGCGGAGATTTACTTGCAGTGATTGTTATACCCTTATTCTTGGTTGTCAGCGCCCACTCATAGCAAGCTTGAATACTGTTAGCATCGGGTGGGAACAGGGCAAACACATTCCCATTGCGCATCATCGCTGCAAAATAAGCCTCAATTTCTGGGCGTTGGTGCGTCCAACCGTTGCGCCCCTGCTCTAATGCTCCCGCAGTAAATAATGTAATTGTTGAAGGAGTAAGGTGACGCAATTCAGCCATTGCTTGGGTGACAGTCTGCCAAATAGGTACGCCGTTAATAGCAAAAGATTCATAGGAACACCAAACTGTCCTCGCTCCCATCAATGCCAAACCCGCAGCCATTCCCGCACAAGCATCTTCGCTCAAAGGTTCATAAACCTGACCTTTCGGGCCTTGGAAATAAATGTCGTCGGGGGTGGGGTGAATAATTTTCAATGCCTGGTTAACATTGTTAATTCCCGATGCAGCGTTACCATCCGCATTTGTCAGCAAGAAATGAGGGTCTTTTTGACCGACATGAGCTATTAATGCTCCCATTGCAGTTGTGGCAACTTTCGGATCTCCAGCAACGGCAAATTCTTCTAGAGGTAGTTGACCTAATTCTGCTAGCGGGTATTCAAATTCAGTGACAACTGTTTTAGAAGCAGGACCCCCACCAGCACGTTCGCAATTTTTCCGGACTAATTCCCAACCTGCTACTGGTAAAGCACGTTCTTTGAGAGCGTCGATCATGTGGGGACTGTCGAGAGTATCTTTAGGATAGAGGTTATGAGATTTTGAACCTCTAGCATGAACCCCTGTACCCTTAAGTTGTTTGATAATAAAAATGGTGAGTTTGCCGCCGAGAGCAGATTTTGCAGCTTTGTCAACATTTTCTAATACAGCTTTGGTAAACTCTAAGCGCTTTTCAAAAGAGAAAGCACTGCTATCTATATAATCACCTCCTTGGTTTTTGTCGTCGAAGTCTTTAGCATCTACCAGTATTACTTCTGCAAAACCGTTACCTTTCCAATAAGCAATCATTTCTTCATTGGTTTTGGTAGATACCATACTATGGTGTTCTTGACTGTAACCATTCCACACTAATACTGGTAAAAAGTTGGTAACTTCAGGATAAGCAGTATTAAAGTGTGCCATGGCGCTGACTGGGTATGGTTCGCCCATACCACCATCTCCCATGGTAAATGGAAATAGAGTGTCACGGTGTAATAATGCTGCTGCCATGGCGAAGTGTTGCCCTTGACCTAGTGGCCCCGCAGGGTTTAAAAGTCCTGGGATGTAGCCAGATAAGTGTCCGAGAAGTCCGTGCATTTCCCGGAAGCGATCGCGCATTTGCTGTACTGTGGAAATTTCCATGTCTTCTAGGGAGCGGTCTAGAAATGCAGCGCTATAAAAACCGGGTGCATGATGCCCGACTTCTGTCATAATATTTTTGTAGCCTAACATTACCAGTGCTGCATAAGCTTCAGCTTGACTAGCAAAACCACCTGGGTGTCCAGATGCTTTGCTACCTGTGACTTGTAGCATTAGGTAACGGAGTGCATCAGCATAGAGGAGGGTTTGATATACGCCAGTAGGGTCGCTTGGTGAGGCGATCGCTTTACTTCCTTCTGCTATTGCTGGAGTATTACCGTGGGTCTCAAAATCAGGCCAAGCTTCTCCAAAGTATTGGATACCTTCGCAAAAATCTGGAACTGTTGTTGGTTTTGGCGTTGTTGCAGTCATAGAAATTTATCTGTATTTTTATCTCTTTAATTTTCAGTTAACAATAATTTAACATCTACGGGGATCGATGTTAATTTCTTTTACTTTGGATAGTAATAAGCTCTAGCAATATTTATCAACTTATATCTAAATTGAAAAAAACTTAACAGTTCAAATTATTAGAAAATAAAAAAGATAACTAGATAAGAATATGACTCCGACCCAACTACCAATGTCAAAAGCTTATACTCTCATTCAACTTCTTCAATGGGTAGTTAACTTGTTGACATTTTTTCATAAATGTGGTTAAGAATATGACTATGTATTTCAGGTTCAGCTTGATGGTCTGTGAGTATTCTTCAGTCAATCCCAGGCCATTGTTAATTGTTTAAAAACAGTCTCTAAAAGAAAATTGCTTTTCAAGGATTTTTTGGCCTCAACAAAAAAATTGCGAGATATAGCACCACGTAATTAGGGCGCGGACAATACTAAATGCTGAAAGTAAGTCAGAGATTACTTTTGACTTTTGACTTTTGACTTTTGACTTCTAACTTGCCCGTAGCGAGATACGCCCTAATATTTTTGAATATTTTTGGGTAGGTGCATCTCCTCAAAAACAGATATCTGAAGGATATAATTAGGGTCTGCGTATGGAAAGTCTTTTTGCTCTTTGTAGGAGACAGCTATACTGGAGACAGGAGACAGGAGAAACGGGGAATGTAGAGGAGCTAGGAGCAAGAATTGTCTCTCAATTTTTCTGCCATAATCATCCCAAAATACCAGCATGCATGAGCTTTTTCCACCAAAAAGTTGGTACTTTTTTCAACTCTAAAACGCTAAAACCTTTATCTGTAAATACTTTTAGAATTAATCAGCAAGCCCTAATTAATTTAGGTTTTAAAATTGATGTAGTAGACTGACACAGCTAAAACTTTGCAATAGATTTTTATTTCTAGTGCCGCTACGCGGAAGTCAGAAGTCAGAAGTCAGAAGTCAGAAGTATTGATTGGTAAGGCTTTTAGGATTGTGTAACTGGTCAGTTATTTCCGCCATTCTGCACTAGTGGTCTGTCAGCTTTGAATTGATGAGTTGAGACGACCAGAGGGAGCAGAAAAGACAGAAGCTACAGAGGAAGATTAACCCATCAAAACTAACTTGACAGACCACTAGGTATCTTTTTCTCCCCACCCTCCCCACACTCCCCATCAATGCACCATTTAAGGTGTGTCGGTCCAGTAGGCCTACCAGAAATTAGACCTGTGAAGGTACATTTTTTCTTTCTGCTTACATTTCAAGAAAGTTGTGCCTAAAGCACTGAGGGCGAATAAACCAAGTATAGAAGTAGGTTCAGGAACTGAAGTTACGAACTTCCCATCCCTTACTGAAAACTGATACCTTCCTAACACATTACTATTGAGGCTGTTACTAACCAATGCACTGCTCCCTCCATCAATGAAAGCTCCATTAACTCCAGATCCAGGTAACTCAAAAAATGTCCCTGGGTTGCCAGTACCATTGGAAAAACCTACACGAGCAGACTCGCCACCTAAACCTTGGAAGTTACCACCACTGGCCTCACCACTTTCCCACAAAATTTCGTTGTAGTTAAACTCAAAGTCAAAGTTACCAACTCCAGTATCAGAGCGGTCGATTAATACCAACTGAAAGCTATTGAGTGGAAAACTTTCAAAGTAATGAGCAACATTAATCCAGTTAACACCGAAAGCATCACGACCATCTACAATACCTGTACCATAGGTAACAGGATCGCCCGGGCCTTCGGTATCTACATCAGCGAAAAATGGTGCAATGATTTGCTGAGTTGTGTTAGTCAGATTGAATGGTGTGTATTCAAACAAATCCTGGTCAAATGTAACGTTTCCGTTGTTGTTGACGTATAATTGGTCGGAAATGAAGCTGCCGAAATTAATATCAAAGCCCATTGAAACTAGACTTGTCGAATCATCATCATTGCGTGGCAGGGTATTTGAATTAAATCCTGACCTGATGGCAGCAGCATTAGCAGTTTGGGTATGAGCAAAAGTCGCACCTAAAGTTACTAATCCTACTGTTGCTGTGGCTATTGATAATTGTTTCACAACTTTGTCCCACATGATTAAATCTCCTGAGAAAATTCATTACCTGATATTGTTTCACCGCTCCTCCGGAAATTTATGCAAAAATTTCTTGCTTCACTAGATAAAGAGATACCTCAAAGCTAGTCGCAGTATAAAATAGAGAAAATAAAAATTACACAATAAATCAAATCTTGAAAAAGGCAGAAGACAAAAGAAAAAATACAGAAGACAGAAAGCAGAAAGCAGAAGGGAAAATTAATTATCGATTCAAACCCCAAGCAATTTTAAACATTTTAATTAGCTCCTAGAGAATTTCCTCTTTTGAAATTCAAAACAATTAAAGTTATCCCAAAAATATTCGGCGTTGCTGAATTGAAGTATGAATGTGCGATTGTTTGGCTCTGGTAAAGCCCCCTAAATCCCCCATCGTTCAAAAGCGAAGCATCCTCTGGCTTCCCCCTTTCTAAGGGGGACGGGAGGGGGATTTCCAAGGGGGACTTTTAGAGTTTTATTACCCCCCATTTTGGGGGCTAGGGGCAGGGCTAATTCATTGTCGTCAGAGAATATTTACAACCCTATATCTTTGGTTAACTAATTCTAGTTAAGATGTACGAAATTTCAAAATTTCAAAGGATACAATTTTTCTCTCTTGACGATGAATTTATCTTACTCCCCTACTCCCCTACTCCCTCACTCCCCCACTCCCCGACTTCTTTTTTCTCTCGTAACAATGAATTAGCCCTGGGGGCTAGGGGGGCTTGCATCATACCCAGAATCAGCAACGCCAAATATTCAACACCAGAATATTACTTGAGATATTCCATAGAAATTAAGATAAATTGTTATAGCAGTCGAAGCAAAGGCTAGGACAGATCAAAAGCTTAAAACTCAGACAGCATAATACTTTTTCTTCTTCCTTGTTCCTTCTTCCTTGTTCCTTCTTCCTTCTACTAACTAATTAACGATAATTTGTAAATTGTAATGGCACAGGCAAATCTTCTTCCTTTAACCTTTGCATTACTGCTTGTAAATCATCTTTAGACTTACCAGAAATTCTTACAGAATCACCTTGAATAGATGCTTGTACTTTCTTAAATTCATCTTTAATCAACTTAGTGATTTTTTTAGAAATTTCTTGAGTAAGACCTTTTTGCAGTTTAACTTCTTGCCTAACTCTACCGCCACTAGCAGATTCCACCTTACCAAAATCAAATATCTTTAACGATAAATTACGTTTTGCTGCTTTAGTTTGTAAAACAGTATGAACTGCATCTAAAGCAAATTGACTACTGGTATTAATAGTAATTGTATCTTCTCCCAATTCTAATGTCGTATTAGAATCCTTCAAATCATAACGAGCTTTTATTTCTCGTTCAGCTTGGTCTATAGAATTAACTAATTCTTGTCTATCAAAATCGCTGACTATATCAAAAGATGATGTAGATGCCATAATTATTCAATATATATTACTGTTATTTGACTTTAAGTATTAAAAAATTGACTACATTGATATAGCAGTTGTAGGAAAACTTAAGTAGATAGGTGAGGAAATTTACAACTACGTCATTGCGACTGGAACAGGGTGGAAGGTTTGCGCAGCATTCCGCAAGGAAAGCAATCTCAAGGGTTTTGACGGCATAAATATTTCGTTATATAGTAACGTTTATTCGCCCCTACCTACTTAGGACAGTTCAAAAGTTTAAAACTCAGGCAACTTAATACTTTTCCTTCTTTCTTCTTCCTTCTTCCTTTTTCCTTCTGCTATACAATGAATTAATTTGAAATTTTTGATTGAAAAAAAACTCTTTATATCGTTTATATTTCAAGCCTTGATATTAGGAAAAAAATTCCTAATACCAACAAATAGTATTACCTTTAAATTTTAATTAAGAAACAGAAACTATTCTAAATTAAGCCAGAATCATAGATTAAAAATTATTAATACTAATCAAACTGAGAATAAATAAAATAGCAGTACCAGAAGAGCTAACAACAAACATTAGCGATCGCCCAATAGGCACATTCAAAATATAAAATATTGAATAAAAAAATCGCCCAACCACAAAAGCAACTGCCGCTCCTATTGCCCAAATAGAATCTTGTTGTGTTAGATATGCCATCAAAGAAGCTGCTGTAAACAAAATCAAAGTTTCAAAAGAATTTTGATGTGCCCAGGTTGCCCTCTTAGCATAATCAGGTAATTCTTCAAACATAGCCCGAGGCGCACCCAGGTCATAGCCTACTTTAACACGACCGTAGGCTACTACTAAAAAAGGTGCGTAGACTAGCACTACTCCTATTACTATGGAATCTAATAATATTGATGATGCTGGTAACTCCAACAAACTCATTTTTTTCGCTATGTTAATCTAGATAGAATAGAGTTACTACTTTACGTTGTTCTTCTGCATCTTGACAAGTCTTCAACAGAGTATTACTTTCGTGAAAAGCAAAGCAAATAAGCTGTTGGCATCGAGAAATAATTTCCTGATTACATATAGAGCTTGCTTCAGCTAAAGATAATTGATCGTTTTTAGGATTTTCCACTAAATGAATAACCTTATCCAATTCTTGGCGAGATTCTCTTGGTTGCCGTTTCATACTTTGAGGTAAAATAACAGTAACTAAGTTAGGATCGGCTCTCATTGCCCCCCGAACTACTGCTAAATTAGTACCTGTTGCACCTGATGTAATAACATGATTAGATCCTAAAACCAAGGCATAACTTAACAATTCAATTAATTGTTGATGAGTAATAGGAACATGACGAGAACCCAAAATAGCAATTCGTTTAGAACCTGTTTGTTGGATTGCTAAAAGTTCCTGTAAAAAATCATCTACCTTGGGAATATCAATTGATTGACTCAAAGATTTTATCTACTGTAATAAAACTGCCTAAAGGATTATAACAATTAAATATGTTTTTGTACATCTATTTTATAGGAAAAATAACAATTGATTGTTAAAAATCAATCACTAAAAACTCCAGCATGGGCAAAGGCTTTTGTTCAACCAGCTCAAGAATTCCCACCTACCCCCCTATCAATTATTTCTGGTGTTGTCCCCTCTGGATTGAGAGGTTGTTTGTATAGAAATGGTCCTGCTAGATTATCGCGTAATCAACAACAAGTAGGACACTGGTTTGATGGAGATGGTGCAATTCTAGCAGTGCATTTTAATTCTTCTTTTTTGGAAGGTCAAGAACCTTGGGCTACTTATCGTTATGTGCAAACAGCAGGGTATCAGCTTGAGACAGAAAAAGAAAGATTTATTTTTGGTGGCTATGGAATGAACCCTCCAGGAAATCTGTGGGATAAGCTCACTAAAGCAACAAAAAATGCTGCTAATACCTCAGTTTTGGCTTTACCAGACCGGCTTTTAGCACTATGGGAAGGTGGACATCCCCACAGTCTCAATTTGGAAACCTTGGCAACTTTGGGACTAGAAAATTTAGGAAGCTTAGAAAATCATCAAAGCTATTCAGCACATCCTAAAATAGATAGTGTCACAGGTGACATATATAACTTCGGAGTAACTCCTGGACTAAATAGCTCACTCAATATCTACCGCAGTAATAGTACCGGCAAAATTCAGCAAAAAGGTCTGATTCCTATTTCTGGTGTCCCTCTAATTCACGATTTTGTTTTAGCAGGTCCATACCTAATATTTTTTATTTCACCAGTACGTTTACAACTACTGCCAGCTTTTACAAAGGTAAAAAGCTTTAGTGATGCTTTAACCTGGCAACCAGAGCTAGGAACACAGATTTTAGTGGTCGATCGCTCATCTCTACAACTTATTAGTCGTCAAGAAACGGAACCCTGGTTTCAGTGGCACTTTGGCAATAGCTATATAGACTCGGATGGCACAGTATTAGTTTACTTAATCCGCTATACAGATTTTAACCAAACAAATAAATACCTTCAAGAAGTACCTACTGGCCAAACTCATACTTCTGCTAATGGGATATTCTGGCAGATACGTCTAGACCCTAAATCTGGTCGTATCATTGAGAGTTATAAATTATTAGATATTCCCTGTGAGTTTCCTACGGTTGCTCCTGCTGAGGTCGGAAAACCATCTCGCTTTACTTATTTGTCAGTTCATAAACCAGGAATAGATATTAGTCAAGAAATGCTTGGGGCGATCGCCTGTTTCGACCATCAAAAAAATATCCTCACTACCACCGAGTTAAGGCCAAATTGCTATCCTATGGAACCTATCTATGCCCCTAATACTGAAGATTCTCAGAAAGGATGGGTATTAACTGTTCTTTTTGATGGCGATCGCAACTGTAGTGAGGTCTGGATATTTGATAGTTCTAAATTAGATGCCGAACCTGTTTGTCGGCTAGCCTTACCAGAAGTTATACCAATTGGTTTCCACGGTACCTGGAGTCAGGAGTATTGAACAAGGTAGAAGGGAAAATTGCATGAGGATAGTCTTCGACAAGCCACTTCGTGTCTTATTGCCCCAAACAATTTTAAGCACCCTGTAGACGATGGAATATTCAACCTGCTACAAAAAGATAATTTTTTGACTCAACCCTTTTAAGGGGATAATAAAGAAAAATTTTCATCTCTTTGTCAATCCTATCTGTTTTAAAGGAGAGTTCAATAATTGATAATTGATAATGGATAATTACCTCTCCCTAAAACGGATAGGATTGAATAAAAAGAAAATATTCTGTTGTTTCTCCACGGCGAGTGAGAGGATTTTTACCTTAATTATTCGGTAATTGTTAATTATTAATTATTAATTATTAATTATTAATTATTTAACCAACCCCTAGTTGAAAATGACTGAGCAAATACTCAAAGTCGAACTCTTGTGCCATTAGTCTATTGACACATTCTACTTTCATAGGTTCGTGTAAACGTACAGTACCAAAAGTTCTATCTATAATTTCTACAGTAGATAGAGTATCACAGTCCACTGACAAAACAGGTACTTCTACATACTCGGCACGACGCAGCACTAACTCATCAGGAGGCAGTTGCCCAGTTAAAATTAGACAATGGGTAGAAGTCTCTAAAGCTGCTAGTTGAATATCTGTGCGATCGCCTCCGGTAACTACTGCCATATTTGTAGCTTTCCGGAAATATTTAATAGCTGCACTAACACTCATTGCGCCAATTGTCAAGCTTTCTACCATTAAATCCAGTCGGTCAGGGCGACAAAGTACCTGGGCATTTAATTGCTTAACTAATTCTGCCACTGTGACACTGCGTAAGAGACTGCTTCTGGGCAATATTCCTAATACAGGAATGTTCCTAGACTCTAGAAAAGGTCTCACTAAAGTAGTTAGTGTTTCTTGTGCTGCTAGTGGTACATCATTAATGACCACACCCAACAGGGAACTACCCAAACGTTGTTTAGCTGAGAGTAAAGAGTCTATATAAGAACCTGAATTTGGACGAGTCACCAAAATTACGGCAGCATTAAGAATTTCCGCAACTTGTACTAAGGATAATTGAAATAGATTACCCTCATCTAAATTACTTGGTCCTTCTAATAAAACTAAATCTTCTCCTTCTACCTGTAGATATTGAGCTAGAGATTTTTGATAGTCAGTGTTGTCCTCTCCAAGCAAACGCTTTGTGATAGTACTTTCATCCAGCATTAACAGAGTTGGCCGAATACTATTTTCTGAAAGCTTGAGAGTTTCAGTAATAAACTGTACATCAGCATCAATTTCTACAGATGCTGAATTTAAAGAGTTTCCCAAGGGTTTTCCATAAGCAATACTTATTCCTTGCTGTTGCAGCTTATGGGCTACTCCTAAAGTAATTGTAGACTTGCCACTATAAGCTTCAGTCGATCCAATTAGCAAATGATTGGCAGATTTTGGCACACCCTCACTCCCGCAATCAATGAACTTGTCAATGTGAATATAATTTGGATTTTAGATTAAATGTTGTCAATTTGTTTCACATTTTTAAATTATAAGGTTGACACTCCCGCGCCGTCAAACGGCGGGAATTGTTAAGAAATATAAATCCTTAAACGGTTAGCCAAAAGCCCCCTATATACTCGCTCAAAATTGATTCTGTGCTTACTTTTCACTAAAATATTGACACTACTATTAATATCTGTTGAAACCAAATGTTGAGCTTTTGTCCGATACAACCCATGCTTTATTCTGTTACACGAAAATTTAGTTTGACTGGGGTTATTGCCATTGTCAACAGGTATTTCATCTCGGTGGTAAAAACTCACCTTGGACAAGTAAGACTCTTGTGGTTCCAAATAGTCAATTCCGTATCGAAAACACAAGGATTTAAGTTTTTGCCTCAATTGCCAAAAAGGGATATGAACAAAGTTTTTATGGTTGGAGTGACCAATATTAATCTCTCCTATGATATTTTGAGTATATAGCGACATTAGTCAAATTTAAAGCACTGCTAAAAGCACGGGGTTTCAAACCCAAACTTTTCGATGAGAACAAGATTAAATCTCAGGAATTACATTTCAAGCTGAATCACTCATAGCGAAGTAACTTTCCATAGAAATTCTTAGAAAAATCTACATTACGAGTACGATGATAAATTAGCAATACATCGATTAAAGAATCAACAAACTCATAAGTGGCCATTGTTGTATCATAACTAAGCTCCTGATTACCATCAAACTGCATTCGGCAACGAGTTATGTCTGCAGGTAATATAGAAACATTCCAGGTAATAACAAAAGGGATATTCTCTCCTCCTTCAATATTTCTCGCTCCTTCTAGATTTTTTTGTTTGTAAAGACTAATAGCATGAGCTAGGTATTTACGTCTATTATCTGGGTAATATGGAGTGTAAACAGCTATTTCCCCTTTTTCGGCTGGCTTTAATTGATTAATTGACATCCTCTACTTTCCTGAATCAATAATATCCATTCCCCGGAAATTATATTATAAGTAACTATAGTCTCAATGTATAAAAGCTAAATTTAAATCAACGTTTCAGCTGTGTTAAAAAATCAGCTCTAAAACTTTATATTACCTGTGGTTTCGCAATTGTTAGCCAAACTACTCTCTACATTCTTCACTTACTACATTCTTCACTTAACAAAGATTATATTTATAGTTTTTTCAGACGGAATTAGGTTAGTCTCTTAAAACATAAGAAAATTATTAGTGATTGGATCTTTAAGATTAATTTAGTTATGCCGAACAGTTCTTGGCCACAAAATGATTATTATAGGGAAACCCAAATTAATCAAAACGATAACTTCTGTAACGAACAGCAAAATAATCAGGTAGCACAAACTAAGAAATGCTTAGATCGGAGTCAAATAAAACAAGAAAAGGAAGTGTTAAATAGTCATCAGAATATTTACGATGGTCGTAGACGTAAAGCAGCACTTATGTCATTTCTGATTTGGACCACTACTATCGCTCTGCACTTACTCTCCTGGGGATATTGGGTAATTTTAGGTCTGACTGGTTTACTATCAGTTCAACTTATGAGAATACTATTCGCTCAACCAAAACTACCTCCAAAACCTCTATCAGAAGAAAATTCGACAGACTGGCCTTATGTCTCTCTATTAGTAGCAGCTAAAAATGAAGAAGCTGTAATTAGTAAGCTGGTAAAAAATATCTGTGCTTTAGATTATCCAACCAATAATTATGAACTTTGGGTAATAGATGACAATAGTACAGATCAAACCCCTGTATTGTTAGAACAGTTGGCAAAAGAATATCCGCAGCTTAATGTTATTAGGAGAAGTCCAGATGCCAGTGGAGGTAAATCAGGCGCTCTCAATACTGCGATACCTTTGATTAAGGGAGAAATTTTAGGAGTGTTTGATGCAGATGCAGAGGTAACACCGGATCTACTCCGAAAGGTAGTACCACTTTTTGCCAGAGAAGAAGTAGGGGCAGTACAAGTTAGAAAAGCGATCGCCAATGCAGGTCTAAATTTTTGGACAAAAGGCCAATCAGCAGAAATGGCTCTAGATAGCTTTCTTCAGGAACAACGAATTGCAATTGGTGGGATTGGAGAACTCAGGGGAAATGGCCAATTTGTACGTTTGAATGCCCTGAAAGAATGTGGGGGATGGAATGAACAGACTATTACTGATGATTTAGATTTAACAATTCGTCTACACTTAAACCAATGGGATATAGATTTTCTCAGTTTTCCGGCAGTAATGGAGGAAGGAGTAACTAACCCAAAAGCTTTGTGGCATCAACGTTCCCGATGGGCAGAAGGTGGGTATCAGCGTTATCTAGACTACTGGCAATTGATTTTGCGTAACCGAATGAGATTTGGTAAGACTTGGGATTTATGGCAATTTTTGGTGACACAATATCTAATATCGGTTGCTGCTGTACCTGATTTACTTATGGCAACAATCTTGCGTCGTTTACCCATCACCAGTCCTTTGACTGTGTTTACTGTAACAGTTTCTGTATTAGGAATGTTTATTGGTTTACGTCGAACTAGGAAACAAGAAAAGAGTATCGTTAAAGAAGGGAAGTTGGAGTTTGTTTCTGAGAAAGAACATCCGTTGTCTATACTACTTACTTTTTTAGAAAGTGTGCGAGGAACTTTTTATATGTTGCATTGGTTTATCGTGATGGGCGCTACTATTGCTAGGATGTCTATATTACCTAAGCGACTAAAATGGGTAAAAACAATTCATAAAGGGGATTGGGAAAGTTAAAAATTTAGGTTATTATTATCTAATTACTTAGTTTGATGATAATTTGAACTACTCTTACTAGCGATCAATAATGTTTTTAACAGACTAAGTATCGGAGATGAAATATATAGCAATTCTATTTCTAAAGTGTGAAACCTAAGTTTGATGTTATTTAACTAAAATCGCGATACTCAAAGTTATAGGCATAACAATTTTTCAGATTTAGAATTGCTAAAATTATCATAAACTAATCAATTGATTGATCTACATAATATTAATCTAATTACTTCTAATAGTAACATTGATAAAATAAATTATGCAAATTCCGTTTTGAACAAAAAGGAATAAAGACAGTAGTTCCTTTTTAAAAGAAATAATTATCCTCCTTCAAAACTATTAATTAATAATTTAATAAAAATTAAATTTGATTTGAACTATTAAGTATATTCGCAAAAATAATAGCTGCAAAATTTATCAAATAAATATCAGATAACTTAAAAATAATGTT
This sequence comes from Okeania sp. SIO2C9, assembly GCF_010672455.1. GTDB lineage: Bacteria > Cyanobacteriota > Cyanobacteriia > Cyanobacteriales > Microcoleaceae > Okeania. The sequence continues at coordinate 144,305 of NZ_JAAHGO010000001.1, read as the reverse complement.
ATTAACTTAAGAAAATTAAACGTTAAAATTAGTATGGATTTATTAGAATATCAGGCTAAAGCTTTATTTAGTGGCATGGGAATTCCTGTTTTGCCATCTCAAAGAATAGATTATCCTAAAGATTTAAAAAAATTAAAAATACCTTATCCAGTGGTACTTAAATCTCAAGTTCATGCTGGAGAAAGAAGTAGCTTAGGTGGAATTAAATTTGTTGAAAATACAATTGATGCTGTGGCAGCAGCTCAGGCAATTTTTAATTTGCCGATCAAAGATGAGTATCCAGAAGTTTTATTGGCAGAAGCAAAATATAATGCTAATCAAGAATTATACTTAGCAGTTGTTTTAGACCCAATAGTACGCCGTCCTGTACTTCTCGGTTCAGCACAAGGAGGTATTGATACAGAAGCAGCTATGACAAGGATGCAACAGGTAGTTGTTAATCAACAATTTTCCCCTTTTTATGCACGTCGTCTGATGGTAAAAATTGGACTGCAAGGACAACTGATAGAATTAGTTAGTCATATAGTGGAAAAAATGTATCAATTATTTATAGAAAAGGATTTAGATTTGGTAGAAATTAATCCTCTGGGTGTGAGTCCTACAGGAGAAGTAATGGCTTTAGATGGTAAAGTAAGTGTGAATGATCGTGCTCTAGGTCGTCATCTAGAATTGGTAAATTTAGTGGGCAAAAATATTACTAATAATGATGAAATTCAAGAGAAACAAGTAAGTCAAATAGACAAAAATTCTTTATTAATTACAAATAATACCAATGCAGCAGCTAATGAAAAAATTATTCCAGATTATCAACTGAAGTTTACAGAATTGCAAGGAAATATCGGAATTTTATGCAATGGTGAAGGTTTAACAATGGCTACTGTTGATTTGGTAATGGAAGCTAATGGAAACCCAGCAAATTTTCTGAATATTAAGTTAGGTGATTATTTGGAGATCAAGGATAGTTTACGAATAAAAATGTTTGCTGCTTTGGATTTAGTTAGTCAAAAAGAAAATGTCAAAGTAGTATTAGTAAATTTTCTAGGTATAGTTCAGACAAGTGATGAGTTGATTACTATAGTTTACGAGTATTTGAATAATTTAAAAACTATGGACAAGAGTAATATTATTTTTATACTGCGTTTATTAGGAGGTGAAGTGAGTAGAGCTAGAGAACGTTTATCAGGTCTACCAGTAGAGGTAATCGAAAATTTAGAAGATGCAGTTACTAAAGCTGTTTCTTTAGCTAGGTAGCATTCAACAATTAATAATTAATAATTAATAATTACCTCTCCTGGAAAGCAGATAGGATTGAACTTAAGGAAAATATTTTCTTTTTATTTTCTTCATAAATGAATAGGTATTAGACTAAATTAAGCAATTATCCATTATCCATTATCCATTATCCATTGATAAATGCCTATACAAATAAGGGCTGAAGAATTATGAATTTAACTCCAGATAGTAAGGTAATAGTTCAGGGTGTTACAGAAAAAATGTCTACCCAGATAGCCTTAATGATGAAGTCCTATGGAACAAATGTAGTAGCAGGTATTAGTCCTGGAGAAGGGGGACAAGAATGGTCTGGTATACCTGTGTTTAGTTTGGTAGAGCAAGCAGTGGCAAAAGTGGGTATGATTGATACCACTTTGATAGTTGTGCCTGCTTATAGGGTATTAGATGCTAGTTTAGAGGCGATCGCTTCTGGCATTAAACAAATTGTCATCGTTACAGAAGGAGTGCCACCTTTAGATATGGTCCAGTTATTGAGAAAAGCTGAGGCTACAGAAACTCTGATTGTTGGACCTAACTGTGCAGGTATTATCGTGCCGGATAAATTACTGTTGGGCACTCATCCAACTCAGTTTTACACACCAGGCCCAGTGGGAATTATTAGTCGCAGCAATACTCTTACTTATGAAGTAGCTTGGGAATTAACAAAGTCAAGATTGGGGCAATCTATCTGTGTTAGTATTGGTTGCGATCCAATTGTTGGTTCTTCTTTTTTGCAATGGTTACAAATATTAGATGAGGATGACCGCACAGAGTTAATTGTTTTAGTAGGAGAAGTTGGTGGTGCAAGTGAGGAAATTGCAGCTTCTTATATATCAGAAACAATTGATAAACCTGTAGTTGCTTATATTGCTGGTATTTATGCTCCAATAAATCAAAATTACACTCACGCTAGTAGTTTAATTAGTGCTAGAAACTCAAGGGTAAAACATAATTTCCACAATCAGATGAAGAGTAAAATTTCAGCTTTTAAAGAATTTAAAATACCAGTAGCAAAACGACCTTCGGAAATTCCTAGTTTAGTGAAATATTCACTAGAAAAAAAGTATGTTTAATTAAATTTTTGACTAATAACTAATTAGTCAATATTTAGAGATTGAGTAAGAATTAAGAATATGAACGCTTGTAAGCATTCAGCGGTCAGCTATCAGCTATCAGCTAGTGCCGCTACGCGGAAGTCATATCATGTCCGGTAGCATCGGTCTTGTATAGTAAATAGGCAACAGCTCATCTGGCAACAGGCAACAGGCAAGAAAAAAACTTAAATTTCCTGCAAATATCCACGCCAACTTTTACACAAACGATTGCCTTCGGACATGATATAAAAAGTCAAAAGTCAAAATTCAATCATTTTTGATTTGTAATTGTTTTAGGATTTTATAACTGGTCAGTTATTTCCGTCATCCTGCACTAGCCTTTTACAATTGTTTGGTAAGGCCACGAGTTTCAATTGCTAGTTCTTGTAGCATGGCTGTTGGTAGGTTGAGTGGGTGGGTTGAAACTACCCTAGTCTATGTCTACAGGATGCAGAAATAGTTTCAGCCTAGTTAGTCTATCTTACTATTCTCCCTTGGCAAGTTTTTGGTCAGTTGTAATTAGTCTAAACTCCAGTTAACCGGATTTGATGTAATTATTATTTGTCTAAAGGGTGATGCTCTGCCAATAGTTTTTCAACTTTTGCTTCATCAAGTCTGGCAGTTATCCTTTGATATTCGTGATTATCTCTAATAGTTTTTGCCAGGGTAAAAGTTGAGCCTACTGAAAATGTTAAACCCATTCCTAAAAAGCCTTTAATCCAATTATCTACAGGTAGGTAAATAATGCCGATCGCTGTGCCAGAAGTAGCTAGAATAAAGGAAGCCCAAACTTGAAGTATCCATGCAGCAGTATCTTTTTGTTGAGTATATTTGTTGGTCATAAAATTATTACCTCAAATCAAAATTTTTGGCTGATTTATTCGTATTTTATATGTATAAACTTACAGTAATAGTAGTGGAGTGACAGTTTGAATATAGGCACAGGCGATCGCTCTTATTTTGGCTTTTTTTTAAACGCTACAAATAGGGTTTGAGATTGACAACATAATATTTAGGAGTAGACAGTAAAAAAATTGTACTATAATAGTAAGTTTTTTGGTGTTTGACGATAAATTTTGGTTATAATATCATGTCCGGATAATTAGTGATAGAACTCCGTTCCGCTTACGTGAGCAAAAACCTTTTATCTTTAATATCAAATCTGGTAGCATCGGTGTTCTTCAGTATTAAATATGTAGGGGCGAATGGTATTCGCCCTATATTATGGTATTCGCCCCTACTATGTTTTGTGGTTATGCGTAAGTCCTGATTAGATTATTAGAACTTAGGCGATCGTCAAAAATTAACTTTTCTTTTGTTGATTCTTTTGTTCTAGAACAATTTCTTTCATCGCTTGAAATGAACGAGAATTTGATGCACCTTCAATAGCTTTCACTGCTAAATCTTGAACCTGTGTCAAGGTGGAATCTAATTGTGCAGATAAATTTTTAATTCGTTGCTCTTGATTTTGAATTGTCTGTTGTAAAGATTGAATCCGTAGTTCATAAAATTGCTTTTCTCCTTCTACTTCTTTTGCCAATAAATCAGATTTAACTTTCGCCTGGTAAGTACCAATATTTCGCCCATTTTCCTTACCGTTATTAATATTAGACTCTAGTTCTTTTTTAAAGTTTTCTACCTCAGTTTTTACCTGTGCAAATTCTTTTTCCCGTTCAGAAATAGACTGCTCTCTTTCAGACCATATTTTCTCTTGTTGCTGTTGAAATTCTTCTAACTCCTTATACAAATTTTTCTTGTTTTGTTCATACTGATCAATATCTAGATTGTGTTGCAAATTCAAGTCATATTCATAAGTTTCTTCATCTCGTTGGCGAGTTTTATCCTGATGTTCATTTCGTTCTTTTATGCTGCGTTGATGTTCCTGCTGTTCCTTTGACCAAGCTTGTTTACTGGACTCTATTTCTTGTTGTAATTCTTCTTGGCGATCGCTAAATTCTGTCTCGAATTCTTTGGCGCTTTGTTCATACTGTTGAATCAAATTATCTAAAGTATTTTCCTCGATATTTTCTAAATTATGCAAATTGTTTAATTGTTGAATTTCTTCTGTAACTTGCTGTCGAACTTCTTCTAATTTAGTTGCTTCTGAAGTGAGTTTTTCTGATAATTCGCTGATAGCTCCACCAAAACCACTTTGTACCATCAACAAATTTTCAATTGTGTACTGCATACTTGGTTTGTTATGAGTTTGATTTAAGTTCATAAATTTTGCGACTTCTTTTTCTGGTTGTTTTGATATTGAACCTACAGAGGTTTTGGTTGTAGTTTTACTTTCTTGACTGAGCTGATTTATTTCTGCTTCTAGGACAGATTTTTCTTTTTTTAATTCTGCAAAAGCTTCTAAAATTTCAGCCTTTGTATTTTTAGAATTAACTCTTTTAGCCATTTTTTTTCTCCTGTTAAATTTGCGATTTTTTCGACTGAATTGAGCTGCGATATAGGTGGGGATATTTGGTATAAATACCACCTAAATATTTATACCAATTGAAATAGCAGTCAGCGGTCAGCTATAAGCTTCTCAAGGTGTATAATGGGGGTTTTAATCCCCCATAAAAGGCGCACCACGGGCTTTTTAAAATATAGTGGGGGACTTAAACCCTTAGATTTTTAGCTGTTCACGCAGTTCCTCTGCAAGAGGCTAGCTAAATGCTTACGAGCTACTGGATAGAGTAGACAAATCTTAGGGTTGCTGAATGGCTATATGATGAATGTAGTTTATAGCTTTTATCACAGTCGAAGGAAAGGTTAAAACTCAGAAAACGTAAGATTTTTTCTTCTTCCTTCTTCCTTCTTCCCTCTTCCTTCTTCCCTCTTCCTTCTTCCTTCTTCCTTCTTCTTTTCAACAACAACTACTTAGTTTGAGCGCCATTATTAGAACTAGCAAAAGCTCTCATAGCTAAATCTTGTGCTTGCTGTATTGCTGCTTGTAACTGAACAGAAATATCATTAATTTGTTCAGTTTGTCGCTGAATTGTTTCCTCTAAAGATTTAATCTTTAACTCATAACCATTCTTCATTCCTTCCCACTCTTTAGCAAATAAATCTTCTTTAACTTTTGCCTGTCGGGTTGCTTCTTTAATTGCATCATCCTTCGCCTTCACATAAGCCTGCTTCAACTCTTCTTCAAAACCTTCAACTTTCTGTCTATTTTCTTCAAATTCAACTTGATTTTCTGCCAAATAACTTTCTCTTTCCTGCCATTTCTTTTCCTTCTCTTGATTTAACTCCTGTAATTCTCGTTCCAAATTTCGCTTCATTTCTTCATATTCATCCGTTTCAATTTTACGCTGATGTTCCAATTCATATTGATAGTCAGCAGCTTCATTTTCTCGTTGTTTAATTAACAATTGATTTTCCTCTTCAATTGCTGCTTCATACTCTTGTTCTTCCTTTTGCCAAGCCTTTCGCTTAGTCGTCATATCCTTTGCAATATTTTCTTGATGCTCGCTAAAATTATGCTCTATAAATCCTAATTTTTCTTGATGTTCTTGAGTTAAAATATGCAGTGCATCAGCAACAACACGAACTTTTTGTAACTCTTGCAAATGTTGATTTTCAATTTCAATGGCAAGTTTTAATTCCTCAAGTTTAGTAGATTCTTGATGCAAATTGTCTAATAACTGATTAACAATACTACCAAAATCTAATTGTAAATCAGCCAAACCTTTAACAATACTATCTGTGGTATAAGTAGCAGCAGCTTCTAGGATTTGTTTCCCTTTTTCCTTCTCTGCTTCTTCCTCCTTAGTTGCTACTTTTGATGCAAGACTTTTCCTAGCAGCTAAAATTTCTTCAAATGATTTTATCACTCTAAATTTGCTACTTTCTGATGCAGTTTGTGTCATTTTTTTTCTCCCTAATATTGATAATTCAGCGTTGCATAAATGCGGGATGATTTTAATAGTTTTGTGGTCTTGTGGAATGGGCATCTTGCCCGTTCCCATCCACCCATCCACCCGTTCCCACCCACCCGTTCCCACCCACTCATCCCAATTTCCGAAGTTGCTTCAAAATCTCTTCATATTCTTGGGCAGTATTTAATTTTTTCCTAGTCGTTTCTGGTGCTAATGACTTGAGAATTTTCTGGCATTTTTCACAGCGATTTCCTTTCCAGCAGTAACAGTCATCTACTAACTCTAAAAGAGTGGATTTTAAGCGACTATTTTCTGTCAGTAATACCTGGTAGTTATTTTGAATAGATTCAACAACTAAACTAATATGTTGTAAATCTTGACTGAAATTTTCCAGGTCATTAATAGTATCAGTTCTAATTTGATGCTTAACTTCTAATTTTCCCCGTAAACTATCTTCCCATTGCTGTTTTTTTGGTGTTTTGGCACTCTGATAAATCCTGAATTTAGCAATTTTACTCATTTGCACCTCTTTAAGTTTTCCCAAATTTGTTTTCTTGGTATAAAACTACAAAAAATTTCAAGCTAAAAGCTGTAAATAGAGACGCAAAATATTCATCAACAGCCTTTGGCTGGAAGTCACGAAGACCTCCTCAGGAGTCAATTTATTCTGTCTTATGACTCCTGACTCCTGACTCCTTCTTCAAGAAGATAATGCAGCAGCTAAAGACTCATTTCCTGTTAGTAAAGCTGTATCATTACTAATATTTGAACCTAGTAAAGAAGAATTTTGATTATTATTAGTATGAGCTACCATCAAACTAGCAGTTTCTTCAGCAGATAAATTATCTAAGCAAACCATTTTTCTAGTTCCTTCTAAGTCAATCATTCTTGATAAATTAGTTTCGTCAGAAAGCACTGCTGCGGCCTGATGAATAATTGACCAATCTGTACGTTCTTGCCAACGCCATTTTAAGCTGTAATAATTGATAGGTTTTACCACACCATTTTCATCTGGTTTTTGACCGCTATGCTTCACAAATTCAGGAAGAAAAATCCCTGTTGCTGGCTCCACTCCTTGACTCTGAACTGAAGCAATTAAACGATTAAAATCATTCAAAGAACGACTTTTAATATATGTCACCATTAACACTCCATGAGGTAATTCTCCTGACTCTGCAACAAACCAAATTTGACCCCATAATGTATTAATTGTTTGACCTAAATTGCCGAAAAATTTGCTAAACTTGATAATTGTCATTGAGATTTTAGAACCATAATCTGTGTCTCCAATTACCCATTGTCCTGACTGACAATTGTTACGAACTGCAATAGGAATTTCTGGTACCAATAAAGCTTGTTTCGGTTTAGCTCCAAACACATAAATTTTTGCTTTAACATTAGAATTAGACATCTTTTATTTCCTTGAATTTTATTTTTTGCCTGCCTTGAAAAAAGTAGTAGGTTATATAGCAAGGAACAGGGAATAGGGAACAGGCAACAGTAGGAAAAATATCTCTGGTGTCTTACGGTTCATCATCAAAATAAGTCAAACACCAACTCGTTCCTTGCTATGGTGAAACCATTGCCTGTTCCTCCATCTCCGCGTCCCCGTGTCTCCGCGTCCCCGTGTTTCCGCATCCCCGCGTCTCCCCATCTCCCCATCTCCCCATCTCCCCATCCCCGCGTCCCCACGTCTCCGTGTCCTACCCCCCACCAACCAATTAGCAAACCCTAATTAATAAGATGTGTCGCCTTTGCTGGTTGTGGATATTGGTAATCTGTAGTTGCTTCCTGCTGCGCTTTAATAATTCGCAATGCTCCCAACAAATGCTCTAACATTTCTATATGACTAGGAGTAAAGTGAATACTGAAGCCTTCCCCATCTCTTGCATACCCTGGGCAAACAAGAGAAGCTGAACTCTGTTCTTCATGGGTGGCAATATACAGCCAGTCTTCGTCTTCCAGTTTGTAGTGTGTATCTGTCCAGGTTCTCAGCATAATGCTATCCTCCAGGTGAGCGGTACTTGTTGAGACTCTCATAAATTTACAATTAGCCAACTTGAGTATTACTCCATATATAGAGCCTAAATTTAATTGACTTAATTTTCAACCTTACCAGTAGTGTCTCATTGGTTGATTTATTTATCAACTAAATTTATTGTAGCGCATGTTGATTTTATCGTCAAGAGTAAAGTTGAAATTTTCGTCAAAGTTGCTTACAATGCTTATTAGGAGGTAAAAGCCGTGGAAAAAAGTTTTGGAAAGTTAATTAGACAGGCCCGTAAAGAAAAAGGATATTCCCAACGAGAGTTGGCCAAATTCTTAGGAGTGGACTTTACATATTTGTCCAAGCTAGAGAACGATCGCGCCGACTATGCACCAAAAGAAGAAGTGATTCGTGGGTTAGCTAGAAATCTCGATTTGGATGAAGAGGAATTAATTTTCCTCGCTGGCAGAATTCCTCAACAGTACGAGGAAATTCTCAAACAAAATCCAAAAGAGATGCTAGCATTGTTCCGACGAATGCAAGAAAATCCTGAGTTCGCTCACAGAATATCTCAAGCTGCAACAGAAGGAGAATAAGCCGTGAGTATCCTCAAACCGTATTGCTTTTATCGCAAAGAGTCGATTGAGCGTCGGGCAAATGATATTCTCAGGCGAATGCATAAGACCACAAATTTTGCTCCCAGATGGCCTTTTGAAGCTTCTTTAGTTGCTGATTTTTTAGACTTGGGAGTGGTTTGGGATGAAATTCCTCCTGACGAAGGGGGAGCGATCGCTGCCCGAATTTTACCAACCGAACGACTGATTGAACTCAATGAAAAGATTTTAGATAAGCCTCAAGGCTTTCAAGAATCAACACTTTCCCATGAAATTGGTCATTGGGTGCTGCATATTAATCAGGATGAAGCAGATGGAGTTGTGAAACAGTTAGAACTCGACCTTGGTGATTATGGAACACCAAATCAGTCAGAACAGCCTTTTGTTTGTCGGGGTGCAAGTGGCAGCAAAATTGATTCTATTGAATGGCAAGCTCAATATTTTGCAGGCTGTTTATTGATGCCAAAATCGATTCTTGAGGAGAAAAGACAAGGCAAAGATTTAACTAAGTGGTCAAATCTTTATAAAATTAAGGATGAGTTAGGCGTCAGCATTTCTAATTTAACTTACCGCCTGCAAGAGTTTGGCTGGATTTACATTCCTAAAGGTAGTCGAACAATTCATCGGGGATCTGAGGAAGTTCAAGGACAAACACAACTGTTTGGATAAACCTAAAAATAGATACAAGAAAATTAGCCAGCCTATTTTAACGGCTGGTTGAATAATATTAGGAGTCATATAAAATCCGGATAATTACTATAGCTAAGTCATTGCGACTGGAACGGAGTGGAAGGAAGCAATCTCCGCGCACCCCTGAGATTGCTTTCCTACGGAATACTTCGCAAACGCTGCCGTTTGCTATCGCAATGACGACTGTTCAACCAGATTCTATATCACGAATAGCATCGGGCAATTCCTCTTCCAGTAATCTCAGGCGAGGATATTGATAAGCAGCAATAGTTCCCACAATTGCTAATAAACCGATAACAATGTCTAGAAGACCAACTCCAATGATTTTTAGATTAAGCATGAACGCAAAAAATAAGTTTTTCAATTTTACCTTCAGCTACTTACCATTACATTTCAGCAACGCCAAAAATTAAATCGTTTAGAAACCCGTTTCCCTGAGCGTTTTGCAGACATTCCTCAAGCTGTAATTAGCTACGTGGCCCAATTGCTTTCGGTACCTGTAATATCAAATCCGGTTGAATACTTATCATATATTTGGGTGTGGGAAGGGTTGAGCGTTTCCGGAGATTGAAGGCGAGAAAGTGTGGATAGAATTATAAACATATACTGTGTAACCGGATTCTATATAAAATTAGGACTTACGCAGATACGTCATATATAGCGCTCAAAACTATTGTCCAATAGTATTTGGAATATAAATAGTGCCTTTGCGTAAGTCCTGATTATATTTAGTCTTCTTTAGCTGTTCCCTCAATCTGTTTGGTTTGAGCGATGTTGTTGTTTTGGAGAAATTATTCAATGAATTTCCAGTCTGTAAAACCAGTAAGGTTTTTACTCGCTTTTATCGCATTCTATTTCGTTGCAGTTCCAAGTTTTCGATTACCTCAGGAATTAGAGCGACAAGCTCTTAATATTGCATGGTATCAAGGTTTGAAAGAAGGAACACCTAATACTCAGGTTTTTGAGGATTTTATCAAAGACGCTCAGGAAAATCTTGAGAAAATTGTTAAAGATAAACTGCTCATAAGGGACGAGGTAGGTCTCGAAAAAACTATTCCTAAATGTAATCCACAAGTGAAGCCCCCCATAATATCCATAAGAAAAAATCAAAAAGAAGCCTTTTTTGATTGTATCCGTGTCGCTGACTTTGATACAGAATCGAAAACCGACTACAAAAAGCGCTCTGAGCAATCAAAACAAGACATTGTTGTTCGTCAATTTGACCAAATTGTGCGTGGGCAAGGTGCTGAGTTAGTCTCGAAAAAAGGTGAAGACGTTAGTCTAGAATATAGCAGAATATTTATTAACAATCTCACAGGCGATTCTAATTTTTTAGACCGACTACCTGGATTCAGAATAGACACTGTGTACTTATTTGATGAAAAAAATGGTGTTATAGCTCTTTATCCTGGTACTAAAGAGGGAGTTTACAATAATGGGAGAAGAATTGACTACAGGGAGCGCCCTTGGTATAAATCTGGTATAAGTCAATATGAGACTGTTTATTTGGAAGATTTTTCTGGAGATACATCAGGACTTACTGGAACTTTCATTGATATCACTGATACTTTTACGCCCAATGCCATAAGAACACTCTGGTATCGTTTCAAAGACACTAATGGAAATCAATATGTATTGGCATTTGATATGTTCTTTGATGAAACAGAGCCTATTTTTTTCAGTAATTCTTTTCTTTCCTTTTTCTGGTTATCGACTCTCTCTGAATGGATAATATTAGTGTTAATTGCACTGCCTTCATCACTAATACTAAGTTTGCTGTATGAAGAGTTGGTAAAAAGATTGCGAAACACTGATTCTTTCAATAATTTGTCTGGAATTAGGTTTACTCTGATAAAAGAATACTATGCTACTTTGAATGATGAGAATATTTCATTCAATGATACTAATGTCACAATCAGCCTTTCTTCTGTACAAACATCCGCAGGAGTAACATTATCACTTCAAGGAACAGGTATGGAAGGTAAAATTGAGCGAACCGCGCAACAGAATCGTCAAGAAGAAAAAGCTTATAGCTATAGCTTCGATCACGAATACAGTTTGAAAGTCGGTCCCGTCAGACCAACCCATAAAGCTGTACAGATTTGGCAAGCTGAACGAGAACCCCACCTGGGTAAATCACAAATTGTCGGTCATGTGGTTGCAGACTGGAAGACTAATAATACCGTCAGTTCATCGGGAGAGTTGTCAATTAAGTCAATTTTTTGGAATAAAAAGGAGGAGGTATACTTTCCTTCTTTCCAACGCCAACTAAGAGATCATCTCCTTACTGGGGAGACGGGAGAACTTACTTTGGTTCCTGATACGCAATATCAAAAAAGACAAAGCATCCCGGCTTTGTTAAGCGATATTGATCCTGATAAGTTGGAGACAGTTCCTGAACTGAAGCAAGTGATTGATAATAGCTTTGATCTTGACCAGGGACGCTTTTTTGTCTCACAACTGGAGACGGTGGAAACGCTTTATGCTTTAGGTAATGTCAAGGCTATATATTCCATTCCTTTTGTCCGCAAGATTATAACCAAGGGAAAGCATGATTTTTTCAGGACAACGGCAATGGATACCGATAGAGAAGAGCGCTTTGTGCTTGAGCATGAAGCTCATCACTTCAAGAATAGGGTATATAATCATCTCAATCAATCTATTCAAGATGACTGGAAAAACGAATCACCATTCCAGATCATGGTACATCAGCGTAGTGCTACAGAGAATGTCATCCTGGAGCAAGAGGGGTTTTCGCTGATTTACATCAACAATGTGTTAAGGTTTGTACTGTACTCGTTGTCTGATGATACATATTCAGGAATTGGCTGGGTTAGCTGGCGCAAGGTCGATCTTGAGTTTTTCAAAACGCTTTACGAGTATCAGCGTTCAAAAGGCAATTTTGTCAAAACAGTGAAAAGCTACATTGAGGCGTAAAGCGAAGATTCGTGTCATCAGGTATAGTATGTAGTTGAAGCGCTTGATATATAAGGGATATATAGATTTATATTGGTTAGTATGCGATCGCAAAATATATAAGTCAGGACTTACGCAAAGAGGGGTTTGAGTAGCAATTGTGCAAGAAACCCCTATTAATACCAATTTGATAAGTATTTGTTACAAATAGTAGAAGTAAGAAAGAAGGAAGAAGGAAGAAGAAGGAAATATTGAAAAAAAGGTAAAAAAAATATAAATAACTATCTAAGCCATCAAGAGCCATAATAGTCTCTCCAGGTGCTAAAAAACCTTCACCTCTGGCATCTAGGACGTTGACATCCATAATCTCGCCCACCAGATTAGTTATCATCAGTTCCTTAATCTTGTATTAATCCCAATTATAGTTATTGTAGTGAGACAATATCTTTAAGTAAGTCAGTTTAGCTGCAGCTGCAATTGGGGTCATATCATAAGCTCCAACCGAGCCTACCTCCGCTAGCCAGGAACCGGCTGCATAAGTCTGAGAATTGACAGTCCCCGTTAGAACCTGCGTACAGTCAACGATTACCGTACCATTGTTATTAGCCTCTTGGAGAATTTTGTAAATAGCCCCATTCTCAGGAGTGTCTGGATTCCCAGAAGGAAAATTTCCTCCGCCATAAGACTCTAAGATTAAACCGTCTACTCCTTGATTAATACAGGCTTCCAGCATATTGCCAAGTACGCTGGTATTGGGTTTGACAGAGGTATCATAATAGGCGGGGAAAGCCGGAAAGGGGATAACGGTAGTGTTGTTAATATTGTCTTTAATGTAGTTCAGTTGAGCCAATAAAGTGTTATAAGCAGACTCTCCTTCCTGAGAGAGTGCAAGGTCCGGGTCTGTGGGTAAGGGACGCACTACTTTGTTGTCCACATCAAACTCTAGGCCGTATTCTCCAAGATTAGGATAGTTGGGAGTGGAGAAGGCTTTGAACTCACTGGCGTTAGTCTTTACTGTTCTATTGCCCCTCATTAATTTGGAATCAAAGTACAGACAAACTTCAGGCACACCTTCATAACAGGAAGTGACTGCGCCACAGACGTTTTGGAGTGCATCTGTGTTGAAGCGTACAGTATAGGATTTATCCTCTTTCTCTACAAATAGTGGCAGTTGAGACCCAGTAACAATCACAGGCTTACTCAACAAAGCGTTATAATTGCCATGGGTATCTAGCCCCGTCATCAAAAATGACAGTATTGAAGCAGTCCAGGCCATAGTGTCCGTGCCATGCAGTACAATAAAAGCATCATAGCTATTGTAGGCTTTAAGGATTGCCATAGCAATCGTACACCAGTCTTCAGGCTGCAAGTTGGTACTGTCAAGAGTGCTGTTATTGGGACCAAAACCGATATCGATGTAGCCAAGAGTACAATCTTTATATTGACTTTTAAGAATCGGCAAAATATTCTCATCGAAAGCCTGTTGGAAACCAGAGGTATCTAGTGGATACAGTCCATCAATTCCCTGTACAGAACCAATAGTTCCCCCAGTGTATAAAATGCCTATGTTCATTAGGAAATGAAGAAATTAACTATATTGACTACTAATACTATACAATTAATTCTATAATTAAGCTACTTTTCCCCTTAAAAGGGTCGGCTTCAAGGCGCGAATTATTTAATTATTAATTATTAATTATTAATTATTAATTATTAATTATTCGGTAAAGTCTCCACTGAATCAAATCTTGCCATTAAAACAATAGCAGCTCGCGGCTCGACCCGATACCTAACGCCAATAACTTTTGTAGCTGTATCTAAACCATTAAAATCTTTAGGAGAAGGAAAAGCAGTATTAATAATTAAATACCAACTTTCCCTTTTTTTTAAACGTGGTAACTCAAACATTAAAGGTTTCCAATAAGCGTTCAAAATAATATGAAAATATTCACCACTTTCAGGATGCTTCAAACTAAAAGCTAAAGTCCGAGAATCAAGATGCCAATCAGGTTTATCTAAACGTACTCCATGCCAACTAATATTGGGTACTTCATTTGGGTAAACTTCCCCTTCTTCTCTAGGTAAAGATGATTCTGGAGAACCCGAACCAACTGTAGCTAAAACCTTATCTACCCGCATCATTTCTAACTCTTGGGTAAAATTAATAATCCCTTTCACAAATCGCAGTAAATCCGTTTGTTTCTCAATTTGCTCCCAATCAAACCAACTTAGTTTATTATTCTGACAATAACCATTATTATTACCAAGTTGAGTTCGCCTTACTTCATCTCCCATTAAAATCATTGGCGTACCTTGGGAGAAAAATAATATGGTGAAAAAATTCTTAATTTGTCGCAGTCGTAATCTTTCAATTTCCCACTTATTTGTTAATCCTTCAACTCCACAATTCCAGCTATAATTATCATTAGCACCATCGCGATTATCTTCACAATTAGCTTCATTATGTTTTTCATTATAAGAAACCAAATCACTCATAGTAAAACCATCATGGCAAGTAATAAAATTAATACTATGATTGGGTTCGCGGTCTGGTTGAGGATAAATATCAGGACTACCCATAATTCTAGCTGCTAACTTATCAACTATCTTGTGGTCACTTTTGACAAACTGACGAACATCATCACGATAATGTCCGTTCCATTCAGCAAAGCGATCGCCAATAAATGAACCCACCTGATATAATCCCGCAGCATCCCAAGCTTCCGCAATAATTTTTGTCCCTGCCAGAACAGGATCGGATTCAATTGCCCATAACACAGGTGGATCTTCCAACGGATCGCCAGTCATACTCCGAGACATAACAGATGCTAGGTCAAACCGGAACCCATCAACGTGCATTTCTCTAACCCAGTAACAAAGACAGTCAACAATTAAGCGATGTACAAAAGGATTATTTGTATTGAAAGTATTGCCACAACCGCTATAGTTACTGTAATAAGTGGAGTCATCTGTCTCCAGAATGTAATAAGTAGAATTTTCCAATCCCCGGAAAGAAACTGTCGGTCCGTTTTCATTCCCCTCTGCAGTATGATTAAAAACCACATCCAAAATTACTTCTATTCCAGCTTTGTGCAAAGCTTTTACCATATCTCGGAATTCATCCATCGGTCCGAAAATATCTTTGCGAGAACTATAATTGTGGTGAGGAGTAAAAAATGCGACCGGGCTATAACCCCAATAATTGATGAGAGGTTCGCGCACATCTTGTTCATCAAATTGCTGTACGGGTAATAATTCTACAGCAGTGATTCCCAATTCTTTCAGGTAGGGAATTTTTTCAATTAGTCCGGCAAAAGTACCCCGTTTTTCTGGGGAAACGCCAGAGTTAGGGTTACGAGTAAATCCACCAACGTGCATTTCATAGATAACTGTATAAGCGTAGGGTATGTTTAGAGGTACATCATCTTCCCAGTCATAAGTAGTTGGGTCAACTATTACCCCTTTGAGAGCATAAGCACAGTTATCACCATAACCAGTAGCAGCTTCACGACTATATTTTTCTTGTCCCACTACTACCCTGGCGTAAGGGTCTAATAAAACCTTTGTACCATCAAACCGATGACCTTTTTCTGGCTCAAGTGGTCCATAAACTCGGTAAGCATATATTTGCCCTGCCTTAAGACCATAAATAAATATGTGCCAGTAATGATGGGTTTTATGTTGTTTGGGGTCGAGTAAAATTACTTGCTCTGGTTGAGCTGCGTCAGGTTCATCAAATAGTAATAATTCTATTGCTGTAGCATTTTTAGAGTAAATTGAAAAATTTACTCCTTTGGGGTCTTTTAAGAGTGTCGCGCCAATGGGAAAACTATTACCTGGTAAGATATTAAGATTCATAATTCTTGACTTATTTAATTATTAGATAACCTTGGTAATTTTATACAATGTAAATAGATATTTAACAAAACCACTGGAAGTATTAATTATGTATGAAAAAATTTTAGTTGCCATCGATACATCTGCTATGGGCGATCGCGTGTTTGATATAGCCATAAAGTTAGCAAAAATCAGTAACCCTAGTCTGATGTTGGTTCATATTCTCTCGGAGGAGGCAGAAGAAAGTCCGATTAATTATTGGCCAATGATTGGTACTGACATTGGCACTAACCCAGAGATGATGAAAGAATATCATCAACTTTGGGAAAAATTTGAGAAACAATGTTTACAAATGTTGAAATCAAAAGCAGATAAAGCAAAAGAACTTGGGTTCAATACAGAATTTACCCAAATCAGAGGCAACCCTGGTCGGGAAATATGTAAATTAGCTCAAAAGTGTAATGCTGATTTAATCGTTATGGGACGCCGTGGGCATTCCGTTTTTAGTGAACTGCTATTGGGTAGTGTCAGTAATTATGTTATTCATCGTGCTCATTGTTCTGTTCATATTGTACAGGATTAGCTTTTTTTATTAGGCATCTTTAGAAAAGAGGTAGTAGGAACGTTGTATGCAACGTCCCTACAGAGTAGGGAGTACGGGGAAAAATTTGATGAATAAGAATGCAGTAATTGATTGATTTTTTTATTATTGGGGATATTGATTAGTCATGAGCAATTATTCATTAGTATTCATTGATATCTATAGTGTTTTTATTTGAGTTGTAAATCTAAATAGAGGTTTTTTCTTGTCAAAAAACTGTGCAGTTAGAGTAGCTTATATTCTTGTTTTTGCTACTATTTAATGCTGTTTTCCCTCCTTTACTCCCTCCATACCTTTTTCATAGCATTTGGTTTCCACATCCCAGATAAAAACGCTATATGAATAATTGATTATGAATACTCTGGTAGTAGCTAACTGTATCAAGAAAGCTACTCAAAATCAGAATTCCCATTTTCACTAGTGGTCTGTCAAGTTAGTTTTGATGGGTTAATCTTCCTCTGTAGCTTCTGTCTTTTCTGCTCCCTCTGGTCGTCTCAACTCATCAATTCAAAGCTGACAGACTACTAGGAATAATTAGTAGGAATAATTAGTCTGAGATTGACTATAGTGAAATCAAAATTAAAAAAAATATATTTTTCTAATAATTCGGATACAATATTAGTATCAAATAATAGGACTTACGCATTACAACGTATTTTCGTCATTGCGAACCACAGGAAAGCAATCTCAAGCCCTAGTTTTTCGTACCTCATGCGTAAGTCCTGAGATAAAATAACTAGATTTTCATCATCAAGATTATGTATCAAAAAATTCTAGCAACAATGGACACATCAGCAGCAGGCAATCGTGTATTTGCCACTGCTCTCAACTTAGCAAAACTAAATAATTCATACTTAAAACTATTACACGTTTTATCTCCCGAAGAAGGAGAAATACCCGTTAAATTTGGAGCAATTTCCCGGGAATTTAACAAAGAATTGATTGCGCAATATCAACAAAAATGGAAAGATTTTGACCAAAAATGTCTAGAAATGTTGCAGTCACGGGCTAACGAAGCGACAACAGCAGGGGTAAATACAGAATTTATTCAAACTGAAGGTGTACCCGGAAAGCAGATATGTAAAGTAGCCGAGGAGTGGGGTGCTGAACTAATAGTTATGGGACGCAGAGGACATTCTGTTTTCAGCGAAATGGTTATAGGTAGTGTGAGCAGTTATGTAATTCACCGGGCGAAGTGTTCGGTGTTAGTTGTGCAGCAATAATTTTTGTAGGTGCGGGTTAAATTGGTGTCAATTTAGCACATGACTATCAGACACCTTTAAAAGTAGCTAGAGTTTTGCTCGAATAAATAAAGCTTATGTGAAACTATTAGACATCTCCAATAATAAAAAATAAAATCAATTATCCCACATAAATTATCAATTCTTTCCCCCTACTCCCTACTCCCTATGGGTGGAGGAGATGTCTATTAACTATTAGACTTGTCGCTTTATAACCTAAAAAATCCCCAAAAAGCTTGTTATTTCATTAATTGATAATGGATAATGGATAATTGATAATTACCTCTGGTTAAAACCGCTCTTGATTGAATATCAGGAGATATTATTTCTTTTCTCTTGGTCGATTGGATATGGCGAGGAGACCTCGCCATCCCTCGACCGCTTTTTCCCCTATCCAAGGGAGGCTTCAAGGCGCGAATTATTTAATTATTAATAATTAATAATTAATAATTCGGTAAAGATTCTAGATATTAGGAATTAAAAATACTGAGAATTATTGCTCTGTCTAGGTTGGAGCGATTTTTTCCCTCTATTTAGCGACAACTCTATTGTAGGGGCGTTTCATATCAAATCCGTTGGCTTCGGAGTAATATAATTCCTTCGATGGTTATACAATGGGTAAGGGCGAATAGCCATATAGCCTGATGGCATGGGCTTCGCAATTGCGCCCCTACAATATAGACTCTTATCTTTAATATTGAATAACACCGATGCTACCGGATTTGATATCATAAGTCAGGAAATTGAGGAATGAGAATAGGGGCAAAAGGTAGAAAAATGCCTAGTCCTGTAGCCTTAATGGTATACAAGAACAAGAGATGTCTGGTACGGGAGCAAGATGCTCCCACTGTTTTTGTCACAAAAATAATGACAATGCACCACCATTAGAATGCACCACCACCAAAAAATACTCCCTATCCCTACTCCCCTACTCCCTCACTCCCCACACTCTATACAGTAGCAACCGAGGGAGATTGTTGTGTTTGTGACATACGCTTCCCAGTCATTACCATTTTTACTCCACCAGCAGGAGCTAAAGTTACACCGCGACGCACTGGTTTGACTGTTTTTTTCTCCGCCAAGGCCAAACTATAACGTTTGAGAATAGTTGCTAATACCAGTTTCATTTCAAACATAGCAAATGCTGCTCCAATACAACGACGACTACTACCGCCAAAAGGCAAAAATTCATAAGCAGAATATTGCCTTTCCAAAAATCGTTCTGGTTTAAATTTTTCTGGTTCGGGATACAAATCTTCCCGGTGATGAGTTAAATAAATACAAGGAGCTAGAGCAGTACCCTCTAAATATGTTTGACCCATAATTGTAATTGGTGATTTAGCTATTCGCGCAAATGCAATTATTGCTACTGGGTAGATGCGCAGAGTTTCAGAGCAAACTGCATTCAGATAGGGCAGCTTGATAACTGCCATTGGGTCTGGGTTATCTCCAAGGTCTTCCAATTCTGACAATAGCTTGTTATAAATTTCTGGTTGGCGGTGAATCCAGTAAAACGCCCATGCTAATGCTGTGGCAGTAGTTTCATGTCCGGCAAATAGTAGTGTCATTAACTCATCCCGCAATTCACGATCGCTCATAGGTTCCCCTGCTTCATCCCTAGCTAATAGCAACATTGTAAGGATGTCAGAGCGCTCAGAGTCTAGTTGTTGACGACGTTCGGCAATTTCTGCATATAGCAACTCATCAACTTCTTGCCGTTGTCTGAGAAATTTACCCCACGGACTCCATTTACCCAAATCAACTTGGAGAAACTTGAAAAATAGCATACTTGCTTTCGAGGGAGAAGCTAGTGATTCTAGAGCTAAAGTCAAAAGTTGCTCTAATTTATCATACCTCTGTCCTTCCTCTAAACCGAAGACCGCCTGTAATATCACCTTTAAAGATATCTCTTGAGTTGATTCTCTCATAGAAAATGGCTGCCCTACTACCCACTTACTAGCTACTTTTTCAGCGATAGCGCAAATTAACTCACCATAAGCTTGCATTCGTTCCCCATGAAAGGGTGGCATTAATAGTTGACGTTGACGTTGGTGGAGAGTAGCATCAAGCAAAGCTAGGGATTTATCTCCCAATAGTGGCTGCAAAAACTGATTTCCTACACCAGAATCAAACTGTTTGGGATTAGTCTTAAGAATCTCTTCAATGGCCTTCGGATGACTGATAAATACCATTGGATAATTCAATTTTATTTGAAATGTGTCTCCATATTCTGAAGCACATTTTTCCATAAATGTCAAGGGTTTGGCTACCCACTGGAGGAGTTGAATCAAAACTGGAGCTTTTGGACCTGGCAGTTGTGTCATAGTCATATTTCTATCTAGTTATCTTTTCCCTAACTATTTTAAAAGAAATAAAAAAATAAAGATTTATCCTATTTAAGACTATTAGATATCTCTATAAAATAAACTTGCCCTTTGTTTAAGATAAGCTAGAGTTGTAAAATTAACTTCCCTAAATCATTTTTCGTACCTTTTTCCTAAAAATCTCTTCCCTTGTTGCCTGTTGCCTACTATTCGCCAAAAGCCTATAGATTTTTTTGCCAGATGTCTATTAGACATCTCCAGAAAAGAGGGAATAGGGAATAGGTATGGAGGGGGAAATAATTGATAATTTCTGTACGATAATTGATTTGATTTTTGATTTTTACCAGATGTCTATTAGCTCAGAATATTGATGAATTTAGCTTCTAAAGTAGTCAATTAGACTTGATTTCCCTAGCGCGCTCCCAACTTTTATTAGCTTCTTCCATTAAACCTAAATCTCTCAAAACATTTCCCCGCTCATACCAACCATTGTCAAAATTAGGTTTAATTTCTAAAGCCTTATTATAACAACCAATAGCTTCTGTTAAACTTCCTAAGTTAACTAGAAAACTAGCTTTATTATACCAAGCCAAATAATAATCTACCTTAATTTCTAGAGCCTTGTCACAACTAGCGATCGCCTCTTGCCACCTTCCTAACTTTCCCAGTGCTTCAGCGCGGTTATTCCAAGCCAAATAATCATCAGACTTAATTTCTATTGCTTTGTCATGGCTAGCGATCGCTTCTGACCACCTTTCTAGTTGTACTAAAGCTTTCCCTAGATTGTACCAAACTTGATGGTAATCTGACTTGAGAGCTAGAGCATTTTCCCAACTATCAACTGCTCCAACTAAATCTCCTGCTTTAGCTTGCTCTAAACCCAACTTCGCCCATATTTCAGCATTACTCTCAGCAGACTGTGCTTGATTTTCCACTCCTACCCCAAGCTGACTAACCATTGCCTGAATAACTACTCTAGGGTCACTCGTTTGTACCCCTAACTGCTGGGCAACTGTTGCTAATAAATTAGGATTTTCCTGAAGTTTAACTACTAATTCTGACATGGCATCATCATCTTTTTCTTCACTCACAAATGTTTGTAGAGGTGGAGAAACACCAACATCAGGTCCATCATATTCCCAGATCGCCCCACTATCATCCCTACTTAAAAGTTGAGTACCAATGTTGTTACCCATTGCTCCCAAAGATTGTAGAGAGGGTAGCGGTCGAGTCAATTCAGCAAACCCTACCATTCTCTGAGCTAACTCATCATTAGGTTTAGGGGAGACTAATAACCTTTCTCCAAACCGTTGCAACCATTCCTGCCAAAGTTCAGGTTTGCCCCTTTCTCCTAATTCATCAAAAAATTTCTGCACGCGCTCAGACTGCCAACCCTGGGCAACACCCTCCAATAGTTGAGCAAACAAAAAATCGTAATCTGTATCTGTCAGTGGGGGCAAAGATTCAGAAGTTGGTTGAGTGTCCTCAGATAAATCTAGATGAGAGTGAGAAAACAACCCTAAAAGTTTTGCCCATAAATTTTTGAGCCATTGCCAAATTCTATGAAGCATTTGTTCAATTAAGAAGAAGTTTAAAAGTCAGAATAAAAATCGTACATAACAAATTTAACTTTCCTGGCGGGAAGTCCCGCGCTGTAATATTTGATTCAGCGCCGGGATGAGAGCCAGAACATGGTATACTTATAGATACAGGAGGAGGACATCACCTCTGTATAAACTGCAACTCCTTTGCGAGTTTAAGAATCACCCGTTGTCGCAATCGTGCAGCGTCGGGAGTATGTCAAAGACTAGACATAACTTCTTTTGCTGCAGCCAAAGTTTTGTCAATATCTTCCTCTGTGTGAGCTAAAGAAGTAAAACCTGCCTCAAACTGAGAAGGAGCTAAATAAATTCCTCGCTCCAACATTCCACGATGGAACTTGCTAAACTTGCTCAAATCAGACTTTTTGGCATCATCATAATCGTGAACTGGTCCTTTATTGAAAAAGATACCAAACATTGCACTAATATGCCCACCACAAATAGGATTACCAGTTTCTTTACCAAGCTCTAACAAGCCATCAGCAAGTCTTTTAGTAATTTTATCCAACTGTTCATAAGTACCTGGTTCCTTTAATAACTCAAGAGTCTTAATACCAGCAGTCATAGCTAGAGGATTACCAGATAGAGTTCCCGCTTGATACATTGGGCCTGCTGGGGCTACCATTGACATAATATCCTCGCGACCACCATAAGCTCCTACAGGCAAACCACCACCAATAATTTTGCCTAAAGTTGTTAGGTCTGGAGTAACCTGAAATTTTTCCTGAGCGCCACCGTATGCAATACGAAAGCCAGTCATAACTTCGTCAAACACCAGTAAAGCATCATTGTCTTGAGTAATCATCCGTAACCCTTCTAAGAAACCTGCATCTGGAATAATAAATCCAGAGTTACCAACTACTGGTTCGAGGATAACACCAGAAATTTGGTCAGGGTTGTCGGCAAAAAGTTGCTTAACTGCTTCTAAGTCGTTGTAGGGAGCAGTTAGGGTATTGCTAGTAACAGACTTAGGGACTCCAGGAGAGTCTGGCAGACCCAGAGTTGCCACACCAGAACCAGCTTTAACGAGGAACATATCCGCGTGGCCATGATAACAACCTTCAAATTTTATGACTTTGTCTCTACCTGTAAAAGCTCTCATTAAACGCAGTACGGCCATACAAGCTTCTGTACCAGAATTGACAAAGCGGACCATTTCAATGCTAGGTACAGCATCAATAACCATTTCAGCCAAGATATTTTCTAAAGCACAGGGTGCGCCAAAGCTGGTGCCTTTTTCCAAAACTTCTTTGAGAGAATTTAATACATCTGGGTGAGCATGACCACAGATAGCTGGTCCCCAAGTACCAACATAGTCAATATATTGATTGCCATCAACATCCCAAATATATGCTCCTTTGACTCGATCAAATACAATTGGTTGGCCACCAACAGACTTAAATGCTCTGACCGGAGAACTTACTCCCCCAGGCATGAGTTTTTGGGCTGCTGCAAAAATTTCTTCAGATTTAGTGGTATTCAGTGTAGTTACTACCAATTTTCATCTCCTTAATTCGTTTTTATGTAAATCCATATAGGAGATTTTATGTTATCACCAAATTAAAATAAACCTAATCCTAATATTTAATATTTGCCTAATTCTATAATTGCAGTTAGTGCATATTTAAGGTTAATTTTGGAGAATTATGAAGCTATTTTTTGACAATTTCTATGTTTTATGATAACAAAATAATAAAATTTAATTTAAGATTAAACATTTAGAAAAGACTAGGGAAGATATCCTAAACTAGGAGTACACAAATAGATTTTTTTTGCAAATTATGTCTACCTCCGAACCAGTAGCTTTAAGTCAATCAATTCCAGTGGAGCAGGTTCGTTACAATGAACAAGGACTTGTGCCTGCTATTGTTCAAGATTATTTAGATGGTACAGTGTTAATGATGGCCTGGATGAATCAGGGAGCATTGCAAAAAACTCTAGAAACAGGGCAAACTTGGTTTTGGAGTCGTTCTCGTCAGCAGTTTTGGCATAAAGGTGCAACTTCTGGTCACTTTCAGAATATTAAGTGGATGCGCTACGACTGCGATAGCGATACTTTGTTAGTGGGAGTGGAACAGGTAGGAGATATTGCCTGCCATAAGGGAGAAAGGAGTTGTTTTCATCTGGTAGATGGGGAGGTTGTCAAGCCACGTGCGGATATGTTATCTCAGCTTTTTGATGTGATTTGCGATCGTCGCGACCATCCCCAGGAAGGTTCTTATACTTGTAAATTATTTGCTGGGGGAGATAATAAGATTCTCAAGAAAATTGGGGAAGAGTCAGCAGAAGTAGTAATGGCGTGTAAGGATGATGAGAAAGAGGCGATCGCTTCGGAAGTAGCAGATTTATTTTACCATACTTTAGTTGCTCTAGCCCAACATAATGTTGAATTGCGAGATGTATATCGGAAGTTGGATGAAAGAAGACCAAGAAAATAAATATTATAAATAAGTGGCGCTGCTGAATTAGACTATGATTTTCGTGCTTAGGGAGTATGGGAGTTAGGTAGTGGCGTGACACACCTTAAATGGTTGATTAGATGAGGGGTGTGGGAAGTGTGGGAAGTGTCGGGAGTGTGGGATATCAAGAGACCTAGAAACAAAAATCTATTACACAGTTTTAGGCGTGTCACGCCAGTAGTAGGAAATAGTTCTGTTGCAAAACAAAATCAGGAACTAAAATCATGTCCGGATAATCAGTAAAAAAACCATTACCCTTTGAACTTTTCGCTTGTGCATCAGTAAAGTGTGGGATAAGTAAGTATGGCTGGCAAATCTAATCTAAAAGCACTGATATATAAAAATTTTAGCATTTTGGCCGCCAAAAAAGTGCAAATATTTCAGCTTGAGCGACCAAAAAGTTAGGAAAATATACAGGTAGAATTATTTCTCCTACTTCCTCTGTCTCCCCACCCTCCCCACACTTCCCACCCTTACCACACTTTCTTGACGCACAACCAACTTTTCTTCCCCTCCTCCATTCTGCGTTCTGCCTTCTGCCTTCCCTCCTCCAAAATTTAACTATTCAACCGGACATGATATAAAATGGTACAAAACCGATTTGTTGGAACTTGGCGACTGGTATCTTTTGAACTCAAAGATGTAAATGGTGAAGTAACCTACCCATACGGTCAAGATACGATCGGATATCTAATGTATGCAGAAGATGGATATATGTCAGCGGTAATTATGGCTGCAAGGCGTCCCAAGTTTTCCTCTGCAGATTTTTTGGGAGGAAGTACACAAGAGAAAGCTAATGCTATGGAAACATATATCTCCTATTGTGGTAGCTATGAAATTAAGGATAAAAAAGTAATTCACCATGTTAAAGCCTCTTTATTTCCTAATTGGGTTGGTACAAACCAAAAACGTTTCTTTGAATTTAGAGAAAATTATTTATTATTAACTACACCTTCCTTTAAGGGGAGTGACAAACGGTTGACCGGACATTTGATTTGGGAGCGTTGTACTAAAACAATACCAACTTGATGTTAGATGCAGCATCAATAACCTTATCCGTAAAGAAGATCAGAAACAAGCGATCGCTTTGCCAGTGATATAAAATCCGGATAATTACTATCTCCAAGTCATTGCGACTGGAACGGAGTGGAAGGTTTGCGTAGCATTCCGTAAGGAAAGCAATCTCAAGGGTGCGCGGAGATTGCTTCCTATCGTCGCAATGACGACTGTTTAACCGGATTTTATATGAGAGATTTGTTCTATAGGACTTTAGTTATTTTCAGCTTTGCTTTCAAGATGTTATAAATAGTTTAAAACTCTCAAATAGCTTCTATATGATTAATCCTTCCCTATATCAAATAAACACCCGTGTTTGGCTCAACAGATTGTCCCAAGAGTTGGGTCGTCGCGCCACCTTAGATGATATTCCCGATGCAGAATTGGACCAAATAGTAAACTTGGGATTTGACTGGGTGTACTTCTTAGGAGTTTGGCAAACAGGAATAATGGCGCGAGATATCTCTCGTGCAAATCCTGATGTGCGAAAGGAAGCTATAGAACTTTTTGGTGATGATTTCCAAGAAGATTATATTTGTGGGTCTTGTTTTGCAGTAACTGGTTATTACGTCCATGAAAATCTAGGTGACAATGCAGCTATGTTACGACTGCGCGATCGCCTCCATCAAAAGGGACTAAAACTCATGCTTGATTTTGTCCCCAACCATACCGCCCCCGACCATCCTTGGATACAAACACATCCTGACTTTTATGTTCAGGGAACCCAGGCCGATCTTGAACGAGAACCCCACAACTATATACGAATAGAATTGCCAGCAGGTAGCCAAATATTTGCTCATGGAAGAGACCCCTATTTTCCAGGTTGGTCTGATACTTTGCAACTGAACTACGGCAACCCCAAATTACAGGAGGAGATGTTAGCAGAGTTATTCAATATTGTTCATTTGTGCGATGGTGTTCGCTGCGACATGGCAATGCTAATATTGCCAGATATTTTTGAGCAGACTTGGGGTATTCCAATACAACCGTTTTGGTCTGATGCAATTTCCCAAGTTAAACAGCAATATCCAGATTTTATCTTTATGGCAGAAGTATATTGGAATTTGGAATGGGAGTTGCAACAGTTAGGATTTAATTTCACTTATGACAAACGCTTATACGATCGCCTCCATCAACAGCAGGCAGTTCCAGTCAGAGAGCATCTTTATGCTGGCCTTGAATTTCAAAAAAAATTAGCACGGTTTATGGAAAATCACGATGAACCAAGGGCGAATACAGATTTTCCACTAAGAGTTCATGAAGCTGCTGCCATTTTGACTTATTTTACCCCTGGTTTACATTTTTTCCATCAAGGTCAGTTACAAGGTTGGTCTAAAAAAATTTCGATGCACTTATGTTATGCTCCTCAAGAAGCTACTGTTCCACACATAGATAGATTTTACCATCAATTATTAGATTCTTTAGCTCTGGATATTTTCCATGAGGGAAATTGGCAATTACTTGAATGTGTTGCTGCATGGGAAGGAAATTCTACATCGAATAATTTTATTGCTTTCAGTTGGGAAGGAAAAGATGAGCGACTGTTGTTGATAACTGTTAATTATGCTTCTTATCGAGGGCAATGTTATGTTCAGTTGCCATTTGAGAGTCTCAGGGGTGAAACGTATCGACTACAAGATTTAATGAGTGATATTAGTCACGATCGCTTGGGAGATAATTTGGTTTCACGAGGTTTATATTTGGATTTACCTGGATGGGGTTATCATGTTTTTGATGTTAGTTAGGAGAGAGGCAACAGGCAACAGGCAACAGGGATAAATAATTGATAATTTCTCAGGAAAGCTAGAGGACAGGAGGCAGAAGGGAATTATTAACAGGACTTACGTAGAGACTCTATATCATAGAGAGGGCGAATGCCATTTCCTAACGGAATGCTCCGCAAACGCCCCTACAGATGGTGGTTTGACAGTCAATTTGCGTAAGTCCTGATTAATTCTTTCCTCCTATTCCCTCTTTTCTAGAGTTGTCTATTGTTAAGCTGATGATGAATTTTAGAGGATAAAAAACTTATGAAACTGAAAAAATATTTTTACACCTTCCTCACAATATTAGTCATAATATTAGCTAGCTACAATGCTAATGCCAATACTCCACTCTTTGAAAATTCTATTATTGACAATTCTATTGCTCAAGTACCAAACTCCAAGTTTGGCCTACCCGTAAAATGTAACTTAGACAAAGACTGTTTTATTTTATTGTACAGCGATCGCGATCCTAGTCCAAAAGCAGTAGATTTTGGTTGCGGTAGGCAAACTTACGATGGTCATAAAGGAACAGACTTTGCTATACCGGATGAAAAAACAATGACCAGAGGTGTACCTGTAGAAGCAGTAGCTCCAGGCAAAGTTTTAAGAGTGCGAGATGGAATACCTGACAAACGCGTAAAAAATCAGGCAGATAAAGAAGCAGTTGATGGCATTGAATGCGGTAATGGAGTCGTAATAGATCATGGTAATGGTTGGGAAACTCAGTCTTGCCATCTCCGCAATGGTAGTGTTGTCGTTAAACCAGGAACAGTTGTGGAAGCAGGTACTGAACTGGGAATGGTGGGAGAGTCTGGTTTAGCTTCCTTTCCTCATGTACATTTGAGCTTTCGATATCAGGGAAAAATCGTAGATCCATTTGTGGGAGTTAATGCTGAGAGTGGTTGTAATACTGCTCGTAACTCAATTTGGCAA
Source organism: Okeania sp. SIO2C9 (assembly GCF_010672455.1). Lineage (GTDB taxonomy): Bacteria > Cyanobacteriota > Cyanobacteriia > Cyanobacteriales > Microcoleaceae > Okeania. The sequence goes on along the minus strand of NZ_JAAHGO010000001.1, from coordinate 116,042 downwards.
CAACCATTGAGTTATAAACCAACTGGTATTATTCGGACTGGGTTTGCTGGGGAAGCACCTACTATGGATGATTTATGGAAAGGCAAATTTTATGACACAGTTTTACCTGGAGATATTGCAGCATTAATATTTTGGGTACAAATATACGGTGTCTTGTCTGGAGATATAGAGCATTATCAATTATTTGCTCCTAATGGCGAGCAGGTTATAGACAATAAAACAGAAATTAAATCTGCTAAAAAGACATGGGTGGGATATGTCGGTAAACGCAATAATTCTCAGCGTCCACTTGCTCTAGGTAAATGGAAGAGTCAGTATAGTTTGATTCGAGACAATAAAGTATTAATAGATGTTAAAAAAGAGGTGCAGTTAAATTGACTGAAGAAGGAAGAATGAAGAAGGAAGAAGGAAGAAGCGAATAATGGAGCTATGTTGGTAACAAAGCACAGGAGCAAGATGCTCCCACTGCTGTCTCTCGTAATAGCAAATCTCAAAAAGTTTGCTATATATCTTTGTAGTAGGGAGTAGGGTAGTAGAGGAGATGGTAATCAAGCATAGCATTTCAAATCATCAGGACTTACGCAAATTAACCTTAAAAACGCCATATGTAGGGGCGCCATTCTAAAATTATGTCTCCAGTATAGCTGTCTCCTGACTCCTGATTCTATACTACATTTTGACGTGCGGAATGTAGGTTCCACTATTCAGACAAACTCCCAACCCAGGTAAACCATTCGGCAACAACCGCCCTTTTTCCATCACCGCACCAATAAACGGATCGTCAATCAAATTGAGATGACTATCCAAGTCCAAATAATCAGCGAGGGGAGCAAGTTGTGCTGCTGCTGTATTTGCCAAACAACTATCAGAATAACAACCAAACATTACTTTCAACCCACAAGCTTTAGCTAAATAAACCATCCGCATTGCTTCAGTTAACCCCCCAGACTTCATCAACTTAATATTGATGCCATGCACCATTTCTGCCAAAACGGGAATATCCTTAGCAGTAAAACAACTTTCATCCACAAAAATAGGTAAAGGCGATCGACTATAAAGATGAGGTAGATCGGCGATCGCTGAAATAGCAGCTAATGGTTGTTCTACATAAATAACCCCAACTGTAGCCAACCAGTCACACATTTTGACTGCATCCTCCAGACTCCAACCTCCATTAGCATCTACATATAACAAAGCATCTGCGGGCGCTTCTTCTTTGACTGCCATCAACATTGCCTGGTCTGCTTGAATACCTTCTGGACTACCTAATTTTACTTTCAATACCCGCGCATCAATAAATTCTAGCCAGTTCCGCACTCTCTGTTTGGCAGCTTCGGGGGTGCTGATACCAATAGTAACTGAGATGGGAACAATGCGATCGCGTTCTAACCCCCAAAGTCGCCATAAAGGCAACCCTACTTTTTTACCTACCCAGTCATGCAACGCCATATCAATAGCTGTTCTGGCGGCGGATGGAATTTCTGACTCTATCAAAATTTGCTCTATTTGTTGTCGGTCAAGTGGAGTAAACTTTTCTAGACTGGGGGTCACTTGCTCTAAAGTTTGCTGTAAAATTTTTGTAGTTTGTGGTTTTTCCCCTGCAGAAAAAGGTGAAGCTTCTCCCCAACCTTCGATACCTTCTTGTTGTATTTTTACCAAAATGTTGTTACTTTCGGCAGTAGTTCCTCGACTAATAGTTAAAGGAAATCTTTTATGGACGGTAAATGTTTGAATCTGAATTTGCATGATTAATAAATTTATTGAAGAAGGAGTCAGGAGTCAGGAGTCAGGAGTCAGGAGGGAAAATTGCTTATGGATAGTCAACGAAGGGCCGCTCCGCGTCTACGTCCCCCAAACAATTTTGATCGCCCCCATTGACGGTGGGGTATTAAACCCATAAGGGAAATGATAATTCTCTGCCACCTTATACCAATTTGATAAATTTTTGCTACAAATAGCTAGGATATTTTTAGGAGTCAGGAGTCAGCAGTCAGAATGAATAGCTTCAATACCAGTTTTGAACTAGAAAATTCTCTTTTTAGATTAACGTGAATTAGTCTGAGGTAAAATAGAATAAAGACTTTTCTATAAAATAGTGAATATGACCGAAAATTTCTGGTATCAAGTCTCCCTATTCCAGGAGATACTAATAACTGATAACTGTTAACTGAAATGACTTTACACCAACCTAATGATATTATTGCTCAACGATATCGTATTGTTGCTGCTTTGGGAAAAGGAGGAATGGGAATTACTTATGAAGCAGAAGACCTGACAAATTATCGACGAGTAGCAATTAAAGCTGTTTCTTTACAACAAGTAAAAGACTGGAAAATATTAGAACTTTTTGAGAGGGAAGCTAAAGTTATTGCCAATTTGCATCATCCTCAAATTCCCAAATATTTGAATTATTTTTATATTGATACAGAGCAAGATAGATGCTTTTAT
>NZ_JAAHGO010000001.1:32381-113494 GCF_010672455.1 Okeania sp. SIO2C9 | reverse complement strand
AAAAGACTGGAAAATATTAGAACTTTTTGAGAGGGAAGCTAAAGTTATTGCCAATTTGCATCATCCTCAAATTCCCAAATATTTGAATTATTTTTATATTGATACAGAGCAAGATAGATGCTTTTATTTAATTCGTGAATTAGTGCGGGGAAATTCCTTGGCAAATGGGGTGAAAAAAGGTTGGCATCCGACAGAAATACAAGTTAAAAATATTGCGATTCAAATTTTGAACATTCTCAGTTATTTACATCAATTAAATCCGCCAATAATTCACCGGGATATTAAACCAGAAAATATTATTTTACAACCTGATTGCCAAGTATTTTTAGTAGATTTTGGGGCAGTTAAAGATATTTATCGTCAGACAATGTCTTTGAGTGGAACCTTTGTAGGAACTATTGGATATATGCCACCAGAACAATTACGAGGACAAGCTTATTATGCCTCAGATTTATATAGTTTAGGTGCAACTTTATTATATTTATTAACTCATCGTTCCCCAGATGAATTACCTCAAAAAAGAATGAAAATAGATTTTCGCTCTTGTGTGAAAATTTCACCAGAATTTATGAATTGGTTAGATGTAATATTAGAACCTATATGGGAAGATAGATTTCAGTCGGCAACAGCAGCTTTGAATGTACTTAGTAATAATTCAGAAATTATTTATTCTGCTTCCTCTTCAGTTAAATACTCTCACCAAAAACCTGAAGGCAGTAAAGTAACTCTGAAAAAAACATCTACAAGTTTAATTATTGATATTCCGTCTCCGTTAGGAGAAAAACCGGAGATAGCTTTATTTATATTTATGCCTTTTCTATTATTTTTTAGTTATTTATACTGGTATGCGTCTGTGTCATACCTCCTAATAAACCCTATAATTATGTGGCTATTTACTTCATTAATAGTGACTCCTTTTATCTGCTATACATTCTTTTATTTCTACCATATCACTCATGTAAAAATACATCAAAATCAGTTTTTTATTAATTGAAGTTATTGGGTATTTAGTCGTACAATTACAGCTCAAACAGAAGATATAATGCGAGTTTACATTGAACAATATTTTTACAATAGTGCAAGAGAAGTTATCACGTTTTTATTGAAAGGTTGAAAAAAAACATCTACATTTTTGGATAATAAACATATGTTTGGCTATTCTCTGAATAGAATAGAAAAAGAGTGAGTAATTGCTGAAATTATAGATTTTATCAAACAATTAAAACCCGATAAAAATGTCTAAAAATCAGGAAAATATTGGATGAACCTGAGTTAGTCAGGAGTGAAATAGAATAAATATTTTTTTACAGGATAGTGAAAATGACTCTACACCAACCTAATGATATTATTGCTCAACGATATCGTATTGTCACTACTTTGGGACAGGGAGGAATGGGAATTACTTATGAAGCAGAAGACCTGATAAATTATCAGCGAGTAGCACTGAAAACTGTTTCTTTTCAACAAGCAAAAGACTGGAAAATATTAGAACTTTTTGAGAGGGAAGCTAAAGTTATTGCCAATTTGCATCATCCTCAAATTCCCAAATATTTGAATTATTTTTATATTGATACAGAGCAAGATAGATGCTTTTATTTAATTCGTGAATTAGTGCGGGGAAATTCCTTGGCAAATGGGGTGAAAAAAGGTTGGCATCCGACAGAAATACAAGTTAAAAATATTGCGATTCAAATTTTGAACATTCTCAGTTATTTACATCAATTAAATCCGCCAATAATTCACCGGGATATTAAACCAGAAAATATTATTTTACAACCTGATTGCCAAGTATTTTTAGTAGATTTTGGGGCAGTTAAAGATATTTATCGTCAGACAATGTCTTTGAGTGGAACCTTTGTAGGAACTATTGGATATATGCCACCAGAACAATTACGAGGACAAGCTTATTATGCCTCAGATTTATATAGTTTAGGTGCAACTTTATTATATTTATTAACTCATCGTTCCCCAGATGAATTACCTCAAAAAAGAATGAAAATAGATTTTCGCTCTTGTGTGAAAATTTCACCAGAATTTATGAATTGGTTAGATGTAATATTAGAACCTATATGGGAAGATAGATTTCAGTCGGCAACAGCAGCTTTGAATGTACTTAGTAATAAGTCAGAAAATATTTATATTTATGATGATTATTCTGTGGTTAAATCTACTCACCAAAAACCTGAAGGAAGTGAAGTAACTCTGAAAAAAACATCTAGTAGCTTAATTATTAATATTCCATCTGTGGCTTCTTCAAAATCGGGAAAAATTTTATTGTGTTGTATGGCTGTTGCATTTTGTCTTATTAACTTATTTGTGTTTAACTTACTTTTGTCACCATCATTCAATTACAATACCGATATAATTGGAGCTATGATTGGGTTATTAATAGGTAATTTGGTTTACTCACCTTTATTGAAGTTAGGCTTTGGAAATTATATTAAAATAGCTAAAAACAAGTTTTTTATTAACTGGAACTTTTGGTTTTTTAGTCGTACAATTACAGCTCAAACAAAACATATAAAGAAAGTTCATTTAGACCAAAATTTACTTAATTTATTTATTAGTAACCCAAATAGTGAACTAGCAACAAATATAACATTTTATTTATTGAAACCCAGAAAAGAATATCGATTTGGCTATATTTTGAGTCAACAAGAACAAAAATGGTTATTTGCTGAAATTAAAGATTTTCTAGAACAATTAAAGGCTCAAGAAAGCCTCAAAAAACTACAATGAAAATTATTGGATTAGGGAACAGTACACAAGAAGTCGAGAGATGGCAAGGAAACCTCGCAATCTCTATGAGACCAAGAGAAAATGGAACTCCTTATTTCAAGCCTCCATTCCAGGAGATACTGATAACTAATAACTGATAACTAATAACTAATAACTTAGCACTTACGCAGATACGCTATATATAGCCCTCAAAACTATTGTCCAATAGTGATTATACTCTATAAATAGTGCCTTTGCCTAAGTACTGTAACTATTAATTGATAACTGAAATGACCCTACACCAACCTAATGATATTATTGCTCAACGATATCGCATTGTCAGTACTTTGGGAAAAGGAGGAATGGGAATTACTTATGAAGCAGAAGACCTAAAAAATTATCGGCGAGTAGCACTGAAAGCTGTTTCTTTACAACAAACAAAAGACTGGAAAATATTAGAACTTTTTGAGAGGGAGGCTAAAGTTATTGCCAATTTGCATCATCCTCAAATTCCTAAATATTTGAATTATTTTTATATTGATACAGAGCAAGATAGATACTTTTATTTAATTCGTGAATTAGTGCGGGGAAATTCCTTAGCAAATTGGGTGAAAAAAGGTTGGCATCCTACAGAAATACAAGTTAAAAATATTGCGATTCAAATCTTAAAAATTCTCATTTATTTACATCAATTAAATCCGCCAATAATTCACCGGGATATTAAACCAGAAAATATCATTTTACAACCTGATGGTCAATTATTTTTAGTAGATTTTGGAGCAGTTAAAGATATTTATCGAAATACAATATCTTTTAGTGGAACCTTTGTCGGAACTATTGGATATATGCCACCAGAACAGTTACAAGGAAAAGCTTATTGTGCATCAGATTTATATAGTTTGGGGGCAACTTTATTGTATTTATTGACTCATCGTTCCCCAGATGAATTACCTCAAAAAAGAATGAAAATAGATATTAGTTCTTGTGTGAAAATTTCACCAGAATTTATGAATTGGTTAGATGTAATATTAGAACCTATGTGGGAAGATAGATTTCAGTCGGCAACAGCAGCTTTGGATGTACTTTGTAATAAGTCAGAAATGATTTATTCTTCTGAATCTCTGACTAAATATGCTCATAAAAATAAAGTGAAAAGTCTAGTTACTCTGGAAAAAACATCTACAAGTTTAATTATTAATATTCCACCTTTAAAGGATCTAGAAGTTGGTGAAAATGAAAAAACTTTGCTTGTTATATTATTATCAATAACCTTTGTGTATAATGTTTCATCTTCATTATATTCACCACTTTTTGGTGTTTTTTTAACTTTTGGCATCTTTTTTTTATTATTTCAATTGAACTATAAAACTCAGATTAAAATCAATAAAGATGAGTTTTTAATTGACTGGAGATGTTGGGTATTTAATCGTAAAATAGTAGGTAAAGTAGAAGAAACTGCCAAATTTAAAAAAGGTATTATACTTGCCTATTCCCTTTTAAGTCAAAGAGAAAAAAGATGGCTAGATGCTGAAATCAATGATTTCCTGGAAAAATTAGAATTACCAAAAAACTGTAAAAAACAGAAAAAAAGTTATTAGATTAATGAATGATTTGGTAAATCGCGCTTTAATTATTATTGCCTGACAATACTATCATCTCAAATCCTGCTTTATGCCTTACCGAATTGTAAGTAGTATTTCCAAACAAGATTGAATATTTTATACCAATTCCCAAAAATAATGCGATACTTCCCATGGAACTTCAGCTATTAAGTAATAATAATGGTTGAATAATGTTTGTGACTATTATCGGCATTAAACCAAGATATATTATCTCTTTTTACTCGGCTTTCTAATCCATACTTCCTAATTTTAATGAGATGTAGCAAGACTTTTGAGAAATGGTATTATAGGCTTTGTTGCACTGATTAATCAAAATATAATAAAGGTGAGAAAGATGGCTTACTCCTCAAGAGTCATCTTTAAGATGACTTAAACTATTAGTCAAGGATTTCAATCCTTGGCGAGCCATGTCATCCGCCGATAATAATGATATAATCCCCAAGTTAATCTAGTCAAAAAATTTATCAAAACAAGTGTCAATTGAGAAAAAAAATATACAAGTCGGTTCTCTAGAATGGTTTTATCGGGAAGCTAAACCCGATGGCGAAACAGATAAATTACCAGTTTTACTGTTACATGGATTTCCTGCTCAAAGTCATATTTGGACTGCAATGATGCCCGAATTAGCTGAAGCAGGTTATCGAGCGATCGCTCCAGACTGGATAGGTTGTGGTTTATCCCCTAAATTAGATAAACGAGATTTTTCTTACAAACCAGAAGCTTTTATTCAGGCTTTAGCAGAACTAATTAATGCTCTACAACTTGAACGATTTTATCTAGTTATTCAAGGATTTTTAGGTTCTGTTGGTTTACAATATGCTTTGCGAAATCAAGAAAAAATTGAGCGTTTAACTATTTTAAATACACCACTTTCTCCTACAGCAAAATTACCTTGGCAAATGAAACAATTAGGCATACCTTTTGTTGGTGATATGCTAGTTCAAGACCCTCTATTTGTTGATAGAACTTTAGAAAAAGGTAGTTGTTTAACAGTCGCTGATGAAGATTTAGATGTCTATCGTAGTCCTTATCTAAAAAGTTCTGCTGCTGGTAGATCCGTATCAGCAATTGTGCAAAATTTAGACTTAAAAAAGTCAATGACAGAAATTGAATCTGGCTTTAAAGGGTGGCAACAACCTACATTAATTGTTTGGGGAACTAAAGACCCTTGGTTAGATGTTAGTCAAGCTGAAAATTTAGTTAATATTTGTGAAAATGGAAAGTTAGTTAAATTAGCAGAAGCTGCACATTATCCTCAAGAACATTGGTCTGGAGATATTACAGATGAACTAATGTTATTTTTGAGGAAGAAAGAACTTTAGCTTCCCGGTGTGGAATAATTCATCGCGTAGGAGTTGGTTATATCAAATCCGCTGGCTTCGGAGTAATATACAGCATATTTCGGGCAAATGATGTACAGGATAAATGGTGAAAATCATGTAGTGCGGGCATCTTGCCCGCGTGGATGTACCTAATAAAAACGGGAAGCGCTGTAATTGTGTCGATCGTCAGATAATCGGTGAGGGCGAATGGCATTCGCCCCTACATATGGCTTTTCAAGGTGAATTTGTGTAGTTCCTGATTCTTATGTTTACTTCTCCCCCACTCCCCCACTCCCCTACTCCCCCACTCCCCTACTCTCCCACTCCCTCACTATCCCTTAGTGACAATAGCTACCAGTTAGCTAAGAATTTTTCTAACCTCTCTTTTTCCTGATCGAGATAACGATCTGTTTCCTTCAAAAGTGCTTGTAAATTTGTCTCCCTCGCATCATCCATTGCCAGTAATGGGTCTTTGAGAGGTAACTGTAGACGAATATAGCGTGGTTCCTCGTCATTTTTACCCACACCTATAATTTGTTCGGCAACATATCTATGCACATCAGGTGGTGCATCCATGAATACATCTGCAATTCGCAAACCCCATTGGACAAGTCCCCATGCTCGTACTTCTTCCCAGGGAATTGGAGATGCAGGATCTCCAGTACCAATAGATATTACTTGAATTTGATCTATTACGCTTCCCAAAGATTGATTTGGAGACTCTCGTAATATTCTGATAGCCTCTGCCACAGCACAGGAAACAGGATTATTAGCACAAACCCCTCCATCAATTAAAGAGTAAACCTGCCCATTCTTTTCGATTCGATGAGCAGGAAAATAAGTAGGAGCTGAAGCAGAAGAGACACAAATCTCCCAAACTGGAACTTGAGCATACCATCGGTGGTGAAACCAACTCTTAAACATAATTGGGTTGCGAGCTATAGTATCGTAACTAGGAACTAAAACTTTGAGCGGAGGTTTACCTTGATCGGATTTCGGGGTAAGGTCAGCAAATGTGGCTTCTCCAAATTGCTCTTTAAGTACAGAAATTAAGCCTTCATCTGAAAATTTGGGGGCAGAAAGACCATATTTAAAAATTAATGGCAATCGTTTGGGTGAAAAGAGCTTTTGATAGGGAAATATTTGTAAACCTTTCTCGAAATATAGATTATATAATTCTTTGGGGCTTTTCCCTAATGCAATTCCTACAGCCAATATAGACCCTGTTGAAGTACCAGCAATTAGATCGAAGTGGTCTTTTAAACGGCCACCTAATTGTTCCTCAATTTTCTCGAGAATACGGGCTGGCATGACACCTCTAATACCGCCACCATCCAAGCATAGAATACGAAAAGTCATAATATAATCTCCGGTATTTATTTTATTAATCTATCAAAACTGCTTGAAATTTCAATATTTAGTATATATTTAATAAATTTTATATTCCTTTATACTATCATTAATTATGTAATGTAATTTTATAACTTTACTTTACATAACTAATCTCAAATGGAATAAAATGAAAACTGCATTAATTACAGGTGCTTCTTCTGGAATAGGTGAAATTTTCGCCAAAGAATTAGCAAGTAGAAAAACGAACTTAGTATTGGTAGCTCGTTCAGAGGAGAAACTACAAAAATTAGCAAATGAATTACAAAGTCAATATCAAATTCAGGCTGATGTAATAGTCCAAGATTTAACAGCACCAGCAGCAACAAATTCTATATTTGAGATAGTTTTTCAGAAAGGATTAACTATAGATTTATTAATAAATAATGCTGGTTTTGGTGACTATGGAAATTTTACCGAGAGACCTCTAGAAAAGCAGGTTAATATGATTCAATTAAATATTACTGCTTTAGTAGAATTAACATATTTATTTTTACCTGGAATGCAACAAAATAAGTCCGGGGCAATTATTAATGTTTCCTCAATTGGTGGTTTTCAACCCTTGCCTTATATGTCAGTTTATGGTGCAACAAAGGCATTTGTTTTGAGTTTTAGTGAGGCATTGTGGGCAGAAAATCAAGATTCAGGGGTGAAGATATTAGCACTTTGCCCTGGACCGACAGAATCAGAATTTTTCCAAAGAGCAGAATTTCCTAAATCTGCAGGTGGATCTTCAATGTCAAAATTGACCCCTACAGAAGAAGTAGTCAAAGATGCTCTTCAAGCTTTAGAAAAAAATCAGTCTAATGCTGTGACAGGAGGCTTTTTAAATCAGGTAATTGTTAATACTTCCCGTTTTTTCCCACGAGAGACTTTAGTCACTGTAGTAGAAAAACAGTTTAGAAGTATTAGGCAAAACAAATAAGTACATATACTCCCCTTGCCAAAATGGTCATTTCCATTTTTAACTTTCCTGGCGGGAAGTCCCGCGCTGTAATATTTGATTCAGCACCGTATGGGAGAGCCAGAACATGGTATACTGAGGGAGACAGGGGGAGGACATCACCTCTGTATAAACTGCAACTCCTTTGCGGGTTGAAGAATCCCGCGTTGTCGCTCAAGCACGGACGCCGGGAGTATGTCAATCTAAGATGGAATATTCAATTTAGTAGATAAATTCAAAGAGGATGATGTTAAATAAACGCTCGATAGTAGCATGGATGATGGCGCTGTTAGTAGCGTTTTTGGCAAGCTGTGGCTCCCCTGCTCCACCGCCAACCTACTCAGATGCTCAATTACAAAAAATTGAACAGTACACAACGGGAATTGTGGCTTTGCGCGATCGCATGGATGAACTAAACACCCTAATTCAAAAAGGTGATTGGGTAAATGTAGATACATTTATTCATGGGCCTTTAGGAGACTTGCGGAGCAAGACTAACTATTTGACCCAAAGTTTGTTATTGCCAAAGGATAAAACACCTGTATTGGATGCAGCAAAGGAAGTATTTCAGGATTTAGAGGAAATTGATGTTGCAGCAGCAGCAGGTGACAAACTGCAAGCGACTAATGAGTATAAAAAAGCAATAGCAGATTTTGACACTTTCTTCGGTTTGATACCGAAAAGTAATTAAATAAGCGATCAGCACTCAGCACTCAGCACTCAGCAATAAATGTTTAGAAGGAGATTTCAACCTCTCCTAAACCTTCCGGTTTATAGAAACCGGGGATTTAAACCCAAGTAGGGGCGAATGGCCATTCGCCCCTAAAAGCTGAAGCGCTGTTTGCCGAGCATTCCGGTACGGAAGTGCTAAAAGCTAATAGCTAGTTAAAACCCTACACCCAACCAGAAGTGTAGCGACGATAAATTTCAATATGACTTGATGGGGTGTGCACTGCGTACCCCATCTTAATTTCTACTTTACCTATTCACTTCTTCCTTCTTTCTTTTTCAATTATAAATTATAAATTTTTGGCGTTGGTGATTTGAGGTATGATATCATGTCAAGAGAAGAGCGCAATCAAAAAACTTTCTCCTTCTATTCCTCTTTCTTCCCTCCTGACTCCTGACTCCTGACTCCTGACTCCTAAGTAAATACACTAATTCAGCAACACTAACATGACTCATATCGTAATTATTGGATGTGGAATTATTGGGGCATCGATCGCCTATCAACTAAGTAAAATTGAAGGGTTAAAAATTACGGTCTTGGACAAACAAGCACCTGCCCAAGCTTCTACTGGCGCTGCTTTGGGGGTGTTGATGGGGGTAATTAGCCAAAAAGTTAAAGGTAGACCTTGGAAAATGAGGCGCATGAGTGTTCAGAGCTATCATAATTTAATTCCTGAGTTAGAAGCAAAAATAAATCGCCCTATTTCTCATAACCGTGATGGTATTTTGTGGTTGTGTTTGCCTGGGGATAACTTAGATAGATGGAAAAGATTAGTAGATATTCGGCAAGCAGATGGTTTACCATTGGAAATGTGGGATATTGCTCAATTGCGCGATCGCTCTCCTCAGATCGAGACATCTGAAGTTACAGCAGCTATTTATTCTCCTCAAGATTTACAAATTAACCCGGTTGAGCTTACCTTAGCTTTAGTGGAAGCTGCCCAAAAAAATGGGGTGAATTTTCATTTTGGAGTAACAGTTGCGGAATATAATACTATAGCGCTACCAAATAATGAATATCGTTGTCAGCAAATACGGACAAAAAGTCTAGATCCAACTAAAAAAGCTCCTGTTTTGGCAGATATAGACTGGTTCGTTGTGGCTGCGGGGTTGGGGTCGTTGCCATGTTTGCAAGGAATAAAAGATGCTAAGTTAAGGTCTCTACAACTGAAGCGTAAATCAAATCTTGACCATAAATTTACTCTTGTGCCAGTGTTAGGTCAAGCTCTACATTTGCAAGGGCGATCGCCTCTAGGAAGTTTAGATTTTCAGCCAGTGATAATTGGGGATGATGTGAATATTGTACCAGTGGGGGAAAATGAATATTGGGTGGGATCAACGGTAGAATTTCCTGATGATGCGGGTGAGGTGGTAGCGGACTCTAGTAGGTTGGATACGGTGATGGAAAGAGCTATTAGTTTTTGCCCGAGTTTGGCAGATGCAACGGTGTTAAGAAAATGGTCTGGTTTGCGGCCGCGTCCGGAAGGTCAAGCAGCTCCTGCTGTTGGTTATTTGGAGGGGTTTAAAAATGTGTTATTGGCAACGGGTCACTATCGGAATGGGGTGTTATTAGCTCCTGCAACTGCGGAAGCAGTGGAGAAAATGATTATAGCAATGAGCGCTCAGGTATTTACAACTTAGTAGCTCAAAGTGCTGCAAGGGAAAAGGTTTACAAAAAATAACGTGTAAATATGCCAGAGCACATTGCTATAAGAATGGCATTCGCCCTCAATGGCATTCGCCCTCAATGGCATTCGCCCTCAATGGCATTCGCCCTCAATGGCATTCGCCCTCAATGGCATTCGCCCTCAATGGCATTCGCCCTCAATGGCATTTGCCCCCAATGGCATTTGCCCCCAATGGCATTCGCCCTCATATCAAATCCGGTAGCATCGGTGTTATTCAGTATTGAAAGAACTGTAGGGGCGAATGGCCATTTGCGTTCCGCAAAGCTGCCGAATTGCGCCCTTACACATTGTATGACGATCAACAGAATTATATTACTCCGAAGCCAACGGATTTGATATCACTCGATTTAGTGTCCGTGCGTAAGTCCGGAAGGTTTAGGAGGACGGGGAAACGGCCGTTCCCCCGTACAGGAGTCAGGAATTAGGAGTTATATTATGTTAGTTGACATCCTCCCCGACTGTTAGGCACGGGGATTCCTACTGAGCCGTAGCTCCTCGGCGGGTTGACGCTTTGCTTCGCATAGCTGCCGCTAACACAGGGTGCTGCACCCACCCCTCTTGCTCCCCTCCCGGGAGCAAGAGGGGTGGGTTACCGAAAAATTAAGGTATAAAGCCTCTCCATTCATGGAGAAAAAAGCGGTCGAAGGATGGCGAGGTTTCCTCGCCATATCCAATCGACCAAGAGAAGAAAAAAAATTCCTTTTAACCCAATCCTCTTCTTTTCAAGGAGAGTTCATTAATTGATAATGGATAATTGATAATTACCTCTGGTTAAAACCGTTACTGAATTGAATATCAGGAGATATTATTTCTTTTTTTTCCCCTATCCAAGGGGAGGCTTCAAGGCGTGAATTATTTAATTATTAATAATTAATAATTAATTATTCGGTAATTCTAAATTCGCGCATTCTAAATTCCCGCATTCTTGAAGCTTCCCTCCACGTCCGCGCACGAGTTTCCGTTAGCGCAGCTCCTCCGGAGGAGGCGTGCCCCTCGGCAACTAATAAAACTTTAACATATATTCAATTCACTTGCATGCTAAAATTAAAGGCCGCTCTACAAGGGCGAAGTGCCTACCCCATACCCCAATTTTTCGGTAAATATAATCAGGCTCGTAGTTGGGCTTTAGCTCTCATTTATACTGCTATAAATTCTTCCTAATTTTTTTATAATGAAACAGGACTTACCCAGGGACTCTACAGATGGCAAGGGCGAATGTCATTTGTTCCTACAGATGGTACTTCAAAGGTCAATTTGCGTAAATCCTGATGAAAAATAACTAACACATAACAGATGAAATAATTATGATTGAATGGTTAATTGCTTGGGGGGGTAGTGAAGCGGTTAAATTTATTGCTCAGGAAGTTATTGGAGAATTAGCTAAGGGTACTGCTGAAGACTATGTTAAAGATTTTTTTAAACAAGGTATTTCTGATGCTATTGGTGGCATAACAAATGGAAAAGTTTTACAAAAAGCTACGGCACAAGCTATTAAATATTTTTTAGATTTGATACAGCAAGAGTTAGAAAATGCGGAATTGAGTGAAGGTGAGTTAAAGAAATATACTAAACCTTTAAAAAAGTTTATTGAAAATAAGTCTATTTTAGAAGTTTTGGTTAGTGCTTTTGATAATGAAATCAAAGTATTAGATACAAAAATATTAGTTACTATTGGGAATGAAATTAATCCACGTTTGCCAGATGAATTTTACTGGAATTTTGTTGCCGAGCAATATCGGAGAAGGGTGAAAAAGATTATTCGCGAGTCTGATGAATTACGGGAAATCTTAAATTCAGAAAATCTGGATAAATTGGCAAATCAAAATACGGAAATTAAACCAGAATTTGACCTGGAAAAATATCAGGAGGGAATCCGAGAACAATATGGAAATCTGAAATTAGAAAGTTTAGATACGAGTGGTTATGCTTATAATCAATTGAAATTATGGCGAATGTTTATTCCTCAAAATGTCCGGGAATCTCAGGAGTTTCTGCCTCAAGTACATGAAATTCCTAAAGAATATCGGCAGCGATTAAAGGAGACTGGGCAGTTTGAGGAAGAACTTTCTCAAGAAAGATTAAAAAGTCTTAGACGCAGATATTTTGAACAGCAGACTCCCTCGGTTTTAGAGTTAGTTGAAAATAGCAATTATCAATATTTAGTTATTCTGGGGAACCCTGGTTCTGGCAAGTCTACTTTATTACAATATATGGCTCTTCAATGGGCAGAATTACCTCTGAAAGATTTGCCTTTACAGCCAATTCCTATATTAATTGAACTACGGACTTATGTTCGGAACCATGATGCTAATAAATGCCAAAATTTTCTGAATTTTTTGGAAAAAGGTAGCGGAATAATTTGTCAATTACCTCAACAGGAACTTCATGCAAAATTACAAAATGGCGATGCTATTGTGATGTTTGATGGATTGGATGAAGTTTTCGATCCTGGTAAACGAGAGGAAATAATTACTGATATTCATCGATTTACTAATGATTATAAAAATGTGCGGGTTATTGTTACTTCGCGGGTGATTGGTTATAAGCTACAAAAACTCCGGGATGCTGAGTTTTATCATTTTATGTTGCAGGATTTGCAAGAGGAACAAATTGAGGATTTTATTCAACGTTGGCATAATTTAACTTATCAAGATGAGGCGGAAAAGGAGAGGAAAAGGGAAAGGTTAAAACGGGCTATTAAGGATTCTCCAGCTATTAAAGAATTGTCGGGAAATCCTCTGTTATTAACTATGATGGCTATTCTGAATCGGAATCAAGAATTGCCTAGAGATAGAGCGGAACTTTATAATCAAGCTTCGCGGGTTTTATTACATCAATGGGATATGGAAAGAGCATTAGTTGATGCTAAAATTGACCCGATAACTATTGACTATAAAGATAAGCAGGCAATTTTGCGTGGAGTAGCTTTTTTTATGCAGGGAAATACTGCGGGTTTAGCTGGGAATTTGATTTTGGGAGATGATTTAGAAAGGATTATTTGGGAGTATCTAAAAAGTGTAGATATTAATGATGCAAGAACTTTGGCTAGGGCGTTGATGGAGCAGTTGCGGAGTCGGAATTTTGTTTTGTGTTTTGTTGGTGCTGAATATTATGCTTTTGTGCATCGAACTTTTTTGGAATATTTTTGTGCTTGGAGTTTTGTTTTGCAGTTTGAAAAGGAACAGAAAATTTCTAAAGATGAATTAATTGAGGATGTTTTTGGTAAGCATTGGCAGGATGAAAAATGGCATGAGGTGTTGCGGTTAATTGCGGGGATGATTGATGCGAAGTTTGTGGGAGAAATTATTAGTTATTTGATGGAACAAGATGGGGAAGAGGAAAAGTTTCTGAATTTATTTTTGGCGGGTAAGTGTTTGTCTGAAGTTAGGAGTCGTCATGGTATTGGTGATGTGGTGTCTCGGTTATTAAATAGGTTAAAAGAACTGACTGAGTATGACCTTGGTTATTATTATGAACCTTCTAAATATCTAAGTGTTAACCTTAATTATATAGAAATTTATTATAAAAATTTAGCCTTAGTTCGTGAAATTTGTACTCAAGCGGTGGAAATAGTAGCTACAACTTGGAGGGATGAAAATTCAACTTATATTTGGCTCAAACAAAGGGTAGAGTCTGATGAGAATTCGGATGTACGACGAGAAGCGGTGCGACAAATTGCTACTGGTTGGAAACACGAACCGGGTATTTTAGAATTACTCAAACAGTGGGTAAACTCTGATGAGAATTCGGATGTACGACGAGAAGCGGTGCGACAAATTGCTACTGGTTGGAAACACGAACCGGGTATTTTAGAATTACTCAAACAATGGGTAAACTCTGATGAAGATTCGGATGTGCGACGTGAAGCGGTGAAACAAATAGCTACTGGTTGGAAAAATCAACCGGGTATTTTAGAATTACTCAAACAATGGGTAAACTATGATGAAAATTGGCAAGTACGAGGTGAAGCGGTGCGACAAATTGCTACTGGTTGGAAACACGAACCCGAAATTTTAGAATTACTCAAACAGAGGGTAAACTATGATGAGAATTCGGGTGTGCGACTTGAAGCGGTGAAACAAATAGCGACTGGTTGGAAAAATCAACCGGGTATTTTAGACTTACTCAAACAATGGGTAAACTCTGATGAAGATTGGCAAGTACGAGGTGAAGCGGTGCGACAAATTGCTACTGGTTGGAAACACGAACCGGGTATTTTAGAATTACTCAAACAATGGGTAAACTCTGATGAAGATTCGGATGTGCGACGGGAAGCGGTGCGACAAATTGCTACTGGTTGGAAAAATCAACCGGGTATTTTAGACTTACTCAAACAATGGGTAAACTCTGATGAAGATTGGCAAGTACGAGGTGAAGCGGTGCGACAAATTGCTACTGGTTGGAAACACGAACCGGGTATTTTAGAATTACTCAAACAATGGGTAAACTCTGATGAAGATTCGGATGTGCGACGGGAAGCGGTGCGACAAATTGCTACTGGTTGGAAAAATCAACCGGGAATTTTAGAATTACTCAAACAATGGGTAAACTCTGATGAGAATTCGGATGTACGACGAGAAGCGGTGCGACAAATTGCTACTGGTTGGAAACACGAACCGGGTATTTTAGAATTACTCAAACAATGGGTAAACTCTGATGAAGATTCGGATGTGCGACGGGAAGCGGTGCGACAAATTGCTACTGGTTGGAAAAATCAACCGGGAATTTTAGAATTACTCAAACAATGGGTAAACTCTGATGAGAATTCGGATGTACGACGAGAAGCGGTGCGACAAATTGCTACTGGTTGGAAACACGAACCGGGTATTTTAGAATTACTCAAACAATGGGTAAACTCTGATGAAGATTCGGATGTGCGACGTGAAGCGGTGAAACAAATAGCTACTGGTTGGAAAAATCAACCGGGTATTTTAGAATTACTCAAACAATGGGTAAACTATGATGAAAATTGGCAAGTACGAGGTGAAGCGGTGCGACAAATTGCTACTGGTTGGAAACACGAACCCGAAATTTTAGAATTACTCAAACAGAGGGTAAACTCTGATGAAGATTCGGATGTGCGACGTGAAGCGGTGAAACAAATAGCTACTGGTTGGAAAAATCAACCGGGAATTTTAGAATTACTCAAACAATGGGTAAACTATGATGAGAATTGGCAAGTACGACGGGAAGCAGTGCGACAAATTGCTACTGGTTGGAAACACGAACCCGAAATTTTAGACTTACTCAAACAATGGGTAAACTCTGATGAAGATTCGGATGTGCGACGTGAAGCGGTGAAACAAATAGCTACTGGTTGGAAAAATCAACCGGGAATTTTAGAATTACTCAAACAATGGGTAAACTCTGATGAAGATTCGGATGTGCGACTTGAAGCGGTGAAACAAATAGCGACTGGTTGGAAACATGAACCGGGAATTTTAGAATTACTCAAACAATGGGTAAACTCTGATGAAGATTGGCAAGTAAGAGGTGAAGCAGTGCGACAAATAGCGACTGGTTGGAAAAATCAACCGGGAATTTTAGAATTACTCAAACAATGGGTAAACTCTGATGAAGATTCGGATGTGCGACGTGAAGCGCTACAACAAATAGCGACTGGTTGGAAACACGAACCCGAAATTTTAGAATTACTCAAACAATGGGTAAACTATGATGAGAATTGGCAAGTACGACGGGAAGCAGTGCTACAAATAGCTACTGGTTGGAAAAATCAACCGGGAATTTTAGAATTACTCAAACAGAGGGTAAACTCTGATGAAGATTCGGATGTGCGACGTGAAGCGGTGACACAAATAGCGACTGGTTGGAAACACGAACCCGAAATTTTAGAATTACTCAAACAATGGGTAAACTCTGATGAGAATTGGCAAGTACGACGGGAAGCAGTGCTACAAATAGCTACTGGTTGGAAAAATCAACCGGGAATTTTAGAATTACTCAAACAAAGGGTAAACTCTGATGAAGATTCGGATGTACGACTTGAAGCGGTGAAACAAATAGCTACTGGTTGGAAACACGAACCCGAAATTTTAGAATTACTCAAACAATGGGTAAACTCTGATGAAGATTCGGATGTACGACTTGAAGTGGTGAAACAAATAGCTACTGGTTGGAAACACGAACCCGAAATTTTAGAATTACTCAAACAATGGGTAAACTCTGATGAGAATTGGCAAGTACGACGGGAAGCAGTGCGACAAATTGCTACTGGTTGGAAAAATCAACCGGGAATTTTAGAATTACTCAAACAAAAGGTAGAGTCTGATGAAGATTCGGATGTGCGACTTGAAGCGGTGAAACAAATAGCTACTGGTTGGAACAATCAACCCGAAATTTTAGAATTACTCAAACAAAAGGTAGAGTCTGATGAGAATTGGCAAGTACGAGGTGAAGCAGTGCGACAAATTGCTACTGGTTGGAAAAATCAACCGGGAATTTTAGAATTGTTTGATCACAGCGCCCTCAATGACCCCTTTCAACGCGAACATGAATTTCAAACCAACCCTCGACAAATAGCGCTAGAAGCAATAGTCAAACAATATCCAGACCATCAGCAAACTCTCCCACTATTACAAGACAGAGCAGAAAATGACCCAGACGAAAAACTGCGGGAGTGGGCAAAAAAGAAATTGCAGCAATTAGAGACATAGTCCACTTTCAGTCATTGCGACCGATAGGGAAGCAATCTCATATCAAATCCGGTTACAGCGGTTTTCATTTGGGTAGACTACAGTAAGGACGTTCCATGGAACGTCCCTACAGGATTTTGCTTGTGAAGATGTGGTTCATCAATTTGAAAAGCGCTGTAAACAGTTATAGATAGGTTAACTGTTTAGGACTCAGGAGTCAGGAGGACCGAGTCAGGAGGAGAAAGAATTACAAAGATGACCGTAGTTATGACGATTGAAGATTTTTTTTATGTGCAATTCAACGGATTTGAGATCAAATCCTAGTTTTTCGTACCTCATGGGTAAGTCCCGATTTATTTTCTTTTATATTTGTTGGGTTAAGCGACAACCCAACCCAACCTACGGTATTTTTATCCAAATATCAATGGGAACAGATTACATAATGATGTTAGCTATGATTACCTCAGGTCTAATTAAAAGTAAAAGAAAGAGGATGTATTTCGATTTCTTTCCTACTCCCCCACTCCCCTACTCCCCTACTCCCTCACTCCCCTACAAAAATATCACCTTGCTCCTGCTTCTATAGCAGAATTAGCCATTTTTTTCAAAGTATCCCCCTCAATTTCTGGACTTTGACCAACGCCTTTTAAAGAGATACGATAGAATACTCCTTGATATTCCCACCCAATAATTGGAGGCGCACAAGATGCTCCACAAGTTAAAGGTCTAAAATATCCTTTAATGTCTTGTACTAAACTCAATTCTCGACTAAATTCCTCATCTAAAGGTTTGCCTCCTTTTTCTCCACTCATATAACCAATGGAGCAAGCATTAGCAGTACAATCTTTTTCAAAAGCTAAAGTTATTTCATAACTATTATTTGTGCCTTTCCCACCAACATAAATTTGATTATCCGTGCCTGTAATTAATAATTGACTCGGAAGTAAAATTGGCACCTTAGTTTGTTGTTTTATTTTCGGTAAAATCTCTGTTAATTCTGCTGGGACTGGTTGAGAGTTTTGTGTCAATAACTGATTTATTACTGGATTAATTTGATAATTTAATGGTCTCACAATAGGTTGTTTCCAACCCATAGATATTGTGAGGTAGGTCAACAAAATTATATTTTCAAAGTGAATAAAAATAGACATAGTTAGGGTTTGCGCTTATAAAGTCTTTTTGCTGGGGTAGGAGACAGGAGACAGGAGACAGGAGACAGGAGACAGGAGAAATGGGAATGAGAGAGGAGGTAGGAGTAAGAATTGTTCCATAAATGTTTGTAGTGCGGGCATCTTGCCCGCGATGGGTATACCTCGCTAAAGTTGAATTTGCTGTATATTTATCTCTCCCCTACTGCCCTACTCCCTCACTTCCCCACTCCCCTACTCCCCTACTCCCCTCACTTACGTTTAGCCGCAGCTTTCTCCTTATCTTTCTGTTTCTTCTTAGCAGCTTTCTCAGCTTTCTTAGCAGCTTTTTCAGCCATAATCTTTGCCACCCTTTCTGCCTCTTTTTCCTCCTCAATCTTATCTAGATAATAATGATAATCTCCCAAATAAACATGAAAATCACCATCACGAATTTCCACAATTTTATTTGCCACCTGAGAAATAAAATAACGGTCGTGAGAAACAATAACCACAGTTCCATCATAATTTTTCAACGCCTCCTCCAACATTTCCTTTGCCGGAATATCCAAATGATTTGTTGGCTCATCAAGTAACATAAAATTACCTGGTTTAAGTAACATTTTTGCTAAAGCTAAACGTGCCTTTTCACCCCCACTCAAAGCAGCTACTTTTTTAAATACCGTCTCACCACTAAATAAGAAATTACCAAGCAAAGTTCTTACTTCTTCATTTTTCCACTCCGGCACCTCATCATGGATAGTTTCCATCACATTTTTTGTCAGGTCTAAAGCTTCCGCTTGATTTTGTTCAAAATAACTAGGAATAACATTATGATTACCTAATTTCACAGTACCTTCTGTAGGTTCTTCCATTCCCATAATCATCCGCAAAATAGTAGATTTCCCACAACCATTCGGCCCCAAAAAAGCAATCCGGTCGCCTCTTTCTATCTCTAAATTTGCTCCTAAAAATAAAATTTTCTCCCCATAAGTATGAACTAAATCTTTAATTGTTACTACCTCTCTACCACTGCGGGGTGCTGGAGGAAAACGGAAACTTAAACTTCTTAATCCTGCTACAGGTGCCTCTACAAGTTCTACTTTCTCTAATTGTTTTTCTCTACTTTTTGCCTGAGTACTCCGAGTAGCACTAGCGCGAAAACGTTCCACAAAAGCTTGTTGTTTTTCTATTTCTTTTTGTTGTCGTTCATAAGTACTCAGTTGTGCCGCTTGATTTTCTAACTTTTGTTGTAAATAAGCCGAATAATTACCCAAATAAGTATTAGAAACTCCTCGTTCTGTTTCCACAATTTGAGTAGAAAGACGGTCAAGAAATTCTCGGTCATGGGAAACTATCACCATAGGAGTAGTTAACTTTTTCAAATAATCCTCCAACCATTCAATTGTTTCTAAATCTAAGTGGTTCGTAGGTTCGTCCAACAATAATATATCTGGATTTTGTAGGATAATTTTACCCAAACTCATACGCATTTGCCAACCACCACTAAAAGCACTAACCAAGCGATCGCCATCTTCCGGTTCAAATCCCATTTCAGGCAAAATTTTCTCAATTTCTGCATCTAGTCCATAACCATTTAAACCTTCAAATTGTCGTTGTAAACGGTCTAATTTATGTATCAATTCATCCAACTGTTCTGGAGTAGAAGTTTCCATTTCTCGCTGTACAGTTTGTAGAGATTCATGAATTTCATTTGCTTCCTTAAATACCCTCCAAAATTCTTCTCTCACAGTACGATTAGGATCTACTTCAAATTCTTGATTTAAGTAGGCAATTTCTAAACTAGCAGGACGAATAATTTCTCCAGAAGAAGGTTCTATTTCCCCAATAATAATTTTTAATTGAGTAGATTTTCCTGCTCCATTTACACCCACTAAACCAATACGATCGCCTGGTTTAACTTCCCAGTTAACATCTTTAAGAACAACACCTGTAGGATAAATTTTACTTATATGTTCTAATCTCAGCATTTATAATTAATCTCCAAGTTTAGGTTAAGAGCAAGTTATGTTTTTCATGGCCAAATCATTAATATTGGCTCTCATAGCAGAAGGAAGAGGGGAATAAGGAGGAATAAAAAATCTTGCGTTATCTGAGTTTTAAGCTTTTGATATGTCCTAACCTTTCCTTCGACTGCTATAGATAATGCTTAAGCTTAACAATTTTTAATTATATTTTATACATCAATTCAGTTATCAGTATTTTGAGAATATTTTAATTACCTGTTTTTTCGTTTCTTGTTCCTCTTTTCAAATCTATATCAATTGAATTAAAAATAAGTTAATCATCAAAACTAGAAAAACAAAATACATATAACTTACCTAATTGGCAATAATCAACAATTTATTGAAATGTTCACCACTTTCAGGGCTAATTTCCTATTGTCAAAAATCATATTATTTTCTACTTTTAACAAAATTAAAAACTATTATATCTTCTAGACAATCAGAATATAATTGCTATATTCTTTTGACAAACTTCAAGTATTTTATTCTGTCTTACTTATGAAAATAATTGGGTCGCGCAACCCCACCTTGATTGGCGAAATATTTTTGGAGTTTTGCTCATCCATCTCCGTTACAAAAATAACTTCTAACTTCTGACTTCTGACTCAGTTAAAAACCCTTCTTCGCCTTATATAATTCCACACATTCTTGAATAACAACTTTCAGTTCTGGAAGAGCACAAGGTTTAGTTACACATTTAAAAATATTAGCCTGCTTTATATCATTAACATCACAATTTATTTGTTCTTCAGCATAACCACTTAACAAAATACGAATAGTATCAGGAAAGCTATCTTTTGTTTTTCTCAGAAATTGAATACCTGTCATATCTGGCATACTTTGGTCAGAAATAATAATAGCCATTTCCCCTTCAGTTTCAAGAATTTCCATCGCTACACTAGCACTTTCTGCCCTAATAACTTTAAATTCACGTCTAAAAGTCCGATATAGTAAATCCAAATTATTAGGTTCATCATCAACAACCATTAACTTAAGTTTTTCTGACATTGTTAAATTTATAGCAACTTCTATCTCAGGAACAAGTTTTAACAAAATTGGTTATGTACAAATTTTTAAGTACCTATGCATAATTATCATATAGCAATTCTCATATTTGTAGGGAACAGAAAAGAAGAACAACAAGTTTACCTGATGACTCCGAAAAACACTTGACTAGACAGAGTAAATCAATGTGTAATTATATACATAAAACTAGATTTTATACGGTAATTCTATATTCTATAGCAGTGGAAGGAAGAGTTAGGACAGATCAAAAGCTTAAAACTCAGACAACGCCAGATTTTTCCTGATCTCCTGGATAACTAAATGCCTTCTTCCTTCTGTTCTAAATTATTTGAGCAGTAAACTCTAGATATAGTGTGGCACTATAGTTTTAACTACAGCTATGTAGCGTTTTTGCGTAAATTTTATTCTATAGCAGTGGAAAGAAGAGTTAAGACAAATCAAAAGCTTAAAACTCAGACAACGCCGGATTTTTCCTTATTTCTTCTTTCTTCTGCTATAAATTTATTCTTGAGCTTGGTTAGAGTGTTCCCGACCAGAAACATTTTGCATGGCCTCTAAAGCTGCTCGAGAACCTGCCAAAATATCTCGTTCTTCTCCGCCCAAATAAAGCCGTCCAAAACTACCCACCGCTTGAATTTGCAAAATATTAATTAGAGCAGCTTTCTCCGCTTCATTAGCAGCTAAAGCAGCATAAGCAGCAGGTTGTACTTCCAATACATAGAGAGTTTGTCCACCCAAAAGCATTTGGCCTCGACGATTACGATTAATCAATTGTGCTTGGTGGGAATCAATATTCCGGATCACCTGACTAGAGACAATACGAGGTTTGAGGCGGTCGCGTTCCGCCACTCCCAAAGCTTGTAAAATCGCCTTTCCAGCAGCTTTCGTATCTCCCTGACGACTGGAATGAATTTCTAGCAAACCATAAAGTCGTTCCACAAACTGTACCCCAGGCCGAACAGAATTAGACTTGAGGGCCACATCAGTAATTCGGTTAATTTCAATACCTGGTGAAATCTCCACCCACAGAGAGGTATCCCCAGGTAGGGGCAAGAAGCCAAGGGCTACTGTACCGATATAAGCGGCGTGTTGAGGTTGCAAATTATCTATGTATACATAGCTGCGCAGTTCTATACCCAAGACTTAAATCTCCGTGTAATGTGGAAAAATATTAATCGTTGTCATTATATGACAACACATACACGGAGGAACTAGGAGTCAGGAGTCAGGAGTCAGGAGTCAGGAGTCAGGAGTCAGGGATTCGAGTAGTAGCGTGACACACCTAAAATGTAGCATCGGGTAAGGGCGGGTTCCGCGTTAAGTTAATTGCTCAACATTAAATTTAGATAAACCCGTCCCCCCACTGTGTCAATCCAGTAGTGGAGTGGCACACCTAAAACTGTGCAATAGATTTTTGTTTCTCGGTGCCTTGATCTGCCCATCTCCCAACACTCCCCACACTCCCCACACTCCCCACATTCCCCACACTCCCCACACTCCCCATCTCCCATCTACGGTAATTTACAGCCTTCTAAATTAGCATTTTCTAGATTAGTATTCTTAAGGTTAGTATTTTCTAAATTAGCATCCTGAAGATTTGCAGATTCTAGATTAGCATTACTCAGGTCAGCACCAAAAAAATTAGCTTTACTCAAATTAGCATCCCATAATTCTGCATATTTCAAATTAGCGTTTTTCAGGTCAGCTTCTTGAAGATTAGCCCCACTTAAATTAGTATCTCTCAGGTTAGCTTCCTGTAAATTTACCCTGTTCAAATTAATGTTACTTAGATTAGCATTTTTGAGAATAATCTTCCTCAAATTTGCATGACAAAAATTAACACCTTTCAGGTTTGCATAACTTAAATTAGCTAGACTTAAGTTAGCATTTTGTAAATTAACATGACTGAAGTTTATATTTACTAAATACATTCCATTTAAGTCAACATTACTGAGATTAGCTCCCCACATAAAAGCACGAGTAAAATCAACCCCTTTCAAACAAGCATGACTGAAATTACAACAACTCAAATAAGCATCTGTTAGATTAGCATTTTGCAAATTAGCATGACTAAAATTTGTATTTCTTAAGTTAGAATTTTTGAGGTTAGCTGAACTTAAATTAATCCGACTCAAATCAACATCTATTAATTCAGCATTACAGAGATTAGCCCTAATAAATTTTCTATTACCATTTGCATATAATTCTAAAAATCTAACTGCTTCCCATTGATATTCTGATAATGCTTGTATAACTTGAGGTTCTTCTATTTCCTGCAAAATAGCATAAGCTCTCCATTGTATTTCTTGTGAATTATCTTGTAATGCCTTAATTATTAAGTCTAGGCTAATTTTTTGCCCTTTTATTGCTGCAGATAATGTAGCGATGTTATTGGCTAAAAGTAATTGTTTAACATCTTCACTTTCTAATGTTAATTTATTTGCTAAATCAGTATCGACATAAATTTGATTAGGATTATTGCTCATGATTGAGAAGGAAGAAGGAAGAGGGAAGAAGGAAGAAGGAAGAAGGTAAGAGGAAAAGAGAAGAGGGAAAAATCTGGTGTTGCCTAAGTTTTAAGTTTTATTTATATAGCAATATAGTTTTAGTTGTGAGATATTGGAGACTTTTGTTTTAGGTATGGAGTATGGAGGGAATAGGGAAGAAACTAATACATAAGAATAAAATGAATATGATCTTTTTTATCCCTTTAAAAGGGGATGAAAAAAAATAAAGTTCAATATTTCAAAACTCTGAATTTCCTACTGAATGCTGCGCAAACAGGCAGAGTTACTGATAACTGATAACTGAATAACTGATAACTGAAATTGCCTTTTTCCTATTTTATTACCTACTTTGATAGACTAAAAATCAAGAAAAATTAGCAGTTACTGTGTAAGCATTCAGCGGTCAACCAGCCTCCTATGGTCGGAACTGCGGACTTCAGCTATCAGCTATTGCTTTTAATATAGGATAAAAGCTTTATTAATTGTCTTACTACAAAAGTTGCCTCCCTTGCCCTTAAATTCTATTTTAATTTAAACACTATCCTATATTAGAAAGTATTGTTGCTGTTCACGCAGTTCCGACCTAGGAGGCTAGCTGACAGCTAATAGCTGTTTGCGCAGCATTCCGCAGGAAATGCTTACGTTACTGTCAAATTTAAAGAAAGTAACATTATTTTATGAATATTAGCGATCGCAACAATTTTGCCGACTTTAAATTAGATAAAATCATCTTTTTTTCTGCTTTTTTACTTAAACGATAATCATCTGATTTTTTGACCATAGAAATGTTCGCCTTAGAAGCTTTTTTTGCGGTTTTTTTCAAAGTTTTCAATAAGTCTTTTTCTCTCATAGGTCTTAAATATTGCTTGAATAAATCTTTTTCTAAACTCATTGCTTGACTTGAACTCTACAAAATCTATTTTAGCTTATAGAAGAAGGAAGAGGGAGGAAGGAAGAAGGAAGAAGGAAGAAAGAAGAAAGGAAGGAGGAAAAAAGGAAAAATCTGGTGTTATCTGAGTTTTATCATTTTCTTTATGGGTTTAATACCCCACCGTCACCCGCGGTGTTCGCGCATTACTTGGGGTTAGAATCCCCATGTAATTTCTCTCCTGTCTCCTGTCTCCTGTCTCCTGTCTCCTGTCTCCTTCTTCAAAGCGGTTTTTACAAAGGTAGACTACAAAGCTTCTGCCATCTGCTTTTTGCCATCTGCCTTCTGTTTTTCCCGATCAATTGTGGTAGACAGTTGTCATAAATTACAATATAATACAAGTAATACAAAAACAAATGGACTTAGATGGCACGACTAAATCAAATTATTGCGATTGAAAAAGGAATTAAAAGTCGGTCAGTGCAGGAACTAGCAGAAGCTCAAAAAGCTTTGCAGAAACCCGCTTTACTTTCCGGTATTTCTCGAACTTATCGCCCCAAGGATGAGGAGGGAGAACAACTCCCACCAGAGTCGAAAAAGCTGGAGGTTAAAGCACAAGAGATTATCCGCAAAACCGCCGAAGTATTAACCAAGTTGTTTGATGTGACGGCAACAAAAGATTGGACAAACTGTACCGCCCGCGCTGATGTTGTGGTGGATGGTCAAACTCTGTTGACTCAAGCTCCGGTTAGTTATCTATTGTTTCTAGAAAAGCAGTTTACGGACTTACGGTCTTTTATTAAAAAATTGCCTGTTTTGGATGCAGCAGATACTTGGACATTTGACCAATCTTCTGATTGTTGGGCAACGGAACCAGTCCAAACTTTGCGAACTTTCAAAACTCCTCGTAACCACGTTAAGGCCGAAGCAACGGAACATCACCCCGCACAAGTGGAGGTATATTATGAAGATGTTACTATTGGCTATTGGCGGACGGTAAAATTTTCTGGTGCTTTGCCTGCACGTCGGGTTAATGAAATGTTGGAAAAGTTAGAAAAGCTTTCCCAAGCTGTTAAGTTTGCTCGTGAAGAAGCTAATAATTCTGAGACAGAAGAACAAAGAGTTGGAGAGCGTATTTTTCAATATTTATTTAGTTAATTAAGTTGTCAAATTTTATAGTTTGAGTTATTATTAAATTGGAGTATAAATTAAATCTCAAACTTTAATTTAAACCGTAGAAATATTATAGTGTCAGTTCGATTCTGACCTTCGCTTTATTAGCGAAGTAGCCCAAATAGGTAGAGGCAATATTTTTTACATTTTCAAGATGAAGCTATTACTCCAAGCTTAATATTCATCACTGTCGCGAGAACGAGTTTCGAGGAAAAATATCATTGAAATGCTGGCTCGCATCCAGCTCCTGGCTCCAATATTATACACAAATTTATACGCCGGGATAGTTTAACTGGTAAAACCCAATGATTGAAGATTAAAACCGAGAATTAAATGCGATCGCATGTGCAATTGAGTGATAAAATGAGGCCCTAAGTAAGGACAGAACTTAGGGCTTCACCTTTTGGTACTAGAAGAAAGAAGGAAGAGGGAAGAAGGAAGAGGGAAGAAGGAAGAGGAAAGAAGGTTTAAAGCTGGAAAAAACTTAAATTTTCTGTAGATATTTACTGAATCATGAATAATGAATAATGAATAATTAAGAGTTGATAGTTAATAATTATTTATTCAACAATTCACGCCTTGAAGCCTCCCCTTTTAAGGAGATAAAGCGATCGTTTGCGGAGCATCCGTAGGATGGGATAGCGAGGAAACCTGCGCCATATCCAATCGACCAAGAGAATCAAAAAAATCCTTTTAGTCAATCCTATCCGTTTTAAGAAGAGGTAATTATTAATTGTTAATTGTTAATTGCTGAACTTTTGGTTTATACAAACTCATCCCAACATAAATAACATCAAAAGTCAAAAATAAAGAAATCCTGTATCTAAAATTTAAGGTATCCAGAAGCTTTATATAATGTAAGCTTAATAGCACGAAACAAAAACTTTCTTATCCTCTTCCTTATTCTTACCTCCTGAATTCCGACTTTTAACTTTTGACTTTTAACTTTTGACTTTTAACTTTTAACTCCTGACTCCTCCATAGTAATCATAATTTAAGATAATAAAAATGAAAATGTGGGAACTATTAAAAACAATTTTTTCTCCAACTCAATATATGCCTCACGGTAATTGCTATTTATGGCAAACTTCATTAGTATGGCTCCACCTTCTGAGCGATCTACTAATAGCGATCGCCTATTTTTCTATACCAACAATGTTGCTGTATTTTCTCTGTAAACGAAAAAAAGAAGTTCCATTTTTAGGAGTATTCATTTTATTTGGAGCATTCATTATTTTATGTGGGTTTGGTCATTTAGTAGAAATCTGGACATTGTGGTATCCTGCTTACTGGTTTTCCGGGGTAGAACAAGCATTAACTGCTTTAGTTTCTTGTTATACAGCTTTACAAATGGCTACACTTTTGCCTCAATTTCTGGCTTTAAAAACGCCGGAACAACTAGAAGCAGTTAATCGAGAATTACAACATCAAATATTAGAGCGTCAACAAACAGAACAGATATTACAAAATATTGTTGTGGCAACTTCTTCTGTTACAGGAGAAGAATTTTTTCCAGCTTGAGTAGAAAATTTAGCAAAAGCTTTGAATGTTACTTATGTAATTGTTAGTGAAAAAATTAACGACTCTTTCGAGTTAAAAACATTAGCTATTTGGGGAAAGGGAAAAATCAGAGATAATATCAAATATAATTTCCTAAATTTACCCTGTGGAACAGTTATTAATGAAGAGAAATTATGTTGTTATCCCCAAAAAATTCAGGAAATTTTTCCTGACAAAACTATTTTGCAAAATATGAAAGCTGAATCTTATCTAGGAATGCCATTGTTAGATGAACATCATCAAGTAATTGGGGTATTGTGTGTGGTTAATAATAAAATTTTAGCTAACCCAGAAAATACCATAGCAATGATGAAAGTTTTTGCGACTAGAGCAACTTCTGAACTACTTCGCCAAAGAGCAGAAATAGCCCGTCGTCATACTTATGATGAGTTAGAAAGTAGAGTTAAAGAAGCTACAGAAGAATTGCGTTTACGTACTGCTGAGTTAGTAAAAGCAAATACTGTTTTAGAAAGAGAAATTCAAGAAAAAATTGTAGCGTAGTCGGGAATATGAACTAGAGAATATAGTCTAAAAAAACAACAGAATGGATTGTTGAAAATAGCTAAAAGTAAAAATTTATATGGAGGAAACTTGCAGGCTGCTTTGCAGGAAATCACAGAAATAGGAAGTCATATTCTTGATGTTGAAAAGACGAGTGTTTAGAAGAACTGACCAAATTATATGATGTGTCTTTATTAATGAGTAATTCTACATTTATATCATTAGAAAATCCAGGAAAATATTCTATTAGATTAATTGATAGAGTTAAGGTAAAGGGAAAAGCAGAAATGGTGACAGTATTTGAAGTTTTTGATGCAGATCCACCTGAATATTATGATGGTAAGACAATTACAAAACATATATATAAAGAAGCAATCATATTTTATTATCAAATAAAATTCAGTCAAGCTTCCCAACTATTTCAAGATTGTTTGAGTCAAAACCCTAGCGATCTATATTTACCGAATAATTAATAATTAAATAATTCGCGCCTTGAAGCCTCCCCTTTTAATGGAAAAAAGTGCTCTTAGCGTAGCTTCCCGAAGGGTGGGATGGCTCCGAAACCTGCGCCATATCCAATCGACCAAGAGAAAAGAAATAGTATTTCCTTATATTCAATTCCGTAACGGTTAAAACCCGAGGTAATTATCAATTATCCATTAATGAAAGCACTTTTGAGGAACCGTGAGGTACAGTTTAATATTAATCTCTATTCCCTAAACTCCTAAAACTTTGTACCTCATCAACTCCAAAACTACTGTAAGTACATAAATAGACATCTCCAATAATCAAAAATAAAATCAATTATGGCACTCCTATTCATCAATTCTTTCCCCCTACTCCCTACTCCCTCTTTTCTGGAGATGCCTAATAGATCCCATCAAGGTTCTATAATAAAGGTTTAACTTTATATAATTGGAAACTTAACAGGAATAACTAATGTCCGTATTGTTAGCGATCGCAGTTTTAGGCGCACTCATTGTAGTTCACGAGTTAGGCCATTTTCTGGCAGCTCGACTCCAAAAAATCCACGTTAATCGTTTTTCCATTGGCTTATTTGGCCCCATATTATGGAAATATCAAGGGCCAGAAACAGAATATGCTATCCGCAGCTTTCTATTTGGCGGTTTTGTGGGTTTTCCCGATAATGACCCCGACAGTACAATTCCCAAAGATGACCCAGACCTATTACGCAACCGCCCTATCCTCGACCGAGCGATCGTTCTCAGTGCGGGAGTAATTGCCAATCTAATATTTGCTTATTTTCTATTAGTTACTCAAGTGAGTATTATTGGCATACCAGATTTTAACTATGCTCCCGGAGTAAAAGTTCCAGCAGTTGCTACAGAGGTTAGCTCCGCAGCTGCTAAAGTAGGTATCAAAGCAAATGATATTATTTTATCCGTTGGCGACCAGCAATTAGGCCCGGACAAAGAAGCTATTACTACCCTAGTAGAAACAATTCAAAATAGTCCGAATAAACCTTTGGAGATGGAACTTGAGCGTGACGGACAACAACTATTTGTTGAAGTCACACCAGACCTAGGAGATGATGGCAAAGGTCGTATTGGAGTACAACTAATTTCCAATGGAGACATAGTGCGACATCGCCCTGACAACATTTTTGCAGCTTTTAGCGTCGGTGCTAACGAATTTCAAAGGATTGTAGTTTTAACACTTCAAGGTTTTGGGCAACTCATTAGTAACTTTAGTCAGACAGCAGGACAACTGGCCGGACCTGTGGCCATTGTAGACATGGGGGCCAAAATTGCTAAAGATAATGTCGGGGAATTATTTCAATTTGCAGCATTGATTAGCATTAACTTAGCAGTAATTAATATTTTACCTTTACCCGCTTTAGACGGCGGTCAGTTAGCATTTTTACTCATAGAAGGAGTAAGAGGTAAACCCTTACCTATGAATATTCAGGAAAATGTAATGCAGACAGGTTTAGTGCTATTGTTAGGTTTAGGAATTTTCTTAGTTATTAGAGATACTGCTAATCTGGAGGGAGTGCGATCGTTACTCCAAAGGTAAAAGATAGTATCATGTCCGGTTGAATATTTTAGGAGGAGTCAGGAGTCAGGAGCCAGGAGTCAGGAGTCAGGAGAAAACAAGAAGTAAAAGAAGAAGAAAGTTTTTGTTCATCGCGTAAGCGGAACGGAGTTCTATGGCACTATTCAACGGACATAGTATAAGTTGAACGATAGGTTGTTTTTCCTTTAGGACTTACGCATTAGAACGTATTTCTGTCATTGCGACCCACAGGGAAGCAATCTCAAATGCTACTTTCCTCGTGGGTCAGTCCTGTCCTTTTTTTTCTTTCGAAAATTAAGTTCTTGAGTAAAATAAGTTAAAGATATAGATGGAAAAAGTGGTTGATTTTACTTTCCTTCCTTACTCTTGCCTCTTCCTTCTTCCTTATGGTATAAATTATTCTTTCCTTCCTGCCTCTTCCTTCTTCCATCTTCCTTCCCAATAATGGTGACAACTCGTAAATTTTCAGCGAAGCGAAAGCGATCGCTCGAAATACTCCTTCGTCTCAAACGTCTTTATCCAGATGCCACCTGTACCCTGAGTTATCAAACCCCAGTACAGTTACTTGTGGCAACTATCCTTTCTGCTCAATGTACAGATGAACGAGTCAATAAAGTTACACCTGCCCTATTTGAAAAATTCCCTGATGCTGTAGCAC
The DNA here is from genome assembly GCF_010672455.1 of Okeania sp. SIO2C9. Classification (GTDB taxonomy): domain Bacteria; phylum Cyanobacteriota; class Cyanobacteriia; order Cyanobacteriales; family Microcoleaceae; genus Okeania. Next base: position 82,946 of record NZ_JAAHGO010000001.1, on the reverse strand, counting down.
TAGCAAATGCAGATATTGAAGAATTAGAAAACCTAGTGCGCTCCACAGGATTTTATCGTAATAAAGCCAAAAATATTAAAGCTGCTTGCCAAATGATTGTTGAGAAGTTCGACTATCAAGTGCCAAAGCAGATGGAACAAATGTTACAACTACCAGGAGTAGCAAGGAAAACAGCTAATGTAGTTTTAGCTCATGCCTACGGAATTATTGTAGGGGTAACAGTAGATACTCATGTTAAACGGTTAAGTCAAAGATTGGGTTTAACAGAACATTCCGATCCAATTAAAATAGAGCGAGATTTAATGCGGTTACTACCTCAACCTGATTGGGAAAATTGGTCAATCCGATTAATTTATCATGGCCGGGCAGTTTGTAAGGCCAAAAATCCAGCCTGCGATAAATGTTTATTGGCTGAGTTATGTCCTTCGACCGCAGAATTGCAGAAACCTACTTAATAGGGAGCGGGGGGAGCGGGGGAGCGGGGGAATAAGGAATAGTAAAATTTCTAGCAATACTAAACTTTTAAGAACCAGGACTTACGCAAATTAACTTTTAAAGCACCATCTGTAGGAGCGAATGGTATTGGCGTTCCGCCAAGCTCCGAATGGCGCCCTTGCTATATGTAGAGTCTCTGCGTAAGTGCTGAGGATTTAATATCAAATCCGTTTAATTCAGTATAAAAAAATGTTCCATCCCCCAATCTCCCAATCTCCCAATCTCCCAATCTCCCCATCCCCCATCTCCCCATACCTAAAAAAATCTATGGTATTATTAGAGATTGGGTAAATACCTTAAAATTAAAAATACCGATTATTTGGAGCAACTAAAGAAACTAATCATGGCAAAAAAGAGCATGATCGAGCGTGAGAAAAAACGCAAAAAATTAGTAGAAAAATATGCTGCTAAACGTGCAGAGCTTAAACTGCAATTTGAAGAAGCAGAAGATTTAGAAGATAAAATAGAAATCCATCGTCAAATCCAGAGATTACCTCGTAATAGTGCCCCTTCTCGCGTGCGAAACCGTTGTTGGTTAACTGGACGCCCAAGAGGTTATTATCGGGATTTTGGACTATCTCGTAACGTTATCCGAGAAATGGCTCACGAAGGTCTTCTACCAGGAGTTGTTAAGTCTAGTTGGTAGTTTATAGCTATCTACACTGAGCTTTCAGGTTAGCTGAAAGTCTTATATCTCTTACTTAGGGGTGGGTTAAACAAATCAGTTTGTCCACCTGTAATATTATGTCCAGTTGCATACTTATTATTCAGATAATTAGGATAGTAGGGGAGTAGGGAAAATAGAAAGATTTGCTGTTGAAGCAAGAGGACAAGTTTTTTCCACATCGTTATTATCAAGACATGATATAAAAGATGGGAAAACAAGCGCCCATTATGCCAAACCCCCCCCTAAAAAAGTAAGAACTGGGAATATTAAAATCTTTTATTGTCCACAACAGCGCTCTATTCCCAGACTATCTAATAGTAAGTCACTAACAGCATTGGCGATCGCGAACTCTCCATAAAAACTCTGAGAAAAATCAAAGGCTTGCATTTCTGTCACAATAGCAATTACCAATGAGCCTAAATCATTTTCTCCTTCCATACGGTGGCGAATAAATATTTGGGCTGCTCTTTGAGCAATGTCCTCATTAACTTTTTCCGGGATAAACTCTTGATTGAGCCATTTGTGTAAGGAAGCTCGCAACCATTCCCCTTCCTGTTCGGGGTTTTCTGCTATGGGTAAAGTAATTGGTTTTATTGGTTCAGGCATAATCTTAAATTTTCTATTATAAATTGTTAATGGTAATTCCATGATAGAATATGACATTAACTCCATCATACAAGGATATGCTCAGGGCTATTTCCTCATGGCGAATGATGGAGAAAATAGTTTAGAGTGGTATGGTAGTCGGAAACGAGCTTTGATTCCTTTGGATGAAAGATTTCGCTATCCACGGTCACTACGTCGTATAATTAATCAAAATCGTTTTACTGTTGGTGTTAATCAGGATTTTGAGGCTGTAGTTGAAGGTTGTGCAGATCGAGAAACAACTTGGATATCTGGGGAACTCAAGCAGATTTACAAAGCTTTGAATCAAGCGGGGTATGCTTATAGTTTTGAGACTTGGCAAGGAGATGAGCTTGCTGGTGGGATTTTAGGAATTGTGATTGGTGGGGGTTTTATTGGGGAGTCAATGTTTTACAATATTCCTGAAGGGTCGAAGGTGGCGATGGTAAAGTTGGTGGAGCGACTCAGGGAGCGACAGTTTGTTTTTTTTGATGCTCAGATGAATAACCCCCACTTGGAAAGATTTGGAGCTTATAGTATCAGCGATAAAAAATATAAAGCACTTTTGAAATTAGCGTTAAGTCGTCGATGTAGTCTATAGTAATTAGCACTCAGTTATTAGATAACGCCCCGTTCCATTTGCGGTGGATTTGCCACAGAATCCAGGGTGTTTCAACCCCTGGAGATGTCAATAAGTCTTCAACTCACTATCAACCTATGACTGTCATTGCGAGGGGGGCTGAGAAAGTAATTATTTTGGTTGACCAAGAAATAAGGTCTTAACCGCTCAACTAAACTTACTCAAACTTACTCAAAAGCCTGAAATCTTAGTCATTCGTAGTGGATCAAGCACTACAGGGTTAAACGGCAAACCCTTTATTCCCTGGTCAAAGACATCAGGAATTACTTTTTTAATTATATTCAATGACCCATTTACATCAGCATTTAATAATTTATTTTCCCGAGTTTTATACAACCCTCGTGTTACTCTTTTTCCACTAAATTTCGGTTTGTTTTCTCCATATTTTGGTAAATCATCCCCGTCTAAACAGCTTGATTGAGATGTATAAGATTCTTCTGTAATTATTACTTTTATTCCTCTTAGTTGGGCTTTATATCTTAACATCTCTATTAACTTATAATGAGGGATATTCACAAATTGTTGATTGTTCTTTTTACCTAATTTTATCTCTTGTTTCCAACTCTGATTATGCCCAATAATCAATACTCCTATTTTATGGTTGACACACCAATCTATTACTCTTTTACTTGCTGTATGGAGATAGTTTTCTACTCGACAATTTCGTTTGTGAGTTAATTTTTTTAACCGATGAGAATTGCTTTTATTCTGATTAGTTTTTAATTGAGATTGTAAAAAAGAGCGCTGTTTATTATAAAAGGTGTTAATAGCTTTTAATGGTCTGCCTTTAATCAAAAGAGGTGAAGTTCCTGTTTGATTTGTAGTTACAGCTATTAAATTATTTACTCCTAAATCTACTCCTGCTACTTGTTTATTTTCTGTTGTTTCCTCCGATTTTTCATAGACTATTTCTATTATATAACAGCTACTTTTCGGGATAATCCTTGCCTCTATTATTTCTGTCTGTGAAGTGGGTATTTTTATTTCACTAATGGATAAGTGACAAATCCCCTTTTTTAAGGCTTTTTTGTAAATTGATTCATTAGGATAGGGCAGAATATTTCGGCCTTTTGTTTTATGTTTATATTTGGGAATTTTTGGTTTACCTAAAAATTTATTTGGCTGTTTTTGCCATGCTTTTAAGGCTGCAAAATAACTACTCCAAGCTGAGTCTAATCTTCTGATTATTTGCTTACTTACTTTGGTAGGTAAAGCTTGATAATCGTCACTTTTAGATACCTGGTGATACAGTTCATTAAAATTTAATTTCTTTTTGTTTTCAAAGAAATATTGGCGATAATGGTAATTTGCTAAATTGAACAAATTTTTTGACAAAAAAGCCTTGTGGTCACAAGCTGACCATAAATAATGTGATTTGGTAATAACATGACGTTCAACTAGCTTCATACCTTAATTGTAGCTGATAACGACTCAATGGATAGACAACTGAACAAACTTACTCATTTTAGTTTTATAGCTATAGTTATGAGTAAGTTTGACGAGTTTTAGGCAAGTTTTCGCTTTCTGTATTTACCCTCCCCTTTTAAGGGGATAAAAAGCGGTCGTTTTGCTGGCGCATAATGTTTGCGCAGCATGACCTAGGAAAAAGCGGAGCTTCCTGTAGTAGCGCGTCAAGCTGAAAATGATGTATTAAATTTTTTAGTATAATTCTTGCTATGACTAAGGTTTGGAGAATTTTCCTAAAACACTATTTCAAGCTTGACGCGCCAGTAGGGTGGGATGGCGCAGGAAACCTGCGCCATATCCAATCGACTAAGAGAAAAGAGAATATTTCTGATGTCAAGCCTCTTGCTTCATTCAGCTAGAGGTACTGATCGGGGTTTATTGGGGCTTGATTTTTGTTTAAGTCCCGTTAGTCAGCTTTAAATCAGACCAAAGCAAGATTGTATCCAGGATTTAAACAACTATGGGGTTATTGACTGTAAAGGCACTGGCCACAATTTTTACATCAGAGTTATCTTCGATAATATCGGCGAGACTAACCTTATCAATATTCTTATCGATAATGCCTTCAAGTTCCTGGAAATACGGATCATTTTCAAAATAAAAGCGATCGCCATCCCGTAAATTAGTGAATTGCTGGATGATGATGGCACTGATTGTCTCACCAACCACTCCACCATTAACATCCTGTTCGGCTAATCCACCAATCCAGAGATCCACATCATCAATAGAATCATACACCGATGCAAACTTAGCAGCAAGCTCGCTGTTTCCTCCTGTTAATTCATCAAAGTCTGTATAAGAGGATAAACCGATAGCATTACGAACTGTATTAATATCAGCTACACCATTCTCCCGTCCCCGTTGAATATTGAGAGAGGCTAAGTCAAAACCACCAGCCCCAGGAGGACCAAACAAGAAGTTACGAACATCATCAATCAGGAAATTATCAACTGCTTGAGCTTGTTGGGATTCTAACCCTTTCAATAAAGAATCAACTCCATCCTCCATAATTTTGCTAGGTTGAAAGAAAGCATCTCGTAGAGCAACGGCTTCATAGCTTCCATCCTCTTCCACTTGTAAGAGTTGAGGAGAAAGCATGGTATGACCAAAGCGGAAAACACCAGTGGAGAATTCAGTGAAAATACCCGGTTCAACGGTTTCATCATAACCCGTATACTCAGCAAGAGCATCCTTTCCTAAGAGCAAGGGTAAAAATTCGTTATAGGTAATGGTCTGAATTTTTGCCCCAACTAAACGACGAGCTGATTCATAGATAAAGTCACCACGACTTAACCCAGACTCTTCAAACAGTTCATTCAGTTTGTCTGCTTTTCTTCCGTTCCCATCGTCTAAAACATCAGCAGTTTTTTGTGCCAAGCGGTTATGTTCTCTTACAAACAGGGTGTGAACAGAAGTTAAGCCTAATTGTTCATTAACACGGATATCCCCGGCAATAAAGTTACCCGCACCATCAGTAGGCAGTAAAATCTCCCCATCAGGACCGATGCTGGTGGCTAGTTTTCCAGTGCCATCATTAGCTCGCAAAGAAAGGGCTGTTGCTTCATCGGAACCATAAACCATAGAAGCATCAAGAAAGGTCGTAATTTCGTTAACCTGTTCACGGGGGTTTGTGGTGCCAGTGGCAGGATCGAAAATAGAACGGGTTAAGGGGATGATTTGAGTTCCTGTTCCAGAAGGATCAAAATCTGGATCGCCTGTAGGAACTGGAATAGGAAATGAGTCCCCTGAAGAATCGGCTTCCGTTAAATCGATGTCATGATCGATAAATTGTCCCCACTGCCAAAACCAGTCAGAAAGTTTAAAGTCGTTGACAATAGATTCTTCTCCTTGATCGGCGATCGCATTACTGACTGCCCGCGGACTAGGAAGTTCAAGGGGCGTAGTTAGTCCACCACCTCTTGGTTCAGATAATCCATCTTCGTAAGCTTCAGGACCTAAGCGTAATAATTGAGTGTATCGAGTGCCTTTTTCTGTTGCACTACCAAATTCAGGGTTTTGAAGATTATTATTTAAACCATTAATGGTGCGAAAGGTATTTTCGCCAATAACATCATCCCAGAGCAAATCATAGGTATTCCCTGAAAAAGTACCATCCCCTGAAGTGACTTGGATATAATAAGTCCCTGCTTTGTCAACAGTAAAATCAATTATTTCATTATCATCTAGAGAATCTGAAGAGGCAATTTCATTTCTTTTTGAATCAAAGAGAAATAAATCAAGATTCCCTTCATTATGGTTAAAGGTTAACTCGACAAAGATATCTAAAGAGCCTTTTGTGGCTTTAATTTTATAAAAGTCATCATCTAAAGCTATTCCCAGCCCATCAATGTCGCTCAGAAGAGTCTGTTCATTCTTTTTCAAATTAAAAGCTTTTTGAATACGATTATTTTTTTCGTAATTATCGTCCATTTTTGCACCCTATAATAATGTTTGGCATCGCTAAAATTATAGTCAATGATAGCCCACATTCTATAGAATTTGCGTAGCATTCCATAGGAAAGCAATCTCTAATATGAAATCCGGTTATACAGTTGTCGCATTCTATACTTCCATTCAATGCAGACATAAAATGCCGGAATATCCCCAGATAATATCAAATCCGGTTGAATACTTATTAGAGTTGTTGGGAGTAGGGGAGTGGGGGAGTGGGGGAGTGGGGTAGTAGGGGAGTGGGGGAGTAGGGGAGTGGGGGAGTAGGGGAGTGAGGGAGATTAAATATTGAAGTAATTATAGAAGTATAAACAGATATTATATCAGCAGATTCTATGTGCAATTAACCGGATTTGATATAATTCCCACTCTCATCCTTCCTTTCTCCTGACTCCTGACTCCTGAATCCTGACTCCTCAATTATACCAATTTGATCAACGTTTGTTACAAATAGTAGAGACGTTGCATGCAACGTCCGTACGGAAGAAGGAATAAGCAAGAAGGAATAAGGAATAAATATTGAAAAAAAAGGGAAAACGATAGATATAACCATCTAAAATGAGCTGGAGAAGTTATTTTTAAGCATATCTGATCGAGATGCACTTTTTATAGCATTCTTTTTTCAAACTGGTATTATATGATAACTAATTATCCGGGTTCTATAGTACCCATTTGAGTTCTATATAATTATGGTAGTCAAGTCTTTTCGCGCATCAATGAGTGAGGAAAAATCATATGAAGGAGTGTTGAATTTTTTGTATGATCACGAACCCACATTTTCCCTCCTGTCTCCTGTCTCCTAGCTAAAAAAACTTGATATTTATGAAGATACGCTTAGGGGTTCTATATAACCAATTTTCTATTGCATCATTTTAGTTGAAACAATCTACGAGAATAGCGATCGCACTTTAGGTTAGGTTAAGTGGTAGCGCAACCCAACAGACACAAGCTTCTTGTTGGGTTTATCCTGCGGAGCAGCTTTCCTTTCGTGCGGAATGCTGCTGCGAAATAGAATGCTGCGCAAACGCTAACACTTCCTTCTACCCCACCTACAAAACTACGACAGCGACAGTTTGTTTTTTTTGATGCTCAGATGAATAACCCCACTGGGAAAGATTTGGAGCTTATACTATTAGCGATCAAAAGTATAAAGCACTTTTGAAATTGACGTTAAGTCGTCGATGTAGTTTGATTTAGTTTGTCTAGTAAAATTTTGACACCATCTACAATTAGACTGGGTTCGTCTATCCATACAAAATGGCTACTTTTATTAGCTTGAATTTGAACACACTTTGTTGATAGATTACACAAATTTTTGTGCATTTGCTCTCGTAATTTGTTGGCTGATTTCAGAGGAATTAAAAAAGTCCACCAAGAAGGCTGAAAAAAAGAATTAGCTTTGATACTAACTACTGGCATCGAAGCAAACTGATTAGCAATAATCACCTGATTTCCGCTATGATTGAGATTGAGCATTTCTCGACTCATTGTAATCCAGTGTTTAGAACGACAAAAAGAATGTTTTACATGATTTCTCGATTCTTGAGAAAATTGTCGTAATTCAGGTTTGATTAATTCAAATATTCGACATTTTCTTAATAGCTGAATAATTCCTAATATTGAACCTAAAATAGACATAACAAAGCCGGAAATAAATAATAGTTTCAAAGCTTGTAATTGGATAGGCATCTTCAGCATTTCTGTTTCATAGAGTCCATCTGTAAGTACCATGCCAATAACTTTTTCTGGGAAGCGATGAGCATATAATCTGACATTGTAACTACCAAAAGAATTTCCTACTAAAATGTATGGTGGCTGAATTTTTGCTTGGGTAAGTAAGGTATCTAATTCTGTGACAATTTGACTGCTAGTTCGAGGATGGGGGCTATGTTCGCTCCATCCATATCCAGCTCTGTCGTAAATACATACTCGCCCTAACTTTGCCAGTTTTTCTACTAAGAAATATCCTTCTATTCCACCTAAACTGTGGTCGAGAATAATTGTTGGACTAGCTTCTCCTACAACATACAAATGTAGATGATAACCACCAACATCAAATAGTTTTCCCGGAGGTGGTTTTTGATTTTCCAAATGACAGGCGATCGCTTGATAAATTGTTGTAGCAACTAGCAGAATAATTTTGAGAGATAATGACATTTTTCCTCCTTCTGTTAATAGCTTTCTTTGGTTTAATTCCTCACTGTCTACATGATGCCTACAATTAGTTGAAGTTTATAGATGCGGAGGTGCAACTTTTCAGTATCCCTATTCACTTTTTTCTTCTTCCTTCTTCTTTCTTCCTTCTTCCTTCTTCCTTCTTCAAGAAAATATATTCTAAAATTATCTTTTTCTTTTGAGTTTAATACCCCACCTTCTACACGATATTTACAATTATTTGGGGTGATAAGACACGAAGGTAAGCATTTCCTCCGGAATGCTGCGCAAACAGCTATTAGCAGTCAGCTTTTCCTGCGGAATGCTGCGCAAACAGCAGCAAGACCCTCTTCTTAAAGACAGTGTTTAAATTAATATAGAATTTAAGGGAAAGGGAGGCAACTTTTCTAGTAAGATAATTAATAAAGTTTTTATTGTAAACTAACACGAATAGCTGATAGCTGATGGCTGACGGCTGAATGCTTACACACGAAGTGCCAGTTCGTTAACTGTCTCCATCCACTTTTTCCTTCTTCCTTCTCTCCTAGATAACTAAATTTCTTCTTCCTTCTTCAAGGTTATTTAGGTCTAGCCAAAAGTAATTTTAATTAATTTTATGTTCAGTGACTAAAGTTAAACTTACCCATTCTCCTGTGTCATTATAAGTACGAATAAGTCGTTGACGAAGGTCAGGTTTAATTAACCAACCAGCTTCAAAAAATACAGGTTTTCTCAACTCAACTTTAATCGGCAAAGTAGCAGAAGCACCATCAGGAAGAAGTAAGACTTTTACAGGTTGAGAACCTTCGTCGAAGTGTAAAATAGAGTCTTCAATTCTCGCAGTAGAAGTAATTATTTTCTGATTAGTATTGCCAAAAGTAATTTGCTGAAATAAGCGACCTGTATTTTCAATCTTTAACTCCATTTGAGTTGGATAAACATCCGGTTTCCGTAAATCAGGATAAATAGTAATAGCTTCTCCCTGCCACTTTCCTAATAAAGCATCTACTGTGAGAATCGGATTTTCTAAAGCATTTGTACCTGCTCGTTTTTCTCGAATTAAAGTTAATGTTTGGAAATTTCCATCCTGGTTAAATAATTCTACTAAACGGAGACGACGATTTTGATTAATAAAACTCAACTCAGCGCCATTAACTGAAATTGGTGATATTTGAATTGAACCTTGAGAAAAGGCACCATCTTCAAAAAACATAGTATCTTTGCCAAAGGTTTGATATTCTCTGACTAATTCATTAACTTTTGGCTGAGAATTATCCCCTGAAGAAGTAAAGCGACGAAGAGTGAGACGGACTGTTTTATTCTGCTCATCCAAACTTTCTAAAATCAGAATACTAGGTGTATCTTTAACTATCTCTCCTTGAGCAGAAATTTGAGTAAATGAGCCATGCCATTCACCGAGATTTTGTAAAAAATTTTCCCATTGTGTTTTCATATTTTCTAACAAATTTATTGATGTTTTTTATAGCAGAAGAAAGAAGAAAGAAGGAAGAAGGAAGAAGGAAGAAGGAAGAAGGAAGAAGGGAAAATTTTGCTTTGTCTGAATTTTAAGTTTTTGATATAGTAATTCCCAAAAAGCGTGAGGTATAAAAAAGGTGCATGAGGTGTAAAACCAATCATTCATCTAGAAATAATAAGCGTACCGTCACAGATCCTACTTAATCTTTGATTTACCGAAGAATTAATAATTAAATAATTAAATAATTAAATAATTAAATAATTCACGCCTTGAAGCCTCCCCTTTCAAGGGGAAAAAAGCGGTCGTTTTGCTACGCAACATGTAAAGCGTAGCTTCCCGAAGGGTGGGATGGCTGCGAAACCTGCGTCATATCCAATCGACCAAGAGAAGAAATTTTTTCGGCGTTGGTCAATCCTCTCCCTTTTAGGGAGAGGTAATTATCCATTATCCATTAATGAAAAATAGCCTCTTATTCATAATTAATATTTTTTTCATCAAAACTAATTGAACCTGGACCAAAAGAATAAATCATTAACAATCCTCCGATTAATCCAAGATTTTTCATAAAAGCAATTTCCTGGGAAGCATCTGCAAAAATATTGTGGAAAATCAGAGTACTTGGAATTAAAAATCCTATTAATAAAAGTGCGCCATAACGGGCTTTATAACCAACTAAAACAGATAATCCACCTATTAATAAAACAGCAATTGTCGGAATTAATAGCCAACCAGGAATTCCTGCGGATGCCATATATTGTTGAGCACTTGCTGGATCGAAAATTTTACCAATACTTGATTTGATAAAAACTGCAGAGAGGAATATTCTGCCGAAGAGTGAAGTCCACTGTTGTAGATTATTCATGTTGCTTTAGCTAGTATAGTTTTTCGTATACTATTTTATTTGATATTTCCAACATTGATATTGATTTTTTGTAAAAATTTATACAATATATCAGAAATAGGAAATTGTAAACATCGAAGCAATATTAGAAATGATTTATATCATGTCTCTTTGAATACCCACAATACAAAATTTAGGGAATAGGGAATAGGGAATAGGGAATAGGGAACAGGGAGAGATTTATCAGAGAAAACATTTTTATTATGGCTCATTAATGAGACTTGATATTAGGATTGTTATTTGAAGAAGCAAGAAGGAAAAAGTGTCTGGGAATACCAATATAATTGGCCATAAACTTACTGATATCAACTTTAGATTTTTTTTATCCTTGATACTGTTAATTATCCAACACTAATTATCTAGAAAATATAATATAGTGGTAAGCATTCAGCTATTAGCATTCAGCAAACAGATTTTCAACGTACAGTACTTAGTAAGGTTAGCTAAAGGCGACCAATTTATTCATTAGTTTGAATTTTCCTTGGAGACTAATTCTTCCTGATAGTGCAATCATTAGTTAATAACTCATAGCTGAAGTCCGCAGTTCCTCTGAAAGAGGTTAGCTGACGGCTGAATGCTTATATATAGTGTAGGTTTATTAGAGCTAATATATACAGGACTTACGCAACGACACTAATTGTAGTGGTGATATCTTGAATTATGACCAAATTATGCACCATATATAGCAGTACTGCGTAAGTCCTGATCTAAAAAGCTTTAGTCAATCTGATTAAGTATTAATTCACTACATTAAGAATATGAAAAAAATTGCTATTTTGATATCTATTGCTACAGTTGTTTGGAGTAACAACCAGGCTTTTGCCGGAGAACATGGCGCTCACTGTCTGAATATTATTAGTGGTGAAATGAAAAAGTGTAGAGTTATTATCTCAGACCGAAATAACAGCCTGGAAATGAATTTTAAATCTGAAAAATTTCAAGATGTTAATATGAAGTTGAGAGGTAATCAAATTACTGAAATTTCAACTGGTGAATATGCTAAAAAAAGAGCTAAAGAAACTATTGGTGCCAGTTTAATTCTTGGTCCGTTGGGAGCTTTAGTTGGTCTGTTTGCTAAACAGGATAGGACTCAGTTAGCAATTGAATATGTAGATTATCAAAACAATAAAAATGTCACTATGATTGATATTCCTACAAAACAAAGCGAACCTCTAATGAAAGATTTAGAAATTTTGACTGGTTTACAAATTCGTAGTTCTGAATAATACCAAACCTCAAAAACTTTTCTATGTTTTCTTGAGCGGGGGAGTAGGGGAGTAGGGGAGTAGGGGAGTAGGGGAGTAGGGGAGTAGAAGAGTGGGGGAGTAGGGAGATGGTAATCAAATATAGCATTATTATTCAGAAATGGTATAAGATGCTCCCACTGGCTATATTATGGCAAAAATCATTAGAACGGGAGCAAGATGCTCCCACTGGCGACTATACAATTACAATGTACCACTAACCTTTTTCTTTATGGGTTTACAGCAGATTCGGTTGTATATGAGATACAAATATTGGTAGTCCTGTAGATGTAGTGATTTATTGTCAAGGTAGGCAAAATCTCATCTGGCAACAGCTCCGGAAGGCAAGAGAAAATATATCTAATTCAATGGTTTTAGAGGAATAGTATTTGCTTGCCCACTTAATTTTTTTAAGAAGATCACTACTTGTACACCACTACCCAAATATTAACGTTAAGATGTTGATAGTGCGGGCATTTTGCCTGCAAAGGATGTACCTCACGCCATGGTGAAATCTGCTGTAATACTCCACCACCTCAATAGTTTCTACAAGCTTTTTGGGGTTTGTAGACTGGGAGGAGCAACTTTTCAGTATCCATTTCTTCCTTCTCTCCGATATAACTAATACCATGTCCGTTTAATATTGTGATAAAAAACTTCCTTCTTTTTTCCTCCTGACTCCTGACTCCTTTACCGAACCGAAAAATTGTGGTTTAAAGCCTCCCCTTTTAAGGGGATAATAAAAAAAATTTTCATCTCTTTGTCAATCCTCTTGTTTTCAAGGAGAGGTAATTATTCATTATTCATTATTCATTATTAATTGTTGAAGTCGCCAATCTGACGGCTCTTCTACACTGACTCCTGACTTTTATTAATTAGTATGGCTAAAATTATGCAAAAACAATTAATTGCTCTTGTCTCTATTGCTTCATTATTTTTTCCAGCTAATATTGCCTTAGCTAGAACTCATGCTGCTCATTGTTTAAATAATAATAATGGGGAGTTAAATCAATGCAAAGTCAACGTAGATATTTCGGGTAAGCGCCTGGATATAGAATTTGATAAAGAAGAATATCAAGATGCTAACTTTACTTTAAAGAAAGAACAAATTACAGAACTTTCTACAGGAGATTATGCGAAAACTCAAGTCAGAAAAAGTATTGCGAAAGGTATTCTTTCTCCTGTAGGTGGAATAATTAGTGCTATAGATAAACAAGCTAGGGTTCAAATAGCAATTGTTTATTTGGATGCACAAAATAATGAAAGCGTTACCTTGGTTGATATCCCTAGTCGATATGCTTTATTATTCAGACAAGAACTTGAAACTATGACAGGATTGAAGGTTAGGAAATAAGAAGGTGGTAGGTGTTCAACAATTAATAATTAATAATTAATAATTACCTCTCCTTGAAAACGGATAGGATTGACGCAAAAGGTAATTTTTTTTCTTCTCTTGGTCGATTGGATATGGCGAGGAAACCTCGCCATCCCTCGACCGCTTTTTCTCCTTTAAAGGAGAGGATTTATACCAATTCCCAAAAATAAGCTATACCTCCCATGGGACTTCAGTTATTAAGTAATAATAATTTAATCATGTTTGTAACGATTATCAGCATTAAACCAAGATATCTTATCTCTTTTAATTCTACTCTCTACTCTCTACTATCAAGGAGATGTAGCAAAACTTTTGATATTTGGTATTAAACCTTAATTATTCGGTAAGGTGATAGGCGATAGGTTTTAGGTGGTGAAAAAAACTTACTGTTGTTTGCTACTCCCCCTACTCCCGTACTCCCCCACATCAAAAAAGAAAGTTTAAAAGAATCTAAAAAAACAAGGTAAAAGCAATAAAAATTGATATAGCGAAAAACTTTAGAGAAAATCAGGACTGACGCATAACCACCATACCGAATAGGGGCAAACGGCCGTTTAATCCTACAGATGCTGCATGATTCAATAGTTCGCGTAAGTCCTGAAAATATTATAGCCGTCGAAGCAAAGGGCGCGGACATATCAAAAGCTTAAAACTCAGACAACGCCAGATTTTTCCTTCTTCCTTCTTCCTTCTTTCTTCTGCTATATAAATTAAAAAAAACCTACAAATTCTATATGTTCTTTTAAAATCAAATTAACATTGAGGTTGATTTTGAGGATTTTGAGGATTATGATTTATGACTCCTGAAACAATAGTAAAGCAATCTTTAGGAACAACAGGCGGATATACAACATTTAGTGCTGACAACTTCAACGCTTATGTAATGAACACTTACGGGCGTTTCCCCATTGCTCTTGAACGGGGTGAAGGTTGTCGTGTTTGGGATACTGAAGGAAAAGAATATCTGGATTTTGTTGCCGGAATTGCTACCTGTACCCTTGGTCATGCTCACCCCGTAATGATGGCAACAGTCTCGCAACAAATTCAACGACTACATCATGTATCTAACCTATACTATATCCCAGTTCAGGGAGAATTGGCACAGTGGTTGACAGAACACTCCTGTGCCGACAAAGCATTTTTCTGTAACTCTGGAGCAGAAGCTAACGAAGGAGCAATAAAATTAGCCCGCAAATATGCTCACGAAAAATTAGATATTGAAAATCCGATAATTTTGACTGCCCATGCTAGTTTCCACGGACGAACTCTAGCAACTATTACCGCAACAGGGCAACCAAAATATCATAAAGGTTTTAGCCCCCTAATGCCAGGATTTTATTATGTGCCCTACAATGATATTGCTGCGATAGAAAGCGCGATCGCTGAATTAGACAAAGACAAACGACAAGTTGCGGCTATTATGCTAGAAGCACTCCAAGGAGAAGGTGGGGTTCGCCCTGGTGATGTTGCTTACTTTCAAAGAATTAGAGAAATTTGCGATGAGAAAGGCATTCTCTTAATATTAGATGAAGTGCAAGTAGGGATGGGTCGTAGTGGCAAACTTTGGGGATATGAAAATCTGGGGATTGAACCAGATATTTTTACTTCCGCTAAGGGACTAGGTGGAGGTATTCCCATTGGAGCAATGTTATGCAAATCTCACTGTGATGTTTTTGAACCTGGTAGTCATGCTAGCACTTTTGGTGGAAACCCTTTTGTTTGTTCGGTAGCGCTCGCTGTTTGTCAAACTTTGGAACAGGAAAATTTGTTGACAAATGTACAGCAGAGGGGGGAACAGTTGCGAGTAGGGTTAAATGCTATTGCCACTAAATATCCCGACCTATTTAGCGAAGTGCGTGGTTGGGGTTTGATTAATGGTATGGAGTTGAAAGCAGATGTGGAGTTGACTTCTATCGATCTAGTCAAAGCTGCCATGAATGAAGGTTTATTAATTGTACCTGCGGGTCCGAAAGTATTGCGTTTTGTGCCTCCACTTATTGTAACTGCTGCCGAAGTTACTGAAGCTGTGGATGCTTTGGCAAGAGTGATCGCAACTTTAGTTAAGTAGAATCAAATCAGGTTGTACAGTTATCCAAAAATTTCTGCCGAAAACGAAGTAGGGATGTTTTATGGAGCGTCCCTACATATTTCTAGTATAGAATCATTGTTCTTTCCTGACTAATTCTATAATTTAACCTAATATAAAGTTCATATAATTTTTTAACTATGGTAACTCAAAAAGTGAGTATCTGGGGTAATTCCCTTGGAGTTATATTTCCGCAAGCGATTATCCAAGAGGTGGGCTTAAAAGAAGGAACAACTGTTTCTATATCTACAGAAGGTAATAAAATTATTCTGTCACCTACCAAACCTAAATACAGCCTTGAGGAGCTACTTAAAGAGGCTACTCCAGATATGCAGAGCAACTCCTGAATTAATTGATGAGGTTTTGGCTAGGTTGGAACCTCTCGTAACTTAACTAGCTATCAGCTATTAGCTATCAGCTATTAGCCTAAAAATTTGGGCGTTGCTGAATTAAGGCATGATTGTAGAAATTCGTGATCGCTAAACTCTCAAATAATTTATATTATTTGAATCAGGAGTTGGCACATCTCTAAATTTGAGATAGTGAATTAATCTTCAATATAATTAGGGCTTGTTGATTAAATCTAAAAGCATTTATAGATAAAGGTTTTAGCCTTTTTAGCTCTGGAAAAAGTATCTAGTTTTCAGCTCTATTATGTTATGCTCAAAAAGTTAGCATTTTGGGCAGGAGAGTAGCCTGAAAATTACTCCCCTACTCCTCTACTTCCCCGCTCCCCTACTACTCAAAAAAGACTGTTTCAGCAAACCCTAATTAGGTATTTGTTTGTGGAGCATTCCGCCAGGAAACGCTTTTTCATAAATATGAAAATAGACATCTCCTATAAAGTCTTTTAATTGCCCCTATTATTCGTAACATTCTTTTTTCATGCTTGGTATTATAGATATCTCCAATAGACATATCCATAAAAGAGGGAACAGGGAACAGATAACAGGTAACATGGAATAATAATTGATAATTTATGGATAATAATTGATTTTATTTTTAATTTTTACCAGATGTCTAATAATAAAAAATAAAATCAATCATCCCACAGAAATCATCAATTATTTCTCTCTACAGCAAAGCTGCCTACAGCAAAGCTGCCTACTCCCTACTCCCTAATAATGAATAACATTAATTATAAATTCAAACAATTAAAAATCTGGCTAGGAATAGGAGTAGCGATCGCTTTTATTTCTATTTTCCTATGCGCAATAGTAAGCTCGCCAAAATTAGTCACTGCAAAAGCTATACCTGAAAAAAAAGAGGTGCGTGGAGTCTGGATAACCAATGTTAGTAGTACCGTATTATTCGCTCCCTGGGGAATTAACCGCGCCCTCCGTCAACTTTCTCAACTCAACTTCAACACTGTTTATCCCGTAACCTGGAATAGAGGCAACACATTTTATCCCAGTGATATTGCTCGAAAAGTTACGGGTCAACCTCAAGACCCTACCCTTGCCACATTTCGCCTTGGTCGAGATGTACTTAGAGAAATATTTACACAGTCCCACCGCCAAGGTTTACGAGTCATCCCTTGGTTTGAATATGGTTTCATGGCACCAATAAATTCTCTGTTAGTCAAACGCCATCCCCACTGGGTGACAACGAGTCTGGACAAAAATAGAAATTTTTCCGAGGATATATTTGAATTAGAACTTAAAGACTTACTGCCAGAATCAGATGAACAGTCATTATTAACAACACTAAAACAGTCTCTCTCTATCAATAATGTTTGGCTGAACCCCATTCACCCCCAAGTACAAAAATTTTTTATCGACCTAGTATTAGAAGTTGTCAAAAAATACGATGTCGATGGCATTCAAATAGACGACCGCTTTGCCATGCCAGTACAATTAGGCTACGATCCAATTACAGTCCGCCTCTACAGGGAACAACATCAAGGTAAAATGCCTCCAGAAGATTTTACAGACCCAGAATGGATGCAATGGCGGGCAAATCAAATAACCGCTTTAATGGAAAGACTTTATAAAGCCGTCAAAGCAGTTAAACCTAATTGTATTGTATCCTTATCTTCTAATCCTTATGACTTTGCTTATAAATTATATCTGCAAGACTGGCCAACTTGGATAAAGCGAGGTATAGTAGATGAATTTGTTTTACAGGTGTATCGAGATAATTTACCTTCATTTTTAGCAGAATTGGCACAACCAGAGGTAAAATTGGCCAAAAGTAAAATTCCTTTCAGTATAGGTATTCTCACAGGTACCATGAAAACTTCCATGAAAATAGAGCAAATTCAACAACAGGTAAAAGCAGTACGCGATCGCCACTTTGCAGGAGTATCGTTTTTCTATTGGGAAACATTATGGGGTTATATGACTCCAAATTCACCCCAAGAGCGCCGGACTGGTTTCCAGAAAATGTTTCCTACCTCAGTATCTCGCCCCAAAGGGGAGTAGGGGAGTAGGGGCGAATGGTATTCGCCCTCGCAATAAGGGGATATCTGAAAAGTTGTTTAATACTGAATTTTGCCCCCCTAGCCCCCCAACGCATGGGGGGAACAAGAGTCAATTTGCTTGCTATAGTCCCCCAATGCGTGGGGGATGCGCGGGGGCGCGTGATGTAGCAAATTTCTCAGACAACCTCAGAGAGATTGCTTTCGGTTCCGGTTTCAAGGAGAGGTAATAATTAATTATTAATTATTAATTATTAATTGTTGAAGAGCCTGTGTCAATTACTAAACCATACTATTATCAATCTCATACTACGTCCAAAACCATCGGCTGGGGTTTTTGGCTGCAATGGGTATTTTTCACCGTTGTTGGCTTTTTGGTCAGTTTAATATTTGTAGAAGTAGGTGTTAGACCCTATATTGGTGCTTTTTCGGGAGCCATCGGCGGTGGCATCATCGGATTAGCCCAATGGTTGGTACTGAGAAATTATATATTCCGAAGTAGATGGTGGGTTGTAGTAAATATTTTGACATGGTTATTAATCGGGGCCAGTAGTTTAGGAGGATTAGGTTGGGTAGCCCCACGAACTGAACAAATTTTAGTCAGGCTATTTCATGGGTTGATTAATGGAGCTATTGTGGGGGCAATTTTGGGACTAGGCCAATGGTTTGTACTCAGGAAGCAAATTTATGGTGAAGAATGGTGGATAATTGCTAATATTGTTGCTTGGGCTATAGGTTTATCCCTTGGTTGGGCAGTGGGTGGATTTATTTATGGGGCGATCGGTCTATTTATTGGTGAAGTTATAGGTCTGTTGGTAACATGGTTGTTTGTGGCTATTGTTACTGGTATTGCTTTGGTACGATTGTATTCAGGTCGCTGAAAATGGAAGTGTAATGAATAATTAATAATTAATAATTAATAATTAATAATTATTGAAAACGGATACCTTAATTATTAGGTAATTTGTAGATATGCCAGCGCACATTGCTATAGTTTCAAACTTTCAAGCCTATAAAATCTCACTTTTGACTTTTAACTTTTGAGTTAATTACTTACTTTTGACTTACAGCGCTTTCCGCTGTTATAAGGTACACCCATCCCGGGCAAAATGCCCGCACTACAATATTTTCACTATTCATCTTGTACATCATTTTCCCGAAATCTGTTGTAATTTTGAGTTAATTTCTAACTTTTAACTTTATAACTTCATTTCTTACTTTTGACTTTTGACTTGTTTGTTGACTTTTGAATGCATGACTTTTGACTTCATTCTTGGTGAGGTACACCCATCGCGGGCAAGATGCCTACAATATTTTCACTATTTATCTTGTACATCATTTACCCGAAATATGCTGTAATTTTGAGTTAATTTCTAACTTTTAACTTCATTTGTTACTTTTGAATGCATGACTTTTGACTTCATTCCTGGTGAGGTACACCCGTCGTGGGCAAGATGCCTAAATCCAGGCAAGATGCCCACGCTACATGGTTTTCATCATTTACCCTGTACCTCATTTCCCCGAAATATGCTGTAATTCTAAATTCTAAATTCTAAATTCTAAATTCTTGAATATGGTTCAAACTAATTTCAAAACTGCTAATCAATTGTTGCGGGAGGGCAAGCTCGATGATGCTGTAGCTGCTTACCGTGAGGCGATCGCTCTTAATCCTGGTTTTTCCTATGGCCATCATAATTTAGGGGAGGCTTTAGTTAAGGTGGGGCGCATAGATGAGGCGATCGCTGCTTTTCGTCAGGCTGTGGCCATAAATCCTCAAGCTTCCTGGTCTCTCTACAAGTTGGGGGTTTTGTTACAGGGTAAAGGTCAGTTTCAGGAGGCTGTGGGTTATTTTCGTCGGGCGGTGGAACAGAAGACTGATGTGCCCGAGTTTTATCTTGGTTTGGGAGCAGTGTTGGTGAAGTTGGGGCAATGGTCCGAGGTGGATCAGTGTCTTGACAAAGTGGTAAATATGTTGTATGCAAATGTAGGTAAGTTCCATGGAACGTCCCTACAGACAGAGGCTTATTATTATTTGGGGGCGGCTAAGTCTGGGCAGCAGCAATGGTCTGAGGCGGTAGAGTTTTATCGTCGGAGTTGGGAGATGAGTCCCGGTGGGATTGATTGTTGTTTGGGTTTGGCTGAGGCTTTGGGTAAGTTGGAACAATGGTCGGAGGCGGTGGAATTTTATCGTCAGGCGGTGGTTTTGTCTGGGGAGTCTGGTGAGGTTTTGTTTGGTTTGGGTCAGGCTTTGGGGCAGTTGGGTAGATGGGAGGAGGCCGTTGTTGAGTATGGGCGATCAATTAGTTTGGGTTTTGCTGAGGCTGAGGTGAGGCATCATTTGGGGTATGCTTTGGGGCAGTTGGGTAGATGGGAGGA
The DNA here is from genome assembly GCF_010672455.1 of Okeania sp. SIO2C9. GTDB lineage: Bacteria > Cyanobacteriota > Cyanobacteriia > Cyanobacteriales > Microcoleaceae > Okeania. The sequence continues at coordinate 62,570 of NZ_JAAHGO010000001.1, read as the reverse complement.
GGCTGTTGTTGAGTATAGGTTGGTGGTGGAGGTTAGTCCGAAGTCTGCTGTGGTTAGGCATCAGTTGGGGTATGGGTTGATGCAGTTGGGTAGGTGGCGGGAGGCGGAGGTTGAGTTGCGACGGTCTTTGGAGTTGCACCCGGAGTCTACTGTGGTTAGGCAGCAGTTGGGGGATGTTTTAAAGGAGTTGGGAAAAAAGGATAGGGTAGTTGAATTAAGACACGCTAAGACTTTTGAGTCAACGCAATTTTATTCCGATTTTAAACCCCTAATTATCTTTGGTAATGATGATTCCATTGATCTTGTAAGTCAGAAGTTGTTCTTATTGCAAAGACATATAGCTGAAACTGGCCTTCACATACTGTTAGTGCCTAATGGCAAGCGTGAAGCACTGATCGACGATAACAGCCGTTGCAATTCACTACTCGTGCTGGCAAATAGCGCAAAATATATTGCCGATCAAAAGAACAATATTCCAGGTGGCTATTGGAAAACTATGCGGATTGACTCAGAATCGGTATTACTGTCAATCTTTCTTGAACCGGGACGGTTTATGGCGCGAGAAAGTTTTGCAGATATTCTCAACCAGTTTCAGTCGCTTGGTCCTGTTAATGAATCTAAAGTCCATTTACCGTCAATGAAATTGCTAATCGCAGAACTATTAGAACATCAAGGTGATGCCTATATAGAAAGTGTTGAACGCATACTTGAAAAGGCAATTGATTACGTTTCTAATTCAGTAACGATGCAGCGAAGATCAATTGGAGATTTATTGAATGTGCTGATATTTTCGCCAAATAGTAATGCTCTCCAAATTAAGCTTCACAGCTATTTGAATAATACTGTTGCCGAATTGAAAGCTACAACTGATGATTCTCACAATGAAATACTAGCCCGCCGAATTGATTCTTGTCTTTATTTGGCATTTGAGTTATCTGGAATAAACTCTTCGGAGGCGCTTGTTCAGATTTTTAATCAGGCATTTGAAATAATGCTTTTCAGGAAAATTCCAGCACGAATGCTCTCCAGAGGGTTACGGCATAGCTTCTCAAAAGCTATTGAGTTAGCGGAACACCTTCCTATGCTCATTGAGCTGGCAGAAATAACTGACACGCACGACGCATTGGGGTTTCTTGCCATCCACCAAATCCTACAAAAAAGTAGATCAATGAATAGGGAGCCAGACTTTCTAAAGATTTGGCAACTACTCAAGAAAATATTTCAAATTCCGAAACAAAGCATGATTTCGTTAGTGCGAGACCTGCGTCGAACTGTTCCATGTTGTTTTGATACTCCGGAATGGTTATTGGCAGAGATTATTTCAGCATTTAAAATAACTGAGCAAAGACCTCCCGATCGGGAAACTTGCTTGGCTAGGTGTCTTTTGTTACTATATGCAGATTGCTTTGACTCAAAGCTATTAGATTGGATAGCGACTCATTATCAGCAAATAGGCATTACTAATAAAGACAAAGATATTCTTTTGGCACTTGCTGGATACGATACCCCCTTAATTGCTCATATTAATAAGGAGCTTATGAAAGAAGGTTTTAAGTACAAAATTATTAACCCTTCTGAATATTCTACGATCGCTGACTATATGGAGGCAAACTTGACCGAGTGGGCAAAGGAGCGCCAGTCCTATCATCCAAACAATAACATAGATAACGTCCCCTTGATTTCTGTAGTTTTCACGACCTTCAATCCAGATATGAAGCTCTTGAGGCTTTCTCTCGAATCCATTATTCATCAAACATATCCAGCTTTAGAAATTATTCTTATTGATGATTGTTCATCAGATGAATTAAGCCGGATGATTCAGTTATTGATAGACGAGATAGGCCAAGATAGTACACATTCGATTGTCTATCACCGCAACAACAAGAATGTTGGTCAATATGCTTCCCGCAACATTGCTATTGCGATGGCAAAGGGAGAGTTTATTGCTATTCAGGATGATGATGATATCTCTCATCCAGAAAGGTTGGAGTATCAGTTGCAGCCGATGCTAACTGATACCAGAGTAATGGCTACCCATGCTAATCATCTCAGAATTAGTGAGAATTCACGACTAATGGTTGACGGTGATAATATTGGTGATGTGTTGGGAGACGCTCCGGTTTCATTCATTTGGCGCAAACAAGTTTTTCAGGAGATCGGCTGCTTTATTCCCATTAAGACGCGAGGCGATGTGGAATTTCGCTTGAGGATGCGACGACATTATTCATATGAGGCTATAGAAACCATTTCGCAACCTTTAGTGCTGATGCGTGGTGGAATGGGTACTGTTTCCTCTTATAAAGAATACTATTTTAGGAGTGCCCTAAACGCCTGGCGTTTTATGATGGCTCATATACCTATAGGAACTGATGGTTCACATAACGCTTTGCATTGGATTCCAGCGGTACTGAAGTGAGTTATTATGTTTACTATCAAAAAAATTAAAAATATCAACTCAAGTATATCCTATGCACAATGTTATTATCAGCCTTACAACTATTAGTTCTCGACTTAATCATGTCCACCTCGTGATAGAGTCTTTGCTTGCTCAAGATTTTCCCAGGGATGCTTATGAAATACGTTTGTATCTATCCGAACAGCCTTACTTACTTGATGAAGGCTGCCCCACGATTACTAACGACCTCAGTCACCTGCTGGAAGAGAAACCTAATAAGTTTTTTGTGAAATTTGTGGACAACATTGGTTCCTACCGTAAGATTTTACCTGTTCTTGATGAAGTCTATGAAAGAACCCCAACTGAATTCTGCAATACCCTGATAGTTACTGCGGATGATGATACAGCTTATCCTCCCTGGTGGTTGTGGCAACTCTATGAAAACTACTTAAAGCATGGCTGTGTCATCGGATTTCGTGGACGAGTAATGAGTTTTGATCGGGAAAAACTAATCTCTTACAAAAAATGGTCGCGAAATATTACTAATAACCCTTCGATGTTGAACGTTCCTACAGGTAAAGATGGGGTTTTGTACTCGCCACTGCATATATATCCGAGGGTGAGAAATATTTATGTGGCAAAACAGTATGCGCCGAAAGCTGATGACCTGTGGTTAAAGACTCACACACTTCTAACTGGTACTCCATCGTTCATTATTAATAGTGCACTAAGCCAGGAGTTTCCTTCGGTGACTGGGAAAGAGCCAGAGGTGTCGCTTTATCGAACGTTCAACGAACTTGGTGGTAATAATGATGCCCTCGCAAACATTGAAAGCTATTTAGAGATAACCAGAGGTGTCAGGTTTGCGAGTCTTTGCAATCCTTCGGGAATGAATACTAACTACTTCCGTAAAGACATTACCAGTGTATTAGGAGAAATACCTTATGTGGCATGAAATGAAGGATTATGTACCGAAGGACAACCCTCAACAAGTAACTCCTGAATGGATGGTGCAAAGGGTTTTAGATAAACTACCGGCAAAGTCGGTGATTGTAGATATTGGGTGTGGTACAGGAACATCTGTGGATTTGTTTAAAGAATTGCTGCCAGAGTCTTCTTGGACTGGTGTGGACATTGTAGACTCGCCAGAAGTTCGACAACGGAGACGTACCGATGCGACATTCATGGACTTTGATGGAATCAATGTACCAATGCCATCCAATAGCATTGATCTGATATTTAGCCGACAAGTGCTAGAACACGTTCGATATCCAGAGGCGCTTTTAAAGGATATGGCTCGTGTCCTGAAGCCTGATGGCTATTTGGTTGGTTCTACCTCACATCTAGAGCCTTATCATTCATTTCAGCTCTGGAATTTTACTCCTTACGGCTTTAAGGAAATTGTTCAGGAAGCAGGTTTAAGATTAGAGGAAATCCGTCCCGGCATAGATGGTTTGACCTTGGTTAAAAGAACATACGAAGGGCGTCCTAAGACATACAGCAAGTATTTTATCAACGAGTCACCTCTTAATATTGAGATCGACCAGTGGGGAGAAAATACAAAGCGTAATAATCCTCAAATATTAATGAGAAAATTATCTGTCTGTGGTCAGTTTTGTTTTATTTGTGCAAAAAATTAACAAGATTGGAAAAATTTATTCATGTCATCAATCAAATTAAGTCAACTTCTCGCCTTTACGGAAGATAAAACTCTCAATTTTTCAGGTGCAGAAAGTACAATTGTAGGGAAAACAGTTTTGCAGTCAGGACTTGCATCCTATGAATCATTGACCCTCGCAACTTGTATAACTCTCCTGAAGCAGTCACCTAATAAAGTATTTTTTGATATTGGAGCCAATATTGGAATCTATTCGTTAGTGTGTGCAAAGGCAGTACCTAATATTATTGTTCACGCTTTTGAACCAGTCCCAAATTTGGCAAATATATTTAGCAATTTGATCGAGTTAAATAAAATAGACAATATCTTTTTGCACCAGGTTGCACTAGGTGACAAATGTGGTATAGCGCAAATGTATATTTCGGCTCGAAGCGATGCTTCTAACTCACTGCGCAAGGGATTTCGACCTGCAAAAGAAGTAGTTGAGGTAGAACTTGATACCCTTAGTAACATCTGCCAGACAAACTCTATACCTAGCGTAATCAAAATAGATACCGAGTCAACGGAGCCAGATGTAATTGCTGGTGGCATCAATTTAATAAAATCTGCTCGTCCTTTTATGATTTGTGAGGTGCTTGCAGGTAGGACTGAAAATGCCTTAATGGAAGTACTGAGTCCATTGAATTATACTTATTACCACCTAGATAAACGTGAGCTTGGTAGTGCAAAGGAGGTAATTAAGGGCGATAGGAGTCATGAATGTAGAGATTGGCTGTTCTGTCCCCACGAAATGCCTGCGACTTTTTTTACATCTGTAGCGGAGTTCCATCAAGAAGGTTTTTAGACTTGAGGCTATGTCATACCCTTATGTTTTTTTCCAAACAGTTTCCGATGCTGCGAAAGAAGATATTGTTGAATTTATTCCTCAATTAGCCAGAGTACTTCCACCTGGCTATGCTACCAGTATTGTTCATTCATTTGATCGTGGAATATTGGTCTATTGGAAAAAAGATAAAAACAATGATGGCGGTTTCTCTAACATTAATCCAGGGCTTCTGAAAAATTCAGGTGGATATATCTTCTGTTGTGGCTATGCTGGCAAAGGTGTATTAGAACCATCGGCGCAAGAAAGCAATATTTTTTCGCTATTGGATCTCAAAAATGGCTCCTTAATTATTAAGTCTAGCCCAGGTGGTATAGGGTCTTATGTTTACATTCCATCAAACTGTAGCCAAGTATTTTCTTGGAGCACTCAGCCTCCAAGTGTTGGACTTTTTGTAGGTAAAAACAGAGATGGTTACAGTGTCATTGGCAACAGACCTTTGCTAGTATATTGTGCTTCAGCTTTAACTTTGGGTATTAGACACAACCGGAATTATTTTCATAAGTATTTGTGCGCTGGCTTTGCGGTTGATGGGGATACACCATTCTTAAATACCATAGCGTGCCCACCAAATAAATCTGTAGTTCAAGAAAATGGTAAATACAAATTTGTTGCCTATCCCCTATCACAACTAGAACCAATTCCTCAAGATATGCCACTGGCAGAAAAGTCTAAGCTTCTAGCAGAAGAATTGCTTTCAGCTTGCTACCCAATCAGAGAATCACTGAATTCCTATATATTTTTATCGGGAGGTAAAGACAGTCGTAGCATCTGTGCTGCATTGAGTGGTCTGGGCTGCAAAAAGCTTTCAGCATTTACCTATGACCGCTTAGATGGAGGAGAATCTGCTGTTGCTTCTAAAGTGGCTGAATGTATTGAAGTGGAATACGAAATCAGGAAAACTCGTGTCATAAGTGATGCTTTTCGGGCATTAGCTTATAGTCTTCAAACAACAGATGGTTTGGGTATGGCCTTCTCTCATCAATACAATTTTAAGAATGATCTTGCCCATTGTCAAAATAGCCCAGTTTTCCATGGAAATGGCCATTTATTGAGAGGTGGTTCAGCACGGAGCATGAACGGCCAGAAATCATTTCTTAATGAGCAATTCTGGAACATCTTTATTTCCAGCTTTACATCTAATGAATGCAATATTGAAACAATAAAAGCATTAGGACGCTGGAGAGGGTCCAGGTCAGGAGACTTTAGGGATGGTAGAGATATCCTATTTTATGCACATCAAGACTTTCGTGTAGGACAATTTGCGGTTCCTGCAACACTAGATTTGACATCAAAAGCGTTTATGATTTACCCTCTTATTGATGAAAAAGTAGCCCGCTTTGCTGAACGGTTATCCGTTTTTGATCGCGTCTCTGAAAGAGTATTGTTTGGCGCAATCAGACTATTAAATGATAACCTTTCTCGCATACCTTTATATGGTGAAATATGGAGGTTTGACAGAAGTCCGAAAAAAACTGATTTTCCTGATAGCTCCCATAATTTTCAGGATGGGTACGCCCTAAGACAACCTAGCGAGAAAACAAAACAATACTTTTTTGATCCTGAAAAGCAAAACCGTAGTTTCAAATATGATTTCGATTATGATTCTTCCTATAATTCAAGAATCCAAATTTCAGAGATCATTTTAAGCTCAAGCTTTGTAGATGTACTTCCCGATGTTGTCAATCAGGAAATCCTTAAAGAGATTAGTTATCGGGCTGAGGGGAAAATTAATAGTGATTTTTTTGCAAACGGTGACTTCAAGCACCAATTTATGATTGATTCTTTTATAGTTCGGTTGGCTATTGCCTGCTCTATGTATGATATGTATTGGCATTAATCTTTCTATTAGCCTTACTTAATATAAATACTTATTCTTTCTTTCTAGTTTTATAAGACAGATGTTACCGGATTTGATATAATCATCCAATACCAGGTTTGAAGGTGTCTAAAATTTTGAGTTTAGGTAATTTATATGGGTACAGATTCTAAAATATTTGAGCAGGAAAAACTTTTTGGCTTTTTTGTATACTCATTGCCAAAAAGTGCTTCTGTTTTTCTATATAAGCTTTTCAAAGATTTATCTATAGAGAAGAATATATTATATTTCTCTATTCATAATCAACCTGAAGTTAATAATAATTTATACAAGCATAATCAACTGAATTCTGATATTAAGGAAAGTTTTTGTTTGTGTCCACAACGAAATTTCTTGATTCATAAAGATGATGAATTTGCACATATTTCTGAGCTTCGGCATATTCTTCAAGTCAGAGATCCCAGAGATATACTGGTTTCTCAATATTTTTCAGAGGGTTGGACTCATAACACTAAATCCTGGGACCAAAAACGTCGCGAAGAGCGAAAGAATATACAAAACATGAGTATTGATGACTATTGCATAAGCAGGGCAACTGATAAAGGTCTAATTATCGGCAGGGCAAAAGTAGATCCATCAATGCCATTTTCTTTACTAGAAAGATATAAACCTGCTGTGCAAATTAAAATGTTGCCTATGCCAAATTTTACTTTTGTAAAGTATGAAGATATGGTGACCAACTTTAGAAGTTGGCTTTCTCAAGTGATGTCTCCCTTGCAATTCTCAGCTCCTGAAAGTCTTATAGAAAAATATTATCAGAAATATAAGGATGAGTTTGTTTTAGAGCAAGAGCAGATGTCTCATAAAAGAAAGATTACTCCTGGTGACCATAAGGAAAAATTAAAACCTCAAACGATAGAAAAGCTGAACAATATTTTTAGCGATGTACTAGACAACTTCGACTACTTAAGGTGATTCTAATTACAGGTTAGAACTACCAATGTTTTTTTTAATCTAATTTAATCTATCAGTTTTTTTATTGGAGTAATTAAAATGAAATGTCCTATTTGCGGAAGTAATAAGTTTGGAGATTTTAGAGGTAGAACTAATGCACGTTGCCGTGGTTGCGGTAGTTTTGAACGCTCTCGTCTGCTTTGGTTAGTTATTGAAACTCTTAAGGTAAGTGAGATTACTTTGCCATTCTTTCACTTCGCGCCAGAGATTGGAATTGCCAAAAAGCTTGCTGGAAAGCTTGGAGATTATTATCGACCTTTTGATTTTGAGCCAGATATATACAAAAAAGGGGGAGTAAATGTAGAAAGGTTCGATCTATGCACTGATATTCAAAAGGTAAGCAAGGAGTCTGTTGGTGTTCTGTGTCACGTTCATGTTCTTGAACACGTTCGCTGTAATGCGGCGTTTGTTTTACAGGAACTTAATCAACTTTTGGCTCCAGGTGGCTACCATATTTTTAGCGTACCATTTTTTTCAGAGCGGTTTCGGGAAAATCTCTCAGAGGAGTTATCTGCCACCGACCGTTTAGAGCAATTTGGTCACGAAGATCATATGAGATCGTTTGGTACTGAGGACTTTGAGTTAATGTTTGGCCCTGCATTTAAAGGGCTTGAACAAGTTTTGCTGCGTGATTTGATTGACTCCTCTAGGTTTTCGGAAGCGAATATCCCTTCACGAGCTATTACCAAAAATAGTAGTCATGGGGTTATGGTTTGGAGGAAACGTAGTTGATAGTTAAAAGGAAAAGTAAAAGTTGGTATAAATATTTATCTATAAATTTCAAACATTGAAAACTCAATAATTATTATCCTTAATTTTCCTATAATAATTCTCTAGCTCTTATTGATCAACTTTTACGATAAATGTAAAAATCAGAAAAACTTCCTTTACGTTCACCCAATTCTGTTGCAGGATATATATTATTTACAACTTTCCAAAGTTTCCATCCCTGAATTAGTTGTTCTATATCTCGTGTGAATTTTCTTGGTCTAATATGAAATTTAAACTTTTCCCTATCTTCAAAATTCCATGAATAAACAACTACAAATTTTTTAGCTGCTCCAAATAAATGATTTAAGTAAGCATAATAAATATCATCTTCTATTAAGTGAAATAGAACATCTATCGAAATAGATAAATCACCAGAAAAAATTGTTCCTCTATCAAAAAAATATGCAGAATCATATAAAAAAAAGCTTTTCGTCGGATCGTGCTTAAATTTTTCTTTACACTTATTAATAGCTGTTTTAGAAACATCTAAGCCAATATATTTAGGATACTTAGCGAAATCAAGCTGACGGCTGTCACCACATCCAAATTCTATTACAGATTCAATATTCTCTTTCTCCACTAAATCATTGATAACATTAGCTTTAAATTCTGCTAATTTATCATTGTGGGTCCCTATGCCTGAATTTCCTCCTTGATCGTATCTATTTTCCCAATATTGTACTGAGCTACTAGACTCTATCTTAAAAATTAATTCCCTTATTTTGTCTTCACACTTAGAAAAGTTTACGTTTTTTTCAAAGGATGCTTGACAAAGAAATAAGGCATCAGATAATTTATTTTTTTTTGAACAAATAACTCCTAATTTATAGTAATCCCAAGATGATAAGACTGAACTTTCTAAACTTTTCAACTGACTAAAATAAATTTTAACTAACGATTCAAATATTATTGTTGGATTGTTAGTTCTTTTATTATGCCAGCGACGAAAACCTATATTAATAGAAAAAGCTTTTGGTGGAGTTTTAAAAGCAATGCAAAATTTTGACAAGCTCTGGCTAGCAATATCTATGTACTTATACAAACCCAAATCATCTGAATTACTGAAACCTTGGTAATAACCAGATATTTTTTGATTGTTTCGATCAAAAAATTCAAATTGAACCAAGGCTTTTTTGGATAAAGGAGCATTTTCACTAGCTATTTTTCCTTCTATGATATACATAGAGTTCTCATCTACTGGAAAGCTAACCCATTGAGGCTTATCTGTCAAATATCCGTAATCTTGTCCTTGAAACAAATAAAAATTATTTACTTGATTGATATTATTTTCTATTTCTGGATAACATTTGCTTAGTTTATCACACAAATCTATGTGAGAATTGATAGATTTTTGAAAGTATACAGATGCTATGTCAAGCTTTCCTTTTTCAGCCAATACCTCTCCTAACTGATAGTAAAACCAAGCCGAATTAGGATTAACTTTAATCGCCCGTTGATACTCAACAATAGCCTCATCTAAATTTCCCTGCTTAACAAAACCATCCCCCAAATTATTATATGCCCAAGCAAAATTAGGATTAATTTCAATAACCTGATGATAAAGAGCGATCGCCTCATCCAACCTCCCCTCTCTCTTCAACTGATTGGCCTGTTTCAACAACTGACCAGCACTCATAGCTTTATTACCCATAAAAACCAAAATCTCAATCTAAATATATAATATTATCAGATTCAAAATCTACAAAAATTATTTCCCAACTTTATCATTAATTTACTACAATTTGAAAAGGCTATATAGTAAATCTCCCAACCGTAACTCCCGCTAATGCTGAGAAACCCGGTTTGGACTAATGCTGAGAAACCCGGTTTCTTCAAGAAACCGGGTTTCTTATGACTACTCCTCAAAAGTTAAATGCTGAATTGACTTCTCGCTAATTGTCGCATCTTCGACAAAAGAACGATATTGCTCTGTGCTGTCGAAAAGCGATCGCATCTCATCCAACTTCAGCAAGTTCCCCTGACGCAACTTGATATATTCTTGGTAACTAGAAAATTCCCAATCTTCTGCATTCTCCACTAAGTTAGCGCGAACTGGGTTGAGATGAATGTATCGAGTTAGAATTAATAAATATTCGTCGCTATCAACTCGAATCCCATTAAAACGCCCTTGAAACAGCGAACCATCTCTTTGATAACGCTTATTAATAGCTTTAGTATAAGCTAGGGAAAACCCCTGCATCAACTTAGAAAAATCTTCCGTTTGCAAAAAAACCAACAAATGATAGTGGTTTGGCATCAAACAGTAAGCAATAACATCCACACCCTGAGAAACTAAGCGAGCTTGTAACTGACGCAAAAAATAAAGATAGTTTTCCCGTTCTAAAAATATAAGCTGACGGTTATTACCCCGATTGTAAACATGGTAATAATTACCAGCTTCAAGAATAACTTTACGGCGTGGCATAGCGATCGCTCTAGTTTAACAGCGAGATTATAACAAAAAAGCAATTTTTCTGTCAAGACATCCTCCCCCGCCAGAGAAACCCGGTTTCTCAAAGAAACCGGGTTTCTTATTGTACGCCTCATCCCACCTCCCCGCTCTCTTCAACTGATTAGCCTGCTTCAACAATTGGCCTGCATTCATACCCTCATTACCCATAAAAACCCAACCATAAATCTACTCAAAAATATTATCCTACCCCAAAAATTCCCGTTTCATCTAAGTCAAAGAAACTTTCTTATTTCAGGAATAGAAAATAGGGCATAGTCTTTAACTTCCATTATTTTTAATTTACTAAAATTTGAAAATGCTATATGATAGAAAGTTAATAGAAAAAATTCGCTCTGAAGCATTTTTAACTATGAATAAATCAACTGCTACTATTTGATAACGCCTCTCAAAAGACTCAATTAATTTCAATATTTGTTCCTCATTAAAACCTACCTTTCGCTTCAGAATCGAACAAACTTCATGAATCACTTGGGTACTAATAACAATCCCTTCCACATCAGTAATACTATTAGCAATCATTCGCTTTCTAGCATCTTCTTTTGGGTCTTTATCTTGCCCACTTAGAAAACAATAAAGCCAGATATTAGAATCAACAAAAACCTGTTTAATTGTATTATTCATCAAGAGCGATCGTGCAGTTCTTCCCTATTTAACTTCAGCCAATTTCTAACCCTAATAGGATTAGCCTTTAACTCATCAATAAAATCTCCCTGACGTGGAATACTTTTGAGGGACTTATCTTCCTCCCCGTCACTTTCATCATTGGGAATCAGAGTTACCAGCACCTGGGTTCCCTCTACTAACTCTGATGGTTCCAACAATTCGATTTTCCCTTGTTTAACTTTACCCCAAAACGTCTTTAACATCTTTAATTTTAATAATGTCCAAGTTTAGTTATTTTTACTAATGGATAATTAATAATTTGAGATAGTTTTCATTATCAATTGTAACACCACAAGAGATAATTAGTAGCTTTTAGTAAGGAATAGCAAGAGAGCAACATATTACCCGCTCTAACCTCCCCTCTCTCTTCAACTTATTAGCCTGCTTCAACAATTGTCCAGCACTCATATTCTCATTACCCATAACAACCCAACCACAAATCCACTCAATAATATTATCTTATTTCTGAAAGAAAAAGACCATCTAATTATCATCAACTTATTCCATCACAAATCAACAGGAATAATCAAATCTATAGCTTCATTTCTATGTTTTCGATAAATCCGAAAATCACTATCCAGCGTTAAAATAAAACTACAGGTTAACAGCTACGAGTTACTGATAACTAACTGATAACTGAAGTGACATTGGTACATTTTGATAGCGCTTCATTAACACTTCAATTTATGCCATTTCATTTGTTAAAAAAAAAGGAATTGTTATCTGCTTTGTCCGTAGATTATTTAAAATCTCAATTAACTCAGCAAGCTCATATTAGGATGCAGTTACCAGTTACATTATCAAATTCTGAACCAGAACCGGATATTGCAGTAGTTCATATCGATCCCAAAGCTTATGGCGTTCGCGGAGCGTGGCGTCAGCCGTATCGCCACCCTAGTCCACAGGAAATATTCTTTTTAATCGAAATTTCTGACACTACTTTGAGAATAGATCGACAAGAAAAAACACTTATTTATGCTGGAGCAAATATTCCCGAATATTGGGTTTTAGATGTAGTCCAACGCCAAGCTTATATATATCGTCATCCTACACCAGTAGGTTATCAATCTGAAACTATTTTGTCCGATAGTGAAGTAATTAATCCCTTGAATTTTCCATCAGTTTCCTTATCCTTTATAGAAATGTTTTTGCCTTGATATCCTGCTATTAATTCTAGTCTTAAATACTATTTACAGCAGTTTTCTAGTTGATGAGGTACAAAGTTTTATTGCTCTAGGCAACAGGCAACAGGCAACAGGCAACAGGGAATATAGGAATAAATAGTCTTATAGCTGTACCTCACTATCCTCAAAAGTGCTGCAAATAGTTATAAAAGAGCTAAATTATACTATATATTGTACCATAAACAATACCAGTTCCTGAAATATAACCATGAAATTTATCAGCCCCAAAACCGACTTTGCCTTTAAAAAAATCTTTGGTTCTATTCACAGTCAAAATATTCTCATTAGCTTTCTCAATGCCATAGTTTATAACAATCAAAATATCATTCAATCTCTGAAAATAATTAACCCCTATAACCCTGGAGTTACTAACACTATGAAAGGGAGTTCTTTTGATGTAAAAGCACTTTTAGATAATGGTTCTACCGTGATTATTGAAATGCAAATATTGAACGTAGAAGATTTTGAAAAACGCGTAATTTATAATTTAGCTAAAGCTTATGGAAATCAATTAGATGCAGGGCAAGGTTATATGATGTTGCAACCTTTTATAGCTTTAACGATCGCCGACTTTGTTTTATTTGAAAAGATAGATAAAATGATTACCAAATTCAGGTTTAAAGAAGAGACAGAATTGTTTAATTACCAAGATGAATTAACATTAATGTTTGTTGAATTACCTAAATTTTACAAATAATTATCAGCCTTAGAAACCTTAAGCGATAAATGGATATATTTTATTAAATCGGCTCCAAGTTTAGAAGTAATACCAGAATCATTAGAATCAGTATCAGAAATAGAAGCAGCATTAAATATAGCTAATCGAGCCAATTTAAACAATGCAGAATTAGAATAATTAGAGCAACAGGAAAAATTGATTAGAGATAAGAAAGGACAAATTAGTTTAGCCAGAAAAGAAGGAATTGGAATATTAGTTAAACGTCAAATTCGTCGCAAGTTTGGCGAAATAGCTCCAGAAGTTCAGACTCAGATAGAGCAATTATCTTTGGAAAAATTAGATATTTTAGGTGATGAAATTTTTGATTTAGCAACAATAGCAGACTTGGAAAACTGGCTAGATAATAATGGATAATTGATCATGAAAAAGTTTTAAATCTCTAGTTTTCTATCTAACTCTCTAAAAAGGGGAACGGGCAAGATACCCATTCCACAAAACTACAAAACTATTAAAATCATCCCGCATTTTTGCAACGCCTAATAATCAAACAAACTTACTCCCTTTAGGCCAACCATACAATTGTAATCTGTAGAAAAAGTTGGGGAATAAAGCAAACAAATACTTAAAAATCTTAAATCCCAAAGGCTCATCGTAAGTTCCTACCCATTCCTGACTATTCTCAATCCAATTAACAATTTTCTCAGCTACCTTATCCCCAGACGGAGCAGAATTAACTCGATTAGCTCGAATCTTATAAGCTTTATCATTCAGACGATTCACTGGTGCCCAAGCAAACTTACCAGAAATAGCACCAGGGCGATACAACCGCAGGCGAATCATATTTTTACTGGAATGATAAACAATTGGCCCGACACCAGACCAGTAATAATGCAAGGCAATTTTGCCAGAATGATAAACAGGTCCGAAACAAGAAGGACTTCCATCAGCAATTGACCCAATAGCAATCACATCCAAAGGTCTACTCCGAGGTAATTTGGCTGCCTCAGCACCTACAACCGCAGGCCAAGTATAATTCACCCGATTCATCGACTCTACCAACTCAACTATGGGAATTCCACCCTCTCCTACTTCCGTTTCAATTTGACCAGCATTCAAAATCACCACATCCGGGTCATACTCAAATAGTTTTCTGGCATCCTCAATAGTTTTCTGGGGAGAAACAAACAACTCATCAAAAAAATCTCCCTCTAAACTAGGTTGACGAGTCACACCAACAACCCGCCATCCCCGTGACTTATAAGCTTTACCCATAGCACTACCCAAAGTGCCTGAAATTCCAGTAATTACAACAGTTTTCATTTAATTTTATGATTAATGTGAGGACTTGCGCTCTCCGGTAACGGAATGTCGGGATGTTTCGTAGCATTCCGTAGGAAAACTAAAACCAGTAGATTATACAAAAAATATGTTAAAATATCAATATTTAGGGTTTGCTGAAAAAGTCTTTTAGTAGGGGTAGGAGACAGGAGGAACGGGGAATGAGCGAAGAGGTAGGAGCGGGCGTTTTGTAAGAATGATTTTTCTGCCACCATCATCCCAAAATACTAGCTTTTTGAGCTTTTTCCGCTGAAAAGCTGGCACTTTTTTAGACAAAAAAAATGCTAAAACCTTTATCTGTCAATACTTTTAGATTTAATCAGCAAGCCCTATTTAGACATCTTTTATTTTTGATGGTTTGGGTACGTTACGCGATCGCGCTTCAACATCCTATTTTTCTCTATTATTGAGAACTACTAAGGGTTTCCAGGTTTTTTTATTCTGAAAAAGTGCAAGATTTGTAGATCTTTTCGTCTCAAAATGCTAGTACCTTTCCCCTTCCCTGAGTATCAGACTTTTTCAGCAAACCCTAATAATAATTAATTATTAATTATTAATTATTAATTGTTTTTCAAAGCCAACCAGCAAACTCCGTAACAAAGCGATCGCCCAAAATAGCATCTCGAATTCGCTGAGTAAAGCGAATTAATTCTGTGACATTATGAAGAGACAATAGAGTATAACCTAAAGACTCCTTAGCTCTTACCAAATGAGCTAGATAAGCTCGACTAAAATTTTGACAACAATAACAAGGGCAAGATTCATCAAGAGGGGTATAGTCTTCTCGAAACTTAGCATTTTTCAAGTTCCACCTCTCCCCTCTAACCAAAGCTACTCCATGTCGTCCTAAACGAGTCGGAATTACACAATCAAATAAATCTATGCCAGAAGCGATCGCTCTTACCATTTCTCGATAAGTGCCAACCCCCATCAAATAACGAGGCTTATCTTCTGGCAATAAAGGAGCTGTTACTTTAACTATATCATCTATTAGCTCGCCCGGTTCTCCCACGCTCACTCCACCAATAGCATAACCCGGTAAATCCAAATCTACCAACTGCCTTGCTGCTACAGAACGTAGATCGGGATAAACACCACCTTGAACAATACCAAACAGAGCCTGATCCTGACGCTGATGAGCCTCAACACAACGCTTCAACCATCGATAAGTACGATTTGTTGCCAACTCTACTTCTTCCCTACTCGCTGGGTAAGGCGGGCATTCATCAAAAGCCATAATCACATCAGCTCCCAATTCATTCTGAATTTGGATCGAACGCTCTGGAGTTATATCAATAATACTACCATCACGAGGCGAGCGAAATTTAACACCTGTTTCACTAATAGTTCGGATTTCTCCTAAACTAAATACTTGGAAGCCCCCAGAGTCAGTTAATATTGGCCCTCCCCATGCCATGAATTTATGCAGCCCACCAGCACCAGCTATAATACTTTCTCCTGGTTGTAAGTGGAGATGATAAGTATTTGCCAAGACCATCTGAGCACCCGCCTTCTCTAACTGAGCAGGTGTGAGAGTTTTAACAGTTGCTAAAGTCCCCACAGGCATAAATCTAGGTGTATCTACACTACCATGAGGAGTCAAAAAAACACCTGCACGAGCTTTTGTGTTGCTACAACAAGCCTGACAATGAAAGGAAAAGTTTTGGGACATGATAGTTAGGTATTGGCAATTAAATAATTCTAACTGTTTTCTCTAAACTGAGAACAAACAATTTATATGGTTTGCCTCATTCCCTATTTTTTCCTTTCTGCTTAAAAGGGGCAATCATCATCATCAAACTGCATATCCCAATTAGATGACAAAACTTGATCCATTACTGCGTCAAAAGCTGCAGCATTTATATTTCTAGTAGTTTCTTCTTTAAGAGGGTTTGACAGAGGAATTAGTCTTAACTGACGTCCTTCAGTAATTAAATCAAAGTATGTTTCTTTCTTTGATGATTGTCCAAGTTCTAGGTAATCAAAACTAAGCACATTTAGGTATATTGAATGATTAGCAACTAAAGTTGACCGTTGACAATCCGCAAATACTTCTAGTATGTATCCTTCACCCCGGCTTTGAATATGGCCATCTTGAGTATGGATATAGCGGACTCTACCTAAATCTATCAACAGTCTTTGCATATCACGTTTATTGACAACTATGCCAATGTCAATTATGCAAGGAGCAGATACTCTCTGGTCAAAATTATTGGAACTCATATAGCAAAAGCCTCTGAATTTGATAGAAATTTATCAGAACAGTTTTTTTTTATTCTGAGTTATTTAGATAGTGCTATTCTTGTTCCAATTCTGGCATAATTTCTTGGAGTATGAGCCAATAATATAGTAATTTGGTTCAGAATATGCACAAAATCTCATGTAAAAGGGAACGATTTATATAACAACAGCTCATCTGGAATAAGAGTTTCAGACTTTTAATCTATAGTTTGATTTTTTTATACATTTTATACTATGTATATTTAACTATGTATGTATCCTGGAAATCTTTGAGGTCTATACAGAACTATTTTCCCAATATTAAATTTTTACCATACAAAACTAATTTTGTCTACTCCATTGTTGTTAATTTGATTTGAAACAAATGGAGCAAATATTATTTTTTTTGATACTATAGTTAACAACAAGAAGCCAAGCTCAGAAAATTTTGGGTGGTAAAAAATATTGCTCTATGTAATTAGGAAAACTCTGACAAAACTCAGTGCTGGAATTGCATTTTACACTTGTTTACCAATTCCCCATACTTGGAACTTGGATTTTAACGGTATTGCTCGTTTCGCTCCTTTGATAGGATTGATAGTAGGGGGTATCCTTGGGCTAATCGATCTTGGATTACAAATTTTAGGAATGCCTATACTCACAAGGTCTGCTGTAGCGATTATATCTGGAATTACTTTAACTGGTGGTTTACACTTGGATGGGGTGATGGATACTGCTGATGGGTTGGCAGTGCCAGACCAGAAACGAAGATTGGAAGTAATGAGTGATAGTGCTACAGGAGCTTTTGGTGCAATGGCAGCGATCGCTCTACTGTTGCTAAAAATTACTGCTTTAACAGATTTAGATAGCGACCGCTTTTTAATACTAATGGGAGTAGCAGGTTGGGGAAGATGGGGTCAGTTAGTAGCGATCGCTCGTTACCCCTATCTCAAACCTACTGGAAAAGGAGCATTTCACAAGGAGGCAAAATATTCTATTTGGGATTTTCTCCAAAGTCTACTTTTATTGTTGAGTATCAGTGGAATCCAAATTTTATTAAACCCTGAAAGTTGGTTAGTAGCTTCTGGGATGGCAATAGGAGGAATAGCGATCGCTCTGTTGACAGGTGCTTGGTTTAACCGTTGTTTGGGCGGTCATACTGGCGATACTTATGGTGCTGTGGTTGAATGGACTGAAGCATTATTATTGTGTGTTTTAGTTACGTTGGAATAGCGGTTATTTCAGTTATCAGTTATCAGTTATCAGTTATCAGTTTTGCCGACTGAAAACGCCATATGTAGGGACGAATGGCATTCGCCCTAGGGTCTGTCATCAATTAGAGGTTAAAAGCTTTGTCAGTCAAGATTTTGATTGCTTTGGGAAGGGGCGAACACTCTGTTGACAGGTGCTTGGTTTAACTATTGTTTGGGCGGTCATACTGGTGATACTTATGGTGCTGTGGTTGAATGGACTGAAGCATTATTATTGTGTGTTTTGGTTACTTTGGAATAGCGGTTATTTCAGTTATCAGTTATCAGTTATCAGTTATCAGTTTTGCCGACTGAAAACGCCATATGTAGGGGCGAATGGCATTCGCCCTAGGGTCTGTCATCAATTAGAGGTTAAAAGCTTTGTCAGTCAAGATTTTGATTGCTAGTGCATCAGTTTATCACAAGAAGAAAATGATCGCTAGTGCTTTTCTCAAAAAGATCAACGTGAAGAGTCTAGCAGTTGCTTTTTCATCTCATATAACATATAAGAGTTCTGATATTTGATACTTGTGCGGAATTTACAGCGCTTTTCCAATTGATGAACCACATCTTCACAAGCAAAACTTTGTAGGGGCGATTTCCTACGGAATGCTCCGCAAACGCGAATCGCCCCTACTGTGGTCTACCCAAATGAAAACCGCTGTAAGCTATAGTCTGGAAGAGCCAAGGAAATAAAGGGTAAGCATTTCGACGGATTGAATAAAAACTATCTTGTTGATAGGTTGACATCCTCCCCGGCTGTTAGGCACGGGGATTCCTACCGAGCCGTAACTCCTCGGCGGGTTGACGTCTCACAGGCTGCTGCTACCGTAGGCGGTAGTCTTACACTTGCCTCCACGTCCGTTTCTTGCTCCGCGTTCCCTTGCGCCTTTCGGCGGCGCGGGTTCGGTGCGCTTTTTTGTCTCGGACTGCCCGCCCGCGACTAATATATTTATTGCTGCATTCTCGTCTCTATCATGTTTTGCACCGCAGTTGAGACACTCCCATTCTCGCACCTGAAGGTCTAACTTTCCACCTTTGAATCCACAGCTAGAGCAAGTTTGAGATGTGGGTTCCCAACGACTAATTACTCTGAACTCACGACCATATTTTTCTGCTTTTCCTTCTATAAATGTTCTGAATGTTCTCCAACCTAAATCAGATATTGCTCTAGACAATTTACGGTTCTTAACTATACCAGAAACGTTCAAATCCTCTAAAACAACTGTTTGGTTTTCACGAATTATTTCAGTGGATAATTTATGCAGAAAATCTGTCCTTGTATCTTTCAATTTGCTATGGAATTTAGCTACTCTAGCCCGTGCTTTTTCATACCTTTTAGATCCTTTAGTTTTATGAGATAATGACTTACTTAACTTTCGGTACTTCTTAATTCGTTTTTTGAGTGGTTTGGGTGCATCAATCTTTGTACCATCGCTCAATGTAGCAAAGGTTTTAATACCTAAATCTATGCCTACTGAATTATCAGTTTGATGTAAGACTTCTGGTTGTATTTCTACTACAAAACTCAAGAAATATCTATTAGCGGAATCTTTGATTACTGTTACTGATGATGGAGTAGCAGGTAACTCTCTTGACCACACTATTTTCAGCTTTCCAATCTTGGCTAAATAAACTTTATGTTGACCAATTTTAAATCCTCCCTTTGTAAACCTAGCAGTTTGCTTTGACTTTCTACTTTTAAATTTAGGAGGTTTAATAGGTCTACCTTTTCTTTGACCTTTAGTCGATCTAAAAAAGTTTTGATAAGCCTGGTTTAAATCATTCAATGATTGCTGCAATGGTATAGCAGAAACCTCTGATAACCACTCTCTATTTTCAGTTTTTTTAGCAGATGTGATAAACTGTTTTTGTAGTTCAGAATTAGTTGGTTTATTTTCTTCTAGTGTATACTTTTCTTGGCAGGAAGCTAGACTATCATTCCAAACCACACGGACACAACCAAATAGCTTGGCTAATTGGTGTTTTTGCCCCGTTGTTGGATAAATACGATACCTAAATCTAGCTTTCATAATTCCTATCTGAACTAGCACTATGATAACATATTTATTAAAAAAAAACAACCAAAAAGTCGCCCTAGAAGGGCGAGGCTTTAAACCCAATTTTTTGGTAAATATGGATTTATGGAAAAATCGTGGATATCTTGGATCCATGGTGACAAAAAGTCTATGTTAAAGGACAATTCAAAGGTAAAGAACTATGAGTGATTTTCAGTCTTTAGATGCGGCTATTCCATTTTTTGGTCCTTTATGGACTGCGTGCTGGAAAGGAACATTTTCATGGTATCAATATGCAAGCAATCAACTTTTTACCTTTTTTCTTCCAGAAGGAGTAAAAGAGGGTAAGAAGGGAATTTATATGTACCATTTCGACAAGATGGCTGATGGTACTGAGTCAGTGAACAAATGTAATGTTGGTACAATAAGTGAAATCTCTTACCAAGATTCATCGCTGTCCTTTAGTGTTGGCAAAGGAGAGAATTACTATTGGCTTAATGTGTCGGTGAATTTAACGACGTATGAGACAAGTATTGAATTCCTGAATGAAAGTTCTAGTTCTCGTGAACCAATACAGGATGTTGAGATGTGTTACTTTTCTGGCAAGAAAGTTTAAGTACTGTCTTTAACCCTCATAAAGCTAATCAACTTCCTGTACAAGTACAATATTGGCATCAGAGATAGCGATAACGCCATCTCTGATATCGAAGGCTACAGCCTACAAAGCTCTCAAAATCATGCTGAGAGCGCCTGGCAAATATCGCGGTGTTTTATGACCGCAAGCCGGGCAAAAGTGAATTTTGGAGCCACCAAGTTTCTTGTGGATGTAAACACATTTGGGAGAAGTTTTGCTAGTATAAGCCTCATGACAACTGATAACTGAAATAACTCCTGAGTGCTAATTTTTAGGCTCTATCCAAACTTTTATGCCTTCCACTCTGAGAGCTTGGTTGCGAGTACCACAATATGCACCATTAGAATAAACTGGTAAATCTCCCATATTCTGAACGTGAGCTGTATAGAATACATCATAATTGCCAGCTTGAATACCTGTAAGACGAACCGCAAATCCTTCTATTCTTCTAGCTTTGCCGCGTTCTCCAGCTAATTTTCCTGCTTCTAACCAAGGAGTATCGCCTATGTCAGAAACATGAGCCATGTATTCAAGATTTAACCCAGGAATAGAGGGTTCTATATTTATTTGAAAAGCTTCTACACGAAAACCTTGACCGCGAGTACCTGCATATTCTTGACCAGCAAAAATGCGATCGCCTATATTTTGTATATGAACTAAAACTTTTAACCCTACAGATACTGCTGATTTTTGATTAGTAGTTTCTCCCAACATCGTATTTGGTCTTTCAACAGTGGAAGAATTTTGAGATACTTCCACACCAGGAAC
This sequence comes from Okeania sp. SIO2C9, assembly GCF_010672455.1. Lineage (GTDB taxonomy): Bacteria > Cyanobacteriota > Cyanobacteriia > Cyanobacteriales > Microcoleaceae > Okeania. Next base: position 40,843 of record NZ_JAAHGO010000001.1, on the reverse strand, counting down.
AATAATGATTTCGTCTACAGGTTTTGTATTTATAGGTGTTGGGTCTTCTAAAATCATCACATCTGGATCGTCAATAGCTGTTTGATTAGGTTCTGCACCACCAGAAGGTACTACTATTAAAGGTGGTAAACTTGGAACAGTTGATTTTTGCGTATTAGTTGCTTGAGTGGCAATATTTTGAGTTCGGTTTAGTTCTTCAAGTGCCGGAAGTTTAATTCTAGATGTTGTGGTTAAAGAATCATTAGGAATTGTCAGTTTTCCTCTAGATATAGCTAACATTAGTTTTTTGCCAAAGCTGGCATTAACTTTTTCCTCTAATTCCAACCACTGCTCATCATCTAAATTTTTACCCTGTTTGACAAGTGTTAATACTGCTGAAAGTGGATGTGTATTTGCAATTAAAGCTTGAGCATCATCTGGTAATTTGTCAGATTTTGTATGAGAAATTAATTGATGTAGTTCTTTAGCTTTTGCCTTAACTGGTTGCAAAGGAGTAAATTCTGGTTGTTCTTGATGAGCGATCGCCAAGATTTGATTAAGAATATCTAAAACTGGTTGACTGCTTGATGATTCTGTGGTTGAAGCTAGTGCTTTAATTAAGTTTTCTAAGTCTGTAAAGGAAAATATTGCCCCTGCAGAAACTTGAGATGTTTTTGCCAATTCTAGTCCCTGCTCTTTAACAGTAGCAAAATCTCTACCATAGGCCATCAATTCTTCTAGTAAACTTTCTGAAGGGGGAGTACCTGCGTTTTGTAGTTCTTTAGCTGCCAGGGAGAGGCGAATACCCAATTTAGGAAAATTGTCTGATAGAGATGCTAGTTTTTCCCACAAGTTATGATCGGCTATTTCCATATTGTTGTTAGAGTAAATTTATATAATCACAGTTTTATATATTACTTTAGTGGGTTAAAACCTACTATCAATCAACACAATTTAATAGAGGAAATAATCGCCTCAGAGCAAAAGCACAAGTTCGAGAATGGACTAAGTTAGTAAACCTTCCCGTTTGGCCTTTTTCCTGCTTCTCAGACTTGCTATTCAACTTGGCCTTGTGTTCTTCAAACTTGGCTTAAACTTCTCAGCCAACTTGAGAGACTAATCTTTTCTCGGTTACAGTTGTTTGACTCCAATTGTAAAGTTCCGTCTTTGCAATACTAGAGTCCGAACTACTAAAACTTTCAACTATTTATAGTAGCTGTTTTATTGGCTTTTAAACCTTTTATTCGAGATAAATTTCATTCATTTGTGCTATTACTCCCGGCTCGAATCGGAGAAAAGCAGTTTCCTTTTCCCAGTTCTTGAGTGCCTAAGTTGCCACAGCCAGCGCTTTGACTTGGTCGTTTTTGTCGGGGAAGCGTTCCGACTAGGGAAAAGGGCGTTGCTGAATTAGGGTATGATATTAATCTTAATTACTTAGGAGTCAGGAGTCAGGAGTCAGGAGTCAGGAGGGAAGAAAGAAGAAGAAACCCCAAGTATAAGGAGAAAGTTTTTTTGTGGGGTAAGCGGAACGGAGTTCTATCGCACTCTGATCCAGACAGATATCATACCTCAAATCACCAACGCCGGGAAAAGAAGATCAAGAATTTGTCAGCATTCCCTCTCTTGGTCAGCGTTCCGCAAGCGAGCTTGCGTTGTCGCGGGGTCTGACTGCTTGCGCCTGACGGCGACGCGGGGTCTGACGGTCAAAAAACCTGATTTAGCACTCAAATTAGTTCAAAAAATATTGTCCAGAAAATATCCCCCTGGTGTAGTTTTAGTGGATGGAGGTTATGGCAATAATTCCTCTTTTTTAGAGGAACTACAGAAATTAGAGCTGAACTATATAATAGGTGGTTTAGCAAAAAACCGAAAAGTCAATATTATCAACCCAAAAACAGGAAAAAAACAGTTACAAAAAAGGTTAGATGAAATTATATTATCTTGAGCAGAAAAAGATTTTCAAGAAATTACTTTGTTTGATATTACTGAATTTTATGAAATTCGTATTACAGTATCGTATTGACCAAAAATATCAAACTCTGAAAGAAGGAATTTATTTTTTCTGGGGAAAAACTTGAAGAATGTATGTCATTATACAATAATTTCATAAGAGTTTATCTGCCCAGATAAACAGGATAATCTCACATTATTTTAATCCTAGATTAATTTGACTAAGCAAAATTAATTTGATAAAATATTGTCGATGTTTAAAAGTAAAAAAAAAGATATTTTTGTCCATTGACAAAGAAGATATATTTTAAGATTCCCTTAACCTTTCACAAATGAAATATCTAGACAAGTACAGCGACCTGAAAGTAGTGTTAAGTTAAATATCGTTTCAAGTTAAAGTTGAAAAAAAGGGGAAAAATAATGTTACAAATACCTCAAAAAACAACAGACTCAAGCTATGATATTCTGAGGGCAGAGCGACAACCCCTAACCTCAATATTTGCCCCAGAAAATGTGGCAGTAATTGGTGCTACAGACCGAGTCGGCAGTGTCGGACGCACAATTCTCTGGAATCTACTCAGCAACCCTTTTGGAGGCACAATTTTTCCAGTTAATCCCAAACGTCATAGTGTGTTAGGAATTCCAGCTTACCCAAATATTAAAGCCATACCAGCACCAGTAGACTTAGCAATTATTGCTATACCCGCACCAATGGTCCCTGATGCTGTGCGTGAATGTGTAGAAGTAGGTATAAAAGGCGCGATCATAGTCTCCGCTGGATTCAAAGAGATTGGACCAGAAGGCATAGAATTAGAACGACAAATCATGGCAACAGCTAGGGGCAAAATGCGAATTATCGGCCCTAACTGTCTAGGTTTAATGAATCCTCATAGCGGACTCAATGCCACCTTTGCTAGCACAATGGCAAACCCTGGAAACGTTGGTTTCATTAGTCAGAGTGGGGCATTCTGTACAGCAGTCCTCGACTGGAGTTTCCCCGAAAACGTTGGTTTCAGTGCTTTTGTCTCCATCGGTTCCATGCTAGATGTAGATTGGGGCGACCTCATTTATTATCTCGGTGATGACCCCCACACCAAGAGTATTGTTATTTATATGGAATCCATTGGCAATGCGCGGTCGTTCCTATCTGCTGCTAGGGAAGTAGCATTAACCAAACCAATAATAGTAATCAAAGCAGGTCAAACCGAAGCCGCTGCCAAAGCTGCTGCTTCTCATACAGGTTCTCTCACAGGTAGCGATGAAGTTCTCAATGCTGCTTTCCGTCGCTGTGGAGTATTGCGGGTGAATCGTATTTCTGAACTATTTGATATGGCAGAAGTGATGGCAAAACAGCCAAGGATTCCCAAAGGACCAAAATTGACAATTATTACTAACGCTGGGGGACCGGGAGTTCTAGCTACTGATGCTCTGATTGCAACTGGTGGGGAACTTGCTCCACTAGCAGAAGAAACCATTACTCAAATGAATGAGTTTTTGCCCACTCACTGGAGTCATAGTAACCCCATTGATATTCTTGGTGATGCTGACCCCGAACGTTATCACAAAACCTTAGAAGTAGCAGTCAAAGACCCTAATACTGACGGTTTGCTTGTAATTTTGACTCCTCAAGCTATGACAGACCCCACTCAAACCGCAGAACAGTTGAAACATTATGCTCAGACTGCCAAAAAACCAGTATTAGCAAGTTGGATGGGAGGAGATGAAGTAACCACAGGTGAAACAATACTGAATCGCGCTAGTATTTCCACTTATCGTTATCCAGATGCAGCAGCACGGTTGTTTAACTTTATGTGGAAATATAGTTATAACCTGCAAGGTATATATGAAACACCAGTGCTAGCACAAGAACAAGAAGAAGGTCCTAACTGTTCTGTAGTTGAGCAAATTATCAAAACTGCTCAGGATGGGAACCGAACTATTCTTACTGAGTCTGAGTCGAAACGGGTTTTGGCTGCTTATAGCATTCCTATTGTGCAGACATTGATTGCTAAAACTGAAGCTGAAGCAGTGGAACACGCGGATGTTATTGGTTATCCCGTAGTACTGAAGCTTTTTTCTGAGACCATTACTCACAAAACTGATGTGGGTGGAGTGCAGTTAAATCTCAAAGATGCAGCAGCAGTAAAATGGGCATATCAGAATATTCAAACATCCGTAGCTGAGAAGGTCGGTTCTGAGCATTTCTTAGGGGTGACAGTGCAACCGATGTTAAGCTTAGACATTGGTTATGAATTGATTATTGGTAGCAGTATCGATCCACAATTTGGTCCGGTATTGTTATTTGGTACGGGTGGTCAGTTGGTAGAGGTGTTTAAAGACCGGGCAATAGCATTACCGCCTCTGAATACAACTCTTGCCCGTCGCATGATAGAACAAACAAAAATCTACCAAGCTCTCAAAGGTGTTCGGGGACGTAAAGCTGTGGATCTGGCAGCATTGGAAAAGTTAATGGTGAAATTTAGTCAGTTAGTGGTAGAGCAACCTTGGATCAAGGAAATTGATATTAATCCACTTTTGGCTTCTTCGGAACGTTTAATTGCTTTGGATGCACGGGTAGTTCTCCATGACAAGAGTGTGGGTGTAGAAAAATTGCCATCGCCAGCTATTCGTCCGTATCCGACTCAATATATCAAACCTTGGCAAATGAAAAATGGTGCTGAGGTGACTATTCGTCCTATTCGTCCAGAGGATGAACCGTTAATTGTTCAGTTCCACAAAACATTATCTGAGGAAAGTGTGTATTTTCGTTATTTTAACTTTCTCAAATTGAGTCGTCGCATTGCTCACGAACGGTTAACTAGGATTTGCTTTATTGATTATTATCGGGAAATGGCATTGGTAGTGGATTATAAAAATCCGGAAACAGGAAACCATGAGATTTTAGGAGCAGGTCGCTTGAGTAAGTCACATGGGGTAAATGAAGCAGAATTTTCCATGTTAGTGAGCGACCCCTATCAACGTCAGGGGTTAGGAACGGAATTGTTATTGCGACTGGTACAAATTGGTCGAGATGAGCAGTTAGAGGGAATTGTTGCGACAATTTTAGCTGAGAATATAGCTATGCAACGAGTTTGTGAGAAAGTGGGTTTTCAATTGCAGCGTAGTGCTGATTTAGTAGAGGCGAAATTGACAGTCTCTGATTGAAGTAGCACTTAGCGATCGGCTTCTCAAGGTGTATAATGGGGGATTCAAACCCCCATAAAAGGCGCACCTTCAATTATAGTATCATCTTTGACATACTCCCGACGTTGCCCTTACGGGACAACGCGGGATTCTTCAGTCTGGGAAACCCTGACCGCTGTTTAGACAGAGGTGATGTCCTCCCCCTGTGTTGGACCTTACCCTAACAAAATGTACCTAGCTTGTCAAGGGCATATGAACGTTTAGCTTATGAAGGTATCCGAATCTTGGCCCTGGCTTTCCCATACGACGCTAAAGGTGCGGGAGAGCGCGGGACTTCCCGCCAGGGAAGTTAAAGCTAACAATAGTTAATTGTATTTAAAGATGATTATCTTCATTGCCTACATCATTCTCACCAAAAATAAAGTTATACCAAGTTTAAAAAATGTCGTTACAGTATTAATCTCTAAATTCTGACTAGCAGAGAAAACCACTTTTGTGTAATATGTATTTTTACTTATAATATCCATAATTATTGTTAGCCAAAGCTTTGAATGTTTATTATAAAAACAACTTGTCAACGACCATTACGCTTGTAGCTATAGATATAGAGTAAGCGATGGGGACTGGGAGTATGGTAACGCAGGAGGAGCAACCCGTTTCCAGGCCAAAGATATGGCCAAAAACATTCTAGAAGCAAAAGAAACCCAAGCTAATAATTCCGGTCAAAGCTTCGAGTCTGACCATCTATTCTGTCAAGATGTTTTAGGAAATTAATCACTCCACAGCACATAAACTTCACTTGATTCCTTCTCAGTCAATTATTGAGACTGAGGAGGAATTTTAACTATATATAATATCCATGAATGCCTACCCTCCTTAAATTGTGACCATCATCACTAGAATTACTCATCTACTTCACAAAGAAGAGACATGAACGCTCACTCTCTTAATACTTCCCAACTCACTCCATCACCACCAAAAAATCACCGTAAATTCACTTATCAAGTCACCACCACCATCAAAAAAAAGGGAGATGATTAAAACATAGAGTTAAACACAGGAATTAAAAACCATGAAAAACCAAATCGTTGCTTCCATCGCTGCTATCCCTTTCCTAATTGCTGGTGCTAATGCTGCTAATGCTGCTGTTATCCAATTCGACGATGAAACCATTAGTGGCGGTACAATTTCCTACGATGGTGAGGGTGGTTCCCTTGTCGGTACAGATTTCTTATTAGATATGGTAATGGGAATTGATACTAACGCTAATGATGGTGCAGAATTAGTTTGTGATAGTTGTGTACTTAACTTTGAAACTGGAGCCAATATTTCCGAAGATGGTTTCTATACTTTTGGCAGTGGAGGTTCGGTTAGCATTACTGGAACAGTTAGGGATGATTTAGGTGAAATTATTGCTGATGGTGAACTTGTAAGTGGTTCTTTTACTGGAGATATATCGGTAGGTGCAAATGATTTTTCTGCGGCGTTTTTGGGATTAGGAGTAAATGAAGTCAATAGTGACTTGAGTTCCTTTTTTGGTATAGAAACAACAGACTTTATTTTTGCTCAAACAGTTATAGCAATGGAAGATGTGGAAGTAGAAAACAATGGAGGATTTAGTGGGGTAGTGACAAATGTTGATTTTGATAGCAAGGCTCAGAAAGTACCAGAACCTACTGTGTTATTTGGTTTAGGTGTAGTAGTTGCTGGTTTAACGGTTAGTCGCCGTCAGAAAATTTCCTCTACTCAAGAGTAGAGGGTGAAAATCCTATAGGGAAGTCGGCTTCCCGTTTCGATTTAACCATTTCAGGTTGTGCCCCTGAAAAGATAAGGATTTCAGAGATTTTTTATGAATCATTGCCCCTCGTTGCACTAATATCATGTCCGGTTGAATACTTACTTATTTTCTCCATTAATTCTCAATCAATAATTACTAAAGATAATTTGAGCCAACTCTAATAACACTCTCAGTTAACTATCCAGAGTTTTTCAGATAGGTAAACCATAGTAGTTATTAACAACAAAACAGTTTAGTTAAATTGAGAGAAAAAAAATGCAACGTTTTATTATTAGCAGTTGATCAGCTCTAGTAGTAATCACAGGTTTCTCCTTCCCCGCTGTAGGAAAATAAGGAAAAGTACAACTTGTCAACGACCATTACGCTTGTAGCTATAGATATAGAGTAAGCGATGGGAACTGGGAATATGGTAACGCAGGAGGAGCCACCCGTTTCCAGGCCAAAGATATGGCCAAAAACATTCTAGAAGCAAAAGAAACCCAAGCTAATAATTCCGGTCAAAGCTTCGAGTCTGACCATCTATTCTGTCAAGATGTTTTAGGAAATTAATTACTCCACAGCACATAAACTTCACTTGATTCCTTCTCAGTCAATTATTGAGACTGAGGAGGAATTTTAACTATATATAATATTCCTGAATGCCTACCCTCCTTAAATTGTGACCATCATCACTAGAATTACTCATCTACTTCACAAAGAAGAGACATGAACGCTCACTCTCTTAATACTTCCCAACTCACTCCATCACCACCAAAAAATCACCGTAAATTCACTTATCAAGTCACCACCACCATCAAAAAAAAGGGAGATGATTAAAACATAGAGTTAAACACAGGAATTAAAAACCATGAAAAACCAAATCGTTGCTTCCATCGCTGCTATCCCTTTCCTAATTGCTGGTGCTAATGCTGCTAATGCTGCTGTTATCCAATTCGACGATGAAACCATTAGTGGCGGTACAATTTCCTACGATGGTGAGGGTGGTTCCCTTGTCGGTACAGATTTCTTATTAGATATGGTAATGGGAATTGATACTAACGCTAATGATGGTGCAGAATTAGTTTGTGATAGTTGTGTACTTAACTTTGAAACTGGAGCCAATATTTCCGAAGATGGTTTCTATACTTTTGGCAGTGGAGGTTCGGTTAGCATTACTGGAACAGTTAGGGATGATTTAGGTGAAATTATTGCTGATGGTGAACTTGTAAGTGGTTCTTTTACTGGAGATATATCGGTAGGTGCAAATGATTTTTCTGCGGCGTTTTTGGGATTAGGAGTAAATGAAGTCAATAGTGACTTGAGTTCCTTTTTTGGTATAGAAACAACAGACTTTATTTTTGCTCAAACAGTTATAGCAATGGAAGATGTGGAAGTAGAAAACAATGGAGGATTTAGTGGGGTAGTGACAAATGTTGATTTTGATAGCAAGGCTCAGAAAGTACCAGAACCTACTGTGTTATTTGGTTTAGGTGTAGTAGTTGCTGGTTTAACGGTTAGTCGCCGTCAGAAAATTTCCTCTACTCAAGAGTAGAGGGTGAAAATCCTATAGGGAAGTCGGCTTCCCGTTTCGATTTAACCATTTCAGGTTGTG
>NZ_JAAHGO010000001.1:0-32281 GCF_010672455.1 Okeania sp. SIO2C9 | reverse complement strand
TTTAGGTGTAGTAGTTGCTGGTTTAACGGTTAGTCGCCGTCAGAAAATTTCCTCTACTCAAGAGTAGAGGGTGAAAATCCTATAGGGAAGTCGGCTTCCCGTTTCGATTTAACCATTTCAGGTTGTGTACCCTGTAATATATAATCCGGTTGAAGACTTATTTGGGGAGATGGGGAGATGGGGAGATCGGGAGATGGGGAGATCGGGAGATCGGGAGATGGGGAGATGGGGAGAGGGAAGGAGGCAAATTTCTACCTTTTCCCCCTCCACCTGTTTCTCTAGCTTCTGGGTTCTGAGTTCTGCACCCGCCGCAGCCAAAAACCCGTACCGTGCACAAAGATACTAAATGGGTTCTATACATATACTGTATAACCGGATTCTATATAAGGCTTTCATTTCTAGATTGCCCTTATTAATTCGTAGACACTGCACTTCTGAAGTTTATGGATTGTGAAATTCACATGAATTTTAGCACCTCAAATTCAATTATAGTAATAGTTTCAGTCAAGCGCGTACAAATTAGTTTCATTACTGGCGATCGCCCGCAATCAGTTATAACAGTGGTCTAGCGATGGCTTCAGATTTTTTTTCCTAGCGCTGGTTCGGTTTTGAGGTCTAGTTCTGTTTGTACTTCTACGTTTGACTCTGATGGTTGCGACTCTGGCTTGCTTCCAATCTCTGAAGCATTTTGGAACTTTGAGGCAGATGCTAACCCTGTGAAGTCATTATTGGCTATTTCCTGAACTGTTGGTTACTCTGGTTCTGGTTGTGCTTCTAATGCAGCTTCTAACTTAGTCGCCAGGTCAGGAGGGCAAGGTTTTTGAGACTTTGCACCTACTCCTTTGAGCGATCGCTTGTCCACGACTTTGAATGTGTCATGCTTTGGTAGATAAATCACTCGTTCGTTCTCTTTACACTGTTTACCTCCACGGTAAAACCCAACATAGCGACCTATCTCTCGTCTTCCTTTAGGGTTAACCCAACAAACTAAATCAAAAGGTAAGGCTCCTTTTTTAGTGGTAGCGTTAATACATTTGATCAGGTTGCGCTCAGGAATTGTGCAGCTGTCCCAAATCTCAAGAGCCTTCTGAGCTCCTATCTCTGACTTGAATTGCTCTAGTTGTGATTTATTTTTCTTAGATAATAGCTGCTGCTTCAGTTCAGTGAGAGTAGGTTCAGGTTGTTGCAAACTACTCCTAGTTTCACTCCCTTCCACTTCATCAGCTTCTAAAGTTTCGGTTTGAGCTGGAGAATTTTTTTCTATGGATTGCTGCCGATTTTTTTCTGAGATTTTATTAGAGGCTGCATTTACCTTAGTTATTTCTGTCTCATTAGAGTATAGTGATTCGATTTTATCAGATTCTGGTGTATCTTGTGGAGGCTGTTCACCAAATAAACTGTCATATGCTTGTGCCTCCTGTGGGGTGTAGGTAGTCTCTGAATTGCTTTTGTGTTGCTCTTGCTGTTCTATGTAGGTATCGGCAGCCTCAATCTCAGCGATCGTTTTTTCTAGGTGGTGGATTAAGTAGCCTAATAAGCGGTTATAGTAAAATCGTGTTTCGTTTACTGAATTAGTACTTGGTTTAGTGGCCATTGATTTTGTTAGGCCCAAGTAGGCTCGTAATAAAGCCTTGTCTTGGCTGAAATTTTGTAATATAATTGAAATTGGATTTATAAAGAAAATCATTTTGGCCTCCTATGGCTATTGGTTTTCACAAAAGGGACATTACATGGTTCATAGCCTTGGGTGATGTCCCTTTTCTTTTTGTGGGTAGTTTGATTACCCTCTATATTATGATAATAAGACTACTTGTAAAATGTAAATATATTTTTATAAAAATTTTACCTAAACTACCTGATATAATAAGGAAAAACTACAAGAGGCCAAAATATGTCCAATAGCAAAAGAAAATATAAACCAGCAGGTAGACCAGGGGGCAATCCTGACATAGTTAACTGGAGCTACAAGCCCGCAGTCCCCGGTAAACCTAAAAACAAAAATCTAACAGTAAAGGTTGATGAGGAGATGCTGGTTAGTGTGAAAAACTTACCTGATTGGTCGAACAAAGTGAGAGCAAAGCTAGAGGAATTATTAGAGGAGGAGCGGGGGGGTAATGCTGTTAGTGGTTAGTGCGATCGCTGCCTACCCTTATAGATAGATCCGTGGTTCTAAATATCAGGAATTAATGGATCGCTGGATCGATATGGTAAAAAGTTAGGCTGATTTTCCCAAGAAATTAGGAAAATTAGGAGTAAAAAAAATGAGATCAAAAACCGTGATTCAAGCAACAAAAAATGGGCGGTTAGAGTTATCGTCATAAATTCGGTCTCAGTTACAACCAGGGGATGAATTTGTCTTGTGACAAGATGAAGATACTATTATTTTCAAACGAGTGAAAAAGTCGGCTGCTGAGAATATGATTAAGACGCAGAAAGGAGTTAATCGTGAGCCTGATTGACGTTTGTTTGCCATCTGCGATCGCCTCGCTCAATTTAATGAAATTGCTCCGATTTCTGAGGGTGAAATTCAAGCAGAAATTAAATCCTATAAGCAGGAGAAACTAAGGTTAACTTAAGTTGATGCGAATTACCTTAGATACCAATACTGTGATTTGGGCGATCAGTAGTTTCGCCACAAAAGCTTGCGCTAAGACCACTTGAGCTGCTTTAAGAATCCTTTATACCAAATTGATAAATGTTTGCTACGAATAGCTAGGATATTTCTTAGGAGTCAACCCACCCCTAACCCCTCCCCTCCTGGGAGGGGGAGTCAGGAGTCAGGAGTCGTATGGGAATGAATTAAATCCCATTTTCAGGTCATAAATCATCTTTTTTGTCAAATGGAATATCCTGTAAAGTATTTTTATTCTTCTGATATCAAATCCGTTGGCTTCGGAGTAATATAATTCTGTTGATAGTCATACAATCGGTAAGGGCGCGATTCGGCAGCTTTGCGGAACGCAAATGGCCATTCGCCCCTACAGTATAGACTCTTATCTTTAAAGACTGAATAACACCGATGCTACCGGATTTGATATGACTATTCGTAACATTCTTTTTTCAAATTGGTATTAAACCTTGATTAATTCGTAGACACTGCACTTGTGAAGTTTATGGACTGTGAAATTTACCTAAATTGTTTAGCAGCTCAAATTCAATTATAGTAAAAGTTTCAGCCAAGCGCATACAAATTACTTCCATAAATTGCGATCGCCATTTTATGAAAATTACTCTCCCACTGACATCAAGACTTGATTCATTAATTTCTCCGATAGATACATTCCAGACAACCGTAACTGTTCTAAAACTGGACGTGCTTCTGAAATTACTCCTCGTTGTTTGGCAGTTAAAACTAAACCCAAAGTACCTCTAACTAGAATTCCTAACGCCTGGGCACAACGACTAGCAGCTAAATCATCAATAATCACTTCTGTATTGGGATGATGGTATCCCCAACTCAAAACCTCTGGTTCTCCTCCTCCTAAATCCCAACTTTTAATCACAGCAGGAATAGTAGGAGTTTGAGTCACAACCAACCAATCTGTTTAAGCTAACATTTGGGCAGTTACATCTGTGTTGCCGTAGGCTTTAATTTCTGTAGCTACTGCTTGAGGAACAATAATTTTCGGACTCAGTATTTGTAGGAAGTTGAGCAAATTTGCCTGAGTCAAAAAAATCAAGGGCGAAGTATTGCGGGAATTTCAGCCATGGTCTAACTCCCGTTGTAAGTCTTTAAAATCAACATTAAACACATCTATTTTTTCCCTTGCCAAACTAGCGAGAAAATCTCGACGGTTTAACCCGGCAACTTGAGCCGCTTTTTCTTGATAAATGTCCCCTTTTTGATACCAATATATAGCTGCTGCTAAACGCATATCCCGAACAAATTCTTCAGGAGCTAAACGACGGGCAGAAAAAATTTCTTCTGGTAAATTAATAGTAATTTCTGACATGGAAATTTTATGTAAAATCCCAGTGATTTAATCATATAAAATATTTTCATTGTATCATAATTCTGTCTCAATGGAATGCTTATTGTTTGTTTGGTCGCGATTCATACCCCGGTAAATCGGAGATTATACCGGGAGTCATCTCGCTCCTTTTTTGATAGATAAGGACTTACACACAGACTCTACTTATGGAGAGGGCGAATGGCATTCGCCCCTACAGATGGTGGTTTAAAGGTCAATTTGCGTAAGTCCTGTAGATATCTGCCATAATAAAAAATAAAATCAATTATTGCACAGAAATTACAGCAGATTCCACTTTAATGAAGTACACCCGTCGCGGGCAAGATGCCCGCACTAGGAATATTTAATTGTTAATCTCTGTACTTCTTGTGCGAGCGAATCTGCTATATCAATTCTTTCCCCCTATTCCCCTCTTTCAAAAATACATGACTGAATTTGAAACCAGTGACTTATTATTGCCTTTACCTGTGATGCCTTCAGAAGAAAATACCTTTGCTAATTACACAATGGTCTGTAGACTACCGGGTGTCATCGAACGAGTTATCAAAGACAATAATTTTCCCCCAACTATTGTACAACAGTTAGAGTCCCTAGCTGTAGATTTATTTGAAGGATGGGTACGACCCCTGATCGATGACTCAGGACCAGATGTAGCCGCTTGGACATCCTACTTAGAGTCTTTTGAAGGCAGAAGTTGGTTTGATTTACCGTTTTATTTTGCTGAAGCTTATTTTTTCCGACGTTTGTTGGAGGCAACAGATTATTTTGTACCTGGAATTTGGCAAGGAATAGACCCTTTTGGTTATCAAAAACGCTTAAGTTTAGAAAAATCAATGGCTGCTATCCGTGAAATAGGCGATCGCATCAATGGTTTAAATACTGCTCTACCAAAACAACAGAGTTATCAAATTTGTCTCACAGCTCTGTTACAAACTGCTTTGTGGGGTAATCAAGCTGATTTGAGTTTATGGCCAGTTGAAACAGAAGACCGGACTACTAGAGACCTTCAACAACAACAATCTCACATATTAGTAGATGATACCTACAATTTAATCGACTATTTAAGTCATATTCAGGGGCAACGGATAGATTTAATTATAGATAATGCAGGTTTTGAGTTAGTTTGCGATTTTTTTCTGATAGATTTCCTTTTATCTACTCAAACTGCCAATATTGTTTACTTGCATTTGAAAGCACATCCAACTTTTGTCTCTGATGCTATGAGTCAAGATGTCTTTTACACTCTGGAAATCTTAGCTAACGATGTCTCAGAAAATTTACAAATGTTGGCAACTCGCTTACAAGAATATATTAGTATCGGTCGTTTAATTTGCCGAGATGACTTTTTTTGGAATGCGCCACTAGCTTTTTGGGAAATGCCAGAGTCTGTGAGAGAGGAATTAGCTAAGGCAAGTCTGATTTTGATTAAGGGTGATGCTAACTATCGTCGTATATTGGGCGATCGCCACTGGTTATTTACTACCCCTTTGTCAGATATTGCTTATTATTTTCCTACACCATTTGTAGCTTTGCGTACCTTAAAGTCAGAAGTAGCAACTAGCTTAGAACCCGATCAAATCGAAATATTAAATGAAGAAGATCCTTTGTGGTTAACAAATGGTCAGTGGGGTGTGATTCAATTTGTCATACCTTGAAGAAGGGAGTAGTAAACAATTAATAATTAATAATTAATAATTAATAATTAGACATCTCCAATAATAAAAAATCAAATAAACTATCGTACAGAAATTATCAATTATTTCCCCCTACTCCCTACTCCCTATTTTGGAGGAGATTTCTAATAGTTTAGGTTGAACCTAATCACCTGTCCAATATAAAATGAAAGATTAACTAGCTCAAAAAAAGTAAAAAATGAAACTGGCAGCAAGAGTCGGCAAAGTACCACCTTCCTTAACCTTAGTTATCTCAGCTAAAGCTAAAGAAATGCAAGCTGAGGGAATAGATGTATGTAGTTTTAGTGCCGGGGAACCTGACTTTGACACTCCAGAGCATATCAAAGCAGCAGCCCAAAAAGCCCTGGATGCTGGTAAGACTAAATATGGCCCAGCGGTGGGAGAACCCAAACTCAGAGAAGCGATCGCCCAAAAGTTATCTAGGGAAAATGGCCTAAACTACAAAGCAGAAAATATCATTGTCACTAATGGGGGGAAACATTCTCTGTTTAATCTGATGATGGCACTGATTGAACCTGGAGATGAGGTAATTATTCCTGCACCCTACTGGTTAAGTTATCCAGAAATGGTCAAACTGATGGGTGGAGAGCCAGTAATTTTGCCTACTGATGCCCAGACGAATTATAAAGTTACAGCAGAGCAACTACGCCAAACTATTACTAGCAAAACAAAATTATTCGTTCTTAATTCTCCTTCTAATCCAACTGGGATGGTTTATAGTCCAGCAGAAGTTAAGGCATTGGCAGAAGTAATAGTAGAAAAAGATATCTTAGTAGTTTCTGATGAAATTTATGAGAAGATTATTTATGATGATATTCAACATCTCAGTATTGGGGCAGTCAGCTCAGATGTTTTGAACAATACTATTATTAGTAGTGGATTTGCTAAAGCATATTCTATGACGGGTTGGCGCATAGGATATTTGGCCGCACCTGTGGAATTGATTAACGCTACAGCCAAAATTCAAAGTCATAGTACCTCGAATGTTTGTACTTTTGCTCAGTATGGAGCGATCGCTGCATTGGAGTCATCTCAAGACTGTGTGGAAAAAATGCGTCAAGCTTTTGCTAAACGTCGGGAGGTAATTTATGATTTATTGAATGCTATACCAGGAGTTACTTGTAGTAAACCTGAAGGAGCTTTCTATATGTTTGTCAATATTAGTAAAATTTCTAGCAGTTCCCTAGAATTTTGTAATGCTTTATTAGTGGAGCAAAATGTTGCTGTTATTCCTGGTATTGCTTTCGGTGCAGATGACCATATTAGGATATCTTACGCTACTGACTTAGCAACTATAGAAAAAGGGATGGCAAGGTTGGATAAGTTTGTGCGATCGCGTAACTAAACAGAAAAACAGGCGCTCAGAAGTTAGCCAGGGTGTTTTAATCCCTGGTTGAATAACGACACGGGGGTTTTAACCCGTAGTTACTTTCCGGTCTAGTTTTCAATATACTTTCTCACTGTTTCAGTGCCAAATTTCTCCTTCTTCCTTCTTCCTTTTTCCTTCTGCTATATATCTATCGTTATTTCCATTTTTTTCTTCTTTCTCCTTCCCTAGCTTAACGGTGAATTTCAAAACTTTGAAGTCCTTCGGGTTGCTCATATTTGATAGTTACATCATTGACAATAGCTGATTTAGGGCCTCTATAACACCAGTTAATAATTTTTTCCACAGCGTGATTACTACCTTCAAAAACAGCTTCTACTTTTCCATCAGGTAGATTTTTCACCCAACCACTGACATTTATATTAACTGCTGTTTCTAATGTCGAGAATCGATATCCGACTCCCTGAACTTTTCCGGAAATAAAAACATGAGCACGAGTAGGAGTGAGAGATGTTGACTGGTTTTCCATTGTCATTTTATTTTGTATTGATGATATATAAAATATCTATAGTTTATGGTACTATAAAACTCAACATAAATTCAGTTTCTAGGAGTGTCATTTATGGGTACTCATAAGAGAAACTAAGTGGTAGTTAAAATTATGATTATAGCATCATTTATAGTAGTTACAGTGGTCAGTGTAATGCTAGGGATAAGTTGTGCTTACTGGTTATTTGAAAACCGGTTAAAAAAACAAGTGAAAAGCTATGAAAAACAATTACGAGAAACCCATGAACAAATCTATGATCTTGAGCAAGCACAACAAGAAGAAATTAAATTCTTAAATATAGATTATCAAGAGAAAATTAAACAAAAAGAAGAACTTGAACAACAACTCAAACATAGCTTAGAAGAAATACAAGAAAATATTGCTCTTGCCCATGTAAAACATCAAAATGAAATTCAAAAGTTAGAAGTAGATTATCAACAAAAAAAACAAGAAGAAATTAAAGCTTTAGAAGTAAAATATGATAAAAAATTGAGAGAAAAAGTCAACTCCGAAAAACAATTAAATAAACAAAACAAAGAACTGCAAGAGCAAATTAAATTAAGACAAGCAGAACATATACATAATTTAGAATCTGCTGAAGCAAAATCACAAGAAAAAATCAGAGAATTGACAGATAAATATTGTCAGCAGATAGTAGATTTAGAACAAAAACATCGACTTAAAAAACAAAAACTTAATGATTTTTTGCAGGTAAGATATCACAAAAATTTTCAATATTTATCAGAGAATCATAAGCAAAAAATCAAAGAAATAACCAGATATTTAGAAGAAAAAAATCAACAAGAAATTTTAAGACTGAAGAAGTATCACAGACAAAAACTTAGAGAAACAATTAAATATTTAGAAGAAAAACATAAAACTAAGCTCCAAGTTAAAATCAAAGAACTAGAAGAAATTCATCAAGAATCGATCTTAGAAGCAATAGGAGCTATAACTACTCAACATCAAAATCAGCTTCAGCAAAAAATCAAGGAATTAAAACAAAAACATGATACTGAGCTTCAAGCAACAATTAAATCTCTTAAATCCAAACATCAAAGTCAAATTAGAGAACTTATGCAGTAATATCAAATCCGGTAGCATTAGTGTAATTAGATTCATAGTGTGGAGACCCACCCCTAATGCTCCCAGGAGGCAGGGTCAATTTATTTTATTGTCACCAGAGAAAAAAGGAGGAGGGGGTGGCAAGTGTGGGGAGTGTGGGGAGTGTCGGGAGTGTGGGAAGCACAGGATCTCAAAAAAATATAGGGTTGTAAATATTCTCTGACGACAAAGAATTAGCCATGCTCCCAGGAGGGAAATATTGAGGGAGATATGGCAATAGCGCTGTGATAGAACATTTTTTTATACCAAACCCGAGCGGAGTTGATATAAATTCAAAATCGAACACTCTATCGGAGCAGAAATTTGGGACATTTATTCAACTTTATAAAATTGGTATTACACTTAATCATCCGGACATAGTATAAAACCGAGAAAATACAGAATAACTCAATTCTCAACTAGGAATAGGTCTTCTATCACTTCGTAGTGAAGAGCGAAAGATGTTTGTTTGAGAGTCTAATTAAACTTTGATAAGATTAAGTAAATATAGATAATTTCCCTACTGATTAACTCTCAATTCCTTAACTTTTGAATAAAAATTAAGGTATCTTGATAAGATTGAATCCTACCACCTTGTTGATAAAGTTCTGCTGCTTTTTCTAAGTCTTTTATTGCTTTTTGAAGTTGTTCATTTGCTCTGGTTATATCTGCCATTTTTTGATAAATAAGACTATTTTGATAAAAAGCATTAGCGCGATTATAATAGGCATCAGCATAGCCTGGATTCAGTTCAATGGCTTTAGTATAATCTTTGATTGGATTCGGATTTCGTGTTATTTCGTGAGGATTAACTAACAAACTCCGGGCGATACCCATATTAAAATATATTTCTGGGGTATTATTAGGTTGCTTTTTTAAAGCACGATTAAAATTAGCGATCGCCTCCCAAGCATCCCCTTGATCCAAATAACTTATACCTCTAAAATATAAAGCTTCAGCGCTCTGAGGATTAATTGTTGAAACAGGAGAACTAAATGTAGGAGTATCATCCAAAATTAAGTCTGAAGGATTAATACCAGCATCAGATAATTTTCTGATAAAACTGTTAATAGGAACCGCAGCATTAAACCCTGTTTTAATTGGCGCTACATCTCCAGAATTAGTTTGAGCAAAACCAAATTCTCCTTGTCCATGAATACCAATAACGCGACCATCAGAATCAAACACAGGACCACCACTCATGCCACTCCAAGTAACAGCTTGATAACGCAAAGTATAACCTTCGGGGCGACTTTTAGGGCGACTGGTTATTAATCCTGGAGATAATTCTGGCGCCCTTTCAGTGCTAAATAAACCGCCAGTAGCAGGATAACCAAATACATATATTTGGGAACCAATAACTGATTGTTCAGAATTACCTAAAGTCGCCACTGGATATGTTTCTGTAGTTTCAAATTTAAGTATAGCTAAATCGGGTTCTTCATCAGTTGTCTGTAAACTCACTACCTCTACTACTGAATAGTCTTTTTCTAGATTAGTTCTAATACTATATTTAATAGTAGAATCTTCTACTACATGATTAACAGTAAGGACAGTATAAATATTACCATTTTTAGCAATAATAACACCCGATCCATCACCTAAGTTACTATTGATTTGCACTGTAATTGGTATGGCAATTTCTGCCACTTCTTGAGCCGTTTTAGCATTTGCTGCTGTCGAAATATTAATAACAATTGCTGCTACTGTAGCAGTACCTAATAAATAACTATTGAGAGAATTAAAACGAGACCAAATCATAATTTTATGATCCTAGAATCTAGACAAAGTGAATATTAGATGACTATTTACTACAAATGACGTAAATTAAATAAATTTGTTCTCCATCTTGAAGCAGAGTATAAAATATTAATTTTTTAACTACTGATTATCAGCAAAATCAATTAGTAGATTTTGACTACCATACTACCATTTAATATAGTAATCAATGCAGAATTTGTAAAAAATTAAAAAATAGAGAATAAAATCTGAAACTCTGACCACTATTCTCTGATTCTAAAGTCCCAATAAATTTTCTACACAACCACACTGAGAATAGCTCTGCATACCAATTATTTTTAATTTAGCTATACTAAAAAAGAAAATGTATCATCACAAAAAAATATTATCTCTCAGTAAATATGCAGAGAAAATGCACAAATATTACTTGAAATCTTGACAAAAACTTTATCTTTCCAAGCTAAATCTTAATAAAAAATTTATCCAAAATTAAAATTTATTGTTTATCATAAAAATATGAATAAAAATATGAATATTGACTAGGTATAAACAAATGTCGGCCAACTAAAATTAATTTCGGCTTTGATAATATCAAACCGAGAAACATTGTTTTGTAAAATCTCTGAACAAATTAAAAAATTACCTCAAGAAAAATAACAATGACTAATATAAACCACAAACTCAGAACTACCAGCACAAGTCTAAGCCTTGGTTGTGCCATTATGAGTGAAAGTCATGAGACAAATACTATTAAATACGATTTTGAGGTATCTCCTCATCGTGGACCTGCTGCCGGGAATAACTATTACGGGTCTTTCAGTTTTAATGGCTCGAAATTAACTGGCAAAGGCATAGAATTTATAAAACTTGATAACTTTGACTTGAGTTTTTTAAATTTTGACTATAGCAACGCTGATTTATTATTTGGAGAAGCTGTATTTAGAGATGGCAACTTTCTAGGATTAATTGCAAGTAGCGAAGAGTTTTCTTTTGTCTCTGGATTTTTAGATTTATCTGAAGCATATTTTGCCTATGATATTAACTCTAATTTTGGAGCAGCAGATGTAACATTCTCTTTAAGACAAGTTACTGATGATAATTTTGAAACTGTATATACTTCTGAAGCTAGTGTTCTAATGGGAGCATTGACTTAAATCTTGGAATAACAGTCTAATTTATGAAGCAGTATTTCTGTTGCCTATATCTAAATAGACAGGACTTACGCACGAGGCACGAAAAAGTAGGGTTTGAGATTGCTTCCATGTCGGTCGCAATGACGGAAATACGTTGCAGGTGCGTAAGTCCTGTAGAATTGAATTTTGCCTGTGAACTAAAATTTACAATCTGACACTAAAGCGATCGCCTCTTTTAGATTAAACCAATAGACATCTCCAGAAATTAGATTTTTACCTATAGCAGGTAATAGCACCAAAAAACAACAGTGGGAAAAAAATTTTCTTTTCTAAAGTCGATCATCAGTCTATTTCCTAACCAACTATTTCCCATGCTATAGACAAGGTAAAGGTTCCATATCAAATCCGGTTAATTGCACATAGAATCTGGTTATATAATATCTGTTTATACTTCAATATTTAATCTCCCCTACTCCCCCACTCCCTACTCCCTACTCCCCCACTCCCCAGTATATAATAAGTATTCAACCGGATTTGATATCAGATTCTTTTTCGGCGATGTCTAGTGAATATTATTCTGTCGGTATACCTCACTTATATCATCAGTGATAAAAAAGACTTTCTCCTTTTCCTCCTCTTCTTTCTTACCTCCTGACTCCTAACTCCTGACTCCTGACTCCTGACTCCTCCAAAGAGTATAAAATTTCTATATTTAATTATTCTTCTTCATCACTTATGATACTGCCATCAGGCATAACTGTATGATCAAAAATTACTCCATCTAAGTCAGTATTTTCTAAATTGGCATTAGTCAAATTAGCATTAGTCAAATCTGCTCCATTTAAGTCAGCATTCTCTAAATTGGCATTACTAAAATCTGTATTGCTCAAGTCTGTGTCACTCAAATTTGCACCACTTAAATTAGCATTACTAAAATTAGCAGAATTTATTTCTTGTTCGGATAAATCTACATTACTTAAATCTTTGCCACTCAGGTCACTGCCATAACCAATAAATATTAATCCTGCTTCATCAGGGTCAATTTCTGATGGTATATCCTGTGGATCTAAGTACCAAGCATTCTGAAAATTAACATTAGTATAGTTTGCGTAGCTCCAACCAGACATAGCTTTAATTTGAGCATGACTGAAGTCAGCATTACTCAGATTTGAACCCTGAATATAAACATCATAAAAAGTAGTGTGACTGAGATTCGCATTGTTTAAGTTACAATCATCAAAATGAACTTCGCTTAAATTTGCATGACTAATATTTGCACCACTCAAATTACAATTATAAAAAGTTGATTGAAATCCCCCCATTTGAGTTAAATTAGCATTAGTAAAATTGGAATTGTCTATAGTGCTATGGTCATAACTTGTATCTGTTAAATCTGCATTGGTTAAATCTAGATTTTGCCAAGATATTCCTTCTAAGTTAACGTGACTGAGATTAGCATTTCTGAAAGTAGTATTTTCTATTTCTGTACTAATTAACTGAGCATTACTTAAATTAGCATTATCTAAATTGACATTTTGCAATGTTGCTCCACTGAGGTTGGCAGAACTAAGATTAATTTCTTCTAGAGAAATATTGCTTAATTCCAGATATCTGAATTCCACACCAGAAAAATCTCTTTCTCCAGCTTGATAACGTTGGATTAATTCATCGCTATTCATATTTTTTTTCTCCGGTAATAACTGAGAAAATAATATCATATAGCAGAAGGAAGAAGGAAAGAGGAAGAGGGAAGAAGGAAGAATATTGCTTTAATTATCTTCACTTTACCGAACAATTAAGGTTTAAAGCCTCTCCTTTAAAGGAGAAACAATGAATTAATTTTCCTTTTATTCAATTCTCTTCCTTTTAGAGAGAGGTAATTATCAATTATCCATTAATTGAAAAAGTAGGGAGTAGGGAGAAATAATTGATTTTATTTTTGATTATTGGAGATGTCTATTAACTATTAGACCATTTTGAAAAAAGAATGTTACAAGTAGTAAGAATGATAAAAATATTTTACAGAAAATGTCCCTAAATGTCCCTTTGAGTAAAAAGATGATTTATGAGTTAATAAATAAGAAAAAAGCTATTAATTCTGACTCCTGACTCCTGACTCCTGACTCCTAAGAAATTACCTATCTATTTGTAGCCAAAATTTATCAATTTGGTATTACAGCAGTTTCCGAAGCTATGAGGTACAGTTGTTTTTATTCTTTTCTGTTCCCAGATCCCAGATCCGGTGTTCCCTCAAAGCTAAAATTTTGTACCTCACGGGTAACGGGAAACTCTGTCAGAGATGATTCTAGAGTCTTCATTCTTTTTCATCACTGCCAAAGTTCCGAATATTGCCGTCTGGCATAATTGTATTATCAAAAATTACGTTGTTTAAGTTGGCATTATTAAGGTTAGCATTAGTAAAATTAGCATTAGTTAAATTTGAATAACTTAACTCAGCATTTTCTAAATTGGCATTAGTAAAATCTGTATCGCTCAAGTCTGTATCACTCAAATTTGCCCCACTTAAATTAGCATTACTAAAATTAGCAGAATTTATTTCTTGTTCGGATAAATCTACATTGCTTAAATCTTTGCCACTCAGATCGCTCCCATCACCAATAAACATTAATCCTGCTTCATCAGGGTCAATATCTGATGGTATATCTTGTGGATCTAAGTACCAAGCATTCTGAAAATTAACATTAGAATAGTTAGCTTCACTCCAACCAGAAATAGCTTTAATTTGAGCATGACTAAGATCGGCATTACTCAGATTTGAACCCAGAATATAAATACCATCAAAAGTCGTGTGACTGAAATTAGCATTGTTCAAGTTACAATCAATCATCAAAACCAACTTGACTTAATTGAGCATGACTAATATTTGCACCACTCAAATTACAGCGCATAAAAGTTGATTGAAAACCCCACATTTGAGTTAAATTAGCATTAGTTAAATTAGAATTTTCTATGGTGCTATGGTCATAAGATGTATCTGTTAAATCTGCATTGGTTAAATCTATATTTTGCCAAGATATTCCTTCTAAGTCAACATGACTTAAATTCGCATTATGTAAATTGACATTTTGCAATTCTGAGCTTTCGAGGTTGACAGAACTGAGGTTAATTTCTTCTAGAGAAATATTGCTTAATGCCAGATGTTCTAATACCACACCAGAAAAATCTCTTTCTCCAGCTTGGTAACGTTGGATTAATTCATCACCATTCATATTTTTTATCTGGTAGTAACTGGGAAAATAATACTATATAGCAGAAGGAAGAAGGAATACCAGTTTGATAAACCTTTGCTACAAATATTTAGGTTACTGCTTAGGAGTCAGGAGACAGGAGTCAGGAGACAGAAGAAATAGGTTTTATACCATTTTTTACATAGTAATTTATATTTTTCGTCCAATAGATATTTCCTATAAATTATTTTAATACTCCTTACTATTTGTAACATTCTTTTTTCACGCTTGGTAGAAGAGGGAATCAGGAAAAATATTGCTTTGTCGGAGTTTTAAGCTTTTGATCTGTCCTAACTCTCCACCTACCACCTACCACCTTTTTCAAAAATAAAAAACAGTGCGTAACGTACCAGTAAAAATCGTACCATTACTTTTTTGATTACTAGGGTCAAAAACAACTTGCAAAACAGGAGAAATCTGAAAAAAACAGTCCGTAATGTACCAGTAAAAATCGTACCATTACTTTTTTGATTACTAGGGTCAAAAACAACTTGCAAAACAAGAGAAATCTGAATATTATCGTTCACTGCTACCAGAAGGAAGAAGGAAGAGGGAAGAAGGAATCAGGAAAAATATTGGTTTGTCTGAGTTTTAAGCTTTTGATCTTTCCTAACTCTCCACCTAAAACCTACTACCTAAAACTTTCTTCAAAAATAAAAAACAGTGCGTAACGTACCAGTAAAAATCGTACCATTACTTTTTTGATTACTAGAATCAAAAACAACTTGTAAAACAGGAGAAATCTGAATATTATCGTTCACTGCTACCAGAAGGAAGAAGGAAGAGGGAAGAAGGAATCAGGAAAAATATTGGTTTGTCTGAGTTTTAAGCTTTTGATCTTTCCTAACTCTCCACCTAAAACCTACTACCTAAAACTTTCTTCAAAAATAAAAAACAGTGCGTAACGTACCAGTAAAAATCGTACCATTACTTTTTTGATTACTAGGATCAAAAACAACTTGTAAAACAGGAGAAATCTGAATATTATCATTCACCGCTACCAGAAGGAAGAAGGAAGAGGGAAGAAGGAATCAGGAAAAATATTGGTTTGTCTGAGTTTTAAGCTTTTGATCTGTCCTAACTCTCCACCTAAAACCTACTACCTAAAACTTTCTTCAAAAATAAAAAACAGTGCGTAACGTACCAGTAAAAATCGTACCATTACTTTTTTGATTACTAGGATCAAAAACAACTTGCAAAACAGGAGAAATCTGAATATTATCGTTCACTGCATAATTATAAAAAACTTCCAAATTTGTCTGAGTTGAATTACCAATTTCATCCACAACAAAAGGCTGTCCAACTGCTACTCCCAAGCGATCGCCTTCTTGCAAAACATCTAATCCAGAAAGACCTGCCATCCAATAATTAGGATTAATATCCCCAAAATCTGTATCGTCATAGCTGCTATAACCATAGCGACCAAAAACAGCAAACTTGGCAGAAAAACCCCACTCAAAATTCACTCCCACCGCATCAAAATTGCGAGCAAAAACTTTTCCTCCACTGTAAAGCAAACGTAGACTAAATCTAGAGGAAGGATTATATTCAAACTCCACCATTCCTTGATGAAAACCAAATAGACCCCGCGAACCCCTGCCATCAGAATAGAGTAGTGATGTAAACACAGAAACTGGCAACGGACCTTGACCGTTTTGGGAAGGGTTAGCTGAGTCTGGGGCAATGTATAAAGCACGAAGATTAAAAGCACTGCCACCAGGATTCCATTCTAATATTGCTCCACCACCAATGCCATTAACAGGAAATGCAACGTAGTTATAAACTAGGTTTTCTGTGGAGAAGTCGCGAAAACTTAAATCAGCGTAACTATTATTATCTATATAATCCAACGCTTCAATTAACGGTCCGATAGATAGAGACAAATTTTCCACGACCTGAAAACTGTAGAATACTCTCCCAATACCAACATCGTCATTTCGTGGGGGGCGTTTGGAGAAATCTAGAATACTGCCAAAGTTGGGTTCGAGTATAGCTGTAGCGTTATCAATAAAGCCATTACTTCCTGTATCAACCCGTAGTTTTAATAAGTCTGTACCTCGGAAACTGGTATCAAAATCCAAAGCTACTCGATAGAGAAAGGTCGCTTGAGGGTTTTCGTCTGCAAGCTCTATTCCATTGGGGTCAATGAGTCGATCGCCATCAAACCCACCAGCATTCACGGCAAAAATTGTCTGACCATTTAATTTGGTAGTAGTGGAAAACTGTTGTGCTTCTAAAGCATCCACTCGATTTTCTAAACCCTCAGTGCGTGCTTTAAGATTAGCTATTTCCACCTGAAAATCTTGTATAAGTCTTTCGATAACTATCAGGTCGTCTTGTTGAATTAATTCTGCTTGGTTTTCTGCCAGGAAACTTTCAATGGTTTGCCAACAAGCGTTTACAGCTGCTGCAAATTCATATCTGGTGATGGGGCGGTTGCCTCGGTAAGTATTGTCAGGATAACCGGAGAGACAGTCATAGCGATCGCGTAAACTTATTAATGCTTCATAGGCCCAGTCGGAGGGTAAAATATCATCTAGTTGGTAAACAGGTATTTGTTGAGTAATGGGGTCATTAGATTTAGAATTACTAAATTCTTCAGCATACTTTTGAATTTCTCCCATCAGCTCTTGCTTTTCTTCTGTGGCCAGACTACGACGAGTGCTTAAACATGACAAATTGATTAAAATCAAGCTAATAAGGATACATATTTTACGATTATGATTTTTTTTATAAATACCATGAATTTTCAATATTTGCAAAACATTTCTCCCTAACAGTAGTCTATTTTGATGTCAGATTTTATCATTAATATCATGTATTTTTAGGTTTTAATCGTATCACACTACCTCAAATTGGATGGGTTTCTTGGAGATAAAGCTTAGGCTTGATTTAGTTGCGACAAGTCGATCCGCGCCTTGATTGACATAAAAAAAAGCTGGTGCATTGCATTATAGCGCTGTGCGCAGGCAACAGGCAACAGGCAACAGGCAACAGGCAACAGGCAACAGGGGGAATAAATTAGCGATAATATAAGACTTTTAGCTATTTGGCCTCTCCTGCAATTTGTAAATATACCAGCGCTCATTGCTATATTTTTGTTATAAGGTACGGCAGTGGGAACATCTTGCTCCCGTGCCAAGTCATCCGCCAGGAAATAAATTTCTTGGCTCACAACAGAAGTCATCTTTAGATGACTAAAGATAATTACAGCTCATTAATGAGACTTGATATTATATAGCAATTCCCATTTTGAACCTTTCTTTCCCTTCTGCCTTCTGCCCTTTGCCTTCTGCCTTCTGCCTTCTTCCTTCCCTTTGCAATTATTTCAAACGTATGTTTTAATAAAAATAAATCAAACGATTGTTTTAAATCCCCATTTTAATCTAACTTAACAAAAATTTTATAATCTCTACTTAAGCTAAATTTTAAAGCAATGAAAGAGAATAATTTGCTAGACTCTAAACCCCATGAAATTAATGGCAAAGTGGAAATCTTAACTGAAAAGATGGAAACTTTACCAATTCAGTCAGAAGTCACTAATTTCAAACCTAAAGTCAAGGATAGAAAATTTCTTCGCGTTGGCCTCGTATTGGTGACTTTAGGAATAGCTTTTGGCGGTCTAAAATTTATTCAGGAGCGGAATATTTCTGCCAAACCAAACTTAGAAACCACTCTTCCTAATATCCTATCCGTTCAAGCTATCCCAATTAAATTAGTAAATTCCTATTCCGTTTCCCAAAATTACACAGGAATTGTAGAAGCGAAAAGAACCAGCGAATTAGGTTTTGAACAATCTGGTTTACTCACATCTATATATATAGAAGAAGGAGAAGAAGTAACTAAAGGAACAGCGATCGCTCAACTGGACACTAGCCAAACAAAAGCTCAAAAAGCAGTATTAATAGCACAGAAAGATAGAGCGATCGCCACTCTCAAAGAACTAGAAAACGGAGCAAGGCCAGAAGTAATTGCAGCCACCCGTGCATCCCTGGCCCAAGAACAAGCAAAATTACGGGAGTTGCAAACTGGACCGAGACCAGAAGTAATAGCAGCGACTCGCGCATCCCTACTCCAAGAACAAGCCAAATTACAGGAGTTGCAAACTGGACCGAGACCAGAAGTAATAGCAGCGACTCGTGCATCCCTACTCCAAGAACAAGCCAAATTGCAGGAGTTGCAAACCGGACCGCGTACTGAAGATATTGAAGTTGCTCGTTCGGGAGTTTTGGACTTAGAAGAACAACTAAATCTCGCTCGCCTTCAGGAGAAACGACGTGAAGAACTTTATACCGAAGGAGCAATTTCTCAAGAGCAGTTTGACGAAGCTTCAACCCAAGCAGATACTTTACAAGCAAGACTGGAGCAAGCAAAGAGCGAACTAGAGAAACTGGAAACAGGAACTCGTAGGGAACAAGTAGAAGCTCAACAAGCGCGGGTAGGTCAAGCGCAAAGTCAGTTAGACGAACTTATTGCTGGAACTCGTAGGGAACAGATAGAAGCTCAACGAGCTAGGGTAGGTCAGGTGCAAAGTCAGTTAGACGAACTTATTGCTGGAACTCGCAGTGAACAAATAGAAGCTCAACGAGCTAGGGTAGGTCAGGTGCAAAGTCAGTTAGACGAACTTATTGCTGGAACTCGTCGCGAACAAATAGAAGCTCAACAAGCAGAAATTAGACGTTTCGAGGCACAAATTTCTGAAATTGATGTTGTTCTGAGAAAGAGTACTCTATTTGCACCTTTTTCCGGTACTGTTTCAGTCCGCCATTTAGATGAGGGAGTTGTGGTTAATGCTGGTCAGGGTGTTGTGCGTTTGGTTGAGGGTGGTGAAAGGAAAGTTCGGGTTGGGGTGCCGCCTGCGAATACTTCCAGTCTGAGAGTTGGCACTCAGCAGGAAGTTCGGGTGGGAGACAGAATTTATAATGCAAGAGTGTTGTCGATATTACCAGAAGTAGATTCTATGACTCGTACCCAAAGTGTGATTTTGGCACTACCTCAAAGTATTGCACCTGGTACTGTTGTTCGTCTGGGATTAAATCAGACTTATGAGATGGAAGGATATTGGTTGCCTACTTCTGCTTTAGTTTGGGGAGAGCGGGGGTTGTTGGCAAGTTATGCTCTGGTACCGCCTTCGCAGTCAGATTTGGATTTACCTGCGGGAACTTATCAGACTGAAAAACGAATGGTTGAGGTGTTACATACAGAGGGAGACCGGAGTTTGGTGCGGGGAGTATTGCAACCGGGAGATTTGGTTGTGACTAATGGAACTAATCAATTAGCTCCTGGTCAGTTGGTTCGCTATCTGCAATAAAAACACATGGTATTTCCATGTAATTGAGTAAAAAATCCTATTACAACATCTGCAAGTTTTTATAATACTATAGATTAGTATCTAATGTTTACCCGAAAAATTCATGAATACAACCTCAATGAGGATGAGAAAATTTGTTAATAAAGATTTTATCATCAGTGTATTAATTGTGCTTCTTGTTATCTTGATGGGTATTTTATTAACACCTTTTGAATACAAGTGGTTTTATAATACAGATGAAGCAATTGAATTCAGTCGTCTTTTTCATGTCTTACAAGGTTTTACTCTTTACCGTGAAGTTTGGAGCGATCACCCTCCAGGGTGGACATGGTTACTATATATCTGGACTGCTTTGTTTGGAAGGTCTCTTTTAGCTGCTAAGATACTAGCTTTACTACTGGCAGCAGCAGGAATTGTAGCTTTTTACTGGATTCTCAAACTTTTTTTTGACCGACCAACCGCAATTTTTGGGGTTTTATTGTTTAGCTCGACAGTACGCTTTCTACCAGCAATTACTGTTATTACCATCGATATGCCATCATTAGCTCTGGGTATAGTGGGAATACTACTTTTCCTTTATGGACTGAAGGGAAAAGGAAAAAGTTCTTGGTTAATGGTTTTAAGTGGAATTATTTTTGCTTATGCAATGACAATCAAGTTTTTCACAGCACTACTGATTGTTGTTTTATTTGGCTGTTCAAAAATTATAGCTAAACATCTTGAACCTAATAACCCTAACTTTAAGTTCCCTTGGCTATGGCTAGGAGTAATCTTAATTGGATTTTTCTTATTAATGCTTACTTATTGGCCATTTCCTTACTATCTCTTAGTAGAGTTTCATAAAAATGCTCGTCCCCTTTACGGAAGTGAAACACTTTTCAAGTTATTTAAAAGAGCTAGTCAGACAGATCTAGTACTTTTGTTAGTTTGTTTGAGCAGTATATTATTATCAGTTATTCGTTTGAGAAATCAAATATGGCGTGTTTTAATTCCCTTAGTTCTATCAGGACTAATGCTTTTGCAGTTCTCTGTACAAAGACCAGTTTGGTGGATTTATTATCCTCTAATTATTTTTCCTTTAGTATGGATTAGCTGTTTACCTTTTTGGCACTTTTTGAGTCAGTTGCGAAATAAAAACTTATCCCATACAAATAAGTCAAAGTTATTACTTTTAATACTAATGATTGTCTGGCTATTCCCTATTGGGCAAGCATTTTGGCGATACTCTTTTGAAACGATGCCAACAGTAGCTGATTTGCGATCCAGTACAACTGTTTCACCTAAACAGGAGTTGTTTGAATCTGTGCAGAAGTTTAGTAAGAATAATAAATATATTTTAACCGATGATGCCATGTATGCAGTTTATAGTCAGATACCTATTCCCCCAGAAGTAGCTGTTCTCTCTAACAAACGTGTACGAACTGAAAAACTCGAAGATGAATTTTTTATTGATATTATTGAGCGTTATCAGCCAGAACAAATAGTGTGGATTCGTTTTACCGGAACTCTAAAACAACCTGAAATGCAGGAAGCTCTAGAAAAATACGGTTATCAATCTATAAACACAACGGATTCAAAATTTCTTCACTATGTTCGTACAGATATAGTGAATCAATCTTAACTTTCAGTGGAAGATTATTACTATATAGAAGCCATTTGAGAGCTATTTAATCTATTTAAAAAGAGAGGGGGAGGTTGGGGATACCGGGTGGTCAGGGTGTTGTGCGTTTGGTTGAAGGTGGTGAAAGGAAAGTTAGAGTTGGGGTGCCGCCTGCGAATGCTTCCAGTCTGAGAGTTGGCAGTCAGCAGGAGGTTAGGGTGGGAGAGAGAATTTATAGTGCCAGAGTGTTGTCGATATTACCAGAAGTAGATTCTATGACTCGGACTCAAAGTGTGATTTTGGCACTACCTCAAAGTATTGCTCCTGGTACTGTTGTTCGTCTGGGATTAAATCAGACTTATGGGATGGAAGGATATTGGTTGCCTACTTCTGCTTTAGTTTGGGGAGAGCGGGGGTTATTGGCAAGTTATGCTCTTGTACCGCCTTCGCAGTCAGATTTGGATTTACCTGCGGGAACTTATCAGACTGAAAAACGAATGGTTGAGGTGTTGCATACGGAGGGAGACCGGAGTCTGGTGCGAGGGGTATTGCAACCGGGAGATTTGATTGTGACTAATGGAACTAATCAACTAACACCTGGGCAGTTTGTGAAGTCAGAAGTAGGGGTGATTCGCGAATCACCCGTACAGAAGTCAGAAGTTAGATGAAGTTTTGGTCACTTTGTAGGTTGGGTTGACAAAAGGAAACCCAACAAATAATTGGGTAAGTCCAGTAATGGTATACAGCAAAAAAGAATACCTAGTATGGAGGAAGGGCGTTGCTGAATTGAAGTATGAATGTGCGATTGTTTGGTTCTGGTAAAGCCCCCGCGCATCCCCCAATTTTGGGGGACTTTTAGAGTTTTATTCCCCCCAATTTTGGGGGGCTAGGGGGGCTTGCATCATACCCAGAATCAGCAACAGTGGGAGCATCTTGCTCCCACTGTTGTGGTAACAAATATTGTTGGATAATTCACGACTATTATAATGCACCAACACAAAGATTTGTAATTGTTGGGTTGCGCTGCCGCTTAACCCAACCTACTGGATACTGCATATCTTTCTTCAAACAGGAAGTATATTAATATGAAATTTTCTAATTGCTTAGAAAGGGGTAATATCTATGGTTTCTCCGATGCGATGGTTATCTATTCTCAGTGTTAATAGTCTGATGTTATTTAATGTCAGTTTTTCTGTATTAATGTTGCCAAGTATTTTGAATAAGGGAGAAGTTGCTGCTCAAACTAACCTTGATGCTGAGGCAGAAAAAGTTTTTGATGAAGCAACACAACTTCATAAACAAGGTACGGCAGAATCTTTGAGGAGAGCTATAGCTAAATTGGAAGAGGCACTATTACTTTTTAGAAAAACAGGTAACTTGAGTAGGGAAGCAAACACTCTCAATAATCTTGGCTCTATCTACAATAGCTTAGGAGAAAAACAAACAGCACTCAATTACTACGAGCAAGCTTTACCTATAAGGCGGCAAGCAGGCGATAGAGGTGGGGAAGCTATCACTCTCAATAATATTGGCCTTGTCTACGATAACTTAGGAGAAACACAAAAAGCTCTCAATTACTACCAGCAAGCTCTACCTATATTTCAGCAAGTAGGCAATCGCCGTGGGGAAGCTATCACTCTCAGTAATATTGGTGAGGTCTACCGTGAATTAGGAGAAAAACAAAAAGCTCTCAATTACTACCAGCAAGCTTTACCTCTAATAGGGCAAGTAGGCGATCGCCGCGGGGAAGCTATCACTCTCAATAATATTGGCCTTGTCTACGATCGCTTAGGAGAAAGACAAAAAGCTATCAATTACTACCAGCGTGCTTTACTTCTAATAGTGCAAGTAGGCGATCGCCGTGGGGAAGCAGCCACTCTCAATAATCTTGCTGGGATCTACTCTAGCTTAGGAGAAAAACAAAAAGCACTCAATTACTTAGAGCAAGCTTTACCTCTGATAGTGCAAGTGGGCGATCGCCGTGGGCAAGCCACCACTCTCAATAGTATTGGTACTCTCTATTCTAGCTTAGGAGAAAAACAAAAAGCACTCAATTACTACGAGCAAGCTTTACCTCTATTTCAACAAGTAGGCGATAGAGGTGGGGAAGCTATCACTCTCAATAATATTGGCCGTGTCTATTCTAGCTTAGGAGAAAAACAAAAAGCACTCAATTACTACCAGCAAGCGTTACCTCTATTTCAACAAATAGGCGATAGAGCTGGGCAAGCAACCACTCTCAATAGTCTTGGCGTTGTCTACGATAGCTTAGGAGAAAAACAAAAAGCACTCAATTACTACGAGCAAGCGTTACCTCTATTTCAACAAGTAGGCGAACGGGATGGGGAAGCAAGCACTCTTTATAATATCGCTTGGCTCAAACGAAATCAAGGTAAACTTACTGAAAGCCTCACTTTCATAGAAAAAGCCCTAGAAATAATCGAAGACCTCCGTACCAAAGTTGCTAGTGTTGAACTCCGCGCCTTCTACTTTGCTACCGTCCAGGATAGATATGAATTATACATCGACTTACTCATGCAACTCTACAAACAAAATCCAAACCAAGGTTACGATGCCAAAGCCTTTCACGCCAGCGAACGCAGTCGCGCCCGTGCCTTCCTCGAACTCCTCAACGAAGCTAGTGTCAATATCCGCCAAGGAATAGATCCCAAACTAGCAAAGGCAGAAACAGAGCTGCAACAACAACTCAATGCCATCGAAACCCAACGCATCAAACTCCTCAGCGGAGAATACACCCCCGAACAAAAAGCCAATATCGAACAAACAAGAGACCAACTCATAGATGAATACAACCAGTTACGCGTCAAAATTCGTACCACCAGCCCAAATTATGCAGCCCTCACTCAACCTCAACCCCTTACTCTCAAAGAAGTTCAACAACAGGTATTAGATAATGACACTTTACTCCTACAATATTCCTTGGGTGAAGAAAGTAGCTATTTGTGGGCAGTCACCAAAGACAGCATCAACAGCTATCAACTCCCTCCCCAAGCAAAAATTAAAAATGCTGCCATAGAGTTAATGGCGACAATAACAAGTCCACGAGAACGCAATGGCATAGCCAAAATTGATAGTGCTGCTGATGAGCTAACAGAAATTCTTCTCAAACCTGTTGCCGATAAATTAAACAAAAAACGTCTATTAATAGTTGCTGATCGCTTCTTACAAGAAATTCCTTTTTCCGTCTTATCAATACCAAATACTGATGGAGAAAGTGATAGTTATCAACCTTTAATAGTCAACCACGAAATAGTAAATCTCCCTTCAGTTACTACTATTGCCAATATCCGCAATGATACAAAATCTCGAAAACTTGCCCCGAAGAAAGTGGCTATTATTGCCGACCCAGTATTTAGCCCTGATGATGCCAGGGTTACAGGTAAAACTACCACAATATCTACATCAGAAAATCGCAGTCGTGCTTTTCCCCTAGAGGCACAAAAATTAGATAGAGCAGCCAGAGATGTTGGTATTAGGTGGGATAGACTACCGGGTACTCGCACTGAAGCAGAAGCAATTATGGCTTTAATACCAGAGTCGGAACGCACTCAAGCTTTCGATTTCCAAGCCAACCGAGAAACAGCAACCAGTGAAGAATTAAGCGAATATCAGATTGTGCATTTTGCCACCCACGGTTTTGCTAACGGTAGGCAACCAGAATTATCAGGGGTTGTCATGTCGTTAGTAGATAAAAATGGCAACTGGCAAAATGGTTTCCTCCGACTGAATGATATTTTAAACCTGAATTTGCCAGCAGAATTAGTAGTATTGAGTGCGTGTCAAACAGCCAAAGGAAAGGACATTAAAGGAGAAGGTTTGGTGGGTTTGACAAAGGTATTCATGTATGCAGGAGCAAAACGGGTAGTAGGTTCGTTGTGGGTTGTTGATGATTCTAGAACAGCAGATTTAATGTCCCAGTTTTATCAGGGGATGTTGGAGGGGGGGTTGTCACCTGTGGAGGCATTACGGGCAGCACAATTGCAGATGTTGGAGGGTGGGATAAGTCCTTATTATTGGGCAGCATTTACGTTGCAGGGGGAATATGATTCAAGATAGTTTAGAACTGATACAGCAAATTTCATCAGGTTCGTAGTTGGGCTTTAGCCCTTACAATATTTATACTAGGGCTAAAGCCCAACTACAAACAAAAAATTTATTATTAAGTAATTATCCGCAATTCGTAGCTCTCCCACAGGGGGCACATAATACATATAACTGATAACTGAAAATGACTACTTTATTTTATCGAAACTTTAGATTATTAATTCTGGCAATACTGGTAATTCTCACCTGGGGAATTTCAGCTTTTTTCACGTTGCCACGACTTGAAGACCCTGAATTAGTTCCTCGTATAGCGGTCGTAACAACTTTTTTGCCTGGAGCTGATGCTGAACGAGTTGAAGCTTTAGTTACAGAAAAAATAGAGGAAGAATTATCTGAAATTGAGGAAATTAAAAGCTATGAATCAGACTCTAGGGCGGGTAGTTCAATTATTACTATTGAATTGTTAGATTCTGTTGAAAAGGCTGATGCTGATCCGGTTTGGTTAAGAATTAGAGAGCGATTAAATAGAGCTGCTCCTGAATTACCTGTGGGTGCAAGTCCGCCACGATTAGAAGAGGTTGAAATTAAGGCTTATGCTTTGATTGCAGCTTTAATTTGGGAACAAGATAGCGAACCTAATTATGCAATTATCAATCGTTTATCTGAATTGTTGAAAGATGAATTGTTGGGATTATCGGGTACAGAAAAAGTTGATATTTTTGGCAAGCAAAATGAAGAAATTGTAGTGGAAATTGACCAGTCTCAGTTAGCTAGTATTGGGCTAACACCTGAACAATTATCAACACAAATTCAACAGAGTGATGCTAAGGTTTCAGCAGGTTTACTACGCAGTCAAAATAATGATTTACTATTAGAAATTGAATCAGATTTAGATTCCTTAGAAAGGATTCGGAGTATTCCAATTAACTTTAGCGAACAAGGACAATTTGCTCTACTGGGCGACATTGCTGAAGTGAGGAAAACTATTATTAAACCGCCCAGAGAATTAACATTAATTAATGGTCGTCCTGCTGCTGCATTAGGGGTATTTGTAGAATCAGATTATCAAATAGACCTTTGGGCAAAAACAGCAGAAGCAGAAATTGATAAATTCCGCAAACAACTAGGCAAAGGTCTCAAACTAGAGATTATTTTTAATCAAAGTAATTATATTGAAAATCGTCTAGACAGTCTTATTTTTAATTTGTTTATTAGTGGATTTCTGGTATTTGCAATTACAGTCTTTTTAATGGGTTGGAAATCTGCAATTGTTGTTGGTTTAGCCCTACCTCTATCAACTTGTATGGTGCTAGGTTCCATGGGATTGTTAGATATACCTCTACATCAAATGTCAATAACTGGAATAATTGTAGCTTTAGGACTATTAATTGATACAGCAATTAT
This sequence comes from Okeania sp. SIO2C9, assembly GCF_010672455.1. Classification (GTDB taxonomy): domain Bacteria; phylum Cyanobacteriota; class Cyanobacteriia; order Cyanobacteriales; family Microcoleaceae; genus Okeania. The sequence continues at coordinate 5,134 of NZ_JAAHGO010000001.1, read as the reverse complement.
TGTTGTTGATGAAGTTAGTCAAGGTGTAGCTTCGGGTTTAAAATCGGAAGTAGCAATTACTAAAGCAATTCATCATTTATTTATGCCTTTAATGGCATCAACTCTAACTACAGCTCTGGCATTTTTACCCATTGCAATTATGCCTGGTCCCTCTGGAGAATTTGTTGGTAGTATTGGTATTAGTGTGATTTTAGCTGTTCTTTCTTCACTATTAATATCAATTACAATTAGTTCAGCAATAACTGCAAAATTATACCACAATCCCAATCATAATTCGTGGCAAAAGACTAAACAGCAATGGTGGAAAACTGGATTTTCAAATTCTTATTTAACTGAAATTTATCAACTAAGTTTACGCAGTGTATATAGTTCTCCTTTGTTAGGAATATTATTAGGTTTAATTTTACCAATAACTGGTATAGTTCAGCTAGGAACTCTGCCCCAACAATTCTTTCCTCAAGTAGATAGAGACCAAGTACAAATTGAATTAGAATTGCCTGCTCTCACCTCAATTGAAAAAACAAGAAATACTGCTCTACAAGTCCGAGAACTAATTTTACAGCACCCAGAAATTGATGAATTACAATGGTTTTTAGCCCGTAGTGCGCCCAAGTATTACTATAACTTAAAAGTAGGTAAAGAACGATATCTAAATTATGCTCAAGGATTTTTGCAGCTAAATACCATCGCTAAACCAGAATTAGTTAACAGAATTCAAGCAGAAGTCGATCGCGCATTTCCTGAAGCTCAAATTTTGGTGCGGTTATTGGAACAGGGGCCTCCTTTTGATGCACCAGTAGAACTACGAATTTATGGTCCCAACTTAGAGGAGCTACAACAAATAGGAGAACAAGCAAGAGCGCTATTAGCTCAAACTCCCAAAGTAACTCATACCCGCAGTACCTTAAACGACGTTCGACCTCAACTAAAACTGTTAGTGGATGAAGAAGAGATTCGTTTAGCAGGACTAGATCGCGCTGCTGTTTCGCAACAGTTAGATACTTTACTAGAGGGAAATTTGGGAGGTTCTGTTCTCGAAGGTGTTGAAGAATTACCAGTGCGGGTGCGAGTGTCAAATGCTCAAAGAGGAGACTTTAGCCAAATTAAATCCCTAGATTTACAACCGACTGGTTCCAGTCTCAATCAAAATCGCCAGAATGCAACAGACACAATACCTCTATCAGCTTTAGCAGAAGTAGAATTAGAACCACAATTTTCAGTCATTAGAAGGCGTAACGGTAGACGAGTAAACTCCATTCAAGGTTTTCTCGCTGCTGGGGTTTTACCTTCAGAAATTTTCACAAAATGGCAGCAAAAGTTAAATGATGCAGACTTTGAAATACCATCTGGATATTGGTCTGAAATTGCTGGAGAGGCAGAACAGCAAGGCAATGCTCAAGGAAATCTTTTCTCAACTCTGCCAGTTATATTAGTGTTATCAGCCTCAATTTTAGTGTTATCCTTAAATTCATTCCGAGCAGCTTCCATAATTGGTTTAGTTGCTATTTGTGCCGTAGGATTAGGATTCTTTAGTTTATGGCTATTTGGCTATCCCTTTGGGTTTATGAGTTTGATCGGCACATTTGGTTTAGTAGGAATTGCCATTAACGACTCAGTTGTAGTTATGGCAGCCATCCTGGAAGACCCGGAAGCATCTCAAGGGAACCATCGAGCTACCCGAAAAGTAGTCCTACGTTCAACTCGTCATGTAATTGCTACAACTTTAACTACAATGATTGGGTTTGTGCCTTTATTGTTAGGAGGCGGTAGTTTTTGGCCTCCTCTAGCTGTAGCGATCGCAGGTGGTGTTGGTGGTTCAACACTCGTTGCTCTTTATCTTGTTCCCTGTTCGTATTTATTGATGGCTAATTTTGGTATAAGTAATAAGGAGTAGTGTGGGAAGTGTAGGAAATGTGGGGAGAGTGGAAAGTTTGGGGAAATAACGGGAGCAAGATGCTCCCACTTTTACCTAAACCAAGATAATTACTATAGAACCCATTTGGGATCTTTTGAAGAAGTGGAGCAAAACACATCCTACTTAATGGCTGCAACTACAATATAATTGATAGTTAGACTGCTCTATCATATATATTTGGTGCAAATTATGACTGACAAAATTGAGAAACTGAAAGAGATGCAGCAACTTCTTGATGAAGGGAATATTACTTCACAAGAGTTTGCTCAAATGAAGCAAGAATTGTTATCAGGGAATTTTAAAGACAAAATATCACCTGTCAAAAATTTAGCTAGAAAGAAAATTTGGATAGCTATAATTTTGTCGCTTGTTATTCCGTTCACTGGTTATGCTTACACTGGTCGATGGAAAGCTTTGTTAGTTTTTTTCTCTTTTTTCTGCGGTATGGGTTTTGTGATTGGTGTAACATCAAAGGATGCAGAGAAGGCTTTTGCGAATTCTGTCAGAATTGCATCGATTTTAGGTCCTATTGCAGCAGCAGTTGATAATGGGGTTGCTATTAACAAAGCACGAATAAATTCCCAATGATCTTTTTTTATCGGTACTTTGAGATTTTTTACTCCGAAAATGGCTTAAAATCTAGTAGTACCAAGGAAAAGACCTTAATTTGCTCAAAATAGCTCATTCCGTAGGAAAACCTAGATAGGGCTTGCTGATTAAATCTAAAAGTCTTTACAGATAAAAGTAAGTGCCTTTTTAAGTATCAAAAAGTGCTAGGTTTTAGGTGGTAATGGTTCAAAAATTTAGGATTTTGGTCAAGAGTTGGGCAGAAAAATCAAGGGACGATTCTTCCTACTATCTCCTCTATAATTCCCCGTCCCTCCTAACTTCTGACTCCTGACTCCTGACTCCTGACTCGTAATTAATTTAACACATTAATAATCTCTTCTGGGTCGAGACGTTGTGTATAATCTGGGTTAACAAAAGCATGAATAACTGTACCATCTGAGGCAATTACATAAGTGGCAGGAATTGGTAATTCAAAACTTTGATCACCGTTATAAGCTGGTAAGTCAATGCCAAAACTTTGATATATTGGGCGTAATTCTTCGGGAAGTTGAAATACTAAACCAAATTCTTTAGCAACTTGATTTCCCCGATCGCTTAAGACTTCAAAAGTTAATTCGTTTTTCTCTGTTGTGGAAAGAGAGTTGTCTGGTGTTTCTGGAGAAATTGCGATTAATTTTGCTCCTAATTCTGTGATTTGTGGCAAATACTTTTGTAAACCTCTTAATTCCATATTGCAATAAGGACACCATCCGCCACGATAAAAGGAAATTACTACAGGACTTTCTACCAGTAATGAATTTAATTCTACTATTTTACCTACTGCATTTGGCAAGCTAAAGTTAGGAACTTTTTTCCCTACTTTTAAGCTATTATCAACAATATCGGAGTTGGCTAAATCAACTACAGCTTTATTCATTTTTGCTTTTGCATCTTCTGGTAGTTGGGCTTGTATTTTAGCTTGGAGTTCTTGTAAGTTTTTGGTTAATTCCATGGGATTTTCTCCTATTCTTTAGAATGATTGTTCCAATTAAGGCAAAAAAAATTGGCTTTGGTAAATTAGGGTATGATATTAATCTTAATTACTGAGGAGTCAAATCACTCCTAAGCCCTCCCAGGAGGGGAAGTCAGGAGTCAGGAGGGAAGAAAGAAGAAAGAGGAATAGAAGGAGAAAGTTTTTTGTTTGCTGGCGCACAATGCATCCTATCGGAATGAAGGGCGCAAAGGTTAACGCGGAACGCGGAAAGGAGTTCTATAGACCTCTTACCCGCACATGATATCATACCTCAAATCACCAACGCCAAAAAATTAAAAGTAGGTAAATTAATCTATAGCAACGAACAAGTTGCTTAGAGTATAGGCTGATAATTAACCTCAGACAGGAAAATGTTTTCCCCCTGTTGCCTCTCTTGATGCGCATTCCCTTGCGACTGGCGTCGTCGCGGGGTCGCACCGCTGTTGCCTGTTGCCTGTTGCCTGTTCCCTGTTCCCTGTTATAAAACAGAAAGAGCCATTTTAGCTATATCTTGTAATGCTTTTCGGTCAGGATTAACTTTAGAAATTACCCGTAAACCTTGTAAGCAACAAGTAAGAAATCTGGCTACGGTAGTGCAGTTATGTTTCTGACTAATTTCACCTTTCTCTTGAGCTGTAGTTAAAGCTTTTGTAAGTGCATTTTCAATCTGTTGGATCTTGGCAGCAATTTGTTTAGCACTGTCTGGGTTATTGCCACCAAGTTCAACAGCAGTGTTTGTAATTAAACAGCCTTTATGATCTTCATCTGTTACTGCAGAATCAATCATACCATAAAAGATATCTACAATAGTTTGTTTAGAAGCATCATGGGCCTCTAGTTTAGTAATCATCGGTGCTACAAGTCTAGAGTCGTAATAGGCGATCGCCTCGTGAAACAGAGATTGCTTATCGCCAAAAGTATCATAAAGACTGCCTCGGTTGATACCCATCTTATCAACTAAGGTTTGTATGGAAGTCCCTTCATAGCCATAACACCAAAAGGTTTGCATTGCCTTCATTAACACTTCATCTCTGTTGAACTCTTTCTGTCTGCCCATCACCTTTGATTTTAACTCCTAATATTTAGGATAGCAATTATGGAATGATTAGTCAAATATTATGGTAAAATCTAGAATCTAAAAAAAATGTTATAGCAGTCGCCACTGCGGTTACTCATCCACAGGCATTGACAGGTCTTGCCTGACCGCATCTGTTGAGTGTGTCTTACATTCTGTTCGCGTAGCGTTTCTTCCGGAAACGGAGGCCTCGCCAATTAGCAATCGCTTTCTTAAATTTATACTGGCGTTTAAATACAGAAACTGAATCAGGCCAAATTTAACGCCCAAGGTGTGAAGTGGAAGCCGTGCCCACTATAAACAAGAAGTCTATGGCCTGGGGGTCAAAATGCATCTGCGTATCAGTGTCTAATATAGAATCCGGTTATATAGTATATGTTCATTATTCAATCTCCCAATCTCCCCATCTCCCCATCTCCCAATCTCCCCATCTCCCAATCTCCCCATCTCCCAATCTCCCCATCTCCCCATCTCCCCATCTCCCCATCTCCCCATCTCCCCATCTCCCAATCTCCCAATCTCCCCATCTCCCCATCTCCCAAGATCCAAAGAGCGCCATGTA